>CAWFWA010000019.1:0-343290 GCA_963819435.1 uncultured Solirubrobacteraceae bacterium | reverse complement strand
CAGCGCGCCGATGTCCGGCATCTTGCCGCGGCCGACCTGGCGCATGATCTTGCGCGTCTGGCCGAACTGCTTGATCAGGCGGCTGACCGCCTGCACGTTGGTGCCCGAGCCGCGTGCGATGCGCAGCCGCCGCGAGCCCTTGATCAGCTCCGGTCGCCGGCGCTCGTCGGGGGTCATCGAGAGGATGATCGCCTGGATGCGGTCGAGCTCGCGCTCGTCGACCTTCATGTTTTTCAGCTGCGCTCCCGCCAGCCCGGGAATCATCCCCAGCACGTTCGTCAGCGGACCCATTTTGCGAACGGCTTTCATCTGGTCGAGGAAGTCGTTGAGGTCGAACTCGTTGCGGCGCAGCTTGCGCTCGAGCTCGCGCGCGTCGTCCTCGTCGAACTGGCGCTCGGCCGTCTCGATCAGGCTCATCACGTCGCCCATGCCGAGAATCCGCTGAGCCATGCGATCGGGATGGAAGCGCTCGAACTGCTCGAGCTTCTCGCCGGTCGATGCGAACAGGATCGGCTTGCCGGTGACGGCCTTCACAGACAGCGCAGCACCGCCGCGCGCGTCGCCGTCGAGCTTGCTCATCACGACGCCGTCGAACTTGACGGCCTCGGCGAACTGCTCTGCGACGTTGACTGCGTCCTGACCGGTCATCGCGTCGACGACGAGCAGCACGCTGTGGGGTTTGACCGCGTCACGGATGCGCACGAGCTCGTCCATCAGCTCCTTGTCGACGTGCAGACGGCCGCTCGTGTCGACGATCAGCACGTCCTTGCCGTCTTCGCGTGCGCGCTGCAACGCCCACTGCGCGATCTCCACAGGGTCGCGGTCGGTCCCCTGCTCGTAGGCCTCGGCGCCGGCCTGCTCGGCGACCTTCACGAGCTGCTCGACGGCGGCCGGGCGATACACGTCACAGGCGGCGACCGCCACCGTGGAGGAGTGCTCCTCGCGCAGGTAGCGCGCGAGCTTGGCCGTCGCGGTCGTCTTGCCCGAGCCCTGCAGGCCCGCCATCAGGATCACCGTGGGCGGTTTCGGCGAGAAGCTCAGCCCGGCCGACGCGCCGCCCATCAGCTCGGTCAGCTGCTCGCCGACGATCTTGATCACCTGCTGGCCGGGGTTCAGGCCGCCGATCACGTCAGCGCCGAGACAACGTTGCTTCAGCTCGGCCGTGAACTGGCGAACGACCTTGAAGTTGACGTCGGCCTCCAGCAGCGCGAGGCGGATCTCACGCATCGCGGCGTCGATGTCCTGCTCGGTCAGCGTGCCGCGATTGCGCACATCGGTGAGCGTCTCCTGCAACTTCTCCGCGAGCGAGTCGAACATCGCGTGCGGTCAGCCTGCGGCGGGCGGCTCGGGCCGCGGTGGCGCCACGCGAGGAGCGTTCCCGTCGGGCTTGCCGGCGCGCCCGGACAGCGCCTCGCCGATACCGGCGAAGGCCTGCGCGAACTCCGACGGCACGACGAACACCTTGTTGGAGTCGCCTTCGGCGAGCTGCGGCAGCATCTGCAGGTATTCGTAGCTGAGCAGCTCCCGGTCGGGCTTGCCCTCGTGGATCGCCGAGAAGACCGTGTCGATCGCCTTGGCTTCGCCCTCGGCCCGCAGGATCGCCGCCTGACGCTCACCCTCGGCGTCGAGCACCGCGGCCTGCTGGGCGCCTTCGGCGGTCAGCACCGCGGCCTGCTTGGCACCCTCGGCGGTGAGGATCTGCGACTGCTTCTCGCCTTCGGCGGTGAGGATCGCCGCGCGCCGGTCTCGCTCAGCGCGCATCTGCTTCTCCATCGCGCTGCGGATGTCCGGCGGCGGGTCGACCGACTTGATCTCCACGCGGTTGATCCTGATGCCCCACTTGCCGGTCGCCTCGTCGAGCACGACGCGCAGCTCGGTGTTGACGTTCTCACGGGCGGTCAGCGTGGCCTCCAGGCTGAGACCGCCGATGACGTTGCGCAGCGTGGTCACGGTCAACTGCTCGATCGCCTGCAGCGGATTGGCGATTTCATACGTCGCCGAGCGGGGATCGGTGATCGTGAAGTAGAGCACCGTCTCGATGCCGACGACGACGTTGTCTTCGGTGATCACCGACTGCGGGCTGAAGTTGACGACCTGCTCGCGCAGGTCGACCAGCGGCTTGACGCGGTCGATGAACGGCGTGACGATCGTCAGGCCGGGCTCGAGTGTGCGGCTGTAGCGGCCGAGTCGCTCGACGACTCCGGCTCGCGCCTGGGGAATCACGCGGATCGTGCGCGCGGCGACGATCAGCGCGAACACGACGACGACGATGATGACGATGAGAGCGACCATGATGCGACGTCCTTTCTAGTGCATCACGAGCGCCGTGGCGCCCCTTATCTCGACAACCTCCACCCGCTCGCCGGCGGGGATCACCTCGTGTTCGTCATAGCTGCGTGCCGTCCACACCTCGCCACCGTCGATCTTCACGCAGCCTACGCCCTCCTCGTTGGCGATCCGCTCGAGCACGATCGCCGGCTTGCCGACGAGCGCGGCGGCGCCCGTGCGAATCGAGGGCGGCAGTCGCCGATGGCGCTGTGCGACGGGGCGCAGCGTGGTGAACGCCAACCCCGACGCCGCGAGGAAGACGATCGCCGACAGCAATGCGCCGCCGCCGACCACGCCGACGATCGCCGCCAGCGCGGCGCCCGCGGCGAACGGCGCCAGGTAGAAGCCGCCCTGATGCATCTCGCCGATCCCGAGGACGCACGCTGCGACAAGCCAGATGACCCATACGTCCATATGTTCAGGTTATCCCTCCGTCGCCCGCGAAGGGCGCGTTCACTGCGCGATGAGCGCGCGCGCGAAGTCCTCTGAGTCAAACGGGCGCAGGTCCTCAACGGACTCACCGACGCCGATCAGCTTGACCGGCATGTCCAGCTCGCGCGCGATCGCCAGCGCGATCCCGCCGCGCGCGGTTCCGTCCAGCTTTGTCAGCACGACGCCGCTGACCTGCGCCGCCTGCGCGAACATCTGCGCCTGGCGCAGCCCGTTCTGCCCCGTCGTCGCGTCGATCGTCAGCAGCGTCTCGTGCGGCGCGCCGTCGAGCTGGCGTGCGATCACGCGGCGCACCTTCGACAGCTCGCCCATCAGGTCGTCCTGCGTGTGCAGGCGCCCGGCCGTGTCGATGATCACCACGTCGACGTCCTTCGCGCGCGCCTGTGTGATCGCCTCGAAGGCCACCGCGCCGGGGTCCGATCCGGGCGCACCCGTAACGATCTCGCATTCGGCGCGCTGTGCCCAACCTTCGAGCTGCTCGCTCGCGGCAGCGCGGAAGGTGTCGGCAGCGCCGAGCAGGACGGTGCGCCCGAGCTCGTGGCGCAGATGCCACGCGAGCTTGCCGATCGTCGTCGTCTTGCCCGTGCCGTTGACGCCCACTGCCATGATCACCGTCGGGTGCTCGCGGATGTCGATGCGCCCGTCGCCGACCTGCGTCGCGCGTGCAAGCAGCTCGATCAGCCGCTCGCTGAGCGCCTCCCCGCCCTCCAGCTTGCCCTCCGTCGCTTCGCTCTCCAGCGTCGCCACGACCGACGCCGTTGTGCGCGCGCCGACGTCGGCCATGATCAGCGCCTCCTCCAGGCGTTCCCAGGTGTGCTCGTCGAGCACACCGAACAGTGTCGCCTGGATCTCCGATCCCAGGGCCTGGCGGGTCTTCGCCATGCTCTCGCGCAGACGCCTGAACAGCCCTCCGCGTTTGCGACCCTCTGTGCCTGGCTCGGCTTCGCCGCCGGCGTACCCAGGCTCGGCGCCGTCGGGCGCGCCCGCGGCGTCCTGCTCTCCGACGATGAACAGATCGCTCCAGTCGCGCGCCACGGGGGCGCGAAGATATCAGGCGACCTCTGCCACCTCGGGCATCTCGGCCTGCTCGGCGGGCAGGCGGCGCGAGAGCACCTTGGAAACCCCGTCGCCGCCCATCGACACCCCGAACAGCCAGTCGGCGGCCTCCATCGTGCGCTTCTGGTGGGTGATCACGATGAACTGCGCGCGGTCGGAGTAGCGGCGCAGCAGCGCCAGGAAGCGATCGAGGTTCAGGTCGTCCAGCGCCGCCTCGACCTCGTCGAGGATGTAGAAGGGGCACGGTCGCGCCAGAAACACCGCGAACAGGAACGCCAGCGCGGTCATCGACTTCTCGCCGCCTGAGAGCAGCGACAGGCGCTTGCTCGACTTGCCCGCCGGCGTGATCTCGATCTCCACGCCCAGTAGATCCTCCTCGCGGCGCTCCTCCAGCTCGGCCTCCTGCTCGGCTGCGGCCTCGGCTGCTTCGGGGTCCCCTGGCTGCTGCGCCGCGGCGCTCTCGCCCAGCACGCCGGCGGCCGCCGATTTGCTCTCGTGCAGCGGCTGGCCACCGAGCACGCCGCGCGCCGGCTGCTCTTCGCGGACCAGCTTCAGGCGACCGGATCCGCCGGGGAACACGTCGCCTGCGAGCTCCTCGAAGTTGCGCGCCGCCGCGTCGAAGGTCTCCTGGAAGGTCTCCTGGATCTGTTTGTCGGTGTCGCGGATCACCGAGCGCAGCTCGCGCAGGGCGGTCTCCAGGTCCGCGCGCCGGCCCTCCATCTCCTCGACGTGCTCAACGGCCTCGGCGTACTCCTCCTGCGCGAGCGGGTTGACCGGTCCCAGTTGCTCGCGCCGGCGCGTCAGCCGCTCGACGCGCGTGCGCAGGGCGGCGATCTCCTGCTCGCCCAGCGGTTGCACCGCTGACTGGTCCTCTTGCGGGCGCTCGCCCTCGGTCTCATTCAGGCCGAGGCGCTCGGCGACGGTCTTCAGCTCGAGCTCTGCCTCTCCGGTCTGGTCGCGCAGGCGCTGCGCGGCCACCTCGGTGCCCGTCACGGCCTCGCCGGCGCTGCGCAGCGCCGCCTGGATCTCGGCCTCCGCTGCAGCACAGCGGCGCAGCTCGCCGGCCATCTCCTCCCCCGCGAGGCGGTCTGCCGCCAGCTGCTGCTCCAGCTCTGAAACGAATGCCTGCACCGCCCCGGCGGCAGCTGCGATGACCGCCTTCAGGCGCTCGGCGCGCGGGACCAGCTCGTTGTCGGCTGCCAGCTGCGCTCGCAGGCGGGCGACGAGCGTACGGCGCTGCTCGCGCTCTCGCTGCAAGCGCTCGGCCTCGCGGCGCTCGGAGGCCAGCGCGCCCTCGAGCTCCGCTTTGCGCACGGCCATCGGACCCTGTGCGGGAGCGGCGCGGCGCTGCTCGATCAACCACTCGCTGCGGCGCACAGCCTCGGCGGCCTCGGTCTGCTCGCGCTGGCGCTCGCGCAGCGCCGCGTCGGCCTCGCGGCGCGCCTCTTCCAGCCCGCGCAGCTGGTCCAATGCCGTGTCGCAGGAAGCCTTCGCGCCCTGCTCGCCCTGCGCGACCTGCTCGACCGAGACGATCAGCCGGTCGCGCTCGTTGCGTCGCGCGAGCACGCGCTCGGTGCCGCCCTCGCTCAGCTGGCGCACCTCGCCCCAGCCCGCGAACCACACGCGACCCCCACGCGTCACGCCGACTCCCGCGAAGTCCCTCGGCAGGTCCTCCAGACGCTCGACGACCCACGCGTCGGCGAGCAGGCGACCGGCCAGCTCGAGCACGTCAGATGGGCCGCTGACGAGGTCCACCAGCCGCTGTGCCCTGGGCGCGGGCGCCTGCGGGGCTGCGCCCTCGGCCGGGCCTGCATGCGCTTGCGCGCCGGCGAGCAGCGCCGTCCCTCCGTCTGGGCCGGCACGATCGAGCAGCGACTCCGCGCCGGCCACGTCGTCGACCAGCGCCGCATCCAGCCGTCCGCCGAGCGCCGCGGCGAGCGCCAGCTCATAGCCTTCGCCGACGCGCAGATGCTCGCTGAGCGAACGCGGGCCGGCGTCCCCGTCGGCGCCTCCCAGGCCCGCGTGGCCGCGCAGAAACTGGTTTGCGGCGGCCAGCTCAGCGCCGACGCGCGCGGCCTCGCGGCGGGCGTCCTGCAGGGCGCGCTCGGCCTGTGTCAGGCGCTCTCGCGCATCGGACAGCTCGCTGTCGGCGCGCTCGCGCGCGGCACGCGCCGATGCGATCTGCTCGTCGGCGCGCCCCACCAATGCGCGCTGCTGTGAGAGCTCGCTTTCGAGGTCGGCGATCTCCGAGGAGATCTCGCGCTCGCGCCGCCCTGCCAGCTCGGCGAGCTCGGCCTCCAGCGCCGCGATCCGCTGTGCTCCGTCGTCGGCGCGCGCGTCCTCTGTATCGCCGGGGAGCGCGTCTGCGCCGCCCAACTCGTCGAGCTCGCGCTGCACACGCTCGATCCGCCGCGCGAGCGCCTGCGCCGCGGCATCAACCTGCTCGCCGCGCAGGCCGAGACGCTCGTGGGCGGAGCGTCCCTCATAGACACGCTTGGAGAGCACGTCGTGACGCTCGCTGCGCTGCGACAGCGCCTGCTCGGCGCGCCCGCGACGCTCGATCGTCTCCTGCAGGCGCTGCTCGATCTCACCGCGCGCCGTGCGCGCCTCGGCGACCTCGCCCTCGGCGCGCGGCCAGCTGGCCGCGGCAGGCACGCGCCGAGTCCTTTGCCAGCTCCCAGCGTGCCTGCAGCGTCTGGCGCTCCAGGCGCTCGTGCAGCTCAGCGGCTTCGGCCTGGCGCTTGAGCGGGCGCAGGCGCGTGCGCGCCTCGCGCTCCACATCCAGCGCGCGGTCGAGGTTCTCCTGCGTGCGCTCGAGCTTCAGCTGGGCACGCCGGCGGCGCTTGCGGTGCTTGCCCAGGCCGGCGGCCTCCTCGATCAGCATGCGCCGGTCGCGAGCCTTGGACGTGACGATCGCCTCGACGCGCCCCTGGGAGATCACCGAGTGCGTCTCCTTGCCGAGACCGGTGTCGGAGAGCACCTCGATCACGTCGGTCAGCCGGCAGCGCGCCCCGTTGAGCCGGTAGCCACCGTCGCCGGTGCGATCCAGGCGCCGGACGATCGAGATCTCGCTCAGCGGCAGGTCGACCGTGCCGTCGGAGTTGTCGAGCACGATCTCGACCTCGGCGGCACTGCGCGCCTGCACGCCATGGCCGCCGCCGAAGATCACATCCTGCATCGACTGGCCGCGCACGGCCAGCGGCGACTGCTCGCCCATCGCCCACAGCACGGCGTCTGTCACGTTGGACTTTCCCGATCCGTTGGGGCCGACGACGACGCTCACGCCGGGACCGAAGTCCAGACACGTGCGGTCGGGAAACGACTTGAAGCCCTTCAGCGTGAGCGACTTCAGGCGCATCGCGCTAGGTCCCCAGCCCCTCGACGGCCTCGCGGGCGGCGTCCTGCTCGGCGTGCTTCTTGCTGCGGCCGCGCCCACTGCCCAGCTCCCTGCCGCCAACGCGTGCCGCCACTGTGTAGGTGCGTGCGTGTGGCGGCCCCTCCTCCTCGGTCACCGCGTAGCTGACCTCCTCGCCGCGGCGCGCGAGCAGCTCCTGCAATGCGGACTTGAAGTCCACGGGGTGCTCCAGCGCCTCCTCGATCTCCGGCGTGAACGCCTCGACCACTGCCTGCGCGGTTCGCTCGTAGCCGGCGTGCAGGTAGCAGGCGCCGATCACCGCCTCGATCACCGATGCCAGCACGCGCTCGGTCTCCACGAGCGCTGCCGCGGAGTCGCCCGCTCCCGGCGGCGCGGCAGCGCGCAGGCGCTGCGGCAGCGCCAAGCGCTCTGCCACCGCCCGGCAGGACACGCCCGAGACGGCCTGCGCGCGAATCTTCGTCAGTCGCCCGGCGCCGAAGCGCTCGGCCTCCAGGCGTGGGTACAGATGCGTCGTCACGGCCAGGCCGAGCACGCTGTCGCCGAGAAATGCAAGCCGCGCGTAGGAGTCTGCGCGACGCTCGCTCCACGAGGCGTGGGTGAAGACCTGACGCGCCAGGTCGTCGGGGAGTTCTTCCAGCAGCCCCGACAGCAGCTTCATGCACGCCCATTGGTCGCCCCGTCTTGGTGGGCCAAAACGAAGTCGACCGCCTGACCGACGGTCAGGATTCGCGCGGCCTGCTCGTCGGACATGCTCACGCCGTAGGTGTCCTCGAGCTCCTGCACGAGCGTGTACAGGTCCAGCGAGTCGGCCTCGAGATCCTCTTTGAAGCGCGTTTGCTCGCCGATCGCGCCGGTCGCGACGTCCAGTTCGTCGGCGAGGTGCGCCTGGATCAGCGCGAACACCTGCTCACGCGTCTGTGCGCTCATGCGGGGACTGTCCAAGGGGTCGAGCGTCGGTGCGCAAACCACCTCGGGGTGGGCAGGATCAAAAGCCTCATTCGGTCTGCGCCACGCTAGCGCCCGGCGCGGACAGGGGAGCCTCCCTGAGCGCCCCCGCAGCGGCCAAGGCGCGTGCCGTCTGCCCGACGATGTCCTCGCGCGCACCGCGCTCGGCGCGCAGGATCGCCTCGGCGAAGCCGGTGCGCGAGAAGCGGCCGTGCGGAACCACGCCCAAGCGGCGCAGCCCGAGCAGATAAGCGCCCCCCTGGAGCTCTGGATCGATCTCCGCGCGAAAGCCGCCGAGCGCCCCGCGCAGCAGCGCGCCGCCGAGCTTGCCGCGCGTCGAAGAGGTCGCCGCGTCGCGCACCGCGCGCAGGATCGTCTGCGAGACGCTCTCGATCAGCTTCAGCGCGATGTTGCCGGTGAAGCCGTCTGTGACGATCACGTCGGCCACGCCGCTGGTCACATCCCCGCCCTCGACGTTGCCGACGAACTCGAAGGCGCCAACGCCCGCTCCCTCGCCGACGCGCCGGCGCAACTCGGCGTGGGCTTCCAGAACCAGCGGGCTGCCGCGGCCGGCCTCCTCACCGTTGGACAGCAGACCGACCCGCGGACGCTCGACGCCGAGCACGGTGTGCGACAGCGCCGCGCCCATGAAGGCGAACTGGACGAGGTGCTCGCGGCGCACGACCGCGTTGGCGCCGACGTCCAAGAGCGTCACGGGGCTGCCGGGCACGGGCACGGGCAGGGCCAGCGCGGGCCGGTAGATGCCGTGCGTGCGCTTGATGTTGAACAGCCCGGCGGCGAGCGCGGCACCCGTTCCGCCCGCACACACCAGCGCATCGGCCCGGCCGCCGGCCACCGCACGCGCCGCCTGCACGATCGAGGCCTGCGGGTTGGCGCGAACCGCGCTGACCGGATCGCCGCTCTTGGCGATCGACACGGGAGCGTCCACGACCTCGACGCCGTCGGGCACATCGCCGAGCTCCTGCGCGGGGCCGAACAGGATCACCCGGGCGCCGCGCGCAGCCGCGATCGCGGCGCCGGCTGCCACCTCCGCGGGGCCGAGGTCAGCGCCGTTGCAGTCGACGGCGATGACCGACGCCGGAGGGTTCTGCGCGTCGATGTCCGAGGGGGTCGACAGCGGCCCGGGAGCGGCTGCGCCGCTACTCGTCGTGCTGGTGCTCGTGATCGTGGCCGTGCGCGGCGGGCGCAACGACCTCACGACCAGCGTAGAAGCCGCACTGCGGGCACACGCGGTGGGGCCTGCGCGGGCTGTGGCACTGCGGGCAGGAGTTCACGGCGGGCGTACCGATCTTGTGCTGCGCGCGCCGCTTGGCCGTGCGGCTGTGTGACTGCTTTTTCTTGGGGACCGCCATGGACGCCAGTAGGCTACCAGCCCGCTGCCGGCCTACTCGAGCTTGAGCTCGCGCAACTTGGCCCAGCGCGGGTCGGGCGGGGTGTCGTGGCGATGTCCGGGGCCCGCATCGTTGAGATCTGCCGCGCAGATCGGGCAGAGGCCGGCGCAGTCCTCGCGGCACAAGAGCTTCGTGGGCGTCGCCAACACGAAGGCGTCGCGTGCCCAGGCCGCCAGATCGAGCTTCTCCTCGCTGACGTAGGGGCTTTCCAGCTCCTCGCCTTCGCCGGGGCGGTCGACCTCGCGTGCGTCGACGTCGAAGCTGGGCTCGGCCTGCTTCAGGCAACGCACGCACGGTCCCGAGAGCGCCGCCGAGAAGCTCAGGCGCAGCGCGTACCCGCCGCCCATCATGCGCGACACGTCGAGCACCACCGGGATCTCGCGCGCGGTATCGGCCGGGGCCTTTACGACGTAGGCCTCGCCTCCCATGAGGATCGGCTCGATCGGCACGGCGAGCTCCAGACGGCGCCCCTCGCCCGAGCTCAAACGCAGGGCGCCGAGGTCAAATTCGTGCGCTACGGCGGGCATGCAGAGAAGGCTAGCGACGCCGGCCCGGCGAGCCCGGCGCTGCGGTGCTGGTCGCTAGGCGGTCTGCAGTTCGCGCTTGAGCACCTTGCCGGTGGCGTTGCGCGGCAGCTGGTTGAGGAACACGACCTCGCGCGGCACCTTGTAGCGGGCGAGGTTGGCCTTTACGTACTCCTGCACGGCCGCCTCGTCAAGCTGAGCGCCCTCGCGCAGCACGACAAACGCCTTCAGCCGCTGGCCAAACTGCTCGTCGGGCATTCCGACGACGGCCGCCTCCTCGATCGCCTCGTGGTCGGCGAGCAGGTCCTCGACCTCGCGCGGAAAGACGTTCTCGCCGCCGCTGACGATCATCTCGTCGTCGCGACCGTCGACGAACAGCCGCCCGTCGCCGTCGAAGTGGCCGACGTCGCCGGTGCTCATCAACCCGCTGACGATCTCCTTGCCGCCGCCGCCGGTGTAGCCCTCGAACATCATCTCGTTGGCGACGAAGATCCGCCCACCCTGGCCGGCGGCGACCTCGTGCCCGTCGGCATCCAACAGCTTGACGATCGTCCCCATCGGCGGGCGCCCCGCCGTGCCCGGCGCCGCGCGCAGATCCTGCGGCGTGGCGATCGTCGCCCAGGCGACCTCCGTCGATCCGTAGAGGTTGTAGAGGACGTCGCCGAAGGCGTCCATGGTGCGTGTCGCAAGCTCGCCCGGCAGCACCGAACCGCTGACGGCGATGACCTTCAGACAGCGCGTGTCATAACGGGCGAGCGTCTCGGGGCCGAGCTCGAGGATCCGCTGCAGCATCACGGGCACCACGGCGAGCGCCGTAGCGCGATGCTGGGACACGGCCCTGAGCGTCTCCTCCGGATCGAAGCGGCGCCGCAGCACGAGCGTCGAGGAGAGCGCCAGGCCAAGCGTGAAGTGGGCGTAACCCCAGGAGTGAAACAGCGGCGCGGCAATCACCGTCGTCTGCCGTGCCTTCAGGGGGATCTTCGAGAAGAGCGCCGCCGCGGGCTCCATCGTGTCCGGCTGTTTTCGCGACGCCCCCTTCGGTGTGCCGGTCGTGCCTGACGTGAGGATCACCACGCGCCCTTTCTCGGCGGGAGGCTGCGGTTCTGTCGTCGGCGCCCCGGCGACCAGCTGCTCGAGCGTCGGCGCCGGGTCGCCCCCTCCCGGCTCGCCCAATGCCACGTAGCTTTTGCGCCCCGTCGCGCCCTCGGCGACGAGCCCTGCGAACTCCTCGTCGTAGACGACCGCAGCCGGGTCTTCGCGCGTGAGCACATCGGTGATCTGCGGCCCCGCGAACATCGTGTTCAGATACAGCGCTCCGGCGCCGAGCTTGGCGCACGCGACTGTGATCTCGACGAAGCCACGATGGTTGCGGCACATGATGGCGACGCTGTCGTCTTCCCCGATACCCGCCGCCGCGAGCGCGTTGGCGAGCGCGTTGGTGCGTTGGTGCAGTTCGCGGAAGGTCAGCGTGCCGCGATCGTCGACGATCGCCGCGCGGTCGGGAAATCGGATCGCCCCACCGAGATAGGCCGCCGGCGAGCTGGGTCCCCAGCGCCGCAGCGCGGCCAGCGAGCGCAACGCCCTGTCCGGGCGCTCGGGCGCCAGCACGCCGGTCCCCAGCAGCGTCCTCACGACCTGCAGCTTGTAGCGGGCCTCGCGCGCGTCCATCACGCTGACCCTATCCAACGGCCGTGCGCGCAAGCGCGCCGGCGTCAGCCCACTTCGGCTGGTTCGTCCTTGCCCTGCAGACGCTCACGTCCGCGCTGGACGGCCGCGATGAACTTCGAAAGGTTGACCTCGAGCGTGTTGAGGATCTCGTCTGCATAGTCCTCCGCTCCGAGCCTGATCTCACGCTCGCGGGCCCGCGCGTCCTCGACGATGTCCTCGGCGGCGCGCTCGGCCTGCTTGGTGACCTCCTCCTCGCCGACCAGGCGCTCCTGGCGCTCGCGCGCGTCCTTGATGATGCGCTCGGCCTCTTTCTTGGCCTCGGCGAGCATCTCCTGGCGCTCCTTGACGATCCAGCGCG
Source organism: uncultured Solirubrobacteraceae bacterium (assembly GCA_963819435.1). Taxonomy (GTDB): domain Bacteria; phylum Actinomycetota; class Thermoleophilia; order Solirubrobacterales; family Solirubrobacteraceae; genus Palsa-744. Next base: position 331,173 of record CAWFWA010000019.1, on the reverse strand, counting down.
CCTGCTTGATCTCCTCGGGGATCGTCGCGCGCATCTGGTCGAGGATGTCGTAGATCTCCTCCTTGTCGACGCGCACCTGATCGGTCAGGGGCACGGGCTTGGCGTTGTGCACCAAGTCGTCGAGCTTGTCGATGAGTACGAGAACGTCCATGTGGGCTATCGATGCGGAGATTGCGGCCCAAACGGGCCATCAATGCGGTTGCAGATCACGAGTCACGTCCCATTTCGTCAGCGCTTGAGCTCTTCCTGCAAGCGGCCGGCCACCTCATCGGGCACCAGATCGTCGATCTTGCCCCCGAATGTAGCGAGCTCCTTGACGCCGCTCGATGACAGAAAACTGTACTGCGGGCTTGCCATCAGGTACACGGACTCTATCTCGGGAGCCTGGCGGCGGTTGAGCTGGTTCATCTCCAGCTCGTACTCGAAGTCCGAGATCGCGCGCAGCCCCTTGACGATCGCGCCGGCTCCTACGTGCCTGGCGAAGTCGACGACGAGCGTGGAGAAGGGCTCCGCGCGCACGCCGTCGAGGTCCACGATCGCGCGCTCGATGAAGCCCATCCGCTCGTCGATTCCGAACAGCGCCTGGTTCTTGCGCACCGAGCGGTTGACGACGGCCACGACGACTTCGTCGTACAGGCGCGCGGCGCGCCTGATCACGTCGAGATGCCCGTTGGTGATCGGGTCATAGGAACCCGGGCAGACGGCTATCGACTTGTCGGATGAGGTCATTGATTGGTGTGAATCGAGATGGTTGTGTCGCCGTAGCGGCGCTCACGCTCGACCTGCATGTCGAGCTGCAGCGGCGCCCGCCGATCGCTCTCCACGATCACGCGCGCAGCCGTTGCGAGCAGCGGCACGAGCGCCGCCGAAAGCTCAGGCCCCCACTCGCGCGCCTGAGCGTATGGGGGGTCGATCAAGACTAGATCGTATGTCTCTTGCCGTCGGCGTGCGCTCCGGAGCGCCGCCAGAGCATCCGCGCGGCGCACCTGCGCGCGCGGCGCCGGAAGGTCGAGCGAGTCCAGGTTTGCCCGCAGGGCGCGCAGCGCGACAGCGTCACGCTCGACGAACACGGCGCGGGAGGCGCCGCGCGAGAGCGCCTCGATGCCCAGCCCGCCACTGCCGGCGAACAGGTCGAGCACGCGTGCGCCGGCGATCTCGCCGAGCATCGAGAACAGTGCCTCTCGCACTCGATCTGATGTCGGGCGGGTGACCCGCCCGGCAGGCGCACGGATTTGTCGTCCACCCAGCTCGCCGGCGATCACGCGCATGTTCTCACCGTAACGCCGGCGCACGCTCGCGCGGGCAGAGTCGGCATACGGCCTGCGCCGCGCTCAGGCCGGGATCGGCTGCAGCGCCTCCGCGCCGAAGCCCTCGCGCAGCGCGTCTCCCAGCAGCACGTGCTCCGGGCAGAGCAGCTCGGGGTCCTCGGCGAAGATCGCTTCGGCGATCGCGCGCGCGCGCTCCAGCAGTGGCGCGTCCTGCGGCAGCTGTGCGACCTTGAACTGGCGCAGGCCCGACTGGCGTGTGCCGACGAGCTCTCCCTCGCTGCGCAACTCGAGGTCGATCTCGGCCAGGCGGAAGCCGTCGGAGTGCTCTGCCAGCGCGCGCAGTCTCGGCGAGCCCGGCGGGCCCATCAGCAGGCAGCTGGCGCGGTGCTCGCCGCGACCTATCCGCCCGCGCAGCTGGTGCAGTTGGGAGATCCCGAAGCGCTCTGCGTTCTCGACGACCATGACGGTCGCGTTCGGTACGTCGATGCCCACCTCGATGACCGTGGTGGCGACCAGCACGTCGGCCTCGCCTGCAGCGAACGCGGCCATAGCCTGCTGCTTCTCACGCGGGCGCATGCCGCCGTGGAGCAGCACGAGGCGGTGGCCGCGCAGCTCGCCCTTTCGCAGCCGCTGCAGCTCGGCGGTCGCAGCGCGCAGGTCACCGATCGCGGCGGGCGCCTCCTGCTGCTCGCCGCCCGCCGGCTGCTCATCGATCAGCGGGCAGACGACGAACGCCTGGCGCCCGGCGACCAGTTGCTCGCGCAGCTCGTCGTAGGCGCGGGCGCGCGAGCGCTCGCCGGCGACGATGCGCGTGTCGATCGGCTGGCGGCCGCGCGGCAGCTCGCGCAGCGTGCTCGTGTCCAGGTCGCCGTAGCCGGCCAGCGCGAGCGTGCGCGGGATCGGCGTGGCGGTCATGTGCAGCGTGTGCGGCTCGCCCTTGGCGTGCAGCGCCGCGCGCTGGCGCACGCCGAAGCGGTGCTGCTCGTCGACCACGGCGACCGCCAGCGACGCGAAGGCGACGTCCGGCTCGATCAGCGCGTGCGTGCCGACGATCAGCGACAGCTCGCCGCTTGCCAGCTTGCCGAGCACGTCGGCGCGGCGACGCGCGGCGGTGGAGCCGGTCAGCAGCGCGCACGCGACGTTCTCGCCGCCGAGCAGCTGCTGGATCGTCGCGAAGTGCTGTTCGGCGAGCGTCTCGGTCGGCGCCATCAGTGCAGCCTGGTGGCCGTGCTCGATCGCGCGCAGCATCGCGTACAACGCCACGACGGTCTTGCCGCTGCCCACCTCCCCCATCAGCAGCCGCTGCATCGCGCGCGTCCCGCGCAGATCGGCGTCGATCTCCGCGAAGGTCCGCTGCTGATCGCCGGTCGGTGCGAACGGCAGGCCCGCGCCGAGCCAGCGCGCGCTCAGCTGCGGCGGATCTGCGAGCGCGTGCGCCGGCTCCTGCTCTGAGCGGCGCGCGCGCCGGTGCAGGAACAGCAGCTGCGTCAACAGCAGCTCGTCAAAGGCCAGGCGCTCGCGGCCGCGCTCGCTGTCGTGCTCGCTGCGCGCGAAATGCATTGCCGCGAGCGCGCTCGCGCGGTCCGGCAGGCCTTCGGCAGTGCGCGTGCACGCCGCCAGAGGCTCGACCACGTCGCCGAGGCGGTCTCTGAGGCCCTGCACGAGCGCGAGGATCTGCGTCGAGCTGACGCCCTCGCTGGCGGCGTAGTGGGCGACGGCGCGACCGGCCGGCAGGTCCTCGTGCGAGCCCGCGCCCTGCGCCTCCCCGGCACCCCCCGCCTGCGCGCCGTCGCTGCCCGGCGCGGCCCCTGCGTCGGCATCGGCCAGCGCCAGCTGGGCGCCGAGTGCGTGGTGGGAGACGCGAAAGCCGCCGCGCTCGTCGGCCTTGCCGTGCAGTACCACGTGCGTGCCGGGCGGATAGCGCTCGACCAGCCAGGGCTGGTTGAAGAACGTCGCGCGCATACTGCCGGTGGCGTCGTGGACGGTGGCCTGCACCAGCGGGCGCATCCCGCGGCGGCGCACGGGCCTGGCGGAGATCGAGCGGACCTGCACGGCGACGGTGGCCTGCTCGCCGGGCGCAAGCGCCGCGACCGTGCGCGCCTCGCGGCTGTCGCGCGGAAGGTGCTCGAGCAGCTCCCCAACGGTCGTCAGCCCGAGCGTGCGCATGCCGTCGGCGAACTTGCCCGCCGGTAGCTCGAGCTCCTCCAACAGGCGCGCCGGCCGCGGCCAGCGCACCGCTGCGGCGCACATCTCCTGATGGCTGAGCGCCCTGCCGTCGGCGAACGCGCGCATCTGCAGCGAGCGCTCGGCGCCCGCCTCGGCCTCGCCGGGCGCGCTCGTGATCCTCATCGTCGCCATCGCGCGCGGATGATGATCATGGCGGCGGTCGTAACGGACGCTACTCGGCGGCGAGCAGCCACCAGTAGGCCGGCTGGCCGCCTTGGCGCAGCTCGAGCTCCACGCCGCCGTTGACCATCCCCTCGATGTCGCCGAGGCCGAACGGCGCACCCTCGCCGGCGAGGACGCTGATCAGCTCCGGCTCGCCCAACTCGCCGTCGCCGGCCGCGAGGGCCTGCAGGATCGAGCGCAGGGTGTCAGTCGGGTTGCCCCATGCGAGCACCTCGTCCTGCACGAAGCCGACGGCGTCGCCACGGCTGAAGCGGCCCTGCGCGTCGTCGCGCGCGGCCGGTGCGACGGCGCCCGTGCGCACGCGCGTGAGCGCCTCACGAAGCGCCTGCGCGTTCTCCTCGACCGAGCGATCGGGAGCCAGCGCTACAGCCGCGGCGAGTCCCGCCTGCTGGCTGGTCGTTGGCGCCACCGAGACCGCCTTGTCCGACAGCTGGGCAGCATGCTCTGCCGCCATGATCACGTTCGCGCTGTTGGGCAGCACGATCACCTCCTCGGCGGGCACCTCGTGAATCGCCGCCAGCAGGTCGTACGTCGACGGGTTGAGCGTCGGCCCGCCGTCGAGCGTCTGCACGCCGAGCTCGGCGAACAGCTCGGCCAGGCCCGCGCCGCTGACCACGGCCAACGCGCCGCAGCGCGCGATGTGCGCCCCGCCCGCGTCGCCTGCGCGGGCATTGGCGGCGGGCGGCGTGCCGTTGGCGGCGGAGGACGCGCGACCGTTCGCGTGCCCGTCGCTGGGCGCACCGGCGGCACCGTCACCTGCTCCGGCGAGCCGAGCTTCGCGCTCGTGCACCTGCAGGTGCATGTCGGCGACGTCCAGACGCGAGACCTCGCCGGCGTCCTCGAACACGGTGGTGGCCAGCTCGGGGTCGTCGGTGTGCAGATGGACCTTCAGCGTGCGCGAGTCGCCGACCACGAGCACCGAGTCGCCGAGTGCCTCCAGCGGTTCGATGTAGCGCCCGGGCACGAGATCGCGGCCGGTCACGGCGAAGTTCGTGCAGAAGCGGTAGGTGCTGGAGTTGTGCTCGGGATGGCTGATGCGCGCCGGTGCGTGGTGGTCGAGCTCGGGCGGCTCGTCGCCGCGCAGCGCCGCGACGACGCCCGCGAACATGATCGTCAGGCCGTACCCGCCGGCGTCGACGACGCCCGCGTCGCGCAGCGCGGCGAGCAGTTCCGGGCCGCGCTTGACGGAGTCCTGCCCGGCGATCACCGCTCGCTCGAGCGCCGCGGCGATCGCTTCGTCCTGCTCACTGCGTTCGGTCGCCGGCCCCAGCCGCGGGTTCTCGGGGCTGTGCGCGACGTCGGTGACGATCTTGTGCGCCATCTCGCGGGCCACCGTGAGCATCGTTCCCTCGGCGGGATCACGCACCGAGGAGTACGCGCGATCGGCGGCTTTGGCCAGCGCGGCGCCGATCAGCGTGGCGTCGATCAGCTGCCCCGGGCGCGACACGAGCTCCTCGGCAGCTCCGCGGATCAGCTGCGAGAGGATCACGCCGGAGTTTCCGCGCGCGCCGAGCAATGCCGCCCGGGCGACCGACTGCACGATCTCCTCGCGGCCGATCTCGTCGATCGTGCGCGACGCGTCGGCGCCCATCAGGCGGTCGAGCTCGTCGAGCACGGCGCGCAGCGTCAGCGTCATGTTGTCGCCCGTGTCGCCGTCGGCGACGGGGAAGACGTTGAGGTCGTTGACCTCCTGACGGCGCGATTCCAGGTGGGCAAGCGCGCCTGCAACAGCGGCGCGAAAGCGCACCAGATTCGTATCGGTCACTCAGAAACCTCTATCACCTTCACCGGGCGGCTCGCCGCCCGCGCATCGTCCAGCGGACGATCGACCGACTAGACGGCCTTTAGGACCTTGCCGGCTTTGAGGCAGCGCGTGCATACGTACACGCGCTTGGGCGCCTTGCCGACGATGATCCTGACCTTCTGCAGGTTGGGATCAAAGCGCCGCTTGGTCGCGACCATCGAGTGACTGCGGCTCTGACCGAACGCCGGCCCCTTGCCGCAGCTGTGACATACCTTTGCCATCGCGCGCAGTCTAGCCACTCGTGAGCGCGCGGCGAAGCTCGGCCATCGCCAGCACCGCCTCGGCGGCGTGGCGGCCCTGGTCGCGCTTGTCGCCGCCGCTGCGCGCGAGCGCCTGCTCCATCGTCTCGCAGGTGAGCACGCCGAAGGCGCACGGCACGCCGGTGTCGAGCTGAACGCGCATGATCCCGCGGGCCGCCTCGCCACACACGAAGTCGTAATGGTCGGTCTCGCCGCGAATGACCGCACCGAGGCACGCGACGCCTGCGTAGCGCCCGGTTGCGGCGGCGTAGGCGGCGGCCAGTGGGAGCTCGTAGGCGCCAGGCACGTCGAATACATCGACGGGGTGCTCGCCGTGCCGTGCGAAGGCGGTCTGCGCGCCGTTGAGCAGCCGCTCGGCAAGCTCGGCGTAAAAGCGGCCGATGACGACGGCGTAGGCATCGCTCACCGCTGCGGCCGATCGTCGCGCGACTCATCCGGCGGCTGCTCGTCGGCGAGGGCGCGATCGTGCTCGCGCTCGGCGTGCAGCAGCTCCTCGTCAAGGTTCAGACCCTGGTGGTGCAGCGTGTGGCCCATGCGCTGGGCCTTCGTGCGCAGGTAGTCCTCGTTGTGCGCGTTGGGCGCGTGCTCGATCGGCAGCTGGGCGCTGACCGAGAGCCCGTAGCCCTCCAGCCCACGAATCTTCTTGGGGTTGTTGGTGAGGATGCGGATCGAGGACAGGCCGAGGTCGGCGAGGATCTGCGCGCCGATGCCGTAGTCGCGCAGATCGGCGGGCAGGCCGAGGCGCTCGTTGGCCTCGACGGTGTCCAGGCCGTCCTCCTGCAGGCGGTAGGCGCGCAGCTTGTTCAGCAGGCCGATGCCGCGGCCCTCCTGGGCCAGGTACAGCAGCACGCCCTCTCCCTCGCGGTCGATCATCGACAGCGCGGACTCCAGCTGCTCGCCGCAGTCGCAGCGCAGCGAGTGGAACACGTCGCCGGTGAGGCACTCCGAGTGCACGCGCACGAGCACGTCGGCCTTGCCGGCGACCTCCCCCTTGACGAGCGCCACGTGGTGCTTGTCGTCGACCAGCGAGCGGTAACCGATCGCCTCGAAGTCGCCGAAGGTGGTCGGCAGCTTGGTCGCGACGACGCGCTCGATCAGGCGGTCGTTGCGCCGGCGGTAGGCGATCAGGTCGGCGATCGTGACCATCTTCAGGCCGTGGCGCTCGCAGTACTCGGCGAGGTCGGGCACGCGCGCCATCGACCCGTCCTCGTTCATCACCTCGCAGATCACGCCGGACGGGTCCAACCCGGCCAGGCGCGCCAGGTCGACGCTCGCCTCGGTGTGACCAGTGCGCTCGAGCACGCCTCCAGGCTTGGCCTTCAGCGGATTGACGTGACCCGGCTGGGTCAGGTCGTCGGGCCGGCTCTGGGGATCGACGGCGACGCGCATGGTGTGCGCGCGATCATGCGCAGAAACTCCAGTCGTCACGCCGTGGCGCGCCTCGATGGTGATCGTGAACGGCGTCTGCAGGGCAGACTCGTTCTTGGCGGTCATCAGCTCAAGCCCGAGCTCGTCGCAGCGCTGTGGCGTGAGCGCCAGGCAGATCCAGCCGCGTGCCTCCTTGGCCATGAAGTTGATCGCCTCGGGCGTGACGAACTGTGCGGCCATCACCAGATCGCCCTCGTTCTCGCGGTCTTCGTCATCGCACACGACGACCATGCGCCCGCGGCGGATCTCGTCGAGCGCCTCCTCGATCGTGGCGAACGGCGTCGTCGTGCGGGCCGGGCTCACGCGCGCTCCCCGACCGGCTCACCGTCGTGCGCCGCGAGCAGGCGCTCGACATGCTTGGCGAGCACGTCGACCTCGACGTTCACGCGCGCACCCTCGCCAAGCGCGCCGAGCGTCGTGCGGCGCTGCGTCTCGGGGATCAGCGCGACGGCGAAGCCGCGATCGTGCAGCGAGCTCACGGTCAGGCTGACGCCGTCGATCGCCACCGAGCCCTTCTCCACGAGATAGCGCTCCATGCGCGGGTCGATCTCCAACTCGAGCACGCGCGAGAAGCCCTCCTCGCGAATCCGCGAGACCGTCGCGGTTGCGTCGACGTGGCCCTGCACGACGTGCCCGCCGAGCCGGTCGCAGGCGCGCAGCGCCAGCTCGAGGTTGACGTGCTCGCCCGCCTGCAGGTCGCCGAGCGACGAGCGCGACAGCGTCTCTGCCATCGCCTCGGCTCCGAAGCTCGCCTCGCGCACGCCGGCGGCGGTCAGACAGACGCCGTTGACGGCAATCGAGTCGCCCTCGGCCAGCTGGCCGGCCAGCGGCGTGGAGATCTCAAGCCGCGCGCCCTGGGCGTCGCGTGACAGCTCCGTGACACTGCCCATGTCGGCGATCAAGCCCGTAAACATCTTCTATTTACTCCGTAGATGTTTGTTTGCGTGGTGGCGAATCATCGCGCGGCTCACCACTCGCGCAGCCGTGCGGAGATGAGCAGGTCCTCGCCGATGCGTTCGCAGTCGCAGGTGAGCGCGCGCATCGCCTCGGAGATCTGCTCGACGCCGATCCCCTCCAGAGGGTCGCGCGCCGAGCTGCCGCCGAGCAGCAGCGGAGCGAGGAACAGCCGGACCTCGTCGATCTCGCCGGCGTCGAAGAATGCGCCCGCGAGGTGCGGGCCGCCCTCCAGCAGCACCGAGGCGACGCCGATCGTTCCGAGCTGCTCCAGCGCCGAGCGCACGCGCGCCGGCTCGTTCTCGCCGGTCGCAACCAGCACCTGTGCACCGGCAGCTTCCAGCGCATCGGTATCGGCCCGCGCCGCCGCGCGCGAGGCGACGACGGTCAGCGGGATCTCGGCGGCCGCAAGGACCAGCCGTGACGTGGGCGGAAGCCGCGCGAGCGTGTCAAAGACGACTCTGCGGGGCTGATAGGACGCGTCTGCCGGCTCGCCCTCCGGCCGCGCGGTCAGCTGCGGGTCGTCGGCAAGCGCCGTGCCGATGCCGACGACGACGGCGTCCACCGAGGCGCGCCACTCGTGCGCCAGTGCGCGGCTGTCCTGGCCGCTGATCCACTGCGAGTCGCCGGTGCGCGTCGCGACCTTGCCGTCGAGCGTCATCGCCGACTTGAACAGCACCCAAGGGCGACCGACGCGGGCGTGCTTGCGAAAGGCCTGGTTGAGCAGCCTCGCGCGCGCCGCGAGCTCGCCGTCGGCCACCACGACCTCGATGCCCTCGTCGCGCAGGATGCCCAGACCGCGCCCGGAGGCCTTCTCGGTGGGGTCGTCCGAGGCGACGACCACGCGCCGGATGCCGGCGGCGAGGATCGCGTCGGTGCACGGCGGCGTCTTGCCCTCGTGACAGCACGGCTCAAGCGACACGTACAGCGTCGTGTCGGTCAGGTCCTGCACGCCGCAGGCCTCGATCGCGTTGACCTCCGCGTGCGCGGCGCCGTAGCGTTCATGCCAGCCCTCGCCGATCACCTGCTCGCCGCGCGCGACTACGGCGCCGACGACCGGATTGGGCTTGACCTGGCCGACGCCTTTGCGCGCGAGCTCGATCGCACGTGCGAGGTGCGTCTGGTCGGTGTCGATGTTGATCGCCATGGCAGAGATGAGGATAACCCCGCTCAGCCCGCGCACCGGCCGCCGCGCAGGCGGTAGACGGTCATGCTCGGTCCTGGACGGTGATAGGCCAGCGGGTAGTAGTCAAAGCTCCAGTCGAAGCCGAAGCTGACCGGGCCCTCGCCGCGCGCATACGGCGAGGCGCGGTAGACGACCTGCGCCTGGTTGCGCAGCTCGCGGTAGTAGGCGACGGCCAGCGGCGCTCCGCCGCCGTTTGCAAAGGCGCGCCCCGACTGCGTGGAGCCGCTGACGACATAGCAGTAGCCGTGGGCGCGGTAGTAGCCAAGCAGCGCCGGACTGAGCGTGCGCTCGTAGTTCTCGATGCCGACGATGCGCTGCCCGCTGGTGAGCAGTTGGCCGGTGGGCGAGATGCGCGACAGCAGACCGGGGTACTTGTGCCAGCGGTAGGCGTCTGTCGCGGTGGAATGCCCGGCACGCACTTCGCGCGCCCATTCGTCGGGCGACACCGGCTCGGCGACGATTTTGCTGTGAGCCGGTACGTTGGCGAGCATCCACGCGCGCGTGAGGTTGCGGGTGTCCGCACGAGCGAGCACGAGACCGCCGTGCACGCTGAACACAAGGCCCTGCGCCAGCACGAGCGCCGCGAGCAGCGTCGCCAAGGTGACTCCGAGCCAACGCGGCGCATCGCGGCGGGCCGCCAGCGCGCGCGTCGCCAGCCGCGCAAGCGCTGCCGCGCTCCACAGCACAAAGACCGCCGCGAGCAAGCACAGCAGCGGGAACGCGGGCAGCAGCCAGCGTCCGAAGTAGCGGCCCTGCAGCCCCATGAACGCGAGGAACAGCAGCGGCGCGGGCACGAGCATCCAGCCAAAGCGCGCGCCGCGCAGCCATACGACGATCGCTCCGCCGAGCGCAGCGATCGCGGGTAGCCAGCCGAGCCCCCACGTGAGCGTCCACAGGTAGTAGGCCAGTCCACCATCGCGCGGCGCGCCGAGCTTGCCCTGCGATTCGGCCGACAGCGTCGACTGGTGCACGAGTTCGTGGTGGAAGGCCTTGTAGTCCAGCAGCGAGTAGGGGTTGGCGACGAAGAAGGCCAGCAGCGCTGCGGCGGCGCAGATCGCAAGGCCGAGCAGCGCGTCGCGCGCGGCACGCGGTGCGCCGTCGAGATATCGCGCGGCGGTGGCCGCGACGAACGGCACCAGCACGATGCCGGCGGTGTACTTGGTCGCGCAAGCCAGCCCGAGCCCGACGCCGGCGAGCAGATAGTCGCGCCGGCGGCCTTTGTTGAGCACGCCCGCGCTGCCGAGCAGCGACAACGTCAGCGGCGCGAGCGCGGGAACGTCGTTGAGCGCGAGGTGGGCGTAGAAGACGGGCAGGAAGGCGACCGCCTCGATCGCCGCCGCCAGTAGTCCGACGGCACGGCCGAACAGGCGCGCGCCCGTGACGTAGAGCAGCCACAGCGCGGCCACGCCGAGTACCGCGGCGGCGACTCGCGCGAGCGTGTAGACGTCGGCCGGATGCAACGCGAACGCGTGGTGCACGCCGGCTTTGCCGCCATAGGCCAGCGCGAACAGGTAGTGCAGGACGTATGTGAACGCAGGCGGGTTGGCGAAGTAGTGCGGGTTGAGGTCGTGGCCGAACATCGCCACGGCGCGCGGCACGAAGTGATCGGCCTCGTCGGCGTTAAAGGCGTAGGGCAGACCCTGAGCGACGCCCCACAGTCGCAGGCCCAGCCCGCCCGCGAGCACGACGGCGAGCCCAGACCACGCCCAGCGGCGCGGGAGCTCAGCAGTTGGCATAGATCGCGTAGTAACGGCTGGTGAAGATGCGTCTGTAGCCATCCTGCGGGATCTGGTCGCGCGGATCGTCGCCGACATCGACGATCGCCTCGAAGAACACGGCGCTGCCCAGCGGGTAAACGGCGACGCTGCCGCGGCGGATGCGCCGTGCCAGTTCGTGTGAGCCCTTGGCGACATCCGCGCGCGCCTGGCTTCGCGCGACGATGTTGTGCTGGCTGGTCGTGTCGAGGATCCAGCGCGCGTCGGGGATCAGCTTGTTGTTGGGCAGCGTCACCAGCGGGCAGCGGCGCAGTTCGCGCTTGACCGCCGGGGAGTGCAGCGCCACGGCCAGGCCCTTGTGGAAGTCCTCGTGATAGGAGAGCGTCTCGCGCAGACTCGTCAGGCTGAGCGTCGTCGCCGCCGAGATGCCGCCGTAGATCACCAGCAGCGCCGCGAAGCCCATCCACACGCGCCGCAGCAGCGTGCCGCGCTCGAGCATCGCCCAGCCGCCGATCGCCACGGCGCAGAACAGCAGCAGCATGACCGCCGCGCCCATCAGATAGCGGTCGATCACCGACGCCCCGGCAGCTCCCTCGAGCACGAACACGCCGAGCAGCAGCACGAGCGCGGCCAGCGGCGTGAGCACGCGCCGAGGCGTCAGCCAGATCGCCAGCGGGATGCCGGCCAGCGCGCCAAGCACGACCGGCAGCTTGTCGATGCGCACCGAGAACGTCCACAAAGAACCGATCACGTTGGCGATGCCCTGCGTTCGTCCGAGTTCCTGTGCGAGCCCGGCCGTCGAGTTCAGCGAGTAGAACGGCTTGCCTGTGACGATCAGGTCGACGAGCACCCAGATGAGCGGCCCGATCGCGGCGATCGCGAGATAGCGCAGGCGGCTTCGGTTGTCCGCGCGCCACGAGCACCACAGCCAGTAGACGCCGGCGAGCACCCACGCGTCGGGGCGCAGCAGACCCCCGGCGGCGAGCAACAGGAGCACGGGCGCGCCGCGGCGCGGCCTTTCGACCTCCAGCACCACCGCCCAAACGATCAGTGCGACGTAGGAGATGTCGAGGTATCCCTGCGCGGCGAGATTCTCCAGGAAGAAGCGGCTGAGCACCAGCAGCGCGGCCACCACGCCCACGGCCGGACCGAAGCACAGGCGCCCCAGCCGATACAGCCCGGCGACGAGCGCGACGTAGGAGCCGATCGAGCCGAGCACCATCAGGCGCGCGCCGCCCTGGCCGAAGATCGAGCACAGCGCGCCGAAGGCGATCGCCAGCGGATGCTCGGTGGGCCCGCGGTACACGCGGAAGTCGGGCAGGTGGGCGTGCAGCACGTCGCGCCCCCACAGCAGCGCGTAGAAGGAGTCATACGTCGGGTAGGTGGGCAGCGCGAAGTACCCGATCAGCGCACCGACGCACATCGCCGCAAAGGCGATCTTCGCCCAGGTTGCCCCGCGCACCGCGCGCAGCGGCCCCAGCCGGATCGAGCCCGGGCCAAACCGGGTGAGCGTCGCGCTTTCCATCGAGACTCGGCCGGCTGGCGCCGGCTCCGGCGCCGCCCGCGCGCCCAGCGCGAAGATCGCGGCCTGCGCTTTGGGATACTGCCGGAAGCCAAGTCTAGGCAATTCGCCGATGAAGCTCATCATTCAGATCCCCTGCTTCAACGAGGCAGACCAACTGCCTCAGACGCTCGCCGACCTGCCGCGAGAGGTCGACGGCTTCGATGTCGTCGAGCGACTGGTGATCGACGACGGCTCGACCGACGACACCGTCGCGGTCGCTCGCGCGCATGGTGTGGAGCACCTCGTGCGCCTGACCAACAACAAGGGGCTGGCCACCGGCTTTCAGGCCGGCATCGACACGGCGCTGAAGCTCGGCGCCGACGTGATCGTCAACACCGACGCCGACAACCAGTACTACGGGCCCGACATCGCCAGGTTGGTCGCGCCGATCGTGCAGGGCCGCGCCGACATGGTCGTCGGCGACCGCGAGGTGAACGAGATCGAGCACTTCTCGCCGCTGAAGAAGGCGCTGCAGCGCCTCGGCTCGTGGGTCGTACGCCAGGCTTCGTCGACGTCGGTCCCCGACACCACGTCGGGCTTTCGCGCCTACAACCGTGAGGCGGCGATCCAGATGCTCGTCGTGTCGAAATTCACCTACACGCTGGAGACGATCATCCAGGCGGGCAAGCTGCTCGTGGCGATCGACCACGTGCCGGTGCGGACCAACCCGAAGACGCGCGAGTCGCGCCTGTTTCCCTCGATGGGCGCCTATGTGCGGCGCAACTCGCTGTCGATCTTCCGCATCTACGCCCAGTACGAGCCGCTGCGCGTGTTCTGGAGCCTGGCGATCCTGATCGGCCTGGTCTCGGTCGGCGTGTGGGTGCGTTTCGCGGTCTCCTACGCCGAAGGCAACGGCAAGGGGCACGTACAGTCGCTGATCCTCGGCGCGGTGCTGTTCATCGCGGCCGTCGTGCTGTGGGCGCTCGGCGTGATCGGCGACCTGCTGGCCGCGCAGCGCGTGATGACGCAGAAGACCTTCGAGCGCGTGCGGCGCATCGAGCTAGCGCTGGGCGTGGCGCCGTCGCACTACGAACGCGGCTCCGCGCAGAGCGCCGCGCCGGCGGCGGCCGATCCGCAGGCCGAGCCCGGCGGATCCGAGCGCCCGGAGGCGGTGCACCTGTGAGCGGCGTGACGGTCTCCGACGACGGCGTCGTCACGGGCAACACCTACGACAAGTACGGCTCGACCAACCCCCTCGTGCGCAGGCTGATGGGCGGCTTTGAGCGCACGCTCGATGAGCTGATGGCGCGGGCACAACCGCGCTCACTGCTCGACGTCGGCTGCGGCGAGGGCGTGCTCGTGCAGCAGTGGGCGCTGAGCCTGCCGGAGATCCGCGTCGTCGGCATCGACCTGGAGGAGGAGTCGATCCAGGCCGGCTGGGCAGAGCGTCAGGCACCGAACCTGCAGTACCGCACGATGCCCGCCGAGGACCTCCCGTTCGCCGACGGCGAGTTCGACGTGGCGACCGCTATCGAGGTGCTCGAGCACGTGCCCCACCCTGAACACACCGTCGCTGAGATGGCGCGCTGTGCCGAGCGCCACCTGCTCGTGTCGGTCCCGCGTGAGCCACTGTGGCGCATGCTGAACATGGCTCGCGGCGCCTATCTGGGCCAGCTGGGCAACACGCCCGGGCATCTCAACCACTGGTCCAAGCGCTCCTTCGCACGCCTGCTCTCCCGCCACGGCGAGGTCGTCGAGCTGCGCTCGCCGTTTCCGTGGACGATGCTGCTCGTGCGCCTGTAGATGACCGCCGCGGCTCCGTGAGCGCTCCGGCGGCAGGTCAGCGACAGCGCTCGTACGGCAGCGGAGCGAGGATCCTGTCGATCGGCATCGCCTCCACCGGACTGCTGACGTTCGCCTACTTCTCGATCGCCAGCCACGTGCTCGGCGAACAATCGGCCAAGCGGATCGACCTGTTGTGGTCGGTCATGTTCGTGATCATCTCGGTGATCTACCGGCCAATCGAACAGCTCTTGTCGCGCACGATCGCCGAACGCCGCGCCCGTGGGCAGGGCGCGCGCACGCTGCGCGTGCCGATGCTGATCCAGGGAGCCTTCGCGCTGCTCTTCCTCGCCGTCGCGCTGGCCTTGCACGACAAGCTGGTCGACGATGTCTTCGAACACGAGCAGGCGTTGTACGACGTGCTCGTCGTCGGCACGCTGGCATATGCCGCCAGCTACTTCGCGCGCGGCTGGCTGGCCGGCCACCAGCGCTTCGGCCTGTTCGGCGGGCTGGTGCTGATGGAGTCGGTCTCGCGCGTCGCCTTCGCGATCGCCGTGGCGATCGGCATCGCCAGCGGGCAGACGGCGGTTGCGCTCGGCATCGCCGCCGCGCCGTTCGTCTCGCTGGTCGTCGTACCGGTCGCTTTCGCGCGTGCTCGCGCGGAGCGCGCGCACGGAGAAGCCGAGCTGGGTGGCGGGCACGAGCAGGCGCTGGCCGCAGCGATCACCGTCGACGAGGCCGACGCGGCGCTCGCTGGGCCGGGCACCGAGGGCGTGCAGGAGACCGCGGCGCATGACGATCTGTCGCTGCGCCGCGGCGGCGGCTTCGCGGTGTGGGTCTCGGGGATCATGCTCTCCGAGCAGACCCTGCTCAACGCCGCCGTGCTGACCGTCGACGCGACCGCGACGCACCGTGCGCTGGCGGGGATCGTGTTCAACGTGCTGCTGATCGCGCGCGCCCCGCTGCAGCTCTTCCAAGCGATCCAGACATCGCTGCTGCCGCACCTCACCGGCCTCGAGGCAACCGCCGGTCACGCTGCATTCGCACGCGCGATCCGCACGACGGTGCTGGCGATTCTCGCGTTCGCCGCCGTCGTGACGCTCGGCCTGCTCGTGGTCGGGCCGTTCGCCCTGCGCCACGTGTTCTTCGGGCAGGACTTCTCCTACAAAGGCACCGGACTCGCCCTGATCGGCATCGGCATGGGGCTGCACCTGACCTCCGGCGCGCTCAACCAGGCCGCGCTGGCGCGCGATCGAGCGCGCGCGGCGGCCGGCTGCTGGCTGCTGGCAGCGGCGCTGTTCGTCGCCTGGATGCTGATTCCGGCGATCTCCGAACAGCTGCTGCGCGCGGAGGTCGGCTACGCAGGCGCGACGGCCGTGCTGGCGCTCGCTCTGACGGCCCTCTACCGGCAGGGCACCGGTCAGATCCAGGCGCGCGGCGCGGCTTAGCTCAGCTTGCCTGCACGGCCTGCGCGATCGCGCTGTAGGCCGCGCCCGGGTCGGCGCTCGCGAAGATCGCCGAGCCGGCGACGAACACGTTCGCCCCAGCGGCGCGGCAGGAGGCAGCGGTCTCGCTGCTCACGCCGCCGTCGACCTGCACGGCCACCTCGTCGCCGAGGATCGCGCGGACGCGCGGGATCTTGTCCAGCGAGTGCGCGATGAACGCCTGGCCTCCCCATCCGGGGTTGACGGTCATGCACAGCGCCATGTCGATCGATGTCGGCCACCTCGGCGAGCTCTCCGACGGGCGTTCCCGGGTTGATCGCCACGCCCGCGCAAGCGCCCAGCTCGCGCAGCATCGCGGCGGTGTAGGCGACGTGCGGGGTGGCCTCGGCGTGGAAGGTGACCGAGTCGGCGCCTGCCTTGACGAAGTCGGCGACGTGGCGCTCCGGACGCTCGATCATCAGGTGCACGTCGAGCATCGCGCCAGCCTCGCGCGCCTGCTCGGCGAGCCCCTCGACGACCAGCGGACCGACGGTGATCGGCGGCACGAAGTGCCCGTCCATCACGTCAACGTGGATCACCCGCGCGCCCGCCGCGAGCACCTCCCCCACCTGCTCACGCAGGCGCCCGAAGTCCGCCGACAGGATCGAAGGCGCGACGCGCACCCCGGCCAACAGATCGCGCGCGAGATCAGTCATTCGGCGCCGCCGATGCTTCGACAGGCCGCGTCAACCGCCGCGCGCGCATTTGAGTGCGTAGGGCAAGCTGGGCAAGGACGCAGGAAGCGAAGCGTGCTTCGCACGCGAGCGCCCGAGGACGCAGATCCAGCGCCGCCATACGCGCTCATATGGGTTGGAGCATGGAGTCGCCGCAGTGATTGCACTTCATGATCGCGGTGGAGGACATGCGCACGATCGTCGAGTGCTCTCCGCAGTTGGGGCACACGGACGTCAGCTCGAAGCGGTGCAGGCAGAACACACACCGATAGCGGCCCGGCAGATTCGTCGACCGCAGCCACGGCTCGCCGCAGTTGGGACACAACGGGCCGAGGTCGACGCCCGCTTTGGCCGGCGCCTTGTGCTCGCCCTCCACGCTCAGCTCCGGCGCAGTCGCGCGATGAAGAAGCCCGCCGTGCCGTCGCGATGAGGCAGCGTCAGCACCGTCCCGTCACCCGGCGACGCCGCGCCGGGGCTCTTCGCCGACACAAGCGCAGGCACGTGCGAGGCCAGGTCATCGAGGCTGAAATCCGCGTGAGAATCCAGGAAGTCGGCGATCACGTGCTCGTTCTCGGTGGTTGAAATCGTGCACGTAGAGTAGACAAGCACGCCACCCGGACGGAGGGCGCCGGCTCCGCTGGAGAGGATCGCGGCCTGCCGGGCGGCCAGCTCCGCAAGCGAATCGGGCGTTACACGCCAGCGCAGATCGGCGCGCACCTGCAAAGTCCCGAGGCCCGAGCAAGGGGGATCGACGAGCACGCGGTCGAAGGCCGGACCGGGCCGCGGATTCTGCGCATCCTCGACCTCCACGCGAACGTTGCCCGCGCGCAGGCGTGCCGCCGTGCGCGTGAGCTCGCCCGCGCGGCGCCGGTTTCGCTCGATGGCCAGTACCTCCCCGCGGGCATTCATCAACGCCGCCAGGTGCGTCGTCTTCCCACCGGGCGCCGCGCATAGGTCGAGCACGCGCTCGCCGGCCTGCGGTGCGAGCAATCTGGAGACGAGCATCGCGGCGCGCGACTGCGGGTGAAACGCGCCACGCCCCCACAGCTCCGAGGCGTGCATGTCAAACGGCCCCTCGAGTACGACCGCCTCGCCGAGCAGCGGATCGAGATGCGTCGGCACGTCGGCGCCGGCCAGTTCGGCGGCGAGCGCCGAGGCATCGGTGACGAGCGTGTTCGCGCGCAGCGCCACCTCGCTGGGCTCGTTGTCGCAGGCCATCAGTGCGCGCGCGCCGTCGGCGCCCAGCTGCTCCCACCACAGCCTGGCGAGCCACTGCGGATGAGAATGCATGATCGCGGCCTGCTCGGGCGTCGCGTCGGACAGACCCCCCAGCAGCGCCGACGGGCCCTCGCGCGCGGCTCGGCGCAGGACCGCGTTGACCAGTCCGTGACCGCCGCCGCGCCCAGCCTTGGCGAGCTCGACGGCGTCGCCGACGACGGCGCGATCGGGCGCCCCGGAAAGGTACAGAAGCTCATACAGGCCCAGCCGCAGGGCCGCGAGCACGCCCGCATCCAGACGACGCACCGGCCGCTCGGCGAGCCGCTCGATCAGGTGGTCGAGCGTGCCTCGCCGCTGCACGGCGCCATATGCCAGGCGCATTGCCAGTGCGCGATCGCGGCGATCGAGCTCGGATGCCTCTGCCTGGAGGGCCAGGTCGGCGTAGGCGCCCTGCTCGAACACACGGCGCAGAACGGCGAACGCACAGCGCCGCGCAGGGGCGATCGCGGTGCTCGGCGTTCTTGGCACGGCTCCCATCATCGCTATCCGGCGCGCGTCGCGGGCGCGCCCGACAGCGTCGCGGCCAGGTCGTCGGCCAATCGCTGCGCCTCGTCATCGGCCAGCGTGGCGGTCGTCACGCGGATCGCGGGCGCGCCGGCGCCCAGGCGAAACGGCGCACCCGGCGCAACCACCCAGCCGCGCTGCAGCAGCGTGCCGACTACAGCCGTTTCGTCTGCGACAGGGAGCCACACGTTCAGCCCCGACGCGTCCCACGGCGGCGAGCGAGCGTTCTCGCAAAGCCAGCAACAGCGACTCGCGCCGCGTCGCGTAGGTCGCGGCGGCGCGCTCGATCAACGTGAGCACCGCCTCGTCGCGCCACAGCTCGAGCACCAGGCGCTGCAAGATGTGGCTGACCCAGCCTGGACCGCACTGCTGGCGCCCCTGCACGCGCGCGATCGTCTGCGCGTCGCCCACCAGCACGGCCACACGCAGGTCGGGGCCGAGAGCCTTGGCGACCGAGCGCGTCGCCGCCCAGCGACGCCGGCCTGTGACCGTCGTGTGCAGGGCGCTGCCGGCGACCGGGCCGAGGTGGTCGTCCTCGATCACCAGCGTGTCGGGCATGCGCTCGAACACGCCGCGCAGCTCGCCCGCACGGCGAGCGTCGAGCGCCGCGCCTGTTGGATTCTGCCCGCGTGGGGTGACGATCGCAGCCGATGCGCCGCGCTGCAACGCCGCCTCCAGCGCCTCGGGGCGCATTCCCAGCTCGTCGATCGCCACCGGCTCGAGCGCGAGCCCGCGGGCACGCAGCAGATCGAACAGAGATGCGTAGCCGGGGCTCTCCACCGCAACCCGGTCGCCGGGACGCAGATGCGCATCGATCACCCGCTCGATCGCATCGAGCGCGCCGCTGACGATGCATGCCGAGTCTGCGGCGATGCCGTCGGCTCGCAGCTGCTCGCGCGAGAGCTGCACGAGCTCGGGTAGGGCCGCCGGCTCGCCGTACAGGCGGACGGGCAACTGCGTGCGCGCGAGCGCCTGGCCCAGATCCGGCAACAACGCCGGGTCGGGATTGCCAAGCGACAGGTCGCGGGCGCCCGGCGGAACCGGCAGCGGTGGACGCGCCGCGCCGATCGGCGGGCGTTCGCCGACGCGCGTGCCGCGCCGCGGCTCGGTCACCACCAAGCCCCGGCGGCGCAGCTCGGCGATCGCCGCCGAGACGGTCACGGGGCTCAGGCCGACCTCGGCCGCCAGGCGCCTGACCGAAGGAAGCCGCTGGCCCGGCGCCAGCTCGCCGCGTGCCATGGCCGACTCCACCCCGGCGACGAGCTCCGCCGCGCTGCCGGCCGGCTTTCGATACTGTTTCAGCTCAGTCATATATCTGTACTATGACAGATAGGAGAAGCGCGATGGCGACACCACGGTCGCAACAGCCCAATCGCCCCGCCCCGTCGGCCCCCGCGCCTGTGCCCGTCGCGCCCGCCAGCGACCGCGTGCGACTGCGCCGCAAGCGCGAACGCGGAAGCCATGAGCGCGCGGCGATCGACGCGATCCTCGACGAGGCGCTGATCGCCCACCTGGGGATCGCCGACGAGCACGGTCAGCCGTACGTCATCCCCACGCTGCATGCTCGCGACGGCGACGTCGTCTACCTGCACGGCTCGACGGCAGGCCGCACCCTGCGTGCCTTGCGAGCGGGCACGCAGGTGTGCCTGACCGTCTCGTTGCTCGACGGCCTCGTGCTCGCGCGCGCGGCGATGCACCACTCGGCCAACTACCGCTCGGCGATGCTGCTGGGAACGGCGCGCGCCGTCGAGTCCCAGGCGGAGAAGCTGGCCGCGCTGAAGGCGATCGTCGAGCACATCGTGCCCGGCCGCTGGGCCGAAGTGCGTGCGCCGGACGAGAACGAGCTGAAGGCTACGTCGGTGCTCGCGCTGCCGATCGAGGAGGCCTCGGCGAAGGTCCGCACCGGCCCGCCGCTCGACGACGAGCCCGACTACGCGCTGGCAGCGTGGGCGGGCGTGATCCCGCTCTGCACCCAGCCCGGCGAGGCGCAGCCCGACCCGCGTCTGAGACCCGGCACGCAGGTGCCCGCGTCGGCGGCGGACTACAGACGGCCCGGCAGGCCGCGTCCGCGCAGGTAGGCGCTCGCGTCCATCGCCCGCCCACCGGCCGGCTGAACGCCGAGCAGCTGCAGCGTGCCCGGACTGCACTGAAGCAGCAGACGCCCGTCGCGCTCGGCGATCCCGGGGTGCACGCCGGGGGCATCCTCGTCGCTGGAAAGCGCGGCCTCGTGCACGCCGAGCAGACTGCCGTCGGCGAGCTGCACGCGCGCGCCGATGTGCGGCGTGAGCGCGCGAACGACGCGCTCGAGCTCCACGGCAGGGCGTGCCGGATCGAGCAGCCGGTCCTCGGCGGCGATCTTCTCCGCGTAGGTCACGCCGGCGTCGTTCTGCTCGGCGAACTGCAGTGCACCTTCGGCCTTGCGGTCGAGCGCCCGGACGAGCAGCTCGCCACCGACCTGCGCCAGTCGCATCGCCAGCGAGCCATACGTGTCGCGCGCCGCGATCGGCTCGAGTCCCTCCAGACACACCGGCCCGCTGTCCAGCCCGGCGGTCAGCCGCATGATCGACACCCCGCTCTGGGCATCACCGGCCATGATCGCCCGCTCGATCGGCGCCGCGCCGCGCCAGCGCGGCAGCAGCGACGGGTGCACGTTGAGCAGCTCATGGGCCGACAGCAACGGCTCCTTGATCAGCGCGCCAAACGCGCACACGATGACCGCGTCCGGCTCGGCCGAGGCAATCCGCGCCACGGTCTGCGCGTCGTTGATGCTGTCGGGCTGCTCGAGCGCGATCTCAAGCTCGCGCGCGCGATCGGCGACCGGCGGTGACGCGAGCCTGCGTCCGCGCCCGCGAGGACGGTCCGGGCGCGTGAGCACAAGCACCGGGCGATGCTCGGGACGCTCAGCGAGGCGCGCGAGGATCGTCGCCGCGAAGTCGCTGGTGCCGAGGAAGACCGTGCTCAAGGCACGCGAGCGGCGGTCCTCAGACCGCGCTCGCCGTCTCCTGCGCCTCGCGCATCGCGCGCATCGCCTCCTTGCGCGCCTCGCGCGAGATGCGGTCGAGGATCAGCACACCGTCGAGGTGGTCGATCTCGTGCTGGATCACGCGCGCCGTCAGCCCCTCGGCCTCGACCTCGAGCTCCGCATCGTGCTCGTCGCGCGCGCGCACGCGCACACGCGCTGCGCGCTCGACCTCGACGTGCACACCCGGCAGGCTCAGACACCCCTCTTCGGCCGCCTCCAGCTCCTCGCTGCGCCACTCGATCACCGGGTTGACGAGCGCCGTCAGAGGGTCCTCGGGGTAGGCCCGATACACGAGCACGCGGTGCAGCACGCCGAGCTGCGTCGCCGCCAGCCCAACGCCGAGCGCGTCGTGCATCAGCGCGCCCATGCGCTGCACCTCGCGCTGCAGCGCCTCGTCAAAGCGCTCAACCGGCAGCGCGGTCGCCCGCAGCACCGGGTCGCCGAGCTTGCGCACGAACGCGAGCGCGCGATCGCGCCGTTCGCGCGTCTCGGCATCCAGCTCGTCGGGCTCGGGCGCATCGCCCTCGCGCTCGACCTCGACGTCGGCGGCCTCCGATGCCGGGATTGGCAGCTCCTCGAGCTCCGGCTCGGACGCGGGGTGTCGGTCCTCTGGGGCCATGCCAGCCAGTTTATGAGGCTCGCGCCCGCGCGTCCGCGACGTTATTTCTTGAGTTTGGCGACGATCGTCAGGATGTGAGTGACGGCAGCGCCGCCGCGCGAGGAGCTGAACGAAAGCGCGACCGAGACCGGCACTCCCCTGTCTTTCTTCAGGGCGTTCTTCAATGCCCTCTCCGCCGAGGCGCTCGGTTTGAGCGTGAAGCTCACCGTGCCCGCGTCGGGCACCGACCGCCTCCCGGTCGCGAACACAATCTTCGCGGGGCGGCATTTGCCGGCCAGCTTGACCAAGCCCTCCTTGCATCTGCTCGAGGCGAACGCACCGAACCTGCCGTTCGCGAACGTCGCCAGCCAGCTCAACGTGCCGGGGTCGTCCACGCTCTCTGAGAAGGCGATCGCACCGGTCGCCGCATTCAGCGTGCCCGTTCTGGCGACGAACGCGCTGTCCGGCGCGGGGGGCGCGAGAGCGGGAGTTGAGCTGGAAGTCGTCGAGGTCAATGCCGTGGAAGTCGCGGAAGCGGATGATTCCGGCGGCGTCGGAGCTGTCCCGGTCGGCGCCGGCGCGACGGTGATCGTTGAACCGACGGCAGACGCCGTCGAACCCGTGAGACCGTCCTCGGGTGTCATCGTCACCGTGTATTGGCCCGCGGCGGCGTAGGTGTGGCTCGGCGACGGGCCCACGGCCGTACCGCCGTCGCCGAAGCTCCACGCCGGCTGGAAGTCGTGGTACGGGTCATTTGCGCCGGCGCTGAATCTCGCCGGGGATCCGGCCGTCGCTGCGGGCACGGCCAGCGTCGCTTCACTGAGCGCCAGCGGCCTCATCAGGCAGGCTTTGCCGGCGTTGTCCCACTGGCTCTGCAGGTAGTAGTGCCCAGGAAGCGCTCCGATCGACTGGTCGAACAGCGTGCCGGTCCCCGCCGTCCCTCCCAGGGTCGGTCTGAACGCATTCTCATCGAGTTCCGGAAAGCCTTCTTCCCCGGCCCCCGGCGTGGAGTTACACTTATCGCCGATCTCGCGGCCGCGCGCATCGACCCACGCTGTGTCGAAATTCACCAGCGGATCGGTGACGGCCTCGATGTACTCATGGCTCAAGTACTTCAGCGCAACGTCGGCGAATCTGGTTTCCGTATTGCTCGTCCCTTTGTCGCCGTTAGGCAGCTGGATCGCACCGTTGCCGTCGGATTGGCAGCCCTTGGCGAAGTTCGAATCGAGCAGCGAGAAGGGAATGTCCGCGTAGATGATCTCTTCGGGCGAGCCCGGATCGATGTAGCTGTGGTAGGCGCAGTAGAAGTTGTTGGAGCAGACCAGTTTGCCTTCGACCGTTTCGTTCAGGCAGGTCGCGACGTTGTGCGGCAATAGGACGAAGTACAGCTGCGTCGGGCCGGTCGGCAGCGTGCGTTCTTCGATGAATCCGGCGAGCTCGTGCTGGAGCTGTTCGTCGAACAGGCACGTCGCGTAGGGCCCTTTGTCGACTTCGTTTGGTGTCGTGCAGTTTCCGCTCGTCGGGTAGGGGTTGCTGTCGGTCAGCGCCCCGCCGAACGTCGAGCTGTAGGCGGCATGCCCAGCGGAGTCGGTGTACTGGGCCGCCACACCGAACACGTTGGTGGGCAGACCGCTGTCGTGTGCGACGTCGGTGAAGAAGCCGTCCACGATTCCCGTTGTCGTGCTTGTGAACTCAGACTGTGACGGGTCCCAGTAGACGACGTGTGTCGTGACGCTGTGCATCACCGGTCCGCCTTCGAGGTTCACCAGCTGCGAGCCGCCGAACGGCGGTTCGTCGAATGCGTGTGCACCCGATCCCGTGGCCCCGGCCCGTGCCAGGAGGCTTGCTTCGTTGCGGGTGCCGACTGGCGTGATGCCATACCCCTGCCCGCCGATCTTCGCGACGACCGCGCCGGCGCTTCCGGCGCCGAGCGACACGAGCAGCGACACGGCCAACACCGCGATCGCCGCGCCGACAAACCCGCCACGCTGCATGCCTGCGGCGCTCGCGCCGTCCCCCGAGCCAGCCATTCTGCCCCCGTTCTAGATTTCGCGGAGGCGAATGCTACCTCTCAGGCACGCTACTGCGGATCGACGTCCACGCTGAAGTTCACACCCTGATGCTCGCGCCCGCCCGACACGTCGCGCACGGCCTCGCCGACAGCATGCACCGCACCGCGACGCTCTGTCGCCTTGACCACGAGCACCTCACGCTCGCGGCCGCGCAGGCGAAACAGAGATGCCGGGCCGAGCACTGTCGCGGCGCCCGCGCCGGAGTCGCTCGCGTGCGTGGCGAAGCGCTCGCGCACGGCCGCCGCGGCGGCGCGCGCGCGATCGGAGCGCTCGGCCGAGCAGACGACCCGGATCAGATGCGAGTACGGCGGATAGCTCAGCGCCTCGCGACGCTGCAGCTCGCCCTCCTGAAAGCCGTCGCTGTCGTGGCGCGCGGCGTGCACGATCGCCCGCGCGTCAGGAGCGATCGTCTGCACGAGCACGCGTCCCTCCCCGCCACGCCCGACACGCCCCGCGAGCTGGGCGATCAGCGCGAACGTGCGCTCCTCCGCGCGGAAGTCGGGGAAGCGCAGCGTCGCGTCCGCATCGAGCACGACGCCGAGTGTCACGTCCGGGAAGTCGTGCCCCTTGGCGACCATCTGCGTGCCGATAAGCACGCCGCAGTCGGCCGCCTCGAAGCGCCGCAACAAGGCACCCACACCACCCTGCACGTCGGCTGCGGGCGCTGCGCCGCTCGCGGGCGGCGGCGCTGCAGCCTGGGCGGCGGTCCCGGGCCCGGACACAACGTCGGCGTCCAGGCGGAAGATCGGAAATGACCCGTCCGCGTCGAGCACAGCGGCGAGCTCGTGCTGCAGGCGCTCGGTGCCCGCGCCGTGGCGCGCGACCGCGGTCGACGAGCACGCGTCGCAGCGCTGCGGCGCGCGCTCGCGATGGCCGCAGTGGTGGCACGCGACGAAGCCTCCGGCACGGTGCAGCACCAGCGCAACATCGCAGTGCGGACAGCCCCACACGCGCCCGCACGAGCGGCATGAGAGGAAGTTCGACCAGCCGCGGCGGTTGAGCAGCACGATCGCCTTCGCACGCGCCGCACGCACCTCGCTCAGCGCCTGCGCCGTCGCCGGGTGCAGGCCCTGCTGGCCGATCGGCCGGTCGGCATCCGTCCGGTCGCCGCGCATGTCCAGCACCTCGACCGCCGGCAGCGGGCGCCCATCCACGCGCCGGCGCAGCGTCGAACGGGCGACGCGGCGAGCGCTCTCCGCGCGCGGTGTGGCACTGCCGAGCAGCAGCACGGCGTCGCTTCTCAGCGCCCGCTCTGCGGCGACGTCGCGCGCGTCATAACGCGGGTCGCCTTCGTGCTTGTAGGAGGCGTCGTGCTCCTCGTCGACGACGATCAGGCCGAGCCGTTCGATCGGCGCGAACACCGCCGAGCGCGGGCCGACGCAGATGCGCGCCTCGCCCTCGCGCAGGCGCCGCCATTCTGCGTAGCGCTCACCGGGTCGCAGCTGCGAATGCATCACCGCAACCGTGTCGCCGAAGCGTTCGATGAAGCGTCCGACGATCTGCGGTGTCAGCGCGATCTCCGGGACGAGCACGATCGCGCCTCGTCCTTGCTGGAGCGCCACGTCGGCTGCTCGCAGGTAGATCTCCGTCTTACCCGGACCCCGTCACGCCGTGCAGCAGGCGTGCATGCGCCGTGCGCGCCGCGAGCGCGTCCGCCAGCACGTCGAGCACGGCACGCTGCTCACCGTTGAGCGTAGGTGCCCGGGGCGAGCGCGCCCCCACCGCGAGGTGCTCTGAGCGCTTGACCGCACGACGCTTGCGCCCGCTGAGCCGGCGCGTCGCACCGGGCGGCAGCACCAGGCCGAGCGCACGCGAGAGCGTCGAGCAGTACTCCGCGGCGATCCATTCGGCCAGCGCGACCATCTCGGCCGGCACGCCCAGCTCAAGCGCGCGCAGCGGTGCGAGCAGCTTCTCGGCCGACACCTCGCTGGTCTCCGCCAGGCCCACGACGACCCCCAGCACCTCGCGCCGGCCGAATGGCACGACGAGCATCGAGCCGATGTCGACGGTGCCGTCGCGCAGCTCCTCGGGCAGGCGGTAGTCAAACGGCCCGCGCAGTGCGCGGGCCGTCGTCATCGGCTCCACCTGGGCGATGCAGGACACCGCCGGACCATAGACCGGGCGGCGGCTGACTCAGGGCGCTAGAGCCCGGCGGCTGAGCGCAGGGCGTCGGCCTTGTCGGTGCGCTCCCACGTGAAGTCGTGGTCGTCGCGCCCGAAGTGCCCGTAGGCAGCGGTCTTCTGGTAGATCGGGCGGTGCAGGTTGAGCTCCTCGCGAAACGAGCCAGGACGCAGGTCGAACACCTCGTCGACCGCGCGCGCGATCTGCCCGCGCGTCGCGCCCTCCAGCTCGGTGCCGAAGGTCTCGACCATCACCGACACCGGGTGTGCGACGCCGATCGCGTATGCGACCTGGACTTCCGCGCGCTCGGCCAGCCCCGCGGCAACGATGTTCTTGGCGACCCAGCGCGCCGCGTAGGCCGCCGAGCGGTCGACCTTCGACGGATCCTTGCCGGAGAACGCCCCGCCGCCGTGGCGGGCCATCCCGCCATAGGTGTCAACGATGATCTTGCGCCCCGTCAGCCCCGCATCGCCGACCGGTCCGCCGATCACGAAGCGGCCCGTCGGGTTGACCAGGAAATTCTTGCGCAACTGTGCCGGGTCATACATCCCGTCGGGAAGGATCGGCTCGACGACGTGCTCCCACAGGTCGTCGGGAATCAGCGCCTCGGCACCCTCGGCATGCTGGGTGGAGATCAGCAGCTTCTCGATCTGGACGGGCTTTCCGTCCTCGTAGCGCACGCTCACCTGCGTCTTGCCATCCGGGCGCAGGTAGTCCAGCGTGCCCGTCTTGCGCACAGCCGCCAGGCGTTCGGCCAGGCGGTGGGCGAGCGAGATCGGCAGCGGCATCAGCGCCTCGGTCTCGGTGCTCGCGTAGCCAAACATCATCCCCTGATCGCCCGCGCCGGCGACGTCGAGCTCGTCCTCGTCGCTTGCATCGGTGCGCGCCTCATAAGCCTTGTCAACGCCCTGCGCGATGTCCGCGGACTGCTTGTCGATCGCGTTGAGCACCGCGCACGAGTCAGCCGAGAAGCCGAGATCCGCATCGGTGTAGCCGATCTTGCGGACCGTCTCGCGTGCGATCTCCTGGATGTCCACATAGGTATCTGTGGAGATCTCGCCGGAGACGACGATCAGTCCCGTGTTCACGAGCGTCTCGCACGCCACGCGGCCGTACGGGTCGTCCTTCATCACGGCGTCGAGCACGCCGTCGGAGATCTGATCGGCGATCTTGTCCGGGTGACCCTCGGTTACGGACTCGGACGTGAACAGGAATTCGTTGTCAGAAAGCGCGGTCATGGCAGCGGGAATCGACTCCAGTTTCGTTGCGTCAGGGCAGGGACCGTCGAGAGCCGGGAAAGTCTAGGGGAAGCAAGCGCGGGAGCCCGTCAGCGCCGGCCGCTGGCCGTCCGCGCGCCGCCGGAGGGCTCTCCCCTGCCGGCCGCGCGCGCGTCCGAGCGCCCGCGCTGACCCCGCTCGACAAAGTCGATTATCAAAGGAATGCCGTCCATCGCATAGCGGGCGCGCAGCCTGTTCTCCAGAAAGTAGGCGTAATCGCGCGTCACGCGGGTGCGCGAGTTGACCTGGATCGCAAAACGCGGCGGTCGCTCGGCGATCTGCGTCATGTAGATCAGCTTCAGGCGGTGTTGGCTGGAGCCCCGGCGCGTCCCCACGGGCGGCTGGCGCGCCTGCACGGCCTCGGCGAGAAAGCGGTTGAGCTCCGGTGTCGGGATGCGTCCGGCCATGCGGTCGCCGAGCGCGATCGCCTCGGTCAGCAGCCGCGAAACGTGCCTGCCGGTCTTCGCACTGGCCGTCATCACGCGCGGGCGCAGGCGCAGCTTCTCGGCCACGTGCGCGCGCTCGAAGTCCAGGTCGTCCTCGCTGCCCTCGCGGATGTCCCACTTGTTCAGCACGATCGCCGTCGCGCAGCCGGCCTTCATCGCCAGCTCCGCCACGCGCAGGTCCTGCGAGGTCACCCCGTCGGTCGCATCGCACACGACAAGCGCCACATCCGCGCGCTCGGCTGCGCGCTGGGAGCGCAGCGCCGTGTAGTACTCAACCGAGTCGGCGACCTTCGACTGGCGGCGCATGCCCGCCGTGTCGACGAGCGTCAGCTTGCGATCGCCGACCAGCAGCGGCATGTCGATCGCGTCGCGCGTGGTGCCCGCGACCTCTGAGACGATCACCCGCTCCTCGCCGAGGAAGCGGTTGACCAGCGAGGACTTGCCCACGTTCGGGCGCCCGATGACCGCCAGGCGCACCACGTCGTCGTCGATCTCCTCCTCACCCTCGGGCAGCAGCTCGACGATCCGGTCGAGCAGGTCGCCCGTGCCGAGACCCTGTGCGGCCGAGACCGCCAGCGGCTCGCCCAGCCCCAGGCGGTGAAATTCGGTCGCCAGCGGCAGCTCGGCGACCCCGTCGCACTTGTTCGCCGCGACGATCGTCGGCAGCGGCGAGCGCCGCAGCAGGTCGGCCATCTCCTCATCGCCCGGACGCACCCCCGCGCGCGCATCGACCACCAGCACCGCCACCTGCGCCTCGGCCAGGCCCGCGCGCGCCTGGTCGCGAATCGAGCCGGCCAGCGGGTCCTCGTCCTCGAAGTCCACGCCACCGGTGTCGATCAGCTTGAACTGGCGACCGCTCCACTCGCAGTCGAGCTCCTTGCGGTCGCGCGTTACGCCCGGGCGCTCGTGTACGACAGCCTCGCGCGTGCCCGTGAGGCGGTTGATCAGCGAGGACTTGCCGACATTCGGGTAACCGACGATTGCGACCTTCATCCGGCCAGTATGCCCGGCGCGAGCAGCGCTCCGGCAATAGCGCTGCGCATCGCGCCCGCTTGGCGGCGCGAGCCGCGCACCTCAGCTGCTGCTGCGAGCGGCCCGCGCAAGGGCGGCGATTTGCTGCACGACCTGCTCGGCGTCGATGCCCGTCGAGTCCAGCACGACGGCCCCCTCGGCGGCGCGCAGCGGGCTGTGCTCGCGCTCGATGTCGCGCTGGTCGCGCATCGCCTGCTCGGCCAGCACAGTCGCCTCGTCTGCACCGAGTTCGGCCGCGCGGCGGTGCGCGCGCTCCTGTGCATTGGCCGTGAGAAAGACCTTCACGGCCGCGTCCGGCGCAACCACCGTGCCGATGTCGCGCCCCTCCGCCACCCAGTCGCCCGTCGCGATCATCGCGCGCTGCGTCGCGACCAACGCCTCGCGCACGCCCGCGTCGCGCGCGACGGCCGACGCCGCCTGTGATACGGCAGGCGTACGAATCTCGCCGCTCACCTCGCGGCCGTCGAGCAGCACGGTGTCCGGCGCGGGAAACTCGATGCGCGCGGCGCGTGCCAGCCGCGCCGGCTCGGCGTCGGGCTCCGCCAGTGCCAGCAAAGCCACGCAGCGGTACATCGCCCCGCTGTCCAGGTAGGTAAAGCCGAGCTCGCGCGCGACCGCGCGGGCCACCGTCGACTTGCCGGCGCCGGCCGGCCCGTCGATCGCTATGAGCAAAGCCCCGCCAGATCCTCGGCGAACTGCGGATAGGACACCGCCGCGGCCTCCATGCCCAGCACCTGCACCCCCTCCTCAGAGGCCAGCCCGGCGACCGCCCCCATCATCGCCATGCGGTGGTCGCCTTTGGCATCGATCGTCCCGCCGCGCAGTCCACCCGTGCCGCTCACGGCAAAGCCGTCATCGGTCGCCTCGATCTCCGCACCGAGCCCCCGTAGACCCTCGACGACGCCGGCGATCCTGTCGGACTCCTTGACGCGCAACTCCTGCGCTCCCCGCACGATCGTCTCCCCCTCGGCGAAGCATCCCAGCAGGGCGACCAGCGGCAGCTCGTCAATCGCCAGCGGGACCTCGTCGGCCTCCACGACCGTCCCCTCGAGCGCGCCGTGCGCGACATCGAGGTCGCTGACCGGCTCCTCGCCGACCAGCTCACCCGTCTCGTCCTCCAGGTCGCCCAGCACGATGCCCTGCATCCGCCTGACGATGCGCATGAAGCCCGTGCGCGTCCAGTTGACGCCGACGTCGCCGATCAGCAGGCGCGAGTGCGGCACGAGTACCCCGGCGGCGATCAGAAAGGCCGCAGAGCTGGGGTCGCCCGGGACGCGCACGTCGCCGAGCAGCAGCTCGTCGGCGTTGACCACCGTCACGTGGCGCCCATTTCTGTGGATGCCCACGCCGGCGCGCAGCAGCATGCGCTCGGTGTGGTCGCGGCTGCGAGAGGGCTCTGACAGCGTCGTCGCCCCGTCGGCCGCCAGCGCCGCCAGCAGGACGCACGACTTGATCTGAGCGCTGGCGACCGGCAGGTCGTAGGAGATCGCCCGCAGATGGCTGCCGCGCACGACCAGCGGCGTGAAGCGCCCGCTGCGCGCGCTCAGCTGGGCGCCCATCGCGCGCAGCGGCTCGGCGATCCGGTCGACCGGCCGCCGGCGGATCGACTCGTCGCCGTCGAGCGTGAACGATCGCCCCTCCTGCGCCGCCAGCCAGCCGGGCAGCAGCCGCAGCAGGGTCCCAGCGTTGCCCACGTCTATCGTCGCGTCTGGCTCACGCGCCTCGCGCAGCCCCGTACCGCGGATCACCACCTCCTCGCCGCGCAGCTCGACGAGCGCCCCGAGTGCGCGTACAGCGGCCAGCGTCGAATCGGTGTCCGCAGCGTGCAGGTAGCGCTCGATGCGCACCGGCTCGGAGGCCATCGCACCGAGCAGCGCCGCGCGGTGGGAGATCGACTTGTCCGGCGGCGCGCGCAGCTCTCCCGTGAGGCCTTTGCCCGGCTCGAAGCGCGCGTTCATCGTCTGCCCATCATGCCCGCGCGACCGGGAAGCCAAGATCGCCGATCAGCCGCTCGGCCCGCGCCGCGTCGTCCTCGCCGCCGATCCACAGGGCCACGACCCCCTGGCTGTTGTCCTGCGAGGGCGACAGCGCCATGTCGCGGATGTTCACGCCCGCGCGCCCCAGCGCGAGAGCGATCTCCGCGATCACGCCCGGCGTGTTGGGCACCGATGCGCGCAGCTCGCTCACCGGCCCACCCGTCATACCGGCCCCCAGCAGCTCGTCGCGATCGGCGCGGGCCGCATCGTTCCACGCCGTGAGCGCGTCGCCGTCGCCGGCGACGAGCGCTGCGCGCAGCTCGTCCAGACGTTCGGCGAAGGAGTCGATCGCAGCGATAAGCGCGTCGCGGTTGGCCAGGTAGATGTCCGTCCAGATCGCACTGTTGGCGCCCGCGACGCGCGTCGCGTCGCGAAAGCTCGGGCCGACGGCCGGGACGCGACGCTGCGAGGCGTCGCCCAGCGCTCCCGCCGCCTGTGCCACGAGTACGTTGGCGATCGCGTGCGGCAGGTGCGACACGACCGCCAGCAGCCGGTCGTGCGTCTCGGCGTCGATCGCCACCGGGCGCGCGCCGATCGACGTCAGCAGGCGATGCAGACGCTCGTACAGCACGCCCGTGCTCGTCGCCGCAGGCGTCAGGTACCACACGGCGCCATCGAACAGGTCCTCGCGGGCGTGCTCAACGCCGGCGGTCTCGGCGCCCGCCAGCGGATGCCCGCCGATGAAGCGCTCGTCGGCGACGTCCGCGGCGACGATGCGCTTGGTCGACCCGACATCGCTGACCACGCAGTCCTCGCCCGCGCCGGCCAGCGCCGCGGCCACCGCTCCGGCCAGGGCGCCGACGGGCGCGGCGACGAACACCACGTCGGCGTCGCGCACCGCGCCGGCGAGGTCGTCCGCCGCGCTGTCGATCGCCCCCAGCGCCAGCGCGCGGTCCAGCACAGCGCGATCGGGGTCGTAACCGCACACGCGCGCACCGGCGCGGCGCCGGGCAGCCAGGCCGATTGAGCCGCCAATCAGCCCGACCCCCAGCACGCTTACGTTCAACGAGCCGCCCAGCCGATCAGACGACGCTGAGCGCCTTGCCCGCGAGCGCCGCCGCCTGCTCGACCGCAGCGGCGAAGTCGGCGAACTCCTCCGCTCGCAGCGCCTGCGGGCCGTCGCAGATGGCCTCGTCGGGGTTCGGATGGACCTCCACGATGATCCCGTCCGCGCCGACCGCCGCGGCCGCCAGCGACAGCGGGCGCACCAGCTCGCGCCGCCCGGCGGCGTGGCTGGGGTCGACGATCACCGGCAGGTGCGAGAGTTCCTTGAGCACCGGCACAGCCATCAGGTCCAGCGTGAAGCGGTAGGCGTTCTCGAACGTGCGGATGCCGCGCTCGCAGAGCATCACGTTGGGATTGCCTTCCTTGAGGATGTACTCGGCGGCCATCAGCAGCTCGTCGAGCGTCGCGGACAGCCCCCGCTTGAGCAGCGCTGGGCGCCCCGAACGGCCGACCTCGGCCAGCAGCGGGTAGTTCTGCATGTTGCGGGCGCCGATCTGCACGACGTCGGCGACCTCCAGCACGGCATCGATGTCGCGCATGTCCATCAGCTCGGTCACGATCGGCAGACCGGTCTCGGCCTTGGCCTCGGCGAGCAGCCGCAGGCCCTCCTGGCCGAGGCCCTGGAAGGCGTAGGGCGAAGTGCGCGGCTTGTATGCGCCACCGCGCAGCAGCGTCGCGCCGGCGTCGTGTACGACGTGCGCCGTCTGCAGCATCTGCTCGCGCGACTCGACCGTGCACGGTCCGGCGATCAGCGCGAAGTTCTCGCCGCCGACCTTGCGTCCGCCGATGTCCAGCACTGACCGCTCGCCGTGGGTGATCTGCGCCGAAGCGAGCTTGTACGGCTTGAGGATCGGCATCACGCGGTCGACGCCTGGCTGCCCCTCAAGCCCCATCCCGTCGATGCTCACATCCTGCTCGACGTCGCCGATCGCGCCGATCACGGTCAGGCGAGCACCGACGATGCGATGGGCCAGCGCACCCGCGCTCTCGATTTTCTCGACGACCGCCTCAACCTCCTGCTCGGTCGCGGTCTCCTTCATCACGATCATCATCGATTCATCCTTTCAACTATCCCGAAGTCATGGTCTGAGAACCGGCTGGGCCGGCGCTCTGCGAACGCCGGCCTCGCCGGCCGGCTGCGTGGCGCTCGCGCTGTGGCTCGCGAGTGGGCGCTTCCGCCCGGATGAAGGCGCTCGGTCCCCTGTCGCGGGGACGCGATGCGGCCCACCGGCCCCGCTCACGGAGGGGCCGAGGCCGAAGCGCCTAGCTAAATCGCCAGGTGAGGGCGCGATAGGACCGCGCGGCGCGCACGAGAGAACTGCGAGTGGATGCGGTGACGGCGTCAGGCATGGTCCTCGTCGGACGTTGTAGCACCTTCACAGCAGCTCGGCAAGCGCTTCCAAAAAGCGCCCGTTCTCCTCCGGCGTGCCGTAAGTGACGCGGAGCGCCCCGGCCTCGCCGAGTGCTGTCCCGCCGCGCACGAGCACGCCGCGCTCCTGCAGGCCATGCATGACCGCCTGCTCGTCGCGTTCGTCTCCGACTGAGAACCAGCAGAAGTTCGCCTGCGACTCGGCCGGCTGCACGCCCAGCGCGCGCAGGCGCTCGTCCACGGAGATGCGCTCGGCGACGTTGCGCGCGACTCGATCGATTACCGCGTCCTGGTGCTCCAGCGCCTCTAGCGCTGCCGCCTGCGCGAGCGCGTTGCAGAAGAACGGCTGGCGCACCTGGTCCAGCGCCGCCACCAGGCGCTCAGAGCCGCACAGCGCGAAGCCGACACGCAGCCCGCACAACCCGTGCACCTTGGAGAACGTCCTCAGCAGCATCAGGTTGGGGTGGTGGGCGAGCAGATCGATCGACGCATCGGGGTCCGACAGCAGGTTGAACTCGCAGTAGGCCTCGTCGACGATCACGCACACGTGCGGCGGAACCTCGGCAAGGAAGTCCGCGATCTGCTCGAGTCCTATCGCCGTGCTCGTCGGGTTGTTCGGGTTGCACACGATCGCCAGGCGCGTCGCGACGGTGATCTCACGCAACATCGCCGGCAGGTCGTGGCGAGCCTGGTCGTCGAGCGCGACGGTCACCGTGCGCGCACCGGAGGCGGCACCCAGGTGCGGATACACCGAGAACGAAGGCCACGAGTAGACGAGCTCCGCACCGGGCTCCAGCAGCGCCTCGCCCGCCGCCAGCAGGATGTCGCACGAGCCGTTGCCGATCGCGATACGCGATTGGGGTACGCCGTAACGGTCGCTCAGGCGCTTGCGCAGTTGCGAGTTGGACGGGTCGGGGTAGCGGTTGAGCGTGCCCAGCGCCCGCTCGATCGCCGCGCGCACCTCCGGTAGCGGCGGGTAGGGCGACTCGTTGCTTGCCAGGCGCACCAGCGGCGCGTCCTCGGCGTAGCCGCCGGCGACCGGATAGCTGGGAAGCCTGCCTACACGCTCTGAGAACTCGAGTGCCACGCGCCTATTGTGCCGCCTCCAGGTCGGTACGCAGGGCGCTGGCCGCGCCGAGGTAGATGTGCTGGGGGCTGTGATCGTCCTCGGCGTAGTAGTGGATCAGCACCCTGATCACGTGCTGCAGCGAGCGCGGCACGGCAATCTCCCGCGCACACAGCAGCGGCACGCCCTCAAAGCCCAGACCGCGCGCGGCGACCGCCGGGAACTCGGCGTTGAGGTCGTTGGTCGCCGTGAAGATGCACGAGACGACTTTCTCGGGCTCCAAGCCGTTGCGCTGCATGATCTCGCGCATCAGCTCGGTCGTCGCGTCGAGAATGTCCTGGGCGTCGTTGCGCTCGACGCTGTTGGCGCCGCGCAGGGCGAACAGTCGCATGCGGGCGATTGTGTCAGAGCGCTCGCAGCAGCCCCAGCTCGCCCTCGCTGAGCGGCCGGTGCTCGCCTTCGTGCAACCCGTCCAGACGCAGCGGCCCGAAGCTCACCCGCACCAGCTCGAGCACCGGGTGCCCGACCGCGTCACACATCCTGCGCACCTGACGGTTGCGGCCCTCGTGGATCGTCAACTCGAGCCCGCGCTCGCCCACGCGGCGCGCGCGCGCCGGCGCCGTCGGCCCGTCGTCGAGCAGCACGCCCTCGCGCAGGCGGCGCAACGTGCGATCTGCGATCGCAGGTCCGCCGAGCGTCGCTCGGTAGGTCTTCGGGACCTCGAAACTCGGATGTGTCAGCCGGTTGGCCAGCTCGCCGTCGTTGGTCAGCAGGATCAGCCCGCTGCTGTCGGCATCCAGACGGCCAACCGGGTACAGGCGCACGCCCCGATCGCCGACGAGCTCGAGCACCGTACGGCGCCCGTGTGTGTCGCGCGCGGTTGAGACCACGCCGACGGGCTTGTGCAGGATCAGCGTGACGCGTCGCTCGGCGCCTTGCAGCTGACGCCCGTCGACGCTCACGCGGCTGGCCTCGCCGACGTCGCGCGCGGGGTCCACGACGGTTTCGCCGTCGATGCTCACGCGCCCCTGCGCGATCAGCTTCTCGGCCGCACGGCGCGAGGCGACGCCGGCGTGCGCGAGGTACTTGACAAGGCGCATCAGCGCGTCCGGGCGCGCGGCGTCATCGGCACAGCTCCTGAAGATCGGTCATCTGCTGCAACCATTACAAAACCATGGACCTGTCTCTCCTGGAGAAGACGCTCGCCGAGCACGACCAACCGCGCTTCCGCGCCAAGCAGGTATGGGCGTGGACCGCGCGCGGCGCAGGCAGCTTCGCCGAGATGACCGACCTGCCGGCGGCACTGCGCGAGACGCTCGAGCGCGAGCTGCCGTTCTCGAGCCTGACGCTGCGTGAGGAGGCGCGCGCGAGCGACGGCACCGTCAAGGCGCTGTTCGCAACGGCCGACGACCGTCCCCTGGAGGCGGTACTGATGCGCTACCGCGACGGGCGCCGCTCGATCTGCGTGTCCTCGCAGTCGGGCTGCCCGCTCACGTGCACCTTCTGCGCGACCGGGCAGATGAAGTTCGCACGCAACCTCACCGCCTCTGAGATCGTCGACCAGGCCTTGCATTTCCGCCGCCTGGAGTCGGCACCGCAGGGCGTCACCAACTGTGTGTTCATGGGCATGGGCGAGCCGATGCTCAACCTCGACAACGTGCTCGCGGCATGCGAACGGCTGCCCGACGTCGGCATCGGCCACCGGCACACGGCGATCTCCACTGTCGGCTGGATCCCCGGCATCGAAAGACTCGCTGAGCAGGACATGCCGCTGCGCCTCGCTCTGTCGCTGCACGCCGCCGACGAGGCGCTGCGCTCGCAGCTGATGCCCGTCAACGACCGCTACCCGTTGGCTGATGTGATCGACGCCTGCCGCGCCTTTTATGAGCGCAAGCGCAGGCGCGTGTTCATCGAGTACGTGATGCTCGCTGGCGTCAACGACCGCTACGAGCAGGCCCTGTCGCTGGCCCGCGCACTCGCGCCCAAGCGCGCGGGCGAACGCTCGATATTCAAGGTCAACCTGATTCCCTACAACCCGACCGAATCGCCCTACGACGGCTCCTCGCGCGCCTCGATCGCCGCCTTCCGCGACGCGCTCGTCGCCAACGACATCCCCGCCACCATCCGCCTCACGCGCGGGCGCGACATCGACGCCGCTTGCGGCCAACTCGCTGCGCAGGCGCGATAGCCCCGGTGTTAACGCGGCATGCGTGAATTGGGCGCAAAAAGAGGCCGCCGACAGCCATCCGTATCTACCTCATATATACGATCGCTATCGCAGTCGCAACCGCACACCCACACGCACCTACGACTCGCCTCCGGCCCGCGCCTCGCCGGCGCGCAACAGCCGCTCACGCAGCTCGGCCTGCTCCTCAGGCGTGGGGTCCCAGCGCGCGACGTCCGGCAGCTCGTCCAGCGCGCGCAAGCCGAACAGCTTGAGGAACTGCGTCGTCGTGCGGTAGACGACGGCGCCGAACTGCGAGTGCCCGGCCTCCTCGATCAGGCCGCGATCGAGCAGCGTGGCGACTGCGGAGTCGGCGCTGACGCCGCGGATACGGGCTATCTCCGGTCGCGAGACCGGCTGCATGTAGGCGACGATCGCCAGCGTCTCGGCCTGTGCGGGCGTCAGCGTGGACACGCGCGGGCGGCTGAACAGGCGCCGTGCGGCCTCCTCGGATGCCGGGTCTGACGCGAACGTCCAGCCGCCGCCTAGCTCTCGCAGCACGATGCCCGAGTGGCCCGGCGAATGGCGTTCCCCAAGCAGCGCCAGCGCGGTCGCCACGGCGCCCTCGCCCGCCTGTGACGCGTCGGCGAGCTCGGCGGAGCTCAGCGGGTCGGTCGACAGGAACAGCAGCGACTCGATCGTGCGCGCGAGTCGTGGTGCCTCGCCGGGCACATCGCTCACCCGGCCAGCCCTCCGGCGGCGCCGGCGAGCGAGACCGAGCCGGCGCCTGGCGTCTGGTCGCGCGCGCGCACGGCGATCTCGCCGAAGCTCTCGCCCTGCTCCCAGTCGGCCTCGCCGCGCTTGTACAGCTCCAGCAACGCGAACAGCGTCACGGCGACGGTCATGCGGTCGGCGCCGCGCACCGCCTCATCGAAGCTGAAGGCGCCGCGGCGCAACAGCCCGCGCAGCAGCGCGAGGCGCTCTGACACCGCGACGCGCTGTGTGGACACGTGGCGCAGGCTGATCTGCGGCGGCATCGTCAGCAGGCGACCCATCGCGTCGCCGAGCACATCGGGGTTCTGCGACCCGTCGGCCGGTGCGACGACCGTGCGGCGCAGGCCGGGTGGCAGCGGCGCCTCGCGAAAGCGCACGCCTCGCTCGGCGGCGAGCAGCTCGCTGAGGTGCGCGGCGGCCGACCGGTAGCGGCGCGCGTCGAGCATCCGCGCGAGCAGCTCCTCGGCGGCCTGCTCGGGCTCGATGTCGAGCTCCTGCTCCTCATCGCCCACCAGCATCAGGCGCGACTTCAGCTCCAGCAGCGCGGCGATCAGCACAATGAACTCGGTCGCCGTCTCGAGGTCCAGCTCGCCGCGCTCCTCCAGGTGGTCGAGGTAGGCGAGCACGACCTCCGCGAGCGCGAGCTCGAGCAGATCGATCTCTTCGCGCAGCACCAGCGTGAGCAGCAGGTCGAAGGGCCCGGTGAAGACCTCCAGATCCAGCTCGAGCGTGGCGAGGCTCATGCGCTCAAGTTACTGTCCGCGCCTGACGTGCGCCGGCGAAGCCCATGCGCTCGCGCACATCGGCGAGCGTCTCGGCGGCCATCGCCTGCGCTTGCTCTGCGCCGTCGCCGAGTATCCGCTGTAGCGCGGCCTCATCGCCGCGCAGCTGCGCATAGCGCTCGCGTACGGGGGCGAGGTACTCGTTGACGGCATCTGCGACGGCCGTCTTCAGTTCGCCGTAGCGCGCCTGAGCAAGCTCGATCTCGATCGCCGCGGGGTCCACGCCGCGTACGGCCGCGAGGATTTCGATCAGGTTGCTGACGCCGGGCTTCTCGGGCGCGCGCCGCACCTCGTCGCCGGAGTCGGTGACGGCGCTCTTGAGCTTCTTCTCGACCGCCTTGGGCTCGTCGAGCACGTACACCGTCCCCTGAACCGAGCCGATCGACGTGGACATCTTGTGCGTCGGGTCCTGCAGGTCCATGATCCGCGCACCCACCTGCGGAATGCGGTGCTCGGGCACCACGAGCACGTCCTCGCCGTCGCCGTAGCGAGAGTTGAAGCGCCGCGCCACGTCGCGCATCAACTCCAGATGCTCGCGCTGGTCCTCGCCGACGGGCACCTCGTGCGCGCGATAGACGAGCACGTCGGCGGCCTGCAGCACGGGATAGAGCAGCAGAGCGGCCGAAACGAGCTCACGCTGTGACAGCGACTTGTCACGAAATTGATGCATGCGCTGCAGGCGCCCCAGCTCGGTGAGGCTCGACAGCAGCCAGGTCAGCTCGCTGTGCGCAGGCACGTCGGACTGGCGAAACAGCGTGCAGCGCGCCGGATCCAAGCCCGCTGCGAGCAGAATCGCGATCGTGTCGTAGCTTCGCTCGCGCAGCTCGGCGGGATCGTAGGGGAGCGTGATCGCATGCAGATCGACGACGCAGAAGATGCCTTCGCCGCGCTCCTGGCTGGAGACGTACTGCGCGATCGCGCCGATGTAGTTGCCCAGGTGCTTGCGCCCCGTGGGCTGGATGCCGGAGAAGATGCGCACGTTGCTCGCCGAGTCGCTCAGCGCCGTCGCTGCGCGCTGTCGCTCAACCACGGCGGGTCCCAGCCGCGTTCGTCGGGGTTGACGCTGATGCCCGGCGGGACGATCTCGTCGATCCTGTCGAGCACGTCGTCGCTCAACGCGGTCTCGAGCGCCGGCAGTTGGCTGTCGAGCTGCTCCATCGTGCGCGGGCCGATGATCGGCGCAGTGACGGCCGGATGGCGCATGACGAACGCGAGCGCCAGCTCGATCAGCGTGTGGCCGCTCTCGTCCGCGAGCTCACCAAGCGCCTGCGCAGCCTCCAGCTTGCGCTGGTTGGCGGGCACGGACATGTCATACCGCGAGGGGATCATCTGCGCGCGCCGGCTGGAGGAGGGCGACTCTCCGCCCTTGCCGTACCTGCCCGACAGCCAGCCACCGGCGAGCGGGCTCCACGGGATCACGCCCATGCCGTACTTGGCGCACACCGGCAACACCTCGGCCTCGACAGCGCGGTGCAGCAGCGAGTAGGGCGGCTGCTCGCAGACGAAGCGCTCGCGTCCGCGCCTCTGCGCGACCCACTGCGCCTCGACGATCTGCCCCGGCGGGAACGTCGAGCTGCCGATGTAGCGGACCTTGCCCGCACGCACGAGATCGGTCAGCGCGCCGAGCGTCTCGTCGATGTCGGTGTCGATCTCCGGGCGGTGGATCTGGTAGAGGTCGATCCAGTCGGTTTTCAGACGCCGCAGGCTGCTCTCGACCTCCCGCACGATCCAGCGCCGCGTGTTGCCGAACTGGTTGGGATCGTCGTCGTCCATCTTGCCGTGCACCTTGGTCGCGAGCACGACCGAGTCGCGCCGCCCTCCGGCCAGCGCCTTGCCGACGATCTCCTCGGACTCGCCGCGCGAATACACGTCGGCGGTGTCGATGAAGTTGATGCCGGCGTCGAGCGCGCGGTGGATGATGCGCACAGAGTCCTCGTGGTCTGTGTTTCCCCACGCGCCGAACATCATCGCGCCCAGGCACAACGGGCTGACCTTTAGGCCCGTGCTGCCGAGCTCGCGGTACTCGATCGCCATTCTCGGCTGAGCCTAGTCGAGCGCCTGGCGGATGACGGGACGCTTGGCGGCGGCGACCTCATCCAGGCGGCGCACGGGCGTCGTGTAGGGCGCGTCGAGCGCGATCTGCGGGTCCTTGGCGGCCTCGGCGAGGATCTGCGCGATCGCGTCGGCGAACGCGTCGAGCGTCTCCTTGGTCTCGGTCTCGGTCGGCTCGATCATCAGTGCCTCCTCGACGAGCAGCGGGAAGTACACGGTCGGCGGGTGAAAGCCGAAGTCGAGCAGGCGCTTGGCGAGGTCGAGCGTCTTGATCTCAAGGGCGCGCTTCATCGGCCCGCCGGAGAGCACGAACTCGTGCATGCACAGCTCGCCGTAGGCCAGCGGCAGGTACTCGGCGACACCCTGCTCGCGCAGACGCGCCAGGAGATAGTTGGCGTTGAGCACGGCGACTTCAGAGGCGTCCTTCAGACCGTCTGCGCCGAGCGAGCAGATGTATGCATAGGAGCGCACGAACGTCCCGTAGTTGCCGTGAAAGCCACGCAGCCTGCCGATCGACTTGGCGCCGCCGTTCTCGTTGCCCTCGTCGAGCGCAAATGAGCCGTCCTGGCCGCGCGTGACGACCGGTCGCATGAGAAACGGGGCGATGCGCTGTGACACGGCGATCGGCCCTGAGCCCGGCCCGCCGCCACCATGGGGCTGCGTGAAGGACTTGTGCAGGTTGAAGTGCACGATGTCAAAGCCCATGTCGCCGGGGCGCGACAGGCCCATCACCGCGTTGAGGTTGGCGCCGTCGTAGTACAGCGTCGCGCCGACACCGTGCACGATCGAGGCGATCTCCTCGATGTTCGGGTCGAACAGCCCGAGCGTGTTCGGGTTGGTCAGCATCAGGCAGGCGACGTCCGTGTCGGCCTTCGCGCGCAGGTCGTCGAGGTCGATGCCGCCGTGGCTGTTGGTGGCGAGCTTGACGACCTCCAGCCCGGCCATCGTGACGGTCGCCGGGTTGGTGCCGTGGGCGGTGTCCGGCGTGAGCACCTTCGTGCGCGTCTCGCCGCGATCCTCGTGGTAGGCGCGCGTGAGCAGCACGCCGGCGAGCTCGCCGTGGGAGCCGGCCGAGGGCTGCAGCGAGACGTGGGGCAGGCCCGAGATCTCGGCGAGCGCGCCCTGCAGTTTGAACATCAGCTCCAGTGCGCCCTGGGCGCGTTCGGGGTCCTGCAACGGATGCAGGCGCGCGTGCCCGGGAAGCGCAGCGGCGCGCTCGTGCAGGCGCGGGTTGTGCTTCATCGTGCACGAGCCGAGCGGATAGAAGCCGGAGTCCAGGTCGAAGTTGCGCTTGGAGATGCCGACGTAGTGGCGAACGATCTCCGGCTCTGAGACCTCGGGCAGCCGCGCCGGGCGCTCGCGGCGAAAACGCCCCGGCAGGACCGACTCGGCGTCGATCGCGGGCACGTCCAGCGGCGGGCACACGAACGCGCGCCGCCCCGGCGCGCCCTTCTGGAAGATCGTCGTCGCGCGCTCGCGCTGCAGCGGGCCCGCCGCCGCGACGCCGACCGCCGCGCCGTGATGCGGGTGGTGGCTTTCGATGCCCGGGTCGGCGTGCAGGTGGTTTTCGTCTATCGCGCTCACGCCACCGCCGCCGTTTCGGCAACCGGCGCAGAGCCCGCCGCGCCGTTGGCCCGCTCGGCCGCGACGGCCGCGCCGAGCGTCGCCGCCAGACGATCGATGTCGGCGCGCGAGCGCTTCTCGGTGAGCGCCACGAGCAGCGCGCCGCGATCCTCCGGGCGGCCGCTCAGCGCCTGCACGTCGACACCCGGGTTGACGCCGTCATCCAAACAGCGTCGACGAACCGCCGCCACGTCGGCGTCCAGGCGCAGCGCGAACTCGCGCACGACCGGCTGCTCATGCAGCTTGTGCACGCCGGGCAGCGCGGCCAGGGTCTCGCGCGCGTAGTGCGTGCGCGCGAGCAGCAGCTCTCCCAGCTCAACGATGCCGCGACGCCCGAGCCAGGCCAGATAGACGACGCCGGCGAGCGCGTTGAGCGCCTGCGCGGTGCAGATGTTCGAGGTCGCTTTCTCACGGCGGATGTGTTGCTCGCGCGTCTGCAGCGTGAGCACGAAGCCGCGGCGGCCGTCGACGTCGATGGTCTCACCGGCGATCCGCCCGGGCATCCGCCGCAGGTACTGCTCGCCTGCGGCGAAGAATCCGAAGGAGGGGCCGCCGAAGTCCAGACGGTTGCCCAGCGGCTGGCCCTCGCCGACGCATACATCGACGCCGCAGTCGCCCGGCGTGGCGAGGATCCCCAGAGCGATCGGGTCGGCCTGCGCGATCACCACCGGGTCGCCCGCGCCCTTGGCGGCGGCGCTCAGCGCGGCGGCGTCCTCGACGGCGCCGTAGAAGTTCGGCTGGGCGAAGATCGCCGCGCTGATGTCCCCGTCGATCGCCTCGACCCAGGCCGCGGCGTCGGTTACGCCCTCTGAGAGGGGCACCTCGATGACATCCATGCCGTATCCGTGCGCGAGCGTGCGCAATGTCTGCAGCGTGTGCGGGTGCACGCCGGCGCTGGCGACGATGCGGCGCTTGGAGTTGTGCAGCTTGGCCAGGTACGCGGCGGCGGCGACCGCCGAGGGACCCTCGTAGGTCGAGGCGTTGGACACGGGCAGCCCGGTCAGCTCGGAGATCGCCGTCTGATACTCGAACATCACCTGCAGCCCGCCCTGGGAGATCTCGGGCTGGTAGGGCGTGTAGGGGGTAAGGAACTCCGAGCGCTCGGTGAGCATGTCGATCAGCGCGGGCACGTAGTGGTCGTACATGCCGGCGCCGAGGAAGCTCAGCTCGTCTTCGGCGGACACGTTGCGCGCGGCGAGCTCGGACAGGTGCGCGAAGACCTCCTGCTCGGACAGGCCTTGCGGCAGGTTCAGCTCGCGATTGAGACGGACGCCGCCGGGAATCTGGCGATCGAAGATCTCTGCGACCG
Organism: uncultured Solirubrobacteraceae bacterium; assembly: GCA_963819435.1. Classification (GTDB taxonomy): domain Bacteria; phylum Actinomycetota; class Thermoleophilia; order Solirubrobacterales; family Solirubrobacteraceae; genus Palsa-744. Next base: position 288,175 of record CAWFWA010000019.1, on the reverse strand, counting down.
AGGACACCCCGATCGCGGCGAGCATCGCGTCGAGGTCAGCGGGTGTGATGGCTGTGTAGCGGCTCAAGGTGCTGCAGCCAGCCTAGACGACCGATGACCGTCTTTCGACGTCCTAGCCAAGCGTGGCGGCATAGGCCGCGGCATCCATCAGCTGCTCGCGCTCGGCGGCGTCCGACAGGCGGACCTTGACCAGCCAGCCCTCGCCATAGGGATCCTCGTTGATCTTCTGCGGGTCGTCGGAGAGCGCCTGGTTGACCTCGACGATCTCGCCCGACAGCGGCGCGATCACGTCGGACACCGCCTTGACGGACTCGACCTCGGCGTATGAGGAGTCCTTGGCGATCGCGGCGCCCACCGCCGGCAAATCGAAGAACACGACCTCGCCGAGCGAGTCCTGCGCGTACCAGGTGATGCCGAGCGTCGCCAGCGCGGGATCGGCGGCGTCGATGCGCGCCCAGTCGTGCTCGGCGTGGTAGAGCAGGTCCTCTGGGTAGCTTGCCTCGGCCATTCACGAGCCCTTTCGGTAGAGCGGCTTCTGCTTGACGACGGCGCGGCGCATCTTGCCACGAACGTCGATTTCGAGATCCGTCCCGAGCGCGGAGCACTCAGATGGCACGTAGGCCATGCCGATGCCCTTGCCGAGGCTCGGCGACATGGTGCCGCTGGTCACCTCGCCGCCGCCGGCGATCGAGTTGCCCTGGCGGGCGATGCCCGGCCCGTCGATCTCAAAGGCGACGAGCTTCTCCTGCGGGCCGGCCTCGCGCACTGCGCGCACGGCGTCAGCGCCGATGAAACCGGTTTCCTCGCGACAGCACCAGCCGAGTCCTGCTTCGATCGGGCCGCGCTCAACCGACAGGTCGTTGCCGTAGAGGTGAAAGCAGACCTCCAGGCGCAGCGTGTCGCGCGCAGCCAGTCCGGCGGGCACGGCACCGCGGCGTACGAGCTCGTCCCACAACGCGGTCGCGTCGGCGGGCGCACACAGCAGCTCCACGCCGTCCTCGCCGGTGTAGCCGGTCCCGCACACGAGCGCCCCGGCACCGGCCAGGCGGCGCGTGGCGGCGGTCATGCGCGCCGGCAGCGGCGCGTCGGAGATCGCCTGCACGATGCCGCGGGCCTGGGGGCCCTGAACGGCGATCATCGCGTAGTCGCCGATGCGATCGGCCACGTGAGCATCCGGGAACTCGTGCGCGTGCGCCTGAAACCACGCGAGATCGCGGACGTGGTTGGCGGCGTTGGTGACGGTCAGGTAGCGGTCGGCGTCGAGCCGGTAGGTGAACAGATCGTCGAGCACGCCGCCGTCCTCGCGGCAGAGCACGCTGTACTGCGCGCCACCGCCGTCGAGCTCGACGCCGATCTGCGCGACATCGTTGGACAGCAAGCGCTGCAGCAGCTCCAGCGCCTGCGGACCGGAGACTTCGATCTCGCCCATGTGCGACACGTCGAACAGGCCGCACGAATCGCGCACGGCGTGGTGCTCGGCGCCGACGCCGGTGTACTGCACGGGCATCTCCCAGCCGGCGAAGTCGACGATCTTCGCGCCGGCTGCCACGTGGGCGTCGTAAAGAGGGGTACGGCGAAGGGTCGCGGCCACGGCCCGCAGGCTAGCGATCCATGCGCCGACTCAACTCAGTGCGCTAGCGCAAAAACGGCGGAACGTCGATGTCGTCGTCGGAGATCTCGAGCGTCGAGCGCTGGCGATCGTCGATGCGCGGACCGCGGTCGCGACCGCGCGAGCGGCTGTCTTTGCGCGCGCTGCGGCCGGGACGATGGTCGAAGCCGGTGCCGATGACCGTGACGCGCACCTCGTCGGACATGCTCTCGTCGATGACGGCGCCGAAGATGATGTTGGCGTTGGGGTCGGCTGCGTTCTGGATCGTCTCGGCGGCGTCGTTGACCTCGAACAGACCGAGGTCCTTGCCGCCGGTGATGTTCAAAAGGATGCCGGTGGCGCCGTCGACGGACTCTTCCAGCAGCGGCGAGGAGATGGCGGCCTTGGCTGCGTCGGCGCTGCGGCTCTCGCCGCCGGCCGTGCCGATGCCCATGAGCGCCGAGCCGGCGTCCTGCATGATCGTGCGCACATCGGCGAAGTCGAGGTTGATCAGGCCGGGGATGGTGATCAGGTCGGTGATGCCCTGGACTCCCTGGCGCAGCACGTTGTCGGCCTCGCGGAAGGCGTCGAGCATCGACGTGCGCCGCTCGACGACGGTCAGCAGCTTCTCGTTGGGGATCACGATGAGCGTGTCGACGACCTCGCGCAGGCGCTCGATGCCCTCGGTGGCCTGGCGGCCGCGCTGAGAGCCCTCAAACTCGAACGGGCGGGTGACGACGCCGACGGTCAGCGCGCCGATCTCGTTCTTGGCGATCTCGGCGATCACCGGAGCGGCGCCCGTGCCGGTGCCGCCGCCCTCGCCGGCGGTGACGAAGACCATGTCGGCGCCCTTGAGCGCCTCCTTGATGTCGTCGCGCGACTCCGAGGCGGCGCCGAGGCCGACATCGGGGTTGGCGCCGGCGCCGAGGCCCTTTGTCGACTCGTGGCCGATGTTCAGCTTGATGTCGGCGTCGCACATGGCGAGCGCCTGAGCGTCGGTGTTTGCGGCGATGAACTCCACGCCGCGCAGTCCGGCGTCGACCATGCGACTGACCGCGTTGGTGCCGCCGCCGCCGACACCCACGACCTTGATGACCGCCAGATAGCTTCCGCTGCTCTCCATGATGGTTCTGTCCGAACCCTTCAGTAGAAAATTAGGGTTCGCAGCATACAACGTTGCGAACCGCCGAGATCGGCACGTTATGCAGGGAACTTCGCCCTGTCAACGACTACGTCCAGTCTCGCAACGATCGTTGCAGAATGGCGAACTCTCGACCATTGAGTGAGCTTCGGGTCCGGGTTAGGATATACCTAAGGTCTAGCTTGAGTGTTATTAAGGGTCTGGTCGCGCGTGCCTATCCCCCGGTTCCGCTCGAAGCTTCGCCGCCGGCTTCTGCTTTTGCCGGCGCGCCTTGCTTGGCTTCTTCTTCGGCTTCACCGGCACCCGGCTGGGTGCCTGTGGGCGTGCTCGCCGCCGCGCTTCCGCCGGCTGCCTTGGTGAGGCCTTCGGCCAGCGCTTCGGGAGATTCGCCGCCGGCGGAGGACGCGCCCGGCGCTTCGGCTTCGGAGCCCGCGACAGCCGGCGCGACGCCGCCGGGGAAGCCGGCCGCGGGGCGTTCGGGAAGGCGCACGTCCACGTAGGAGGCGCCCGCGGAGGTGGGGTCTGCGAGCACCCTGGTCAGCGACAGCCACTTGGCGTGCGGGCGCGTGCTGTCGCCGAAGTACACGAGCAGGCCACTGCGCATGGCGAGCGTCAGCCCCTTGGGTGAGCTGTATGCACGGGTGACCTGCTGCGCCAGTCGCGAGGGTGCCGCGCCGAGCGCGGCCAGCGCGCTGATCAGGGTCGGGTCGTGCACGCGCTGGCCGGGGGCGGGCAGCGAGGCGCCGTTGAGCGCCGGCAACGAGCCGCCGGCCAGTCCGGGGCCGAGCACGACGCCGTCGGCCGCGACGGCCGTCTGTGTGCCCGACACGGTCAGCACGGCGACGGCCGGCTGCTCGATCACGCGGATGCTCATGCCGTGCGGGAAGCTCGTGGAGATCTTCAGGTCGCTGACGACCGGATAGGAGGCGACCGCTGCACGCAGAGCCGCCGGGTGCACATCCAGCGTGGTCATGCCGCGCGCGGCGGAACTCAGCGCGGCGTCGATCGCGCGCTGCTGTGAGCCATGCACGCCGGTCACGCGAACCTGGCGCACGGCGACGAGCGAGGAACCGCGCAGCCACAGCCAGCCACCGGCGAGCAGCGGCGTGGCGAGCAAGGCAACGATCAGCGCAAGCCGCAGGCGCCGGCGGCGCCAGACGTAGGCGCGGCAGTCGCCGAGCAGCCGCCCGACGCCTGCCAGTAGCGACGCGAGACGTGCGAGCGCCCGATCCAGCGGCGTGGCGGTGCGGCGCGCCGGAGCACGGCGGCGCGCGGGCCGTCTAGCGGCGGTTGCAGGCTGGCGGGTGAGGCTGCCAAGTCCCAGGCGGCCGGCGAGCGTTCGATCCATCGGCCTTCTTCTTCGACCCGCCCGGCCGAACCCCTACCCGGGCCGGACGGCTTTTAGGACCAAGGCAGGCGCACGTCGCCGAGCGTCTGCACCTCGGGCTCGAGCGCCACGCCAAAGCGCTCGAACACGCGACGGCGTCCCTCGGCCATCACTGCGAGCACGTCCGCGGTGCTCGCCGTGCCGGTGTTCTCGATGAAGTTGGCGTGCTTGGGCGAGAAGCGCGCGCCGCCGAAGGCCAGTCCGTTGGCGCCCACATCGGCCAGCAGCAGTCCCGCGCTGCGCCCCTGCGCTGCGGCATCGTCGGGGTTCTTGAAGGTCGAGCCGAAGGTCTTTATGCCCTGCGGCTGGGCCTCGTGGCGGCGGGCGCGCATCTGCGCAAGCGTCGCCGTGACCGTTGCCGAGTCCGAACGCGCCAGCGTGAACAATGCCCGCGCGACCACCTCGCCGGTTGCGATGTTCGAGCTGCGGTAGCCGAACGCGAGTTGCTCGGGCGAGCGGCGCTCTGCGCCACCGGCGGCCGCGACGTCCACCCACTCGAGCACGCGCGCGAGCTCGCCGCCGTAGGCGTTGGCGTTCATGCGCACGGCGCCGCCGACCGTGCCGGGGATGTTCACGCCGAACTCGATGCCCGACAGCCCGGCGCGCGCGGCGCGCGCGGCGACCTGCGGCAGGCGCGCGCCGCCGCCGCAGACGATCTGCGTTCCGTCGACCTCGATGCGAGCCAGCTCGCCGTCGAGCTTGAGCACCAGGCCGAGCACGCCCTCGTCGGCGATCAGCAGGTTCGAGCCCGAGCCGACGACGTTCACGGCCACGCCCGCCTCGCCGGCCCACAACAGCAGCTGCGCGAGCTCCTCGTCGCTGCCCGCTCGCGCGAAGAACTCCGCCGGACCGCCCGTGCGCACCGTCGACAGGCGCGCGATCGCCACGTCTCGCTGGACCGCCGCAGGCGGGGCGGGACGCGCCGGCCCGTTCACGCCGCCACCAGCCGGCGCGCGAGCACATCGACGTCGCCCGCGCCCATCATCATGCACACGTCGCCTGCGCCGAGCAGTCCCGCCAGCACGGAGACGGCGTCATCGAAGGAGGGCAGCCAGTAGACCGGGCGCCCGTGCGCCGCGTCGGCGGTCGACTCGGCAATCAGCAGTCCGCTCACGCCCGGATGCTCTGAGGCGCGCTCGCGAGCCGGGTACACGTCGAGCACGACGATCAGATCCGCGCGCGCGAGCGCTCGGCCGAAGCCGGCTGCGAGCAGTTGCGTGCGCGAGAACAGATGCGGCTGAAACACGGCGACCAGGCGCTGCGGGGAGAGGGTGCGCGCGGCGTCGAGCGTCGCGGCGACCTCGGTCGGGTGATGGGCGTAGTCGTCGTAGACGCGCGCGCCGCGCGCGGACGTGCCGAGCAGCTGAAAGCGCCGCCCGGCTCCATGGAAGTCGGCCAGCGCGCCGGCAGCGGCGGCTTCGTCGGCACCTGCCAGCCGCGCCGCTTCCAACGCGGCGGCGGCGTTGAGCGCGTTGTGCGCGCCCGGCACGGCAAGACGCACCTGCCGTCCGCGCCAGTCAAAGCTCGAGCCGTCAGCGTCCAGGCGCGGTGCCGGCACATCAAATGCGGCGACTTCGCTGGGCGGCTCGGGCATCAGCTCCAGCAGCTCGGGCCGGTCCCAGACGACGACCGCGTGCGCCGAGCGCGCGGCGAAGGCGCGGAAGGCCTCGCGCAGCTCTGTGAGCGAAGCGTAGGCCGAGTGGTGGTCGAGCTCGACGTTCGTCAGCACGCCGATGTCCACGCTCAGGCTGAGCATCGAGCGATCGGACTCGTCGGCCTCCACGACCAGCCACTCCCCCTCGCTCCAATGCGAGTTGGGCAGGCCGTCGCCGACCGTTCCGCCGACCAGCCAGCCCGGCTGCATGCCGGCCGCGCGCAGCGCGTGCACCGCCATCGATGCCGTGGTCGTCTTGCCGTGCGTGCCGGCGACGGCGATCGTGCGGCGCAGCGCCGTCAGCTCGCCGAGCAGTTGCGCGCGCGGGCGCTCGGCCAGACCGCGCTCGCGCGCAGCGCGGCGCTCGGGGTTCTCGGCCGGCACCGCCGAGGAGTAGACGAGCTCGACCTCATCGCCCGGCGGCACGTTGGCCGCGTCGTGGCCGATGCGCGCCTGCAGGACACCGTCGGCTGCCAGGCGCTTGGCGTATGGACCGTCGGCGCCGTCGGAGCCGCTCACCTCGGCGCCGAGGGCGGACGCGACCCGCGCGTAGCCGCTCATCCCCGCGCCACCGACTCCGACGAAGTGCAGCCGGCGACCGGTCCACGGCGCGGCGGGCGTGCTCATCGGTTCGCGGCCTCCAGCAGCTCGCGAGCGATCTGCTGTGCGGCTTCGGGGCGAGCAAGGGCGCGTGAGGCCGTGGCCATCGCCGCCAGGGCGGATGGATCGGCCAGCAGCCCGGCCACACGGTGGGCGAGGAGCGTTCCGCTGAGCTCGCGATCGCCGATCACCACGGCAGCCCCGGCGTCGGCCATCCACTTGGCGTTGGTCCGCTGGTGGTCGGCGGCGGCGTGCGGATAGGGCACGAGGATCGCGGGAACGCCGTGTGCGGCAATCTCAAACAGCGAGCCCCCGGCGCGCGACACGACGAGGTCTGCTGCCGCCAGAGCGTCGGCGAAGTCGGCCTCGTCGAGGTACTCGCGCAGGTCATAGCCCGCCCGCAGCGCGTGCGTCGAGAGCTCGTCATAGTCGCGGCTGCCGGCGATGTGCAACACGCGGAATGCGCTGCCACTGAACGCTTCCAGCGCCGCCTGGTTGATCGTGCGCGCGCCGAGCGAGCCGCCGAACACGAGCACGCAGGTCTCCCGCGCGCCGATGCCCAGCCGCTCGCGCGCCCCGCCGAGCTCGCGCGAGGTCGCAGGGACCGGCCGGCCGGTGACGAGGTAGCGCGCACCGTCTCGTCCGTCGATCTCAAAGGCCAGGCACACGCGCCGCACAAATGGGGCCAGCAGGCGGTTGGTCAGCCCCAGGCGGCTGTCGGCCTCGGTGAGCACCACCGGGATGCGCATCGTCAGCGCCGCCAGCGCGACCGGGCCGGCGACGTACCCGCCACCGCCCATCACGGCGTCCGGCTGCAGGGCGCCCAGCAGCTCTCGCGCGCGCGGGAGCGCCAGCGCCGCGCGCAGCAGCGCGCGAAACGCGTGCAGGGGGTTCTTGCGGCTGAGGCCTTCCACGGAGATCGCGTGCAGCTCGTAGCCGGCCTGCGGCACGAGCGTGGCCTCGGCGCGCCCGGCGCCGATGAACGCGACCTCGGCGCCGTCAGCCCGCAGCGCTGCGGCGACCGCCAGTGCCGGCACCACGTGCCCCGCGGTCCCGCCGGCGGCGATCACGATGTTCGGCTTCTTGCTCATCGTCCCATCGTGCCCTTTCGCGTCCGCGCGCGTCGGCCGAGCTGCGCCGCGGGGTCGATACGGCGCGCACGTGTGCCGTCCCACCGGAGGCGACGTTCAGCAGCAGACCCATGCACGAGAGCATCACGATCAGGCTGCTGGAGCCGTAGGAGACGAACGGCAGCGGCACGCCCGTCAGCGGCGCGAGACCGAGCACGGCGAACACGTTCAACAGCGCCTGGCTGACGATCAGCGAGGTGACACCGACGGCGATCAGCGCACTCTGCAGGCTGCGCGCCCCCTTCGCCGCGCGCAGGCCCGCGTAGGCGATCAGCCCGTAGAGGAACAGCAGCGCGCAAACGCCAAGAGCGCCCAGCTCCTCGGCGATCACCGCGAGGATGAAGTCCGTGGGCGCCTCGGGCAGGTAGAAGATCTTCTGCACCGACTCGCCCGGACCGACGCCGAACAGCCCGCCCGAGCCGATCGCGATCTGTCCCTGCACCGCCTGAAAGCCGCTGCCCGAGGCGTGCGCCCAGGGGTCGAGAAAAGACGTCAGGCGTGCCCGCGCGTACGGTTTGACCAGCGCGTACACGACGACCACCGCAAACGCCGAGCCCACGATGATCGCCAGCCTGCGCATGTCGATACCCGCCGCGACGAGCAGCGCGATCGTCGTGAAGGCGATCACCATCGCCGTGCCGAGGTCGGGCTGCGTGGCGACCAGCAGGATCGCCGCGCCGATCACCGCCAGCAGCGGCCTCATCAGATCGCGCAGGTCGCGCACGCGCTCCGGGCGCTTGGCGAGCAGGGTCGCGGCGTACAGCACGAGCGCGAGCTTCATCAGCTCCGACGGCTGGAACTGCAGCGGACCGGCGCCCAGCCAGCGTCGCGCGCCGTTGACACTGACGCCGACGTGCGGGATGTGCACGGCCACCACGAGCACGAACGAGGTGATCAGCATCGGTCCGGCGAACGTCTGCACTTTGGCGACGCCGTCGCGCGCGAGCACGCGCATCAGCACGAGTCCGATCGCACCGTAGATCAGGTACTTGACGAGATAGCCGCTGCCGTTGCCGTGGCCCTGCAGCAGCGAGGTGGCCGACGAGGCGCTGTAGACCATCACCGCGCCGAAGGCCAGCAGGCACAGCGTGGCCGTGAGCAGGATCCGCTGCTCCAGCGGCTGGCTGCCCTTCGCGACCGCTTTGCGCCGCGCACGCTTGCCGTCCGATCGCGGCGCGCCGGAGGATCCGGCGCGTGCTGGCGCTGCTGGCATCCCCGCTGACTTCGACGCCCCGCGCGCTAACCCTGCAAGCCCCCGACCAGCTCGCAGAAGGCCTCTCCGCGCGCCTCGAAGTCGGCAAACTGATCAAAGCTCGCGCAGGCCGGCGACAGCAGCACCACGGGCCCCTCCTGCGGGCTGCGCTGAGCGGCGACATCGTCGTCGCTCAGCGCCTTGGCGGCGGTCGCCACGGCACGCGCGAGATCGCCGCATTCGCTGACCGGCGGGCCGACGTTCGCCAGCGCCGCAGAGATCGTCTTGGCGTGTTCGCCGATCAGGTACAGGGCCGCCGCGCAGCGCCGCACCGGCTCGCGCAACGGCGAGAAGTCCTGGCCCTTGCCCCGCCCGCCGAGGATCAGATGTACCGGACGCCCGGCGAACGCCTCCAGCGCGACGAGCGTGCTGGCGACGTTGGTCGCCTTGGAATCGTTGACGTACAGCACGCCATCCACCTCGGCGACCTCCTGCAGACGGTGCGCGACACCGCCGAACGAGCGTAGGCCGTCGCACACCGCCGCCGCGTCGAGCCCGCGCGCCAAGCAGACCGCCGCGGCTGCCATCGCGTTCTCCACGTTGTGGCGCCCGCGCAGGCGCATGTCCGACAGCGCGATCAGCGGTTGCGTCCCCCACCACAGCTCGCCGTCGAGCTCGAACAGCTCAGCCGACGGATCCCAGCCGAAGCGCACCCGCCGCGCCGCGCCGGGGACCGAGAACGCGCGCGCAAGCTGCACCTCGCCGCCATCGCCCGCGAGCGCCGGGCGCAGCTGCTCGTCCAGATTTGCCGGGAGCACGGCCACATCCTCTGCTCGCTGGCGCGCGAAGGTCTGCAGCTTGGCTTCGGCATAGGCGGCAAAAGTGCCATGGCGGTCGAGGTGATCGGCAGCGAGGTTCAATAGGACCGCCGCCTCCGGCGCGAAGTCCAGGGTGTCCTCGAGTTGAAACGACGACGCCTCGCAGACGACCGTCGCCGTTGCCTGCAGCGAGCCCGGCAGCGAGCTGAGCGGCGTGCCGACGTTGCCCGCCACGGCGACCGGCAGCCCGGCGCAGCGATGGATGTGGCCGATCAGCTCAACCGTCGTCGTCTTGCCGTTCGTCCCGGTGATCGCGACGAACTCGTTCTCCAGCAACCGCCATGCGAGCTCCAGCTCGCCCAGCACCGGCATGCCGCGCTCGCGCGCCGCTGCGACCGCCGGTGCCTGTGGCGGAACGCCCGGGCTCTTCACCACCGCGCTCACGCGGTCCAACAGCGCAACCCCATCATCTTCATCCAAAAACAGCTCTACTCCGGCATCTCCCAGCGCGCCGGCCCCTCCCGGGGAGCCCGCGTCGAGACCGAGCACGTCCTCCCCGCGCGCGCGCAGCGCCAATGCCGCAGCGACCCCTGACCGCGCCAGGCCGACGACCAGGTACGGGCCGCGCGGAATCGACGGGCGCTGCCTCACCTCAGCCGATGCTCTGCCGGTAGATCGTGAAACCGATCGCGCAGCAGATCGCCGCGACGATCCAGAAGCGCAGAATGATCTTCGTCTCAGACCACGCGCGCAGCTCGAAGTGGTGGTGGATCGGCGCCATCAGGAAGACGCGTTTTCGCGTGGTCTGAAAGGAGATCACCTGGATCGCCACCGACAGCGCCTCGATCACGAAGATGCCACCGAGCAGCACGAGCAGCAGCTCGGTCTTGGTCATCACCGCCAGCCCGGCGATTGCTCCGCCGAGTCCCAACGAGCCCGTATCGCCCATGAAGATCGTCGCCGGGAAGGCGTTGAACCAGAGAAAGCCGACGCAGCCGCCGACCAGGCAGCCGGCGAGCATCGCCAGGTCGTCCTCGCCGGTGATGAACGTGATGCCGATGTAGGCCAGCAGCACGATCGCCGCACAGCCCGCCGCCAGGCCGTCGAGGCCGTCGGTCAGGTTCACGCCGCTGGTCGTGCCGGCGACGACCAGGTAGATCAGCAGCGGATAGGCCCAGCCGAGATCGATCTGGTAGTCGACGAAGCGCAATCGCAGCGTCGGCGCCAGATGCGCCTGATAGCGCGCGACGTACCAGAGACCCAGCGAGATCGCGATCGTGACGATCAGCTTCGTGCGAGCGCGCAGGCCGAGCGAGCGCCTGCGCACGAGCTTGATGTAGTCGTCGGCAAAGCCCAGCAGCGCGCACGCGATCATCGCCCCGAACACGCCCAGCGAGCGCCAGTCGTAGTCGGTGAGGATCAAGAACGGAACGGAGATCGCGATGAAGATGATCACGCCGCCCATCGTCGGCGTGCCGGCCTTCTGATGGTGCCCCTCCGGACCGTCCTCGCGGATGTGCTGGCCGAACTCGCGCTCGCGCAAGAACTCGATGAACTTCGGGCTGAGAAACAGGCAGATGAGCAGCGCTGCCGTGCCGCCGAACAGGATCCTTCCCATCAGCGCGGCCCGCGCGCGTCGCCGGCGGTTGCCGGGCCGCGGCCGTCAGGCGCATCGTCGTGCTCGCGCAGGACGGCCAGACGCTCGCCGACCCGCTCCAGCCCCACTCCGCGTGACGCCTTCACGAGCACAGTGTCGCCTTCGCCCAGCAGCGGCGCCAGCAGCTCGGCAGCCGCCGTCGCGTCGGCGGCAGCGTAGGACTCGCCCGCGAACTCCGTGCGCATCTCCGCCGCCAGCGGGCCGACCGTGACCAACAGGTCGACGCCCCGCTGTTCGGCGTACAGCCCGATCTCTCGATGCAGCCTCTGCGCGTCGTCGCCCAGCTCGAGCATGTCGCCGAGCACAGCCACGCGACGGGCAGGGGCTGTCTCTGAAAGGTCGTCGATCGCCGCGCGCATGGACATCGGGTTGGCGTTGTAGCAGTCGTCGATCACGACCACTGCGCCGGCCAGCTCGCGGCGCTCTCCGCGCAGCGCCGAGAAGCGCACATCCAGGCGGCCCTGCGGGTCGATCCCCAGCGCCAGCGCCGCCGCGACGGCTGCGAGCAGGTTCAGCAGGTTGTGCGCTTGGGAAAACGACGGGCGCAACGCGATCTCGCGCCCATGCGCGGCGATCAGCACCTCCCCGTCCTCGCGTGCCGCCAGCAGCGCCACATCGGCGCCGTCGCCGAAGGCGATCGTTTTGACGTCGGCGCGCAGGTGCGGCGTCAGCAGCGGCTCATCTGCCGGGACCACGACCGTGCTCCCGGACGCCATCCCGGCGATCAGCTCCGACTTGGCCGCTGCGATCGCCGCGACCGTGCCCAGCAGCTCCAGGTGCACCGGACCGACGTTGACGATCACCCCGACGTCGGGCTCGGCGATCGCCGTCAGCTCGGCGATCTGCCCGGCGCCGCGCATCGCCATCTCGAGCACCAAAACCTCCGTGTCGGCGGGCGCGGCGAGCACGGCCAGCGGCAAACCGATCTCCGTGTTGCGGTTCTCCGGGCTGTATGCCACGCGGCGCTGTGTCGCGAGCAGCGCCGCGAGGATGTCCTTCGTCGAGGTCTTGCCCGTCGAGCCGGTGATGCCCACGACCTTCGCCCCATGCGCGCCCAGCTCGCGCCGCCACGCCAGCGCGAGCGCCTGCAGGCCCGCCAGCGGTTCGGGGTGCGCGAGGATCGCACCGGCCGCGCCGTCCTGGGCGTGCTCTGCAGAGCCGGCGTGTCGTTCGGCGTCAGCCGCGGCCGCGTGCTCGGGGGTCACGAGCACGCCCCATGCCCCTGCGCGCAAAGCCTGTCCCGCATGCGCGCCGCCGTCGGCGTGCTCGCCGCGCAGGCCGACGAACAGCTCGCCCGGTGCCACCGTGCGCGAGTCGATCGTCGCGCTCGACGGGCCGGCTCGGCCGCCTGCGATCACGCGTGCGCCCGCCGCCTGAGCCACACGCGCGGCGTCCCACGCCCTCATGCGCCGTTCCTGTGCCTGCGCAAGGACTCGCGGGCAACCGTCACGTCGTCGAAGGGCTCCTTGCGGCCCGCGGTGAACTCCTGTCCCTGCTCGTGGCCCTTGCCGGCGATGACCAGCACGTCGCCGGGCCGGGCTCTGGCGATCGCCTCGTCGATCGCCACCGCACGATCGACGAGCGAGCGCACGGGCGAGCCGCCGTCCGCGCCGGCTCCTTCACGGCCTGCGCCCTGCACGCGCGCGACGCCGGCCATGATCTCGGCGATGATCTGCTCCGGGTCCTCCGAGCGCGGGTTGTCGGAGGTCACGAGCACGACGTCGGCCAGGAGCGTGGCGATTTCGCCCATCAAAGGGCGCTTGCCGCGATCGCGGTCGCCGCCGGCGCCGAACACGCACAGCACGCGCCCGCCAGGCCGCTCGCCGGACTCGATCAGCTCACGCGCGGCCGCCAGCACGTTCTTCAGCGAGTCGGGCGTGTGCGCGTAGTCCACGAGCACCGCGAAGTCCTGTCCCTCCTCGACAGGCTCAAAGCGCCCGGGTACGCGCACACCACGCTGCAGCGCTGCCAGCAGGGTCTGCATGTCGACCCCCAGCGCATGCGCTGCGGCGAGCGCAGCGAGCGCGTTGGCGACGTTGAAGCGTCCCGGCATCGGCAGGCTGACGGCGTGCTCGCCGGCCGCTGTGCGCAGTGTGAAGCGACAGCCGGCGAAGTCACAGGACAAGTCGATCGCGCTGTAGTCGGCCGTCGCTTGCACTGCGAACGTGCGTGCGCCGGGGAGCTCCGCGGCCAGGCGCTCGCCGTAGGAGTCACCAACATTGATCACACTGACCGCCGGCGCGTGCTCTATGAACAGCCTGCGCTTGGCCTGGAAGTAGTCCTCCATGGTGTCGTGGAAGTCCAGGTGATCCTGCGTCAGGTTGGTGAATATCGCCGCCGCGAAGTGAATCGAGTCGGCGCGGCCGAGCTCCAGCGCATGCGAGGAAACCTCCATCGCGCATGCGCGATCGCCGCCGTCGAGCATCTCGCGAAAGTCGCGCTGCAGGTCGACTGCCTCGGGTGTCGTGCGCGTGACGGCTCGATCCACGCCCGCGACGACCGACTTGACCGTGCCCAGAAGCGCGCATTGCCGGCCGGCCGCCTCCAGCAGCGCGCGCAACAGGTACGCCGTGGTCGTCTTGCCGTTCGTGCCGGTGACGCCGACGACCTGCAGCTGCGCCGTCGGATCGCCGAACAAGCGGGCCGCAATCGGTGCCATCGCCGCGCGCGCCGAGGGCACCTCGATTTCCGGCACACCGAGGCCGAGCGGCCGCTCGACGATCAGCGCGGCGGCGCCGTTGGCGACGGCCTGCGGCGCGTGATCGTGCCCGTCACTCTGAAAGCCGCGCACGCAGAAGAACAACTCGCCGCCGCTCACGGCACGGCTGTCGTAGGCAAGTCCGGAGATCTGCGTGTCGCCGCCGCCGGCGAGCCCACCGGCGGCGGCTGCGCCCAGGCCGGCGGTCAACTCGTCGAGCCTCATGCGGCGGATGCTACCCCGGCGGGATGCGTAGGTAGGGGAGCGCGAAGCTCATGATCTGCCCGAACGCCGGCGCCGCGACGGTTCCGCCGAAGATCGACCCCGCCTGCGGTTCGTCGACGATCACGGCGGTCAGCAGCTTCGGGTCCGAGGCGGGCGCGAAACCCATGAACGAGGCCACGTAGCGGCTTTTGGAGTATTCGCCCGTCGCCGCTTCGACCTTGCTCGCCGTGCCCGTCTTGCCGGCCAGCTGGTAGCCCGGGATCGAGACCTCGCTCGCGGTGCCGCCCGGCGCCAGCACGCCCTCGAGCATCTGACGCAGCGAAGCAGCCGTCTGAGAGGAGATCACGCGACGGCCCGCCGGCTCCGCCTGCGAGATGCCGCCGACGGACTGGATGACGTGCGGCGCGCGCAGGATGCCCCCGTTGGCGATCGCCGAGTAGGCGCTGGCCATCTGCAGTGGTGTGACGAGCTGACCCTGGCCGATCGGCAGGTTGCCCATCGACGAGCCCGAGTACTTGCTGACGGGAAGCACCTGGCCGAGTTCCTCGCCGGGCAGCTCGATGCCGGTGCGCTTGCCGAAGCCGAACTTGCTCACCCACTGCGAGAAGTCGGTTTTTCCCTCGAGCATGCCAATCTTGATCGCCCCGACGTTGCTCGATTGCGCGAGGATCTGCGAGGTCGTCAGGGACTCGTCGCCGTGTTCAGTGTCATCGTGGATCGTACGGTCGGCGACCTGGATCTTGTCGGGGATGTCAAAGCTGCTCGTCGGCTTGACCAGGCCCTGCTGCAGCGCGCCGGCGACCGTCACCGCCTTGAACGTCGAGCCCGGTTCGTAGTCGAAGCCGACCGCGCGGTTCTGCAGCGCTTCGGGAGACGACGACGACGGGTCGTTGGCGTTGACCTGCGGCCAGTTGGCCATCGCCAGGATCGCGCCGCTGCGCGGGTCCATCACGATCGCCGTGGCGTCTTTCGGGCTGAACACGCGGCCGACGGCCGAGAGCACGTCTTCGGTGCGCTGCTGAATGTTCGCGTCGAGCGTCAGCGACACCGGCGTGCCCGGCTGCTCCGGGTGCACTTCGTTGATCGACACCGGCTGGCCGATCGCGTCGCTTACGACGTGGCGCTGGCCGCTCTGACCGTGCAGCAGCGCGTTTCGCGAGTACTCCAGACCCGACAGGCCGTTGCCTTCTGTGCCAACCAGCCCGAGCACCTGCGCGGCGAGCGTTCCGCGCGGGTACACGCGCTTCATCACCGGCGCGCCCGAGATTCCCGGGATCTTCAGCGCCATCACCGCGCGCGCCTGCTTGGCCGGTAGCGCACGCGCCAGATACACGAAGCCCCCGCCTTCAGACAGCTCGCGCAGGACCTTCGCCTGCGGCTTGCCCAGCAGCGGCGCGAGCCTCTGCGCCGCGACGAGCGGCTGCTTGACCAGGTAGGGCGTGGCGGAGATGTCCTGCGCCGGCTCGGACACGGCCAGGTCGATGCCGTTGCGATCGGTGATCGCGCCGCGCTGCGCCGGCACAACTTCGTAGGTCAGCTGCTGCGTGGCCGCCGCTTTGCGCAGGCTGCTGCCCTTCAAGCCACCGAGATACAGCGTGCGTCCGCCCGCCAGGACCAGCAGCAGGAAGAACAGACCGAAGATCCCCCCGATCCGGCGCTGGACGATCGTCACCCGGTCATTCCCCCGGTGACGTCGCCTGGACTCCGCCGCCCGCGCCCGTCTGCGCGGCCGCGGCGGTCGATTCCTGTTCGCCGGTCGCGGCGCTGCTCGATTCTGGCGCGGCCGCTTGCGAGCCGGCCGTGGATGTGCCCGAGGTGGCTTCGCCGGTCGCGGCGCCGGACGTTTCGCGTTGCGCCGAGGATTCCGCGCTCGTTGTCGTTTCGGAGGATTCGCTCGTTGTCGATTCCGTCTTGCCGCTCGGTTCGCCGGCCGTCGCGGTGGATGTGCCTTCGCTGGACGCTGCCTTCGGCGTGGCCAGCGCGGTGGCTGCCTTGGCGATGTCGCCGTGCGTGGAAGCGGACAGGAAGTGCAGCGCTCCGGCGGGCGCAAAACCCATGCCGAGCGCCGTCGCACGCGACTCCACCCGCGTACCCGCCGCGAGTTCTGAGTTTTCGATCGCCAGCGTGGCGTTCTGGCGCTGCAGCACCGCCTCGTGCTCGAGTGCCCTGCCGATGCCGCCGTTGAGCTTCAACAGGCCCAGCTGCATCGTGACGATGCCGATCAGCGCGAAGGCCACGATCCCGATCCACGTGCGCCCGCGGATCAGACGGTCGAGCAGGCGGTGCTGCGCCAGCGCCTCGATCGCCGAGATCATCCCCAGCGCGAAGCCTGCCTCGTTGGCGGCGCGGCGCGAGCGCGTCGGCTGCGCGCGACGCGCTGGGCCGGACACGCGACGCGGCCCGCGCGGCGCGAGCGGACGGCGCGGCTGGACCGCAGGAGCGGCCGCTGCTGCCGGCGGCGGCGTCATGAGGTTGCCTCGTGCTCGCCGGTGAGCTTGCGCGCGGCGCGCATGCGCGCCGAGGATGCCCGCGGGTTCTCGGCGGCCTCCTGCGCGGAGGGCACGATCGAGCGGCGTGACAGCAGCGCGCCTTCGGGCTCGCGACCGCAGGCGCACACGGGCAGATCCGGCGGGCAGATGCAGCCTTGCGCGCGCGCCCCGAGAAAGCGCTTGACGCGGCGATCCTCCAGCGAATGGAAGGAGATGCCCGCGAGCACCCCGCCTTCGCGCAGCAGGCCCCAGGCGAGCGGCAGCGCCCGGTCGAGCTGCTCGAGCTCGTCGTTGACGGCGATGCGCAGCGCCTGGAAGGAGCGCTTGGCCGGATGTCCGCCGCCGAAGCGTGCGGGTGCGGGGATCGCCGCGCTGATCGTCTCGACCAGCTCCAGCGTCGTCTCGATTGGCGCCTGCGCACGGCGGCGCACGATCGCCCGCGCGATCGCCCCGGCGTGGCGCTCCTCGCCGAAGTCACGCAGCGTGCGTGCCAGGCTGCGCTCGTCCCACTCGGCCACGAGCTCGCGCGCGGTCAAATCCTGCTCGGTGTCCATGCGCATATCCAGCGGCGCCTCATAGGAGTAGGAGAAGCCGCGCTCGCGCGTATCGACCTGCATCGATGACATGCCCAGGTCGAAATACGCCGCGTCGGCCTTCATTCCCTCCTGCGCGAGCAGTTCCAGCGCCTCCGCGTAGCCCGCGCGAATAAAGCGCAGCGAGCAGCTGACGTCCTCGGCCAGCTGCTCAAAGCGCTCTTCCGCCAGCGGATCGCGGTCGATCGCGATCAGTGTCCCGGACGATCCCAGCCGCTCGGCCACCAGGCGTGCGTGTCCACCGTCGCCGAAAGTGCAGTCGATCACGGTCTGCCCGGGCGCGGGCGCCAGCAGCGCCAGCAACTCGCCGGCGAGCACCGGAATATGCCCAGCCCCGCCCGGCGGGCGACCGCCCGGCGAGCGGTGAAGCGGCGGCGGACCCGACTGCGGGCCGCGCGCCTGCGCGAGCGATCGCGCAGCAGAGCCCGACGGTCGCCCGTGCGAGCCGCGTCGCTGTGAGCGTTTCATCTCAAGCAGTGTCGTCGACATGTGCGGTGATCTCCGCGACGCCGCTCAGCAGCGTCGGTCGATGGTCGTTCCAGGCGTCCTTGCTCCACAGCTCCAGGCGCTCGCCGGCGCCCACGACGACGACCTCCTTGTGCAGCCGAGCGTGCTCTGAGAGAAAGCCCGGAACCATGATCCTGCCGGCGGCATCGAGATCGGCGTCCTGCGAGCTGCCGTAGAAGAAGCGCTCGAGCTCGCTCAGCCGCGGCGAGAGCGGCGGTAGCTCGGCCAGCGCGCGGCGGCTGTAGCGCTCGTACTCATCCGGGTGCCACACGCCGACACACGGCTTCAGGTCCACGGGCATCGCGAGCACCACCCCCTCTGCCAGCGCCGCGCGGTAACGCGCCGGCACCGTGAGGCGGTTCTTTGCGTCGAGCGTATGGTCGAACGTGCCACGAAAGGGGACCACTGGGAAGAGCTCCGAAGTTGATTACCGAGCCGAGGTGGAGGAGTGGGAGGAGCCCCTCCACCCCGGCTCGCTGCGGCGAAGATACCCCACTTCCTCCCACAACGCAACCCTAATTGCACATTTTGTCCCACTTCTGTGGCCTCGCGCCGTACTTCGCGCGAAAACGCCTGCTCATCGGGGCTTTCTCGAACTGTCGAACAGAACGCTCGAAGGCCCCTGAAAATGCAAGACGCTGTGCAGATGCTCGCGCTGGGACGGTCCTTGCAGCGCTCCCCCGTTTTTCACGGCAGACCGCCGGAGTGAGGGAACGGTGCGCCGGGCCTGGCGCCTCAAGCGCGTCGCGCCGGCCCCGCCAGCCGCTACGATCGCCCGCGATGGCGCCGCCCTGCTCGATCGACCGCGGCCTTGCGCGCGGACTTGGTGCGGCGCGAGGACGTCGCCGTGGCGCAGCGACACAGCGTGCCGGCATCCTTTTGTCGCTGGGCGCGATCTGCGTCGCGGGAGCGGGCTGCGGATCATCCGGAACGTCTGGGTCCGCGGTCGATCCAGCGAACGCCGTACCGGCGTCGGCGCCGCTCTATGCGGGCGCGATCGTCCGCCCGGAAGGCTCGCTGCAAACTGCAGCCAAGGTCGCCGGGCAGACGCTGACCCATCAATCGGATCCCTACCTGCGCCTGCTCGCGGCGCTGCAGACCCCCGGCTCGGGCACGCTGGACTTCAACCGCGACGTGGCGTCCTGGCTGGGGCCACGCGCGGGCGTGTTCCTCAGCTCCTCCAGCTCAGGCAAGCCCGAAGAAGCGGTGAGCAAGCTGCTGGCGCTGATGCAGCAGGGCCTGCTCGGTCAGCCGTCCTCGGGGGGATCCTTCCCCTTCGCGCTGCACTCCGTCGAAGGCGCGATCGTGCTCGATACGCGCGACGCGGCCAAGGCGCGCTCATTTCTCACGGCGCTGGCGGGTCGCGCGAGCGCGCGGACGACCTCCTACCGTGGCGTCTCCTATCAGGCGTCAGCGAGCGGAATCGCGTTCGGCATCGTCGCGCGCCTGGCCGTGATCGGCACCGAGCCGGCGCTTCACGCGGTGATCGACACGACAGCCGGGGGCCCCGCACTGGCGCGCGCGCCCGCCTACGCCAAGCTGCTCGCCGCCGCCCCCCCAAGCGCGCTCGCGCACGTGTACGTGAACCCCGAAGGGCTCGCGGGCGCTGTCGCCGCCAAGGCACAGGCCTCTGCCTCCTCGGTGTTCTCGCTGCTGTCGGGCAAGCGTCCGGTGAACCTCTCGCTCGTTCCCAGCAAGACGTCGATCGCGCTCGATGCCGACACCGCGTCCTCGCCGGCCACGGGGTCGGGCGCCGGCGCACCGGGCGGTCTGCTGGCATCCGGCCCGCAGGGCGCGACGGCAATGGGCGAACTGCCTGGCGAATCGTGGCTGGCCGTCGGCATCGGCGACGTCGGCGCCGAGCTCGGGTCAAACGGCGGAGGGCTGCAGGGCATCGCTTCGCTGGGCGGCCTGCTCGGCGGCACGGGCGCCGAAGCGCAGTCGTCCGGAATCAGCGTCAACGGCCTGCTCGCGGGGATCCTCGCGCCACTGCGTGCGCTCGGTTCGGAATCGGCGAGTGCCCGTCGCGCGCTGACCGGCTGGATGGGCGCGGGAGGACTGTTCGCGGCCGGCACCGGCCTGCTCGAACTGAAGGGCGGCGTGGCGATCGAATCCAAGAACCCCGCGTTGTCGCGTGCGGCTGTGGCGAAGGTCGCGGCAAAATTGCGCCAGAGCGGCGGCTCGGTGCAGGCGACCACGATCCCGGGCACCGACGCCGCCGTCGCTGCGCGCCTGTCGGGCCTTCCGGTCGTGCTGTACATCGCCAACGGCACGGACGCCGCGGGCAAGACGAAGTTCGTGATCGGCATCGGCGAATCCTCGGTGCAAACCGCCTTGGCCCCATCGAGCACGCTGTCGGGCGCCGCCGCCTACGGGACTGCCTCCGCGGCGCTGGACGGAGCGCATCCGAGCGTGATCGTCGACTTCCCCACGCTGCTCGGGCTGCTGGAAGGCGTTGGCCTCTCAGAAGATCCGACGATCTCGCCGTTCGTGCCCTACCTGCGCTCACTGACCACGCTATCGGGCGGCGCGACAAGCGCCAGTGGCGGCATCGAACGCCTGCGCCTGGTACTCGGTCTGCAGCAGCTGGCCGGCTGACGTCGCTGAGGCGCGCGGAGTCGCGCGAGGACCCGGAGCGCAGCTCAGCGGATGTCAAACGCGCGGTAGAACTGCAGCCGGCCACCGGCCACGCGATCGACGCCATAACGCGAAAGGGTCGTTTCGCCGTCGTCGCGAATCGAGTAACGGCCGAGCACCGAGTCGCGGTCGGTCGTCTTGAAGAAGCTGTCGATGACCGCCTGGCGGACGTTGCCCGCCGTGCCGGCCCGGCGGATCGCGTCGAGCACGACGCTCATCGCCTCATAGCCGTACAGCGCGTAGGCGCCCGGGCTGCCACCGAACTGACGGCGATAGTCCGCAAGCACGCGCGCGGCCTGCGGCGGGTAGTCGCCTGGCGCGAGGATTGGCGAGCTCAGATAGGTGCTCGCACCGGCCGTGCCGATCGCCGAGGCGAATGCTTCGCCGGCCAGTGAGCTTGACCCGAGCAGCATCAGCTGCGGGTCAGCTCGGTGCAGCGCCTGCCATAGCGAGACCGTGCCGAGACCCGCGCCGCCGGCGAAGAACACCGCCTGCGCTCCGCTGCGGAGGATCTTTTCGACCTCGCCACTGAACACGCTGCCCGGCGTCGCGACGATGCTGTCGTGCGCCGCCAAGGCGACACCCGCGCGTTCGGCTTCGCTGGCGACAAGCGTCGCGAGCGGGACCTCGAAGGGGTTCTGGTCGTCGACCACGTACACGCTCTTGACACCGAGCGAGCGCATCAGCTTGGCCTGGGCGGCCGCCTGGGCGCGATCGCCCAGTTGCAGGCGCCCGAAGTTGCGTTTGCCGTTCGGGTAGAAGCGTGCAGGCTCGTCCTGGCCGGCGTCGAGGGCGGAGGTGAGCCCGATGTACGGGCTGCCAGGGCTGACCTGCAGGATGCCCGCGGCGTTGATCAGCGGCAGCGAGACGGCCGTCGCTTCTGAGCCGTACTCGCCGAGGTAGGCGATCGTGCTCGTGTCCTGCGCGGCCGTCTTCGCGTTGGCGGAGGTCGCACCCGGATCCAGTTCGCCGGTTTGCGGGTTGGCGTCGTCGAGTGAGACGTAGCCGACGTTCAGGCCACCGACGCGCCCGCCGGCCTGTGACAGCGCAAGCCGCTCGCCGTTGACGATTTCTGCAGAGATCCCCGCCGAAGGTCCCTGCAGCGGCAGGCTGGAGTAGACCGCCAGCTGGTTGCCCGCGTTTTCAGAGGCGCCCGAGACGCCCACGCCGCCGCATCCGGACGCCAACGCAACCGTCGCGGCGAGAGCGGCCAGACAGAGCCAGCGCGCGCGCACCGGGCCCGCTAGCTGCGACGGCCGGGAAGGTAGCCGGAGAGGATCTTCAAAGAGGCGCCGACGAGAATGATCGCCATCGTGAGCAGGAAGGAGTCAAAGCCCTTGGCTCCGAGCGCCCACAGCACGATCCAGACGATCAGGCCCGCGGTGACGGTGAGAATGAATCCCATGCCGGCGGAATCCTAGCTGGCCGCCCGCCCGCCGGTCGATGCCAGGCCGGTCGCGAGTTCGGCGACCAGCGCACCGACTGCGCCGGCGGGGTCCTCGGACTCGCCCGCCGCGCGAACCAGCCGCGTGCCGACGATCACGCCGTCGGCGCCCGCGTCGGCCGCCTGGCGCGCCTGATCGGGCGTGCTGATGCCGAAGCCGAGAGCCACGGGAACCTCGGTGCTGGCCTTCGCCCTGGCCACGACCTCGGCAAAACGACCCTGCAGAGCCTCGCGCTCGCCCGTCGTACCGACGACCGAGACCGTGTAGAGGAACCCTCGCGCGCCGGCGCCAATCGCCGCCAGACGCTCGGGCGGCGTCGTCGGCGCGACCAGGGGGACCAACGCGATGCCGTTGTGCTCGCACGCCGCTCGCACCTCGTCGGCCTCCTCCAGCGGCAGGTCCGGCACGATCAGCCCGCAGGCACCTGTTTGCGCGAGCCGCTGCACGAAGGCCGCGACGCCCGGAGCGAAGACGATGTTGGCGTAACACATCAGCACGACTGGGATCTCCTGCGCGAGCACGCGCGCCACCTCCAGCACGCCGCCGACGCTCGCACCGGCGGCCAGCGCGCGCGTGCCGGCCTCGTGGATCACCGGGCCATCGGCCAGCGGGTCGCTGTAGGGGACGCCGAGCTCGAGCAGATCGGCGCCGGCGCTCGCGCACGCCTGGCCGATCGCGATCGACTGCTCGAGCGTCGGATAGCCGGCCATCAGGTACGGCATCAACGCGGCGCGCCCCCGCTTCGCCGCGAAGGCATCGGCGATCCGCTGTACGCCCGTCGCCTCCCGCGTGCTCACGCGCGCCTCGCGCTCCCCGCTCGCGCAGGCCCGCTCACAGCGCGCCGTCGCCGGCATTTGTTGCGAGTACCTCGGCGAGATCCTTGTCGCCGCGGCCGGACAGGCAGATGAGATCGACGTCGCCATCGTCCTGCGCGAGCACCCAGGCCAGCGCGTGAGCAGTCTCCAGCGCGGGAATGATTCCCTCCAGCCGCGCGACCTGGCAAAAGGCGGCGAGCGCCTGCGCGTCTGGCACCGCGACGTAGCGCGCCCGCCCGCTGTCGCGCAGAAAGGCGTGCTGGGGGCCCGTCCCCGGGTAGTCCAGGCCGGCGGAGATCGAATGCGCTTCGACGATCTGGCCCTCCTCGTCCTGCATCACCGCCGAGCGCGAGCCGTGCAGGATGCCGGCGCGCCCGCCGACCGTGAGGGGCGCTCCGTGGCGAGCGGTGTCGATGCCCTCGCCGCCGGCCTCCACGCCGATCAGCTCGACGTCCTCGTCACCGAGAAAGGCGGTGAACGTGCCGATCGCGTTTGAGCCACCGCCGACACAGGCGACGACGCGCGTCGGCAGCCTGCCCTCGGCCTGCAGGATCTGCGCGCGCGCCTCGTCGCCGATCACACGCTGCAGGTCGCGCACGAGCGACGGATACGGCGCCGGACCGACGGCCGAGCCGATCACGTAGTGGGTGTCGGCCACGTTGGTCACCCAATCGCGGATCGCCGCGGAGGTGGCCTCCTTGAGCGTTTTCGCGCCGGCATCCACCGGGCGAACGCTCGCGCCGAGCAGTTCCATGCGCTGGACATTGGGACGCTGGCGGCGCGTGTCCTCGACGCCCATGTACACGACACACTCGAGGTCAAGCAGAGCGCACACCGTGGCGGTGGCCACCCCGTGCTGTCCGGCGCCCGTCTCGGCGATGATCCGCTTCTTGCCCATGCGCTGGGCGAGAAGCGCCTGCCCGAGCGCGTTGTTGAGCTTGTGCGAGCCGGTGTGGTTGAGATCCTCGCGCTTGAGGTACACAACTCGACCGACCAGCTCGGACAGCCTCCCGGCGCGATACAGCGGCGTCGGGCGACCGCCGAAGTCGCGCAGCAGGCCGTCGAGCCGCGCACGGTAGCCGGCGTCGGCGCGTGCCTGCGTCCATGCCAGTTCCAGCTCGGCGAGCGCCGGCATGAGCGTCTCGGGCACGAACTGCCCGCCGTACTCGCCGAAGTGCTGCTCGACCAGCGGCTCGGCCGCCTCGGCGCTCACGCTCCGGCCCCGCCGACGGGTGCGGCGTCGGGCAGCGCGCCGGCCGCCGCCTCCGGTGCGGGCGCGGCGCCTGAACGAGCGGCGACCGGGTCCTCACCGCCGAGGGCTGCGGTCGCGCCCGTCGCGGGCGCCACCGAGCGCTCGACAGCCGCGAAGAAGGCGTGCAGCTTGTCGGCGTCCTTGTGACCGGGCGCCGACTCGGTGCCGCTGGCGGTGTCGACGGCGTACGGGGTCGTCTGCGCGATCGCCTCGGCGACGTTCTCGGCCCTCAGTCCGCCGCTGAGAATCAGCGGTACCTTCGAGCGGCGCTGATTGAGCAGCGCCCAGTCGAACGTCTCGCCGGTGCCGCCGCGCAGGCCCCGGCGGGCCTGTGCCTTGGCCTGCGCGTCGAGCAGGTGAAAGTCGACGTGGAAGCGCTCCACGTCGCGCACGTCGCCTGGACCGGCGACCTGCGCGGCCTTGATCACGCGCGCGCCCGTGCGCCGCGCAGCCTCGGCGCAGTAGGCCGGACCCTCGTCGCCGTGGAGTTGCAGCATGCTCAGGCCAAAGCCCTCATAGGACGCGACCACCTCCTCCAGCGGCGCGTTGACGAACACGCCGCACAGCTCGGCCTTGCGCCGCAGCGAGGCGCAGATCAGCTCGGCCTCCTCCGGCGCGCAGCGGCGGGGGCTGCCCTCGAAGAAGATCATGCCCAGCGCCCAAGCGCCCAGCTCGACCGCGAGCTCGGCGTCGGCCAGGTTCGTCAGGCCGCAGATCTTCACTCTCGGGGGCGCCTGAGACACGCCCCCAACGGTAGCGGGGTCCTACCCTTCCGGCGTGTTGGCGTTGGGCACGGAGTTCGGGCGGCTCGCGAGCTTCACGCTGACCGTCATGTGCGTGTAGCCGCCTTTACCGTTGCCGCGCAGCAGACCGACCGTCACTGTGTCGCCGGGCTTCTTCGCCGAGATGTCATTTGAGAGGTCTTCGGAGCTGTTGACGGTCTTGCCATCGACCGAGACCACGATGTCGCCGCCGACGGCCACTTGACCGCCTTCGGTGCTGCCGCTGACGGTGCCGCCCTTGATGCCGGCCTTCTGCGCCGGTGTGCCCTTCTGCACGCTCTGCACGAGCGCCCCGCTTTTGACGGGAAGGTTCAGCGCCGACAATGAGCCGTCGATCGTCAGCGAGGTCAGGCCGATGTAGGCGCCGCGGACGGTGCCGCCTTTCTCAAGCTGGGAGATCTCAGACTTGGCCGTGTCGATCGGGACGGCGAAGCCGATGCCGACGCTGCCGCCGCCGGAGCCGCCCGTCTCGATCTGCGAGTTGATACCGATCACGCGACCGGAGGCGTCGAGCAGCGGCCCGCCGGAGTTGCCTGGGTTGATCGGCGCATCGGTCTGCAGCACGTTGTCGATGGTGAAGCCGTTGGGTGCGGTGATCTGGCGCTGCAGCGCAGAGATCACGCCAGTGGTCAGCGTGCGTTCGAGGTCGAACGGGTTGCCGATCGCCAGCACCGGGTCGCCGACCTGCGCACCGGCCGAGCTGCCGAGCGTGAGCGGGTGCAGGGCGAGCCCGTCCGGATGAACGCGCAGCACAGCGAGATCGTTGGAGGGGTCCTTGCCGACCACCTGCGCGTTGACCGTCTTGCCCTTTTCGAGGCTCACCGTGACCTTGATCGCGTTCTCGACGACGTGATAGTTGGTGAGGATCGTGCCGTTGTTGTCGATCACGATGCCCGATCCCGTGGCCTGGCCCTGGCGCTGAGTTTCACCGCCGCCGAACAGGTTGAACGGCGATTCCGTTTTCTGCACGATCGTCGAGGTCACGAAAACAACGCCCGGTGCGTCTTTGACGTAGATGTCGTGTGGCGTCAGCCCGTTGTTCTGCTGAGAGGCGTTGGACGGCGCGAGCGGCGCAGCCTGCACCGTCGTGACCGACTTGCCGCTTTCGCCGAGGTCGCCGAGCGCCGCGACGACGGCCACGACAACGCCGCCGCCGAGCAGGGCCGCGATGAAGGGAATGACGAACAGGCGTTTCATGCAGAGCAGGATGAGCGCGACCGATGAAGGCTAAATAAAGGCAAGCGGTCCAAAGGGTTAAACCGCGCGGCGCGCAGTTTTGCAGTTTCTGACTCATCGGCACCTGAGCCGCCGCCGGCGGCGGCCGGCGCGACGCCGAGGAGCTCGCGCAGTGCACGCGCGGGGTCCGCTGCGCGCATCAGCGACTCGCCGACGAGCACCGCATCCACCCCCTCGCGTTCGAGGCCGCGCAGCTGCTCGGCACGGGCGATGCCGGACTCCGAGACGACGGCAATTCCCGCGGGGATCGCGCCGCGCAGGCTCGACGTGCGCGCGACGTCGACGCTGAAGTCGCGCAGATCGCGGTTGTTGACACCAATCATCCGCGCTCCCGCTGCGAGCGCGCGGTCGACCTCCCCGCGATCGTGAACCTCCACGAGTACCTCCAGGCCGAGCTCGAGCGCCGCCTCGTGCAGGCTCTGCAGAGCGTCTGCGTCCAGTGCGGCGACAATCAGCAGCACCGCGTCGGCGCCCGCCGCCCGCGCCTCCAACAGCTGGTAGGCGTCGACGATGAAATCCTTGCGCAGGATCGGCAGCTCGCACAGTGAGCGGGCGGCACGCAAATCCTCCAGCGATCCGCCGAAATTCGGACCCTCTGTGAGCACCGACAGCGCGGCGGCGCCTGCGCGGTCATAGGCGGCGACGATCTCCAGGAGGTCGGCGCCGTCGCGCAGCTCCCCGGCCGAGGGCGAGCGGCGCTTGAACTCGGCGATCACCGACATCCCGGGCGTCGTCAGGGCGGCCCGCAGGCTGCGCGCGGGCGCTTGCGCTGCGAGACGCTTTTGGAGCACGCCGGCCGGCACCTCGCGCTTGCGCCGCTGGAGCTCCTCGCGCGTGCTGTCGAGAATGCGAGCGAGCACGCTCGGCGGCTGCGTGCTCACGAGCCAACCCGCGCCGGTGCGTTGGCCAGGCTCGCCTGGACATAGCGCTCCAGCGCCTGTCCTGCGCGACCGTCGGAAAGCGCGGCACGCGCCGCCTGCACCCCGTCGGCGATCGAATCGGCCGCACCGCCGGCATAGATCGCCGCTCCTGCGTTGATGACAGCCAGCTCGATCGCCGCAGGGCCGGCGCCCGTGCTGTCGCCGTCGAGTATCGCGCGGGTGACCGCGGCGTTGTGCTCGGGGCTACCGCCGGCACAGTCACGCTCAAACGCATCCGGCGCCGGCGGCTCGATGCCGACGTCGGCCGGCGCAAGCGTGTAGCCGGTGATCTCCTCGCCGTTGACCTCGACGACTTTCGTCGCGGACACGACCGACAGCTCGTCCAGGCCGTCCTCGGCCGCGACGACGAGCGCGCGATCGACGCCCAGGCGCGCGAGCGCCCCCGCAATCGTGTCGAGGAAGCTCGCGTCGGAGACGCCGATCACCTGGCGCCGTGCGCCGGCAGGGTTGGTCAGCGGGCCGAGCAGGTTGAAGATCGTGCGCACCGCGAGCTCGCGTCGCACGGGGACCACGAAGCGCGTCGCCTGATGATGCGCGGGCGCGAACATGAAGCCGAATCCGGCCTCCTCGATGCAGCGAGCGACGGCCCGGGGATCGAGGTCGATACGCGCCCCGAGCGCCTCGAGTACGTCGGCCGAGCCCGAGGCGCTGGTGGCCGAGCGATTGCCGTGCTTGGCCACGGCACAGCCTGCTCCGGCCGCGATCAGCGCCGCCGTCGTGGAGACGTTGAACGTGCGCCTGCCCCCGCCGGTCCCGGCTGTGTCGAGCAGGTCGGCTCGCTCGGTGGGGACGTGCGCGGCGAGCTCGCGCATCGTGCGCGCCAGACCGGTGAGCTCGTCGACGGTCTCACCCTTGGTCCGCAGTGCGATCAGGAAGGCCGCGATCTGCGTCTCAGATACGTCGCCGTGCATGATCTCGGCGAGCACGTCGGCCGTCTCATCGGCACTCAGGTCACGCCGCGAGGCCAGCGCGTCGATCGCACGCGTGAGGGTCGCGTTGGCCATCAGCGCTCCCCGAGGAAGTTCGCCAGCAGCTCCTTGCCCTCGTCGGTCAGCACAGACTCGGGATGAAACTGCACACCCTCGGCCGGCAGCTCGCGGTGGCGCAAGCCCATCACGACTCCGCCACCGCTCGCCGACTGCTCCAGGCAGTCGGGCAACTGCGGGTCGACGACGAGCGAGTGATAGCGCCCGACCGTCAATGGCGTGCTCAGGCCGCGGAAGATCGTTCGTCCGTCGTGCTCGATCGTGGTCGCCTTGCCGTGCACGGGCGGATTGAGCACGACGCGCCCGCCGAACGCCTGGGCGAGCGCCTGATGCCCGAGGCACACCCCGAGCGTCGGGACCCCCGACTGCGGCATGCGCCGGATCAGCTCCAGCGTGATCCCGGCGTCGTCGGGCGTGCACGGCCCTGGCGACACGACGCAGCGCTCAAAGCCCCCCTCGAGCAGCTCGCCCACTCCCGCCCGGTCGTTGCGAACCGTGTGCACCTCGGAGCCCAGCTCACCGAGGTACTGCACGAGGTTGTAGGTGAACGAGTCGTAGTTGTCGAGCACGAGGACCCTCATGGCCAATCCGCCTGCCCGGTGGCGAGCTCGATCGCACGCATCGCCGCGGCCGACTTGGCCACCGACTCCTCGTACTCGTACGCCGGCTTGGCGTCGGCGACCGTGCCGCCGCCGGCCTGTATGTGCGCGACGCCGTCCTTGACGACGACCGTGCGGATGTGAATCGCCGTGTCGAGATCGCCGGCGTAGCTGAGATAGCCGATCGCGCCGCCATAGCCGCCGCGCTTGACCGGCTCGAGCTCGTCGATGATCTGCATCGCGCGTACCTTCGGCGCGCCCGACAGCGTTCCGGCCGGAAGCACCGAGCGCAGCGCGTCCATCGCGCCGACTCCTGGGCGCAGAGTGCCGGACACCGAGGAGACGATGTGCATCACGTGACTGTAGGTCTCGATCTCCATCAGCTCGTCGACGGCAACCGACCCGTACTCGCACACCCGGCCGAGATCGTTGCGGCCGAGATCGACCAGCATCACATGCTCGGCGCGCTCCTTCTCGTCGGCGAGCAGCCCGGCGGCGATCTGCCGGTCCTCCTCGGGCGTCGAGCCACGATGGCGCGTGCCGGCGATCGGCTTGGTGCTCACGCGACTGCCGCTGACGGTGAGCAGCGGCTCCGGGCTCGCGCCGGCCACCTGGAAGTCGCCGAAGTCGAGGTAGTACATGTACGGGCTCGGGTTGACCGTGCGCAGCCCGCGGTAGATCGAGAACGCCTCGATCCCCACGGGCGCCGACCAGCGCTGCGACGGCACGACCTGGAAGGCGTCCCCGGCGTGGATGTACTCGACGATCCGCGCCACCATCGATTCAAATCGATCGCGCGACATATTCGACTGGAAGGCGGGCGGCTCTCGCACCTCGCCCGCGCGCTCGTGCCGCGGGACGGGCCCGGCCAGCTGCGCGCGCACCTCGGCGATCCGCTGGGAGGCGAGCGCATAGGCGCGGTCGACATCGGGCTCGGCAGTGAGATCGGCGTTGGCGAGAATCGTCACCGTGTGCTTGAGGTGATCGAACGTCACGAGCAGGTCGGTGAGCATCAGCGCCATGTCCGGCAGCCCGAGTGCGTCGTCGTTGGGCGGCCCCAGCGGCTCGGCGGTGCGCACGAGGTCGTAGCCGAAGTAGCCCACAGCGCCGCCGGTGAACGGCGGGGCGTCGTCGATCGGCGCCTGGCTCAAAGCGCGCGATCTCGGCGGCAGCCAGTGCATAGGGATCGCCCTCGTCGGCCAGTGACCAGCGCAGCAGCGACCGCGGCTGAATGCCGATGAACGAGTAGCGCCCGACCCGCTGGCCCTGCTCGGCCGACTCCAGCAGGAACGCGGGCTCGCCGGGGGCCAGCTCGCGCAGCTTGAGAAAGGCCGAGACGGGCGTCTCGCAGTCCTCGATGAACTGGTAGCGCAGCGGGATCAGGTTGTGGCTGGCCGCCAGTTCGCGCGCCTGCTCCAGGGTCGGCTGCACGGCAGGCACGCCGGTGAGCGGCTCAGCGGCGGCGGTCATCGAGCACCCGCGCGGCGTCGGTGAGCGATCTGCCTCGGCCGTGCAGCAGGACGAGCAGGTGATAGATCACGTCGGCGGCCTCTTCGTCGACGCGCTCGTCGGACTCCTCGCGGGCGGCGCGCGCGACCTCCTCGGCCTCCTCCATCACCTTCGCGCCGACCAGCCGCGGGTCGTCGAGCAGCTCGACCGTGTAGGAGCCCGCCGGCCGTTCGCGCGCCCTGCTCGGCGATCGTGCGCTCCAGCTCCGGCAGCACCTCGGCCGGAGCGGTCCTGTCGAGCTCGCCGCGGTGAAAGCAGGTGCGCTCGCCCGTGTGGCAAGCCGGCCCGGCCGGCTCGACGAGCGCGAGCAGCGTGTCGCCGTCGCAGTCCAGGCGCAGCGACCTCACCGTCTGCACGTTGCCGCTGGTCGCCCCCTTGTGCCACAGCTCGTCGCGCGAGCGGCTGTGCAGGTGAAGCTCGCCGGTCTCGCGCGTGCGCGCGAGCGCCGGCGCGTTCATGTAGGCGAGCATCAGCACCTCGCCCGTCGCCCAGTCCTGCACGATGCAGGGCACGAGGCCGCGCTCGTCGTAGACGACCTGCTCGTCGATGCGATCGTCGCGTTTGCCGCGTGTTCATGCGCACGATTGTAGGTTGCGCCGGTGTGGTCACGCCTGCGCGCGGGCGTTTGAGAAAGACTGCGCGGATGTCTCTACTGCAAAGGGAGCTGCTGGTCGTCACCGGCAAGGGTGGCGTGGGCAAGACGACGCTGGCGACGGCGCTCGCCCTGCTCGCCTGCGAGCAGGGACTGCGCACGATCGTCGTCGAGCTCGGCGAGCAGGCGCGCGTTCCCGAGCTGTTCGACGTCGCCGCAGGCGAGCCGGGGACCGAGACGCGGCTGGCCGAACGGCTGTGGAGCATCTCGATCGATCCCGACCGGGCGCTGCTGGAATGGCTGCAGGCGCTCGGCGGGCGCGTGTCCGGCAGGGTGCTCGCCTCCAGCAGCACCTTCCAGTACTTCGCCGCCGCCGCGCCTGGCGCCAAGGAGCTCGTGAGCATGGTCAAGATCTGGGATCTCACGCAGGCCAGGCGCAGGCGCGGGCGCAGCTATGACCTCGTCGTACTCGACGCACCGGCCACCGGACACGCTCTCGGGCTGCTCGACTCCCCTCGCACGTTCGGCGCAATCGCCCGCGTCGGCCCGATCGCCGGGCAGGCCGAGCGTCTCGACAAGCTGCTGCGAGATCGCGCGCGATCCGGCTACCTCGCCGTCGCCCACCCGACCGAGATGGCGATCACCGAGACGCTGGATCTACAGGACCGCCTGCACGCTCAGCTGCAGCGCGACCTCGACGCGGTGATCGTCAACGGCATCCTTCCGCAGCGATTCAGCGCGCCCGAGCTCAAGCAACTCGGGCCGCTCACGGGCGGC
Organism: uncultured Solirubrobacteraceae bacterium; assembly: GCA_963819435.1. Taxonomy (GTDB): domain Bacteria; phylum Actinomycetota; class Thermoleophilia; order Solirubrobacterales; family Solirubrobacteraceae; genus Palsa-744. The sequence goes on along the minus strand of CAWFWA010000019.1, from coordinate 256,925 downwards.
GACGGGCGCGCGAGTGCGACTGCCGTCAGGCGCTCGGCGGTCGCGGCCGCGCACGCAGTCTCAGACCGCGCGCGCTTTCAGCACAATCAGCTGGCGCGCCTGCGTCGCCGGAACTTCGAGGTGATCAGCGTGCCCTTCCAATTCGCAGCCGAGCTGGACCTCGCGGCGATCGGCAACATCGTGGAGCACCTGCGGCGCAAGCTGTGAGAGCCGGCGGGAACCGACCGGCCGTGGATCACCTCGGTGGACGTTGGTCTCTCACATCCGCCCCGCCGCATCGCAGGACCTACTCGGAGATCAGTCGGTACTTGCGAGTGCTCGGGTCGCGCTCGAGCAGTCCGACCGCGAGCAGCGTCGTGACGTATCGATGTGTCGTGCTCGTGTTCATGTCCAGCGTGCGCGCGAGTTCGGCGATCCCCAGATAGCCGCCGTCGGGAGGGAAACACGAGAGCACGAGCAGGCCTGAGAGCAACGAGCGCGACAGACGCCGATCCTCCATCTGCGCCGGGTAGGACCACTCCTCGGAGTTCAGCGCCAGCGGCCATTGAGGATCCTTGACGGCCGACAACAGCACCGACAGCGTGCCGCCCTGCCCCGCGCTCCGCACCACCTGGTCCACCTGCGACTTGGACAGCTCAATAAGCACCGCCTCGCCCTCCTCGTTCTCGTTGCGAGCCGAACGTCGCGAAGGACGTCCGGCTCGCTGCCACTGGCGAGACGACGCGGCTTTGGATGCGGCACCCGAGGCACCCGCCTTAGCGCGCCGCGAACGACGCTGCTTCTCTCTCCTGGCTGGCATCACTCCGGTCCCGTTCTCATCCGCCATCGCGTTGACGCAATCATGCCCGCGACAGTCGGCTCGGTGAAAGGGCGTTCTGATTATTCAGTTCTGACTACTCCTCGCAATGCTCGGAAAATGCGGATTCACGCCCCCTGCTGGGCGCACGCGATGCGCCAGGCCCGCAGCACGGGCAGGAGCAGGCGTGTGAGCGAGCCCCCGGCGCGGACCATGCTCGCCGTCCCGTCGCGCATGTCCGGCGTGCGCGCACTGTCCTTGGACAGGTACATGGCGACCATGCTGGCGGCGATCACCGCGTGGCGATGGCCGTTGCTCAGGCGCCGCGCCTCGGTCACCGAACGTGACACGAGCTCGCGGACCCGCTCGCCGGCGAGCGTCTGGCTTGGGTAGTGAGCGATGTAGCGATGGTCTCCGTTGAGCTCGTCTTCGCGCTGGTCGACGTAGCTGTCGAGCATCGTCGTCGCCGCCGACAGCCACGGGAAATAAGCAGAGCACGTTCGCCTTACGTCGGCTTCGCTGCAACTGGGCTGCGCCGCCAGTGCCAGGAAGGCGTGAACGGTCAGCGACGCGCTGGCCGCACCGCTGAGCTCAAACCAGCTGCAGCGCCGCTCCTGGGAGAACTCGCTCGCCGCCCACGCGCGTAGAGCGCTGTCGCGCCCATCCGGGTTGGTGTCGTGGTTGAGCGCGAGGACCTGAGCGCGCCGCGCTTCGCGGATGACGAGCGGCTGCACGCGTCCGTATGACGGCAGCGCAGCGCAGCCGTGGCGACACGCCTGCACGAGCGCACGCAGATAGCCCCCGTCCTCCCGGCACGGGTTGTAGCGGTAGTAGTCGGAGATCGGGGTGCCGGGATCAAGCGCCTCGATCAGCGCGAGGTGCAACTGACGCCCGTTTAAAGTTCCCTCGCCGGCGGCACTCTCGTTCACACAATCGAGGTAGTCCCAGATGATCTCGTAGGCGACGAGCAGCCGCAGCAAATTCAGATCACGGTGCCGGGGCAGGATCCAGAAAAGAGCCGCGCCGTCGGTGTGGCCACGCTTGCGCGTGATCGCGCTCAGTGCGTTTTCACGCAGCCCCGCGTCCGGGATCGCCCGCGCGCGCAGCTCCCACGCGCCCATCTCGCACGAAGCAGCGCGCAGACCCCAGATGAGGTGCCGCGCGGCAGCGACGAGAAGGGCCCAAACCTGCCTCGGAGAGAGTGGTAGCGGGTCGGGCATCTATCCATGGATCGGAATTTTCCCGGATAGTAGTTAGAGCGTCGGTCGTCATTTCTTGGCATGTTTCCTACTCTTGGAGCCCGACGGACGGACGAACTCGGGCGGCGGCGTAGCCCGGCACCGCGACGATCGCCACCGCAACGGCCGTGATCAGGGCCAGGCTGCCGAGGGCCGCGAGCAGCGGCGTGTTTTCGATCACCGGGAATCCGTTGACGTGCGACAGCGCCCTGCCCAGCACGAGCTGCCCATACAGCCCGAACACGGCCCCCAGCGAACAGCCCGCGCCGAGCAGGATCGCGCTCTCCCACAGCAGCGCACGCCACAGCACGATCCGGCTGAAGCCGTCGACCTTCATGTCGGCCAGCCGCGCGCGTCGCTGCCAGATCATCGCCCCCATCGCAGCGGCCATCGCGAGAACGGCGGCGATCAGTACGAGCGTCCGGATCTGGGTCAGGCGTGACAGGCCTTGCGTAGCCTGGGCGTAGTGCAGACGCTCGCGCTGCGCGGCTGTCTGAACCTGCAATCCGGTCTGCGCCCCGAGCGCACGCCTGAGCTCGCCGCTGACCGCCGCCGCCGATGCACCGCGGGCGAGTTCGACCTCGTAGGCGCTGGCGTCGGGACCTCCCCAGGCGCGCGCGTAGTCGTCTGCGTTGAGCACCAGTGCGCCAGGTGGCCATCCGAGGTTCGTAGTCAGCGCGGCGACGCGCAGCGTCGTGGGCTGAGATGTCGGCAACGTGAACGCCTGACCGATGTGTAGGTGGTGGTCTTCGGCGATCGCGCGGGAAATCACGACCCAGCCGTGTCCTCGCAAGCGGGCGTTGGCCAGAGCGACATTGCCACTGACTATCTGGCTGGCCGCGATCGGGCGGCGATCCGAGCGGGGCGGAGCCAGCACCCAGACACGCCGATCGCGCCAATCGAGAAAGCTTCCCCGGTACAGCTGCACCGCTCGCACGCCAGGCAGGTGCGCAAGCGACGCTCCACCGTCGCCTTTGAAGGACTCCGTCGCAAAGGAGTTGGATTCGCCGTTCGGGGTGATCCAGATGTCCGCGCCGGCATCGATCCCGCGTGCCGAGGCGTCGAGGCCGCGCTTCAGGCTGGCGCGGGCGCCCTGGATGGAAACACTGCCGAAGACGGCGATCGCACCGGTGGCGGCAATCGCCAGCGAGCGTGCGCGGTTGGATCGCGAGCGCAGCTCGATCAGCGCCAGATACGACGCGGCTCCGCTGAGCAGTCCCTGCAGGCGCTCGCTGGCCCCGACGGCGAGATCGAGCAGCGCCGGCAGGCACAGCAGCAGCGCCGCGGTGAGGCTGACGATGGCGACGATCGCCGCCTGTGTAGCGGCGAAGAGAATCGCCGTCGTGGCCGCCAGACAGGCGCCCGCCGCGCCCAGCAGCCACCACCTGCGCGCGTGTAGTGGCAAAGAGGCCGCTGCGGCCCCGGCCGGCCGGCCGGCGAGCGCGCTGTGCAGGGGGATGAGGACTCCGGCCACCGCCGCGAGCAGGCCGCCCGCCGCCGCGAGAGCGACGCTCTGGAACGTGACCAGTCGTTCTGAGCCGATCGGAAAGGCAAAGGACAGATATCCCGGGCTGGAGCTGAACAGTGCGACGGACAGAAGCTCGCCCAGCAGCAGCCCGAGCGCGGATGCGAGCACGCCGAGCACCAGTGCGTCCAGCAGCAGGACCTCGGCGATCATGCGGCGCGTGTAGCCATCGAGGCGAAGATCTTCGATCAGGCTCCTGCGTTGCGGCACCGTGAGCATCAGTGCGTTGAACGCAAAGAGAAAGCCGACCAGCGCGCTGAGCGCCGAGAACAGCGCGGTCGACTGATCGACGGGCCCCGCGGCCCGCTTGAACAGGCGCGAGGTGATGTCGGCAGGACGCACGTCCAGCCGGCCGCCGGCCAGCCGCACCAGCTCGGCCCTGACGCGGGCGGCGAACGGCGGCGGCGTGCGCACGTAGATGCTCGTCAGGCGACCTTCCATTGCGGACATCCGCTGCACCGTGCGCAGTGGCGCGAGGGCGATTGGGCTTTCCCCGAGGCTCGCGGCGCCGCCTCCCAGCAGCTGAGGCACGAGCAGCGCTTTGATCGCTCGCGCACCCAGCTGCAGTTCGACGGCGCTAATCGAGAAGACACCGAGCTTTTTTGCCAGGGGGGCTGCCAGCGTGAACACTCTCGCCGACCCGGTGAGCGGTATGGCGCCTACGCGCCGGGCGATACGTCCCGCCGAGACGAGCCAAGCGCGGATCCGTGCCGACGAGATCGACAGACCGCTGAGCCGACGGGCCGACGATGTTCGCGTTGACTTCGAGCACGGGTACCGCAGCAACGACGCCGCGTATGCGCGCCACCTCGCCGAGCAGGCGCTTGTCAAAACCGTGGCTGTCGCGCGCGGAGAGTTGAAAGCGCATCTGCCCGACGATCCCGTTGCTGAGACGCTGCACGGAGCCGTCGAGGCTCGTGTTTGCGACCTGCGAGGCGAACAGCAGCGCGACGCCGATCGCGATTCCTAGCACGGCGAAGAGTTCCTGCGTCAGACGCGCGCGAAGGCGGACGCGGTAGAGGCGCAGGATGCTCGACAGCTTCACCGCGAGCGCCTGCGGTGGCGCTCAGCGCGCATCGACCGGAGCCTGAGTCCGGCTGGGCTCGTACTCGGTCAGTCTCCCGTCGCGCAGCGCGAGGACACGATCGGCAAACGCAGCGGCCTGCGGATCGTGGGTGACGAGCAGCACGGCAACCGCTCGCTCGCGGCAGGTCTCTGAGACCAGCGCAAGCACCTGGCGCCCGCGCTCGGTGTCGAGGCTGCCGGTGGGCTCGTCGGCGAGCAGGAGCTTGGGGTCTGTGGAAAGCGCGCGGGCGATCATCACTCGCTGGCGCTCCCCCATCGAGAGCTGCTCGGCGCGATGCGACAGGCGATCGCCGAGCCCCAATCTGTCCAGCAGAGGAACGATCCGGCGACGCGCCGCACGCGATCCGACGTCGGTTCCCATCAGCTTCAGCGCGGCGTTGTCCAGTGCCGTGGCGCCCGGAATCAAGTTGAGCGACTGGCGCACGAAGCCGAGTTCGTGCAGCCTGTAGTCGGCCGCCTCGCGGTCTGACAGCCGCGAGATGTCGCGGTCACCGAGCGCGACCCACCCCGCATCCGGTTGCAGCAGCGCGGCGATCAACATGAGCAGGGTCGTCTTGCCCGACCCGCTGGGCCCGTACAGGGCGACGAATTCCCCGTCGCCGACGGAAAGCGAGACGCCGTCAACAGCTTTCACGGCCGGTCCGGAGAGCACCGGGAAGTGCTTGACGAGATCGTGCAGCTCTAGCATCGGCGAAGACCTTCGCAAGCCGGTGCCGAACGTCCCGCAGATCCTGCGCAGAACATCTAGGCCGAGCGCTGGTATCCGGGGAAGTCGATCACGTTGTCGTCGCCACCCGGGTCTGAGGGACGCCTGATCAGCCGCCCGCCGCTGAGCGCTCTGAGCTGATCGGAGCCGAGTGCGGCGGGCATGTCGGGTGCGGTCATCAGAATCGCCAGCCCAGTCTGCTCGACCAGCGAACGCAGCAGCTTCAGGATCTCCTCGCGCTCGAGCACGTCGAGGTTGGCCGTAGGGTCGTCGACCAGCAGCAGACGCGGAGCGCGCGCGATCCCATGAGCAATCGCGACAAACGCACGCTCGCCGTCGGACAGGCTCTCCCAGTGCTGACCCGAGCACTGCGACATGCCCACGCGCTCGAGCGCTTGATCGGCGAGCCGGTTGGCGCCTCGGCGGCCGTGCTCCACGAGCAGCGGCAAGGCGACGTAGTCGAGCATGCACAGCTGGCTGCGAGGGCCCGCGCGCCGCACCAAGCCGACGCTCTCGCGCCGCAAGCGCGCCTGCGCGCTCTCAGACAGGGTCGCGAGGTCCTCCCCTTCAAAGCGCACCGTGCCGCTGTCGGGAGCCTCCAGTCCCGCTGCGATGCGCAGCAACGTCGACTTGCCCGAGCCGCGCTTGCCCCACACACCGATGAACTGACCGCGTTCGACGGACAGGTCCGTGTCGCAGAGCACGCGGACCTCCGAGGGCCCTCGCCAGTAGCTCTTGCTGACCCCCTCCAGCGAGAGCAGCACGTCTGCCATCTAGAGTCCTCGCAGCCGCTCGCGTGGACGGGCGGGAGCCCGCGTGACTCCGGCCTGTTCGGACGCATCGCGCTCGTCACGAAGCCGTTCGAGCAGCTCGCGCGCGTTCTGCAGCCATTCGATGCGCGAGTTCCAAAAGGCGACCTCGGCTTCGCCGGCGAGCATCCGCATCAGCGCCGACCAGTCGCGCGAGGCTCCCGCAGCCTCCTGGGTGAGACGCTTGAGGTCCTGCAGTCGCCCGAGGCAGACCTGTTCCTGTCCGGCGACCATCTCGATCAGGCGCGGCAGGTTGCGCGGACGGCAGAGCGCGATCTTCATGTGCAGCTCGTCGCGCAGGGGCGGCGCCGGTGACGGATCGAGCATCCACGCTTCGAAGTGGTCTACGCCCTCCTCGGTGGCCTCGTAGATCGTTCGAGGGGCGGCGCGGCGCGCCGGGCCGGCGCCCATCTCCCCCGCGCTGCGCACGAGGTCGTCGCGGCTGAGCTGGTCCAGCGCCGAATACACACCGGACGGTGCAAAACCGGAAGAGCCGAACCGCTCATCCAGCCGCTGAGCCAGCTGATACCCATAGCCAGGGCGCTCGATCACGAGCCCCAACACCGCATGCTTCGCCGACATTCCTGCCCTTCCTGGTCAAAGGACTGCTGTCCCAGAAGGTACTCCAAATCGCCCGCAGCTGCGTTCCAACGATGCCATGAATCAGACCGACTGGAACTTTCAGCCAGTCAAGCGGATGTACTAATCGGGACGGTCAGTGCGACGCTACGTTATCCCAAGCCGGTCCAGCAGGCCCTCGTCGCCGCGCCAGTCCCCGCGCACGCGCACGGACAGGTCCAGGTGCACCTGACATGCAAGCTCGCGCTCGATCTCGCGGCGAGCCGCGATGCCAACCGCCTTGACCATGCGGCCGCCCGCACCCACGAGAATCCCCTTCTGCGAAGCGGTTTCAACCCAGATGAGCGCGCGTACGCGCGCGAGGCCCGGGCGCGGATGTTCGATCTCTTCGACCATCACCTCGACCGCGTGAGGCACCTCCTGAAACGTGCGGCGGATCACCGCCTCGCGTACCAGCTCGGCGAGCACGACCGCCAGCGGCTGGTCGGATATCGCGCCGGCGTCGAACATGAAGGGGCCCTCGGGCATGCGATCGGAGAGATGCTCCACGAGCGCCTCGACGCCCTCTCCTGTGCGTGCAGAAATCGGAAACACATCGTCGCCGATCGGCAGCTCGGCGGCCTCGGCGAGCGCCGCAGCCGTCGCCGCGCGCGACAAGCGGTCGATCTTGTTGACGGCGATCGTGACCGACAGGTTGGCCTGCGCGAGCGTCGCGGCTATGAAGCGGTCGCCCGCACCGACCCCCTGCTGGGCGTTGAGCACGAGCAGCGCGGCGTCGGAATCGGCGAGCTCCTGCTGCACGCGGCCGGCCATACGCGACGTGAGCATGTCGCGGGGGCGCTGCACGCCGGGAAGGTCGACGAGCACCAACTGGCAGTCGCCGCGCGAGCGAATGCCGCGAATCGCTCGCCGGGTGGTCTGCGGCCGATCGGAGACGATCGCGACCTTCTCTTCCACGATCGCGTTGACGAGCGTCGACTTGCCGACGTTGGGCCTGCCGGCGAGGGCCACGAAACCGCTGCGCGTCAACTGTCCCCCAGGGCGAGCAGCTCAGCCTGCAGGGCGAGCATCGCACCGCCGTCGGTCTCGTGGTCCATGCCGACCAGATGCAGCACGCCGTGCACGATCGCCTCGCGCACGTCGGCGGTGTGCTCGAGGCAGATGACGACGTCGCCGAGCTCGTGCGAGCCGCCGGCGGGCTCTGCGCCGTCGATCGGGAACGACAGCACATCTGTCGCTTTGTGCTGGGCGCGAAAGCGTTCGTTGAGCTCGGTCATGCGCCGCTCGCCGACGAACTCGATCGCCACGTGGCCTTCACGCACGCCGACCGCGCCGGCTGCCAGCTCGCAGAGACGGCGGATCTCCGAAAGCGCAGGAACGTGCCGCGCCGCCACGGATTGCGTCGACGCGCCGGCGCCGAACACCTCGACCTCGAGCATCGACCGCTAGGCGCTGCGATCGGCTGAGCGCAGCCCGGGCGCCTCGCGCTGGGAGTGCACGTCGTAGGCCTCGACGATCCGTTGCACGAGCTTGTGGCGAACGACGTCCTCTCCGCCGAAGCGGACGAACTCGATGCCCTCGACCGCGTCCAGCACGTCGCCGACGACGATCAGCCCCGAGCGCTGGTCGCGCGGCAGATCGACCTGAGTGATGTCGCCGGTCACGACCATCCGCGAGCCGAAGCCCAGCCGCGTCAAAAACATCTTCATCTGCTCGGGCGTGGTGTTCTGCGCCTCGTCGAGGATCACGAACGAGTCGTTCAGCGTCCGCCCGCGCATGAATGCCAGCGGGGCGATCTCGATCACCCCGCGATCGATGTGCTGGGAAACCTTCTCGGGGTCGAGCATGTCGTGCAGCGCATCGAACAGGGGCCGCAGATACGGGTCGACCTTGGCCATCAGATCGCCGGGCAGGAAGCCAAGGCGCTCTCCCGCCTCGACGGCCGGGCGGGTGAGGATGATGCGGTTGACTTCATGACGCGAGAGCGCCGCGGCGGCCATCGCAACGGCGAGGAAGGTCTTGCCCGTACCGGCGGGACCGACCCCGAATGTGACGGTGCTCGATCGCACCGCGTCGACGTAGCGCTTCTGATTGACCGTCTTGGGCGCCACGCGCAGACCGCGGTGACTCCACACGACGTCCTCCAGCACGCGCGCGGGCGACTCGTGTGCGTCGAGCGCGCCGGTCACAGCAGCGATCGTGCCTGGACCGATCTGATGTCCGCGCGCGATCAGCTCCGACAGCTCGCGCACGACACGCTCGCCGGCGTTGTTCTCGCTCTCCTCGCCGTCGAAGGTCAGCAGGTTGCCGCGAAGATGAACCTTGCAGTCGAGATGCGCCTGTAGTGCGCGCAGCACCGCATCCTGGCTGCCGGCCAGCTCGACCGCGACTTCGTCGGGAAGCTCCAGGCTGCGTCTTCATCCCTGTAGCGACGCTCGCACGAGTCCCGAAACACGCTTGCCGTCCGCGCGACCGTCGACGACGGCCATCGCCGCCTTCATCGCCTGCCCCATGTCCTTGGCGGTCTGTGCGCCGCTGTCGCGCACCGCCTGCTCGACGATCGCCTGCAACTCGGAGTCCGAGAGCTCGGCCGGAAGGTAGGCACCGATCAGCTCCGCCTCGGCCTGCTCCCCCGCGGCGAGATCGGCGCGACCGCCGTCGCTGTAGGCCTTGGCCGCTTCCAGGCGCCGCTTGCGCTCGCGCCGCAGCACCGCCAGCTCATCGTCGCCCCCCTCCTTGGCAGCCTTCTGCAGCTCGGAGAGCACCAGCCGCAGCGCACCGACGCGCGGTTTTTCCCCCGCACGCATCGCCCCCTGCACATCGGCTTTGATCTGATCGGCTATCGCCATCTGAGACTCAGGATACGCCGGTCGCGCGACAGTCCAGGGAGATCGGCACGGGGAGACTCGCGCAGGCTCTTGAGGTGCTCGGCGTGCGCGACAGAATATGGTCCCGCGCGTGAAGGACTCCCTGTACGCCGATGCGCTCGCTCCGTTTCTCGCAGAAGCGGCGCAGCTGCGCCCGCCAAGTGCCGAAGTGATCGACGCGCACACGCATCTCGGACTCGACGAGGACGGGCGCTCGATGACGCTCGAGCAACTGCTCTCCCAGCTCGACGCAGCCGACGCGCGGCGGGCCTGCGTGTTTCCTTTGCACGACCCCGATCGCCACCCGTCCTACCGTCTGCCCAACGACCGCGTGCTCGGCTGGGCGGGCGAAAGCGAGGGGCGGCTCGTGCCGTTCTGCCGCCTGGATCCGGCCGAAGACCCGCTGGATGAGGCTGAACGCTGTCTGAACGCCGGGGCGCGTGGCATCAAGCTGCACCCGCGCGCGCAGGAGTTCGTGTTCGATGGGCCTGAGATGGACAGCGTGTTCGCGCTGGCCGAAGAGGCCTCGGTGCCGATCCTGATCCACGCCGGTCGAGGCCTGCCGCCGCTCGCCGAGGGTCTGGCCGACGTGGCCCTGCGCCACCCGGGCGCGGTGCTGATCCTCGCCCACGGGGCGATCTGTGACCAGGGGATCCTGACGACCCGCCTGGCCGACCATCCGGGCGTGCTGTACGACATCTCGTGCTTCTTCCCGCTCGACGTCATCGAGCTGTTCTCGCGCGTACCGGCCGAGCGGGTCGTTTTCGCCTCCGACCCGCCGTACGGCATGCCGGCGACGACGCTGTATTTGGCGCTGCGCGTGGCCCGACAGGCCGGACTGGACGAGCAGACGACCAAGGCGGTGCTCGGGCAGACGATGGCTTCGCTGCTCGACGGTCACGGACTCCCGCCTGTGTCCGCGCCCCGGCGCGGCGACTCGATCGCGCTGTCTGGCCGCCTCGCGCGCGTCTACGGATATGCGAGTCTCGTCGGACCTGCATTGTTCACCGGCGCGGGAGAGCAGGCGCACGCAATGCTCGACATGGCGATCGCAGCTTGTCGAGACCCGCAGCCGGGCGCCGACGGCGAGGCGCTGGAGACGATCGGCGGAGCGCTCGGCGCGGCCAACGCGCTCGTCGACGAGCCGGACGGCGCCCGCGCCGCGATAGACCTCGTCTACCGAGCGATCGTGCGAGCAGCCACGGAGCTGCCCGACGAGGCCGCAGCGGGCGCCTGACCGGCCGCTGCGCCCCAGCGGCCAAGTCTCTCGGCTCGGTCTATGCCGAGGCCAGCCACACGGCCGCCCACTCGCCGTCTGTCGCGCGCTTACGCTCGCGCATGTCCGTATGCGTGGCGAACGCGTGCACGATCTCGTCGACCTGCTCGCACAGCAACCCGCTTGCGAGCAGGTGCGCGGGGGCCCGCACGATCGAGCCGGCGAGGTCGAGCAAAAGCGGCCGCAGCAGGTTGGCCATCGCGACGATCGGGCCCGCCGGCGCATCGGACGCGACGAGCCAGGGCACGGGCTCGGTTCGCAGGTCTATGCGCCGTAGCTCCACATCTGCGCCGTTGACGGCAGCGTTGATCTGCGCAGCCTCGACGCTCAGCCGATCGTGATCGAGCCCCAGCACGGGAGCGAACCCGAGCCGAGCCGCGGCGATCGCCAGCACGCCTGAGCCGGTGCCGACATCCAGCAGCGGACCCGGCATCCGGCAGGTCGCGGCAAGCTCCAGCAGCAGTGTCAGACACAGCCGCGTGGTCTGGTGCGCCCCCGTGCCGAAGGCCTGGCCGGGGTCGATCACGATCTCCTGCGTGGTGGCCGCACCCGCAGCAGCGACGCTCGCCGGCTCCCACGGCGGACGGACTCGGATCGACGGGACCGAACGCTCCGCGGCCCAGCGCCGCCGAGGGCTCGATGAGCACCGGCCGGTGGAACTGCTTCCAGCGCTCGGGCCAGTCGTCGGCTGTCTCGCTCGTGGAGATCTCAACCAGCGCATCGCCCGCCGCAGCCTGCAGGTCGGGCAACTCGGGCAGCTCACCGGGCGCCCCGTAGACGGCGTACTCGACGGCGTCCTCGCCGATCTGTCGCTCCTCCACGCCTGCCGGCGCCAGCTCGAGCAACTCGGCGAGCACGAGCTCGGCCTGCGCGCGGCGCACGCGGACGGCCAGGCGGATCACGCAGCCTGGCTGCCGAGCGCGCGACGGAGCTTTGCGAACATCGATTCGTCCGAGCGCAGGTTCTCCTCGGTCAGCGAACTGCTGAGCTGCTGAAGCAGCTCGCGCTGCTGCTCGCTCAGGCGCCGCGGAATCACCACGTTGACGACGACACGAAGGTTCCCCTGCCTGCCGCGCCCGAGCGAGGGCATGCCCTCGCCGCGCACGGTGAGTACCTCGCCGGGCTGCGTGCCCGGGGACAGCTCGATCGCGGCGGTGCTCTGCAGCGTCGGCACCCGCAGCGTGCCGCCGAGCGCGGCAAGCGGCGCGGGAACGTCCAATGCGGTGATCAGGTCGTCGCCTTCGCGTACGAATCGCTTGTCCTCGTGCACACGCACGAGCACGTAGAGATCGCCGGGGGCAGCGCCCGTCTCGCCGGCGTGGCCGCGACCGCCGAGCCTGATGCGCTGGCCGTTTGCGATGCCGGCAGGGACCTCCACCTCGATCTCGCGCTTGGCCGCCCGGCGCCCACGTCCGCGACACTCGCGACACGGCTGCTCTGGCACACGGCCGTCGCCTTCGCAAACGTCGCAGACCACGGTGCGCACCATCTGACCGAACGGCGTGCGTGTGGCCGCCTGAAGCTGTCCGGCGCCGTCGCAACGCTCGCATGTGCGAATCGGCGTTCCCGGCTCGGCGCCGTTGCCGTGGCAGTGCTCGCAGCGCTCGACCACCTCATAGGACACGTCGACCTGCGCTCCCTGCGACGCCTGCACGAGGTCGATCTCCACCGCCACCGCCACGTCGCCGCCCGCCATCGGCCCCGAACGGCCGCCGAAACTCGCCGAGCCACCGCCGAAGAACGCGTCGAACAGATCGCCGATCGACCCGAACCCGTCGAAGTTGGGTGCGTAGCCGCCCGAGCGAAGACCCTCGTGCCCGTAGCGGTCGTAGGTCGCACGGCGCTCGTCGTCGGAGAGGATCTCGTAGGCCTCGGCAGCCTCCTTGAACTTCTCCTCGGCGTCGGGATCGTGCGCGTTGACATCGGGGTGCAGTTCGCGTGCGAGCTGGCGAAACGCCTTCTTGATCTCCTGCGCGGAGGCCTCGCGCTCGATGCCGAGCACGTCATACGGATCGCGCGGCACGCCTCTCGCGTCAGCTCTCGGCATACGCGTCTTCCACAAAGCGCGACAGCTCGTTGGCCGCCTCGCGCACGGTGACGATCGCACCGGCATAGTCCATCCGCACAGGCCCGATCACCGACACCGCTCCGAGCCTGCGCTGCGCCGGCCCGTAGCCGGTCGCCACGAGCGCCAGCGAGCGCATCGCCGGGATCTCGTTCTCGCGTCCGATGCGCACGAACACGCCTTGCTGGCCGAGTGCCGAGCGCAGCACGTGCAACAGCGACACGCGTCGCTCGAGCAGGCCCACCAAGCCCTCCAGCTGAGCGGCGTCCTCGATCTGCCCAGCCGCGAACATGCGCGCCGTGCCGTCGACGTACAGCTCGTCCTCGCTGTCTGCCGCGAGGTCGCCGAACGCCGGCGCAAGGCGCTTCAGGAACGCCAGCTCGACCGGCGACAGGCCGGGCTCGATCAGCCTCTGCTGAAGCATGCGCGCACCCAAGGTGAAGCCGACCAGCCGCTCGCGTAGGTACTCCCCCGCCCATGCCAAGAGCCCGGAGTCCACCGGGCGATCGAACGTCGCGAACAGCTTCGAGACCCCGCCGCTCGAGTTGATCACGACGACCATCGCGACCTCCGGTTGCAGCGCGAGCACCTCGACGTGGCGGATCGTCGCGGTGTTCAGCGACGGCGCCGAGACGACCGCGAGCAGGTTGGTCATCTGCGAGAGCGTCTCTGAGGTGGTGCGCATCGCCTCCTCCACCTCACGGCGGATCAGCGACAGCTCCATGCGTCGCTGCACCTCCAGGCCCTGCCCGGAGCTCAGCATCCGGTCGACCACGTACCGGTGTCCCGCGTCCGTCGGTACGCGCCCAGCTGAAACGTGTGGGTGCGCGAGCAGGCCCTGCTCCTCCAGCAGCGCCAGTTCGTTGCGAACTGTCGATGGACCGAAATCGAACTCCGGATCGGCGGCGATCGACTTCGACGCCACCGGCTGTCCGGTGCGCAGGTAGTCGTCCACCACCTTGCACAGGATTCGCTCCTGCCGAGAGGTGAGCATCGTCTGATTGTAGGCCGAGGTGTGACAGGCGAAAACAGCCCGCCAGGTCAGACCGTCAGTTCAGCCTCGGCGTTGCGGATGATCTGCTTGCCGCCCTGCTCGGCGACCGTGTCGATGACCACGCGCCCGTCGGCCGCCTCGCGCACCGTGCCGCTGACCACGACCTCCTGCTCGGGCACGCCCATCCCGCGGAACTGCACCGACAGCCGCTTGAGATGGCCCGGCCCGCCCGCCGCATCGGTCTGCGCACGCGCCACCTGGGCCATCGTCCACAGCCCATGCAGGATCCGCCCGGGCAGACCGACGGCTCGCGCGAACTCCTCATCGATGTGGATCGGGTTGAAGTCGCCCGACGCCCCCGCATAGCGGTTGGTCAGGTATCTGTCCGGCGTGATGCTCAGCTGGGGTATCTGCTCGCCGCTGTTGAGCTCGGCCATCCGGTCACACTCCTCGAACGATGTTGGTCCACGTACCGCGGCACACACGCTCGCCGCGCTGGTTGTGGGAGACCGATTCGAACACGTAAAAACCGCGCCCGTCGGCTTCGGAGATCTCCTTCACGCTCGCCGTCGTGACGATCTCATCGCCCGCGACGACGAGCTCGCCCCACTCGAACTCCTGCCCACCGTGGACCATCATCGCGAAGTTCAACTCGATCTCCGGGTCGAAGATCGGGGGTCCGACGGAGGGTGCGCTGTAGACGACCGCGAACATCGGCGGCGCCACGAGATCCGCGAAGCCGGCCGCACGCGCGGCCTCGACGTCGAGATGCAGAGGGTTGGTCTCCCCCACGGCGCGCGCGTACTCACGGATCTTCTCCCGACCGACCGCGTACGCGACCGGGTCGTAGGTCTTGCCGATCGCTTGCGTGTTGACAGGCACTTGGCTCCCTTGCGGCGAGATGGTCTGCTGACGGCGCGCCAGTTTACGCGGACGCGTCGCTGTTTGATCGATCGATCCGGGGCTCACCGCTGCGGCATGCACCCCACATTCACCGGGCGGCGCGAAGCGTCGCCCTCGAGGGACGACGCTCCGTCCGCCACACCGGCCTCGCGGGCGTGCAGAAAAACCGCGCCTGGCGAGTCGCCTAGAAGCCGATCTCCGAGGCGCCGGCGCCGACGAGCTCGCGCTCGCCGGAGGCCTCGCCGTCGCCGTCTGAGCCGCTCGCCCCGGCCGGCATGCTGCCATCGCTCGCAGGATCGAGAAACTGGACTCGATCGGCGACGATGCTGACGGCCTGCCGGCGCTCCTGGTTCTCTGACTCCCACTCGCGCCACTCCAAGCGACCGTCGACGCCGACGCGGCTGCCCTTTCGGGTGTAGCGTGCCACCGTGTCGCCGGAGGCCCCGTAGATGCTTACATCGAAATAGTTGGGCCGCTCGACGAGATCGCCGGCGTCGGAGCGCTTGCCACCACCGTTGCACGCGATCCGCAGGCTGCAGACGGTCGAGCCTGAGGGCAGTGAGCGCGTCTCGGCGTCACGTGTGAGTCTGCCCACCAACACCACTCTGTTGATTGTGAAAATTGACATTGACCTCTACTCCATTTCTGGTCTGTGATTAGCCCCGTGAGAAAGCTACGCGGGGCTTGGGATGCTCCTGTGGATCGGGGTTTCCGGTCCAGCGGCCAGCGGTAGCGACGCGAGCGGAAGAACGGCAATACGCCCTGCTGCTTGAGCGCGTCCGATCGCGCGGGACACAGCGCGCGCGACGTCGCTGGGCGCGAAGTACACGACGCCCGAGACGTCGCGCGAGCGTGCCCACGCGCGGCAGATGTCCTCCAGCCGGCGCGGGGACTTCACTGTCAGCTCGATCTCGACCGCGAGGGGTCGGGCCGATTCCGCGCTTGCAGGCCATAGGACGAGATCCGGCCGGTGCAGCACAGAACCTCTCGTTCCTCGCGATCGCATCACCGCACTTGCCAGAGGCCCAGCCGATCTGCGCTCTTCGCAGCGCAGCTCGTGCTCTCCTACGACACGTTGCTCGGGATAGCGTCGCTGCAGCTCCGCCGCGGCGTGCGCGCAGAGCATCGTGTGAAGCGCGTTGCCTGCGCTCACGCGACAGGCGCCAAACCCGCCGATCCCCGCCGCCCGCAGTCCCGCAGGCGTCACGGTGTACAGCGCGGGAGCTTGGGCGAGCAGCCGGTGGCGCTCCAGGACACCCTTTCGCGTCGCGCCGTTCAGCCGACCGTGCGCCGAGGCGACGCTCACGTCCAGGCGATGGGCAAGCGCATCGGCGGTGATCGCTCCAACACTCGCCGTCCATCGCAAAATTGCCGTTGGTTGCGGCGCAAGCGTCTCCTTGCGCCGAGCATTCTTCGCCATTGCTGCCTCCTTGCTTGTGAGTGAATTCCCGGTTAGCGCCGGCGGTCGAGCGTGAGCACGCGCGCCAAGCGGACATTGCGGTTGTCGCTGAGCACAATCGCCGCGACGCAGCCGGGCGCCAGGCCCATGACGGCGTCGGCGCTGAGCGCGCCGTCGCGGACACGGGTTCGGCTCAGCCGGCCGTCGCCCAGACGAGAGGTTCGCCACGTGCCCCGCGTGCCCGCCAGACGCGAGACCAGCTCCGCCGAGCTGGGCACCACCTGACGGTGCACGAGCACGACCGAGAGGTTGCCCATCACCTGCTCGAGCAGGCCCTCTCTGCCGCGCAGGCGCAGGTCGCTCAGCTCCTGGGTACCCAACACGAGGGCGAAGCCGGCCGAGCGTGCTCGGCCGAACAGTCGCACGACCTGCTCGGCTGCGATCGTCGAGAACTCGTCGATCACGACGATCGTCGGCGTGGGGCTGCGCTGCAGCGAGGCGACTGTCGTCTGCAGGTCCTGCACGATCGCCGCACCGAGCATCTGTGCGAGCAGCGGACGACTGTCGGCGTCGAGGCCGAAGTACACAACCGCGCGAGCCTGCACTGCCTCCAATAGCCCGAAGGTGCGCGACTGCGGGCTGCGCGGATCGAGCCAGCGGCCCACGTCGGACTCGGCGAGGATCGCCAGGCGATCACGCACGCCCGATATGTCGCTGAGCTGGCGGGTGGTCAGCGAGTCGAGGTACGCCTCCGTCTCGCCTGCCCGGTCTCGCGGTAGCTCGCGTACGAGCAGCTCCAGGTTTGCCGGATCCAGGTTGTGCACGATGGAGCGCAGATCGACCTCGGTGCCGGTCGCGCGCACCGTGCGCACGACGTGACCGAGCAGCCGCTGAGCCTGTCGCAGGTAGTGCGGCTCGGTGAACCGCTCACCCGCGAGCAGCTTGTCAGCGATCTCGGTCTCTCCACCCCGAGCGAAAGGGTTGTAGACAGAGGGCCCCCCGGGCGTCCACTCGATGAACTCGCGTCCGGCGGCGTGAGCCGCCGAGACAAGCGCACCGCGCATATCGCGGTCGCCCTTGGGGTCGACCACGACGGCGGCCATTCCGCGCTCGATCGAGCGTACGGCCATCCAGACCTGCGTCACCGTCTTGCCCGACCCCGTTGCACCGACGACGAGCGTGTGCGTGCCTCCGCCCGCACCCCCGCAGGGAACCGAAACAAGGCTTCCACGAGCGTCGAGACCGACGATCATCTCCCCGCCGCGAAACCAACGTCCGGGTTGCGCGGATCGAACGCGCACGGCGAGGGCGCCGGCAGCGGCGCGAAACAGATCGAGCGGGCGACGGCGCCGCAAGGCGACCTCAGCCAGATCGGCCCCCGACTCGACGTCCTCCCTGTGCCTACGCCTGCCCCGCAGGGCTGCGCAGACGGTGCCTGCGAAGACGAAGGGCATCAGCGCAGAGAGCGCGGAACGCAAAGGCCAGGCCACCGCCAACGGGCTCAGCGCCCAACGCCAATGAAGGCCTCGCTCGCGCAGCATGCGTGCGCCTGCGATGCCCACGACGAGCCCGATCGCCGCCAGAGGGGCGACACGAGCCAACCAGTCCGCGAGCGGCGCGAGCGACGTCAGCGGGCCGGGAATCTGCATCGGTGCATGTGACTGGAGCATTGATTTCTCCTTGCTGAGCGGCTTTCGAGGGCACGCTCAATCGGGCCGGCGCAATGCCGACGGGTCGTTAACGAGCGACGGCGGGCCCGAGGGCCCGCCGCAAAGCTCGTCTGTCTCAGTTGGACCGCAGGCCTACCGAGAGATGTGTCGCCGCGTTAGGAAGCGCGATGCCAATCGCGCGCCGGCACCGGCGTATCGCTCAGTTGAGTTCAACCTCGCGTGGGCTGAGGCCGAGACCATCGCGCGCGATCAGGGCCAGCACGTCGCTGTGGATCCACGGCGTCGGAATCTTGCGCCCGCCCTCCGCAAGCAGCCCAAGACGACGGGCGAGCCAGCTCGTCTCGCCGCTCTCGTTGCCTGTCGCGTCGCGCTTGACCCGCCCGCAGCGCATGGCTATTTCGCTCATGCTCAGCCCTTGGCGCTCGACGACGCCGAGCACCGCCTCACGCAGCCCTCGGTTGAGCACGATGGGGCTGTCCTGCACCCGCACGAGCTCACCGCGAAGCGCTGTCACCGAAGCGCGCACGCCGCACTCGTGCGATTCGAGCGAGCGCCGCGTGAGCGTGCGAACGGGCTCGTAGTCCTGCAGCTTGCCGATCGCTTCGCGCACGCTCACAGTCACCGGTTGCGCGTCGGCGCCCGGCGCCAGCCGGCGCCAGCGCAGTTCCGGGATCGACATGCCTGTGTCCAGCGGCATCAGCTCATAGCGACAGCCCTGCGCATCGACGACCTGTATGCCGGCCCCGGGTGGCGTCCCGTCGCGGTCGTGGGAGGAGTCGAGAAACGGCGGCGATGTCAGGTCCTCAGGGAGCAGGCGCCGGCACAGATAGCGTTCGCGGCGCATCGTCGACAGGTAGTCGCGAGAAGTGATGGCCGCGTTCTCTCGCGGCTCGTCGGCCGCAAGGTGGGCGACCAGACGGCGATCGGCTTGCGTCACAGCGTCGCGGTCGAACAGCAGCACGCTGCCCGCACAGCCGGCTCTTGCGACGATCTCACGAGCTCGCCCGGTGCGGTCTGTGTAGTGCGCAAGCGTCCCGTGCTCGCGACGCGCCGAGTGAGTGCCGCGCGAGCGAATACGCGAGCGCACGGCTCGCCCTGCGGGCGCTCGCCCAGAGCTGCTCGCAGAACGGGAACTGGTGCGCGCCGGACGCGATGCGGTCGAGCTCATGGCTGTCTCCTGGCCTTAGTTCGTCGTCGAATGCGCCTGCCGACTTTCGGCCGGCGTGGCGGAGCTTTCTAGGAGTGAAAGCGACGGCCGTCAAGAGCGCGACTGGACAAACCGATCCACGTTGCGATCGCCCCGAGAACCCCTTAAGGGGTCTCGGGATGCTCAGCGCAACCGTGACGAACCTGGCGCGCGAACGCTCAGCGCAAGCTCAGCCCCCGGCAGGCTGTGAGATCGGTACTCGCGTTGGGGGTGAGCCGGCTGGAGTGCCGCGCTACGCGGCGTATGTGAAGGAAAGGAAGCGGCGGCTGGAAGGCCGAGCGTAGTTGATGTTCGGCGCTCCGCCAAGCAGCGAACCGGCACCGGTGAAAATGAGCTGCAGTCGCCCAGCTTTTGCAGCTTGAGTTGGCGCAACGGGCTTGGTTTCCGGGCGTTTGGACGCGCCGCTGCCCCTCGCCGCCGGACAGGGACGACTGCGCTCGAGTGCGCTGGTTTGCCTGGGCGACTGCAGGGGTGGAGAGGCAACTGCAGACCGCCCCGGGTAAACGCAAGGACGCGCGCGCGCCAGCGTCGGGGCCCAGGCGCTAGGGAACCTCGCATGAGCGCACTGAGGCCTCACCGGCGAGCGGATCACCACGAGCCTCGACGACGCGCACGGCGGGTGGCAGTCGCGGAACGCCGTACGCGCGCCGTAGTCCCTCGTGCATGTCGCGCTCAGCCACGAAGAGCATTCGCTCCCTGCCCGGATACTCCCAGTCCAACGGATACTCCCCTGCGTAGGCGCGGCACGCCCGCAGCACGGCATCGCCGAGCCGAGCGCAACTGCGCGCGTGGCTGCGGTCGCGGCAGACGTACACGACAAAGGGCTCGGCTTCCCGTCGCTCTCCATAGCGGCGCGTGTGTGCCGACCAGCCCGCGAGGAAATGGTCATAGCGCGCAAGCTTTGCCACGCCGCGTGGCTCCGGGACCAGGTCGTCGAGCTCCACGATCACGTCGACGGCGGTGCTCCGCGCAGCTTGACCGCTCGCGTTCATTGCGACTCGCTCGCCGGCGGCGAACTCGACGATCGCATCCGGACGGACCGTCTCAAAGCGCTCCACGTCCACCGCCTCCCCGCCGCGGACGCGCAGGAAGTCGTGGGGCACACGGCCGCCGGGCAGGCGCAGATCGGCCGGCCCGATCGCAAGGCGCCCATCCGCGCTCGACCGGGTCGGCGGCGACAGCACCGCGCTCTCGGAACCGCGCAGTGCGAAGCGCGCGCGTGATTCGCCATTTATGAGTGCGAGCACCCAGCCGGCAACGCGAACATCGTGGCGTGCCTGTCGCAGCTGCTGCCTGGCTTCGGCGGTGCGTCCTGGTGCGCTCGCGGCGACGCTGTCATCGGCGCGAGGGCCCCGGCCCCACCGCCCGGCGCTCTGCAGCTGACGCAGACCTTGCTCGCTGAGCACATAACACATCGGCGCTCCTCCGCCATCGCGGCGATGGAACTGAAAGCGTTCGACGAGGCCGGCGTCAGACAGCCGCTTGAGGCGACGTTGTGTTGTGGTCATCGCACGCGTCGGGTTCAAGCGCCGGTGCAGCTGACTGCTGAGGATGTGTGTGAAGTGCGCGATGAGCTCCAGGATCGCCAGGTCGAGCGGGTCGGGTTCGAGAGCAATCTCGCGGTGCGCTCGCTTGGCCCAGCGCACGCTCTGTGCGAGCTCAAGATCGACGAGCTCGCGGTAGCTCTCAGAGGGCGTGTCGGACAGCGCGGGCGCGCGTGACGGCGCGTCGGCTGCGCCGGTGCCCGCCACCGACGGCACCGGCAACGCTTGACCGCCGCCGGCGGTATCTCCCGAACGCCCGCGCCGGCCCTCATCGCCCGCTGTGGGACTCGGCGCATTGGGGGAGCCCTGGCTGGCCTCCCCGCTCTGCCAATGCGGCTGGCGCAGGTCGGTGAGGTGGCGTCCGCCACGCTCGGACTGCAGGCGGGCGTGCGTGGCGATCCGGCGCCGATCCACGCGCAGCGGAATCGTGCTCGCGACGAACGGGGCCTGGCGACCGCCCTGCGTGGTCCAGCTGGCGATCGCGTGGTGCTTGGGCAGATGCAGCCGGGCATCGGGGCGGCCCAATGTCGACAGGTGCTCGATTCCCGGGCGCACCGTGTCGGAGAACTCGGGCATCGCCAATCCCACCGCCTCTCTGGCCTCGCGCACCGACGCGGTCGCGAAGTAGACGCGGTGGGCGAACAACGCATCGAGCTGTTCGCGGATCTCGCGATCAGTCCACTGGGCATCGGACTGCCAACAGGCCACCGTCTCCAAACCTGCCGAGCGCTTCAGAGCCATCGTCTCGGCGAAGCCGCGGTTGAGCACAAGCGGGGCCTCGTCGACCTTCAGCGCAACGGCTATCCGCATCTCCTCACCGACCATGTCCTGCTGTCTCGCGAGCGCCGCATCAAGCATCCCCATCAGCAATTGCATGAGCACCGACGTGTTGCCGGCACCCATCGCGCCCAGCGCGCCCTTGACGACCAGCACCTGCTGTCGCGCGATCACCCGATCGAAGTCGACCGTCAGCGAACCGTTGAGCAGGACACGCTTGATCGACGCTGAGTTCAACAGCCGAGCGAGCTTGTTCACCGGGGCGTCCAGCTTCGCTGTCGTCATGCTGCGAGCGTCGGCCAGCTGGGCCGTCAGCTCCGAGGTGAAAAAGGCGGAGATCTCCTTGTAGGCGGGGAGCGTCCTCACGCGCGCCCCGACGGCACGCCGGTAGGCGTAGCCCTCCTCGCCAACGGACAGCAACCGCGCTGCATCCCACAGGGTCGAGGAGCGGTCGAATGCCAGTACGGCAATGATCGCGTTTCGCAAATAACGGTCAGACGAAGCGCGTATGTCGGCATCACTGAAAAGGTTCCTCAGGGCGGCGACGACGTAGTCGGCGATCACGTCGGCCGGAGCATCGACGGCGAGTGGGTTGAAGCCGCAGGTCGGGTGCGCGAAGTCCAGCAGCGTGCACGTTCGCTGCGGCGACACGAGGCTGACTGCGGCATCCGCGGCATCGCCCTTCGGATCGAGCACGATCACCGCACAGCGATCCCGACGCAGGTCCTCGGCGACGGTCGCGATGAGATAGCTGGACTTCCCCTGCTCGACCGCGCCCGGGACCGCGGTGTTCTGCTTGCGCAACGCGACGGGGATGGAGACCGGCCCCAGCGAGTCGCGCAGGGTGCCCGGCCCCTCGCTTGGGCGCAGGATCGCCGGCGGAGCGGGCGCCAGTGGTAGCGCACCTCGTGCAAATGGGACGGTCGCGTAGTCGATCGACGGCAGATGCCAAAGCGACGCGAGCTCGCTCGAGGCGAAGACACCGCGATGCAGGGGTGCCAGCGGATTGCCTTCGCCCCGCGCGACACGCCGTCGATAGAGCGAGAGGATTCCATGACGAACCGCCGTGCCTCGCTCCACCAGCCGATTCTCGGCGCTCTCGGCACGCAGCTCGGAGGCGACCTGCTCACACGTCCTTCGATCGCGACTGGCTATGCGGATGTCGACAAAGAAGAGCGGGCGGTGCTGGACATCCAGACCGCCGCGAAGCTCCGCGTCCTCGACCATCGATTTGTCTTGCACAACCAGATGGGCTCGGCGCTGTCGCGATAGCCGCGCCTCGCGCAGCTTGAACAGATGGCGGGCGAAGCGCTCGAGTAGAACGGGCGCGGGAGCGATTGCAAGCTGCACGAGCACGTCCTGGCGAGTTGCGCCCATGACCGTGAGCAATCGGTTGACCGGCGGCTCGCGCTCGTGCTCGAAGTGATCCAGCGACTTGACCCGCCTGATGAACTCGCCGTCCTTCTTCAGACGCAACAGCGAATTCGTACTGCGCGGCGGCTCAGTCGAGGCGGTCAAGCGGACGTTTGGGTACGCGCTGCGCAGGGCCGCCTCCAGCATTCGCTCGCAGCCACGCGGGCAGCACAGCGCCATCCACGCGACGTTCGTCGCGATCTCCCCCGCCTGCGACTGAACGCGGTGGTGCACCTCCAGCGCCAGCGCGGGCTGGCCGAGCAACAGGCGTCGCCACCAGCGGCGCAGCAGACGCTTGTGCAGGACGGCGAACAGCCTTTCGACCGCCTCGGCAGCCGCCTTGTCGGTGCGATACGGCTCGATGAGCATGCGGACATAGCGGCGACGATTGCGCGCGACGGTGCGTACGATGAGGATCGGTATCGAGAGGGCCAAGACCAGCGCTGCCGCGACCGCCAGCGCGACCACTGCGCCCGACGCCGAGGCCAACATCGAGCTGAGCACGTGCGCTATTTCGCCCGTCCGGCGACCGGCCGGCGCGGGGACCTGGCCGCGAAGCGATCTGCCCAGGCCGCCGTCCAGATACCACGCCGCCAGGGCGAAACCCAGTAGCAAGGCGAGCAGGCCGAGCAGCCGCCACAGCAGGAAGCGAATCACCTGCCGTCCTGACCGACCGCGAGCGGCCGGCGTGACAGCTCAGTACGTCAGCGCGGGCGCGTGGCGCGCTCTACCCGTGCGCCGCGCGGGGTGAGATGCCACGCGTTGGACCCGCCCCTCTCCTGGCCCTCGCCGGTGTTCTCAACGAGCTCGAGTCGAGCCAGGCGGGCGAGTAGCTTTGAGATCTGACCCTGGTCAGCGACGCCTGAGCGCCCGGCGATTTCCCGGTTGCTCGCACCCGGGCGCTCGCCGATCACCACGAGCACGCGCACGGTGCGATAGGTGAGGCGCATGCTCAGCCCGGCCATCGGGTCCCGCGTCTGCGCCGGCGAGAGCGCGTCGCCGTGCGCATGGCGCATCTCCGGCGTCGGACGATTGAGTTCCCTGCTCGCCGCCCGTGCCCCAAGATAGGGAAGGACCACGATGTTCATCAGCGACCCGAGCAGGCAGGCGAAGCGCTCGCCGTTCTTTTCCAGAGCGCGCGTGTGCAGCACCGCGAAGACGGCGCCGACGACGCCTTCAGCCGCCACCTCCGGCGGTTCTCGCACCGCACTCGTCTCCAAGCGCCCCCGATCGACGGCCTCGGCGAGATCCTCGAGCACGGCCGCGCGCCGCTCGAGCACGCGCGGACCGGCGCCCAGCGCCTCGACGAGCAACAGCCTGGCCAACGCCGGTTCTTCATCGAGGAACAGCAGCAGCTCCGTCAATCCCGCGCGCATGCCGTCGCGCCACGCGGACTCGTGCTCGTAAGCCTCGCGCACGAGTCCGGCGATCTGAGCCGCCGCTTCCTCCAGCGCCGCCAGAAAGCAGTCTTCACGGTCGGTGAAGACGTCGTAGAACGTCTTGCGCGAGACTTTCGCCCGCCCGATCACCTGAGCGACGGTCATGCGCGCGTAGCCGACCTCCTCGACCGCCTCGAGGGCCGCGGCAAGCATTCGGCTGCGCTGAATCTCAGTCACCCGCCCGCGTGGAAGTCCGGTCGGGCGCGGCCGCAGCCGCGGTGGCGGCTTACGTGTTTGCTGGACAAAGGCCATTTCTTCCTCGCGTTCGTGCTTTCGACTGTAAAGAAAGGTGTTATTCGCCCGCGCGGGCGACCTTCGTCCAACAACGACTCCGCAATCGGTGAGGCTCGAACTGAAGATTCAAGGATTTAAGTCCTTAAGTCGAGGCGCGTTTCCGACTCTTTCTTCCGCTAATTCAAACATTATCCGCCAGGCCGGTCCGTTCGTTCGGCCGTGCCGCGCCTCACCCCGTCCCAGCCGCCCAGCCGCCGGCGCCATCGCCTGGGATTCGCGCGAAATTCGCTGTTCGACTAGCCTAAGCGCAGTGATCGCACCGATACGCAGGCACCTACCGGCCGCGATCGGCGCTGGGCTAGTCGTTGCAGCGCTCCTTCCGGCTACCGTCGCCGCCAGCGGCTACGGCAAGCTGATCGTGCGCAACAACGCCCTGCCGGCGTCGATGCTCGACACGCAGTTCAGCCACATCCAGCCCCCGCAGTCCTTCCTGCTGGTCGTGACCGAGCCGAGTAAAACCGCGCTGCGCTTCAAGTGGTCGGTGCATTGCTACAACGCAGCGCGCCGCGAAAGCGGCGGCGCGAGCGGCGAAGCCACCGTCAGCACCGGCCATTGGGTCAAGCGCGTGCCCGCCGACTGGATCAAGCACCCCGCCTACTGCACCGGCAGCATCGTCGGATCCGCTGCGAGCAGTCCCGTGCTCGTTCGCATCTTTGCCCAGTAGCGCGGCCCGCAGGCGGCTCGACGCCGAGGCCGATCTCAACGTTCTCCTGCGACGTCGCCTACTCCTCCAGGCCGAGGTCGGAGAGGGCGCGGGCGCGGTCGTTATAGACGCTGAGCTTCGCAACCTTGCCGGCGTGGATCTGCAACAGGTGCGCTTGCTTGGAACGTAGCTCTCCAAGCTCTACCCCGCTCGCCTTCCCGCGCCCCCTCAGATGGGCCAATACGAGAACGGTCTGTTCCCCGATCTCTCGGTACTCGTCCACCTCGACGCTCAGGTCGGCCCACGCGCCGAGGAAGATTCGGAACCCTTCCGCCAGACCCTTCGGCCCGGTATGTGTCTCGGCGTAGGGGCCATCGGGGACGACGAACTCGATGGCTGGGTCCACCCACTCCGCCGAGCCGGAGAAGTCGCCGCGTTCCCACCCCGCGTAGATCGAGCGCACAAGCTCGAGGTTCTCCGACATCGCCTACCCCCGTTCCTCGGCGAGGCGTTCGGCCGCGGCCCGGCCCTCATCGATGTCGGTGTAGACCCTCGTCCGTCGGACCTCCTCTGGCTCTAGCGCATGCTCAACGAAGGCGTCCCACCACCCCCCGAGCAAGGCACCGATGGCTGCCGGCCCCTCGTAAAGGCCCATCGCGTCGGGCGAGGTGTCGTACACGACATCGGGAGTGCAGCAGCTCATCACCGCGTCCAAATCGTGGCGATTCACCGCCTCGAACTGTCGCCGCGCCAGCTCCACCAGCTCGGGGGTCGTGGACTCGCCGGACATCGTGCGGGGAGTATCCCGCAGGCGACGCAGACCGACCGACGTATGGGCGCGGCTCTAGGTCCGCATGACGGAGCCGACATTCCAGTCAGTCCCTCTGAAACGCGAAACGCCCCGTAGGCACGGGGGGCGCAAAAAGTACCGCTACGGGGATTCGAACCCCGGTTTCCGCCATGAGAGGGCGGCGTCCTAGTCCCCTGGACGATAGCGGCGCGCAAGCGACGGGGTCGAGGCTAGCAAAGCACCCGGAGCGAGGATGGCCAGGACGCTGAAACGGGCGCTCACCGTGCGATCCCTCGATCGGGGGCGGGCTCGCCGTCAAGCGTGCGATATCTTCGCTGCTCGCTCGCTCGCGGATGTGGCGGAATTGGTAGACGCGCACGGTTCAGGTCCGTGTCTGGGAGACCAGGTGGAGGTTCGAGTCCTCTCATCCGCATCGGCAGGCGCCCTCGCGGTCCTGTGACGAGCAGCAGGCCGCTCCGGCGGGAGGCATCGGCCTACAAACGAAAACGGCCGCCGGGATCTCCGGCGGCCGCTCGTTAGGAGCTATCTGGCGTTGCGGCCTAGCGGCCGGTGCTGCGGCGCTGGCGACGCTGAGCGACGACGAGCGAGAAGCCCATCGCGATCAGGAGCACGCCCCCGCCGATCGTCCAACGAAGGTCGAAGCCCGTGAAGGGCAGCGTCGACGCTTTCTTGGCAACCGGTTCGCTGACAGTTTTTTCAGGTGCCGTCGTTTTCGTCGGCGTGCTTTTTTCTTTCGACGGGGAGGTTCCCGTGGTGGGCGTCGCCGCCGTCGTCGTCGGTGCCGGCGTGGTCGTCGCCGTGGTGGTCGGCGTCGTCGTCGGCGTGGTCGTGGTGGTGGTGGTCGTCGTGTAGCCCGAAAGCGGTTCGGCTGCGAGCGCCGCGCCCGGCAACACAAGCGCCATCGTCAGGGCGAAAGCGACCGGCAGCACCATAAGCCTGCGCATTGCGCTGGACGATCCCTTTCTCTTCGGTGCTGCGCCTGCCTTCTGCGGCCTACTCGAGGCCACGACATCGGTCCGAGTCATGCCAACCTCCCGTTGATGGTGTGGGTGAACGCTCCAGCCCTGTTTCGGGCCTCTTGCCCTAGTGCGGGCGGATTGTAGTCATAAGACTTGCTGAATAGTTCGCCATTGGCATGCTCTCGCCTGCCTTTTCGACAAACAGGTCTATCAACGGCGCCGGTCGAAGAGGCCCCGGCCTCCGTATTTCCGCGTATCGACGGGCCCAAAAGGCCTCTTGAGGGCTGCAGTTCAGCATTCAGAGCGCCGCTGAGCGCGCCCTGGACCGTCCGGCTTTCTACAGGCGCACCCGCCCGGCAAGCGATCCCTCGTTGAGGTCGCCGCGCAGAACCTTCTTGTCGAACTTGCCGACGCTCGTCTTGGGGATCTCCTGCAGGAACGCGAACTCGTCGGGCAGCCACCACTTGGCAACCCTCCCCCGCAGGTGCTCGACCAACTCGGGAGCCGTGGCGCTCGCGCCCTCGCGCAGGACAACGCAGCAGAGCGGGCGCTCGGCCCACCGCTCGTCGGGCTTGGCGATGACCGCCGCCTCGACGACGTCGGGGTGCGACATCATCTCGTTCTCCAGCTCCACCGAGGAGATCCACTCCCCGCCGGACTTGATCACGTCCTTGGCGCGGTCGGTGATCTGCACGAAGCCGTCCGCATCCACCGCGGCGATGTCACCCGTGCGCAGCCACCCCGAGTCGAACTTGTCGTCGCCTGACTCGTCGTTGAAGTAGCGCGCCGCGATCCACGGCCCGCGGACCTCGATCTCACCCGTCGACTCGCCGTCCCAGGCGACCTCCGTGCCGTCGTCGTCGGCCAGGCGCAGCTCCACCCAAGGCAGCGGGCGCCCCTGCTTGGCGCGCGTGTCCCAATAGGCCTCGTCGTGCTCGCCCTCGTCCGGGCGCGAGAACGTCGCCACCGGACTGGTCTCCGTCATCCCCCACGCCTGGAAGATGTTCACGCCGTGGCGCTCCTCGAAATCGCGCATCAGCTGTCGCGGCACCGCCGAGCCGCCGCATGTGGCGTTGGTCAGCGAGGACAGATCGACCTCCGCATGCTCGTCGGCGAAGCGCAGCAGATCGGCGAAGATCGTCGGCACGCAACCCATCAGCGTCGGGCGCTCGGCGGCGATGAAGCCCGCCAGCGGCTCGGCCGCGAGAAACTGGTTGGGCAGCATCAGGTCCGCTCCGGCAAGCGCCGCCCCGTGGGGCAGCCCCCACGCGTTGGCATGGAACATCGGCACCACCGCCAGGACACGATCGTTGCGCGACAGACCCAGGCCGTCCTTCACCAGCGTCGCCGTCGAATGCAGGCTGATCGAGCGGTGCGAGTAGAGCACGCCCTTCGGGTTGCCTGTCGTGCCGCTCGTGTAGCAGAGCGCGGCGGCCTGGCGCTCGTCAACCTCCGGGTAGTCAAAGCCGCCGGCGCCCGCCTGCTCCATCAGCTCCTCGTAGCGCAGCACGTTGGGCAGGCTTCCGCTGTCGCCGTCCCCCATCACCACGTAGTGCTCGACCGTCTCGAAGCTCGGCGCGAGCTCCTCGAGCACAGGCACCAGCGAGTCGTCGACGAAGATCACGCGGTCCTCCGCGTGATTGACGATGTAGGTGAGCTGCTCGGCGAACAGGCGGATGTTCAGCGTGTGCAGCACCGCGCCGAGGCACGGGATCGCAAAATAGAGCTCGAAGTGACGCTGGTTGTTCCACGCGAACGTGGCGATCCTCTGGCCCGGCTCGACGTCGAGGCCTCTCAGCACGCGGGCAAGTCGATCGATCCGCTCGGAGACCTCGGCGAACGTCGCGCGCTCCACCACGCCGGGCTCAGCCAGCGTGAGCACACTCGCGTCGGGGCTCATCGCGGCCATCCTGCGGCGGATGTGGTGCAGCGTCAGCGGAAAGTCGTCCTGCATCAGCCCCGCCAGTGCCCCGTTCATCCTCTCCCAGCCCCTTCCTCGCGCGGCATCAGCTCGCGCAGCTCGCCGTAGATTCCCCTCGTGCGCAGGGCGATGTCGTCCCAATCAAAGCTCAGCACGTGCTCGGAAGCCTGCGTGACCAGCCGCTCGCGCAGCGCGTCGTCGACCAGCAGGCGCTCGATCATCACGCCCAGGTGCTCGGCGTCGCCGCCGTTGAAGCGCAAGCCCACGCGCTCGCCGACGGGAACCACCTCGCGCAGCCCTCCGGTGTCGGCCACGATGCACGGGCAGCCCGACGCCATCGCCTCCAGCGCCACCAGCCCGAACGGCTCGTAGATCGACGGAACCACGCACAGGTCGGCGATCCGGTAAAGCGAGTGCAGCACGTCGTCGCCGATCCATCCGAGAAAGCTGCCGTACCCGGACAGCCCCAGCCGCTCGGCCTGCGCCTTGAGCTCGGCCTCGTGCGTACCGCTGCCGGCGACCAGGAAGCGCACGTTCTCCACGCCTTTGAGCACGCTCGGCATCGCATCCAGCGCAAGCTGAAAGCCCTTCTCGTACACCAGCCGCCCGACGAACAGCACGAGCTTCTCGTGGGGTTCGGCGAACTTGCTGCGCAGCGTCTGCAGATCGCCCGCGGGGCGAAGTTCGCGCGGATCGATCCCGTTGGGGATCACCGCCACGCGGCGCTCGTCGACGTCGAAGATGTCGGCCACATGGCCTCTCATGTAGTACGAGCAGACGATCAGTGCGTCCGCGCGGCGTGCCATCCAGCGCTCCACCGAGTGGATGTGCGACTGCGGGTAATCGCTGACCCAGCCCTGATGGCGACCGTGCTCGGTCGCATGGATCGTCGTCACGTACGGCACTCCCAGTCGCTGCGCGAGCGTCGCCGAGGCCTGCGCGACCAGCCAGTCGTGACCGTGGATCAGGTCGTAGTGCGCCTCCTCTGCAAGCGCTTCCCCCGCCGCCAGCATGTCGGCGTTCATCTGCTCGACCCACGCAACGAAGCGATCGAGGTCTCGCGGCCAGCTTGGCTCGCGCACGCGGTGGATCGTCACACCGGCGAGCTCGTCCACGCCCGGCCGGCCGCCGAGCGCTCCCTCGCCCACCCCGCGCGTCAGCACATCGACGGTCATGCCCTGGCGAACGAGCGCCTCGGCCAGCTTGCGCACGTGGCGCGCCAGCCCGCCCTCAATCACCGGCGGGTACTCCCAGGAGAGGAGCAGCACGCGATCGCTCATGCTCCAGACCCTATCTCTCGCGCCGCCAAGCCACCCTGGCAGCGGCCGGGCGGCTCGGCAGCCTGCCGCGGCAGGCTGCCGCTGCGCGGGGCTCAGATCGCGATCAACTTGAGCTCATCCAGGCAGCGGGCGGCCGGCGATGCGCGGGCCACGCCGGCTCGAACTCGAACCGCTCCTGCCAGGCGCAGGGACTCGACCGCGCCCGCGAGCTCGTCGGCACCGGCGCCGAGCATGTCGGCCAGCTGTGTCAGCTCGAGCCCCTGCTCGGTGTCTGCTTCCAGCAGCTCCAGGACGACCGCCCGCTGCAGTCGCGAGTCGCCGGAGGATTTCCGTCCGCTCGCCTGTGTGTGCATGGGAGACCTTCCTTTCGCTGCCTGCGCCGGCGCCCGAGCCGGCACGCGGGACCGCCCGATTTCGATGGTCTGGAGAGTACACACAGCTTGGAACGGCTCTTTACGGCGGATGCGGGTGTCTCGCGCGAGATTTCCGTCCGTACCCCCGTGGGGTATATTGAGAGCTATGAGCCGAACTCTGCCGTCAGCCTTGCGCCACTGGTCGCGATGAGCGTGCTCGCGACGGTCTGGGAAGGCCTGTCAAACGCGCTGCTGATGGCGTGGACGGTCTGGTGGGCGCTCGTCTTCGGCTTCGCGATCTCGGCGATCGTGCAGGCCTGGGTCCCGCGCGGACGCATCGAGGGGGCGCTCGGCGGTCCCGGTGCGCGACCTGTCGGCCTGGCGACGGCGCTCGGTGCGGCCTCCTCCTCGTGCTCGTATGCCGCCGTGGCAATCGCCAAGTCGCTGTTCGCCATGGGTGCCTCGGCGGCGAGCGCGCTCGCCTTCCAGTTCGCCTCGACCAACCTCGTCGTCGAGCTCGGAGCCGTGATCTGGATCCTGATCGGCTGGCAGTTCGCGCTGGCCGAGCTCGTCGGCGGCCTGTTGCTGATCGCGATCATGACGCTGTTGTTGCGCGCGTTCGTCTCACCGCGTCTGGAGCAAGAGGCGCGCGAGCACGCGATTCACGCGGACGCCGGGCACCAGCATCACTCGGCCGGACAGCGCATGCCCCTACTGCAGCGTTTGCGCTCGGTCGAGGCATGGTCGGACGTCGCGCACAACTTCCGCAACGACTGGGCGATGCTCTATCGCGAGATCGCGCTCGGCTTTCTGCTCGCCGGCTTCATCGGGTTGCTGGGCAACAGCTTCTTCAACGGGCTGTTCATCGTCCACGCTCCCGGGCCTGTGCGCCTTGCCGAGAACGTGCTCGTCGGCCCGCTGATCGCGATCCTCAGCTTCGTCTGCTCGGTCGGCAACATCCCACTCGCGGCGGTGCTGTGGTCCGGCGGCATCGGCTTCGCCGGAGTGATCGCGTTCATCTTCGCCGACCTCGTGGTGCTGCCGATCGTGGCGATCTACCGCAAGTACTACGGCACGGCGTTTGCCGTGCGCATCGTCGCGCTGATGCTCGTGACCATGGTGCTCGCGGCGCTGGCGGTCGACGGGTTGTTCAGCTTCGCCGGCCTGATCCCCCATGTGCGCCCCACCCATGCCGACATCTTCGGCAGCGTGAAGGTCGACTACAAGCTGTTCACCAACGTGCTCGGTGCGGCGATCTTCATCGCGCTCTTCGCGCTGACGATGCGTCGCGGTGCCACCGATCCGGTGTGCGGCATGCGCGTCGACAAGCACGCTGCCGTCAAGCTGCGCCAAGGCACGCAGACAGCGTTCTTCTGCTCGCAGCACTGCGCCGACGTCTACCTGGCCAGAGGATCCAAGCCCGAGCCGGTGGTCTAGCCTGCGGCGCGCCCGTCTCGCGGGGTGAGGTCGATCTCCAGCTGGCGCGGCGAGGGCCGCAGCGGCTCGGAGCTCGTGCGCGGCCTGCCGCGCTTTGACCAGTGCCCCACGACTTCTCGGCT
Organism: uncultured Solirubrobacteraceae bacterium; assembly: GCA_963819435.1. GTDB lineage: Bacteria > Actinomycetota > Thermoleophilia > Solirubrobacterales > Solirubrobacteraceae > Palsa-744. Next base: position 224,812 of record CAWFWA010000019.1, on the reverse strand, counting down.
GCGACAGCTGTAGTAGCTGATGTGGCGATCCACCGGCGACAGCGCGAGCCCTCCGGGTGCGGGCGCTGTGACGATCGCATGAAAGCGTCGCCCGCCGCGGTCGACCTCCACGATGTCGCCGGTCTGGATGCCCTCGAGGCGCATGTCGCCCGCACTCCAGCACAGAATTCGCCGACGCAGCGGATCGCCCGCATCACGTCATGCCACCCGCGATCGGCTAGTCCGTAGGCTTGATCGCCGTGCGATGGTTCGTAGACGGGATGAACGTGATCGGCACCCGCCCGGACGCATGGTGGAGAGACCGGCACGCGGCGATGGTGCGACTCGTCTACCTGCTCGAGAACTGGGTGGCCGCTTCCGGTGAGGATGTGATCGTCGTGTTCGAGCAGCCGCCGCGGCCGCCTATCTCCTCCACCGTCGTCGAGGTCGCGCATGCGCCTCGTCCGCGCCGCGACTCCGCCGACGACGAGATCGTCCGGCGCGTATCGGCCGAGCTGCGCCCGGGCGAGATCCGCGTCGTGACGTCTGACCTATGGCTGATCGACCGCGTCCGCGCTGCGGGTGCGACCGTGCAGTCGGCCGACTCCTTCCGCGTCCAGATCGAAGCCGACTGATGGCGCCGACCACGCGATACGCGCACAGCGAAGGGGCGAGCATCGCCTATCAGGTGGTCGGCGATGGCCCCGTCGACCTGCTCTTCCTGCCGGGCTGGATCTCCCAGGTGGAGCAGCTCTGGGAGGCGCCGGCGCAGCGCCGCTTCCTCGAGCGCCTCGCTGGATTCGGCAGGCTGATCCTGTTCGACAGCCGCGGCACCGGGCTTTCTGACCGCGTGCTCGAGGAGTTCACGCTCGAGCAGGAGGTCAAGGACGTGCTCGCCGTGCTCGACGCCGCGCACAGCGAACGCGCGGCGCTGATGACCTATGCGGTGGGCGGCCTTGTCGGTGCCTTGCTCGCCGCCGAGCATCCCGAGCGGATCGGCGCGCTCGTGATGTACGCATCGGTCTCCAGAACCTCCTGGGCTCCGGACTACGAGTGGGCGATGACCGCCGAGCAGCGCGAAGAGCTGACCGAGCGCAACATCTCAGAATGGGGCGCCGCGGACAATCCGTGGATGTCGCTGTGGGCTCCATCGGTGGCCGACGATCCCACCCTCGCAGCCTGGTTTGCCCGCATGCAGCGTCTGTCGGCCAGTCCGAGCGAGGCGCGCATCATCTCCCGCGCGATGGTCGACCTTGACGTGCGCCACGTGCTGCCGCAGATTCGTGTGCCGACGCTCGTCATGCACCGCCCAAAGGAGCTGGTGTGGGATGTTCGCCACTCGCGCTATCTCGCCGAGCACATCCCCGGCGCGCGCTACGTCGAGCTGGAGGGCGTCGACTCTTTTCCGTTCGTCGGCGACAGCGACGCAATCCTCGAAGAGATCGAGGAGTTCCTCACCGGCGGGCGCGCCGGCGGGGAGCTCGCGCGTGCACTGCTGACCGTGATGTTCACCGACATCGTCGACGCGACATCACACGCCGCGAGGCTCGGCGACAGGCGCTGGCGCGACCTGCTCGCTCGCCACGACGAGGAGGTGCGCAAGGAGCTCGCGCGCTTTGAAGGGCGCGAGGTGAAGACGGTCGGCGATGGCTTCTTGGCGACGTTCGACGGACCCCCATCGCGTGCGCTGCGCTGCGCGCTGGCGATCACGCACTCGGCGCAAGACCTGGGCATCGAGGTGCGCGTCGGCATCCACACCGGCGAGTGCGAGCTGATCGGCGATGACGTCGGCGGCATGGCCGTGCACATCGCCTCGCGCGTGAGCGGCCTGGCCGCGCCGGGCGAAGTGCTCGTGTCGGGCACCGTCTTCGGCACCGTCGTCGGCGGACCGTTCACGTTTGAGGACCGAGGCTTTCACGAGCTGAAGGGCGTGCCCGGACGCTGGCCGTTGTTCGCGCTCGGCGCCTGAGCGCCCGCGCCCGGCATGTCAGCGAATACGATCTGCGTCAGCCGGGCGGCGCGCTTTGAAACCGCGCGCCGGATCGGGAGGCCGTGGCGAGGAGAACGCCGATGAACGACGCACCCCAGCAACCGCGCAGCGCCCTCGTGTTCGGTGCGCGCAACCTCGGCAAAGCGGTCATCGAGCTGCTGATCGGCACGGGCTGGTCGGTCGCCGGCGTGGCACGCTCGCCGGAGACACTGCAGGGCATCACCGACGCAGGCGCGCTGGCGCTGCGCGCCGACGTCACCGACCAGCACAGCGTGCGCGATGCGATCGCCCAGAGCGTCGAGGCGCACGGCGGGATCGATCTGATCGTCAACGCCGCCTCGGCCTACGGCGGCAAGCGAGGCGGCCCGTTCGGCGGCGGGACCATGGCCGAGGCCGACGCCGAAGCGTTTGATGCCTGGGCCGCAGCGCCGGCGCACGCGGCCTTCACGTTCCTCTCCGGGGCGGCCGGCTATCTGGTCGGCCAAGACCGCCGGGCGACGCTGATCCAGGTGACCGGCGGCTCCGCGCGCCGGGCGATGGCCGGACGGGGGCTGTGGGCGGCCGGCGCCTACGGCGTGCGCGCGCTCACGCAGGCGGCGGCGCTGGAGCTGCGCCCGCAGGGCATCCACGTGGCGCTGCTGATCGTCGATGCGGGCATCGAGCCGCTGAGCGGCCAGGTGCGCGCGGGGATGTCGGCCGATGCACTGGCCGACCCGCACGCGCTCGCACAGTCGGTGCTGTTCCTCGCCGAGCAGGGTCCGCGCGCGGCAACCCACGAGCTGCAGGTCACACCGCTGGGCGAGACGTGGGTGCCGTGAGCGCGCACAATCTCGAGCGTGCACGGGCAGTCGCACGATGAAGGTGCGCGCCGCGGTCCTTGAGCAGTTTGCACAACCGCTCGTCGTGCAGGAGCTCGACCTGAGCGAGCCGCAGGCCGGCGAGGTGCTCGTGCGCCTCGTTGCCTGCGGCGTGTGCCACACCGACATGTACACCGCCTCCGGAGTCGACCCCTCCGGTTATGCGCCAACGGTGCTCGGGCACGAGGGCGCCGGGGTCGTCGAGGCGGTCGGCAGCGGCGTGCGCGATGTCGCGCCCGGCGACCACGTCGTCACGCTGTTCTCGCCGCAATGCCGCCGGTGCATCCACTGCGAAAGCCCGCGCACCAACCTGTGCCTGGCGATCCGCGAGCAGCAGAACAAGGGCTATCTGCCCGACGGCAGCACCCGGCTGTCGCGCGCGGGAGAGCCGATCAGGCACTTCATGGGCACCTCGACGTTCGCCGAGTACGCGGTCCTCCCCGAGATCGCGCTGGCAAAGGTCAGCCGCGAGGCGCCGCTCGACCGCGCCTGCCTGTTCGCGTGCGGCCTGTCGACCGGTCTCGGCGCGGCGATGTACACCGCAAAGGTCGCCGCCGGCTCGACGTGTGTCGTCTTCGGCGCCGGCATGGTCGGCCTCGGCGCGGTCGCCGGCTGCCGCTTGCAGGGCGCAGCGCGGATCGTCTGCGTCGACCTCTCCGAGCAGCGCCTCGAGCTCGCGCGCGGACAGGGCGCCAGCGACTGCTGGCTGGCTGACGAGCACACCGTCGAGCGCGTGCTCGAGGCCACCGGCGGCTTCGGCGCCGACTACACCTTCGAGGCGACCGGCCTGGTCGCGGTGATGCGCCAGGCCGTCGAAGCCGCGCGCATGGGCTGGGGGCTGTGCACGGTCGCCGGCGTCGCGGGCAAAGGTGAGACGCTCGACGTGATCCCGCGCCTGCTGATCACCGGCCGGCGCGTGTGCGGGTCCTCGTTCGGCGGCGTCAAGGGACGCGACCAGGTTCCCGAGCTGGTCGAGCTGTACCTGCGCGGAGCGATCGACGTCGACCCCTTCATCTCCCATCGCATGCCTTTGGAGCAGGTCAACGAGGCCTTCGCGCTGATGGAGGCGCAGGACGGCATCCGCTCGGTGCTCGAGCTGGGCACCTGAGAGCGCGAGACCCCGGGCGACCGACGCCGCCCGGGGTCACAGCGCAGTTGCCACTACCTCCTGCGCGCCTGAACTTTCGCTTTGCCGGCGACCGTGTTCGGCGTGTCGACCACTTCACCGCTGTTGCCGGTCACGGTCAGCGACTTGCCGATCGTGTTGTTCTGCACGATCGTCGTGCCGGCGCCGTTGAGCACCTTGGTCACGCCGGTGATCGTGTTGCCGACCAGCGAGACGCCTCCGGTGTCGCCGTTCAGCGTCACCGCCTTGCCGAAGGCGCTCGGCGAGCAGCCTTCGCCGTCACCGAGCACGACCGGACCGGTGCTTGCGGCCACGTTCAGCGAACCAACTTTCGCGCCGCAGACCCGCAGCACGATCGCACCGTTCGATTTGATCGTTTTCACCGATGCCGCATTGACGTCCAGCGAGCCACCCGGCTGCACTTCGACGACGCCCGTTGTGGCACTCGGCGCGAGTTCGACCGATTCGCCGGATTTGACGACGAGCTTCTTTCTGACGGCGCCCGTGATGACGAGGCTGTGGCCGACCAGCGTCGTGCACGAGTTGGTGCTGCTGTGGCCGACGTTGTCAACGGCCGTGCGTTCGACGGTCTTGGGCCCCGCCGTCGCCGTGCTGATCGGCACCGTCGCGCTCGGGTCGCTGGCCAGACCGGACTGCCCGTCTGACGCGCTGACCGAGGCGCTGACACCGCTTTGGCCGACCTGAGCAGTCGCCGGACAGGTCACTTTCACGCTCGGCGCCGAAGCGTCAACCTGCACACTCAGGCTGACCGGAGCCGCTTCGTTGCCCGCGTTGTCGCGCGCCGTTGCGCTCGCGCTGTGCGAGCCGTCGGTCGCGAACGTCTGGGTCGCGGGAATCGACGCCGGATCGACGCCGCTGCCCGGACTGCCATCCGCGAGCGCCGGGTCGCCGTTGTCGCTGAACGACACGTCGACCGTGTCCTTGTACCAGCCCCCGCCGCCGGCATAGTCCGGCGCTCGGTCTGCCGCCACCGACGGTGCGTTGGGCGCCGTCTTGTCGACGACGACCGCAGCGGAGGCGGGCGACCAGCCGGTCGTCTGGTTGGACGTGGAGTCAAAGCCGCGAACGCGATACACCCACGTCCCCTCTTGCTCACCTGAGCCGGTGAAGGCATAGGAGAGGCTCGTAACGCCCGTGGCGACGTCGGAGAATTCCGCCTGTGCGGCGTTGCGGTGCTGCAGCGTGTAGCTGACACCAGGGTTCGATTCGGGGTCGGCCCCGCTCCAGCCGAGCGTGAACAGCCCGTCCGAGTTCGGCGTCGCGCCTTTCGTCAGCGCCGGCGCCCCGGGTGCGAGGTATTCGACCAGCGTCGTGCACGACTGCGTCGTTTCGTGCCCGACGTTGTCGACCGCCGTGGCGGACACCGTCTTTGTACCGGCGCTGCTCGTGTCGATCGTCACCGGCCCGCTCGGGTCACTGGCCAGACCGGACTGGGCGTCGCCGGCAGCGACGGTCGCCGTCGCCGTGCTTCCCACCAGCGCCGTTTCCGGGCAGCTGACTTCCAGGCTCGGCGGGCTCGCGTCAACCTGCACCGTCGCGGTGCCCGGCGAGGACTGGTTGCCCACTTTGTCGCTCACCGTCCCGCTCGCCGTGTGCGAGCCGTCGGTCGCGAACGTCTGTGGCGCTGAGAGCGAGGACAGGTCCACGCCCGAGCCCGGACTACCGTCGGCCAGCGCCGGGTCGCCGTTGTCTGTGAAGGACACGTCAACCGTGTCCTTGTACCAGCCGCCGCCGCCCGCGTAGTCAGGGGCACGGTCGGGCGTCGCTGTCGGCGGCGCCGGAGGCGTCTTGTCGACCACGACGGGGGTCGATGCAGGCGACCAGGCTGTCGTCAGCCCGAGCGATGTGTCGCTGCCCTGCACGCGGTAGGTCCACGTCCCCTCTTGCTCACCCGAGCCGGTGAATGCGTATGAGAGGCTCGCCAGGCCCCCCGCGACGTTGCTCCAGCCGCCTGCGCTGTTCTCGTGCTGCAGCGTGTAGGTAATCCCGAATTCTGCGGGGTCTGTGCCGCTCCAACCCAGCGTGAACAGGCCGTCGGAGTTCGGGCTCGCACCGGTCGTGAGCGTGGGCGCGCCAGGGTCCGGGTAGTGCACGTCGTAGTTGCACGAGTGAGTCGCGGTGTTGCCCGCGCGGTCGTGGATCTGCACGGTCTCGGTCTGCCCATTGCCGGGGCTCGACGTCGCCAGCGCGGTGCTGCCGTTCGGGTTGGTCGTGAAGCCGGAGAGAGCGTCTGCAGCGCCGGAGACGGTCGCCGAAGCAGTTGCGCCGAGCGTGACCGGTTCTGACGGGCAGCTCAGGGTGAACGTCGGTGCGGTCTTGTCCAGTTTGATCGTCGAGGACTTCGATTCCTCGATGTTGCCGTTGACGTCGACCGAACGGGCGGTGATCGTCGTTGAGCCCTCGCTGCTGACCGTGATCGGGCCGGTGTACTTCGTCCACGACGACGCTTCGTTGATCTTGTACTCGGTGCCCGCAACCGCAAATTCCGGGTCGCTCGCGCTGAGCGTGGCCGTCACGTTGTTGCGGTACCAGCCTTCGGCGCCGTCCGCCGCGCGATCGGGCGTGATCGTCGTCGTCGGCGTCGTCACGTCGCTGAATTTCGGCCCGCTGTTCCATGCGTTTTCGGCGGCTTTGTTCTGGCCTGCCGTCGTCGGGTGGAAGTAGTCAAGCGTCGAGACGTCGCTGGTGGCGAATTTGATCGCGAAAGCCGCGCCTTTGTCGTACTGGCAGTGGATGAATTCGGCGCACACTTCACCGAGAACCGTGTTGAATTCTTCGTTTCGTTTCTGCACGTTTGCGCGCCGGGTTTTCGCGGCTGCAGATTCCGAGGTCGGTTCGGCGAGCATCGACTGACAGATTTTGGCCAGGCCCCATGTGAGCTGCGCCGCCGTGCTCGTGTGCAGGACGCTCCACAGGTTGAAGATGTTGGGAATCGAAGAGACGTCGATGCGCGCGTCCGGCAGGCCCGAGCTGAGCGTTTCAAGCCCGGATTTGTAGCTCGCGCGGAAGCTCGCCACAGACGTCATGCTCGCTTCGGTGGACGTGCAGACGTCGTTGGCGCCGAGCAGGATGAGCACCTGGTCGGGGGTGTTCGGAGCTTTGACGGCGTTTTTGGCCTGCGCCGCAAGTTCGCCCATTTTCGCGCCGGTCACAGCGTCGTTGCCGCCGGTCGTCGCGGTTTTCACCGGCTGTGCGAGCACGACCGATGGGTTCACGGCTTTGGTGCGCACGTAGTAGCTGTTCAGGCCGGCGTTGGTTCCGGTCGCCCACGAGTTGGCCGGGCAGTCCGCGAATGCTCCACAGCCGGTGCCCTGCGAGTCATAGCCTCGCGTGATCGAGTCTCCCAGCGCGTCGATCGACGTCGAGGCGCCGACCTTCGCCGGCGTGGCGCCGGCGGGTGCGGCGGTTATCAGCGCGCACAGTGCCAACAGCGGCACGCAGGCGCGCAACGAATTACGCAACATGGTTCTCCCCCAGATCAAGCTGTCCCCCCGCGCCGTCTGACGCGAGACCGCTGCACGCCTGGCACTCCTCCATGCCGAGCTCCCGCGGACCGTAACAGACTCCGCACGTGCGAGTACGCGCGCGTATTCCATTGTCAAGCGGCCGCACCCTCGTGCCGACGAGCGGACGTGCACGCCACAGACGCGCGCTGGTATGGTCGCCACATGGCCCCGCTCGGCCCGACCGATCCCGCCCTGGCGCTCGCCGCCGCGCTGCGCTCGCGCGAGGTCTCGGCGGTCGAGCTGCTCGACGCCTGCCTGGAGGCCGTCGACGAGCTCAACCCGACACTGAACGCGATCACGTGGCGCAACGACGAGCAGGCGCGCGCCGCCGCCGCCGACGCCGACCGCCGGCTTGCAGACGGCGACGACGCGTCGCCGTTCCTCGGTGTGCCGATGCCGATCAAGGACCTCACGCCCGTCGCGGGCTGGCCGGTCACCTACGGCTCGCACGGCGCGCCGGAGGGTCCCAGCGAGCGCAGCGAGCTCGTCGTCGACGCGCTCGCCGACGCCGGGTTCGTGCTCTGCGCGCGCACCAACACGCCCGCCTTCGGGGTGATCACGGCCGCTGAGAACAGCCGCTTCGGGATCAGCCGCAACCCGTGGGACACCGAGCGCACGCCCGGCGGCTCAAGCGGCGGCGCTGCGGCCGCCGTCGCCGGCGGCATGTTCCCGATCGCCCACGCCAACGACGGTGGCGGATCGATTCGCATTCCGGCCGCATATTGCGGACTGGTCGGCTTCAAGCCCAGCCGCGGACGCGTGCCGCGCCTGGCACAGAGCTGGCTCGGCGCGGTCGTCGAGGGCGTCGTCACACACACCGTCGCCGACTCGGCCGCCGTGCTCGACACGATCGCGCGCGTCGATCCGCTGGCCTGGTACAACGCCCCCGCCCCGCGGCGGCCGTTCACCGAGGAGTTGCAACAGCCGCCGCGCCGGCTGCGCATCGGGCTGATGGCCTCCGCCCCCCTGGGCATCCCCACCGACGAGGCGTGCGTGGCGGGCGCGCGCGCGACGGCCGTTGCGCTGGAGGACCTCGGCCACAGCGTCGAGGAGGTCGAGGTGCCGACGGTCTCCGAAGAGATGATCCCCTCGTTCATCGTGCTGACGCAGGGCGGCCTTGCCGACTACGAGGGCGTCGACTGGTCGCTCACCGAGCCGCACATCGCCCACCAGCGCAAGCTGAGCGGTGAGACCGGCGCCTATGACTACGTGCTCGCCGCGCGCACGCTGGAGCTGCTCAGTCGCCAGGAGGTCGCCCGCTGGGGCCGGGACTTCGACGTGCTGCTGACGCCGACATCGGCGATCCTGCCGCCGCAGGCCGGAGCGATCCTCGCCGCACAGCACGCGACGCCCGAGGCGCCCGTGCTCGACGTCGTCGCGAGCGTCTCGTTCACCGCCTTCGGCAACGTCACCGGCCTGCCGGCCGTCAGCCTGCCGCTGCATCGCACCGAGCAGGGCGTCCCAGTTGGCGTGCAGCTCACCGGCGCCCCGTGGGACGAGGCGACGCTGATCGGCCTGTCCGCCCAGCTCGAGCAGGCGCTGCCGTGGGCCGATCGCCGTCCTGCGCTCGGCGCCGTTGCCTAGTCCGCCGTGGCCTTCGAGCAGATAGTCACCGAGCTGGACGAGGGGATCCTCACGATCACGCTCAATCGTCCCGAGCGCCTGAACGCCTGGACGGCGACGATGGGGCGCGAGCTGATCGAAGCCTTTGACCGCGCCGACGCCGACGACGACGTGCGCGCGATCGTCATGACGGGCGCCGGGCGCGGCTACTGCGCCGGCGCCGACCTCGCCTCCGGCGGCGAGACGTTCGACTACCGCGCGCGTGCCGCCGAGGCTTCGCTGCTGTCGCCGAGCGACAGCGACGTGCCGCGCGACAACGGCGGGCAGTTCACGCTGCGCATGTTCGCCTCCACCAAGCCCGTGATCGGTGCGATCAACGGCCCCGCCGTCGGCGTGGGCGCGACGATGACGCTGCCGATGGACGTGCGCCTGGCGGCTGACGACGCGCGGATGGGCTTCGTGTTCGCGCGGCGCGGCATCGTGCCGGAGGCCTGCTCGAGTTGGTTTCTGCCGCGCGTCGTCGGCATCAGTCGCGCAATGGAGTGGGTCTCAACCGGGCGCGTGTTCTCAGCCCAGGAGGGCCTCGACGCGGGTTTGTTTCGAAGCCTGCACAGCGGCGACGAGCTGCTCGGCGCGGCCCGCGCGCTGGCGCGCGAGATCGCCGAGAACACTGCGCCGGTGTCCGTCGCGCTGGCGCGGCAGATGATGTGGCGGATGCTCGGCGCCGAGCACCCGATGTACGCGCACCGCGCCGACTCGCGCGGGATGCTCGCGCGCGGGCAGTCGGCCGATGCCGCCGAGGGCATCACGTCGTTTTTGGAGAAGCGCCCCGCGCAGTTCAGCGATCGCGTCAGCGACGGGCTGCCCGAGATCTTCCCCGGCTGGCAGGAGCCCGTCTTCGAATAGCGCCGCACGGGCGCGCCGTCAGGACGGCGCGTTCTGCAGGATCGCTTCGCGCGGCACGTGCGAGCGCGGTACGCCGAGACCGTCGCACAGGCGCACGCATGGCTCATACACGGGGCGAAACCCGAGCAGCTGGGTGATCGTCACGATGCCGTAGCCACGCCGGCGAAGCGCGGCGATGATCTTCGGATAGGCGGCGAGCGTCTGACCGCGCGGACCGCCGCCGTCGTGGGAGATGATGATCGAGCCCGGGCGCACCTGCGCGAGCACGCGCTGCTCGATCGCTGCGGTGCCCGGCTGGGTGTAGTCACTGGGGTCGACGTTCCAGCCCACCGTCGCCATCCCCAGCGAGCGCGCCGTTCGCACGACTTCGGCGTTCACAGCTCCGTAGGGCGGGCGAAACACACACGGCGTGTAGCCGCTCTGTGCGCGGATCGCCACGAGCGTTTTCTCGAGCTCGCCGCGCACGTCGCGCGAGCGCGTCAGGTCGGGGTGGGTGTATGTGTGGTCGCCGGGCACGTCGCCTTCGCGCAACTCACGCAGGATCGTTTCGCGGTAGCCCGACGTGACCTGGCGGCCGATCATGAAGAACGTCGCCTGCGCGCCGCTGCTCGCAAGCATGCGCACGAAGGCCGGCGTGTCGGTGGCCGGGCCGTCGTCGAAGCCGATCGCGACCTCGCGCCGCGACGGCCCGCCGTGATAGATCGAGTCGCCGTGGCTGCGGCAGCCGACTATCCGATAGAGCGTGCCGGCGGCGGGCTGCTTGGAAGGCGCCCCGGCGATCGAAGCGACGAGCGCCCGATCGCCGCCGGGCGGCCCCTGAGAGCCGAACGCCCCGGTGCCCTCCCCGCCGCCAGACAGCGCGACGGCCAGCAGTGCCACGGCGCCGACGAGCGCCAGCAGCGTTGCGATCTCGCGCACCGTGCGCGCGTGGCGGGGGTGCAACGACGACACGGCGACGTCCCACCGCCGGGCCCCCTCCGAGAGCACCGAGCGCATCGGCGACACCAGCTTCAGCCGAGAACCAGCTCGGCGATCGTGCGCAGGGCGGTGGCGTCGGCTGAGACGAGCAGGGTTGTGACGATCGACTCGCGCCACTTCTCCAGGTCCTCGCGGATCTTCGCCGGCGGCCCGACGAGTGAGAGCTCCTCGATCAGCTGGCGCGGGATCTTCGCCCCCGCCTCGTCCTTGTGCCCGCTCAGGTAGAGCTCCTGAATCTCATCGACCTCGCGCTCATAGCCCATGCGAATCGCCACGTTCGCGTGGAAGTTCGCGCCTTTGGCGCCCATGCCGCCGAAGTACAGCGCGTAGAACGGCCGCAGCGAGTCGATCGCGCCGTCGACGTCGTCGGCGACGATGAACGGCACCGTCGCACAGACCTCGAACTCCTCGGGCTTGCGGCGCGCGCCATCGCGCGCGAAGCCCTCGTTCAACGCCTCGCGGTTGTGCTCCTGATGGGTGGGCGAGAACAGCATCGCCAGCCACCCGTCGCACAGCTCCGCGCACAGCGCCACGTTCTTCGGGCCCTCGGCGCCGAGATAGATCGGGATCTCCTCGCGCAGCGGGTGGATCGAGGACTTCAGCGGCTTGCCCAGTCCGGTGCCGCCGGGCAGCGGTAGCGGGTAGTGCGGCCCGTCGGCCGCCACCGGCCCCTGGCGCGCCCAGATGTCGCGCAGGATGCCGATGTACTCGCGCGTGCGCGCGAGTGGCTTGGCGAACTGCATCCCGTACCAGCCCTCGACGACCTGCGGGCCGGAAACGCCCAGGCCGAGGATGAAGCGTCCGCCGGAGAGATGGTCCATCGTCATCGCCGCCATCGCCGTGGCCGCCGGCTGGCGCGCGGACATCTGCACGATCGCCGTGCCGAGCTTCAGTCGCGTCGTCGAGGCGCCCCACCAGGCCAGCGGCGTGAGGCAGTCCGAGCCGTACGCCTCGGCCGTCCAGATCGAATCGACGCCGAGGCGCTCGGCCTCGGCGATCGCCTCGGCAGCGCCGGGCGGTGGTCCGCCGGCCCAGTAGCCGGTGTTGAGTCCTAGCTTGAGGCTCTTGGTCATCGCACGCTCCGCCGGGCAGCCTATTGCAATGGGCGCACCGCGCTACTCGCCGGCGGCGATCGGCGGTGCTCCCGCGATGCCCGCGCGCGAGTCACGCGAAGCCGCGACCGCCTGCGGGTCCTCCAGCCGGTGCGACAGCGCGAGCGCGACCAGCGCGAGTGCGATCAGCGCCACGCCGTACACATCGGCCGTGTCGTGCAGGCCATAGCGCGTCACCGCGATCCCGGCCGCCAGCGCCGGCAGGCTGTACGCGAGGTATGACGCCACGTAGACCGACGCCACCAGCTCCGCACGCTGCTCGATCGGGGCGCGGTTGGTGATCGCGCGAAAGGCCCCCGCGAAAGCCGGCCCGAAGCCGAGCCCGGCGACACCCGTGGCGAGCAGGAACAGCGCCGTCGAGCCCTCGTGCAGCGCCAGCAGTGCCAGCGCCACACCGAGGATCAGCGCGCTCAGCCCGCCGCGCGCTGCCAGGCGCGCGTGCGTGTCGCGCAGCAGCACCGAGGTCAGCGAGCTGACGCCGGCCATGATGAAGATGCACAGCCCGCCGGCCACGTGGCTCGAGTCGTGCAGCACCTTCGCCGTCAGTGACGGCCCGAGCGAGAGGATCAGCCCACCGAGCGCCCATGTTGCCGTCATGCACGGGACCGTCGCCAGGAAGTCCGAGCGCAGCGACGCCGGCACGCCGACCGTCGGGCGCAGCGAGCGAGCCCACGTCGGCCGGCGTTCGATCGTCTCGGGAATCGCCAGCGCGCAGGCCGCCGCAAGCGCAAAGCCGGCCAGCAGCAGCCAGTACACCAGCCGCGTCGGCTGCGGGCCGTATTGCACGAGCAGGCCGCTGCCCAGAGCACCCGCCGCCAGCCCGGACATCGGCGCCGCCGCGGCCAGCAGCGCACCCAGTCGCTGCTTGTGCGGCGGCTGCAGGTCGATCAGTGCCGCGCTGATCGCGGCCGTCGCGATCCCGGTCGCGACGCCCTGCAGGGTACGCGCCGCGAACAGCCACAGCACGCTGCGCGCCTCGGCGAACAGCAGCATGGCGACGATCTGCAGCGCCAGCGCGAGCAGCAGCGTCGGGCGCCGGCCGAGGTGGTCTGACAGCGAGCCCGCGACGATCAGTGCGATCAGCAGCCCCAGCGCGTAGACGGCGAACACGCCCGTCAGCACGATCGCCGAGAAGCCCCATTTCGCCTGGTAGACGATGTACAGCGGCGACGGGGCGCTGGAGGCGAACAAAAAGCCCGCGAGCGTGGCCGCCAGCAGCCAGAAGGCCGGTGCTCTGCCGAGTTTTGTCATCGCGCTGCGACGACGAACGGCTGCGCTCTGTTGGGACACACGATCGAACCTCCGGTGCAACGGGACTGCGCCACTAGTCTGGATCGATGCCCTACACGACCGCGGACGCACGACAGGGACTGCTCGACACCGTAGCGAGAGCGATCGAGCAGCTCGGCGTCGCGCTCGCCGCGCTCGGCGAGGCCTACGAGCAGCTCGACGAGCAGAGCGCCGACCGCCTCGAGGAGCAGCTGTTTCGCCCCGTCCAGCTCGCCTATGGCCGCGCGCAGCGCACGTATGCGGGCTTCGCCGAGCGTCACGAGCTTCCCGCGCAGGCGTTCGCCCCGGCGCCTGCGACCGCACCGTCGGCGGGCGTGCGTGGCTTCATCGACAGCGCCACCGCGTCGGTCGCCGCGGCCGACACGACGCTCGGCGAGCTGCAGGACTCGATGGCCCCCGTCGAGGTCGGCGACGCCGAGCTGCGCGACGGCCTGCGCGAGGTGCGCGAGCTGCTCGGTCAGCTCAACGGCCGCGCACGCGAGTTTCTGCGCACGCTCGGGCGCTAGCCGCGCAGGCGTGCCGCGCGCTCCGCGGGTGCGGCGCGTGGCGAGGCGCCGCCGACGCCGCTCCTGCGGGGATCAGCCGCCCGACGCCGCGCAGCAGCCGCACGAACAGACCTTGCAGCGTCTGCTTGGCGTAGGCGTGGCTCGGGCTGGCGGTGATCAGCACCGCCGCGGACACGCGCACGGAGCCGTGGCGCAGCAGCACGACCTGGTGCTCCACTTCGCCCGTGCCCGCTCCCCAGCCGCCCTTGAAGTAGACCTGCCAGCCGGGCAGGCGCACCCTCCCGATGCCCCAGCGCTGGCTTGCGATCACCGTCGCCAGCAGGTGCATCGCGACGGCGCGATGGCGCTGCACGACTTCGCGATCGATGTGCAGGAAGAAGCGCGCCTGGTCGGCCGCGTCGATCCTGCTCAGCCCCCACACGGTCGGGTCGAGCGTGAAGTTGCGCATGCCCGCGTGACGCGCGACCCCGTCCACGCCGCCCGCCCCGACGAAGCCCAGCACCCGCGTGGCCGCTTCGTTGTCCGAGCGCTGGATCATCGGGTCGATCAGGCGACGGTCCGCCGGCCCCAGCGGGCGGCCGCGCACGCGCCGGTCGTCGAGGTAGGCGACGAGCAGCATCGCCTTCAGCACGCTCGCCGACGGCACCGTGCGCAGGACGCGCCAGCCCCACTGGCGGTGCTGCGTGCGAACAGCGAAGCTCACCGTCCCCGCGCGCGTGTGCGCGTAGGCGATCGCCGAGCGCACGTTCGGCTGCCACGGGTGCGCCGGACGGCGCGCTCGCTGCCGGCGACACGGCGGCCGGGGCTGCGGGAGCGCTCATCGCGGCGGCCAGGCAGATGCAGTTGACCGCACAGACGCCCGCCCATGCGCGCCGCGCCGGTCGCGACCCGGCAGCGGCGAACGCGCGGCGCCTAGCGCCGGACGGCAACGATCCTCGCAGCGCCGGTCGCCGGCGCGTACTCGGTGACGAAGGCGCCGTTTCCGGCGAGCGCCGTCGTCCCCAGCTGCACGCTGCCGCCGAGCCCGGCGGCGCGGTTGGGGCACTTGCTCGCGCTGTTGTAGGCGTGCGTGAAGCGGCGTTCGTAGCCGGTGTCGCGATGCACCGTCGAGGGCAGGCTGAGCAGCGTCCGTTCGCGCACGCGCGGGCGTCCCGGCTCGACCGCCAGCGCCCAGGCGCAGCTGCTGAGCGCAGCGCGTCGTGCGCACGAACAGCAGCTGCCCGCCCAGCAGCGAGCTGGATTGGACAGCGCCGCGTCGCGCCGCGCGAAGCGCAGCACGCGCGCGCGCCCGCTGCTCAGGTCATAAGCCTCGATCGCGCTGCGCGCCGGCGTGCCGATCGCGAACACGACGCTCGTGCCGGCCAGCGACGGACGCCCCAGCTCGCCCGCCGGCGCGGCGCCGTAGATCGTCGCGCGCCGGGCCCGGCGGCGCCAGCGGGACGCCGACCAGCTGCTCGGCACCCGTCGGGTCCTGCTGGCGATAGACAAGCCACGTGTCGGACACGGCCAGCGCGTTCACGCCCGTCACGGCGATCGTCAGCCGCGGCTGGAGCGTCGCGCGCTCGGCGACCGTGACCGAGCCGGGTCCGGCCCACGCGATCAGCGACCCGCCGAGCGCCGGATGCCCGCCCGGCAGCGCGCTCACCGCGCCGGCCGGGTTGCGCAGCTCGCCCGAGCCGCCGAGCTGCTGCCACACGAGCTCGCCGCCGGCGGTGGATGGTTCGCTGGCCGCGGCGAGCGGTGCCGCGCCGGCGGTCGCGCTCGCGCCGCCGAGCGCCAGCGCGCACAGCACGAGGCCCAACGCATCCAGACGGCGCAGGCCCAGCCACAGGCGCGGCTCGCTGGCCATCGCGTCCAAGCGACGCTCGCCCGTGCCGCTGCGCACGCCCGGAGCCATCCACAGGACCGGCAGCGCACGCCCGGCGCCAAAGGCCAGCCCGACGACCGCGCCGAGCAGCGGATCGCCCGCCGCGAAGCTGATGCCAGCCAGCGCCCACACGGCGAACGCCAGCACGAACGTCGTGAAGCCGAGCCCGAGCAGAACCCCGTACAGCGCGCAGGCCAGCGGCAGCGGCATCGTCCAGCGCCAGCGCTCGGGAACCTGGCGGCGGATCTGCGGCGCGATGCGCACACCGCGCCAGTCGGCGATCGCCGCTGCCAGCGCGATCGCCGCACCGAGCCCCTCGCGCAGCCCGCCAACGCCGCCGCCGATCAGCTGCCCGGCGAACGCCAGACCGCCGAACGTCAGCACGCCGCCGAGCAGCGTCCCGAGCGTGAACGTGGCGCTCGCGGCGAGCGTCGCGCCGCGGCGCGCGTCGCCGAGCGCGCTGCCGATCGTCTCGACCATCGAGAAGCCGCACGGCGACCACGCCCCCGTCACGCCGGCCACCGCTGCGGTGATCGCCGCGCACACGAGCACGCCGCTCAGCACGGCACCATCGTTTCGTAGTACTGCACGCAGAACACGTGGCGGCCGGGATAGCAGTAGCCGACCAGCGCTTCGTCGCCGTTGACGCGCACGTTCGTGTGCCCGCAGCAGTCCATCAGCCGGCGCACGCGCCCGCCGCAGCAGCGATACCACGAGCCGTCGGTGCTGAGCTCCAGCCCGTGCTCCCTGCCGGCCGCCGGGCAGACGCGCGAGCGCGGCGCCGGCGCCAGCGGCTCGCCGCCGGGTTCGCGCAGCGATCTGCCCGTGCTCGTCCACCGGATAGCCCTGCGCGTCGATCGGGCGTCCCAGGTCGTCGACCGGATGACCGTCGGAGGCGCGCAGCGGCAGGTCGTGGCGGTCGACGCGCGGCAGGCCCGTCGGATGCGGGCAGTTGCCCGTCGTGTAGCGTGTGGCCGCAGAAGTTCGTGAACGACGCCTCGGCCTCGTCGGGCAGCAGCCCGCGCGCGAGCGCGCGCCCGCCCGCCAGCGCGATGATCGCCGCGCCCGCCCACTCCAGAAAGCCGCGCCGGCTGCTGTGGCGCAGCACCGCGTCGGCGAAGTGCTCGCCCTCGCCGGCCGCTGCCGGCACGGGCTGCACGCTCGGGCTGCGCGCTGCGCGAGCCCGCGCCCCGCGCGCGCTCAGGCGGCAACCGACAGCCCCTGCTCGCGAAAGCGCGCCGTCGCGAGCACGCTCTCCAGCTGGCCGAGGCTGTTGAACGTCCCCTTCGCCAGCGCCACTCCGTCGCCGCTCAGCGCGATCGCATACGGGCTGCCCGGCACGCCCGCCGCGCGCCAGACCGCCGCGTCGGCGTGCTCGTCGAACACGCGCACCGCCAGCAGCGGGTCGGCGGCGACGTGCTGCCACCGCCGGGGCGACCTGCGCGCACAGCGGGCAGCCTTCGGAGCTGAACACCGCCAGGCGCAGCGCCGTGCCGCGGCATCGACCTCGAGCGCGCTCGCCCATGGCTGGGCGCTGCCGAGCGGCCGGCCCCTCCTCGGGGATCTCCAGCGCGCCGCGCGAGCCGGCGGACAGGCGCAGCACGCCGACCTCGCGCGCCAGCGCGAGCACCGCCACCGAGAGCCCCGCCGACGCCGGCCAGCGTCGAGCGACAGCCCGAGCGTCAGCCAGCGGTCATAGCCCGCCGGCGCGCTCGGCAGCGCACCGAGCGCCGTCGCGCCGCGACGAGCGCGAGCGCCGCCGCGCGCGCCGGCGAGGGCCAGCCCAGCCGCGATCGGCTGCCGAAGCACGCGCACGGGCGCCCGGCGCGCCCGGCGGCGAGCGCCGCCGCCGTGGCCGCGGCGAAGCACGCGAACAGCCCGGCGGCGGCGGCCGGCGCCCAGCCGGCGCCTGCCGCAAGTGCCACGGCGAGCGCCGCCTCGACGGCGACAGCAGCCAGATCGCCGCGCGCTGCGCCGCGGCCGCGGCGATGCCGTACGTCGCCAGCGCCTGCGCACTGCGGGCGGGGCGCCAGGCCTTCAGCGCCGCGGAGACGGCGAGCAGCAGGGCCAGCCAGATGGAGACGACCGTCGTCAAGGCGCGCACGATACGCCGCGCCTCGGATCGCTCAGACCGGTCAGTCGGCGCGCACGAGCGCCTCGCCGGTCACCTGCGCGAGCGTCGTGTAGCCGCTCAGCGCGAGCGTCAGGTCGAACTCGCCGAGCAGGCAGCGCAGCACGTGCTCGACGCCGGCCTGGCCGCCGAGCGCCAGCCCCCACACGTACGGGCGCCCGATGCACACCGCGTCGGCGCCGAGCGCGAGCGCCTTGAAGATGTCCGCGCCCGTGCGCACGCCGCTGTCGAACAGCAGCGCCAGGTCCTCGGGCACGGCATCGCGGATCGCCGGCAGCGCATCCAGCGCGCCGAGCGAGCCGTCGACCTGGCGTCCGCCGTGGTTTGACACGAGCAGCCCGTCGACGCCGGCGTCGACGGCGCGCCTGGCGTCCTCGGCGTGCACGATCCCCTTGAGCACGATCGGCAGGCTCGTCTGCTCGCGCAGCCACTGCAGGTCAGCCCACGTGACCGTCGGGTTGGCGAACTGATAGGCCCAGTGCCCGATCGCCGGTCCCGGGTCCTCCTCGGGCGGCTTGTCCAGCGCGGCGCGGAAGACCGGATCTGAGAAGTAGTTGGCCACGCCCTCGCCCTTGAGAAACGGCAGGTAGGCGTTGCTCAGGTCGCGCGGGCGCCAGCCGAGAAACCAAGTGTCGAGCGTCAGCACGATCGCCGCATAGCCGGCCGCCTCGGCACGCGCGACGAAGCTCGCCGCCAGCTCGCGCTCGCGCGGCCAATACAGCTGATACCAGCGCTTGGCTTCGCCCATCGCCTCTGCGACCTGCTCGATCGAGTGCGACGCGGCGGTACTGAGGATGAACGGCAGGCCGGTCGCGGCCGCCGCGCGTGCGGAGCCGAGCTCGGCGTCTGGGTGGACGATCGACTGCACGCCGACCGGCGCGAGCATCACCGGCGCGGGCATCGGCGTGCCGAGCACCGACGTCGACAGGTCGCGCTCGGAGACATCGCGCAGCATGCGCGGCACGATCCTCCAGCGCTCCAGCGCATCGAGGTTGGCCTGCATCGTGCGCTCCGAGCCCGCGCCTCCGGCGACGTAGCCGTAGGCGCCCGCGTCGAGCCTCTCGCGCGCGCGCTGCTGCAGCTCTGCGGCGGAGATCGGCAGCTCGGGCTTCTGCTCGGCCAGCCCGGCGGCGTAGATGCCGTACTGAAAGCTCGCGTAGTCGGGCAGTCCGGCGAATGGGTCGACGTCGCTCATTCGCGGCGCAGCCTACCGCTGCTCGTCGACCTCGACCTCGCGCAGGCGATGCGAGTCGACGTCGTAGATGAAGCCGCGCACGACCTCGCGGTGGGGCACGAACGCCGAGCGGCGCACGCGCAGGATCGACTGGCGCACGTCGGAGTCCAGATCGCTGAACGACTCGATCGCAAACGCCGGCGCGACGCCCGTGTCGGCCTGCAGCTCGGCGCGAAAGCCGTCGTCGGAGAGCGTGAGCATGCCGCAGTCGGTGTGATGGATGAGCATCACCTCGCGCGTGCCCAGGCGCCGCTGGGAGACCGCGAGCGAGCGAATCACGTCGTCGGTGATCACGCCGCCCGCGTTGCGCAGGATGTGCGCTTCGCCCTGCTCGAGGCCGAGCGCCGCGAACACGTCCAGTCGCGAGTCCATGCACGTGACGATCGCCAGCTTGCGCCGCGGGCGTACGTCGAGGTGCTCATCGGTCAGCGCGTCCGCGAACGTCCCGTTGTTACCCAGCAACTCGTCGATCGTGTCCATGCGGGGGCACCCTAGACGCTGAGCACTCGCGGCGAGCGCCTCGTCGCTCGGGCCGCGCCCACTCGCCCCAGGCGCTCAGGCGGCGCCGCGCTTGTACAGGTAGCGCGCGAGTCCCTGATAGCTCTGCGCGGCGGGGAGCGCCTGCACGTACGCGCCCGCCGTCTCTCCCGCCCCGCTGCGACCGTCGCCGTCGCCGCCGCTCGCGGCGCCAGCGCGAGCGCGCAGGCGCGCGATGAAGCTCGCTTCGTCGCCCTCGGCGGCCCACGCCTCGACCTCGTCGAGATGCGCGCGCAGCGAATCGATCTGCGCCTGCGCGTCGTCGAAGCTGCCGAAGTGCGTGACCGCGAGGCTGCGCGGACGCCACGCTTCGATCGTGTCCAGCGACGCGCGCCACGCCGGCAGGTCGATGTCCGGCGGCGGCGTCGGCGCGAGCACGCGGCCGGCACCGATGCGCACTCCCGCGACGTCGCCGGTGAACGCGCGACCGCTCGGCTCGTGCAGGTAGGACACGTGGTGTGAGGCGTGGCCGGGCGTGTACGCGACTGCAAACGGCCCGAGGCGCTCGCCGCCGCGCAGCACGCGCAGGCGCTCTGCGGGCACCGCCAGCACCTCGCCCCACAGCCGCTGCATCTGATCGCCGTACAGACGCCCGGCGCTGTCGAGCAGCCTGCGCGGATCGATCAGATGCGGCGCGCCGCGCTCGTGCACCCACACCTCCGCCTGCGGGAAGCGCCGCGCGAGCGTTCCCGCAGCGCCGGCGTGGTCGAGGTGGATGTGCGTCAGCGCGATCACACGCGGCTCGCGATCCCCGAGCGCCGCCAGCAGCGTGTCCACGCTGCTGCTCGGACCCGGGTCGATCAGCACGTCGCCGACGCGCCACGCGCCGATCACCTGCTCGCGCCCGAGATGGCGCACGTCGATCAGCTGCGCGCTCGCCGTCTGAGGACTCGATGTCGTTCATCGCGACGGCATTAGACACGACGCGCGCTCGATCCGTAAGCACGGGCAGTGACCCCGCCCAACAGACAAACCAATAATCGAAATTGTTGTTTTTTTGGTGGGCGTTCGAGCAGCACGGGCGTTCCCGTCTGCAGGCCGTAGGATGAGAGGCGTGGAGGGTAGTTCGCCGACCGTCACCGTGAGCTTTGCCGAGCTGGAGCGCCATCGGCGCGAGCTGACGGCGCACTGCTATCGCATGCTCGGCTCGCCGTTTGAGGCCGAGGATGCGGTGCAGGACACGCTGCTGCGCGCGTGGCGCTCGATCGAGCGCTTCGAGGGACGCTCGTCGCTGCGCTCGTGGCTGTATCGCATCGCCACGAACGTGTGCCTGGACATGCTCGACTCCAAGCAGCGCCGCGCACGCCCGATGGACCTCGGCGATGCGCGCGCGCCGGACGGCCCGGTCGGCGAGATCCTGCCCGAGACGACGTGGATCGAGCCCGTTCCCGACGCCCTCGTGACGGGCGACGGCGACCCGGCCGCCGTCGCCGAGTCGCGCGAGACGATCCGCCTGGCGTTCGTCGCCGCGCTGCAGCACCTGCCGCCGCGCCAGCGCGCCGCGCTGATCCTCTGCGAGGTGCTGCACTGGAAGGCCGCCGAGGTCGCCGAGCTGCTCGACACGAGCGTCGCCGCCGTCAACAGCTCGCTGCAGCGCGCGCGCGCGACGCTCGACAGCGCCGACATCGCCGATGCCGGGCCTGGCCCGCTCTCCCAGGATGACCGCGCGCTGCTCGGCCGCTACGTGGATGCCTTCCAGCGCTATGACATGGACGCGCTGACGTCGCTCATCCACGAGGACGCCACGCAGTCGATGCCGCCGTATGAGCTGTGGCTGCGCGGGCGCGAGGACATCTTCGCCTGGTGGGTCGGCATGGGTGCCGGCTGTCGCGGCTCGCGCGTGATCGCCACGCAGACCGCCAACGGCTCGCCCGCGTTCGCCCAGTACAAGCCGCGCGAGGACGGCGGCGAGGGCTATGAACCGTGGGCGCTGCAGGTGCTCGAGATCGCCGACGGGCGCATCGTCGAGCTGACTTTCTTCTTGGCGACCGACACGTTGTTCCCGCTGTTCGGGGTGCCGCTGGAGTTTCCCGGCGACAGCGCCGCAAGCTAGCTCAGCTACGCAGCACGTCGTCGAGCCCGGCGAAAGCGATCAGCGACCGCAGCCGCGGCGATGCACCGCACAGCAGCACCGAGCAGTCAGCGCGTCGCGCCGCCAGCGCCAGGCGCGCGAGCGCGTCCAGCGCCACGCCGTCGGCGTCCACCGACGCCACGTCGCAGCGCAGCTGCTGCGGCGCGCCCGACGCCAGCAGCTCGCAGGTCCGCTCGATCAGGCCCGGCAGATCGGCGCGGCGCAGCGGCGCGCGGATCTCGATGCTGCGGCTGCGCTTGGCCGGGGCCGCCATCTGTCGGCGCGCACGCGGCTCGCTAGCCGGTCTCCATCGAGCCGCGTGGCGGGCCGGCGGGACGTTGGGCCGAAGGCGCCAGGCCCGCAGCGCCCTCCTCCGCCGCCAGACCCACCTCCCGCTCGGCCGCGCTGGGCGCGCGCCTCGCCCTCCGTGCCGTGCGAGCGTTCGGCCGCACCGAGCGCCACGCACAGCACGATCGCCACGCCGACAAGCGCCGCGCCGATCACGAAGGCCACGTGGTAGCCGCTCGTCAGCGCGACCGCCGACGGCTTGCCCGCGTCGGTCAGGTGTTTGCTGTGCGTCGCCGCGGCCGTCGCCAGCACGGCCAGGCCGAGCGCGCCTCCGACCTGCGCGGCCGTGTTGACCAGGCCCGACGCCAGGCCGGCATCCTCCGGCGCCGCGTCGGCCATCGCCAGCGTCATCAGCGCCGGGAACGACGAGCCCACGCCGACGCCCAGCAGCAACATCACCGGCAGCACGTCCGCGACATAGCTGCCGTGCACGGGAATGCGCGCGAACCACAGCAGCCCGGCCGCCACGAGCACCATCCCCGGCAGCAGCGTGCGCCGCGCGCCGAAGCGCATGATCAGCCGTTCGGAGTAGCGCAGCGACAGCGTGCCCATCACGACCGTCACCGGCAGAAACGCGAAGCCGATCTTCAGCGGGTCGTAGTGCTGCACGCGCTGCAGGTACAGCGAGCCGAGAAAGAACGTGCCGAACATGCCCGCCACGAGCAGCGCCTGGATCGTGTTGGCGCCGACGATGTCGCGCGAGCGAAGCACGCGCAGCGGCATCAGCGGCTGGCGCGCCGTCGCCTCGCGCCACACGAACAGCACGCCGAGCACGAGCGACCCGGCGGCGAAGGCCAGCGTCGTCGCCGAGCCCCAGCCGTGCTTGGCCGCCGGCGAGACGATCGTGTACACGCCGAGCATCAGCGAGCCGACGATCAGCGCGGCGCCGGGCAGGTCCGCGCCGCCGCGCAGCCCGAGGCCGCGTCCGCCGGCCAGCAGCCGGTGCGCCGCCACCGCCGTCACAACGCCGATGGGCACGTTGATGAAGAAGATCCAGTGCCAGTCGATCGCCTGCGTGAGCACGCCGCCGGCGAGCAGCCCGATCGAGCCGCCGGCCGAGGCCACGAAGCCGTATACGCCGATCGCCTTGGCCTGCTCGGCCGGCTCGGGGAACATCGTCACGATCATGCCCAGCACGACCGCCGAGGTCAGCGCGCCGCCCGCCCCCTGCACGAAGCGCGCGGCCACGAGCAGCCCCTGGCTGTTGGCCAGCCCGCACACCAGCGAGGCGAGCGTGAAGATCGCCAGCCCGATCAGAAAGATGCGCTTGTGCCCCGCCAGGTCGCCGAGGCGGCCGGCGAGCAGCAGCAGGCCGCCGAACGCGATCAGATAGGCGTTGATCACCCACGCCAGGCCCGAGCCGGAGAAGCCGAGGTCGGTCTGGATCGACGGCAGCGCGACGTTGACGACGGTCACGTCGAGCACGATCATCAACACGCCCGTGCACAGCACGTACAGCGCGAGCCAGCGGCTGCGGTCGTCCTCGGTGCCAGTCATCGCGCGCGTCTCCTTCTTCGATCTCTTTGCAGTGCTGACGAGGCCCGCACGGGAAACTCATCGGTGCGCGGCGACCGATGAGATCGCCCGGCGCAATGCGTCCTATCAGCAAACGCGGCCGGCGCCGAACGTGCGAGCGTGTGCGTGCGACCCCACCGGCCCCAGCGAAAGGACAGCGATGTTCGCCAGTACCGAGGCATTCTCAGGCTTTGCCGTCGACGACGTCGACGCGGCGCGCGAGTTCTACGAGCGGCACGCTCGGCATCCGCACGAGCACCGACCACGGCATCATGACGCTGCACCTCGCCGGCGAGCGCCCGACGATCGTCTACCCCAAGCCCGGCCACCGCCCGGCCGAGTACACGATCCTCAACTTTCGCGTCGACGACATCGATGCGGCGGCCGACGAGCTCGCCGGGCGCGGCGTGCAGCTGCTGCGCTATGACGGCTTCGAGCAGGACGAGCGCGGCGTCTTCCGCGGCGGCGGCCCGTACATCGGCTGGTTCACTGACCCCGCCGGAAACGTGCTCGCGGTGCTGCAGGAGCGCGACGCGTAGGCTCGCCCGGCGCAGCCGGTCAGCCGCCGGCGAGCGGTGCGACGTAGCGCAGGAACGGCTGCACGGTCAGGCCCTCGCCGGTCGCGCGCTGCACGAGTGGCAGCGTGTCCAGGCGCCGGCCGTGGCGATGCACGTTCTCGGCCAGCCACGTCTGGATCTCTGAGACCTCGCCGCGGCGCAGCGAATCCCAGCGCGGCCCGATCGCCGCCTCCATCGCCTCCCACAGCTGTGCGGCGATCAAACAGCCGAGCGCGTAGCTGGGGAAGTAGCCGAAGCTGCCGGCGCCCCAGTGCACGTCCTGCAGGCAGCCGAGCGCGTCGCTGGTCACCTCGACGCCGAGCAGCCGGCGCATGCCCTCGCGCCATGCTTCGGGCAGGTCGGCGACGGCGAGCTCGCCGCCGATCATCGCCAGCTCGAGCTCGAAGCGCAGGATGATGTGCAGCGGGTAGGTCATCGGGTCGGCCGACACGCGGATGAGCGACGGCTGCACGCCGACCAGCGTCGCGTGCAGATCGTCGGCGCCGACGCTGAAGCCGCCCGCGCCGAGCTCGCCCGCGAGCACCTCTGCGAACGCGGCGCTGCGCGCCACGTGGTTCTCCCACAGCTTGCTCTGGGACTCGTGCATCGACATCGACGTGCCGCGACCGAGGTTCGTGCGGTCGAGCGCGGGGTCGATCTGGCGCTCATACAGCGCGTGGCCGTACTCGTGCAGCGAGCTGAGCAGCGACTCCACCTCGCCGTCGCCGTAGCGCGTCGTCACGCGACTGTCGCGCGGCCCCACCCACGCGGTGAACGGATGCGCGGAGACGTCCACGCGCCAGCTGGCGTCGTCGACGCCCACGCGGCGCAGGATTCCCGCGACGGCCGCTTCCTGCGCCGCGACGGGGACCGCGAGCGAGCGCTTGGGCGAGTGCTCCTGGGCCGGGCCGACGAGCGGCGCGAGCGACTCGGCGAGCTCGGCGAACAGGCGGCGCAGGTCGGTTGAGTCCAGGCCGAAGTCGAACTCGCCGAGCAGCCCGTCGTATGCGCTCTGGCCTCGCTCGGCCAGGCACTCGCCGTAGGCGCGCGCCAGCTCGACGTTGCGCTGCAGCGCCGGCGCGAACGCGGCGAAGTCGTCGGCCTCGCGCGCGGCCTGCCAGCTCTCCTGCCCCTGCGCGCTGGCCTGCGCCAGCTCGACGGCCAGCTCGGTCGGCACGCGGCGCGCGCGCTCCCAGTCGCGGCGGGCGATGCGCGCGATGTCTGCGTCGAGCTCGTCCAGCTGCCGGCCGTCGAGCTCGGCCAGCCAGTCGCCGACCTCCTGCGAGGTGGCGCGTTCGTGTGTCAGGCGGGCCAGCGTGCCGAGCTGCTGGGCGCGCGCGGGCGCGCTGTCGGCGGGCATCATCACCAGCTGATCCCACGCGGCGAGCATCTCCATCGCCGACAGATCCGACAGCTCGGCCATGCGGTCGCGCAGTTTTTCCAGTGCCTTCACCGCGCTGAAGGGTAAGCGCGCGTCAGACGGCAAACGTGCGCGGCCGCCCGGCTCGGCGCGCCGGGCGGCCTCACCCCTGCGCGAGCACGATTCCCAGCACGAGCAGCCCGAGCAGCGCGCCGAGGACCGTCATCACGCCGATCACACGGTCGTCGGACCGCACGAACTCCCCGCGCGCGAGCGCCTCGTCGACTTCGCGCCGGCGCACCGCCGCATAGACGATGCACACGACCCCCAGCACGGCGTATCCGGCGCCGGCGATCGTGTACGGCCACGTCGCGCCGCTGGTCAGCGCGGGCACGATCTTGCCCGGCGCCGATGCCGACCGTCAGCGATGTCAGCCCGGTGCGCCACCACGCCAGGTAGGTGCGCTCGGAGGCGAGGTGCGTGCGTCGCGTGGCGTCGACGGCCTCTTCGCGCACCGCGCCGACCACCGCTGCGGCGGCCGCGGCGGAGACGGCCGCGCCGGGGGGGTTCTCGCCGCCGGCCATCAGGCCGGGTGCTGTGCGCGCTGTCGCATGGGCGGATCGTAGTTGCCCGGGCGCGCGAAACGATCAGCCGCTGGCTTTGACCTCGAGCGCTTCTTCGCCGGTCGCGGTGCTCTGGGCGGTGAACGTCGCCTGTTCGAAGGACCCGCCGGAGAGTGACGCAAGCAGCACGTCGGCGGGCCCGCCTTCGAAGGCTTCCGGGCGCTGGTGGGCGCCTTTGGCCGCATAGGTGGCGCCGTTGGCAGAGACCATCTTGTCGAGCGTTGCGATCGTGCCGATGACCGATCCGTGCACGACGGCCTGCGCTTCGCCGCAGGCGAAGTCTGCGACGTCGCCGGCGCCGGCGGGCTTGAGATCGACGCCGACGGTTGCCGGCGCTTTGCCTTTGGCTTTCTGGTTGATGAAGCCGAGTTCGCCCACAAGCGCACCGGGCTTGATTTCACCACTGCTCGCGCCCGCGCTCTGGCAAGGTTGTTGGGCGGCGTCCGCGCAACCGGTGAACGCGATCTGCAGGAGCTGGGTCTTTGCGCCGGTGTACTGGCCGCTGCCGGTCTCGGACGTGCAGGAGACGTGCAGAGCGCCGGGGGTCGCGAGCGTGCTGGCTGCGCCGCTTATCTGCATGCCGGCGTGCCCGGCGCCGGGAGTCCATTCGTATTCGCCGCTCGAGGCGGCGCTCGCTTCGGTGCACGCGGCGTCGGTATAGCGCCCGTGGTGAGCTTTGTCGGGACCGAGCGCCAGCTTCACGCAGCGGCCGAGTTCGGGCAGGTCCTCGAGCGTGGAGAACTGCTGGTCTGAGCCGTAGGACGTGCCCGCGGCGTTCGTGGCGAGCACGCGGAAGTGGTAGATCGTGTTGGCGTTGAGCCCGCCGACGGAGGCCGACACGGGCACCGCGCCCTGCCCCGGCGCGGGCAGCGTCGAGCACGGCGCACTGGAGCCATAGCTCGTCGTCGTGCCATATTCGAAGTTGCAGGAGCTGAGCGTCTGCGTGCCGGCGTTGACGGTCGCGTTGAGCGTCGCCGTGCTTTGGCCAACCGGCGCGGCGGTGGTCGTTTCGACGACAGGGGCTTCTTCGCCGGGCGGTTTGGAGGCGGGCCCCGGTTCGGGGTCTGTCGACAGCAGCAGCGGCGGGCGCGGCGTCTGGTTGAAGTCGAAGTCGTTGGCGATGTCGCCCAGCCCGGCAGCGTTTTCACGCACGTCGGGGCGGCGGTCGGGACGCCCGTCGGTCGCCGGGTCCAGGCGTTCCTTGTTGAGGAAATCGTCCTCGATGAACTTCAGGTAGGAGTCGTGGCTGAGCTCCTGGTGGTCGATGTAGCCGGTCTTCGCATACGGGCTGATGACGATCCCCGGCACACGTAGGCCGAGGCCGTTGATGTCGATGTGCGGCGGCACGACGTGGTCGAAGTAGCCGCCCCAGTCGTCCCACGAGAGGAAGATCGCGGTGCTGCCCCAGCAGGGGCTGCGCATGATCGAGTTGATCAGCGTGGTCACGTAGGCCTGAGACTTGGAGATGCGCGACGGCGGGTGTTCTGAGACTTCAAGGTTGGGGATCACCCAGGAGACGTTCGAAAGCCCGCATGAGCTCGTTTCGTGCACGCCCGTGTAGAAGTTGGTGAGCGACTGGATGTTGCCCAGCTGCCCATCCTGCTTGACATCTGTGAAATCGGCCAGCGGGTTCCAGATGCCTGGCGTCTTCTGGCTCTGGCGGCGCGGTTTACAGCGCGATCGCTTCGTCGTTCTCGCAGTCGGGCTCGTTGCCTTCCTTGACGTAGTAGCGCCAGCTGACGTGCGCCTTGGCCATCAGGTAGGTCAGGTCGGTCCACGCGTAGGTCGCTTTGCCGGGGACGATCGGGCCGTCCCAGTGCGTGCTCGGGGTCGCAGGTTCCAGCGTGTTGACGCAGTCCATCGGATTTTCGTCGCCGCGCGGGCATTTGGCCGACCATCCGGAGACCATGAACAGGTGCTCGGGCAGGCTCCACGAGGCGGCCCCCTCAAACAGGTTGTCCTGCAGCGTGAAGGCTTTGGCGTATTCCCAGTAGTTGGGGATGTTGCGCGCGTCGTCGTAGCCCATCACATCGTTGCAGCCTTCTTTGGCTTCTTTCTGTTCGGTCGTGCAGCCCACGCACGTCGGCTTGGTCGTCGTGCATTTTTCGGCTTTCTCGACCTGCGAGACGAACCCGTCCATGCGCCCGTTGTCGATGTCGGCTTGGGCCGCTTCGGTGCCATGCGGGCCGCCGGGGCCGCGATCGAGGGTGGTGTGGTAGGGCTTGATGCAGCCGCCGTTTTCCGGGTCGGGAACGCACGTGTTGGCCGGGATTCCGTTGGCACCCGGGTAGGTGCCGAAGTAGTTGTCGAAGGAGTGGTTCTCCTGCATGATCATCACGACATGCTGGATCTTGTGGATGCCTTCGAGTTCGGCCGCCGAAGCATGCGCAGCCCCGGCCAGGAGGGCCATGAGCACCGTTGCGGCGACGATCACCGAGCGCCTCATCCTGTTCATCCCTCCTACATCCTTGACAGCGGGCCGATCTGCTCCGCGCCCGTCCGCGCGTCCGGCCGGAGAGTCTAGCCCTCAAACTGGTGCCGCGCAACGCATGGCGTGCTGTATGCGGGTCGGCGGCCGGTGCCGGCAAGCTCGCGTGCAGGCCTCGGGCTGTCCGTCCCCGCTGCCGTAATAATCCCTGCATGCGAACGATGTGCCCCTATTCGGCGACCGATCGGCCGCTGAGATGACCTACGTCCCCCCCGCCGAGATCCTCGAGCGCTACGCCTCGGTGCTGGTCGGCTTCGCCCTTGGCGGCGGCCGCGGAGTGGCGCCCGGCGAGGTCGTGCGGATCGTCTCCTCAGAGAGCGCAAAGCCACTGTACGCCGAGCTGGCGAAGGCCGTATGGCGCGCCGGCGGCCATGTGATCGCCGCCTACGAACCCGACGACGCGGGCGACGTGAACCTCTCGCGCGACTTCTACGAGCTCGCTTCCCAAGAGCAGCTCGATCACTTCAACGGCAAGTACTACCGCGGGATCATCGACGAGATGGACCACCAGGTGTCGCTGCTGGCCGACAGCGACCCGCGCGCGCTGGACTCGGTCGATCCGGGCAAGATCATGCGCCGCGGAGCGGCGATGCGACCGATGCTCGACTGGCGCGCCGACAAGGAGAACGCGGGCAAGTTCTCGTGGACGCTCGGCCTGTACGGCACGCCCGCGATGGCCGCCGAGGCGGGCATGAGCACCGAGGAGTACTGGCAGCAGATCATCCACGCCTGCTTCTTGGACGCGCAGGATCCGATCGCGCGCTGGCGCGAGGTCGTCGAGCAGGTCTCAGAGACCCGCCACTGGCTCGACAACCTGGACATCGAGCGCGTGCACGTGGAGGGCGAGGACGTCGACCTGCGCATCAAGATCGGCGAGCGGCGCCGCTGGCTGGGCGGGCGCGGGCGCAACATCCCCAGCTTCGAGACGTTCACCAGCCCCGACTGGCGCGGCACCGAGGGATGGATCTACTGCAACCAGCCGCTGTATCGCTACGGCAACCTCGTCAAGGGCATTCGCCTGCAGTTCAAGGACGGTCGCGTGACCGACGCGAGCGCGCAGGAGAACGAGCACGTGCTCACCGAGATGATCGCCACCGAGGGCGCCGACCGCATCGGCGAGTTCTCGCTGACCGACCGGCGGCTGTCGCGCATCACGCGCTTCATGGCGCACACGCTGTACGACGAGAACGTCGGCGGCACGTTCGGCAACACGCACATCGCCGTCGGGCGCTCCTACCAGGACGCCTACGCCGGCGACCCCAGCCAGGTCAAGGCCGACCAGTGGGAGCAGCTCGGCTTCAACGACTCAACCGTGCACACCGACATCGTCTCCACGAGCGACCGCGTCGTCACGGCCAAGCTGCGCGGCGGCGGCGAGCGCGTGATCTACCGCGACGGCGAGTTCCAGCTCGACTAGCGGCCCCGCGCCCGCGCGAGTCGCGGCGCGGCGCGGCCACGAGCCGCAAGAGCGCTAGCGCCAGCGCTCTTTGGGGATCGTCAGGTAGGACGCCTGGCCGTGCCCGAAGGACCAGTCCTCGCGCTCTGACTCGACGAGCGACACGGCGAGATCCTCGCTGCGCAGTCCGGCCTCGGCGACGAGCAGCTCGCACAGGCGCGCGTAGAAGGCCTGCTTGACGTCGGTGCTGCGCCCTGACGCGAGCGTGACGCAGACGAGCACGAAGGCGTCGGAGCGCTCGATGTCCAGATAGCCGCGGTCGAAGTGAAAGCGAGCCGGGCGCGTGCTCGGTGACGATCTGAAAGCGATCGCGCTCGGGCACGCCGAGCGTCTCGACCATCGCGCGGTGCGCGCAGTCGGCGATCGTCGCGCGCTCGTGCGGGGCGCGGCCCTCGAGCATGTCGATGCGCATGAGTGGCACGCGCAGGATGCTATCCGCGAGCGCAACCTATGATCGGGCGCGATGAGCGGCGAATCGGCGATCTTCGCGCGCGGGATGCTCGACGGGCAGGCCGCGCTGGTGACCGGCGGCGGCACCGGGCTGGGCAGGGCGACGGCGCTGGAGCTCGCGCGCTGCGGCGCCACGGTGACGATCGCCGGGCGGCGCGAGGACGTGCTCGCCGAGGCCGCCGCGGAGATCGACGCGGCCGGCGACGGGGACGTGCACACGCTCGTCGGCGACATCCGCGAGGCCGACGATGCGCGTGCGCTGATCGCCGGAGCATTGGAGCGTGCCGGCCATCTGGACCTGCTGGTCAACAACGCCGGCGGGCAGTTCTTCAGCCCGGCCGAGCTGATCGCCACGAAGGGCTGGCGCGCGGTGTGGCGGCTGAACGTCGATGGCATGCTCAACATGGCCGAGGCCGCGTATGAGCTGGCGTTCGCGCCGGGCGCGGGCGCGGCGGGCGACGAGCCGGGTGCGGCGGGGAGCGCCGCGGTCGCCGCAGCGGCAGGCCGTGCCGGGGGTGCGGCGGGGAGCGAAGCGGGCGCGACGATCGTCAACGTGACGCTGTCGCCGCATCACGGGATGCCGGGCATGGCGCATTCGGGCGCCGCACGCGCGACCGTCGAGGCGCTCACGCGCGAGCTGGCGCAGCGCTGGCAGACGTCCGGCGTGACCGTCACGGCGATCGCCGTCGGCACGTTCGACACGGAGGTGATGGTCAAGTACCCGGCCGCCGTGCGCGCGGGCATGTCGCGCTCGGTGCCGCTGCAGCGCACGGGCACGGTCGCCGAGCACGCGTGGCTGGTCGCGCTGCTGGCCTCTCCCCTCGGTGCCGCTTTCAACGGCTCGACCGTCACGCTCGATGGGGCGCGCGACAACTGGTTCGGGCCCTGGCCGCCGCCGGGGTTGACCGATGACGCGGGTGCCGTGCCGGTGGAGGAGCGGCGGTAGTGATCGATGCGTGCCGGGCGGAGCGGCCGGTAACGTTAGGAGTGCTGCATGCGGGCGAAGTGTTTTGGTTGCACAAAAGCCTTCCAAGCTTTTAGAGCGGGTTCGATTCCCGTCGCCCGCTTTGATTGTCGGGGTGCGGACGACGCAGCCCGGGCATTGCTGGCAAGGTCCGTAGTATCAACGTGCTCCACGGGGAGTGGCGCAGTCTGGTAGCGCACCCGGCTGGGGGCCGGGCGGTCGCAGGTTCAAATCCTGTCTCCCCGATAAACGTCAAAACTGGGAACAGCCGGGAACACGCGGGAATATCCGCGAAAACGCTGGGGCTCGTGGTCGGCTGTTCTCGCCTGTTCCCGGCTGTTCCCGGCACGCGGGACCGCAAAAGGACCGCAGGAAGGGCGCTGCGGTCCGTTCTGCGGTCCTTGATGCCCCCGCCGACGCGCAAGCCGGCGCGGATTTTGCGAACGGCACCGTCATGGCGGATCTCAGAGCGGCAGGTACCCCGGTTCGTTCCCAGGATCGAGCCGGCGTTGCGGTTTTGGAGACCGCTTCGTTGGGGGTGCCTGGGCCCGGATTTGATGGGCCTGCTCGGCTCAGGGGATAGCTGTAGGGATAGAAGCCTCAGTCAGACGCTCTAGCTAATGCGCTGCTCGGGTCCCACTCTTTGCCACGCACGACGGACGCCAGGAGGGGCAGGGGTCCATGCGATCGAGGCGGTTGGTACCTCCGAATTCCCCCAGGGGTCATGGGTGTCGATCCCGGTCGCACGCACCGTTGGGAGGCCGCGACCGCGCCTTGGAGCCTCGGTCTCCCCGATGCAGATGTCCACCTATGACTCTGCAAATCCGGCGGAAACGCTGGAATACAGGGTTTGTCCGGCCCGAACAGTGGGCTGCGCCCTTGCTTAGGTGTTTGCGGGCTCGGTGCTGCAGGGCGTCAGGTTCGGCGAAGGCAGGCCTGGCGTGCGCTGAATGAAGGTGCACGCGGCTACCGATCGTGCCGGCGTCGGGCCCAGGTGTGTGGGATGCTTCGGATATGTCGGCAGCGGGAGCGACGGAGGCCGGGACTCCGGCCGCGGCTGGGGCAGGTCTCTACGACGGCTTTGAGGGATACCGCACCGCCACGACCGCGAACTACGTCGACCTCTTCCGCGACGGTCTCGTCGTTCCAGATGCGAACGTCCTGCTGAACCTATACCGATTCACAAGTCAAGCACGAGACGATCTCCTGAATGTGCTTGAGCGCCTCGGGGATCGGCTTTGGGTGCCGCATCAAGTTCTGGCGGAGTTTTGGCGCAACCGGGAAAACGTGCTCAGAGACCCGCGCGATACTGAAAAAACCGCACAGGATCTGTTGAAAGCAAAGGAGCAGGCTACGAGCATATTCCGTGCCTGGGCGAATCGAGTTTCGCTGCCTATCGATGAGGCTTCCAAGCTCGCGGCGGCACTCGGTAGCGGCTTCGAGCCGCGCTTTGAGACTTCCGACGACGTAGTCGAGCTTCTCGCTCAGCGCGCTCTGGTCGGACTCCCCAAGCCTGATCACGTCATCGGGCCCGGTGGCGTCATCTGGCACCTCGGGCGCGCCCGAGATTACAAAAGCACTCACATCCGTAGACCGCGGGACCGTGTAGGAGAAGCCCGCCACGGCCGGAGCATCGATCCCATCGGCGACCGGCGCGACGTTGGTACGGGCCAGCGGGGACGATTCGCCCTCGAGCAGATCCCACGACCTGAGCCGATCGAGATACTCAGCGTTGAAGGCCAGGAAGTCCTCGACTCTACGCGCCGAGGGCAGGCGAAGATCAAATCCGCAGAGAGCGTGCATCGGACGCCCGAGCTTCTCCATCGTCGCGCTGACGGCGTCAAACCCCTCGCGCAGAGGCAGGGCTCGCGGAAAGCACGCTCGCTCCATTGCCATTCCATCGACAGCCGCCACAGCCTGGCTGGCGAAGATCAATCCGGGCAGATATCGATAACCCGCCTCAGGCTTCTCAATCATGAACTGACGACCTAGATCGGCAGCGGCGCCACGAGCGGCGCCTCTTCCGGGAACCGATAGTGGTGCGGGGCGTCATGGGGCACCGTCGTCGTTGTCGAGACCGTACCGCCGCCGCGAACCACCCTCACCGCCATGCTGAACCGATACACCGTGGCGTTCGCGATCGCGATGCCGCTAAGCCGATAGGCCCCCGCGCGTCGATAGGAGTGGGCGAACATCCGCCGCTGGTACTCACGCGAGCCATCGCCGAACTGCACCTCGCTGACCGTCCGCTGAGCGCCCAGGCGCGCGAGCGAGATGCGCAGCGCGCGCCCCGCGCCCACCGTCTCGGCCGGCAGCACCGCCGTGCGAGCGGTCATGTCGAGGGCGTGGGCGATCGTGCGCGGTTCGGTGAACGCCAGCAGCGTGATGTCCGTATAGGAGTCGAGGTTGATCGTCCGCACGGGCGGGTCGGTCGCGTTGTTGGGGAAGACGTTTGCCGTGTTCTTGAACACGGCGTCTCCGCCGGGGATGTTGCGGCTACCCTGTTCGCGCCACAGCACCTTGTATTTGTTGGCCAGCTCCTCAGGGTCGAACAGGCCGCTCCCGAGCGCCCGAGCCGACGGCAGTTTCACACCGGCGGCGTCGGCCACCTTGAACACCCAGTCGGTGCAGTTAAAGCCGCCGAGGCTGTACTGGGGCGTCTTATCTCGATCCAGTGAGATCACGCGAGCGGCCTTTTCGTAGCTTTCATCCGTGATGCTCTTGCACAGCTTCCACTCCCAGCCGTGTTCGGAGTCGTTTTTGAGCTGGCCAGGCCCACCAGTGACCGCGAGCGCCTGGTTTTTGGGGTAGAAGCCGTACGTAAGGTTGCGGCTGCTCTGTTGAGGCCCGGCGTCGGGCAGCAACTGCACGAACGCGTGGCCCGTCCACGCTCCGCTCAGCACGTTGCGTTCCTGCGCGTAGACGCACAGCCTCGGCGAGGCGACAGCGGATGCGGCACCGACCGAGGCCAACATCAGACCCCCGGCAAGCGACGCCAGAATCATTCTGCGTAGCTTCACGATGGCTGGAAACTATACAAAGGGCCGCGCCGGCGGGGGCCGTTGCGTGGACCGCCGATGCGTCGCCTCAGGGCTGGCCAAACCAGGTGGCGAGGGCGTCCAGCAGTCCGCCGTGCGTGCCCTCTCCCACCCACGCCACATATCCGTCGGGCCGAATCAACACGCCAGTGGGAGCGGCGACCATGCCGAGCACCGGAAGCTCCCACGGGCCGGCGTAAACGGCGTCGACCAGTTTTACCCGGTCAGCCCACCGAGCAATCTCAAAACCGCCCGTCTCACCGAGGTTGAGCAGCACCGGCTTGGCGTCGTGCAGCAGCTCAAAGACCCGCAGAGGGCCGCCGGCGCGCGATCAGTTGCAGATCGGGCATGCGCCGTCCCAGGAGCGGATGTCCCTCGCCGAGCTCGTAGTGAATGTCCAGCCCGGAGGCGATTCCGACGAGCCTTTTGCGTGGCTCATCCATGACCGCCAGCTCTGAGACGAGATCGACCAGAGCCGTCGTTCGCTCGTCGCGGCGCTGAAGCACCGCCTGAGCCATCGTGTACTGGAGCGCGCGGGCGCCGACCGGGTGGCGCTCGTCGTGGTAGGTGTCCAGCAGGCTCTGCGGGGAAGTGCCGTTGACAACCTGGCCCAGCTTCCATCCCAGGTTCACGGCATCCTGCACCCCCAGGCTGAGACCCTGTCCCCCCGCGGGGTAGTGCACATGCGCCGAGTCGCCGGCGAGCACGACGCGTCGCGCGCGGTAGGCCGCGGCCTGACGTGTCATGTCGGTGAATCTCGAGATCCACGTTGGGCTGTGGATGCCGAAGTCGGTCCCGTACACCGTGATCAGCGCTTTACTCAGATCGCGCAAGGTCGGCTCGCTGCCTGACTCGAGTTGCTGCTCGGTCACCAGCACCCGCACTGGGCCGGCATCCGCGTAGACCACCTCGCCGTCGTGGATCTCGTAGTCGACTCTGCCGAGGCCGTGTACCCCGGTGGCGTCGTGGCGGGTGCCCAGGACCGGCTCGCCGGTCATCTCGACCTCGGCGATCAGGTTGCTCTTCGTCGCATCCCATCCGCGGAACTCGATGCCGGCTGCTTTGCGGACCAGGCTGCGTCCTCCGTCGCATCCGGCGAGATACTGCGCCCGCAGCGACCGCCCGCCGGACAACTCGACGTCGATACCGGCGTCGTCCTGCACGAAGCCCGACACCTCGCATGCGTAGTAGATGCGCACGGGCAGTTCGGCGATCCAGGCCGCCATGATCCGCTCGATCTGGTTTTGCCAGATACCCAGCGAATAGGGATGGCGCGTCGGGAAGTCGCTCATGTCCAACACCGAGGTGCCGAACGTCGCAACCTGGGCCACCTGACCCTCGGTGAGAAACCGATCGGCGACGCCACGCTGATCGAG
The DNA here is from genome assembly GCA_963819435.1 of uncultured Solirubrobacteraceae bacterium. Taxonomy (GTDB): domain Bacteria; phylum Actinomycetota; class Thermoleophilia; order Solirubrobacterales; family Solirubrobacteraceae; genus Palsa-744. The sequence continues at coordinate 188,963 of CAWFWA010000019.1, read as the reverse complement.
CACCTCGATCGTGCGCGAGTGAAAGCCGCCGGCTCGCGAGCCGGCGAGCACGTGATCGGGACGTCGCTCGACGATCGCCACGTCGACGTTTGCCAACGCCAGCTCAGCCGCCAGCATCATTCCCGCCGGACCGCCTCCGGCGATCACGACCGCGTGTTCGCTCGTACCCATTTCATCGCTCTCTTTCCGTAGCCTGTGGCCTGCGGCGGAGGAGTATGAGGCACACCGGGGGGCTTGATTCAAGCCCCCCATGCGGGTATAAATTAGGAAGTGGAGGGGCTGTCAGTCGCCCTCGTCGGACCGCCACGCTGACTGTGGCGGGGCAGCGTCGAGCGCGCTCCGAAGCAGCGCCATCAGCGCGTCGCGCTCCTCGCTGGTCAGCCCGCGCAGCACTTCCCCTTCCACCTGGAGGGCAACCTCGCGGGCCTGCTGGAGAACCTGGCGGCCCTTCGTCGTGATCGCGACTTCGCGGGCGCGCCGGTCGGAAGGATGCGGTCGTCGTTTGGCAAGCCGCTTGGCTTCGAGCTCGTCGATCAGCACGACCATCGTGCTGCGGTCGATCCCCATCTCCGTGCCGATCTCCTGTTGCGTCGCGCCCGCGCGAGCCCCGAGCACGTTGAGCAGCGCGAACAGGGCGGGGGTCAGACCGACCGAGTCCAGCGCTTCGGCGGTGCGGGTATGCGATGCGCGCCAGAGCCGGAAGAAGAGCTGGCCGGCGAACTCGGCGATCTCGCCGTTGGCAGAGGTGTCTGTAGCCATGTCTCGGGTGTTCGTCAATTACTCCGTCGTGCTGACAATCTGTATTATAGATTATCAGTCTCAAGGAGCGCAATTTTGAAAGGAAGCGAAAGCGATGAAGACGATGACCTGTAGGCAGCTCGGTGGACCATGTGACTTCCCACACCATGGTGGGACCGCAAATGACGTCATCAAGGCGCAGGACAAGCATCTGAACGACGCAGTCGCTCAGGGCGACGCGACGCACGAGGACGCCTTGAACGAGATGAAGGGCAGGTGGAAGCACCCCATCTCAGGAATGGGCTGGTACAGGCAGGCCAAGCGTGACTTTGCTGCTCTGCCCGAGGACTGAGGCGGCGCCCGACCGGCCAGACGCGGTGGGCGCTCAGCGGGTCGCGGTCGCCGAAGCGATCCTTCCGCGAGCTCCCACCGGCCTGAGCCACCCGAGTCCCAACTCGCCCGCCGCCTGATCCCAGGGCGGGCCGCGGAGCCGCTCAGGCGTGACGAAGTCGCTCGAGCCCGTCGAGGATCAGATCGAGCCCCCACGCGAACTCGACGGTGTAGTCGAACCCGGACTCGGGGAGCTTGGTGACGATCTCGACGAGGTAGGGGTACCGATCAAGTGCGCCGTTTGCTTGCGCTCTCCTCTGCGCGGCTTCCCCGGCGCTGTCGGGCGTCTCGAACCCCGTGTCGCGTTCCTGCAGGGCGAAGCCGTAGATGTAGGCGTCCTGGAGCGAGTAGGCGTGGATCGCCTGCTCGAAAGAAAACCCCGCCTCACGCAGGCAGCCCATCACCGCGTTGTGGTTTCGTAGGTTCGCAGGCCCAGGCCGCCGCGACTCCATCATCCCGATCGCCCAGCTGTGCCGCTTCAATGCCGCGCGCGTCGAACTCGCCCGGCTTCGCATGGCAGACCTCCAGTCGAGCTCCGCGGAAGGGAGCTCGACCTCGCCGAAGACGATGTCGACCATGCCGTCGAGCAGCTCGTCCTTGTTGGCGACGTGCTTGTACAGAGCCATCGGCACGACACCGAGCTCCTGTGCCAGTGCGCGCATGCTGAACGCTTCAAGCCCGGCCTGATCGGCGAGCGCGACGCCGGCCGCCAGCACGCGAGCGCTACTCAGCGGTTCCCGGGTTGCGAGCTTTCGTTTCGTCATCGGCCTTGACAAGTGTACACCGTACACCTATGGTGCGTAGCACGAGTGTACGCCGTACACCTCACGGAAAGGCATCGCATGAACCCCAACGCGCCGTATCCCGTCCAGTACTCGGTCGACTACCCCGACCGGCCGCTCAACCGCATGACCAGCTTCTTCCGCCTGCTGATGGTCATCCCGATCGCGATCGTGCTCCTGCTGCTCGAGGGCGGCGGCTATGCCTCCGGGGGCAGCGAGAAGTTCGCCGGCGCCGTCGGCCTCGTCGTGCTGCCCACGCTGCTGTTGATCCTGTTCCGCCAGAAGTACCCGCGCTGGTGGTTTGACTGGAACATCGAACTGATGCGCTTCTCGGCCCGTGTCGGCGTCTACCTCTCGCTGATGGACGACAACTATCCCTCCACCGACGAGCATCAGGCGGTGCATCTCGATTTCCCCTATCCCGACGTCACCAGCGAGCTCAACCGCTGGCTGCCGCTGATCAAGTGGCTGCTCGCGATCCCGCACTACGTGGTGCTGTTCTTCCTCTACATCGCCGCGTTCTTCGTCGTGATCGCCGCGTGGTTCGCGATCCTCCTCACCGGTCGCTTCCCGCGCGGGATGTTCGACTTCCTCGTCGGCGTCGGGCGCTGGACCAATCGCGTGATCGCTTACGCCCACGTGATGGTCACCGATCGCTACCCGCCGTTCAGGCTCGCGCCGTAGCGGCAGGCCGCGAAGCCGGCACGAGCGAGGTCGTGCCGGCTCACAGCGCAGCCTCGAACAGCTCGACGAGCCGAGCGCGGCTGTAGCTCCACTGCTTGCGGTTGCGCGCATCGCCGGGGTGCAGCGTGTCGAGCAGTGCCAAACCGCGGATCGTCGAGATCGCGAGCTCCATCAGCCGATCGAAGTCCGGTTGCTCGGCGACCGCCGGGAACAGCCTCCTCGTGATCGCGAGCGTCTGGCGGTCCAGTCGCCGCTCGACCGGCACGAGGCGCTCGCGCAGTTGCGGGTCGGTGCGCGCGTGTGACCACAGGTCCAGCGCCGCCTGAAACAGCGGGTTCGCGTAGCTCGCCCACAGCAGATCGAGGCCCTGCACCAGGCGCTCGCGCCCCTGCGGCAGGTTCTCTGCGGCGCCGAGCAGCTCCGCCCCACGGCGTTCGGCCAGCCGTTCCATCGCCGCCGCCACGAGCTCGTGGCGCGTCTGGAAGTGGTGCAGGTGCGCGCCGCGCGAGACGCCCGCACGTTCGGCCACGCGGCTTGTCGTCGTGTTCGCATAGCCGTCCTCGACCAGGCACGCGATCGTCGCGTCCAGCAGCGCGTCGCGCGTGGCGGCGCTGCGCTCGGCCTGGCTGCGGCGCGCTGAGGGCTTGGCGGTGACGGTCATGCGGGTGATCTTAGACATATTTGCGTTCACGCATGAACGTTTCTGTGCTAGCGTCCGCGCCGAGTTTTATCCGGGCCCGCGCGCTCAGGCCAGAGGTTCGACGACGACACAGGAGGTTTCACCGATGTCAGCGACCGACGCACTGGTCTTCGATGCGATTCGCACGCCGCGCGGCAAGGGCAAGTTCAACGGCTCTCTGCACGGCACCAAGCCGGTCGACCTGGTCGTCGGCCTGATGCACGAGACGCTCGTGCGCAACGAGAAACTCGATCCCTCGCGCGTCGACGACGTCGTGCTCGGCTGCGTTTCGCCCGTCGGCGATCAGGGCGCCGACATCGCCAAGACGGCGGCGATCAAGGCCGGCCTGCCGGACACGGTCGCCGGCGTGCAGGTCAATCGCTTCTGCGCGTCGGGGCTGGAGGCGGTCAACATCGCCGCGCAGAAGGTCGCCTCCGGCTGGGAGGACCTCGTGTTCGCCGGCGGCGTCGAGTCGATGTCACGCGTGCCGATGGGCTCCGACGGCGGCGCCTGGGCGATGGACCCGCAGACCAACTACGACACCTCCTTCGTCCCCCAGGGCGTCAGCGCTGACCTGATCGCGACGATGGAGGAGTTCAGCCGCGAGGACGTCGACGCATACGCCGCGCGCTCCCAGGAGCGCGCGTGGAACGCCCAGCAGGAGGGCCGCTTTGCCGACACCGTGATCCCCGTCAAGGACCTCAACGACAATGTCGTGCTCGACCACGACGAGTTCATCCGCCCCGGCACGACCGTCGACACGCTCGGAGGGCTCAAGCCGTCATTCGCCGCGATGGGCGAGATGGGCGGCTTTGACGCGGTCGCGCTGCAGAAGTACCACTGGGTCGAGAAGATCGATCACGTCCACACCCCGGGCAACTCCTCGGGCATCGTCGACGGCGCCTCGCTGCTGACGATCGGCAACGAGCAGACCGGCGAGCAGCTGGGCATGAAGCCCAAGGCGCGGATCCTCGCGACGGCGCTGTCGGGCGCGGACCCGACGATCATGCTCACCGGCCCCGCGCCGGCCAGCAAGAAGGCGCTTGCCAAGGCCGGCCTGATCGTCGAGGACCTCGACCTGGTCGAGATCAACGAGGCGTTCGCCGCGGTCGTGCTGCGCTTCGTGCGCGACATGGGCCTGGACATGGAGAAGGTCAACGTCAACGGCGGCGCGATCGCGATGGGTCACCCGCTGGGAGCGACCGGCGGGATGATCCTCGGCACGCTGATCGAGGAGCTGCACCGCACCGGCGGGCGCTACGGCCTGGCCACGCTGTGCGTCGGCGGCGGCATGGGAATCGCGACCGTCGTGGAGGCGATCTAAATGGCAGAGAGCACGACCATTCGCTGGGAGAAGGACGGGGACGGCATCGTCCTGCTGACGCTCGACGACCCCAACCAGTCGGCCAACACGATGAATCGCGCCTACGCGGAATCGATGGCCGCGACGATCGAGCGCCTGGAGGCCGAGAAGGACGAGATCAGCGGCGTCGTGATCACCTCCGCGAAGAAGACCTTCTTCGCCGGCGGCGACCTGAACGACCTGAAGAGCGCCACCAAGGACGACGCGCCCCAGCTGGCCGAGATGGTTCGCGCCGGCAAGGCCCAGCTGCGCCGCCTGGAGACGCTCGGCAAGCCCGTCGTCGCCGCGATCAACGGCGCCGCGCTCGGCGGCGGCCTGGAGATCTGCCTGGCGACGCACCACCGCGTCGCCGTCGATGACCCCAGCGTGCAGCTCGGCTTTCCCGAGGTGCAGCTCGGCCTGCTCCCCGGCGCCGGTGGCGTGGTGCGCACGGTGCGCATGCTCGGCATCGTCGACGCACTGATGAAGCTGCTCATGCAGGGCCAGCGCCTGCGCCCGGAGAAGGCCGTCGAGACGGGCATCCTCGACGAGCTCGTCAGCTCGCGGGAGGAGCTCGTACCGGCGGCGAAGGCATGGATCAAGGCTCAGCCCGGCGACGAGCCGACGGTCCAGCCGTGGGACGTCAAGGGCTACAAGATCCCCGGGGGCGTCCCCTCCAACCCGAAGCTCGCGCAGAACCTGCCGGCGTTCCCGGCGAACCTGCGCAAGCAGCTGAAGGGCGCGAACTACCCGGCGCCGCATCACATCATGGCGGCGGCCGTCGAGGGCGCCCAGGTCGACTTCGACACGGCGATCGAGATCGAGGGCCGCTACTTCGTCGACCTGCTCACCGGGCAGGTCTCAAAGAACATGATCCAGGCGTTCTTCTTCGACCTGCAGCAGGTGAACGGCGAGCGCAACCGACCCGAGGGCCTGGAGCCGTTCAGGGCCACGAAGGTCGTCGTGCTCGGCGCGGGCATGATGGGCGCGGCGATCTCCTACGTGTGCGCAAAAGCGGGCATCGACGTCGTGCTCAAGGACGTCTCGCTGCAGGCCGCCGAGAAGGGCAAGGCCTACTCGCAGGGGCTGCTGGAGAAGGCGATCTCCCGCGGGCGCTCAACGCAGGAGAAGGCCGACGCGCTGCTCGCTCGGATCACGCCGACCGACGACCCGGCCGCTGCGGCCGGCGCCGACCTGGTGATCGAGGCCGTCTTCGAGGACCCGGCCGTCAAGGCCCAGGTCTTCGCAGAGATCGAGCCGCACCTCGCCGACGGCGCACTGCTGGGCTCGAACACCTCGACGCTGCCGATCACCGACCTCGCCGAGGGCGTCTCGCGGCCGGAGGAATTCATCGGCCTGCACTTCTTCAGCCCCGTCGACAAGATGCCGCTGCTGGAGATCATCAAGGGCGAGAAGACCAACGAGGAGACGCTCTACCGGGCGCTCGACGTGGCCAAGCAGATCAAGAAGACGCCGATCGTCGTCAACGACAGCCGCGGCTTCTTCACCAGCCGCGTGATCGGCACGTTCATCAACGAGGGCGTGGCGATGCTGCTGGAGGGTGTGCCCGCCGCATCGATCGAGCAGGCCTCAAACCAGGCCGGCTACCCCGCGCCGGTGCTGCAACTGAGCGACGAGCTAAACCTCAACCTCGCGAGGAAGATCCGCGATGCCACCAGAGCGGCCGTCGAGGCCGAAGGCGGCGCGTTTGAGGATCGCCCCGCCTTTGAGGTCGTCGACAAGATGCTCGAGGCCGGGCGCGGCGGCAGGCTCGCCGGCGCCGGCTACTACGACTACGAGGACGGCAAGCGGGTTGGGCTCTGGAAGGGCCTGAAAGAGATGTTCCCCGAGACCACAGACCCGGCCTCGATCTCGCTGAAGGACCTCGAGGAGAGGATGCTGTTCGCCGAGTCGATCGAGTCGGTCAAGTGCCTCGACGAGGGCGTGATCGAGTCTGTCGCCGACGCCAACATCGGCTCGATCCTCGGCATCGGCTTCCCCGGCTGGACGGGCGGCGTGCTGCAGTACATCAACGGCTACGACGGCGGTGTCGCAGGCTTCGTCGCCCGCTCGCGCGAGCTGGCAGGGACCTACGGCGAGCGCTTTGAGCCGCCGGCATCACTCGTCGAGAAGGCCGACAGCGGCGAGAGCTACAGCGACGAGCGGTTGGCGGTCGCCGAGCCTACGACTGTTTGACGACAGGCGATGCCTCTCCAAGCGCCTCAAAGACGCTGCCCGCCGCTTCCAACAGCGGCCTGAGCCTGGGGTCGGTGATCTTCGCCTGTGGCGGCAGCGCTCTGCGCGCCAGCGCCCTGTCGGCAGGATCCTCATAGCGCTTGAGCCTGTGGGCGATCAGTTCTTCGAGGCCGAGGAGTGCGCCCCCTTCTCGTTCTCCGGGTTCGGGGGCGATCTGCGTAATCGACGACACGACGTCCAAGCGATGCAGGTACTCCCTGCTTCCCGCAGAGACCGCTTTGTAGCCACTGGCGACCCAGAAGCTCATGTCGGCGCAAAGGTCGGGGGGCGCGATTGTCGCCTCCGCGACGTCTTCCTTGGCCAGCGAGTGCAGCAGCAACGTCAGCCGCCGATTGCTCCAGCGGAGCCTGCGCACGACTCGCCTGAAATGTATGAGCACCGGGTACTCGGCAGGTCCCGCCGCGCCGAAGCTCGCGGTGATCAGCTCCACCGACACTTCGAATCGCGACTTGTTTTCCGGTTCGCCTTTGACCGGCCGCGGGGCACCGCCGAGCACCCCGGGGCAGCTTGCGGTGATCTTCGCGGCAAGCGCTCGGATTGCCGCCACGCCGGCTGCTTGGGCTGCAGCGTCCGCTCGCCGCTTCGCCAGCGTCGCCTCCAGGTAGGCATGCGTCGCCATGGCGTCGCTGCCGCGCACCGCCGAGAAGGCGGGCGCCACCGATCCGGCCGTCACGAGCGAGAGTATCACGAGCGCGGCTGCGATTCTCATCGCGCGGAGAGTCGCACAGACTGAAACGCACCGCCGATCCGACGGTGCCTACGCCCCCTCCCCCGCGATCTCCCTGAGCGTCTTGCCGCTGACCACCGACTCCGCGCGTTGCGCCACCACATCTGACCCGGAGCGCGCCTCGTCGTCGCGGCGCTTGATCAGCAGCCACTGCGCCTTGGCGCCGTCGCGCGTGCGCTGCAGCGCGAAGCCGCCGCGAAGCTTCTCGCCGTGCAGCACGAACACCGCGTGCCCGCGGTCGAGCGCTTGGGGCCAGGCGACGCGCCCGCCCTGCTCGTAGTGCCCGCGATCCCACACGATCACCCCACCGTGCCCGGTTGGGCCCTCGAAGCTGTTGTGCGCGAGCGAGTGATCCTCCACCTGCACGGCCAGGCGCTTGACCGACGGGTCCATCGACGGGCCCTTGGGCACAGCCCATGAGCGCATCGCGCCGTCGACCTCAAGGCGCAGGTCGAAGTGATGTGCCGTGGCCTGATGCTCCTGCACGACGAACACGCCGGCGCTGACGCCGCGTATCGCGAACTGCTCGTGGCCCTCGACGCGAACCTCTGAGACGCTCAGCTCATCGACGCCGGCCCCGCGCGGGCCGCTACGCAGAAAGCCGAGCAGCTCCTCCACGGCCTGCGAGCCGCCCTCGGCGTGCACCGCGACCGTGCCGTCGTCGGCGTTTCGCACCCATCCGAGCAGGCCGAGCCTCCTCGCGCGGCGCTGCGTCGCGTCGCGGAAGCCGACGCCCTGCACGCGCCCGCTGACCGTCACGCGAACGGCCCGCTGCGCGGATGTGCTGGCGCCGCCGGTCAACTCGCACGTCAAGCTACACAAGCCAGCGCCGCGCGCAAGCGCGCACGTTCGTGACGCCGGGTGGGAACCGGATCGTGCCGAGCTAGGCTGGCGCGGTGAGCACACCGAAGCCGGACAGCGACGCGTTCCCGGTTCTCTCGCCTGACGCGCTCACAGAAGTCGCCGACTTCGGCAACGTGATCGACGTCTCGCCCGGCCAGCTGCTTTTTCAGGCCGGCGAGGCCTCCTACGACCTGTTCGTGGTGCTCGACGGCGAAGTCGAGGTGGTGCGCCTCGACGGCGCCGAGCCCGTCGTGATCGTCGCCTACGGCCCGGGCGGCTTCGTCGGCGAGCTGAACCTGCTCACCGGCCAGCGCCGCTCGCTGAGCTGCCGCGTGACACAGCCCGGCCGCGTGCTGGTGATCGCCGAGCCCGAGTTCCGCCGCCTGATGGCCAGCCGCCCGGCGCTCGCGGAAACGATCTTCAGCGCGCTGCTCGCGCGGCGCGAGGTGCTGCGCGCGGGCGACGGCGCACAGGCGACGCGCATCGTCGGCTCACGCTACTCGCCCGAGGCCATGCGCCTTCGCTCGTTTGCCGAACACTCCCACCTCGCGCACGCGTGGATCGATATCGAGGACGCCGACGACGCCGACGCGCTGCTGGCGAGCATGGGCCTCGTGCAGGAGGACGTGCCCGCGGTGATCACCGCCACGGAGGTCATGCGCAAACCCTCGACGGCGGTGTTCGCCGAGCAGCTCGGACTGACCTTCCACCCCACGCCCGGCTACATCTTCGACCTGGTCGTCGTAGGCAGCGGGCCGGCCGGGCTGGCGGCAGCAGTGTACGGCGCGTCGGAGGGGCTGCGCACCGTCTCGCTGGACGCGGTGACGATCGGCGGGCAGGCGGGGACGAGCTCGCGCATCGAGAACTACGCGGGCTTTCCCAACGGCATCTCCGGCGAAGACCTCACGGGCCGGGCGGCGCTGCAGGCGATGCGCCTGGGCGCGCAGCTGAACGCTCCCTGCGAGGTCGCCGGGCTGCGCACAGAGCCGAGCTTTCACGTGATCGTGCTGGCCGACGGCAGCGAGATCCCCACGCGCACGATCATCGTCGCCTCCGGCGCGCGCTACCGGCGCCTGGAGGTCGCCGAGCTCGCGCGCTACGAGGGCGCGGGCGTCTACTACGCGGCGACCGACCTGGAGGTGCGCGTGTGCGGCGGCAGCTCGGTGCTCGTGATCGGCGGCGGCAACTCGGCCGGTCAGGCGGCGATCTACCTCGCCGAGAACAACTGCAGCGTGACGATCGCGATCCGCCGCGAGGACCTCACGCAGACGATGTCGCGCTATCTCATCGAGCGCATCGAGGCCGATCCGCGAATCGAGCTGCTGACGAGCGTGGAAGTGGATGGCCTGGCCGGCGACGCCCGCCTGGAGCAGGTCACGCTGCGCGACACGCAGACCGGCGAGTCCAGCACGCTCGACTGCTCCGGCCTGTTCTGCTTCATCGGTGCCAGCCCCGCGACGCAGTGGCTGGCCGACAGCGTCAAGCTCGACGACGACGGCTTTGTGCTGACCGACCGCCAGCTTGCGGTGGGGCCTGGCGAGGATGCCTCCAGGCTGCTGCCGTTTGAGACCTCGGTATCGGGCGTGTTCGCCGCCGGCGACGTGCGCCACGGCTCGATGAAGCGCGTCGCCGCGGCCGTCGGCGAGGGCTCCAGCGCCGTGCGCTCGGTGCACGAGCGCCTGGCCGCGCAGGCGTGAGCATGACGGCGCCACGCCACGCGACGCACGCCTCCCGCCGAGCGAGCCGGCACGCGTCGGTTCGGCGATTTGCGGGTAGGTGAAGCTCATGGCCGACCGGACACCCGCAGTAGACGGCTACGCAATCGTCGACCCCGACGATGTCGAGAATCCCTACGACGGATCGGACGTTCCCGGCGAGTTTCGCCGCCTGACCGACGCGCTGGGCTGCCGCCAGCTCGCGGCGACGCTGATCCGGGTGCCGCCGCACAGCGACTTCGAGCAGGGCACGGGCCACTTCCACGACGAGGTGGAGGAGCTGTACTTGGTCACGAAGGGCACGCTGACGATGCGCTTGGGCGATGACGTGCGCGAGGTGAGCGCCCCGGCGGCCGTGCGCGTCGACAGCGCCACGCCGCGCTCGCACCGCAACGAGCGCGCACAGCCTGTGGAGATATGGGCGATCTCACGCCAGGTCCAGGAGCCCGACTCCACGAAGATCGACGATTTCTGGGATGCCTCGCCGCAGGCGGCGCAGAGCGCAGACGGCTAGACGGAGTCCCTCCGTCGACACAGCCGTTTAGAGTGTCGGCTGTGTCCCACAGGCCTCTGGCCATCGTCACCGGGCTCACGATCGGCGATTACCTGTTGTGGAACTGGTCGCTGAACGCAAACCACGGCGTGCTCGCGCTCGTGTCGGGTTTGACGCTGCCGCCGCTGACGATCGCCTTTCTTTGGCTCGTCGCGCTCACGGCGGCGCGGTTGATCGCGCGCAGCTCGCGCGCTCGCGCCCGGGCGAGCGCCGCAAAGCACGCGGACGCGAGTGCCCGCGCGGCGCGGGCGAGCGCGGCGCAGTCGCCCTCTCCCAGCTCGGCGAGCTCCTCGCGCAAGATCGCCGCCTGAGGCGGCACCGTTCGTCGTGAGCGATCGCCTGAAGCGTCTGTTCCCGCGCTCCAAACGCGCTCGCGCGATCATCGCGGGCGTCGTCGTGCTGATCGCCGGGCTGGCGGTTGCGGGCTATCTCTACGAGCGCGATCGCACGGGCAGCATCTATCACCCGCACGCGCGCTTCGTGTCAGAGCCGACGCCCAAGCCGCCGCCGGCGGAAGTCGAAACGTCGTGGCCGCTGTACGGGTACACCAAGGAACACACGCGCTTCTTCCCCGCGCCGGCGACGCTGCACGCGCCGTTCAAGCGGGTGTGGGTGAACAACGCGCACACGCTGCTGGAGTTCCCGCCGGTGATCGGCGGCGACCACATCTTCCAGCTCGGCGACGACGGCGTGATTCGCGCGCTGAACAAGCGCACCGGCCACACCTTCTGGCAGCGCAGCCTCGGCCGCCTGTCGGCGTCCTCGCCGGCGGTCGACGGCCAGACGGTTTTCGCGAGCGTGCTGTCGCGCCGCGGCGGCGAAGGCGGGAGCGTGTACGCGCTGAACTACGCGACGGGCCAGACGCGCTGGTCGCGCGATCTGCCGAGCGCCAGCGAGTCCTCGCCGCTGGTCGACCACGGCAAGCTGTTCTTCGGCTCGCAGAACGGCACGGTCTACGCGCTGAACGCCTCCAACGGCAGCGTCATCTGGACCTACCATGCGGCCGGCGCGGTCAAGGCCAGCCCGACGCTGAGCGGCGGCATCCTGTACTTCGGCGACTACTCCGGGCACGTGCAGGCGGTCGGCGAGCGCGCCGGCAGGCGGATCTGGATCAGCGGCTCGGGCGGCGCGCTGCTGGGCAGCGGCACGTTCTACTCCACGGCGGCGGTGTTCTACGGGCGCGTGTTCCTCGGCAACACCGACGGGCGGGTATACGCATATGACGCCGGCACCGGCAAGCTCGACTGGGCCGTGCAGACCGGAGCGTACGTGTATGCCTCGCCGGCGGTCACCAACGCACCCGGCCTCGGCCCGACCATCTATCTGGGCTCCTACGACGGCACCTTCTACGCGCTGAACGCGCGCTCGGGCAACATCGCGTGGAAGTTCGACGCGCACGGCAAGATCTCCGGCTCGGCGACGATCGTCGGGCGCACGGTGTACTTCGCCGACCTCGGCACGCACCGCACCTACGGCCTCGGCATCTCCACCGGGCGCGAAATGTTCCAGCTGGGCACCGGCTCCTTCGATCCGGTGATCAGCGACGGCCGCTACATCTTCCTCACGGGGCTGGAAGGCCTGTACGCGTTCGCGCCGCGCTGAGCGGCTCAGCGCGACCGGCAGGAGCCGGCCAGGCCGAGCGCGCGGCCGAGCGAGAAGCGCGCACGCACGACGATCGGACCGGCAGCGCGCGCGGCGACGCGCGTCCAGCCGCCGGCTGCACGCTCGACGCAGCCGTCTCCGCGCGTGAGCGTCCAGTAGCGCGTGAAGCGCACGCGCACCAGAAAGCTGCCGGGCGAGTCGGCGGCCAAGGTGAACGATTCGTGCCCCAGCGACGTCAGGCGCCCCGGCCCGGCGGCCAGCGGTGTGGCCGCTCGCACGGCGTAGATGCGCCAGTGGCGCCCGGCGAAGACCTCGCGCAGGTAGGGCAGCCCGGCGCGGATCAGCTCGCCCTCGCGCGCGCTGGAGGGATCGAGCTTGGCGTCGGGCAGCGCGACGTAGGAGACCGCCTGCTCGTGCAGCCAGCGTTCGTATGAGCGGGCGTTCAGCGCGGGGTCCAGCAGCACGGAGTCATAGCGCGTGTCCAGCTGCTTCTCCCAGCCGCGTGCCAGCGACACCCGCGGGGCGAGCTCGGCGGTCTCCCAGTGCGTGCGCGTGAGCGGCACCTCCAGGCGCACCGGCCGGTGTGCGTGTGAATCGAGGAAGCGCTCGACGGGCGCGTAGTAGGCGGAGCCGGTCGACTGGCTGCCCGCCACCGCGAGCGTCTCGCGCAGCGGGCCCCAGCCGGCCCACAGCGCCCACGCGCACAGCGCGAGGACCGCAGCCGCCCGGCGCCCGCGCGCCGGGCGCGCGCCGTCACGAGGCGCGGCGAGCAGCGTGCACAGCAGCAACGGGCCGGCGAGCAGCACGGCGTAGCGCTCGACGTTGCTGCCCATGGGCGTGTGCACGAACAGGAACACGACGCACGCCAGCAGGTACAGCCCGGCGCCGAGCAACAGACGGCCGTGCTCGCGGGGAAGCGCCCAGGCGAATGCCACGACAACTGCCACGGTGGCGATGAATGAGACCGTCGGATATGGCTCAAAGCCCCCCTCGGGAAACAACAGGGCGAGGGCCATCACGACGACTGCCGCCGGCACCGCCAGAACTACCAGCTGCCGCGCCGAGCGCCGCCACAAAGCGTCGGTCAGCGCGACCAGCGCAAGCAGCACGCCGGCGACGGGGCTCGCCGCGGCGCTCGCGGCGGCGAGCAGGATCGCCGGCGCGCGGCGCCCGCGCGCCAGCGCGAGCACCGCGGCGAGCGCGAAGGACACGCCGAGTGCGAACGCAAGGCGCCCGATCCACACGTCGCCGACGGCGGCCAGCGCGAACAGCGCCGCGCCCCAGCGCGCCGAGCGCCCGTAGTGCGACACGGCGAGCGCTTCAAAGCACGCCACCGAGGCCAGCACCGACAGCGCGCCGACCACGCGTAGCCCGAGCAACCAGGCCAGCGGCGGGAAAAGCAGGCTGTAGCCGGGCAGGTCGTGCCCGGCGTACCAGTGCTCGTCATACACCGCCAGGCCGAGATGCTTGAACAGGTCCAGCCGGTAGGCCGCCGCCGCGAGATCGGGCGTGCGCGGGGCCACCAGCAGCCACACGACGAGCAGCGAGAACGCGCAGATGACGCCCAGCGGCGCCGCTCGCCGGCGCTTGGTGGGAAGATCAACCGGGGTCCGGTGTGCTACCCCACCGGACCCCGGCACACCCGCCTGTCCTACGGCGGATCTGTACTCCTCTGAACCGGCGAGATGCCCTGAAGTAGCTGTGTACCTCGACCGCACGCCAAGATAATGACGGCCATGCGCCCCGCCAAGCACGTCGCACCTCCGCGCCAGCGCACGCACGTGCGCCTGCGTCCACGCCGGCTCGGCGCGCTCGCGGCGGCGGCGTGCCTGGCGCTGGCCGGCGCGGGGCTGCTCGCGGGCTGCGGCGCCGGCCATCCCAAGCCGATCGCCGCGGGCACGCTCGCCGAAGCGCAGACGTTCCCGTACTTCCGCCTGTACTGGGTGGGGCGTAGCTTCCTCGGCTACGCCGTGGCCGCGGCGGACGGGCAGAAGGGCTACATCAGCTCGCTCGGCACGAGTGTCTACTACGGCGACTGCCTGAAGGGCAAAGGGATCTTCGGCGGCGGCAGCTGCATCCTGCCGCTGCAGGTCACGACGGTGATCTACCGGCTGCACTCCAACGCCACGCTCGGGCGACAGCGCAACATCGTCGTGCGCGGCGTGCCGGCGACGGTCTATGACGAAGGCCGCTCGATCGAGCTGTACAGCGGCCGCGTGGCGATCGACCTGTTCTCAAACACATTCGCGCACGCCTATGCAGCGGCGCTGGCGCTGCGCCCGCTCAACGCGCCCGGCTCGGCAGCGACCGACCTGCCGCCGCCCGTCTACTGCCCCGGCCTGAACGGCGCGCAGAGCGCGCAGGTCAAGCGCACCATGCAGAGCCTGCCCGGGCACGCCTGCCAGAGCGCGAGCGCGGCGCTGGCGTTCGCGGCCAGCGTGTCGGCCGGTTAGCCGGCGACGCCCGGCGCGAGCGGCTTGCCGATCTCGCGGCGCAGGCTGAGAAACGCCAGTGAGCCGATCACCGCCGGGATCCACAGCGAGATCGCGCGGTAGATGACCACGGCGACGACCACATGCGAGGCCGGGCGCACGCCGAACAGCAGCAGCATGCCGACGAGACCGCCTTCGACGGCGATCAGCCCTCCCGGTATCGGGACCGAGTTGGCGAGCATGCCCACGAGATAGGCCATCGCGACGACCCACCATGACGGCTCGTTGCCGATCGCCGCCAGGCACGCGAACAGCGCGAGGTTGTCGAACAGCCAGTAGGCGACGGCGCCGAGCAGGCGCCAGTCGTGCTCGCGGATCATCTGCAAGGCGTCGGATACGCCATCGGCGAGGGCCTTCAGCGCGACCGTCCGGCGCGCTCCCTTGTCCTCGCGCCTGCCCGCCGCACGGCGTGCCCACGCCGCGAGTGCCAGCGTGCCTGCGATCAACGCGATCGCCGCGGCGGCGGGCAGCAGCGTGAGCACCGCATTCTGTGAGCCGGGCAGCAGGCCCAGCCACATCGGCACGCCGATCACGACGACGGCAACGACGTTCACCGCGCTGGTCAGCGAGAAGATCAGCACAGAGCGCCGCGCGATGCGGTCCACCGACACGCCCTTGCTGCGCAGAACCCACGCGCCCAGCGCGATGCCCGCCAGCCCACTCACCGACACGACCGAGTTGACGGCCAGCTCGGCCAGCGACAGGCGCGAGGTCAGCCGCCGCCCGAGCATGCCGAAGACGAGCCCGAACAGCACCGCGTAGCCGGCGCACGATGCCAGCTCCAGAAAAACGGCGCCGCCAAGCCAAGCCGGGTCGGCGTGCGCGATGTGGTCGAGCGCAGTGTGAAGATCGGGCACCGCCAACAGCAGCGCGGCGTCGAGCCCGAAGAACACGAGCAGGCTGACGATGCTGTTGCGCAACGTGCGCGACTGCGCCTGCATGACCTGGTCGCTCTCGACGAGCGCCGGGTCGGTCTCGGGTGCACCGGCGTCACCGGCGATGATGGACTCCCATGACTGCTGCTCGCATCCCCTTCGCTTGACGTTAGCCATTCGTGCGCCTGCCTGTGCCACGGTAGCCTCAAGCTGTTGCATACCCGTCATCCGCCGCACGAAAGCAACCCAAGCGGCGAGGATGCTTTGAGCAAGCCATGGCCGAGCAAGCCCGCATACTGGTCGTCGACGACGAGCCCGCCGTGCAGATCGCGCTGACGCGTGCGCTGTCGCTGGAGAGCTACGACGTCGCGCAGGCGATCGACGGCCGCGAGGCGTTGCAGCGGCTGTCCGATGCGGCTTATGAGGTCGTCATCCTGGACATCTCGATGCCGCACATCGACGGGCTGGAGGTGTGCCGGCGCCTGCGCGACGGCGGCGACCGCACACCGGTGCTGATGCTGACCGCGCGCGAGCAGGTCGACGACCGCGTCGCGGGGCTCGACGCCGGCGCCGACGACTACCTGGTCAAGCCGTTCGCGCTGCGCGAGCTGCTGGCGCGCGTGCGCGCGCTGCTGCGCCGATCCAGCGACGGGGACGACGACGAGCGTGCGCTGAGCTTCGAGGACCTGCGCCTGGAGCGCGTTGCGCACGAGGCGTGGCGGGGCGAGCGGCGCCTGGCGCTGACGCGCACCGAGTTCCTGCTGCTGGAGATGTTCATGTGCCATCCGCGCCAGGTGCTCACGCGCTCGGCGATCTTCGAGCACGTGTGGGGCTATGACTTCGGCTCGACGTCCAACTCGCTCGGCGTGTACATCGGCTACCTGCGCCGCAAGACGGAGATCGGCGGGGAGTCGCGCCTGTTGCACACGGTGCGCGGGGTCGGTTACGTCCTGCGGGAGGCGACGTGAGCTTTCGCCGGCGCATCGCACTGGCCTCGGCCGCGGCGGTGGCGATCGCGGTCGTGCTCGCCTCGATGCTCACCTACCTGCTGACGTCCAACCAGCTGCACAGCCAGGTCGACGCGCAGCTGCGCAACCGCGCACGCACGGCCGGGCGCCTGCAGCGCTATCTGAAACCGGGCGGCAACAAACCGGCGGTCGCCAAGCGCGACTCGGAAAGGCTCGGGCTCGATCTCAACGGCCTGGACGGCTCTTCGCGCAACAACGAAGATGCCGGCGCCGATCGGGCCGAAGCGCAGTCGCTGCCACGCTACGGCCCGGTCGCGCGCAACCTGTTCGGCAGGCTGCCGCCGGGACCGGACCAGGTGCGTGGCTATCAGCAGGTGGTCAACGCGGCGGGGCTGATCACGGTGCGTTCGGCGAGCAACGTCTCGCTGCCGGTGGATTCACGGACGCTCACGCTGGCCAAACACGGCGGCGAAGCGTTCTTCCGCGATGCGCGCGTCAAGGGCCTTCACCTGCGCGTGCTGGCCGAGCCGTTCGGCAAAGGACGCGCCGTGCAGCTGGCGCAGCCGCTGACCGAAGTCGACAGCCTGCTCAGCCGCCTGCGCCTGATCCTCGCGCTGCTGGACCTCGGCGGGATCGCGCTGGCGGCACTGCTGGGACGGGTCGTCGCGGGCGCAGCGGTACTGCCGCTGAAGCGGCTGACGCAGGCCACCGAGCACGTCGCGCTCACGCAGGACCTCAGCGGACGGATCAAGTCGGTCGGCGAAGATGAGATCGGGCGCCTGGCGCGTAGCTTCAATGCGATGCTCGACGCGCTGGAGCGCTCGATGAGCGCGCTCGACGCCTCGGTGCACGCCCAGCGCCAGCTCGTCGCCGACGCCTCGCACGAGCTGCGCACGCCCGTCACGAGCCTGCGCACGAACATCGAGATCCTGCAGCAGGCGCACGACATGGACGCGAGCGAGCGCGGCCGGCTGCTCAGCGACGTGGTCGAGCAGATCGACGAGTTGACGGGGCTGATGAACGACCTGATCGAACTCGCGCGCGGCGAACAGCCGCATGCCGCGGCGGAGGATGTGCGTCTGGACGTGCTCGTCGGCGAGGTCGTCGAGCGCGCGCGCCGCCACGCTCCTGCGGCGCTGTTCGCAGTCGACGTGGCACCGACCGTGTTCGCTGCATTCCCCGCGCGCCTGGAGCGCGCGGTGAGCAACCTGATCGACAACGCCGTCAAGTACAGCCCGCCCGACACGCCCGTCGAGGTCACGCTGCGCGGCCAGGAGCTGGTGGTGCGCGACCATGGCCCGGGGATCGCGCGGGAGGATCTGGCGCACGTGTTCGACCGCTTCTATCGCGGCGCAGAGGCACGCGGGCGTCCGGGCTCGGGGCTCGGCCTGGCGATCGTCCGACAGGTCGCCGAGCAGCACGGCGGCAGCGTGCTTGCGGAGTCGGCGCCAGGCGGCGGAACACTGAT
This sequence comes from uncultured Solirubrobacteraceae bacterium, assembly GCA_963819435.1. GTDB lineage: Bacteria > Actinomycetota > Thermoleophilia > Solirubrobacterales > Solirubrobacteraceae > Palsa-744. Next base: position 170,849 of record CAWFWA010000019.1, on the reverse strand, counting down.
GCGCCTGCGGCTGCCCGGCGCCGAGACGCTCTCGCCTGATGCGGCGGCCGGGACCGGCACACGCCCACCGGAGGGCGCCGCGCAGTCGGCGCGAGAGCGCTCGGCGGTCTGAGCCGCGCGCTTCAGACGATGCGCTCGTGCGTGCTCGCGAAAGCGCGCCGGCGCGAGGCCGTAGCGGCGCCGGAAGGCGCGCGCGAAGTGCGGCGCGTGGCGGTAGCCGACCAGACGCGCGATGTCGCGCACGCTGAGCGTCGGCTGCTCGGCGAGCAGCTGCGCCGCCGCCGCCATGCGCCGCGCGAGCAGGTCCTCGTGAAAGCTCGTCTCGCCGAATTGCGCGTACGCGCGCTGGATCTGGCGCGGCGAGCTCGACACCGCATCGGCGACCGCGGCGAGCGTCAGCGGGCGCCGGTAATTGCGCGCGACGACCACGCGCGCCAGCAGATACAGCCGCCTGCGTGCGTGGAGCGTCTGCGCGTGCACGTCCTGCATTCCGACGCCGACAGGCGTGACGGGACGACTCGGCGCGGGCGCCGCTCAGGCGTAGTGCAGCGCCATGCGTTCGGCCGAGCCGCGATAGGAGCCGCCGAACAGCAGCGCATGCACGAGCAACGGCAGCAGCTGGTAGAGACCGACGCGCTCCTGCCAGGCTGCGGCGAGCGGCGCGACCTCCTCGTAGGCGTCGAAGAAGTCGCGCGACGGCGAGCCGAACAGCGCGAGCATCGCCAGGTCGACCTCACGGTGCCCGCCGTAGGCCGAGGGGTCGATCAGCCAGGGCTGTCCGTGCGCGTCGGCGAGCACGTTGCCCTGCCACAGATCGCCGTGCAGGCGGGCGGGCGGCTCCGCCGGGCCGGCCAGCTCGCTCATGCGCTCACACACGCGCCGCACCGCGTGCACCCCGCGCGCCGACAGCACGCCGCGCTCGGCTGCAAGCTGGGCGAGCGGTGCCAGCCGGCGCTCGGCGTAGAACTGCGACCAGTCGTCGGCCGGCTCGTTGGACAGCTCCAGCGCCCCCAGCCAGCCTGAGCGCGCCTCGGCGAAGCGACCGAAGCACGGCGCGCCGGCATGGTGGGTGGCCGCCAGCCCGCGCCCCAGCTCGCGCTCGCCGCCCGCGTCCAGCCGCGCGGCATCGATCCACTGCAGCGCGAGGTAGTCATCGCTCACGTCGAGCACGCGCGGCGTGCGCAGCGCCCCCGGTTCGGCCAGCCAGCGCAGGCCGGCGGCCTCGGCCGCGTACTCGCCCGGCGAAGGGCGCGCGCGCGTCTTCACGAACGCGTCGGTGCCGTCGCGCATGACCACGCGGAACGCTTCGTTGATGTCGCCGCCGGCGACCGGGCGCGCGTCGCGAGCGCCCGGCGGCAGCGTCACCGCAGCTCGCGTGCGCGGATCTGCTCCAGCAGCCCCGCGCACGCCGCCTGCACGTGGTCGAGCACGCGCTCGAAGCCGTCGCCCTCGCCGTAGTACGGGTCGGGCACGTCCAGCTCGTCGTTCGCCGCGCTCGGCGCATCGAACTCGCGCAACAACCTCACCCGCTCGCGCGCCTGCTCGCTCGGCGCGAGGCGGCGAAGGTCGTCGAGGTTCGCGCGATCCATCGCAACGATCAGATCGAAATCTTGGAAGTCCTCCACGCGCACCTGGCGTGCGGCGCCCTCCAGCGCGATCCCGCGCGCGGCTGCCGCAGCCGTTGCGCGCCCGTCCGGCGAGCTGCCCACGTGCCAGCTCCCGGTGCCCGCCGAGTCCAGCTCGATCTCCTCCTGCAGCCCCGCGTCGCGCACCAGCCGGCGCATCGTCCCCTCTGCCGTCGGCGAGCGGCAGATGTTGCCCAGGCACACGAACAGCACCCTGAAGGGCACGCGCGGGCGCACTCAGTCCTCGCCGAGCTCGAGCACCGCCAAAAATGCCTCCTGCGGGACCTCCACGCGGCCGACCTGCTTCATCCGCTTCTTGCCCTCCTTCTGCTTGGCCAGCAGCTTTTTCTTGCGCGTGATGTCGCCGCCGTAGCAGCCGGCGATCACGTCCTTGCGAAATGCCTTGACCGTCTCGCGCGCGATCACGTGCGCGCCGATCGCCGCCTGGATCGGCACGTCGTACTGCTGGCGCGGGATGCGCTTGCGCAGCTTCTCGGTCAGCGTTCGTCCCATCTCATACGCCTTGTCGCGGTGCACGACCATCGACAGCGCGTCCACCGTGTCGCCCGCCAGCAGCACGTCCAGCTTGACCAGGTCCGACGGCCTCATCCCGCTCAGCTCGTAGTCAAGCGACGCGTAGCCTTTCGTGCGCGACTTCAGCTGGTCGAAGAAGTCGAGCACGATTTCCGCCAGCGGCAGCTCGTAGTTCATCTGCACGCGCTCCGGCGACAGGTAATGCATGCCCGAGTGCAGGCCCCGGCGCTCCTGGCACAGCTCCATCACCGCGCCCACGAACTCTTTCGGCGCGATGATCGACGCCTGGATGAACGGCTCGCGGATCTCCTCGATCGTGCCCGGGTCGGGCATGTCCGACGGGTTGTGCACCTCCAGCTCCTCGCCGTTGGTCAACGTCACGTCGAACTCCACCGACGGCATCGTCGCCAGCAGCTCCAGGTCGTACTCGCGCTCCAGGCGCTCGCGCACGATGTCCATGTGCAGCAGCCCGAGAAAGCCGCAGCGAAAGCCGAAGCCGAGCGCGTCCGAGGTCTCCGGCTCCCACGACAGCGCCGCGTCGTTCAGCGTCAGCTTCTCCAGCGCGTCGCGCAGGTCCGGGTAGCTGTCCGAGTCGATCGGGAACAGCCCGCAGAAGACCATCGGCTTGACCTCGCGGTAGCCCGGCAGCGCCTCCGTCGCCTCCGCCGCGCCGCCCGTTCGCCCGCGCGTCGTCAGCGTGTCGCCCACGCGCAGCAGCGTCACGTCCTTCAGCCCCGTGATCAGGTAGCCGACCTCGCCCGCCGCGAGCTGGTCGGTCGGCATCATCTGCGGGCTGAACACGCCGATGTCGTCGATGTCCGCGTGCGTGTCGGTCGCCATCGCGCGGATCGCCTCGCCCTTCTTGAACACGCCGTCGACCACGCGGATGTAGGCGATCACACCGCGGTACTGGTCGAACTCAGAGTCGAAGATCAGCGCGCGCGGAGCCGCGTCTGCGCTGCCCGACGGCGGCGGCACGCGCGCGATCAGCTCCTCCAGCACCTCCGCCACGCCCTCCCCCGTCTTGCCGCTGATCTTCAGGATCGTGTCCGCCTCCTCGCCGATCAGCTCGGCCACCTCGCCGGCCACGCGCTCGGGCTCGGCGCCCGGCAGGTCGATCTTGTTCAGGCACGGGATCAGCTCCAGACCCGACTCGATCGCCAGATAGGTGTTGGCGACCGTCTGCGCCTCCACGCCCTGCGCAGCATCCACGACCAGCAACGCGCCCTCGCACGCCGCCAGCGAGCGCGACACCTCATATGTGAAGTCCACGTGCCCCGGCGTGTCGATCAGGTGCAGCTGGTAGGTCTCGCCGTCGCGCGCCGTGTAGAACACGCGCACCGCCTGCGCCTTGATCGTGATGCCGCGCTCGCGCTCCAGGTCCATCGAGTCCAGCAGCTGCGCGCGCATCTCGCGCGCCGCCACCGTGTGCGTCAGCTCGAGAATGCGGTCTGCGAGCGTCGACTTGCCGTGATCGATGTGCGCGATGATCGAGAAATTGCGGATGTGCGACTGGTCCATGCCGGGTACAGCGTAGAAGGCACGCGTCTGCCGAGGACGGGCTCGGCGTCCACGCCAAGCCGGTGGCGAGCCCCCGCGCGCGCTAGCCTTGTCTCTCCGGCGGATCGCCAACTCGACTACGGGCCTTCGAGGTCCAACCGCGGCAACGCGCCTCCCTTCGGGGCGGCGGCCAGTCCAGGGGTCGGGAGTGTTAAGCCGCCCAGGCGAAACACACAGTCCTGGGACGTATGTAGTAAGCGGCGATCTCAGTTCGGGCGCATGCCGGGTGGGCCTTGGCTCACCCGGCCTCTGCTCGTCCCGGCGGCGACTCCGCGCGCCCGGCGCCTAAGCGCGCCCGAGCTGCGCGCGGATCAGCCGGTTCACCTGGTGGGCCTCCGGCACGTGCATCGCCAGCACCGCGCGCACATACACGAACAGCCCCGCCAGCCCGGCCGCGCCGACGCTCGCTATCTGCGCGATCAGCGACGTGCCGAGCAGGTCGTCCAGCAGCCGCCACACGACCCACGACACTCCCGCCAGCACCGCCGAGGCAGCCACCACGCGCACCGTGATCATCGTCGTCTGCGCTCCGTCCAGGCGCCCGTTGAGCCCCTCGCGCAGGCGCCGCGCCTGCAGGTAGGTCATCACGGCATTCGCCGCCACCGTGCCGATGATCAGCCCGGCGATCCCCAGCGGTTTGTACAGCGCGATGCTCACGACAATGTCGACCACGATGTTCATCGCCGCCAGGCGCGTGGGGATCCACGGACGCTGCACCGCGAAGAAAGTGCGCGTCAGCAGCAGGTTCAGCCCGCCGAACGGCAGGCTGAAGGCAAACCAGAACAGCGCCACCGCGACGATGTGCGTCGAATGCGCTGTGAACTGCCCACGCTGGAACAGCAACCGCACGATCGGGTTGGGCAGCACGATCATGAACGCCGCCGCGGGAATCAGCAGAAGGTTGATCTGGCGCATGCCGATGCCCACCGCACGGCGCATCGCCGTCACATCGCGCCCGGCCGCCATGCGACTGAGCGTCGGGAACAGCACCGTCGCGACGGCCACGCTGAACAACCCCTGCGGCAGCATGTACACGCGAAACGCGTTGTCGATCGCGCGCGGCGCCTGGTCGGAGACCAGCGTGCCGAAAGCCGAGTTGATCAGCTGGTCGAGGTTGACGATGCCCAGGCCGATCGTCACCGGCAGCATCAGCGTGAACACCTGCCGGATGCGCGGGTCGTGCCAATCGATGTGCATCTGCAGGCGAAAGTCGATGCGCCCGAGCGCGGCCGCCGCCAGCAGCAGTTGCACGAACGTCGCGACGAGGATCGCTATTGCGTACGCGTGCAGCTGGTTGCCTTCTTCGTAGCCGCCCTTGTAGTGCGGGCGCAGGATCACCAGCAGGATCAGGATCACCACGTTCCACACCGCCGGCGAGATCGCCGGGATCGTGAAGTGGTCATATGACTGAAGCACCGCGACGAGGATGCCCGTCAGGCCGAGAATCAGAATGACCGGGAAGAGGATCTGTGAGAGCGACGCCGTGAGCGCGTTCAGCGGGCCGTTGAACGTGTCGCCCGTGAACAGCGGCAGGATCACGCCGGCCGCCAGGATGAAGAACGCCGTCGCCGCGCCGAGGACGATCAGCATGATCCAGAACAGCGTCGAGGCCAGCCGGAAAGCCTCTTTCTTACGTCCCTTCTGCAGCAGTTCGGTGAACACCGGCACGAACGCCGCCGACAGCGCCGCGTTGGCGAACAGGTTGGCGAACAGGTTGGGCACCTGGAAGGCAAGCGTGAAAGCCGACGCCGGCCCCTTCGTGCCGAAGAAGCTCGCCGCGACGATTTCGCGCAGCAGCCCGACCACGCGCGAAATCCCCGTGGCGATCGAGAAGATCGCCGTGTTGCGCGCCACGCCGCGGCCGACCGGCGGCGGCGATAGCGCGGGTTCCTCGGCGACGTCCGGCAACTCCGACATGAGCAGCGAGGTCTCCTCGCCCGTCGCCAGCGGCAGCTCGCCTTCAGACAGCGGCCGCCCGGCGCTCTCCGGCCCCTCTTCGCCGTCTTCTCCAGACTCAGACAAGGCCGCTATAGTACGGCTCTCCGCGGCGCGCCCTGGCAGTTCGATACCGGGCTCACGCGGCTCTTTTCATGGCCAACATCCACTCCCAGAAGAAGCGCATCCTGCGCACCGAGCGCGAGCGTCTCGAGAACCGCCAGTACACATCGGCGATCAAGACGCACTTCCGCCGGCTGGAGACGCTCGTCAAAGACGGCGACGACGCGGCCGCCGACGCGACGCACCGCGATCTCGTCTCGACGATCGACAAGGCCGTCAAGCGCGGCGCGCTGCACCGCAACAACGGCGCGCACAAGAAGTCCCGCGCCGCGCGCACCCGCGCTCGCAGCGCCTCTTAGCCACGCCGCCTCGCGCCGGCTAGCGGCCGGCTGTGATCTGCTCGATTGCATGCAGGGCGAGCGTGTCCTCGCCAAGCGCCGCAAGCGGCGTGCGCTGCGATGCGATCACCGCGCCACCGCGCGAGTCCAGCTCGAGGTCGGCCAGCGCGATGAGCGCGCTGCGCAGCCGGGCGGGATCGCTGCGCACGACGTCTGCGATGAAGCGATCGGCAGCGCGCGAGGGCATGCGCAGCGTGCGCTTGACCGTCGCCTCGGACTCGCCCGCCTGCAGGCGCACAGCGACGCCAAGCGCGTCGCGCAGGCGCTGAGACATCAGGTAGATCAACCCAGACAGGCGCTCGCCCTGCTCGCGCAGGCGCATGTAGGACAGCGTCGCCTCGCGCGCGTTCGCGCCCACGAGCGCATCCGCGAGCGCGTACGCGCGCCACTCGGCAGAGTGTGCGGCGCGGTCGTCGATGCGCTCGGCGTCGACCGTCACGTTGCCCGCCTCGTCGGCGTCGCCTTCCAGCGCGAGCTTCTCCAGCTCGCGCAGCAGTCGCTGCTGGCGGTCACCGACCTGCGCGACCAGCGCCTTCGCCGCCGCCGCATCGAGTGACAGGCCGATGCGCGATGCCTGCTCGCGCGCCCACTTGGGCAGCTCCCACGGCTTGACGGTCATCTGCGCGACGATCTGCCCGCCGGCCGAGCGGACCGCTTCGTGCAGCTCCTGCGGCGCCTTCGCGCGGGCCTCCTCGCGAGCGAACAGAGCGAGCGTCGTATCCGGCGGCATCTGCGCGATCGCCGGGGCGAGCAGCTTCTCCACGTCACCCTGGCGCCAGCGCTCGACGCCTTCCACGACGATCACGCGCCGCCCGATTGCCAGCGTCATCGCCATCAGCGCCTCCGCTACGCCTGCCGGGGAGGCGGCGTCTCCTTCCAGCAGCTCGACCGTCGCATCGGTGCCCGGCCCTTCCGCCAGAGCACGCAACCCCGCGCGCCGCTCGGCCACCGCGCCGTGATCGTCGCCGTGGATCAGGTAGACGGGCTTCAGCTCGGCCATGCGCCCGAGTCTATGCACCCAGCCAGGACACGACCGCGCGCACTGGTCGTTCGAGAGTCAAGCGATACACGGACGCAGGGAGCGTGGCCTGCTTGGCAGGCGAGCGACTGAGGACGCGGTAGCGCGCCGGCTATCGGACGACCAGGTTGACGAGCTTGCCTGGCACGACGATCTCCTTGACAACGTCCTTGCCGTCGATGTGCGCCTGCACGTTCGGCGCCGCCAGGCACAGCTGCTTGAGCTCGTCGGGCGTCGCGCCGGATGCGGCCGGCACGCGGTCGCGCAGCTTTCCGTTGACCTGGCAGACGAGCTCGTATTCGTCTCGCTCGAGCAGCTCCTCGTCGGCGGTCGGCCAGGTGGCCTCCCACACGCGCTCGCCGGTCAGGCGCTCGTACACGTCAGCGCAAACGTGCGGCGCGAACGGAAACAGCAGCGACGCGGCCGTCGCCAGCGCGAAGCGCTGCGTCTCCTCGCCGGCTGAGTCGCGCAGGCGCGAGCAGTCGTTGAGCAGCTCCATCACCGCAGCGATCGCCGTGTTGAAAGCGAAGCGACGCAGATCTCCGCTGACCTTGTCGATCGCCCAATGTGTCTTGCGCACCAGCGTCAGGTCGTCGCCCTCGGCGCCGACGGGGCTCTCGGGCGCACCGCGCGACGCGCCGGCACGTTCGGCCGTCTCGCTGCCAAGACGCCACAGCCGGCTGAGGAAGCGGTGCACGCCCTCCACGCCGGCGTCTGACCAGTCGGCATCCTGGTCGGGCGGGCCGACGAACAGGATGTAACAGCGCGCCGTGTCTGCGCCCACGCGCTGCACGATCGACGCCGGCGACACGACGTTGCCGCGCGACTTGCTCATCTTCGCGCCGTCCTTGGTGACCATCCCCTGCGTGAACAGCGCGTTGAACGGCTCCTGGAAGTCGAGATGCCCGAGGTCGGCGAGCGACTTGCAGAAGAAGCGCGCGTACATCAGGTGCAGGATCGCGTGCTCGACGCCGCCGATGTACTGGTCCACCGGCATCCACTCGCGCAGTGCCTCCGGGTCCCACGCGGCGCCGGCGTTGTGCGGGTCGCAGTAGCGCAGGTAGTACCACGAGGAATCGACGAACGTGTCCATCGTGTCGGTCTCGCGGCGCGCCGGGCCGTCGCACTGCGGGCACTTCGTGTTGACCCAGTCCTCCGCAGCCGCAAGCGGCGAGCGGCCCTTCGGCGTGTAGTCCTCGATGTCGGGCAGTACCACCGGCAGCTGGTCGTAGGGCACGGGCACGACGCCGCACTTCTCGCAGTAGAGGATCGGGATCGGCGTCCCCCAGTAGCGCTGGCGCGAGATCAGCCAGTCGCGCAGCTTGTAGTTGACCGACGCGTGCCCTTTGCCCTCGACATCCAGCCAGCTGACGATCGCGCCCAGCGCCTCGCGATTGGGCAGGCCGTCGAAGTCCTCGCGCGAGTTCACCAGCACACCGTCGCCGGTATAGGGCAGCTCGCCCGTCTCGGCCGCGTCGCTCTGTGCGTCGGGCTCGATCACGCGGCGGACCGGCAGATTGAACGCACGCGCGAACGCGTGGTCGCGCTCGTCGTGCGCCGGGACGGCCATGATCGCGCCCGTGCCGTACTCCATCAGCACGTAGTCGGCCACGTACATCGGGATCTGCTCGCCGTTGACCGGATTGGTGACGGTGCGCCCGAGCGCCACGCCGGTCTTCGGCTTCTCGGCGTTACCGCGCTCCTCGTTGGTCTCGTTGAGCGCGACGTTGACGTACTCGTGCACTTCGTGCTCGTGCTCGGTTCCCGCGACCAGTCGCGCGATGTCGGGGTGCTCGGGCGCCATCACGAAGAACGTCGCGCCGAACAGCGTGTCCGGCCGCGTCGTGAACACCGGGTAGTCGATGTCCAGCTCCGCGCAGCGGAACGTCACCTCCGCGCCCTCCGAGCGCCCGATCCAGTTGCGCTGCATCGTCTTGACGTTCTGCGGCCAGTCGATCTCCTGCAGATCGTTGAGCAGGCGCTCGGCGTAGTCGGTGATGCGCAGAAACCACTGCTCCAGCTGACGCACTTCGACGAGCGTTCCGCAGCGCTCGCAGCGGCCGTCGGCGTCGACCTGCTCGTTGGCCAGCACCGTCTGGTCGTGCGGACACCACTTCACCGCCGCCTCCTTGCGATAGGCAAGGCCGGCCTTGAACAACTCCAGGAAGATCCACTGGGTCCAGTGGTAGTAGCCCGGTTCGCACGTCGCCAGCTCGCGCGACCAGTCGATCGAGATGCCCCACGAGCGGAACTGGCGCTGGAACGACGCGATCGAGGCAGCCGTCGAAACCCGCGGGTGCTCGCCCGTTTTGATCGCGTGGTTCTCGGCCGGCAGGCCGAACGCGTCGTAGCCCATCGGGTGCAGCACGCGACGCCCCAGGCGCCGGTGGTAGTGCGCGATCGCGTCGCCGACGGCGTAGCACTTCAGGTGGCCGATGTGCGGCTCGCCGCTGGGATACGGCAGCATCTCCAGCACGTAGGAGTTGCTCGAGCGCCCGCCGGCGTCGTGCTCGTTGGAGACCTCCCACGTGTGCTCGCCGGCCCACACGGCCTGCCAGCGCGACTCGATCTCATGCGGGTCATATATGTGCTCTGCCATCGGAGATCGCAGATTAGCGGGCGGCCTGCCTGCGCCCGCGCCGGCGCGCGGCGCTTAGCCGGCGGCGGCGAGCGCGTCGTCACCCGTCACGAAACGGCTGCGCGCGCGCAGCATCGCCACGATCTCCGCCGGCGCCTTCTCCGGCGCGCCCGCGTCAAACGGCGGCCGCGGGTCGTACTCGATGCCCAGCTGAATCGCCTGCGCGACCTGATCGCCCGCGATCCTCGCTGCGAGCGCGAGCGCCATGTCGATGCCCGCGGACACGCCGGCCCCCGTGACGAGCTTGCCGTCGAACACGACGCGCTCGTTCACCGGTTCGGCGCCGAGCTCGCCCAGCTTGTCCATCGCCAGCCAGTGACTGGTCGCGCGCTTGGCGTCGAGCAGCCCAGCCGCGGCGAGGATCAGCGAGCCCGTGCACACCGACGCGGTCCACATGCTCGTCTCGTGCGCTGTGCGCAGCCACTCAAGCGCCGGCCCGCCCGCGCGTGCAGCGACCTCGCCCGGGCCGCCCGGCACGAGCACGATGTCCGGTGCAGGAACCTCCTCCAGCGAACGGTCGGCAACCAGCGAGAGCATGTCGTTGTCCGTGCGCACCGTGCCCGCCTCGCTCGCCACGAACGTCACGCTCGCGCCGGGGATGCGGCTCAGCACCTCATACGGCCCGATCGCGTCGAGCGCCGTGAAGCCGTCGTACAGCAGGATCGCCGTGTCCATGTCCGTGTCTCCTTTTCGTTGGTGAGAAGCGTCTGCGGTACTCGGCCGGGCCGACGTCGAGCGTGCGCAGGAACACCCTGCGCATCGTCTCCGCCGTGCCGAAGCCGCACGCCGCGGCGACCGAGGCCACTGGTTCGGAGCCGTCCTCCAGGCGCCGGCGCGCGGCCTCCAGACGTACGCGTTCGACATACCGCGCGGGTGTCACGCCCGTCTCGGCCGCGAACGCCCGCGCGAAGTGCCGGGCGCTCATGTTGGCGCGCGCAGCCATCGCCTCGACACTGTGCTCGGCGGCGAGGTCCTCTACGACCAGCCTCTGCGCCTCGCGCAGCGGCTCACGCTCGGGCTGCTGCGCCGCCAGCGTCGCGCTGAACTGCGCCTGGTTGCCCGGGCGGCGCAGGAACAGCACCAGCTGTCGCGCGATCGCCAGAGCCGCCTCGCGATCGAGGTCGTCCTCGACGAGCGCCAGCGCGAGGTCCATGCCCGCAGTCACGCCTGCCGAGGTCCACACGCGGCCGTCGCGGATGAAGATCGGCTCGGCATCGACGAGCACGCGCGGATAGTCGCGCGCGAGCGCCTGCGCCGCCGACCAGTGCGTCGTCGCCCTGCGCCCGTCGAGCAGACCCGCGGCCGCCAGCGCGAAGGCGCCCGTGCAGACCGACGCCGTGCGCCGTGCCCGCGAGGACGCCTGCGCAATCCACTGCAGCATCGCCTCGTCGGCGACCACCGCGCGCGCCCCGCGCCCTCCCGGCACGATCAGCGTGTCGATTTTCTCCGGCGCGTCGTCGAGGCGCCCGTGCGGGACGATCGTCAGCCCGCTCGACGTGCGCAGCGCCCTGCCGTCGGCGCTCAGCGTGCGGATCTCATATCGGCGCGCGCGCCGTGCGGTCGCCTCGATCAGCCGCTGCGCGCCTGCGAACACCTCCAACGGGCCGGTCACATCCAGGCTCTGCACGTCGCCGAACAGTGCGATCACTACCTGGCGCGGTGACGAGGGGTTGGCCATCTGTCAATCCTCGCGCAACACGATCTCGTCTGCAAGGACGAATATCCAACATTTTCTGCCATCGATGCAAACGCGTTGCAGAGCGCTCGCAGCGCGCTTCGCGGGTCTACCATGGCGATATGCAGCCCCCATCGCGCGTGCCCGATGAGCCCGCCGAGGGGGATCGCGCGTCGCTCGAGGGCGCCGCCGCGCGCGTGACCGGCATCGTCGCCGCGGCCGAACGAACCGCCGAGCAGCTGCGCGAGCAGGCCGAGGGGCGGGCGCGCGAACGCATCGCCGAGGCCGACCGCGCCGCCGCCAACCGCGTGCGTGCCGCCGAGCAGGAGGCCGAGGAGCTGCTGCGCGACGCACGCGCGCAGGCAGAGTCCGCGCGAAACGAGGCCGTGTCTGCGGTCGGCTCGATCCACGCCGAGGCCGAGCGCGTGCGCGCCGAGTCCCAGGCCGAGGCCGAACGGCTGCGCGCAACCGCGCTGCAGGAGGCCGAGCAGACGCGCACGAGCGCACGCGAGCAGGCCGACAGCGAACGCTCCGGTGCGCACGAGCAGAGCGAGCAGCTGCGCGCGAACCTTGCTCTGCAGGCCGAGCAGGCGCTTGCCGAGGCGCGCGCGCAGGGCGAGCAGGAGCTTGCGAGCGCACACGCCGATGCCGAGCGCGTGCTCGACGAGGCACGCGAGCAGGCCGCGCGCACTGGTCGCTGCCGCCCGTGAGCAGGCCGAGCGCGCCGTCGCGTCCGGCGGTGAGGATCTGCAGAAGCTGCGCGAGCAGGCCGCCGAGCAGGCCCAGCGCGTGCGCTCCAAGGCGCGCGAGGACGCGCGCGAGATCGTCGGCGAGTCGCACGTCGCCGCGCGCGAGGTGCTGCGCGAAGGCACCGAGCTGTCGCGCAACCTGCGCGAGCTGTCCGTCTCGCTGCGCAACAACGCCGAGCGGCTGCTGCGCGATGTGCGCCTCGCACACGGCGGGCTCACCGCGCGATTGGACCAGGCCAGCCCTGGCGGCATCGATGCCGCCGTCGGGCGTTCGCGCGAGGGCGACAGCCCCGACGACGATCTCGACGTGCCGGAGTTCATTCCGCCGGAGTGACGCCGGGGGCGCCGCGAGCGCACGAGGGCGGGCCGAGCCGGGCGCGCAGACAAGGCGCTGCGGTTGTGTCCCAAGCGAGCCGTACGCTCGGTAGATGCGTGAGCTCACGCCCAGCCAGAAGGGTGCCGCCGCCGAGGCGGCGATAACCGCGGCTGTGATCCAACTCGGCTTCACCGTGCTGCGGCCGCTGTGCGAGGGGCGCCGGTATGACCTCATCGTCGATCTCGAGCCCGAGCTTTTGCGGGTTCAGTGCAAGCTGGCGCGGCGGGTCGGCGGCGCCCTGTCGATAGGCCTCCAGACCTGTCGCTACACGCCGGGCGCCGGTTACATTCGGAGCAGCTACTCGGCGGCTGAGATAGACGCCGTCGCCGCGTACTCGCCGGAGCTCGGCACCACCTACCTGCTCCTCATCGAGGATCTCCCCGGGCGCCGTGCGCTGCATCTTCGCGTATCGCCGGCACGCAACAACCAGGCCCACGGGATCAACTGGGCGCGCGATCACGAGTTGGAGCCGGTCGTCCGAAGGCTGCGGGAGGCTCGCGCGAGGAGTGCTCCGAAGGAAGCTAGACTTTCGGTCGAGGGGCTATAGCTCAGCTGGGAGAGCGCCGCCGTGGCACGGCGGAGGTCGTCGGTTCGAGCCCGACTAGCTCCACTGAATGTTCGGCGCGCAAATCGACCCGCGCGCCGGCTGGTAGGTCGGCGGGATGCCAATACCGAGTCCGGCAGTGTGCACGATTGTGTCCGCCGGGTACTTTCGTGGAGGCTCTCCACTGATGGTCGGGCGAAGCTCGACGTCTGAGGCGCCCTGACGACCAACCCCGCCGACAACGAAGGAGCAGCATGAAGATCACGCGAAGCAGCATCGAGACCGCGAAGGGGCCCGCCGACTGGTTTACCGGCGACGTCTACATCGACACAGCGGCCGAACCGGCCGAGCCCTACCGGCTCGCAGCAGCGAACGTCCATTTCACTCCCGGCGCCCGCACCATGTGGCACACCCACCCCGTTGGCCAGACGATCTTCGTCCTGGAGGGTGTCGGGCGCTGCCAGCGCCGAGGCGGTCCGATCGAGGAGATCCGCCCCGGCGACCGCGTGTTTTTCGAGCCCGGAGAGGACCACTGGCACGGTGCCGCCCCCGACCGGCTGATGACACACATCGCGATGCAGCAGGTCGATGACCGGGGGAACGCCGTGACGTGGGGCGAGCACGTCAGCGATGACGATTACCACGCAACAGCCACCGGCTAGATATGCCGCCGCTACGGTATCCCCGTGCGCCTCGCCACCTGGAACGTCAACTCGGCCAAACAGCGCATTCCCCGCCTGCTCCCGTGGCTGGACGAGCGCCGCCCCGACGTCGTGTGCCTGCAGGAGACCAAGCTCGCCGACGAGGCCTTTGACGAACTGCTCGGCACCGAGCTCGCGGCCCGGGGCTATGAGGTGGCCCGCCACGGCGAGGTGCAGTGGAACGGCGTCGCGATCCTCTCGCGCGCCGGCCTGGATGACGTCGTCGCCGGCATTCCCGGTGCGCCAGGGTTCCCGCACGCCGAGGCGCGCGCGGTGTCGGCGACGTGCGGCGGCATCCGCGTGCACTGCGTGTACGTGCCCAACGGGCGCACGCCGGACTCCGAGCACTATGCATACAAGCTCGCCTGGCTGAAAGCGCTGCGCACACTCGTCGCGGCAGGTCCCGAGGACGCCGTCGTGTGCGGCGACATGAACATCGCGCCCGCCGACATCGACGTGTTCGATCCGGCCGCGTACGCCGGCCACACCCACGTCACGCCGCCCGAGCGCGCGGCGCTGGCCGAGTTGCAGGAACTCGGATTGCGCGATGTCGTGCGCGAGCGCTGGCCCGGCGAGCGCATCTTCTCCTACTGGGACTACCGCGCCGGCATGTTTCACCGCGACCTCGGCATGCGCATCGACCTCGTGCTCGCCTCGGCGGGCGTCGCCGAGCGCGTGCGTGCCGCGTGGATCGACCGCCAGGCACGCAAGGGCAGCGGGCCGAGCGACCACGCGCCCGTGATCGTCGATCTCGACGAGGCGCCCGACGGGGACATCGGCCCGGTCGTCCCGCCTCCGTCGGCTGCGGCCGTCAAGCCGGGGTCGGCCAAGCTCCCGCAGGAGCGCTGACAGCAACGGGCGACAGCGACCCGCGAGCGTTAGGCCGTCCTAATTAGGGTAGCCTAAAAGTCCGCCGACCGAGCCCGGAGATACGACTTGCCGACAACTTCCCGTCCCACCGTACGATCGTCGCCGCGCGCCGCGGCTTGCGCTGTCCTTGTCGCCATCGCCGTGCTCCTCGCGGGCTGCGGCAGCTCCGGCTCCGGCGCGGGCACGCTGACGCTGTACAGCGCACAGCACGAGCAGATGACCAACGCCTTGGCCAAGGCTTTTGAACGTAAGACCGGCGCGACGGTGCGCGTGCGCTTCGGCGAGGACGAGGGCCTCGCCAACCAGATCGTGCAGGAGGGGTCTGCGTCGCCGGCCGACGTGCTGCTCACAGAGAACACTCCGCCGCTGGAACTGCTCGCCGAGAAAGGGCTGCTCGCCCAGGTGAGCCCCCCCACGCTCGCCCAGGTCCCCTCCCGCTATGACTCGCCCAGCGGTCGCTGGGTCGGCGTGGCGGCCCGCGAGACGGTGCTGATCTACAACCCCAAGCTGATCGCCGCGGGGCAGCTTCCGGCCTCGATCCTCGACCTGGCAAAGCCCGAATGGAAAGGCAAGCTCGCAATCGCCCCTTCCGAGCCGGACTTCGTGCCGATCGTCAGCGCGATCGACAAGCTAGACGGCCGCGCGGCGACCGAAGGCTGGTTGAAGGGTTTTGCCGCAAACGCGAGCCGCTATGACGACAACGAGGGGATCGTTGCCGCGGTCGAAGCCGGCCAGGTCGGCGCGGGCATCATCAACCACTACTACTGGTACGAGCAGGCCGCCGAGGTCGGCGCCGCGAAGGTGCACAGCAAGCTCTACTACTTCGGCCATCGCGACCCGGGTGCGCTCGTGAACATCTCCGGCGCCGGAGCGCTGAAGTCGAGTGCGAACCCGGCGCTCGCCCAGCGGTTCCTCGCCTTCCTCGTGAGCAAGCAGGGTCAGAGTGCGATGACCCACAGCGGCGATTGGGAGTACCCGCTCGTGTCGGGCGTCGCGCCGCCGCCCGGCCTACGTCCGTTCGCCGGGTTGCAGGCACCCGACGTCGGTCCGGCCGATCTCGGCGACGGCAGCGCGCCGCTTCAGCTGATGCAGCAGGCCGGGCTGCTGTAGCGCCATGGAGGCAGCCGGGTTCAGCCCCCCGCGCTCACCCGCCGGCGCCGCGCGTCTGCGTGTCCGCCTGCGCGGCAAGCCGACGCCGCTGGCGTTGCTCGCGCTCGCGACAGCGGTCGCGCTGCTCGTGCTGCTGCCGCTGGGCTTCCTCGTTGACCAGAGCCTGTCGATCGGCTGGGCGCAGGTCGAACGCCTGCTGCTGCGGCCGTTCGTCGGCACGCTGCTCGTCAACACGGTCCTGCTCGTCGCTGTGGCGACCACGGCCTGCGTGGCGATCGGCGTCGGCGTTGCGTGGCTGGTCGAGCGCACCGATCTTCCCGGCAGGCGCGCCTGGGCCGTGCTCGCGGCCCTGCCGATCACCGTGCCGGCGTTCGTCACCAGCTACAGCTGGGTCTCCATCACGCCGGCCGTACAGCACTTCGGCGGCGCTGCGCTGATCGTCACGCTGGCCTATTACCCGCTGGTCTACCTGCCGGTGGCCGCCGTGCTGCGCGGGCTGGACCCGGCGCTGGAGGAGACCGCGCGCTCGCTGGGCATGGGACCGTGGCGCACGTTCCTGCGCGTGACGCTGCCGCAGACGCGCCTTGCGCTGCTCGGCGGCGCACTGCTCGTGTCCGTGCACCTGCTGTCGGAGTTCGGCGCGTTTGCCATGCTGCGCTTTCAGACGTTCACGACCGCGATCTACGACGAGTACCGCCTCAGCTTCGACGGGCCCGCCGCCTCGATGCTCGCCACCGTGCTCGTGCTGCTGTGCCTTGCGTTGCTACTCGGCGAGCTGGCTCTGCGCGGCAAGGCGCGATACGCCCGCGTCGACGCGGGCGCCCCGCGGGTCCCGTCGCGCGCCCGGCTCGGTCGCGCCAAATGGCCGGTCAGTGACGGCGCTGGCGCTGCTCGTCGGCCTCGCGCTCGGCCTGCCGGCCGTCACGCTCGTGTACTGGATGCTGCGCGGCGGATCGACGAACTTCCCCGTCACCTCCCTGATCTCCACCGCCGCGACCTCACTCGAGCTGGGACTCGGAGCGGCGCTGATCACGACGGTGCTCGCGCTGCCCGTCTCGATCCTCACGATCCGCCACCCCAGCCGCACCGCCGCGCTGCTCGAACGCGCCGCTTACCTCCCCTATGCCCTACCCGGCATCGTCGTCGCGCTGTCGCTGATCGTCGTCTCCGTGCACCACCTCCCCGCGCTCTACGGAACCGCGCCGCTGCTGCTCGTCGCCTACGCGATCCTCTCGCTGCCGCTGGCGCTCGTCGCCACGCGCGCAGCGCTCGCGCAGGCTCCCGCCGTGCACGAGGAGCTCGCGCGATCGCTCGGCTGCGGGCCGCTGCGTGCGCATGGTGCGCGTGACGCTCCCGCGCATCCTGCCCGGCCTCGGCGCCGCGGCGGCGCTCGTGTTCCTGGCGACCGTAACCGAGCTGACCGCGACACTGCTGCTCTCGCCGATCGGCACGCAGACGCTCGCGACGCAGTTCTGGGCTGACGCCTCCACGCGCTCCTTTGGCGCAGCGGCGCCCTACGCTGGCCTGATGGTCGCGATCTCTGCGCTTCCCACCTACCTGCTCGACGCGCAGGCTCGGCGCCGTTGCCGCGCCGCAAGGCAGGCAATGACCGAGGCCATGCTGTCGATCTCCGCGCTGGGCAAGTCCTTTGGCCGCACGCGCGTGCTCGACGGACTGGACCTGCAGGCGCCGAGCGGAAGCCTGACCGCCGTGCTCGGGCCTTCCGGCTGCGGCAAGACGACCCTGCTGCGGCTGATCGCCGGGTTTGAGCGTGCTGACACCGGCGCAATCCGCGTCGGCGAGCGAGTCGTGTGTGACGGCCACACGCATCTCGCGCCCGAGCACCGCGGCATCGGCTTCGTCGCGCAGGAGGGGGCGCTGTTCCCGCATCTGGATGTCGCCGCCAACATCGCCTTCGGCCTGCCGCGTTCGCAGCGGCACTCGGCCACGGTCGCCGAGCTGCTGGAGCTGGTCGGGCTTGCCGGCCTGGGCAAGCGCCGTCCGCACGAGCTCTCCGGCGGCCAGCAGCAGCGGGTCGCACTCGCCCGCGCGCTCGCTCCCAAGCCCAAGCTGGTGCTGCTCGACGAGCCCTTCGACGCGCTCGACGCCGGCCTGCGCACGCAGGTCCGCGCGGAGGTTCGCGCGGTGCTGCGCGAGAGCGGCGCGACGGCGCTGCTCGTGACGCACGACCAGCAGGAGGCGCTGTCGCTGGCCGACGTCGTCGCCGTCATGCGCGACGGCGCGATCGTCCAGTCCGCCGACCCGCAGACGCTGTACCGCGACCCCGTCGACGCGCAGCTCGCCGGATTCCTCGGCGACGCCGTGTTGCTGGACTGCGAGCTGCTCGACGGTCACGCCGACACGCCGCTCGGCCGCCTGGCGATCCGCGGTGGCGGCACCGGCCTGCCGGCGCGTGCCAGCGTGATGCTGCGCCCCGAGCAGATCCTCTGCCGCGAGCCGCGCGACGGCGCGCCGCACGGTCGCGTGCTCGCCACGCAGTTCTTCGGGCACGACGCAACCGCACGCGTGTCGCTGGACGATCCGCGTTGTCCGGAGATCGTCGCGCGCGCCGCCGGCCATCACCTGCCTGCCGTCGGAGACGAAGTCTCGCTGCTCGTCGAGGGCACGGCCCTTGCCTACCCCGCCTGAGGCGTAGACTTGCCAGCGCAACACGTGCAACGAGGAGTCGCCATGAACCGTCAACTGCCTCCCGGACCGCGAGCGCCGAGCGTCCTTCAGTCGCTCGGCTGGTGGAGTCGTCCGACCGCCTATCTCGAGCGCTGCCGCGAGCGCTACGGGGGCCGCTTCACCGTCCGTCTGACCGGCCAGTCCCCGTTCGTCATCCTCTCCGACCCCGAGGAGATCAAGCAGGTCTTCACCGCGCCGCCCGAGGTCCTTCACCCCGGCGAGGGCGCGCGCATCCTTGAACCGGTGATCGGCGCCAACTCCGTGATCCTGCTCGACGAGGCAGCGCACCTGCGCCAGCGAAAGCTCCTGCTCCCCGCCTTCCACGGCGAGAACATGCAGCGCCTCTCCGGGCTGATCGCCGAGCTGACCGATCGCGAGGTCGCCTCCTGGCCGGTGGGCGAGCCGACCGCGCTGCACCCCCGGCTGCAGCGCCTGACGCTCGAGGTGATGCTCCGTGCGGTCTTCGGCCTGCAGCGCGGTGCGCAGCTTGACGAGCTGCGCGACCTGATGACGGAGATTCTCACGTTCGGCGAGAGCCCGCTCTCTCTACTTCCCCAGGCACAGCGCCTGCTCGCGGGACGTGGTCCGGTGGGCCGCATGGAACGCGTCGGAGCTCGCTCGGACGAGCTGATCTACGAGCTGATCGAGGAGCGGCGCACAAGCGACGAGGCAGGCGACGACATCCTCTCCATGCTGCTCGACGCGCGCGACGAGGACGGCGAGCCGATGAGCCCGGCCGAAATGCGTGACGAGCTCGTCACGGCGCTCGTCGCGGGGCACGAGACCACCGCGTCGCAGCTCGCTTGGGCGTTCGAGCGGATCGCCCGCGAGCCGCGCGTCCAGCGGCGCCTGCACGAGGAGGTCGACGCGGCAGAGGACGACGCCTACCTGACCGCCACGATCAACGAGATCCTCCGCCGCCGCCCCGTGCTCAGCAACGCCGAGCCGCGGCTGGTCAAGCAGCCGATCGAGATCGGCGGCATCGAGTACCAGCCCGGCGCGGTGCTGTTCGCCAGCGCCTACCTCGTGCATCACGATCCGGCGATCTATCCCGACCCCTACGCCTTTCGTCCCGAGCGCTTCCTCGAGCAGACGCCGGGGACCTATACGTGGATCCCCTTCGGCGGCGGGCGCAGGCGCTGCCTCGGTGCGAGCTTCGCGCTGCTTGAGATGAAGATCGTGCTGCGTGCAGCGCTCGCCCGCTATGAGCTGCGGTCGCCCGGTGCACCGGAGGTCACGCGCCGTCGCGGCATCACCTTCAGTCCTTCCGGCGGAAGTCGCGTGATCCTCGGTGAGCGACCGGCCGGCGCCGAAGGCCACGCTTCCCCTGCGCAATCCCGTCCGGCGCAAATGCCGGCGCCCGCCTTGGCCTAGCCGAGCGCCGCCGACCCGCTCGCGCCCAAATGCAGCGCGAGCGGGTACGAACGCGACGCGCGCCTAGTGGTGGCGATGGTGGCGCGGCGGGCACGGCGCCTTGTAGGTCACCGTTACCGTCTGTGGCGCAAGGCCGCCGAGGCCCGCGAACAGCAGTTCTGACTTCAGCGGAAAGCCCCCTCTGGGACAGCGCTTGGGCATCGTGCCGTAGGAGGTCACCTTCTTGCCCCTGCGAAAGGCCGCACCGAGCTTCAGGCTGATCGACAGCGCCGATGCGTCAGGCGCGCCGGGAACCGTTTCGATCAGCGGCACCGACGTGACGAACTTCTGCGCGTACGGACGTCCGGAGCCGACGACGTGGCTCGGCGAGAGGAATTCCAGCGACACGGGTGAGCTTCCCTGCGTGTAGAACTGCAGCGCGCCGCCCGGTGCGAAGAATGCTTGGATCGACGCGCGCTCCTCGACGCGTTCTGCGCCGAAGCTGACCACACCGAGCGCCGTGCCCGACAAGGTCACGCGCGAGCGCCTCGGACAGGCGCCTGGGCCTCTGTTCTGCAGCGCGCCCGGTGAGCACGTGGCAAAGCCGCGCGGGTGCAGCCGGGTGCCTGCCGGCATGTAGAAGTTGACGCCGATCAGCGGCGGCGGAAAGCCTCCGTATTCGGTGCCCTTGATCGTGTACTGAACCTGCAGCGCGGCACCCGCGCCAAGGATGTTGCCCGTGCCGCGAAACCCTGGTATCGGCATCGCCCTGGCCTTGAACGTGACAGTGGGCGCCGCCGATGCCGTTGAGGCCAGGCATACGACGGCAAGGGCCGGCATCACCGCCGATGCGATTGCTCTGCGCAACATGTGAACGCTCCTCCTCTGGGATTGTCAGACGTGAGCGTCGGTTCAAGCGAGCCATCGGTAGCGCGGGCAGGTTGGCGCCGGGCCTCACGGTCTTCTGCTCCTAACAACACCCGCGCGGCGCCAGAAGCTCGCCGAAGCTCGCGCCGCGCCGTGGCCCGGCCCCGGTCCCGGGCCCCCGCCCTCGCCGTGCCGCGCGACGGGCGACTACTCCCCGATCGGTCCGCGCGCGAGCTCGTGGCGGATGCGGTCGCGCGATTCTGCGTAGCGCAGCGCCTCGTAGACGATCAGCGCGGCCAGCAGCGCCGCCAGCAGGCCGAGCGTCCACAGCGCCGTCAGCGCGGTGGCCGCCGGCAACAGCGCGAACAGCACCAGTGCGCAGACGAGCCGCCGCGCGCTCAGCGTGCGCATGTTGCGCCAGCGAAAGGCGACGTGCGCGAGCAGGTACAGCGCTGCTCCGCCGAACAGCGCCGTCGCCGGGACGATCTTCAGCGAGTCGTCGACGTGCGCCAGCGTGACCTTCAGGCCAACGGCAATCAACGCGATGCCGGCCACCATCGGGAAGTGCAGGTAGGAGTAGGAGTCGCGCGCGATGCCGTTGCGCTCATGCCCCTCGGAGGCTTTCGCCAGGCGCCTGCCCGCGACGATCGCCGTCACATCGAAGTACACCCACCACAGAGCCGCCCCCACCGCGACGCCGAGCACGCCCGCGACGACCACGCCCGCGCCGATGCTCGCCTTCGCCCCGACGCCGATCGCCACGATCGACTCGCCCAGCGCGATGATCACGATCAGCCCGTGGCGCTCGGCGAAGTGACCCGGCACGAGCTTCCAGCCGTCCTGCCCGAACAGCAGAGGGCCGCCGGCGTCGAGCAGCAGCGCGAGCCCCCAGATGGCGATCTGCACGGTGCCCGACGTGGCCGCGGCGACGAACAGCAGCCCCGCGCCGATCGCCGTACTGCCGGCGAGTCCGAGCACCGACTGGCGCAGCGCGGCATCGTCGCGGCTGGCGAGCATGAACAGCACGATGTGCGCGATCCGCACGACCGCGTAGGCGAATGCGAACAGCAGCGCCTCGTCGCCGAACGCCCCGGGCACACACAGGGCTGCGACAAGGAACGCGCCCATCGCGACGAAGATCGCCAGCCGCACCGCCCCCTCCTCCGGATCCACGACACTCGTCAACCACGCATAGCCGACCCACGACCACCACAGCATCCCCAGCACGAGCAGCCCCTTGAGCATGCCCGTCCAGGTCGGGTCGTGGGCGATCAGCGTCGTGCATTGCGTCAGCGCCAGCACGAACACGAGGTCGAAGAACAGCTCCAACGGCGTGACCCGCTCGTCCTCGCGCATCACCGCCGTCATGCGAGGGCCGTCGCTGGAGCGTGAGGCGCTCACCGGCCCATCTTCGCAGCCCGGCGCGCGAGGGCGCCGGCCACACGACCGTGGCCGGCGCCCTCGATCTGTCGCGCCGCGCGCGTCGTTAGCGCAACGACATGTTCGGCTCGCCGGCGGAGTTCACGCCGGTTGAGGAGATCGTGCACGTACCGCCCTTCGGCGTGCCTGCGTTGTAGGCCTGCGTGAGGCAGTTGCGCAGCGCCAGCTCGCCCCAGTAATTGGGGTGGATGTCTTCCTGGATTTCATACGGCGGGAAGATCGCAGTGACCGTGCGGATCTGGTTGATCCACTCGCTCTTGTCGACCGCGCCCGCGCCTTTCCAGGAGGACAGACCCTCTTCCTCGAGCAGCCCGACGCCTTTCTCGCACAGCCTGCGCCCGTTGAACGCCGAGCCCAGTTCGAGCGTCTTGACGTTCGACAGCCCCGCCGCCGCCGCCGCGGCGAACACCGTGCTGTCGATCGTCGGCAGCATTTTTTCGTTGGCGTAGTTGGCGTCGTTGTTCCAGAACCCGCAGCCACCGACTTCCTGGCGCGTGTATCCGCTCTGCGAGTAGCGAAAGCCCGAGCCGAGCGGAATCGGCGAGGGGTAGTCCTGCACGACGATCGAATACTGCGCGCTTGAGTACCCGGCGTTGGTCATCGCCTGCGCGACGTTGCCGATCGCCGTGGCGATTTCGCCCTTGACCTTGACGACGTTGCTCGACGTGAAGTTGCTCGTCACCGAGCTGTCGTCATTGCAGTAGTTCGGCCACCACGACGGCGACAGCAGCCAATCCTCGACGCACGTCTGCACGATGCTCGCGAAGTTGAAGTTGTTGCCGCCGATCGACACGGCGACGAGCTTGACGTTGTGCGTCGCGGCGAAGTGCTGGAGCATCAGCGCCTGGCCTTCTTTGCCGCCGGAGTTGTAGAAGTCCAGACCCGGCTTGAACGTGCTGCCTTCGGTGAACGTCGACGTCTTGGCGCCCGAGCAGGCGAGGTTCTCGCCGCTCACGCCGCCGCCGATGTAGACCTCGGCCGCTTTGGAGCGATGACAGCCGGAGATCAGTTCGGCGTTGCCGGCGGCATTGTCGTCGTAGGTTTTCGAGCCGCCCGCATCGATCGCCGAGGAGCTCCCGTTCGTGTTGCCGGCCCAGCGTCCGGCCTCGCCTGAGATGTAGGAGTCGCCGACGCTGGCCGTCCAGGGCGAACCCGAGCCGGGGCCGTCGGCGCGCGCCTGCGCGGTGAGCGAACCGAGACTCCAGATCAGGGCCCCAAGCAGGAGCAGGGCGATCGCGGCGAACGGCAGTTGACGGCTGCGAGCAGCCGAGGATGAATGCATGTTCTCTCCCCCTTCAACGCGCCTCGCGCCACCCGCAGGCGCTGTCGTTGGCACCCTATCCGCAGCGCGCGACGTAGATCAATGCGACGCTCGTCCACCCCGTGTCTTGGGTTTGCGCAGCCCGCGAGTGTGCGGGCGACGTCTCTGACCGGCCGATTTGCGCAGCGCCCGAGCGACGCCGTCTAGGCGCTGTCGGCGACGCGCGAGGGCGCCTCGCCCCACAGCTGCTCGAGGCGGTAGTAGTCGCGCGCGTCGGGCGTGAAGATGTGCACGACCACGTCGAGGTAGTCCATCAGGATCCAATCCGCGCGGCCGGTCCCCTCGACGCGGCGCGGGGCGGTGCCGTGGGCCTGCTTGAGCCCTTGCAGGATGCCGTCGTGGATCGCCTTGGTCTGGCGCGTCGTGTTGCCCGAGCAGATCACGAAGTAGTCGGTGTAGCCGAGCACCCCGCGCAGGTCCAGCTCGACGACGTCGATCGCCTTCTTGTCGGCGGCCAGGCGGGCGATCTCGGCGAGCAGCTCTGCTCCCTGCATCAGCTCGCCGCCCTCACGCCCGC
Source organism: uncultured Solirubrobacteraceae bacterium (assembly GCA_963819435.1). Classification (GTDB taxonomy): domain Bacteria; phylum Actinomycetota; class Thermoleophilia; order Solirubrobacterales; family Solirubrobacteraceae; genus Palsa-744. The sequence continues at coordinate 146,867 of CAWFWA010000019.1, read as the reverse complement.
GCCGTACAGCCCGTGTGCCGCGATGTAGCCGGCAACGGCGTCGCCGACGAGCTCGCCGATCGGCTCCCCCGCGAGCACGCGCTTGCGCACCTGCGATGAGGACACGTCGATCGCCGGAGCGTTCAGGAAGTCCACGCGCGCATCGTCGGCGAGCGGGCCCAGTGCATCGCGAACGGTTCGGCGCCGGCTGCCCGGGCGGGCCGCGACGGCGAGCTCGGCGAGCTCGAGCAGCCGCTGCGGTTCGCGCCACGCCGGCAGCGTGCTCGCGATGTCGGCTCCCACGATCAGCGTCAGCTGGGCCTGCGGATGGCTGGCATGTAGGGCGCTCAAGGTATCCACGGTATAGGACGGCCCATCGCGCTCTGTCTCCAGCGCGCACACCGTCAGCTCGTCGCAAGCTTCGACGAGCAATCGGCACATCGCCAGGCGGTGCCCACATCCGGGATCGTGCTCGACCGGCTTGTGCGGCGGCGTGCCGGCCGGCACCAGCGCGACGCGCTGCAGCGACAGCTCGCTGCGCGCATGACGTGCGATCGCCAGGTGGCCGAGATGCGGCGGGTTGAACGTCCCACCGAGGATGCCGAGCGAGCGAAGCTCCTCGTGCGGCGGCGGGCGCTCAGGCACGGATCTGTCCGTCGCCCTCCACGAGGTACTTGAAGGTGCACAGCTCGCGCAGGCCGATCGGGCCGCGCGCGTGCAGCTTCTGCGTCGAGTTGCCGATCTCCGCGCCCATGCCGAACTCGCCGCCGTCGGTGAAGCGCGTGGACGCGTTGACGTACACGCACGCCGCATCGACGCCGAGTTGAAAGGCGCGCGCCGCCTCCGTGTCGCGCGTGACGATCGCCTCGGAGTGCCCGCTGCCGTAGCGCGCGATGTGCTCGATCGCCTCCTCGACGGAGTCGACGACGCGCACGGCCAGCATCAGCGCCAGGTACTCGCCCGCCCAGTCCTCCTCGCCGGCGGGCTCGAGCGCAGCAGCCGAATGCGCCCCGCCGCCCGCGGCGACGAGTGCGAGCGTACGCTCGTCGGCGCGCACGAGCACTCCCTCGGCCTGCAGCGCGGCGACCGCGCGCGGGAGGAACTGCGCGGCAACGTCCTCGTGCACGAGCAGCGTCTCGGCCGCGTTGCACACCCCCGGACGCTGGACCTTCGCATTGAGCACGATCGCCTCGGCGCAGTCCAACTGCGCCGAGGCGTCCACGTAGACGTGGCAGTTGCCCGAGGCGGCGTAGATGACCGGCACCGTGGCGACAGCCTGCAGGGCGTCCTTCAGGCCCTCGCCGCCGCGCGGGATGATCAGGTCGACGCTGTCCTTCTGCGTCGCCAGCTCGGCCAGCTCCTCGCGGCCGCCTCCAGCCACGAGACCGACGCAGCCCTCCGGCAGCCCAGCCGCGAGCGCCGACTCGCCGGCGATCTGCGCGAGCACCGCGTTTGAGTGCTCGGCCGAGGAGGAGCCGCGCAGCACGATCGCGTTGCCCGACTTCAGACACAGCGCGGTGGCGTCGATCGAGACGTTCGGCCGCGCCTCGTAGACGACCGCGACGACCCCCAGCGGCACGCGCACCTTGCGCACGTCCAGGCCGTTGGGCAGGCGCCGCCCATCGATCAGCTCGCCGACCGGATCGGCGAGCGCCGCAACCTGCCTGACGGCGCCGGCGATCGCCAGCACGCGCGCCTCGTCCAGGCGCAGGCGATCGAGCAGCGCCTCGCCGATTTCGTTCTCCACACCCGCCTGCACGTCTCGCGCGTTGGCCTCGAGGATCTCCTGCACGCGGCTTTCCAGCGCGCCGGCCATCGCCGCCAGTGCGGCGTCCTTGACGTCGCTGTCCAGACGCGCGAGCACGCGCGATGCGAGCTTGGCGGCGCGGCAGACGTCGGCTACCGAGGTGACGGCCGTGGCCATAACCACTAAAGGGTACGACGCGTCAGTCCATCACGAGGTAGTCGCGATGCACCGCCTCCTCGCTGGCGCGAGGCAGCACCTCGCGCGCGGCGGTCGACTTCATCCCCTGCACGCGGCGCAGCTCGGTCGCGGAGTAGTTGCAGATGCCCTTGCCAGCGCCAACGGGCTCTCGCCGGCGCGGCTGCCGGCCTGTGCGATGTCCACCGCGTCGCCGGCATCGAACTCGCCGAGCACCTCGACCACCCCGACCGGCAGCAGGCTGGCGCTCCCCTCGCGCACGGCGCGCGCCGCGCCGGCGTCGACGAGCAGCGTCCCGCGCGAGGGCTTGGCGTACTTCAGCCAGAGCTTGAACGAGCTGTAGCGTGCCTCGCGCGCGGCGAAGCGAGTTCCCTCGCGCTCGCCCGCCAGCGCCGCCGGCAGCGCCTCCGCACGCACGCCGTTGCAGATCACAGTCGCGATCCCGGCCGCTGTGGCCATGTCGGCGGCGACGACCTTCGAGCGCATCCCGCCCGAGCCCAGCGGCGAGGTCGTGTGCCCGATCTCCAGCTCGTGCCAGCCCCGCGAAGTCGTCGACCTCGCGCACGATTTTCGCGTCGGGGTACAGGCGCGGGTCGGCGGTGTAGAGCCCGTCGATGTCCGTCAGCAGGATCAGCTCGTCGGCGCCCACCAGCACCGCCACCTGCGCGGCGAGGAAGTCGTTGTCGCCGAAGGAGATCTCGTCTGTCGCGGTCGTGTCGTTCTCGTTGATCACCGGCAGCACGCGCCACTCCAGCAGCGTGATCAGCGTCTGGCGAGCGTTGAGGTAGTGCGTGCGCGCGCTCATGTCGAAGAACGTCAGCAGCACCTGCGCGCTCGTCACGCCGCGCTCGCGCAGCAGCTCGTCGTAGATGCGGTAGAGCTTTCCCTGCCCGACCGCACTGGCGGCCTGCAGCTCGCGGATCGAGCTGGGGCGCTGTGCGAGGCCCATCACGCTCATCCCGCGCGCGATCGCGCCGCTGGTCACCACGATCACCTCGCCGCCCGAGCGGTGCACGCCCGCGAGCGCCTCGCACACGTTGCGCAGCACCTCCGCGCGCGGCTCACCGTCGCTGTCGGCGACGACGCTCGAGCCGAGCTTGACGACCACGCGTCTCATGCTGGGAGCTTACGTCCCGCTAGGCGGGAGCGGCGGGGTCCAGCTCGAAGGTCACGCCGCCGATCTCGATCTCGTCGCCGGGAGCGAAGCCCTCGCGCCTGCAGTGCTCCGAGCACGCCGATCCTGCGCAGCCGTCCCTCGAAGTAGGCCATCGCGTCCTCGTTGTCGACGTCATAGCGCGCCATCAGACGCTCGATGCCCCGCCCGCGCACGGCGAACGAGCGCGGCCCCACGCGCTCGACGGTGAAGCCGCTGTCGGCAGCCGGGCGAAAGACCATGTGCTCGGCGAGCTCCTCGCCGCCGTCCGCCGTGATCGAGAGCGCCCCGTCCGCGCCGCCGCCGCCGTCGCTGCTCGCAGCCGGCCCGCGACATCGATCGCCGGCACGCGGCGCAGCAGCTCGTTGGCGAGCTCACGCACGCCGCTGCCGGTGGCGCTGGATGTGGCGATCACCGGCACGTCCTCGCCGAGCAGCTCGCGCCAATGCTCCACCGCTTCGCGCACGCGCGCCTCGTCGACGAGATCGCACTTGGACAGCGCGAGCACGCGCGGCAGGCGTGCCAGACGCTCGTCGTGGGCGGCCAGCTCGCGCTCGATCGTCGCGTGGTTGACGGCCGCGTCCTGCGCCGCCGGAGAGCTCGGGCGCGACGTCGAGCACGTGCACGAGCAGACGCGTGCGCTCGACGTGCGCGAGGAAGTCGTGGCCGAGACCGGCGCCGTCGCTGGCGCCTTCGATCAGCCCGGGAATGTCGGCGAGCACGAGTTGGCGGTCCTCGCCCTCCAGCACGCCGAGCACCGGTGAGAGGGTCGTGAACGGGTAGTCGGCGACCTTCGGCGCGGCGCGCGTCAGGCGCGCCAGCAGCGAGGACTTGCCGGCATTGGGCAGGCCCACCAGGCCGACGTCGGCGAGCAGCTTCAGCTGCAGCTCCAGCCAGCCCTCCTCGCCGGCGAGCCCGCGCTCTGCAAAGCGCGGCGCCTGGCGCGTGGGCGTGGCAAAGCGCTTGTTGCCCTTGCCGCCCGAGCCGCCGCCCGCGACGGTCGCCTGCTGGCCGTGCGCGAGCAGTTCCCAGCGACGCCCGGCCAGGTCGCCGCCGTCCTCGCCGGAAGCCGCGATCTGCGTCCCGGGCGGAACGCCGAGGGTCAGCGTCTCGCCATCGGCACCGTGACGCTGGGCGCCTTCGCCGTGCCCACCGCGTCCGGCTTGGTAGCGCGCCTTGCGCTTGAAGGCCTGCAGGTCGCGCAGCGAGTCGTCGCACACCAGCACGACGGCTCCCCCGCGCCCGCCGTCGCCGCCGTCGGGGCCGCCGCGCGGCACCTTCGCTTCGCGGCGAAAGCTCATGCAGCCGTCGCCGCCGGCGCCGGCTGACACGTGGATCCTCGCGCGATCGTGGAGCATCGCGAACATCGTGACAGCCGCCGCCGCGCGGCCCGGCCTGCAGATGTGGCTAGATGGGGCCTACAGCGAACCCGAGCAGAGGAGCAGAGCAGATGAGCACGCACGCAGCCGCCGCGACCGACCCCGTCCTCTTGATCACCGGCGCGTCGTCGGGAATCGGCGAGGCGACCGCGCGCCATGCCGCGGCGGCGGGCTGGCGCCTGGTGCTCGCGGCTCGCTCGCTGGATCGGCTGCAGAGCCTCGCCGAGGAGCTCGGCGGCTCTGAGCGGGCGCTCGCGGTGCAGTGCGACGTCACCGACTGGGACGCCCAGCAGAACCTGGTGGAGCGTGCGCTTGAGGCCTACGGGCAGCTCGACGCGGCCTTCGCCAACGCGGGCTTCGGCGGGCCGCGAGGCTTTCTCAGCGACACGCCCGAGCACTGGCGCGAGATGGTCCTGACGAACGTCTACGGCGCCGCGCTGACGCTGCGTGCGACGATCCCCTCGCTGAAGCAGTCCGGCGGGCACCTGCTGCTGACCTCGAGCGTCGCCGGGCGCCGCGCGCTGCCCGGCTCGATGTACTCGTGCACCAAGCACGCCGTCACGGCGATGGGCGAGGCCGCGCGCCAGGATCTTCACGGAACCGGCATCCGCGTAACGCTGATCGAGCCCGGAATGGTCGACACGCCGTTCTTCGACGACAAACCGGCCGACGCGCTGCACGGCGACGACATCGCGCGCGCGGTGATCTACGCGATCTCACAACCGCCGCACGTCAACGTCAACGAGATCCTCGTGCGGCCCACCGCCCAGCAGGGCTAGCGCGCAGCTCAGGAGTCGGCCAGCGCGCGCGAGAGGTAGAAGCCGGCGACAGCCGCCGCGCCGGCCACGGCGACCGTGCCGATCGCGCCGACGCGCGGCAGCTTTGAGCGCACGGCGACCGTCGCCAGCGCATCGACAGCGTCCGACACCGCGCACGCCGCCTGCACCTGCGATGCCACGCCGGCGTTGTCGAGCGTGCAGAGCGCGAGCACGCCGAGCGCGAGGTCGCGCGCACCGACCGAGCGCGCCAGGTAGCGCACCGCCGGATGCGAGGCGTTGTCCTCGCCCCAGCCAGTGCGAGGTGACCGCCTCCGGCGCGAGCCAGCACCGCCGCTCCCAGGGCGGCGCGCCCCGCGCCGAGCAGACCGGCGGCTCGGCGGGCGTTCATCGCGCGAGCCCTACGCGCCGGAGTCGGGCAGCACGCTCACCGTGCGCCCGCGGCGACCGGTGGTGAACTGCACCGTGCCCGCGGCGCGCGCGTACAGCGTGTCGTCCTTGCCGATGCCGACGCCTGCGCCCGGCCGGAAGCGCGTGCCGCGCTGGCGCACGATGATCTCGCCACCGGTGACGACCTGGCCGGCGAACGTCTTCACGCCGAGACGCTGCGCGTTTGAGTCGCGTCCGTTTCGGCTGGAGCCGAGCCCCTTCTTATGAGCCATCTGCCGGCTCCTCCTTCACTTTCGGACGCTTTGGCCGGTTTGGCGCCGGCGGTTTTCGCGGCTTTCGCGGCCGGTTTGGCTTTGGCCTGCGCGGGCGCTTTCGCCGCGGCTTTGGCGGCGGCCGGTTTCTCGGCGCTGGCTTTGGCCGCGCTTTGGCTTTGCCCTGCGTGATCTCGGTGACCTCGATCTGCGTCAGGTCCTGGCGATGGCCGGTGCGGCGCTTGTATCCGCGCTTGGGCTTGAACTTGAACACGCGCAGCTTCTCGCCGCGCACGTGCGCGACGACCTTTGCGGTCACCTTCACCGACTCCAGGCCGGCCTTGTCGAACACCGGCTCGTCGGAGCGGTAGAGGATCGGCTCCAGCGCGACGTCTGAGCCCTCGTCGGCGGCGAGGCGCTCGACCAGCAGCCGCTGGCCGCGCTCGACGCGGTACTGCTTGCCACCTGTCTTGACGATCGCGTACATATCTTGGTTTTTCTCGATTCTCTCTCGCGGGCAAGGCGCCCGAGGTCAGACCGACGCCGCGCTCGGCGCTATTCCGGAGTCGCCTTCGCCTTGGCAGCCGAACGGCGTCGCCCGCCCCTGCGGCCACGACGCCGAGGCTTGGATTGTAGGCCATCGTCGGCGCTGTCGCCCTGCGACTTGTCCTCGCCCTCCTGCGTAGCCTCGCTCGAGCTCTGCGGCGCATCCTCGGGCGCACTTGCCTCATCGGCGGCGACTGCCGGAGCCTCCTCGGGCTCGGAGTCGATCGCCGTCGCGGACTCGTGCAGCCCGGCTTCGCGGCGCACGTCGGCGTCCTCGCTGTCGGCCGGCGCGCGGCGCCCGCGCGAGCGTGATCTCGTGCGTTCGCCGGCGCGTCCACCCTCGCCGGAGGACGGGGCGCGTTTGGCCGCACGCCCGTTGCGCGCCGTCGTCGCGCGGGCCGGCGCGACCACCACCTCGCCGGACTCGTCGAGCAGCAGTGCGCTGGCCGCCGTGCGCCCGACCTGGTCGATTCGCACCATGCGCTTGGTCCCCACGTGGGCGGCCGCCCCGGCGATGGAGATGATGTAGCCGTCGATTTTCGCCACCGCGTCGTCGACGTCGTACATATGCGGCTCGACGATCTCCACGAGCACCTCGTCGCCCTGGCGGAAGGGCAGCGCGCGCTCCTCCACCTCCTCGCGGGTTCCCTGGAAGGTGATCGCGAAGTGGTCGAGCGCGAGACCTTCTGAGCCCTCGAACAAGAACGACTTGCCGGTCTTGGCCTCCAGCGCGTGCAGCACGCGCGAGCCGTGGCCGGTGAACTCGGCCGTCACGCGCGGGTTGATCTGCACGAGGAACGCTTCGACGTCGGGGTTCTCCACGCGCGACGTCGCGCAGGCGGCGCTCGAACTCGATCGCGATCGTCTCCTCTGAGCGGATCACGCCCTCGCCCTCACAGGTCGGGCACGGGCGGCTCATGATCTCGCGCACGCCCTCGGTGACGTTCTGGCGCGTCATCTCGACGAGCCCGAGCTTTGAGATCTCCGCAGTGAAGGTCTTCGTGCGGTCCTCGTCGAGCGTCTTTCGCAGGACCTTCATCACCGCGTCGCGGTTGCGCGCGCGGGCCATGTCGATGAAGTCGATGACGATGATCCCGCCGATGTCGCGCAGGCGCAGCTGGTTGACGACCTCCTCGGCCGCCTCGAGGTTGGTCTTGGTGATCGTGTCCTCCAGGCCGGCGCCCTTGCCGCGGCCGATGAACGATCCCGAGTTGACGTCGATCACCGTCAGCGCCTCGGCGTAGTCGATGATCAGATAGCCGCCGCTGGGCAGGTCGACGCGGCGCGAGAGCAGCCCGTCGATCGCCTTGTCGACGCCGTAGGCCTCATACAGCGGCTCCTCCTGCTGCCACAGCTCGACGCGCTCGACGAGCTCGGGGGCGGTCCGCGTGAAGAACGACACCAGGCGGCGGTACTGCTGCTCGTCGTCGACGATCGCGCGCTCGAAGTGCGCCGAGAAGATGTCGCGCACGACGCGCACCGACAGATCGGCCTCCTGGAAGACGAGATCCGGCGCGGTCGTGTCCTCGCACGCGTTTCTCGAGCACCTCGTGCAGCTTGTGCAGGTACTTCAGCTCGCGCTCGAAGTCCTCGCGCTTGGCGCCGTGTGCCGCCGTGCGCACGATCACGCCGCCGCCGCCGATCTCCAGTTTGGAGGTCTGCCGGCGCAGCCTGTCGCGCTCCTTGTCCTCCAGGCGCCGCGATACGCCGATCCCCTCGCCGCTGGGCGCGTAGACCATGTAGCGCCCGGCGATCGTAAGCTCCATCGACAGCCGCGCGCCCTTGGTCTTCAGCGGGTCCTTGACGACCTGCACGACGATCTCCTGGCCGGGCTTGAGCAGGTCTGAGATACGCCTGCCGCTGCCGCTGCCGCGGCCCCGTTTGGGCGCCTCGACGCCCGGCAGCACGATCTCGTCGACGTGCAAAAAGCCGTTCTTCTCCAGGCCGATGTCGACGAACGCGGCCTCCAGGCCGGGCAGCACGTTGTCCACCTTGCCCTTGTAGATGTTGCCGACGATCGAGCGCCCGCCGCGGCGCTCGATGTAGAGCTCGGCGATGCGGTAGCCGGCCTCCGGGCTCTTAGCAGCGCGTTTGCGCGAGCTCGCTTTCGACGCTGGGGATTTGGCGGCCGGGGCGGCACCTTTGCGAGTCGCCGAGGCGCGCGCCGCGGGTGCGCCGGTCGCCTCCAGAAGCGCGACGCGCGTCTCCGCGCGATCGACGCTGACGAGAACTTGCTTTTTCAATGTGAACCAGTCTTTCGGTTTGGGTTGAGGCCGAGCCCGAGGCGTACGGGCGCCCATGCTGCAGGCGCCCTCGCGACGGGCTCCAGGCCCGCGGGTCGGCAAACACATCGATGGCCGGCCACCGCTCCGCGACGTCGTCGATGCTCGCCTCGGCGGGCTGACGGTCTGGCGGGAAATGCGGGGCGTTCATCGGTGTCTGTTAGCGCAGGACGCGACCCTTCATTGCTTGGGAGGCGCGTGCCTGGATGTAAATCGATTGCAACAGGCCCACTGCCAACAGTGTGGTGATGACCGACGAGCCGCCATAGCTCATGAGCGGCAGCGTGACGCCGGTGATGGGCATGATCCCGATCGTCATTCCCACGTTGACAAAGACCTGAAACATGAGCATAGCCGCTACACCGGCAGCGACGAGCGAGCCGAACAGGTCCTTGGACATCGCGAGGATGCGCAACGCACGCCATATCAGCAGCCCGTACAGCGCCAGCACGAACGCGGCGCCGACGAAGCCGTACTGCTCGCCCACCGCGGCGAACACGAAATCGGTGTGATCCTCGGGCACGTAGTTGAGCTTCGTCTGCGTCGCGTTGGTGCCGCGACCGAACTTCTGCCCCGAGCCGATCGCGATCTTGGACTCCTCCTGTTGGTAGCCTTCCTTCTGCGAGTTGGTCGTGGGGTGAAGGAAGGCGGTCAGGCGCTGCACCTGGTAGGGCTTGAGCACGTGCACGCCGACGGCCGGCGCCGCCACGAGCACGAACGTGAGCGCCACCACGCCGAGCGCCAGCAGCGCAGTCAGGTGCTTCCACGACGCGCCGGCGACGAACAGCAGCGTGAAGGCGATCACCACGTAGACCATCCCCGAGCCGAGATCCGGCTGGGCGATCACGAACATCGCCGGCACGAGCGCCGCGAGCATCACCAGCGCGGTCGTGTCGCGGTCGCGCAGGCGTCTGGCGCGGTCGACGACCAGCGAGGCGAGCGCGACCGTCAGCAGCACCTTGCCGAGCTCGGAGGCCTGGAAGGAGAAGAACGGCAGGTTGATCGCGCGCTGCGATCCGCGCGCGGTGTGCCCGAGCGCGAGCACCGCGAGGATCGTGAAGATGAGCGTCCCGTAGATCGCGTTTTTCAGCGGGCGCAGGCGCGAGTAGTCCAGGCGCGACAGCGCGATCATCAGCAGCGTGCCGACGATCAGGTAGGTCAGCTGCCGGTCGACGTAGTAGTGCGGCTGGCCGGCGACGAGGTCGCGCGTCGCCGCGCCGAGCGTGACGATCGAGCAGATCGCCAGTCCGACCACGGCAAGCGTCAGCAGCGGGTCCAGCGGCAGGCGCAGCGTGCGTGGCGTGGCAACGGGCTGGGCCTGTTCGGGCGCGGTGATCGGGCTGAGCGGGCTCAAAACGTGTGCGAGCTCCCGGCGACGAACTTCTTGGCCTGGCCGAACCACTGCGATGCCAGCAGGCGCGCCACCGGCGCCGCCGTTTCCGCGCCGAAGCCGCCCTGCTCGACTGTCACGGCGATCACGATCGGGCGCGTGGGGTCGCCGACGTAGCACATGTACCAGGACTGATCTTCTTTGCCGATGTGCTGGGCGGTGCCCGTCTTTCCGTAGACCGGGTGCTGGGCCTGGTTCCAGCCGGCCCACACCGCCGCCGACGTCCCGCCCGGCTGGCTGGCGGCCTCGTGGATGCCCTGCATCACCAGGTTCAAGTCTTCGTCGTTGAGATGCACGTGACGCTCGGCGGGGAAGCTCAGCGATTGCACCAGCCGGCCCTGGGAGGCATCGATCTCCATGCCCAGGTGCGGGCGCACGACCCAGCCGTTGCCGCCGTTGGTGAACGCGTTGGCCAGCGTCGAGTAGGCGACGGCCATCTGCAGCGGCGAGGTCAGGAGGTCGCCCTGGCCGACCGCAAGGTGCATGTTGTCGCCGACGCTCCACGGGCGCCCGTCGGAGATGCCGCAGCTGGATACGTGGCGGCGTTTCTCACAGGCCAGCTCCTCGCGGCCGACCTTCGCGCGCCAGGCCCGGTCGGGGACCAGGCCGGTGATCTCGCTCGGCAGGTCGATCCCGGTCTGCTGGCCGACGCCGAGCTTGTGCGCCTCCTGCTGGATCACGTTGCCGTGGCTGTTGGCCAGCTCGCCGGCTTCGAAGAAGTAGGTGTCGGAGGAGACCTTCAGCGCTTCGACGAGGCCTACCGCGCCGTAGTCGGCCTTGCCGGCGTTGCAGAACTGCTCGGTCGAGACGTGGATGCACTGGCCCGCACCGAGGCCCTCGCTCGGGTTGATCACGCCGGCTTCCAGCGTTCCCATGGCGGTGATCGGCTTGAACGTCGAGCCGGTCGGGTACGTCGCCGTTGACCGCGCGGTCGGTCAGCGGCGCGGGCGCTTCTTCGCCCGAGGCGCCGGTTTTGCCCTCGAGCGCGGCGTATTCGCTCTTGGTCAGCGGTTTGGCGAACTTGTTCGGGTCAAACGTCGGCGAGGAGCCCATCGCGAGCACCTGCCCGTTGCGCGGGTCGAGCGCGACGAACGCCCCCGCGTCGGCCGGTTTGCCGCCGGCGCGCGCGTTTTCGATGCCCTGCAGCAGTGCTTTTTCGCCCTCGTGCTGCAGGCCCAGATCGAGCGTCACCTTGAGGCTGTAGCCAGCCTTGGGCGGCGTCGGCGCCAGGTTGCTCGGCACGGGATAGCCGGCGGCGTTGACCTCCACGCGCTCGATCCCCTGCTGGCCGCGCAGGTAGCGGTCGTAGTAGTACTCCAGGCCTTCCTGGCCGACCACCGTCCCCTGCTTGACGCCATCAAACGCGCGCAGCTTGAGCTCGCCTTCGGAGACCTGACCGACATAGCCGAGCACCTGCGCGGCCATCGGGCCATACGGGTAGGCGCGAATCGAGACCGGCTGCTGGGTGACCCCCGGGAACTCGCTCTGGCGCTCGGCGAGCACGGTCAGCGCGCCACGCCCGGCATCCGTCTTGATCGTCACCGGCGCATATGGCAGCGCCGTTCGCCCTTGACCACGCGCCTGCGATCTTGCGAGGCTGAGCCGTCACCGGCTCATCCCCAGCAGCGCTTGAGAGCGACGCCGAGGATGGCGCGCCGGTACAGCGATCCGCTGCAGCCCGCCGGCCCTGCGCCTACGATCCAGCACACCCGCTGCCGTCACAACTACCGAACGCCGCCGAGCCTGCGGTACCAAAAGCCCACCGCCCGCGCCCGCTCGGCTCCTCCCGGCCGGCGGCAGCGCCGAGGGCACGATCTGCACCGCGTTGGTCGTGCGGCTGGCGACCAGCGGCTTGCCTTCGCGGTCGAGGATTTCCCCGCGCGGCGCCGCGACGGGCAGGTCGCGCGCGCGGTTGGCGTTGGCCTGCTGGACGTACTGTTCGCCGGACAGCACCTGCAGGAACCACAGGCGGAAGAAGATGATCGCGAACATCGCCATCGCCAGACCGCCGAGGATCGCCACGCGCAGCGCCAGCTGCGGCGACACGGGGATCCGCTCCGATCGCCGCCCGGCGGGCTCGATCGCACTCATGTTCGAGCCGCTCGTGTCATCGGGATCGCGACAGCGGTGACAAACCGCCGGTCGTGTACGCACGGCGGCGGCGGCGACGCGGGTCGTCCGGTAGACCGCCGACGAGGCTTCGGCGCACGACCGCGTAGACGGGCAGAGCGATGATCGTGTCGACGACCACGCCGAGCACGATCTGGCGCAGCAGCTCGAAGCTCACGGGAGCGTCCACGCCGAGCAGGAACTGCACCAGCGAGTAGCCGACCGCGGCCGCTGCCGCTCCCGCGGCGCCGACGAGCAGCGGCGTGAGCGCCGCCTGCGGGTCGCGCAGTTCGCGCAGGCGACCGGCCCAGTAGCCGACGACGGTCAGCGTGAGCGACGTCACGCCGAGCGTCTGCACGAGGGCGAGATCGACGAGCAGGCCGACGGCGAAGCCCGTCGCGGCGCCGACCGTCGAACCGCACAGCAGGCCGACGAAGGCGACGAGCAGCGGTGACAGGTCGGCACTGACGCCGAACACCGGCACCTCCGAGACGACGCCGATCTGAAAGAACACGAAGACGACGCCGAGCACGGCGATGCGCATGAGCAGCGCTGACGGGAAGCTCGGGCGTCATCCGCCGCCGGAGGTCGACGCGAGCTGTTTCGCCGGAGGACTGCCCGGCGTGCTGGCCGGGAGGCAGGCTGACCGTCAGGCGGCTGAGGTTGGAGGGCAGCGTCCCGCGCGCGGCGGTCAGCACCTGCACCACGTCGAGATTGTGCAGGTCGGCGAGCGGATGCACGTTGACCGAGCGGTAGGCGCTTTCTTCGTTGGTCGAGGTGACCTGCCCGATCGGGATTCCCGGCGGGTACAGCGAGTCGTCGGGGCTGGACACGGTGCCCGACGTGACCACGTATTCGCCGCGGTTGGCCTGCGTGTTGGCCGGCAGGTACTGCAGCAGCAGATCGTTGGGGTCGCCCACCTTCGGCTGCACGATGCCAGTCGCGTTGGACGTGCCGATGCGCGCGGACACGCCCACCGAGCTGTCGGTGATCAACGTCACCTGCGCCCCGTCGGAGGCGGCCTGGGCGACCTTGCCGACGAGCCCTTCGCCGTTGATCACCGGATCGTTGACGTGCACGCCCGAGGATTCGCCCTTGTCGATCGTGACGGTCGAGTACCACACGTTCGGCGACTTGGCCACGACCGTCGCGGTGATCGGGTGGTAGTCCTTGACGCTCAGCTGGTTGTCGAGCTGATAGAGCGTCAGCAGTTCGCGATAGGAGTGTTTTTCGGACTGGTTTGCGATCACTTCGGCGCGCAGTTTCTCGACCTGCTTGCGCAGTTCGTCGCGCTGGCCTTTGGCGTGCAGCGTGTCGCCGAACCAGCCGATCAGGTCGCGCACCGGCTTCAGCGCCTTGTTGGCGCCGTTCTGGATCGGCGAGACGACCGTCAGAAAGCCACGTTGGACGGAGTGCAGCCCACCGTTCGGAGGCCTCGCCGAAGTAGGCGGTCAGCAGTATCAGGGAGAGCACGACGAGCAGCGCAAGCACCGCACGTCGACGCCGGACCGTCTTGTCATACACGAATAGCGACCTTCCGAAGCGTTCAAGGGAAAGAGTACCCCCGGGTGCGCGTGCCCGTAACAGGCACGGCGCTCACCGCCGGTTGCGCTGACGGCTGCGAGATTTGCGATTGGAGCGGTGGATCGCCTCGAACTCCTCCAGCGACCGCCCCGAGCCGACGGCCACGCACGTCAACGGCGACTCGGCCAGGTGAGCCGGCATCTGCGTCTCTTCGCGCAGCCGCTCGTCCAGCCCCTGCAAAAGCGCGCCGCCGCCCGCGAGCATGATGCCGCGGTCCATGATGTCCGAGGCGAGCTCCGGCGGCGTGCGGTCGAGCGTCTCCTTGACCGCGTCGAGGATCTGGTTGAGCGGTTCTTCCAGCGCCTGGCGGATCTCCTCGCTGGTCAGCACGACCGTCTTGGGCAGTCCCGCGACCATGTCGCGCCCGCGGATCTCCGCCTGCAGCTCCTCGGCCATCGGGCATGCCGAGCCGATCTCCAGCTTCAGCTCCTCGGCCGTCTGCTGGCCGATCAGCAGCTTGTACTCGCGCTTGGCGTAGTTGATGATCGCCTCGTCCATCTCGTCGCCGCCGACGCGGATCGACTGCGACACGACGATGCCGCCGAGCGAGATCACCGCGACCTCGGAGGTGCCGCCGCCGATGTCCACGACCATCGAGCCGGTCGGCTCGCCGACCGGCAGGCCGGCGCCGATCGCCGCCGCCATCGGCTCCTCGATCAGATAGGCGGTGCGCGCGCCCGCCGACAGGCATGCCTCCTCGACCGCGCGCTTCTCCACGCCGGTCACGCCGGAGGGCACGCAGACGACCACGCGCGGGTGCGCCCAGCGGTTCTGGTGGACCTTCTGGATGAAGTGGCGCAGCATCTCCTCGGTCACGTCGAAGTCGGCGATCACGCCGTCCTTCAGCGGGCGGATCGCCTGGATCGTGCCGGGCGTGCGGCCGAGCATGCGCTTGGCCTCGATGCCCACCGCGTGCACTTCGCCGGTGCGCGAGTCGATCGCCACGACGCTCGGCTCCGACAGCACGATGCCGCGCCCGCGCACGTACACGAGCGTGTTGGCGGTCCCCAGGTCGACGGCCATGTCGCGGCCGCCAAAACCTGTCAGATAGCTGAAGATGCCCATTTATGAGAAGGAGGCTGCGCTCGCCCTCGACCCCGCGTCGCTGCCGATCGGAGATCGGCCAGCGAGCCTCGGCTGATGTGTCTGCCGATCGGCGATCTGAGGCTTGCCCGGTGGCGCAGTGTAGCGAACGTCCCTTGGCGCCCGATAGGGCCGCCAGCGGTTTTGCAGGGGAAATCGCCCCCGCGCCCAGCGCGCGTGGCCGGCCGCGCAGACCGAACATCGTGGCGCCGTAGGCGCCCCGTAAATCAAGCTTTCGAGAGCTCCGGATACAGCTCCAGCAGCGTCGCGAGCGGCAGGCCGACGACGTTCTCCTCTTCGCCGCGCACCTGCAGCGCGAGCCTCGCGCCGGTCTGTCCCTGGATCGCATAGCCGCCCGAGCGCTCGCGCCACTCGCCGGTCGCCACGTACCAGTCCAGCAGCTCGTCGTCGAGCGCGCGGAAGCTGACCTCGCGTGCGCGCCACCGCCGTGCGCAGCTGCACCGGCAGCCGCCCTCGCAGAGCAGCACCGCCAGGCCGCTGATGCACCTCGTGCGTGCGCCCGCCCAGCGCGCTCATCGTCGCGCGCGCGGCCGCCTCGTCGCGCGGCTTGCCGTAGATCGCGCCGTCGAGCACGACGATCGTGTCGCAGCCGATCACCGCCTCGGCCACGCCCGTCGCGCGTGCAGCCGCGCGCGCCTTGCGCCGCGCGTTCTCCACCGCCACCTGCGCCGGATCCTCGCCCTGCTCGAGCTCCTGCGCATCGGAGACCCTGACCGTG
This sequence comes from uncultured Solirubrobacteraceae bacterium, assembly GCA_963819435.1. GTDB lineage: Bacteria > Actinomycetota > Thermoleophilia > Solirubrobacterales > Solirubrobacteraceae > Palsa-744. The sequence continues at coordinate 131,264 of CAWFWA010000019.1, read as the reverse complement.
AACGGCACGCCCAGGCGCTCCAGCAGCAGCCGCCGCTGCGGCGAGCGCGAGGCGAGTACGAGCGGAAGCGGCTTTGCGATGACGGCGGCTAGAGGTCGGGGAAGAACAGAGCCGACTCGCGCGCCGCCGACTCGGCCGAGTCCGAGCCGTGCACCATGTTCTGGCCCATCTCGATCGCGAAGTCGCCGCGGATCGAGCCGGTCGTCGCCTCCAGCGGGTTGGTCGCGCCGATCACCTGGCGCGCGGCCTTGACAGCGTCGACGCCCTCGAACACCATCGCGACGATCGGCCCCGAGGTGATGAAGTCGACGAGCTCGCCGAAGAACGGCCGCTCGGCGTGCTCGGCGTAGTGGCGCTCGGCCAGCTCGCGCTCGACGGTCATGCTGCGCAGCGCGACGATCTTCAGCCCCTTGCGCTCGAAGCGGGCGATGATCTCGCCGGACAGCCCGCGCGCGAACGCGTCGGGCTTTACAAGGATCAGCGTTCGGTCCATGGGTTCCTTTGGCTTGAGTGATCTAGGTGCTGGGGCGGGCGCGGCGAGAGCTCGACCGCGCCGCGCGAGCGCGGCGCCGGCTCGGTCGCGGCGACCGGCGTCGCGCGCGTGTCCTGCTCGTCGGCCGGCTCCTCGACCACGTCGGCCTCGATGACCGGCGCGGCGTCGCGTTCTTTGCGCTCGCGCGCGGCCTTGGCGCGCGCGGTCTCGGGGCGCGTCGGTCGCCAGCTCGGCCTGCTCCGCGTCGATCGCCGCCTGCGTGCGCCGGCGGCGCGTGCGGCGGGCGGGCGCGCTCGGCGCGACCTCGGTCTCGCAGTAGGGGCAGATCGTCCACGCCTGGTCGAGCGGGCGCGAGCAGCTCACGCAGCGCTCCTTGAGCTTGCGCAGGCAGCTCGGACAGCGCACGAAGTCGCGCTCGACGCGGTAGTCGCAGTGCGGGCACAGCGCGTGGTCGAACTCGTGCAGGCGCGCCTCGGCGGCCTGCACCTCCAGCTCGCGCTCGCGCACGTCCTCGAGGTACTCGGGCGGGCGCAGGATCATGTAGACGATCGTGCCGACGAACGGGAACAGCGACGCCGCGGTGGCGCAGCCGACGAGCATCGGGTCCTCGATCCGCGCGGCGCGCGTCGGCGTAGGTCCAGTAGATCAGCGACAGGTACAGCACGACGATGAACAGGATCAGCAGGTCGATGACCAGGTTCAGGCCGCTGCTTTCGATTCCGAAGTATGAGAGGGTGAGCATCGGCCGGCCGAGTTTAGAGAAATAGACGGCCGAATCCGTAACCGGCCGCGAAGAACACCAGGATCACGAGCGCCACGATCAGCGCCACCGCGCCGATCATCGTCAGCACCGATGGGCCGTCGTCGTTCACGATGCAGCCCTTCGCCGGGAAACGTGCCGAGTCCTGCGCGCCGTCGCTCTGCGACGAGCTGCGCGAGCAGGTCGCCGACGAGGTAGACCGAGCCCGTCGCGAGCACCGCGCCGCCGCGCTCGCGAGGCCCACCGCCGAGCCTCCGCCAGCGCGCGCTGGCGGGCTCTGGCTCGCACGACACGCGCTCGAAGCCCTGCTGGCGCGCGAGCGACTGCAGCGCCGCCGGCGACAGCGCACGGCCGCTCGGTGGAGCGGTGAACCACGCTCGCTCGGCGACGCCGAGCAGCGGGCCGAGCATGCCCGCGGCGTCCTTGTCCTCGAGCACGCCGAGCACGAGCGCCAGCGGGCGCCGCCCGATCACGTCTCCGGCAGCGCCTGCACGAGCGCTTGCACGGCATCGGGGTTGTGCGCGCCGTCGAGCACCGTCAGCGGATCGTCGCCGACCACCTGCAGGCGCCCGCTCACGGTCGGTCTGCGCGGCGGCCGCGCGCAGCGCCCGCTCGCTCGAGCTCGACGCCGGTCTCGCGCAGGTAGGTCTCGGCGGCGACGCGCGCGAGCGCGAAGTTGCGCCGCTGAAAGCTCGCCGCCCGCGCGCAGCGGCGGATCGTCTGGCGCGCGGCGAGGCGACGACGATGCGCGCGCCGCGCTCCTGCGCCACGCGCTCGGCGACAGCCAGCGCCTCGCCGGCCAGCTCCTCGCCGAGCACGAGCGTGGTCCCGGGCGCGCAGCACCGCGAGCTTCTCCTCGGCGATGTCGCGCACCGTCGGACCGAGCCAGCGGGTGTGCTCCAGGCCGACGTTCGTCAGCACGGTCACGCGCGACTCGATCATCGACGTCGCGTCGTAGCGTCCGCCGAGACCGGCCTCGATCGCGGCGACCTGCACGCGCTGCTCGGCGATCTCCCACAGCGCGCCGGCGGTAAGCAGTTCGAACTGCGTCACGTGGTCGTCGCCGGCGAGCGTGCGGTTGACGCGCTCGGCCGCCCACGCCGCACGCGAGATCGCCGCGGCGAACTCCTCCGGCGCGAAGATCGCGCTCGCCGATCTGCAGGCGCTCGCGGTAGGAGATCAGGTGCGGCGAGGTGTACGCCGCCGTGCGCAGGCCGTGGCGCTGCAGGATCGCCGCGATCATGCGCGTCGTCGAGGTCTTGCCGTTGGTGCCGACCACGTGGATCGTGTCGTAGCTGCGCTGGGGCGAGCCGAGCACGGTCATCATCCGGTGCATGCGGTCCAGCCCGAAGCGCATGCCGAACAGCTCCAGCGAGCGCAGATGCGCTTCGGCCTGCGCCTGGTCCCACGGCGCGGGATGTGGCGAGGAGGATGTCATCAGATGCTCTGCGCGACCGCGCCGGCGGCGGGCGCGCTAGGCGTCGGCGTGCTCGCGCAGGTAGTCGGCGAAGACCGGCCGCAGCGCCTCGCCCAGCTCGCCGTCGCCGCTGTGCAGCGCATCTGAGATGAGCCCTTTGGAGGACTGGATGTCGTAGTCGCCCTCGCCCACGTCGCCGCTGACGGTCTGCGCAGCGGGGATCAGCTGCAGCAGTCGCCAGAAGAACTTCACGTCGAGATGGCGCTCGGCACGACGAACCGCGCGGTCGTGCAGCTCGTGCGTGGAAAGGCTGTCGAGATCCTCGTCTGTCATCCGTGCGCTCGCTCGCTCGCGGCGAAGCTCGCCATCGGCAGCGCGCCTAGTGACGCTTTCGCCCGCGCCGCCCGCCGCGTCCACCGCGCCACAGCGACGCCAGCTCGCGGACCATGCCCTTGAGGTCCAGCTTGCCGGCGAGCTTGCGCAGCTCCAGGCGCTGCTTGACGCTGAGGTTGCTCGTGCGCCCGCGCGATTCGCCCACCAGCTCGACCAGCCGCGCGCGCTCCTTGCCCGACAGCGCGTTCCAGCGCTTGCTGACGACCATCGCGCCACGCACGAGCACCAGCCAGGGCACCGCTCCGACGGTGCTCTTCAGGCGCGACTTGGACTCACGGTGCTTGGACACAGGGCGATACTAGCGAGCGCGCGTCGCGCGAGCGCTCCGCAGGCCGACTCCTCGCGCAGGCGACGAGTCCGGCCTCTTCGGGCGCGGCTTCGGTGACGAGCGTCGGCGTGAGCCCCTTCTCGACGGTCTCCTTGGTGACGACGCACTTCTTCACGTCGCGCCGCGAGGGCAGCTCGAACTGCACCTCGAGCAGGATCTCCTCGATGATCGAGCGCAGCCCGCGCGCGCCGGTCTCGCGCTCCAGCCCCTTCTCGGCGATCGCCGTGAGCGAGTCCTCGGAGAACACGAGCTCGATGCCGTCGAAGGAGAAGAAGCGCTGGAACTGCTTGACGAGCGCGTTGCGCGGCTCGACGAGAATCGACACGAGATCCTCGCGCGTGAGCTGGTGCACGGCCGAGACGACCGGCAGGCGGCCGATGAACTCGGGGATCAGCCCGTACTCGATCAGATCCTCGGGCAGGCAGTGCTCGAAGGCCTCGCCGGTGTCGCGCTCGGCCTTGGCCTCGATCGCCGCGGCGAAGCCGACGCCCTTGTGACCGATGCGCCGCTCGATCACCTTGTCGAGGTTGGCGAACGCGCCGCCGCAGATGAACAGCACGTTGGTCGTGTCGATCGTCAGGAACTCCTGGTGGGGGTGCTTGCGCCCGCCCTGCGGCGGAACCGAGGCCTGCGTGCCCTCGAGGATCTTCAGCAGCGCCTGCTGTACGCCCTCGCCGGAGACGTCGCGCGTGATCGACGGGTTGTCGGCCTTGCGCGCGATCTTGTCGACCTCGTCGATGTAGATGATCCCCGTCTCGGCCTTCTTGACGTCGTAGTCGGCGGCCTGGATCAGCTTCAGGAGGATGTTCTCGACGTCCTCGCCGACGTAGCCGGCCTCGGTCAGCGCCGTCGCGTCGGCGATCGCGAAGGGCACGTTGAGGATCCGCGCGAGCGTCTGCGCGAGCAGCGTCTTGCCGCAGCCGGTCGGGCCGAGCAGCAGGATGTTGGACTTCTGCAGCTCGATGTCGGTCTCGCCGGACATCATCATCTGCACGCGCTTGTAGTGGTTGTAGACGGCGACCGACAGCGTGCGCTTGGACGGGTCCTGGCCGACCACGTACTCGTCGAGCACGTCGTAGATCTCACGCGGCTTGGGCAGGTTCTCCAGGTCGAACGCCGGCGGAGCGGACAGCTCCTCGTCGATGATCTCGTTGCACAGGTCGATGCACTCGTCGCAGATGTACACGCCCGGCCCGGCGATCAGCTTCTTGACCTGCCGCTGGGACTTGCCGCAGAAGCTGCACAGCAGCTGCTCGTTGGAGTCGGTCGGTCGCGCCATACCCAGATCTAGTGCTCGGAGATGACCCTGTCGATGATGCCGTACTCCTTGGCCTCCTCGGAGGACATGAAGTAGTCGCGATCGGTGTCTTTGCTGACCACGTCGAGCTCCTTGTGAGTGTGCTTGGCGATGATCTCGTCGAGCCGTTTGCGCACGTCGATGATCTCTTTGGCGTGGATCTCGATGTCGGTGGCCTGGCCTTCGAAGCTGGAGGAGACCTGGTGGATGAGGATCTTCGCATTGGGCAGCGCCATGCGCTTGCCGGCGGCACCGCCGGCGAGCAGCAGCGCGCCCATCGACATGGCGATGCCGACGCAGATCGTCTGCACGTCGGGCTTGATGAACTGCATCGTGTCGTAGATCGCCAGACCCGCGTACACCGACCCCCCGGGCGAGTTGATGTAGATCGACACGTCCTTCTCGGGATCCTCGGACTCCAGGTGCAGCAGCTGCGCGACGATCAGGTTGGCGATCTGGTCGTCGACGGGCGTGCCGAGGAAGATGATCCGCTCATTGAGCAGCCTGCTGTAGATGTCGAACGCTCGCTCGCCTCGCGAGGTCTGCTCTACGACCATTGGAACAAGTGGGCTCATAGTCCTCGCTTTGGTTTCGCTTCGCGTGCCAGATTCCTCTAGAGGCTAGCTGGCCGATCCCTCTCCGGTGGGTGTCCACAGCTTGCCGGACGCCGGCTGCGCACCGCCCGCGACGGCCTGCGCGGGCTCGGCATCCTTGTCCGGCGTCCACAGTGCGTCGCGCGCCTGCGCCTGCTCGACGGAGATCGGCTTGGCTCGCTCGGCGACGAGCTCGACGGCCTGTCGCGCGGCGAGATCCTCGCGCAGCTCCTCCAGGCGGCCGTTGGCGCGCAGGTCGGCGAGCAGCTTGTCCGGCTCGACGCCCTCGCGCTCGGCGGTCGGCTGCAGGGCCTCGAGCATCTGCTCCTCGGTCGGCTCGATCTGCTCGGCGGCGACGATCGCTGTGAGCACCGCCTCGCGGCGCAGCGCCTGCTCCGCGTCGGTGAGCATGTCGGCGAGGATCTCTGGCTCCTCGCGCCCGGCGATCTGCAGGTACGCCTCGCGCGTTATGCCGCGGTGCGATAGCGAATGCAGCATTCGCTCCCACATCTCGCGCGCTCTGGACTCGGTCAGCTGCGCCGTCACGGGCACGCTCGCCTGCGCGACCGCGGCGTCCAGCGCGGCCTCGCGGAACTCCGCCTCGACGCGTGCCTCGTCGGCCTCGCGCAGTCGCGTGCGGATGTCCTCGCGCAACTCGTCGACGCTGTCGAAGCCGACGTCGATCGCCAGATCCTCGTCCACCTCGGGCAGCTGCTTGAGCTTGACCTCCTTGACGGTCACGGCGAAGCTCGCGTCGCGCCCGGCCAGTTGCTCGGCGGGGTAGTCGCCGGGGAACGTCAGCTGCACCGTTCGCTGTTCGCCGGCACTCGCGCCGACGAGTGCCTCCTCGAAGCCGGGGATCAGGTTGCCGCCGCCCAGCTCGATCAGCTGGTCGCGGCCCTCGCCGCCCTCGAAGGGCACCAGCGCGGACTCCTGCTCAGGATCGTCCTGCGCCTCGGGCAGCGAGCCGATGTAGTCGATCACGACGAAGTCGCCATCGGCAGCCGCGCGCTCGGCTGTCTCGAGCTTGGCCAAGCGCTCGCGCACGCCGTCGATCTCCTGCTCGATCTGCTGCTCGTCGAACGTTGCCTCGCGACGGGGCACCTCCAGGCCGTCGTAGTCGCCGAGCTGCGCCTTGGGCAACACGCCGATCTCGATCGAGAACTCCAGCTCCTCGCCCTCGCCGGGCAGGTCTGAGAGATCGAGCTGCGGATCGCCGACGGGCACGACGCGCGAGTCCTGGATGGCCTGCGCGTACCAGCTGCCGAGCGAGTCGCGCACCGCCTGGTCGAGCACGGCCTCGCGTCCGACGCGCTGGATGACCAGCGCCGGCGGCACCTTGCCGCGGCGAAATCCGGGGAGCTTGAGCTCACGCCCGAGCTGCTTGGCCTTGCTCTCCAAGCGCCGCTCGATCTCCTTGGGCGCCACCTGAACGCGGACGCGCACGCGTGAGTCTGGCAGCTCGGAGACGGTGGTCTGCAGGGCTTCGGTCACCGCTGCCACGATACCGTGCCGCCTCGTGAAGACCCGCCGAGGCGCGACCCCGCAAAGACGTCTGGAGACGTGGCTGTGGACCGGGCCGGTCGGGCATCTGCTCGGCGGGGCGCTCGATCTCGCGCAGGCGCTGATCGCCTACAGACGCAAACGGCGGGCGGGCGGCGGTCAGCTCCCTCGCTGAGTCCACCGCCCACCCGCCGCGGGCACTTCGTGAGTCCTCCAGGCGCTAGGCGCTGACGGCCGCCCTCTGGCCGAACGGCACGGCGCTGCCGCGTGCCAGCACGAGCACCGAGCACGTGGCGATCTCGACGAGGTGCGCAGCCGAGGCGCTGATCGCGACGCGACCCTGCTCGGCCTCGGGACGGGAGTCCACGACGAGCAGGCCGGCCTCGTCGTTGGCGACCGGAGCGACCGATGCGCCGAGCGCGCCGGCGAGCGAGTCGGCGGTCGCGCGAGCGCCACCGTCGGCGTCGCCGATGGCGACGATCGACTGCACGTTGACCTCACCGTCGGCCAGGCCGACCGGCGCGATCGCGACGGCCACAGGCCCGCCTTCGAGCAGCTGCTGCGCGGAGTTGCCGACGGCAACGTGTCCGTGGGCGGTGTGCGAGTCCGAGCAGAACACGACGACGCTCGCGCCCTCGGCAGCGGCAAGCGAGCTGAGGCCCCGCGGCGTCGAGCGGTCGGTCACGACGTGACGCGCGATGCTCTCGTCGCCGAACAGCTTGGCGCCGCGCCCGAGCAGCTCCTCGGCCTCGCTCTGCGCGAGCTTCTCGCGGTCGAGGTCGGGCTCCTGGGTGTGGCGCACGTAGGCGAGCGCCACCTCTGCGCCGGCGCGGGCGAACACGCGTCCGAGGGCGATCGCGTCGTCCTCGTTTGCAGTGCCGTCGTAGGAAACGATGATCTTGGCGGACATGTTTGCTCTCCTTGGATCTGGCTCTGCCATCGGTGGCCGAGCGGAAGGTTTGATGTTTCGTTCTCGCTCATAGTGGCACGCTCCTGCCATCAGCACCAGTGATCTTATTTATTGCTAATATTAGATCTACTTATGCTTAACGTCGCCCGCTTGAAGGTCCTCAAGGAGGTCGCCTACCGGGGCTCGCTGTCGAGTGCGGCCGAGGCGCTGTCCTACACGCAGTCGGCGATCTCCCAGCAGATCGCGGCACTTGAGGCCGAAGCCGGGATGACGCTGCTCGAGCGCCACCCGCGCGGCGTCAGCCTGACGGCGGCCGGGCAGACGCTCGTCGGGCACGCCGAGGGCATCCTCGCGCGGCTGGACACGGCCGAGGCGGCGCTCTCGGCGATCGCCGGGCTGCGCGGCGGGCGTCTGCGCATGGCCTCCTTCCCGACCGCCGGCTCGACGCTGATGCCGGTGGCGATCGCCAACTTCCGCGCCGCCCACCCGGAGGTCGAGCTGACGCTGTCCGAGGGGGAGCCCGAGGAGGTCGTCCCGCGCCTGCGCGCGGGCGAGCTCGACCTCGCGCTGGTGTTCGAGTTCGACGAGGGCACGCCGCTGCTCGCCGACATGACGCGTGCGCCGTTGCTGGAGGATCCGATGTACCTGGCACTGCCGCGCGAGCATCGCCTCGCCGATAAATCCAAGCTGCGCCTGTCGGAGCTAGGGGGCGAGGCGTGGGTGCAGACGTCGAGCTCGAGCCCGTGCGCGCGCCACGTCGTGCGCTGCTGCCACGCGGCCGGCTTCGAGCCGATCGTGTCCTTTGAGAGCGACGACTACCAGACCGTCCAGGGCCTCGTCGCCGCGGGAGTCGGCGTTGCGCTGATACCCGAGCTGGCGCTGTCTGTCGTGCGCGATGACGTTGCGATCCGCGCCCTCTCTCCCAGCCCACCGGTGCGCCAGGTGATCGCCGCCACCCCCGAGGGCGCACGCCTGGTGCCGGCCGCGCCGGCGATGCTGGCGGTGCTCGGGCGAGCGGCCGACGAGCTCAAGCAAACGGGGCGCCTGGCCGGTTAAGCCAGACGCCCCGTGCTGCTCCAGTCCCCGACTCAGCGAGTCAGGAGATGGTGCCTAGATGCATTCGCCAGTGGGCGCGCCTTTTTCTGCGCGGGCCACTTCAGCAGCGAATTCCTTCGCCTCTTCCTTCTTCAGCAGCGCGGCGAGCTTCTTGTAGCCGAGCGGGGTCGGGTGAATGTCCGGCCCGTTTGCTTTGCCTTCGAATTTGGTGAAGTTGTCCATGTTCGTCCACTTGTCCAACAGTTCCGCTTCCTTCGGTGATTTGCGCGGGTTGAACGTGAGCTGCGGGTCGCTGACGCAGGCCGCGAAGGCGTGCGCCACTTTGTTCTGGACGATGTTCTCAACACCAGCGAGTTCGTTCGTGCCCGGCTTCAGTTCGCCCTGGCCGGCGAAGACTTCGCCGAACGGGTTGTAGCCGCCCTGGTAAACGATCCTGCCCGTGTAGTTGATGCTCCCGAAGCTTTCGCCATGGCGGATTGCCAAGAGGATTGCCTGGGTGTTTTTGGCGATCTGGGCGAACAGCCCGTTCGCGCCTTTGGCGATGCATTCCTTCGCTTTGGTTTCGCCGTCCTTCTTGGCGTCTTTTTCACCGCGTTCTTTGTCGGCCGGTTCGGTTCCGGCGCCTTCTTCAGCGGTGAATTCGCCTTTGCCGATTTCTTCGCCGACCTGGTTGTTGTACTTGCCTTTCGCAGCGTTTTCGCCAACTTCTTTTTCGGCTTGTTTTTCACAGCCGCCGAGGAAGTGGAGCTCGTCGTTCGCGCCGATGTTCAGCGTGATTTTTTCGACGGGTTTACCTTCCAGCGAGGAAGCCTTCAGCACTTCAAGCGTGCTTTCAAGCTGCGATTTGCCCACGTACGGGTGGTGCAGCGGTCCGCCGGTCCCGTTTTTGTGGAAGGCGTTCCAGCCTTCCTGGTACGCGCACGGGGCTTCGCCCGAAACGTGAGGAGACGGCTGTCCGCTTTCGGCTTCTTCTTTTTCGCGCTGACCTTTCAGCGCACCGTCCAGGTACGGCTGGAGGTTTTTGCCGATGAACGACTCGGTCGTCTCGCCGGGGCACCCGTTGTTGATGAGCCGCGCGACGCCGGTGGTGCCGGCAGTGCCTTTGGTGATTTTCAGGTAGTCGTTGGCGTAGCCGTTTTCAAAGCACGCCGCCGGGTCACCTTTCGATTCACATTCGTTGTACAGCTGCTGCGAGTAACCGAACGCGAGCGAGTCGCCGAGCGCCAGGTAGGTCGTCGTCGACGGCGGTGGCACTTTGGCCGCCGAGGCCATCGACGGAGCGACCAGTGCCGTGAGCGCGAGGACCGCGATCAGGCAGCCGATCATACGGTTGCGGCTGTGGCGAGCACCAGCCGAGCCATGCATGGCTTGCATCTCTCATCCTCCTCTGTGTACAGCGGAGTCTGCCCGCAGCATGGTTCCCGCCTTGGCGCAGCCCCTCATGGAATTGTCCCTCTATGAAGTTCTCAGGGCGTGCCTGAGAGCGGATGCAAGCGTACCGGCGGCCGTCGCATGTGTCAAGCCGGGTTTATCGCGCCTGTATCGGGTCCCCCCACGCTCTGCGAAGGGGCCCGTTTGACAGCCGCCGGGGCGCCACCGCCGGGTCGGCAGCGCCGCGCAGTAGGGATGCCCCGTGTCGAACGCGGCGCGCAGGGCCGTCGCCCGGCGCCGTCCGCGTGGGCTGCGAGGCTGACGGGTCGATGACCGTGCTTTTGCTGATCTTGGGAGCGCTGTTCGGCGCGCTGGCTGCCGTGGGCCTGCTGCTGCGCCCGAGCCAGCGTCGTATGCGCGAGCAGCTGAAGGCCATCTCGGCCGATGTACTCGCGCAGACCGGCGATTCGCTGGCCCAGCGCCTGGTCGAGCAGCGCCACGCCGAGCAGGAGCGCAGCAGCGGCGAGATGGCGATGCGCGCGCAGGAGTTCAAAGGCCTGGTGGAGCCCGTCCAGGAGAAGCTCGGGCGCATGGAGTCAGAGATCTCGCGCCTGGAGCGCGAGCGCCGCCAGGCTCACGGCGAGCTCGCGGCGATGGTGCGCACGCTGGGAGATGGCGTCGGCACGCTGCGCCAGGAGACGGGCAACCTCGTGACGGCGCTCAAGCGCCCGGCGACGCGCGGTTCGTGGGGGGAGATCCAGCTGCGCAACGTCGTCGAGATGGCCGGCATGCTGGCGCACTGCGACTTTCTCGAGCAGAGCACGATCCGCACAGACGGCGGCGCGCTGCGCCCGGACATGCTCGTGCGCCTGCCCGGCGGCAAGCTGATCGTGGTCGACTCGAAGGTTCCCCTCGACGCCTACCTGTCGGCGCTGGAGGCGTCTGACGAGGACGAGCGCGAGGCGCACATCGCGCGCCACGCAAGGCAGACGCGCGAGCACATCGTCAAACTCGCCGCCAAGGGCTATCACGGCCAGCTCGAGGCAACGCCCGAGTTCGTCGTGATGTTCGTGCCCTCCGACGGCATCTACCAGGCGGCGCTGGCGGGCGACCCGGCGCTGATCGAGTACGGCGTGCAGCAGCAGGTGCTGATGGCCACGCCGACGACTCTGATCGGGCTGCTGTGGGCTGCGCACCACGGCTGGCGCGAAGAGCGCATCGCCGAATCCGCCCGCGACATCGCGGAGTCCGCGCGCGAGCTTCACCGCCGCTTGGGGCGCTTCGTCGAGCCGCTGGCCAAGGTCGGGCGCCAGCTGGACTCGGCGATCGGCGCCTACAACGAGGCGGTCGGCTCGTTCGACACGCGCGTCGTGCCGCAGGTTCGCCGCATCGAGGAAGCCGGGGCGGCATCGGATCGCGAGGTGAGCGCGCCGCCGGCGGTCGAGACCACGGCGCGCACGGTCACGGCGCGGCTGGCGAGCGCCGAGGCGCAGACCGAGCCGCAGGAGCCGGCGCCGCAGACGCTGCAGGCGCTGGAGCTGGCTCCGTCGGCACGGATCTCCGCCGGCGCGCGAGCGCCAAGACGATCAGCGTAAACGCGACCGGCACGGTCGCCGGGAGCTCATCGACGGCGAAGAACAGCAGGTCAAAGCCGAGGGCGAGCGCGGCGCACAGCACGGCGCCGCGCAACTGTGTGCGACGGCCCCACGCGACTGCGAGCAGGGCGCCGAGCGCGCCTGCGACGAACAGGTCGCCGTAGCCGATCACCGCCGAGCCGAGCTGCGCGCTCTGCAGTCGCGGCAGCCCGGCGGGCGGATGAGCTGCGTTGAGCGCGTTGTTGGGGCGCTGCAGCAGATCGGCGATCACGAGCGCCGCGTCGGCGACGGCCATCGCGACGATTCCCGCACCGAGCCAGCGCGGCGGCGTGACGAGCGCCAGCAGCACGCCGAGCGTGACGCAGCTGAGCGCCGAGAGGATCAGCGCGCAGGCCTGTCCGGGCAGCGCGCCGCGGTCGGCCCACGCGAGCGCGAACAGGCCGACGGCCGCCAGCGCGCCGACCGGGCGCCCCGCGGGCACCAGCCAGCCGAGCGCGGCGGCGGCGAGCAGCGGCACGGCGACCAGCGCGAGGTAGGTGAGCGCCTGCGCGCTGGCCTGTTCGGCGGCGCCGGCGACGAGCACGAAGCCGGCGACCGACAGCGGCGGGACGACTGCCCAGCGCCGTCCGCGCAGCCGCGCGAGCGCCTCTACGCGGGGCACGCGCGCGAGCGCGACGATCGCGCCCTGCGACAGCGAGAGCAGCGCGATCGAGATCCAGAACGGCAGCACCAGCTCAAGATACGATGAGCCGGTGAACGTGGCGGCAACGCAGGCGCCCCCCATCCTGCACCTGTCGGCGGTGGTGGGCAGCCCGCTCAGAGACGCAGACGGCGAGCGCCTGGGCAAGGTCGAGGATCTGATCGTGCGTCTCGGCGGCGTCGGCTATCCGCCGATCACGGGGTTCCTGGTGACGGTGGCGGGGAAAACGTCCTACCTCGGTGACGAGCGCGTATCGGACATGGGACAGCAGGGTGTGGTGCTGCGCAAGGCCAAGCTCGACCTACGCCGCTTCGAGCGCAGGCCCGAGGAGGTGCTGCTCAAACGCGACCTGCTCGACCGCCAACTGATCAACGTGCAGGGCGCGCGCCTGGTGCGCGCCAACGAGATCGAGCTGGCGCTCGTCGCGGGCTCGTGGCGCGTCGTGGGCGTCGACACGGGCCCGCGCGGCGGCCTGCGGCGGCTATTGCCGAAGGGCCTGGGCTCGCACATCGCAACGGGCGAGTTCCTCGACTGGGCGGGTGTCGAGCCGTTCGTCGGGCACGTGCCGACGGTGCGCCTGCGCGTCCCGCACCCCAAGCTGGCAAAGCTTCACCCGGCGCAGATCGCCGACCTCGTCGAGGCCGCCTCGCGGCGCGAGGGCGAGGAGATCATCCAGGCGGTCGGCGACGACGACCGCGAGCTGGAGGCGGACGTGTTCGAGGAGCTCGACGACCACCACCAGCAGGAGTTCCTGGAGGACCGCCCCGATGCGCAGGTCGCCGAGATTCTCTCGCGCATGGCGCCCGACGACGCCGCGGACATCGTCGGCGAGCTCGACGAGGATCGCCGCGAGCCGGTGCTCTCGCTGTTGCCGGTCAGCCACCGCGTGAAGGTGCGCGCGCTGCTCGGCTATGACCCCGCGCAGGCCGGCGGGCTGATGAGTCCGGACTTCATCCTGCTGAGAGGCGCCACGTCGGCCGGCGACGCACTGGACGCCGTGCGGCGCTCGCAGATCGCGCCCGAGCTGCTGACGACCGTCTTTGTCAGCTCCGGCGAGGGCTCGCTGGAAGGCAGCGTGCCGGTCACGGCACTCGTGCGTGCCGAGCCGGGCGCTCGGCTGGAGTCGTTTGTCAAGCACGAGACGCCGTGCCTGTCGCCGGACGCCGACTTCGAGGAGGTCGCGCGCCAGATGGCCGACTACAACCTGACGTCGATCCCGGTCGCCGACGAGCACCGCATGGTCGGCGTGGTGACGGTCGACGACGTGCTCGAGGCGATGCTCCCGCGCGGCTGGCGGCGGCGTTTCGGCCTGCTCGGCGAGGACTGAATACACTGCGCAGCATGAGCACCGGAGGCGGACAGTTCGATGGCGGTCCGAGTACCGCCCGTCATGCGTCGTATCCGGTCGGCCACGCGTGGCCGACCGCGCCTGCCTGCTCGGCTTAGCTCTCGCCGAGTCCGCCTGTTCGCCTTCCTTGGCCTGCTCGGGCCGGGGCTGATCGCCGCCAACGCGGGCAACGACGCCGGCGGCATCGCGACGTACTCGTCGGTCGGCGCCAAGTACGGCTACACGCTGCTGTGGACGATGGTCCTGATCACCATCTCGCTGGCGATCGTGCAGCGCCTGGCCGCACGCATGGGCGTCGTGACCGGCAAGGGCCTGGCCGAGCTTGTGCGCGAGGAGTACGGCATCCGCTGGTCTGTCTTCGCGACAACCGCCGTGCTGATCGCGAACGTCGGCATCTGCATCTCAGACTTCGTCGGCATCGGCGCGGCGGTCGGCCTGACCGGAATCCCCGTGCAGATCTCCGTGCCGATCGCCGCGGTGGGCATCTGGCTGATCATCGTGCGCGGCTCCTACCGTTCAGCCGAGCGCATCTTCATCTGGTTCACGATCCCCTTCTTCGCCTACCCGATCGCCGCGATCCTCGCCCACCCGAAATGGGCCGACGTGGGCAAAGCGATCGCCGTCCCCCACCTGCACTCGAGCTCGGCGTTCATCGTGCTGCTGATCGCACTTGCCGGCACGACGATCACGCCGTACATGCAGCTGTACCTGCAGTCGGCCGTCGTCGAGCGCGGCGTGCGCGAGGAGGACCTGCCACACGAGGAACGCGAGGCGGTCGCCGGGGCGGTGTTCGCGAACCTGATCGCGGCGTTCATCATCGTCGCCACCGGCGCGACGCTGTTCACCCACGGCATCCACGAAATCTCTTCGGCCGCCGACGCGGCGCGCGCGCTGACGCCGTTCGCGGGTCACTACGCCGAGGTGCTGTTCGGCATCGGCCTGCTCGGTGCGAGCCTGCTCGCCGCCGCGATCCTGCCGATCGCCACCTCCTACGTCGTCTCGGAGTCGCTCGGCTACGAGAAGGGCGTCGGGCGCCGCCGCGAGGAGGCGCCCGTGTTCGTGAACATCATCACCGGCATGATCCTGCTCAGCGCCTTCGTGGCGATGATCCCCGGGGTTCCCGTGATCTCGCTGCTCGTCGGCGTGCAGGTCGTCAACGGGCTGCTGCTGCCGATCAACCTGTTCTTCATCTGGCGCCTGGCGCGCTCGCACAACGTGATGGGCGAGCACCGCAGCAGCGGCGTGCTCGACGCCACAGCCGCGATCACCGTCGGGGTGACATCGACGCTGTCGCTCGCGCTGGTCGTGATCACCGTCGGCGGACTCTGAGCGCCCGCTCAGGATGTGCTGCCGGCGCGCCCGTCCTGGACGAGCAGCGCCGCGCCGATCGCGCCACCGAGATCGCCGAGCGCCGCGACATGCACGTCGGGCGGGCGAAAGTCGGCGAACAGATGAGGCATCATCTCCTGCTCGATGCGCTTGGCGTAGGGGTCGCCGAGTCGCACGCCCAGGCCGCCGCCGATGATCACGCACTCGACGTCCAGCACGTTCAGCGCCGAGGCGACGCCGGCGCCGAGCGCGCGCAACGCACGCTCGATCAGGTGGATCGCCAGCTCGTCCTCATGCTCCAGCGCGCGCGCCCAGATGCCGCTCGTCAGGCGCGTGCGCTTGCGCTCCTTCATCAGTTTGAAGAGATCGGTCTCACGGCCCTTTTCGACGAGCTTGCTCGCGTGGGCTTCCATCGCCGAGCGCCCGGCGTAAGCCTCCATGCAGCCGCGCCGCCCGCACGTGCAGCGCGCTCCGTCGAGCTCCACGACGATGTGCCCGATCTCCCCCGCCGCGCCGCGACCGTCCCACGGCTTGCCGTCGAGCACGATCCCGCCACCCACGCCAGTGCCCCAGAACACCCCCAGCAGCGAGCTGTACGGCTTGCCTGCGCCGAGCTCGAACTCGGCGTCGGTGGCGACCTGCACGTCGTTGCCGAGCGCCACCGGGCAGCCGAGCCCGTCTGCGAGCGTCTTTGCCAAGGGGAAGCTGCCTTCCCAGTCGGGAAGGTTGCGCGCGCTGGTCACGACGCCGTCGTCGATCGTCCCCGGCGAGCCCACGCCCACGCCGGCGAGCTGCCCCACCTCGACGTGCGCCGCCTCGGCAGCGTCGCGCAGTGCGCCCTCCATCGCCTCGGCGACATCCGCCGGACCGCCCGTGGTCGGCGTCGGGCGGCGGGCGGCGCCGAGCACCGTCTGATCCTCGTTGACAATCGCCGTCTGGATCTTCGTGCCGCCGAGGTCGATGCCGCCGCGATTGGCCATGGCCGCGGATGATGCCAGACGCCCCAGCGGCCGAATGGGCCTTCGCGGACGGACTTCAGGCGCGCAAGCGTCCGCGCCGGCGGAGCTTTGCCACCGGCGCTGTCACGCGGTCAGCCTTTGGGCTTGGGCTGCTTGGGGTCCTTGATCGCCGACGGGCTGCGCTTTGCGGCGACCTTCGGCGCGGGCAGCGCACCGATGCGTGTGACGAGCTGGTTCCACTGCGTGCCGCTCAGAGCGCTCGGCGCGACGATCACGGGTGCCGGCGCGGCCGTGCCGGCACCGGCCGAATGAGCGGCTCTGGCCGCCGTGGCGGCGTCGCCTGCGACGGGCCGGAAGCCGACGTGTATGTGATTCCAGTGTTCGGGCATGGCGAGCGTGTTGGGCGCGCCCGGGTACTGCATCAGGCTGATGATCTGGTGTGGCACGAATTCGCCCTGCAGCGTGAGCAGCGCGCGGATCGTCAGGTCGGTGATGCTGCCGGCGCCCTGGTGGCCGGCGATCGGCGTGCCGTTGATCGCCGAGATGTCCACCGCGTCACCTGTGTAGTGCTCTGAGACGAACCCGGAGACGGTGATCTCGCTGTGCCCGCACTCCAGCGCGCTGACGGTCGGCTTGAGGCCGATGCGCGAAAGGAACGCGAGCACCGACAGCACGCGCTTGTCGATCTTGCCCGCGGCGATGTCCTGGCGACCACACGCGTAGATCTGGATGCCCGGGTCTGAGAGAACCGTTCGCTCGAGTTCTTCCTGGGTCATCAAGAAGACGCCGCTGGCGGTCGCGCCGAGCAGGTTCGTGTCGCCGGTCGCGCCCTGCGGGTGCAACGCCACGCCGAGCTGGGCCCAGTTGCGCAGGATCGGCCTGGGGTCGATGCTGCTCTGGTCGCCGCCCGGCCGGATGGCGAAGCGAACGTGCCCGTCGTGCGCCTGGGGCGACGTGCGCACCGTTCCAAGCACGGTGCCCTGGGAGACGATCGAGCCCGCACGCAGCGCCGGCATGTGACCGGCGTTCGTGGAGCGCGCCGCGCGCTTGCGCTTGCTCGCCACCGAGGCGAGCGCATCGGGGTTGCCCGGGTGGGCGAACAGGCGCACCTTGCCGGTGCTCGCGGACGCCGGTTCGCCGGTCGCCACCGAGGTGCTCGGCGCAGCAGAGTTCGAATGCCCGGCGAGCGGCTTCTTCACCTTCAGCGTGACCGGCGGGTGCGCGCCCGCGGTCGCCGCGAGCTTTGGTTTCGGTTCGGCGCCTGACACGGCCGGCAGGGCCGGCGTCGAGGAGGCCGCGGCCTGGGTCGCCTTGGGCTTGGCGTAATGCGAGGCGATGCTGCCGAGGCCGGCGTAGGTGAACACGTCGCCGTAGACGTCGCGCAGGATCAGGTACTTGCCGAGCTTGTGCGAGCTGCCGAGCTTGACCACTCGCCCGTCCTGCGCGGCCACGACTTTCGCGTTGGGCGCACTCATCAGGTCAACCAGCTGCAGCGGGGCGGCGTGCTTGGCGGCCTTGGCGGAGACGCCCGGCGCGGGTGCCGGCGCGCTGCCCGGCGCCGCGGCGGCGGCGGCAGGCGTCTTGGCGGACTTCGGTGCGACTGCTCCGGCGGTCGCGCTGGAGCTGGTCGACACGCTCGTCAGCGAGCCCCACGCCACGTGCTTCCCGCTCACCGGCAGGCGTCCGTCGGTTAGGCCGGTCAGCGTGGCGATGACGCTCTTGGGGTAGCTGGAGATGAGCTTGGCGCGCAGCAGCACCGACTGGACGTATTCTTCGGAGTGGTTGTAGGCGAGGATCGCCGCGTGCAGGTTCGTCGCTGCGCCTGCCGCGCGTAGATAGCGCGCTGCGGCGAAGATCGCGTCGACGGGGTTGTACGGGTCGGCGTAGCCGGCGTTGAGCGCGTCCACCCCGTACTGGATCCAGGTGGCCGGCATGAACTGCATCCAGCCGACCGCGCCGGCCGTCGAGACGGACTGATCGGTCCCGTAGTTGGTCTCGATTTCGTTGATCGCCGCGAGGATCTGCCACGGCACGCCGTACTGGACGGCCGCGGCCTGGTAGATCGGCAGCAAAAAGAGCGGTATGCGATAGAAGGAGAGCGCCTGCGTGGAGGCGGCCGACCCGGCGAGCGCGGCGGCGAACGCTTCGGTCTGCGCTGCGACGACCTGCGGCGCAGCCGCAACGTTGTTCGGGCCCTGGGCGGCCCCGGGGGCAGGCGTCGTGGTGCTCGTGCCGGTGGCGGTGTTCTTCGAAGCGCTCGTTTTCTGCCGGCGCTGCAGCACCACCGCCGGGCTTTTCGCCGCCGGCTTGGGGGGTGCGGGGATCTGAGAGGTCGTTTCGGCCGGTGCCGTGCTGGTCGCGGTGGGGGCCGGCGTTGTGGTCGGCGTGCTCGTCGGCGCGGGCGCAGAGGCCGTCGACGTCGAGTTGCTTGTGGTCGTTTCCGTCGCGGGCGCTTCGGTCGTCGTCAGTTCTTCGGTCGTCACCGTGCCCTTGGCGCCGGTGCCTTCGGCGGCCAGAGCGCCGGCCGAGACGGGACCCAGTCCGGCCGCGGTGATGCCGCTGCCGGCAAGCGCGGAGACGAGCGCGCGCCACAGCCAGCGCCGCGAGCGGGCCGGGGGCGTCATCCGCCGTTCTTGGTCATCGTTTGGTCGTCCCATTCTCGTCGTCGGCGCAGCTTGCCCACAAACGCGGGGTACGCCCACCGGGATTCATATCGGCAGGCAAGCACGAAGGCGTAAAGGATTCGTAATCGGGTCCAGACGGCTTTGCTCGGGCAAATGCCCCCCGCGCATCCGGAATCATGGAGATACCCGAGGCGCAGGCGCCCGAAACCCAACCGCATGACCGGCCACTTCAGCCTTCTTCGCTGGCTCTGGGGGGCCTCCTGCCCGTCGTCGCTGGTTGCACACTGTCCTTCCCCGCGCCTTACGCGCCCCATTATTCTCGCGCATGGACCGTAAAGTTGTCAAAGCAACCGACCGGATGCCGGGCGATCCGGTGCAGGGCGCCGACGAGAGACCCGATTCGCGGTGCGTGACGATAGGCTTAACGCGTGGAAACGATCCTCTCAGTGCTGCAGGTGATCATCTCCGTGATCGTCGTGTTCCTCGTGCTGATGCACTCGGGCAAGGACGCGGGGCTGTCGGGCGCCTTCGGCGTCGGCAGCGGCACGGGCCCGCTCGGCGGCGGCTCGATGGTCGAGCGCAACCTGAACCGCTGGACGATCTTCTTCGCGGTGATGTTCATCATCAACGCGATCGTCCTGCTCAAGCGACCCTGGGCCTGAGCTACCCCGCGGAAGGCGGGGCGTCAGCGGCCGGCTCGAGCGCCTGCAGCCGGTTGAGGATCGCCAGCGCCTCGGCGCGCAGCGCGCCGTCGATCGCCTCGTAGTCCGAGCGCGAGAGCTTGCCCGTGCGCATGTCCAGCTCGGCGTCGCGGATCTCTCGGTACTTGGCCTCGCGTGCGGCTTCCAGCTCGGCGCGCTCGTAGGAGGGCGCTGACGCCTGCTCGTGGCGAGCCTTCTCGGGATCGGCGCGCAGCGGCGCACTGATCACGAACAGCACCACCGCGAGCAGCGCGAAGGCGAGGATCACGCCCGCGATCTGCACTCAGCGTCTCGCGCACGCGCGGTGGGCGACGGTTCGCTTCATGCACCCGTCAGGCGCGAGCCAGGCCGTGCGCGGCGCGCGCGCGCGAACGCAGGGCGACGCGCCGGCGGATCGCGCTCGGCGCCGGCCAGATCGCGATCAGCCCGCCGCCGAAGACGATCAGGCCACCGATCCAGATCCACATGACCAGCGGCGAGACGATGAAATGAAACTGCGCGGGCGGAGGCTTCTTGAGATATTCACGTGCCAGGAAGCCGAGCGCGACGGTCGCCTCGTCAGCCGGCAGCGTGCGGTTGCCGACGCTGACGATGCGCGCGAGCGAAGGCGCCGAGATGTCCGGGGCGATCGCGCTCCACACATCTCGCGTGACGCCGCCGCTCATGCTGATGTGGCTGACGGCCTGGCCGCCGATCAGATGTCCGACGGTGCCCTGGGAAGGTTCGCCGGAGTCATAGAAGCCCTCGCTCGGGTGCAGCGTGGCCACGTGGTGCCCGTGCTTGCTCACGTCGATCACCGCGCCGAGCGCGAGCGTCGAGCCGGTGTGCTCGGCGTCGTTTCGCGGCGTGACGGTTGCGGTCGGGCGTTGATAGCGCAGCGTGTATGCGCCGACACGCGCCGAGGAGCCCGGCGTCAGTCGCTGCTCGACGGCATGCTGGAAGGAGGACGAGGCCGCCACGCCGACGAACAGGACGGCGATGCCGATGTGCACGACGTAGCCGCCGTAGCGGCGGCGGTTGCGCTGCACGAGCGCGACCAGGGCCACCGGCGGCGACTCGCGGGAGATCGCGCGGCGGGCTCGCACGCCGCGCACGAACTCCTGCCCGACAGCGCCGAGCACGAACGCCGCGCAGCAGAACATCGCCAGGGCGAACGTCTTGTGGGCGACACCTCCCGCGAGCAGCGCGATCAGCGCGATCAGCGCGCTGAGCAGCGGCACGACGAAGTTGCGCCGGGCGTTGGCGAGCGTCGCGCGTCGCCAGGCGATCACCGGGCCGATACCGCTGAGCAGCACGAGAATCAGCGCAAGCGGGACGGTGTAACGATCGAACCACGGCGGGCCGACCGATGCTTCATGGCCGGTCAGCGCCTCGGATATGAGTGGGAAGTAGGTGCCCCAGAAGATCACGAAGCAGAGCGCCACGAGCACCACGTTGTTGGCCAGGAAGGCCGATTCGCGAGACAGCAGCGAGTCCAGCCGGTGCTCGGAGCGCAGCATGTCGCGCCGCGACACGACCAGGTAGATCGAGCCGGCAATCAGCACGCCGATCAGCACGACGAACGGCACGCCGAGCGTCGCCCCACCGAAGGCGTGGATCGAGTTGAGCACGCCGCTGCGCACCAAGAACGTGCCCATGATCGCCAGCGTGCCCGTCGCCAGCACGAGCGACACGTTCCACACCTTCAGCATTCCGCGTTTCTCCTGGATCATCAGCGAATGCAGGAAGGCCGTGCCCGTCAGCCAGGGCATCAGCGAGGCGTTCTCCACGGCATCCCAGCCCCAGTAGCCGCCCCAGCCGAGCTCGGAGTAGGACCAGCGCGCACCGAGCAGGATGCCCACGCCGAGAAACAACCACGCGGCGAACGCGAAGCGCCGGGCGGCGCGGATCCAGTCGGCGTCCACGCGACGCGCCAGCAGCGCTCCCATCGCGAAAGCGAGCGGGATCGTGCACAGCGTGTACCCGGAGTAGAGCATCGGTGGGTGGATCATCATCGTCGGGAAGCGCAGCAGCGGGTCCAGCCCGACGCCTTCCGCGGGCGCTGGATTGGTCGTCGCAAACGGCTGCGCGTAGAAGATCATCAGCGAGATGAAGAAGCCGCCGAAGCCGAGCAGGATGGCCTGGGCGTAGGCGGCCACGTCGCGCATGCGCTTGCGCACGAGAAACAGCGCGAGGCTCGACCACAGCGACAGCAGCCAGGCCCACAGCAGCAGCGACCCTTCCTGCGAGGACCACACCGCCGCCGCGCGGTAGAAGGTCGGCGTCGTGCGGCTGGACGTGTCGGCGACCGTGTTGAACGCGAAGTCGTCGCGCAGAAAGGCGATCTCGAGGATCGCGAAGGCCACCGTGAGGACGATCGCCAGCGCGTAGACGGCGCGGCGGCCGGACTCCGAGTACTCGGTGCGCCCGCTGCGCACGCCGTAGATCGACGCGACGATGCCGTACACGCAGACGGCGAGCGCCAGCAGCAGGCAGATGCGGCCGAGATCGGCCACCTAGAAGTTCTGCTTCTCGCCCGACGGAGCGGTTTTGTACTTCGACGGGCACTTGGTGATCAGCGAGTCGCGTTCGCCCACGTAGCTCCCACCCTGCTTGTCGACCGTGACGATCACCTCGCGGCCTTCGCGGAAGGGGTCGGGGACCGTCCCCGTGTAGGCGACCGGGATCTTCGCCGCCCCGCCGCGGTCGGCCACGCTGAAGTCGAGCGTGTTGCCGACGTGACGCACGGAGCCGTGCACGACCGTGCCGGTCACCTGGTAGGAGCGGCCCGGCTGCGCCTGGCGCAGCAGCTGGCTCGGAGACAGCGCCGGGCTGGCGGCGCTGAAGCTCGTGTAGATCAGCGCCGAGGCCAGCACGACGGCTGCGCTCAGCGCAGCGACCAAGCGCACCGTTCGCTTACGCGCGGGGTTCATCGGCACCATTATCTCAAACCGCCCACCGAGCCGTGCCGCAGGGCTCCAGCGTCAATGATCGTCCGCGCGCTGAGCGGCCCACCAGGAAATCGAGCTTGCAAAGCGAAACCTTTGACGGTGAGCAGAGTCTTTGTTCCTAGAGGTATGCGAACGAAACTCCCCCACACGCTGCGCGAACGCCGCCGCGCACGCGCCGACCAGCATGGCCGCCACGCCCCGCGGCCACCGGTGAGCGCCCCGGCCGGCATGGCCGACCTCGCGGCCGCCCGCGTGCGCAGCGCAGGCGGGCCGCTCGACGAGGCGTCCTATGTGTGCGCCTGCGGCTTCGTGTTCCGCGCGCCGGTGTCCACGACGGTCGCCTGCCCGCACTGCCGCGCCACCCAGGCCTGGTAGCCGGCGCGCTGCCTGCCGCATCGGTAAGACGATCTCGGAGGCCGTCGTGGACCTCGCGCTTGATTTTGTCGATATTGTCGATATGCTTACTGAACAATGTTCGTACGCGTGCCTCCTGCCACCTCGCTTGACCGCATCCTTGCGGGTGGTCTGACCAGCGCCCTCTCAGCGCCGGTCCACGCGCACGGGCGATGTAGAGGCGCCTGACAGGCCCCTCGTCCCTCTCCCCGAAGATCGATCCACTCTTCGGGAACCCCCCTAGCGATCGGGCCGGGTCCCCAGCCCGGCCCGATCGTGTCCCTCGCTCGCTGAAAGGAGAACCGATGGCCAAGATCATCGTGACCGCCGATCGCCCCGACGCGGACGCACCCGCGGTGCTGCTCGAGGAGAGCGTCTACTCGGTCCATTTGAGCACCGGCCACGCCGCAGGGCAGCTCATCGAGCGGCTCGCCTGGGCGCTGCGCGACGCAGAAGAGCTCGAGCGCCTGACGCGACCGCGCGGCTAGCCCGCCCCCTCCGGCCGGCATCACCCGTCGGCCACACCGCTGGCGGTGGCGACGGAGGTCCGCTACTGTCGCCCGCGGGAGGAGGGCAATGCACATCGATCCGTACATAGTTCTGGGGAGCGCGATCATCGGCTTTCTCGTCGGCATGACGGGCGCCGGCGGCGGCGCGCTGATGACGCCGATGCTGATTCTGCTTTTCGGCGTCAAGCCCGCTTCGGCGATCTCCAGCGATCTCGTCGCGGCCGTGATGATGCGCCCGATCGGCGCGATCGTTCACCTGCGCAAGAAGACGGTCAACCTGCGCCTCGTCGGCTGGATGGTGCTCGGCTCGGTGCCGATGGCCTTCTTCGGGTCCTACCTGCTGTCGCTGATGGGCCACGCGAAAACGGCGCAGAAAAACATCGAGCTGGCGCTCGGCATCGCGTTGCTTGTGGGTGCCGGCGCGATGGTGCTGCGCTACATCCTTGACCGTCGCTCCGGTCAGGACCGCACCGGCGTGGTGCACGAGATCGCACCCAAGCCGCTGCGCACAGTCGCGATCGGCATGATCGGCGGGACGGTCGTCGGCATCACCTCCGTGGGCTCGGGCTCGCTGATGATCATCATGCTGCTGTTCCTGTACCCGATGCTCGGAGCCAACCAGCTCGTCGGCACCGATCTCACGCAGGCGGTGCCGCTCACGCTCGCGGCGGCGCTGGGTGCACTCGCCTTCGGGCACGTCGAATTCGGCGTGACGACGTCGCTGATCATCGGCAGCGTGCCCGCGGTATTCATCGGCTCGCTGCTCTCCTCGAGCGCTCCCGATCGCTTCATCCGCCCGGCGATCACATTCGTGATTGCCGCCTCGGGGCTGAAGTACGTCGGCGTCGGCACGACCGCGCTCGGCTGGATCCTGTGTGGCGCGCTGCTCGCCGGCGGAGCGAGCTGGTTGATCGTCAAGCGCCCGTGGCGCAAGCTGAGCGTCCCGGGCCAAGCGCCGCCGCCGCAGGAACCCGCGCTGCTGCGCACCGACGCCCCCGAGATCGAGCAGGTCTGAACGACGACGGGCCCGAGCGCGGTGCGCTCGGGCCCGTCTGTCACTGGTCCAGGGCGCTTATTCCTGCGCCGCTTTGACCTCGAGGCGTTCTTGGTTTTTGAGCGTCTGTTTGGTCGCCAGCCCGGTCTGTTCTGCGCCTGAGCCGAACGTCGCCGTGAGCGTGTCTTTGGCCTGTTCTTCGAAGGCTTCGGGCGACTGTTTGCCCGAGCTCTGGGTGTAGGCGAGCGTCTGCGTGCTCGTCATCGAGTTCAGCTTGCCGATCGCACCGATCGCCGAGCCGCTGACCGACAGCGCTTCGCTGACTCCAGCGCACTGCGCTGAGATCAGCGTTGGGCTCTTGCTGAGGTCGACGCCGATAGAGACGTTCAGTTCGTCGGCCGGGCCTGAGCGGTCTTCGATGAAGCCCAGTTGACCGTTCAGCGAGCTGGTGTCGATCTCGCCGACAGGAGCGCCGCTGCTCTGGCAGGCCGCTTTGCTGGAGCTCAGCGCGCAGCCGGTCAGTTTCAGCGAAGCCGTCAGCGATTTGGCTCCGGTGTATGTGCCTGAGCCGCTCGATTTCTTGCACACGACCTTCGCTCCGCCCGTGCCTTCCAGCGAGACCGTGCTGCTGCTCGTCGTGAAGTTGGGGCTCGCGCCAGGTCCTTCCAGCCATTCGTAGTTTCCTTCGCCCGGGCTCGCCGAGACGCAGTGGGCGCTTTCGAACTCGCCCGTGTGTTTGACGGCGGCTTTCACGCAGCGCCCGATCGCCGGCAGGATTGCCTGGTTCTTCAGCTTCTCGGGGTTGGCCTGCAGGAATTCTGTTTCCTGGACGACCTTGTTGTTTCCGGCGGCGGAGGGAAGGCCCGCCGAGTTGTTGACGACCGGGTCCTCGAGACCCGCGGGGCCGCAGCCGTTTGCACCCGGCGCCGCGAATTCGTTGTCGACGACGGTCGTTCCCGTGACGCGGGTGATGTTGCCCGCAGCCACGAAGCTCAGGTTGCCCGTTTTGCCGCTGATCGGCGTGTTCGGCGGGGGAGGATTGGTGGTCCCTGTCGTCAGCGTCAGCGCGAGCGGTTCGGCGGGCGTGCCGACGTAGCAGGAGGCGCCGAGCAGCGTGTTGTCAAGTTTGACCTTCAGCGGAAGCTGCACCGCGGGGCCGCCGCGCAGCAGCGCCGTCGAGTTGAGGAGCACCGGGCCGGCCAGTTCGGCGGTCGCGGTCACTTCTTCTCCCGGGAGACCGAGTCCGGCGAGTCCACCCGGAACCGTCTGGGGTGTTTTCGACAGTGTTTCGCCGTTGGCTGCGGGAACCAGTTCGTTGGTGCCTTCTTTCAAGCCACCCTGGAGCGTGATCGGATGGACGATCGGAGTCACCTTCGAGCCAAGCTTGAATTCACCGCCGGTCACCGTCGAATAGGCGCAACCGTCGACACCGGGGACGCTCGTCGGACACTGCGCGAAAACCGATAGTTCACGATCGATGCCGGCAGACGCCGAAGCGGTGCCGATCGCCGCGACCAAGGCCGAGACGGCCAAGACAACCAAAACCAGACGTGAACCGATCGTGCTTCTTCTGTGACGTGCCAAAGCCCTCATCTAACTCCTCCCGAAATCTCCATGACGGTTACGTACCCTTGCCCAGGAGACGCCGTTCCCCGGCATACCCCACTCTGCACATACCCCCTTGTGCACGCTGCTAAACATGGCGGTGAGCCGGCGTCCAGCACCGACGCCCCCGAGATCGAGCAGGTCTGAACGACGACGGGCCCGAGCGCGGTGCGCTCGGGCCCGTCTGTCACTGGTCCAGGGCGCTTATTCCTGCGCCGCTTTGACCTCGAGGCGTTCTTGGTTTTTGAGCGTCTGTTTGGTCGCCAGCCCGGTCTGTTCTGCGCCTGAGCCGAACGTCGCCGTGAGCGTGTCTTTGGCCTGTTCTTCGAAGGCTTCGGGCGACTGTTTGCCCGAGCTCTGGGTGTAGGCGAGCGTCTGCGTGCTCGTCATCGAGTTCAGCTTGCCGATCGCACCGATCGCCGAGCCGCTGACCGACAGCGCTTCGCTGACTCCAGCGCACTGCGCTGAGATCAGCGTTGGGCTCTTGCTGAGGTCGACGCCGATAGAGACGTTCAGTTCGTCGGCCGGGCCTGAGCGGTCTTCGATGAAGCCCAGTTGACCGTTCAGCGAGCTGGTGTCGATCTCGCCGACAGGAGCGCCGCTGCTCTGGCAGGCCGCTTTGCTGGAGCTCAGCGCGCAGCCGGTCAGTTTCAGCGAAGCCGTCAGCGATTTGGCTCCGGTGTATGTGCCTGAGCCGCTCGATTTCTTGCACACGACCTTCGCTCCGCCCGTGCCTTCCAGCGAGACCGTGCTGCTGCTCGTCGTGAAGTTGGGGCTCGCGCCAGGTCCTTCCAGCCATTCGTAGTTTCCTTCGCCCGGGCTCGCCGAGACGCAGTGGGCGCTTTCGAACTCGCCCGTGTGTTTGACGGCGGCTTTCACGCAGCGCCCGATCGCCGGCAGGATTGCCTGGTTCTTCAGCTTCTCGGGGTTGGCCTGCAGGAATTCTGTTTCCTGGACGACCTTGTTGTTTCCGGCGGCGGAGGGAAGGCCGGACTGCAAGTTGACGATGGGGTCCTCGATGCCCAGTGGGCCGCAGCCGGTTGCCCCGGGGACCGCGAAGGCATTGTCGACGACCACGGTCCCTGTCACGCGAGTGATGTTGCCCGCCGCAGCGAAGCTCAGATGCCCTGTTTTGCCGCTGATCGGCGTGTTCGGCGGTGGCGGACTGGTGGTGCCCGTCGTCAGCGTCAGCGAGATCGGGTCGGAGTTCGTGCCCACGTAGCACTGCGCCAGAAGCAGCGGATTGTCCAGTTTGGCCTTCAAGGGCAACAGCACCGAGGGTCCGCCGTTCAGCAGACTCGTCGTGTTGAGGAAGACCGGACCGGCGAGTTCGGCGGTAGCCGTGACTTCTTCACCGGGCAGGCCGATGCCGATCAGGCCACCCGGAACAGTCTCCGGCGTTTTCGACAGCGTGTTGCCGTCGGCCGCCGGAATCAGTTCGTTGGTGCCTTCTTTCAAGCCGCCCTGGAGCGTGATCGGATGGACGATCGGCACTGTCTTTGAGCCGAGCTTGAATTCGCCGCCGGTCACCGTCGAATAGGCGCAACCGTCGACACCGGGGACGCTCGTCGGACACTGCGCGAAAACCGATAGTTCACGATCGATGCCGGCCTGTGCGGGAGCCGACACGGCGAGTCCCAGCGCCAGAAGGGCGAGTAGGGCGACTGTCACCCCACCGCGGCGTCGCCTGCGCGCTGCGTTGCTCACTGCGACAGAACCGCTGCTCATACTGCTGATCCTCTGCATCTCCACTCCCCGGCTAGGCGATTTGCATGACTGAACGTACGTCCAATAAGGTGCGCGGCGCCGATGTTATCGAGCGCTCGGAAGGTCTGTCAACTAGGGTCCGACGCGGTCTTGTGAAGCCCACCCGTTTGGATCCAGAGAGCCGCCGCGATCACCTGCTGGAGATCGGTGCGGCGCTCTTTGCCGAGCACGCCTACGACGACGTGCTGATCGAGGACGTCGCCCGGAGGGCCAAAGTCTCGCGCGGTCTGCTCTACCACTACTTCAACAACAAGCGCGAGTTCTTCCTGGCGATCCTGAGGGTCGAGACGGGCAAGCTCGCGGCGGCCACCGACCCCGATCCGGCGCTGTCGCCGATGCAGCGCCTGCGAACCAGCCTCGACGGATATCTCGGCTTCGTCGAAAGCAACCGTGCCGGCTACCGCGCGATCTTCCGCGGCTCGCCGGGCGCCGATGCCCGGGTGCGCGCGATCGTCCAGCGCAACCTCGACCGCGAAGCCGCACGACTGATGGCGGGGATCAGCCCGCGCGAGCCGCCGAGCGAGCTGCTCGAGGTCGCCGTGTACGGCTGGCTCGCCTTCCTGATCGCCGCCACGCTGCGTTGGTTGGATGACGAACGACTCGAGCGCGAGCAGCTGCGCGAGCTCTGCATCGGAGCGCTGCTCGCGCTCGTCGACCTGGTTTGAGCCGACGCGCCGCCCGGCGCGCGCCTGCGGCGTCGGCTACTTGATGTGCATCCCGGAGATCGCCCGCGAGATGACCAGCTGCTGGATCTCGGCGGTGCCCTCGAAGATGTCGTAGATCTTCGCGTCGCGGTGCCAGCGCTCGACGGGGAACTCGCGCGTGTAGCCGTTGCCGCCGAGGATCTGGATGGCACGCTCGGTCACCCATACCGACACCTCGCCGGCCTTCAGCTTTGACATCGAACCCTCGGCGTTCTTGAACGGGACCTGATTGCGGCCCATCCACGAAGCCCGCCACACGAGCAGTCGCGCGGCGTCGATCTCCATCTTCATGCGCGCAAGCGTGAAGGCGATCGCCTGGTTCTCGATGATCTTGCGCCCGAACTGCTCGCGCTCCTTGGCGTAGTCCAGCGCGTACTCATAGGCGGCGCGAGCGATGCCCAGCGCCTGGGAGCCGACGGTCGGGCGCGAGGACTCGAACGTCGCCATCGCGGCCTGCGAGTTCGACTTCTTCCCCTCGCGCACGCGCGCCAGGCGTTCGTCGAGCTTCTCCTTGCCGCCGAGCACGTAACCGGCGGGCACGCGACAGTCGTCGAGGAACACGTCGGCTGTGTGCGAGGCACGCAGGCCGTGCTTTGAGACCTTCGAGCCCTGGGAGATGCCCTTGGCCTCGGACATCGGCACGATGAACGCCGCGTGGCCTTTGGAGCCCAGCTCGCGGTCGACCGAGGCGATCACCACGTGGACGTCGGAGATGCCGCCGTTGGTCGCCCAGGCCTTCTGGCCGTTGAGCACCCACTCGCCGGCGGCCTCGTCGAACTTCGCTGTCGTGCGCACGCCCGAGACGTCAGAGCCGGCGTTGGGCTCTGATGCGCAGAAGGCCGCGACCTTGACATCCTCGACGGTGCCGAAGCAGCGCGGGATCCATTCGCCGATCTGCTCGGGCGAGCCCTGGCCGAAGATCGCCGCGACCGCGAGCGCCGTGCCCATGATCGACATGCCGATACCGGCGTCGCCCCAGAACAGCTCCTCGTTGACGATCGGCAGGCCGAGCCCGCTGGGGTCGGCGAAGAACTGCGCCATGCCTTCAAACCCGTACAGGCCGATCTTCGCGGCCTCCTGGATGATCGGCCAGGGAGTCTCCTCGCGCTCGTCCCACTCGTGCGCCGCCGGGCGCACGACGTCTGCGGCGAAGCCGTGAACCCAGTCGCGGATGTCCTTCTGATCCTGGCTGAGTTCCAGCGAGAACGTGACCTCCTGGCCTGCGGAGTCGGAGATCGCATCGACGGCGGCCTCGGCGGCGTCGGTCGAAGCTGGCGCGTCGACGGCGGATGCAGCTGTTGCGGACATCGAGGGAGCTCTCCTAGGTAGACGGTGAGGGGGAGTGATCGCAGGCCCGGCAGACCCGCTGAGACATTGACGAGATTACCCGCCCACAGCAGCGGCCAAACGGGCGCGAGCGTGCGAACCCTCACACAGTCAACGCGGCGCGGAGTCGAGACGCAACGCCTGTCTCCGATTGGCGGCCAAAAGGTCCTAATCCCTACCTTGTTTATCCTGTTTCTTTGCTCTACCATCACCGCCTCGACTCTTCCGATGTCTCCGATGAAGAAAGTGGATATGACCAAAAAAACCCTTGTTGTGCTCGCGTCGCTCTGTGCGGCGGCGATCGGCCTCAGCGCCTGCGGGTCCTCGAGCTCATCCTCGGGCGGCTCGAGCGGCTCGGGCGGCAGCCTCACGCTCGTCGCCTACTCGACGCCGCAGCCGGCCTTCGAAAAGCTGATCCCGGCCTTCACGGCGACGGCGGACGGCAAGGGCGTCAGCTTCAAGCAGTCCTACGGCCCCTCGGGCGAACAGAGCCGCGCGGTCGCCAACGGGCTGCACGCCGACGTCGTCGACTTCTCGCTGGAACCCGACGTCGAACGGCTGGTCAAGGCCGGCCTGGTCTCCGCGAACTGGAACCAGAACGCCACGCATGGCTTCGTGACCAACTCGGTCGCCGTGATCATCGTGCGCAAGGGCAACCCGAAGCACATCAAAGACTGGTCTGACCTGATCAAGCCGGGCGTGCAGGTCGTCACGCCCAACCCGTTCACCTCGGGCAGCGCGCGCTGGAACGTGATGGCCGCCTACGGAGCGCAGATCAAGGAAGGCAAGACGCCCGCGCAGGGCCAGGAATACCTCAAGGCGCTGTTCCACAACGTGGTCAGCCAGGACAGCTCGGCGCGCAACGCGCTGCAGACCTTCGTCTCCGGCCGCGGCGATGCGCTGATCGACTACGAGAACGAGGCGATCACCGACAAGAAGAAGGGCGAACCGATCGAATACGTGATCCCCAAGGACACGATCCTGATCCAGAACCCGATCGCGGTCGTCGGCAAAGGCTCGGCCGCGAGCACGGCGCAGAAGTTCGTCGACTACGCTGGTCTCGCCGGCCGGCCAGGCGATCTGGGCGGCGCAGGGCTATCGCCCGGTGATCTCCGGCGTGCCGGGCGCCAACTTCCCGACGCCCGCAGGACTGTTCACGATCGACACGCTCGGCGGCTGGAAGAAGGTGACCAAGGAATTCTTCGAACCGGAAACGGGCATCGTCACGAAGATCGAGGAATCCCAGGGAGTCTCCACTGCCAAATAGCAGCGCATCCGTTGCAGTCAAGCGGCCGCGCGCGTCCCTGGTGGGCGCGCGCGGCGGAAGCGTGCTCGGCAAGGGCCTGCTCGGCATCTACCTGTCGGTGCTCGTGCTGCTGCCGGTCGCCGCGTTGCTGGCGAAGTCGGGCACCGGCGGCTGGAGTCAGTTCTGGCGGGAGATCTCCAGCCCGGAGGCCGTCGCGGCGATCAAGCTGACGCTGATCGTCTCGGCGATCGTCGTGGCGATCAACGCGGTGTTCGGCACGATCATCGCGTGGGTGCTCGTGCGCGACGAGTTCCCGGGCAAGAAGGTCGTCAACGCGCTGATCGACCTGCCCTTCGCGCTGCCGACGATCGTCGCCGGCGTGGTGCTGCTCGCGCTCTACGGCAAAGGCAGCCCGGTGGGCATCGACGTGGCGTTTACGCGCACGGCGATCGGCCTGGCGCTGCTGTTCGTCACGCTGCCGTTCGTCGTGCGCTCGGTGCAGCCGGTGCTGCACGAGCTCGACGTCTCGATGGAGGAAGCCGCCGAGTCGCTCGGCGCGAGCCCCGTGACGGTGCTGCGACGCATCGTGCTGCCGAGCCTCACGCCGGCGATCATCTCCGGTGTGGCGCTCAGCTTCGCGCGCGCGGTCGGCGAGTTCGGCTCGCTCGTGCTGATCACCGGCAACCTGCCGTTCAAGACGGAGGTCGGCTCGGTCTACGTGTTCGGCCAGATTCAGAATGAAAACCTGCCCGCGGCAGCGGCCGTCTCGGTCGTGCTGCTCGCCGCCGCGCTCGTCGTGCTCGCGGCGCTCTCTTTGCTCTCGCGCTGGCGGTCCAAGCATGTCCTCTAGCGCTTCGGGCTCGCTGGCCCTCCCCGCCGCCTCCTCAGGGCAGGCCGCGCCGCGGCGTGGCGACCCGAGTGGCGAGCGGGCGATGCGCGCGCGCAGCTACGGCGTACGCACGATCGCGCTGGGCTACCTGGCCCTGCTGCTGCTGGCTCCTGTGGCGATGATCTTCTACCGCACGTTCGAACACGGCCTGACGCCGGTGTTCAACGCGATCGGCGAACCGAACGCCCAGCACGCGTTCTGGCTGTCGCTGGAGATCGTCGCGATCTCGGTGCCGCTGAACACGATCTTCGGCATCGGCATGGCGTTGCTGCTCGAGCGCGGCCGCTTCAGAGGCAAGGCGCTGCTCGGGCTGCTGATCGACCTGCCGTTCGCGATCTCCCCCGTGGTCATCGGGCTCGCGCTCGTGCTCGCGTACGGCAAAACCGGCTGGCTGGGTGACTGGCTGGCCGAAAACGGCATCCAGGTGATCTTCTCGGTGCCCGGCATGGTGATCGCAACGGCGATCGTCTCGCTCCCGTTCGTCGCGCGCGAGACGATCCCGGTGCTGCGCGAGCTCGGCACCGACGCCGAGCAGGCCGCCTCGACGCTCGGGGCGAGCCCCTGGCAGACGTTCTGGCGAATCACCCTGCCCGGCATCCGCTGGGGCGTCGTCTACGGCGTCGTGCTGACGACGGCGCGCGCGCTGGGCGAGTTCGGCGCCGTGAGCATCGTCTCCGGCCGCATCGAGGGCGAGACGCAGACGCTGCCGCTGTACGTGCAGGCGCGCTTTGAGAACTTCGACGCGACGGGCGCATACACCGCTGCAGTGGTGCTCGCGCTGCTCGCGTTTGCCACACTCGTGCTGATGAACCTGCTGACACGTCGCACACGCTCGGACACGGCCGTCTGATGGCAATCGAGGCGCGCCACGTAAACAAGCACTTCGGCGACTTCGCCGCACTCGACGACGTATCGGTGACGGTCGAGGACGGGGCGCTGATGGCATTGCTCGGGCCCAGCGGCAGCGGCAAGTCGACGTTGCTGCGAATCATCGCCGGCCTGGAGACGCCCGACGAGGGCGAGGTCGTGATCGACGGCGAGCGCGTCACCGACACGCCCGCGCGCAGCCGCGGCGTCGGCTTCGTCTTTCAGCACTACGCGCCGTTCAAGCACATGACCGTTCACGACAACGTCGCATTCGGGCTCAGCGTGCGCAAGCGGCCGAAGCCGGAGATCGGCGCTCGCGTCAAGGAGCTGCTCGGACTGGTGCGGCTGGATGGGCTTGCAGAGCGCTATCCGTCACAGCTCTCCGGCGGCCAGCTGCAGCGCATGGCGCTCGCGCGCGCGCTCGCCGTCCAGCCGAACGTGCTGCTGCTCGATGAGCCTTTCGGCGCACTGGACGCACAGGTGCGCGGCGAGCTGCGCGAGTGGCTGCGACGCCTGCACGAGGAGATCCACGTGACGACCATCTTCGTCACGCACGATCAGGAGGAGGCGATGGAAGTCGCCGAGCAGATCGTCGTGATGAACAAGGGACGCATCGAGCAGACGGGCACGCCGCGTGAGCTGTACGAGTCGCCAACGAACGAGTTCGTGATGTCCTTCATCGGGCCGGTCAACCGCATCGGCGACGCGTTCGTGCGCCCGCACGACGTCGACATCCTGCCCCACGACGACGGCAGCGCCACCGAGGCCCTGATCAAGCGCGTCGTGCATCTCGGCTTCGAGGTGCGCGTCGAGCTGACGCTGCCCGACGGCCGCGAGATCTGGGCACAGGTCACGCGCGACGCGGCCCACGAGCTCGAACTGGAGGAGGGCCAGATCCTCCCCGTGCGCCTCCCCCGGCCGCGCGTCTTCGCGGCTTAGCGCGTTTCCCAGGCTTCGTCGCCGCGC
Source organism: uncultured Solirubrobacteraceae bacterium (assembly GCA_963819435.1). Classification (GTDB taxonomy): domain Bacteria; phylum Actinomycetota; class Thermoleophilia; order Solirubrobacterales; family Solirubrobacteraceae; genus Palsa-744. Next base: position 97,691 of record CAWFWA010000019.1, on the reverse strand, counting down.
GTCAGCGCCAGCACGTCCTTCGGGAGCTTGCCGGCGGAGACATCGGCGACGGTCACGTTCTCGAGCACTTTGCGCAGGTTGGCGCGAAGCGCGATCCACACCTGCTGCAGCGCCTCGGCGGAGCCGCTGTACTCGATCTCCTCCGGCCGCTGTCCGCGCACGCCGACGAGCGGGCCCTCGACGGCCCGGATGATCTGCGCGAGGCTGACCTCGCCGGCGGGCTTGGCCAGCCAGTAGCCGCCTTCGGGACCGCGCTGGCTGCGCACGATGCCCGTCGAGCGCAGCTGCGTGAGGATGTTCTCCAGAAAGGAGACGGGGATGCCCTGCGCCTGCGCGACGTCGTCGACCTTGCGCGGCGCATCCTGCGCGCTGTCGGCGAGCTCGATGACGGCGCGAACGGCATAGTCGGCCTTGGCGGTTACGTGCATTGGGTGATTCTCCTGGAAACGGCGGCGGAGGGTGTTGGCGAGCGGCCCGGCGGATGATCCTAGTCGGCCGGTGTCACCTGACGCCGCGCGGCGCGGCCGAGCGGGCGCAAACGCACGCGGCATTGGACGCAGACGGGGCGAGCCAAGCGAACCTTCACACCAGTTGTTGGAGGACGAGCACAATCATGCGACACGGCGGGTGTCTAGCATCCGCCCATGAGCCCGCGCTGGAACTGGGATTTCGAGGACCGCGAGCGGGTGCCACGCAAACCGCCTACCGCGCCGCTGCCTGCGCCCGCCGGCGATGGCGGCCGTCGAACGCCAGGCAGCGCGCGCATCCGCCGCAGGCGGCTGGGGGCGGCGCTGGCCTTCGCGGTGCTCGTGATCGTCCTGGTCGTCGCGCTGTCGAGCTCGCATCACGGCGGATCGGGCTCCTCCGCCGGCGCGAGCGCGCGCGCCTCGCGGGGCGCCTCGCTGCGCGCGGTCCCATCGGTCGACGCATCGCAGCGCGGCGAAAAAGCCGTCGACTCGGTGCTCGGCTACACACCGTTCGTACGCGCCGGCGGCGACGACGGCCGCGATGTCGCGCTCACGTTCGACGACGGCCCGGGCCCATACACGCCGGGCGTGCTGGACGTGCTCGAACGCGAACACGTCCCGGCGACGTTCTTTCCCGTGGGACAGGAGATCCCCGACTTCCGCGTGTCGACCGAACGTGAGATCCGCGACGGCTTCGTGCTCGGCGATCACACCGAGAACCATCCGATGCTCGCGCACATGTCCGCGCACGACCAGTACGAACAGCTCTTCGAACAGGCGGCGCGCATCGAACTGCTCGGCGGTCACCGCCCGCGTCTGTTCCGCCCACCCTACGGCTCGTTCAACGCCACGACGTTTCGGCTGATTCACGGGCTGCGCATGCTGATGGTGCTGTGGTCGGTCGACACCGACGACTACGAGCGCCCGGGCAGCGAAGTGATCGTCCAGCGTGCGCTCGAAGGTGCCAAGCCCGGCGCGATCATCCTCATGCACGACGCCGGCGGCGACCGCTCGCAGACGATCGCCGCGCTGCCACAGGTGATCCATCAGATCCGCGCGCGCGGGCTACACCTGGTGACCGTCCCACAGCTGCTCGCCGACGACCCGCCGCCGGCCGGACAGCCACTGCCGCAAAACCTCAGCGGCGACTGACGCAAGCCGTTCGGCGTCGTGCAGCGCCGCTCAGGCGCCGGCGCAGGTCTCGCACGCGCCGTGCAGAACGATCTCGTGCTCGGAGACGCGCAGCGGCAGACGCTCTGCCACCCGGCGGATCGTGCGCTCGAGCTCGTCGTCGGTGAACGGCTCCAGGCGCCCGCAGCTGTCACAGACGAGGTGGTGATGGTGGCCGGAACCGTGCCTGACGGGCTCGTAGCGAACCATCCCCTGGCCGATCTCCACGCGCTGGACGAGGGCGATCGCCTCGAGCTCGTCCATCACGCGATACACGCTCGCCCGCGACACCTCGCGCCGGCGCGAGGTGAGCGCGTGCTCGATCTCGACCGCCGACAGCGCGCACGGCTGCTCGTCGAGCAGTTCGAGAATCGCGCGGCGAGCACCGCCGCGGCGGTAGCCGGCGTCGCTGAGCGCCTGTTCGGCGCTGGCAGCCCATGTCGATTCTGTCGCGGGAGCGGTCATCTCGCCAATTGTAGGAGCGCGCATCGCCTGCTCATCGGCTTTGCTCACCGTCCCGTCGCCTCGTGCAGCGCGCCCGCGAGAGCTTCCAGCTCGGCCACCTGCCACTGCTGGAAGCTGTCGGACGCCGGCGAGAGCGTCTCGGTGACCGTCGTCACCGGAATACCGCGCGCGCGCGCGAGCTCGTTGACGCGCTGCACATCTGGCGTCACGTTCTGACTGTTGAACACCCACACGGCGATTCGCCGCCCGCTCGCCTGCGCGTCGACCGCCTGCTTGTCCTGGACGGTCACGTCGGTGCCCTCGGCGATCGCCTTGGCAAAGCTGTAGGGCGTCAGCAGCCGCAGGCCAAGATCGTCGCCGAGCGGTTGGAAGATGCTCTCGCTGTAGCCGACCGGCACGCCGGCATAGCGTGCCCGGATCTGGCGGCGCAGCGCGTCATAGCGCGCAAGATCGTTTCGTTGAAACTCGCCCTCGCGCCGGGCGAAGTACGCGGCATCGCGCGGGTCCAGCCGGTCGTAGGCGGAGACGATCGCAGCGATCACGCGGCGCACGCTGCTCGGCGAGTACCACTGGTGCGGGTTGTCGCCTTCGTGCAGGCCCAGCACGTCGCCGACGTTGAGCACGTCGCGCTCGCTCGACGGGCTGGCGTGCAGCAGCTTCGGCGCCCAATTGTCATAGCCGATGCCGTTGACGATCGCCAGCTGCGCCCCGGCAAGCGTGCGCGCGTCCTGCGCGGTCGGTTCGTAGCTGTGCGGGTCGCTGCCCGGGTTGACGACGATGCTCGTCACGTCGGCGCGGTCGCCCGCCAGCTGCTCGGCGATGCTGCCCCAGAAGTTCTCCGCCGCGACCACGGTCAGGCCACGCGCCCCAGCCCTGCCCGCGGGAGCGCCCGAGCGCCCGCAGCCCGCCGCTGCGAACACGAAGCAGTCACGCATGACGCAAGTACCAGCGATAGCGGTGTTGCGCGCCCCATCGCCGTCCACCCTACCATCAAACAAGATTTAATCTTATAAAAGACGTTGTCTCATTGGTCGGTGCGCGTATGCTGCGTAGGACCGCCGCGACGACACCCGCCGGACGCCGATGGACACCGAGACACTCAATACGCGACGCGAGGCGAGCCGTCGGGCGCTGCGCACGCGCAGGCGGCGCGCCGCCGTTTCGTTGGTCGCGCTGGCGGCGCTCGTCGCACTGCTGCTCGTCGCACTCGGCGGGTCAGGCACGAGCGGGCGCCGTGGCACAAACGCCGGCGGAGGTGCCTCGCAGGCCAAACCCGCGGCCGTCGCGCCAGCCGCACCGGCGACCGCCAAGCGAGGCGGCGGCGTGCGCACCGGGCGACCCGGCCAGGAGCCGGTTCCGATCCTCATGTACCACGTGATCGCGGCCCCGCCCACCGGCGCGCCGTTTCCCGGCCTGTACGTCACGCCCGGGGAATTCGCGGCGCAGATGCACGCGCTCAAGCGCGCCGGCTGGACGGCCGTCACGCTCGACGAGATGGCCGCATACTGGCATCAGGGCATCTCGCTGCCGGCCGGCAAGCCGGTCGTCGTGAGCTTCGACAACGGCTATCACTCGCAGTACTCCCAAGCGCTGCCCGTTTTGCGAGCGCTTGGCTGGGTGGGCGACGAGAACATCCAGCTGACCGGCCTGCCGCCGTCGCAGGGCGGCCTCTCCGAAAGCGAAGTCCGCGGCCTGCTCGCGGCAGGCTGGGAGCTGGACACGCAGGGCACCAACCACGCCGACCTGATCACGCTCGGTGCCGCCGCGCTGCGCGCGCAGGTGGCCGGCACGCGCGCGATCCTGCAGCGGCGCTACCACGTGGCGGTGAACTGGTTCTGCTACCCGTCCGGCCACTACGACGCGACGGTCGTCGCGGCCGTTCGCGCGGCCGGCTACGCGGGCTCGACGACCGTCGTGCCCGGTTGGGCGCACCGCGACGACGATCCGTACCGCCTGCACCGGCTGCGCGTGCTCGGCGGCACCTCAGCGCCTGCGCTGCTCTCGCAGATCGCCGCGATCCGCGACGACCCTGCGGCTCCCGCCTCCTACAACGGGACCTGAGCGCAGGCTCTCGCCTTCCATTGCCGGTAGGCGTCGGGCATGCATACCGCGCACGGCCGGTAGCCGGCGGCGAGCGCCGCCGGCTCGTCCGCGAAGAAGACGCGTTGCGCGACGTAACCCCCGCGCGCGATCGCTCTCTCCGCGCCGGCGCAGTCGAGCCGGCCGTAGATGCGCGAGCGCCGGTGGCCGCCGAGAGCTCCCGCGACAGCGCTCTGGAAGGGCTTGCCGTCGCATCCGAGCAACGTCCAGGTGCGTGTCACAGCAGAACCAGCTGATGCTCGACCGATCCGGCCCGCGCCGGCGCCGGCGACAGGGCGCCCTCGAGCTCGAGCAGCGCCCGCTTGCGCGCCAGGCCGCCGCCGTAACCGGTCAGCGAACCGTCCGAACCGATCACGCGGTGGCACGGCACGAAGATCGGCGTCGGCGTGCGCCCGACCGCCGCGCCGACAACACGCGCGCGCAGGTATGACTCGGTGTCCGCCGGATAGGCCCCGTCGTCGATGCTGCGTGCCAGCTCGCCGTAGGACATCGTCGTGCCGTAGCCGATCTGCAGCAGCCGTTCCCACACGAGCCTCTGCAGCGGCGTGCCGGCAAGGTCGAGGTCCAGCGTGAAGCCGCGCCGCTCGCCGGCGAAGTACTCCTGCAGCTGCGCGACCGCCCGCGGCATCGGGCGCTTTGCCGTCTGCGGCGGGTCGGCCGAGTGACCTGCGAAGCGCACCTCGCGAATGCCCGCCGGTCCCGCGAGCAGCGTCAGCGACCCGATCGGGCTCTCGCACACCGTCCAACCGATTTGCTCTGTGCTCACCGTGACCCCTTCGACTCGACTCGTCTTCCGATGGTAAGACGGCGGCCGGCCGCGATTCGTGAGATCGCAAGCGAATCGAGAGCGGCGAGCGGGTCTCGAACCCGCGACCTCGAGCTTGGGAAGCTCGCGCTCTACCAACTGAGCTATCGCCGCGTTGCGCAGATAGTACGCGACCGCCTCTACCCTCTCTGAGCTGTGAGACGCCGCTTGCTGCCGATCCTCGCGACGCTGGCCGGGGCCGGTCTCGTGGGCCTGCTCGTGTACGGCGTGACGGCGACCTCCGCCAGCCGCACGCTCGATGAGCAGGTCGCGCAGGGACACCAGCCGGCCGCCCCCGACGCGCGCAGGGCACTGCCGATCATCGGCGGGCACGGCAAGAGCTCGCTGGCGTCGCTGAAAGGCAGGATCGTCGTGCTCAACTTCTGGGCATCGTGGTGTGAACCGTGCCAGGTCGAGGCGCCGCTGCTGGAGCGCTACTCCAGGACGCTCGCGCTCCACGGCGGCAGCGTGCTGGGAGTCAGCTACCTGGACGCGGCGCCCGATTCGCAGAGCTTCATGCGCCACTATCGCCTGAGCTACCTCAACCTGCGCGACAACGACGGCGGCTTCGCCCATTCCTACGGCACCGACAAGCTCCCCGAGACGTTCGTGATCGACCGCGCCGGCAAGGTCGTCGCGCTCTCGCGCGGCGAGATCGACGAACCGTTTCTCAAGCGAGCCGTTGCGCTGGCGGAGCACTCGTGACGGCTCGCCGGCGGAGCCTCGCGCTGTGCACCGCGACTGGCGTTGCTCGCGACGGGTCCGTGCGCGACGTCGGCGTCCGCCGCGCCGCGCGCATCGCTGCCGACGATCGAGCGTCAGGTGATGTGCGTGACATGCAAAATCCCGCTCAACGTCGCGCAGTCGCCGCAGGCCGACCGTGAGCGCGCCTTCATCCAGGGCCTGATCGACCGCGGCGAGGACGAAACTTCGATCAAGCGCGCGCTCGTCGGCCAGTACGGCCCGACGGTGCTTGCGCTGCCGAGCGACAGCGGCTTCGACGCGGCCGCCTATCTCGTGCCGCTGGCGGCCGTGCTGGTGCTGCTGGGCGCGCTGATCGTGCTGCTGCCCCGCTGGCGCAGGCGCGCCCGCGCGCAGGCCCAGAGCGCGGCGCCCTTGACCGCGCTCAGCACGGCCGACGCGCAGCGCCTGGATGCCGATCTCGAGCGCTTCGACTGATCCGCGCTACATGTGCTCGGGCGCGCTCACGCCGAGCAGGTCCAGGCAGCGCGCGATCGTGCGCTCTGCTGGCCACGCACAGCGCGATGCGCCGCGACTCGACCGAGCGCGGCTCGGCGCCGACGACGCGACAATCGCGATAGAAGGCCGTGAAGCCCTGCGCCAGCTCCAGCGCGTAGGCGGCGATGCGGTGCGGCGCGCGGCGCGCTGTCGCCGACGCGAGCTCCACGGGGAAGTCCAGCAGCTGCTCGATCAGCGCACGCTCGGAGGCGTGCAACGGCTCGTCGGGCTCCGGCGTGAGCTCCTCGGCGACCGCGCCGACGCGTGCCTCTCCCGCCTTCGCGAGCACCGAGACGATGCGCGCGTGCGCGTATTGCACGTAGTACACGGGGTTCTCGGCCGATTGGCTGCGCGCCAGGTCGAGGTCGAGATCGACGGTCGTGTCGTGCGAGCGCGCCAGCAGATACCAGCGCGCGGCGTCCACGCCGATCTCCGAGACGAGCTCGTCGAGCGTCACGAACTCGCCGGCGCGCTTTGACATCTGCGCGCGCTCGCCCGAGCGCACCAGATGCACGAGCTGCATGATCAGCAGCTCGAGGTCATCCGGATCGCCGCCCAGCGCGGCGTAGGCCGCCTTCAGGCGCAGCACATAGCCGTGGTGGTCGGCGCCCCACACGTCGATCAGGCGATCAAAGCCGCGCTCGCGCTTGTCCTCGTGGTAGGCGACGTCGGAGGCCAGGTAGGTGAACTCGCCGTTGGAGCGCACGAGCACGCGATCCTTGTCGTCGCCGAAGGTGGTGCTGCGCAGCCACAGCGCGCCGTCGGAGGTGTAGGTGTGCCCGAGCTCGTCCAAGCCGCTCGAGCGCGCGATCGACGAGGCTCGGGCGTCCCTCGTGCAGCGCGCTCTCATACGCCCAGTAGTCAAAGCCGCCGACGCCGAAGGCCGCCAGCGAGCTCTTTATCTGCTCGATCATCAACGCCACCGCCTCGCGGCCGACGTCCGCCGCGTCGCGCTCGGCCGCGTTCTCGATGCGCGCGGCGAGCTCGGCCACGTAGTCGCCCTGGTAGCCGTCCTCGGGGACCTGCTCGCCGCGCGCGAGCGCCTGGATCGACTCGCCGAACGTGCGCACCTGCGAGCCCGCGTCGTTGACGTAGAACTCGCGCTCCACGCGAGCGCCGCCGAGCGCGAGCATGCGCGCGAGCGCGTCGCCGTAGGCAGCATTTCGCGCGTGGCCGACGTGCATCGGCCCGGTCGGGTTGGCCGAGACGAATTCCACCATCACCCGCTCGCCGCCATCCTCGCCGTCGGCTCCGTGCGACTCGTGCCGCCGCGAGCACGGCGGCGAGCCCGCGGCGCAGCCAGTCGTCGGCGACGAACAGGTTCACAAAGCCCGGCCCGGCAACCTCGAAGCGCTGCAGGCTCGGCGCCGAGGTCCTCGGCGAGCTGCGCGCCCAGACGCTCGGCCACCTCGCGCGGCGGCGCGCCCAGGCGCGGTGCCAGCAGCAGCGCGGCGTTTGTCGAGTAGTCGCCGAAGTCGGCCCGCGGCGGGTCGCTCCAGCGTGATCCCGCCGCGCTTGCCGGTGGGCGGCGCGTCGTCGGCGCCGGCAGCCCGCAGGAGCGTCGCGGCGGCGCTCAGGACAGCCTGACGCAGCGCATGCAGCGAGGCCTGCTCCGCCCGAAACGACGGGCGCTGAGGTCGTCGGCTGGTCGCTGGAGGAAGGCTTGGTCATGATTCCCGCTCGGCGGTTGCGATACTAGCTGCGTGACCGACCAAGACTCAGGCGCCGAGCGCCACATCAACATCCACCTGTCTCCCGAGATCATGGGCGGCGTCTACGCGAACTTCGCGAACGTCAGCCACTCCGACTACGAGTTCACTGTGACCTTCGCCCGCGTCGACCACGAGGTCGAGGCCGAGGAGGTTCCCGGGGTCGTCGTCTCGCGCGTCAACCTCTCGCCGCGCTTCATGCGCGAGCTGATCGACGCGATGGAGGACAACTACTCCAAGTGGCGCACCCGCGAGGGAATCAAGAACCTGCCCGAGTACGGCGGCACGGAGGCCGGGTCCGAGGAGGAGTAGGACCGCGCCACCGCCAACTGCGGACACGATGAAGGTCGCGGTCATCTCCGACATCCACGCCAATCGGCAGGCGTTCGAGGCCACGCTGGAGGCGGTCGCGGCGAGCGACGCCGCCGAGCTGTGGTGCCTCGGCGACCTGGTCGGCTACGGCGCCGATCCGAATGCCTGCGTGGAGCTCGCACGCGAGCACGCCGCGGTGTGCCTGTCGGGCAACCACGATCTCGCCATCACCGGCGAGATCGCACTCGACGAGTTCTCGCGCGGCGCGAGCCTCGCCGCGCAATGGACCCGCGAGGTGATCGACGCCGAGAACCTGGAGTTCCTCGTCGGGCCTGCGCCCCCAGGGCGAGGAGGGTCCTGTCGGCCTCTACCACGCAAGCCCGCGCGACCCGGTGTGGGAGTACGTGCTCTCCACGCTGCTGGCAGAGCTGTGCCTCGACCGCCAGGCGCACCGCGTCTGCCTCGTCGGGCATTCGCACGTGGCGCTGTCGTTCGTGCGCCGTGAGGGTCAGCTGGCGACCGGCGAGCCCCAGCGCGAGGGCACCGAGCTGGACATCGCCGGCGGCGAGTGGCTGCTGAACCCCGGCAGCGTCGGGCAGCCGCGCGACGGCGACCCGCGCGCATCCTGGCTGCTGCTCGATCTGGACGGTCTGACGGCGTCTTTCATGCGCACCGAGTACGACATCGCCGCGGCCGCAGCGGCGATCCGCGCCGCCCGCCTGCCGGACTCGCTCGCCGAGCGCCTGGAGTACGGTCAGTGAGCATGCATCGCGCCTCCACGCCGACCGATCGCCGATCGCGCAGCGCGCGACGTGGACGCGCGACGCCGGCGAGTGCCCTGCGCCTCGCGCTGCCGGCGCTGCTCGGCGTGCTGGCGGCGCTGCTCGTCGCCTGCGGCGGGCTCGAGCAAGGGCCTGATCCCGACCGGCGACGCCGGACCGCTGCAGAGCGACTTCGAAGCGGTCGCGCACGCAGCCGAAAGCGGCAACGGCAACTGCAGCGAAACCGAAAGCGCGCTTTGAAGACCGATCAGGACTTCGCCGCGCTGCCGGCGAGCGTCGACGCCGGCCTGCACACCACGCTGCGCCAGGGCATCGAAAACCTGCGCACACGCGCCCTGGCCCTGTGTGCGCAGCCGCTGCCCCAGTCGACCGTGACGACCACCACGCCGAAGACGACGAGCAGTACGACCACCACGCCGCCGCCGGAAACGCAGACGACGACCACGCAGTCGACGCCGACGACGACCACTCCGCCGAGCCCGTCCGGCCCGGGTGGCGGCACGCCGGCGCCCGGAGAAGGCACGCCGGGCGCGGGCAGCGAAGAAACGCCGAGCGAAGGCAACAGTGGCGGGGTCGGCGGCGCCAAAGTGCTCGGCCCGCAGGAAGGCGGCAAATGAGCGCTGCGGAGATCGGCGGGCGCTACCGCCTGGAGGGCCGCCTCGGCTACGGCGGCATGTCGACGGTGCACCTGGCGCTCGACCTGCGCCTGGAGCGCCAGGTGGCGGTCAAGCTGCTCGCCGAGCATCTCGCCGAGGACCCGACGTTCATCTCGCGCTTTCAGCGCGAGGCGCAGGCCGCCGCGCGCCTGGTGCACCCGAACATCGTGCAGGTGTTCGACTCCGGCCAGGACGAGAGCACAGGCCAGTACTACATCGTCATGGAGTACATCGAGGGCCAGTCGTGCGCGGAGATCCTGCGCGACGACGGCTGGATGGAGGTCGACGAGGCGATCGCCGTGATCGACCAGGCGTGCGAGGGCCTGCACTACGCCCACCGCCATGGCGTGGTGCACCGCGACGTCAAGCCCGGCAACCTGCTGCGCGCGCGAGAAGGCGAGGTCAAGCTGGCCGACTTCGGCATCGCCAAGGCGACCGAGCAGTCGAGCATCACGCAGGTCGGATCGGTGCTCGGCACCGCCGCGTACCTCGCGCCCGAGCAGGCGCGCGGCGAAGAGGCCGGCCCACGCGCGGACCTGTACGCGCTCGGCGTCGTGACCTACCAGCTGATCTCCGGCCGTCTGCCCTATGAGGCCAGCTCGCTGACCGAGCTTGCGCTCAAGCAGCAGCAGGAGGCGCCGCCGCTGCTCGACACGCTCGTCGCGGCGGTCAGCCCCGAGCTCGCCGAGGCGGTCGCGATCTCGCTCGCACTGGACCCGCACGAGCGTTATCAGACGGCTCGCGAGATGGGTCGTGCGCTCGGCGACGGCGCCAACGGCATCGCCCCCGGCGACCGCCCTCAGAGCGCACGCCAGGCGCCCGCGACGCAGGCGACCAGCGTGCTCGGCGCCGGCAGCCGCGCCGGTGCACGCGACAGCGAGCGTACGGTCGTCGCCGGCGCAGTCACGCCGCGCCGCCCACGCGCCGGCGCGCCGCGCCGCCAGACGGCCGCCGCGCAGCCGGCACAGAGCGCGGCGCCGCGCTCGGGCCGGCGCCGGCGCGGGCGTCTGCTGGCCGTGCTGCTCGCGCTGCTGGTGATCGTCGTCGCGATCGTCGCGATCGTCGTCGCTACCGCTCCTGCGCCCACGCAGATCAAGCTGCGCAACGTCGTCTACTCAGACGTGCAGCAGGCGACGAGCGCGCTCAAGCAGCTCGTCTCCGAAAACACCAAATAGCGTCTGCGGCGGCACTGCTCGCCGACTGCGCAATGCTAGGTGCCGGCGATGCTCGCATCCTTTCTCAACGTCGACCACCTGGTCCAGGTTGCCGGCTACCCGCTGCTGTTCGTGCTTGTGATGGGCGAGTCCAGCGGCGTGCCGATCCCCGGCGAGACGGCGCTGATCACGGCCGCTGTGCTGGCCAGCCGCGGCAAGCTGAGCATCGAGCTGGTGATCGTGCTCGCGGCCGCCGGGGCGATCGTCGGCGACAACATCGGCTACGTGATCGGGCGCAAGGGCGGGCGCTGGATCCTCGAACGCCCCGGGCGCTTTCACCGCCAGCGCCTGGACGTGCTGCGCACCGGCGAGCCGTTCTTTGAACAGCACGGACCCAAGGCGGTCTACTTCGGGCGCTTCGTGCTCGGGCTGCGCGTGTGGGCCTCGTGGCTGGCCGGCGCGACGCGCATGCACTGGCGCTCGTTCGCCGTGTGGAACGCGCTCGGCGGGATCTCCTGGGCGACCGCGATCGGCCTGATCGCCTACTTCCTCGGCAGCTCCGCCGGCAACGCGATCGAAACGTTCGGCATCTACGGGCTCGTCGCGGCGCTCGTTGCGGTCGTCAGCCTCGTGCTGCTGCACCGACGCACGCGGCGGCGCAACGACGAGCAGGCGGACGAGGACGATACGGCGCGCTCAGCGCCGCCAACAACGGCGGGCGTCGGCGAGCGCGCGGACCCGGACCACTGAGCTGCGGCAGAGGGCCCTCAGCTCAACAGGAACGAGAGCCGTCGCTGCCGGCGCTGCCGTTGCACGGCGCGACGCGCTGGCACATGTCCGCCAGCAGGCTCAGCTCGAGCTCTGAGAAGCGCGAGAAGAACTGCTCGCGCACCACCGCCAGGTGCGTCACGCGCGCTTCGGCGAGACGTTCTCGCCCGGCGCTCGTGAGGCAGGCGAACGATCCGCGTGCATCTTGTTCGCAGGAGCAACGCTCCAGCAGCTGCTCGCGCTCCAGGCGGTCGACGAGCCGCGTCAGACCGCTGCGCGAGAGCTGCGCCTGCTCGGCGAGGTCGCACATGCGCATGCGCCCGCCGTTGGAGTCCTCGAGGCGGTCGAGCACCTCGTAGGAGGTCAGCGGCAGTCCGTGCGCCTGCTCCAGCGCGGCGTCGAGCCGCTTGGACAGGCACGCGTGCGCTCGCAGCAGCCCGCGCCACGCGCGGTGGCCAGCCTCGGTGCGGTCACCCGCGGTGAGGCTCTCCGGTTCCCCGTTTTCGATCTTGACGGCGGTTGCGGTCGACATAGCGTGTGTACCCGTGTCCTCCTCAACCGAATGTAGCAGCGCAAAGCGCCGCTGCGCGGGCGCGAAGCGTCAATCGCGCGTCGCGCGCCAAGCCCACCACATCATCAGCGGCTGCAGCGGCAGGCGCGCGTACAGCGCCCAGCGCGGAACGCGCGAGAAGCGCTCGGGATCGCTCGCCATGTACAGGTTCGCGGGAAACACGGCCGCCAGCAGCGCGATCAGCGCGACTCCGGACGCACGCTTGGTCGGCGCCAGCAGCACGCCAACGCCGCCAAGCACCTCGGCCACGCCGCTCACCTCGACGACCCGCTTGGCGTCATCTGCCAGCTGGGGCGGGACGATCGCGCGGTAGAAGCGCGGCGAGACGAAGTGGTTGACACCCGAGGCGACGAAGAACACGCCGCAGCAGCTTGCGCGAGAGCTTCATCGGTCGCCCTCCCGGTGCCGGCCGGCAATCAGCGTGCGGCCGGTCATCTGCGGCGGCTGAGCGATGCCGAGCAGGTCGAGGATCGTCGGCGCCACGTCCGCGAGTATGCCGTCTTCGCGCGCGAAGGGCGACGTCCGGGAGCGTGACGATCAGCGGGACGGGGTTCAGCGAGTGCGCCGTGTTGGGGCTGCCGTCGGGCTCGAGCATGTGGTCGGCGTTGCCGTGATCGGCGGTCACCACGCACACCCCACCCTGCTCGTGCACCGCCGCGACGACCTCGCCGAGACACGTGTCGACCGTCTCGATCGCGCGAACCGCCGCCTCGATGACGCCCGTGTGACCGACCATGTCGGCGTTGGCGAAATTGATGATCGCGAACGCCGGACGATCCTCCCGCCACGCCTGCACGAACGCGCGCGCTGCCTCTCGCGCGCTCATCTGCGGCTTGTGGTCGTAGGTGGGCACGTCGCGCGGCGAGGCGACCAGCTCGCGCCGCTCGCCCTGCAGCTCGGTCTCGTCGCCGCCGTTGAAGAAGTAGGTCACGTGCGGGTACTTCTCCGTCTCGGCGACGTGCAGCTGGCGCACGCCCGCCTCAGCGAGCACCGCGCCAAGCGTCGTGGCCGGGCGCTCGGGAGCGAACACGACCGGATATGGCCAGCCCTGCTCGTACTCGGTTAGCGTCGCGTAGCGTGAGATCGGCGCCGCGCCGCCGCGCCCCTGCCAGCCGGGCAGATCGGCGGGCCGGGAAGCCGGCTCGGCGCCGACACCGTGACGCGGGGCGCCGTTGCCAGCCTCGGCATGCTCGCCGAAGCCGCGCTCGGCGAGCGCGCGTGTCAGCTGGCGCATGCGGTCGGGACGGAAATTGAAGGCAAGCACGCTGTCGCCGGGGGCGATCGGCGGGCAACCGCCGACGAGCGTCGGCTCGATGAACTCGTCGGTCTCGCCGCGCTCGTAGGCATCGCGCACGGCCTGCTCGCCGCCGGCGGCGGTGAACGGCGCACTGCCGTGCAGGAGCAGGTCATAGGCGCGCTGTGTGCGGTCCCAGCGGCGGTCGCGGTCCATCGCCCAGTAGCGGCCGATCACCGACCCCACGCGCGCGCCGGGCGTCGCGTCGAGCTCGGCCAGATAGCCGGCGCCCGCGTGCGGCAGCGTGTCACGACCGTCGGTGAACGCGTGCACGACCGTCTCGCCGACGCCTCGCTCGCGCGCGAGCGAGATCAGCGCGTGCAGGTGCCGAAGCGAGGAATGCACGCCGCCGTCGGAGACGAGTCCCAGCAGATGCACACGCCCACCAGGCGCGAGTGCGTTGAGCAGCACTTCGCTCTTCGCCAGCGTGCCGTCGGCGATCGCGTCGTCGATGCGCACCAGATCCTGGCGTACGACCGCCCCGGCGCCGAGGTTGAGGTGGCCGACCTCGGAGTTGCCCATCTGTCCGTCCGGAAGGCCGACGGCGCGCCCGCACGCCGTGAGCGTCGTGTGCGGGTATTCGCGCCACAACGCGTCGAACTCGGGCGTGTCGGCCAGCGAGACCGCATTGCCCGGCCCGGGCTCGGCCAGGCCCCAGCCGTCGAGCACGATCAGGCACGCGCTCGCGACCGGCGGCCGCGGCACGGCGGCGTCGTTCATTGCGCGGCGGCGGCGTCCACGATCTGCGCGAACGACTCGGCCTGCAGCGAGGCACCGCCGACGAGCGCGCCGTCGACGTCGGGCAGCGCAAGCAGCTCGGCCGCGTTGTCCGGCTTGACCGAGCCGCCGTAGAGAATGCGCACGCCCTGCGCCGCCTGCGGGTCGCGGTCGCCGACGAGCGCGCGGATGAATGCAATCGCCTCCTGAGCCTGTTCGGGCGTCGCGACCTTGCCCGTGCCGATTGCCCAGATCGGCTCGTAGGCGATGACGACCTCGGTCAACTGCTCGGTCGCCACGTTGACGAGGTCGTCCTTGATCTGCTGGCGCAGCTTGCGGTCGGTGTCCTCGTTCTCGCGCTCTGACTCGGACTCGCCTACGCAGAGGATCGGCGTGAGGCCGGCTGCCAACGCGGCGGGCACCTTCAGCGCCAGCGCGCGGTCGGTCTCGCCGAACAGCTCGCGCCGCTCGGAGTGGCCGAGCACCACGCCCTGTGCGCCCACGTCGCACAGCATCGGCGGCGAGATCTCGCCCGTGAACGCACCCTCGGGCTCGTTATGCATGTTCTGCGCGTAAACCTCCACGCGCGAGCCGCGCGCGCTGTCGACCATCGCACGCAGATCGGTAAACGGCACGCAGATCGCCACGTCGATGCCATCGACGGCGGAGACCTGCGGCAGCAGGGCCTGGATGTAGTCCTCGGCCTCGCGCTCGGTCTTGTACATCTTCCAGTTGCCCGCGATCAGCGGCGTGCGCTCGCTCACGCCGCGGCCCCGGCGCCCGCGCCCTCCAGAGCCTGCACGCCCGGCAGAGCTCGACCCTCGACCAGCTCAAGCGTCGCGCCGCCGCCCGTCGAGAGGTGATCGACCGACTCCCCCAGGCCGAAGCGCGCGAGCGCAGCCGCGGAATCTCCGCCGCCAACGACGGTCACGCCGGGCGCCACAGCGACCGCTTCGGCCACGCGGCGGGTCCCGGCGGCGAATGGCTCGAGCTCGAACGCGCCCATCGGCCCGTTCCAGAAGACCGAGCCCGCGCGCGCGATCTCCGCCGCGTAGCGCTCGGCGCTGCGCGGGCCGATGTCCAGCCCCATCCAGCCGGGCGGCACCTCGATGCCGTCGAGCACGCGATGCTCCGCGTCGGCCGCCAGGCGATCGCCGATGACCAGGTCGGTGGGCAGCTGCACGCTCGCGCGTCCCGGATCGGTTGCCTTGGCCAGCGCGCGGCGCGCGTGCTCGACGTCCTCGTCGTCGCACAGCGACTCGCCGACGCCGTGACCCTGCGCACAGAGGAACGGGAAGCACATCGCGCCGCCGATGATCACCACGTCGGCGAGGTCGAGGAAGCGGTCGATCACGCCGATCTTGTCGGCGACCTTCGCGCCGCCGATCACCGCCACGAGCGGCCGCGGCGGGTTCTCGAGGATCTTCGTGAGCGTCCGCACCTCGCGCTCCAGCAGCCTGCCGGCCGCGCTGGGCAGCAGGTGCGCAACGCCCTCGGTGCTCGCGTGCGCACGATGCGCCGCGCCGAAGGCGTCGTTGACGTACACGTCGGCGAGCTCGGACAGCGCGCGCGCGAGCGCCGGGTCGTTGGTCGTCTCGCCGGCCTCGAAGCGCACGTTCTCGAGCACCAGCAGCTCGCCCGCGCCGAGCTGCTCGGCCAGCTCCTTGTGCGCGCTCGCCGACGACCTCCGGCGCGAGCGTCACGCGCGCGTCGGTCAGCTCGCGCAGCCGCGTCGACGACGGGCGCCAGCGACAGATCCTCCTCGCGGCGGCCCTCGGGGCGCCCGAGATGCGAGACGAGCACGAGGCTCGCGCCGCGCTCGCGCAGCTCCTCGATCGTCGCCAACGCCGCGGCGATGCGCGTGTCGTCGGCGACGAGCGGTCGTCCGTCGGCGTCCTTGGCGAGCGGAACGTTGAAGTCGACCCGCACGAGCACGCGCTTGCCCTCGACGTCCAGGTCCTCCAGCGTCCTCATCGCCACACCGCCCTCATCCGCTTGCGCTCCTTCACGATAACCCCTCCACAGCCTCATCGGCTGCAACGGCGTCTACAGGACCCTCTGCACCAGGTCCACCAGGCGGTTGGAGTAGCCCCACTCGTTGTCGTACCAGGCGACGACCTTCAGCATCGTGCCGTCGACGACAGACGTCAGCAGCGAGTCGACGATCGAGGAGTACTGCGACTTGACGATGTCCGTGGAGACGATCGGGTCTTCGGTGTACTGCATGATCCCGGCCAGCGGCCCGCTCTCGCTGGCCGCTTTCAGCGCCGCGTTGACCTCCTCGGCCGTCGTCTCGCGGGCGCACTCGACCGTCAGGTCGACGACCGAGCCCGTCGGCACGGGCGCGCGCACGGCGAACCCGTGCAGCTTGCCCTGCAGCTCGGGGATCACCAGGCCGATCGCCTTTGCCGCGCCTGTCGAGGCCGGGATCAGGTTGATCGCCGCCGCGCGCGCGCGGCGCAGATCCTTGTGCGGCAGGTCCTGCAGGCGCTGATCGGCCGTGTAGGCGTGGATCGTCGTCATCAGCCCGTGCTTGATGCCGACCGTGTCGTGGACGACCTTCGCCACCGGCGCCAGGCAGTTGGTCGTGCAGGAGGCGTTGGAGATCACCTCGTGGCTGTCGCGGTCATAGACCTCGTCGAAGTTCACGCCGAGCACGACCGTCGCGTCGGGGTTGGTCGCGGGCGCCGAGATGACGACCTTCTTGGCGCCCTGGGCGAGATGCTTGGCGGCGCTGTCGCGGTCGGTGAACAGCCCCGTCGACTCGATCACCACGTCGACGCCCAGCTCGCCCCAGGGCAGCGCACCGGGGTCGCGCTCGGCGAGCACCTTGATCTGCTGCCCGTCGACCTCCAGCGCACCGTCGCGCGCCTGCACCGAGCCCGGGTACGGGCCGAGGATCGAGTCGTACTTGAGCAGGTGCGCGAGCGTCGCCTCGTCTGTCAGGTCGTTGACCGCGACCCACTCGATCGCCTGATCGGTTTCCTGCGCACGGGCCTTTGCGGCGCGGAACACGTTCCGGCCGATCCGGCCGAATCCGTTGATCCCAACGCGAACTGGCATTCAATCCTCCTGAAGCGAAAATGAACGATGCCGGGTCTCAGGAGCGCTGGCTCCGTCGCCCGGCGTGCCCGCGGGAGGCTATCAATGCGCCTTAATTGGCGAAACGGCGCCGGCCGGCGCGGGCGCCTAGGAGCCGCGCGGGCGCTTGTCGATGTCGCGGTGGGCGACCGCCACGTCGAGATCGTCGTTGTCGCGATAGCGCTCGGTCAGGTGCTCGGCGATCGCCACCGAGCGGTGACGCCCGCCGGTGCAGCCGATCGCGATCACCAGATGCGACTTGCCCTCCGACACGTACTGCGGCAGCAGGAAGTCCAGCAGCGCGTGCAGGCGCTCGTAGAACTCCTCCAGACGACCGTCGCGCGCGATGTACTCGACCACGCGCGGATCCTCGCCGGTGAGTTCGCGCAGGTCGGCCTCGTAATGCGGGTTGGCCAGGAAGCGCACGTCGAATGCCAGGTCCTCCTCGCGCGGCGGGCCGTGCTTGAAGCCGAAGCTCATGAACGTCAGCGCCAGGCGCCCGGCGGTCTTGCGCGGCAGGAACTCGTCGGCGATCTTGCCGCGCAGCGTCGCCGCCGACATGCCCGTCGTGTCGATCACCATGTCGGCCTCCTCGCGCAGCGGAGCCAGCAGCGCGCGCTCTTCGCCCACGCCCGGCGGCGACGCTGCCCTCCGGCGCCAGCGGGTGGCGCCGGCGCGTCTCCTTGTAGCGCGTGACGAGCTCCTGCTCGGCCGCCTCCAGGAACAGCACGTGATGGCTCAGCCCGAGCGCGTCGAGATCGTCGACGACCGCGCGCAGCGCCTCGAAGTACACCCCTCCGCGCACGTCGGAGACGACCGCCGCGCGCTCCACCTTGGAGCCCTGGTGCACGAACAGCTCGACCAGCGAGCGGATCATCTCCGGCGGCAGGTTGTCCACGCAGAAGTACCCGGCGTCCTCGAACACGTTCATCGCCGTCGACTTGCCCGCGCCGGAGAAGCCCGTGATCACCACGAGATCCTGCAGGCGCGTCTGCACGACCGGCTGCGACCGCTTTCGCGGCCTTGCGCTCCGCGCCCCCGCGCAACGGGCGCAACGGTCTGATCACGGCCATGCACACATTTTGCTGCACGCGGGGGCGACCAGTGTCAATTTCCCGATATTGCAGGCAAAGTTCCACCCATCGCGCCGCGGGCGTCTGTGAGCGGCTCAGCCTGCGCGGTGCAGACGTCGCGTGCAGTTCGCGCGCGATCTTCGCCGGCAGCCCGGGCACTGCCTGCAGCTCCTCGCTGGACGCCGAGACGACCGCGTCGGGCGAGCCGAAGTGCGCCAGCAGGGCACGCTTGCGGGCCGGGCCGACGCCCGGTAGCTCGTCGAGCAGCGAGCCAGTCATCGCGCGGTCGCGCCTGCTGCGGTGATGCGTGATCGCGAAGCGGTGCGCCTCGTCGCGTACGCGCTGCAGCAGCTGCAGCTCGGGCGTGGAGTGATCGAGCACCAGCGGCGCTCTGCGGCCGGGCACGAACAGCTCCTCGATGCGCTTGGCCAGCGACACGACCGCCACGCCGCGATCGCGAAAGCCGCGCAGCGGCCCGAGCCCCGCCGAGAGCTGGCCCTTGCCGCCGTCGATCACGACGACGTTCGGCAGCGCGGCAAAGCTCGCGTCGTAGTCGGGATCGTGTGGCGACAGGTCGGCTTGGCGCTCCCATTGCGCGAAGCGCCGAGCGAGCACCTCGGCCATCGCGGCGAAGTCGTCTGATTCGCCTTCTGCCAAGCCGCGGATCTTGAAGCGGCGGTAGTCGGACTTCTTCGGCGCGCCGCCCTCGAATACGACCATCGAGGCGACCGTCTGCGTGCCCCCGAGGTGAGAGATGTCAAAGCACTCGATGCGGATCGGCGGCACGTCGAGACCGAGCGCCTGCTGCAGGCCGTCCAGCGCCTCCGCGCGGCTTTGGCGACGGCGCTCGGATTTCAGCCGCTCCTGATCGAGCGACAGGCGCGCATTGCGCTCGGCCAGCTCGAGGATCCGCCGCTTCTCACCGCGCTCGGCCGCCCGCAGCTCCACAGACCCACCGCGCCGGCTGGTCAGCGCTTCGGCCAGCGCCGGGCGCTCATCGAGCTCACTCTGCACGATCAACAGCGCCGGGATCGACATGTGCCCGGCGTAGTACTGCAGCATGAACTCCTCGCCGACCTCGGCGACGCTGCGCTCGGTCTCGTTCGCCAGATAGAAGGACTGTCGGTCCGACAGCACGCCGTCGCGCACCTGGAAGACCTGCGCGTTGGCCTCGCGCCCGTCCAACGCCACCGCCACCGCGTCGAACGTGCCGACCGACTCGTTGGCCACACGGCGGCGCTCCAGCAATGAGTGCACGGCGCGCAGGCGGTTGCGCTCGACGGTCGCCTGCTCGAACTCTTCCTCCTGCGCCGCGGCGCGCATGCGCTGCTCGAGCTCCCGCTCGATGTCCTTGAAGCGGCCGGAGAGGAAGTCGCGCACGCCGTCGATGCCGGCGCGGTACTCCTCCTTGGACACGTACCCCACGCACGGCGCTTCGCAGCGCTTGATGTAGTAGTCCAGGCACGGGCTGCCGCTGCGCCGCCCCGGCTCCGGGCCGGTGCACGAGCGGAACATGAATACCTTCGCCAGCACCTCCAGCGTGCCGCGCACGCGCTTGGCGCTGGAGTACGGCCCGAAGTAGGCACGCCCTGGGCGGTGGCGCTCGCGCGTGAAGTACACGCGCGGATAGTCCTCGTCAAGTGAGATGGCGATGAACGGATAGGACTTGTCGTCGCGCAGGCGGATGTTGAAGCGCGGCCGGTACTGCTTGATGAAGCTCTGCTCGGCCAGCAGCGCCTCTGCCTCGGTGGCCACGACCACGCACTCGACGCTCTCGACGCTCGCGACCATCTCCGCGTGACCGGGACTGCTCGGCACCTGGGCTTTGGAGAAATGCGACGCGACGCGCTTGCGCACCGACTTGGCCTTGCCCACGTAGATCACGCGGCCTCTGGCGTCGCGAAACAGGTACACGCCCGGCTGATCGGGCAGCGCACGGCGCTGCTCGGTCAGGCTGGTCCGCCGCTCCCCCTCGCTCATGGCTGTCTCCGCTGGCATCACACCCGAGGATAGGAGGCGTCCGGCGGGCGTCTACGGCGTGTCAGTAGCTGCGCCAGCGGCGGTAAACGATGCCGAAGCCGTACAGCGCGAGCAGCAACAGCGCGAACCAGGTGAGCGTACCGAGACTCGTTTCCCAGAGGTGTTTCTGCCCCAGCACGAGGAACGCGACGAGCGCCACCGCGCCGTACAGGGCGGCGCGGTATCGGTCGCCCAGGCCGTGCAGCGACACGCGATATTCGCGATACATGCGCAGGGCCAGATAGCCGAAGCCGACGCCGAAGCCGACCAGCAGGACGCCTTCGAACGTGTTCGCCGCGCGGCCTCCACCGGGGATCAGGAACACAGCGGCCGCGATCAGCAGCACGATCGCCACGTTGATCGCCGGGCGGTAGCGGTCCATCGCCGGATTGTAGATCGGGAGCAAGCGTGCTGAGGCGCCCGGCCCGGGCCAAGGCGTGACACGAGACGAATTGAGCGTTAGATGGAGCCCTCGCCGGGTAAGCAATGACGATGCGAATCACGAAATCCTCCGCCTTCGGGATCGCTGCCCTTGGACTGGGTGTTGCGGCCGGCCTGAGCTTTCGCCCGGCGCAGATAGCGCTGAGCCTCCTGTTCGTGCTCTGGCTGATGTTCGTCGCCTTGCCGTGGCTCGTCGCGCAGCTCGCGCCGCTCAGCGAGCGCTGACGGCGCCTGCTCAGTCGACCAGCGACTCCAGCCGCGCATACGCGTCCTCGATCGCGCGCTTGGCCGCCGTGTGGCGGGCCTCCGACTTGGCCGACTCGTACTTCGTCGCCCACGCGGCGGGCTCGGCCAGCTCGTCCTCCAGTGCGCGCAGCGCGGCCTCGGCCTCTTCCACGGCTCGCTCGGCATGCTCCTGCGCGCCCAGCCGATTCTTCGACGGTCCCTTGGCTTTGCGCTTGGCCTTGCCCCCGGAAGCGGGGACCGGCTGCTCGGCGGTCGCTGTGTGCGAGCCGTTCTCCGATGGCGCGGGCCCGTCGCCGTTGTTCGCTGCGCCGGCGCGGGGCGCTTGCGGCGCGGGCTCGCCGCCGTTCGCGCGCTCTTCGCGCACGCGCACGTACTCAGGCCAGCCGCCCAGGTAGCTGTGCAGGCGTGCGCTGCTCCACCGACACGGTGCGCGTGCCGACCGCGTCGAGCAGTGCGCGGTCGTGGGACACGAGCAGCACCGCTCCCGTGAAGGCGCGCAACGCGTCCTCGAGCGCCTCGCGACTCTCGATGTCCAGATGGTTGGTCGGCTCGTCGAGGATCAGAACGTTCGCTCCCGAATGCACGAGGATCGCCAGCGAAAGGCGGCGGCGCTCTCCGCCGGAGAGCCCTTCCAGGGGCTTTTCGGCATCCTCGCCGGAGAACAGGAAGCGACCGAGCAGCGCGCGCGCCTTGCCCTGCGTCAAGGCCGTCGCTCGCTGCGCCGCATCGAGCACGCTCTGGCCCGGGTCGCCACCCGCGCCCAGCTCGTCGGCGTGTTGGGACAGATAGCCGACCTTGACGTTGTGCCCAGTGCTCAGCTTGCCCGCCGCCAGCGCACGGCGGCCGGCGAGCGTCTCGATCAAAGTCGTCTTGCCCGAGCCGTTGGGTCCCACGAGCGATACGTGCTCGCCACGTTCCAGCCACAGCTCGGCGTCCTGGAGCAGCAGCACCTTCTCGGCGCCGATCTCCACGCGGCCGTCGCTCAGCTCGAAGATCACCCGGCCCGAGCGTTGCGGCGCGGCGAACTCGAAGTCCAGCCCGCGCGACGCAGCCGGATCGCGCTCGATGCGCTCGATCTTCGCGAGTTTCTTGACACGCGACTGCGCCTGTTTGGCCTTGGAGGCCTTGTAGCGGAAGCGCTCGATGAAGCGCTCCATGCGCGCGATCTCCGCCTGCTGGGAGTCGATCGCACGGCCCAGCGCGATCTCCCGCGCCGCCTGCTCCTTGCGCCACTGATGCCAAGTCCCGGCGAAGAAGCGCGAACGGCCCGCCTCCAGCTCCAGCACCGCGGTTCCCACCGCCTCCAAGAACCAGCGGTCGTGCGCGACCAGGACGACCGCCGCGTCGAGATCGACGAGCGTCTGCTCCAGCCACTCCAGCGACTCGATGTCCAGATGGTTTGTCGGCTCGTCCAGCAACAGCACGTCGGCTCCCGTCGCCAGCGCGCGCGCGAGCGATGCGCGCGTCAGCTGACCGCCGGAGAACGTGTCCAGCGGGCGGTCCAGGTCGGCGTCGCTGAAGCGCAGGCCGTGCGCCATGACCGTGGCGCGGTCGCGCCACAGATAGCCCCCGCGCGCCTCCAAGCGAGCCTGCGCGCGCGAGTAGCGGGCCAGCAGCGCCTCGTCGGAGTCCCCTGCCGTCATCCGCCGCTCGAGCTCGGCCAGCTCGCTCTCGATCTGCAACTCCTCCACGCACCCCGACAGCACGTACTCGCGCAGCGCCATCGCGCGCTCTCGCGGCGGTCGCTGGTCGTGCAGCGCGATACGCACCCCCTTGGCGACGCTCAGCTCGCCACGGTCGATCGACGTCTCCCCCGCGAGCATCCGCAGCAGCGTCGTCTTGCCGGCCCCGTTGCGCCCGGCGATCGTCATGCGTTCGCGCCGCTCGAGCTTGAACGAGACACCGCGCAGCAACGGCTGCCCGGCCATGTCCTTGTGCATATCCGATGCGATCAGCAGCGCCACGTAAGTGGTGATACCAAGGCGGCGCCCGGCGCTAGGCCTCGCGCTTGAGCTTGCGCCACCCGCCGGCGCGGTTGTTGGCGATGATCGCGCGAAACATCGCCAACAGCGCGCGGTCGTTGATCGCCTCGTCGCGACCGACCGCGACAGTGCGCGCCGTCTTGTTCTGATGGCCTGAGGTGACGATGCCCTGCGGGTCCGGCACGATGCCGCCGTCGTACAGGAACACGTTGACGTGGTCCTTGGCCGCCAACAGCGCGCAGACGTTGCCGTCGAGCACGAAGTACGGCCGGTCGGTGCGCTTGATCGTCTCCTCGACCTGCGGATCGGCGCGATGCACCAGGTCACGCACCTCGCGGCAGATGTCCTGCTGCCAATCGGGCAAGGACTCGATGTAGGCGTCGACGCGCGGGTCGGGCGTGAACGTCACGCGCGCACCGTACCGCCGCCGCGAGCGCCCGCTCCCGCCGCCGCCGGCGAGGCAACTCGAGCACCGGCGGGCGGCCAATGCCGCGCCGAGCGCCGCCACCCGTCGCCTGAGATAGCATCTGCCGCCGATGCGCTGGCTGAAGACATCGCTGTTCCTGTGGGCGCTGCTCGTTCCGCTCGTGCTCGCGACGGCCGCGCAGGCCCACAACGACGGTCGCGGCTTCTACGGGGCGACCGACGACAAAGTCGTCACCGACGCGGGCTTCATCCTGATCGTCTTCTTTCCGCTGTTCGTCTTTACGATGAGCATGCTGCAGCGCCATCTCGACAAGCGCAAGGAAGCTCGCAAGGCGGCCCACAAAGCGCAGCTGAGCAACGTTCAGTGGCGCGGCGGCTGGTAGCGGGCGCCTAACGGCGATCCGCACGGGGAGCTGCGGATGAGCGAGACGACGGGCGACGGGCAGGCGGTGCGCTACGAGCGCCGCGGCGCGGCCGCGCTCGTCACGATCGACCGCCAGCACAGGCGCAACGCCGTCGATGGGGCGACGGCCGAGCAGCTGCACGACGCCTACCGTCGTTTCGAGGCCGACGACGAGGCGCGCGTGATGGTGCTCACCGGCGCCGGCGAGATCGCCTTCTGCGCCGGCGCGGACCTGAAGGCAACGCAGACGTTCCTACCACGCCTGATGAGCGAGGAGGGGCCGATGGGCTTCACCCGCCTGACGCCGAGCAAGCCGACGATCGCCGCGATCTCCGGCTTCGCGCTGGCGGGTGGGCTCGAGCTCGCGCTTTGGTGCGACCTGCGCATCGCGACCGCGGGCTCCACGCTCGGCTATCCCGAGCGTCGCTGGGGCGTACCGCTGATCGATGGCGGCACGCAGCGCCTGCCGCGCATCGTCGGGCTCGGACGCGCGCTCGACCTGATCCTCACCGGGCGCCTCGTCGGCGCCGAGGAGGCGCTGGCGATGGGCCTGCTCACCGAGGTGGTCGCCGCGGGCGAGCACCTGACGCGCGCTCTGGCGCTCGCCGAGGGGCTTGCGCGCTTTCCGCAGCGGACGATGCTCGCCGATCGCCGCGCCGCAATCGACGGCTTTGGCCTGCCGCTCGACGAGGCGCTCGCGCTCGAGGCCAAGGCGGGACCGGAGGTCTTCGAGGACGGCGCGCGCGGCGCGGCGCGCTTCGCCGCCGGCGAGGGCCGTGGCGGCGCAGGCGCCGGCGCCTAGCGACGAGCACCGAGCGCACGGCTCGACGCCGGCGCCGCCGGCGTACAGCAAGCGCAAGCCCTCCCGGCGGCCGGTCGCGCTTTGCAGGTAGGCTCTGCTGCGCGATGGCCTACTTCGTCACAGGAGCGACCGGCTTCATCGGGCGTCGACTCGTCGAGCAGCTGCTCGACAAACGCCAGGGCAAGGTCTACGTGCTGGTGCGCGAGACATCGCTGGAGCGCCTCGCGGACCTGGTCGAGCGCTGGAGCGCTGTTGCCGGGGCCGCCGCCGGCAAACGCGTCGAACCGGTGATCGGCGACCTGCGGCGCCCGCTGCTCGGCGTGGAGCAGGAGCAGGTCACCGAGCTGCGCGGCAAGATCAAGCACTTCTTCCACCTCGCGGCCGTGTATGACATGACGGCGGCGCCCGAGCTGAACACGGCCGTGAACGTCGGCGGCACGACGCACGCCGTCGAACTGGCGCGCGCGATCAACGCCGAGCGCCTGCACCACGTCTCCTCGATCGCCGTCGCGGGCGAGTACAAGGGCACCTTCGAAGAGGAGATGTTCGACGAGGGCCAGAAGCTGCCCTCGCCCTATCACCGCACGAAGTTCGAGTCCGAGCGGATCGTGCGCGAACAGGCCTACGTGCCGTGGCGCGTCTACCGCCCGGGCATCGTCGTTGGCGATTCGCGTACCGGCGAGATGGACAAGGTCGACGGGCCCTATTACTTCTTCAAGGCGATCCAGCGCGCACGCCAGCTGCTGCCCGAGTGGGCGCCGCTGGTGGGACCGGACCTCGGCAACACGAACCTGGTGCCGGTCGACTGGGTGGTCGACGCACTGGAGCACATCGCCCACGAGCCCGACCTCGACGGCAAAGCCTTCCACCTGACCGATCCACGGCGCCAGCGCGTCGACGAGATGATCAACGAGTTCGCCTCGGCCGCGCACGCGCCGCGCGTCGCCGTGAGCATCGACAAACGCCTCACCGACCCGCTGCCGAAGTGGCCACTGGTGCTCGCCCTGGACCTGCCTCCCTGGCGCCAGCTGCGCAAACTCGCGCTGCGCGAGCTGGGCATCCCCGAAGAGGTGCTCGCGCACATGGAGCTCGTGCCGCGCTTTGACACGCGGGCCACCGGACGCGCGCTCGCCGGGACGCCGCTGGAGCGCCCGCCGGCGCTGCACGACTACGCCGGGCGCCTATGGGACTACTGGGAGCGCGAGATGGACCCGAGCATGTCCGCCGGGCGCACGCTCAAGGAGGCGCTCGAGGGCAAGCACGTGATGATCACCGGCGCATCGTCGGGCATCGGGCGCTCGACCGCACTGAAGGTCGCCCAGGCCGGCGGTGTTCCGCTGCTGGTCGCGCGCAACGTCGAGAAGCTCGAGGAGGCACGCGCGGAGATCGTCGCCGCCGGCGGCACCGCGTACGTCTACGCGGCCGACATCTCCGACATGGAGTCCGTCGAACGGCTGATCGAGCGCGTGCTCGCCGACCACCGCAACGTCGACATGCTCGTCAACAACGCCGGACGCTCGATCCGCCGATCGATCGCGCTCAGCTACGACCGTTTCCACGACTTCGAACGCACGATTCAGCTCAACTACTTCGGCGCCGTCAAGCTGATCATCGGGCTGCTGCCGCACATGCGCGAGCGCGGTTCCGGTCACATCGTCAACATCTCCTCGATCGGCGTGCAGACCAACCCGCCGCGTTTCTCCGCCTACGTCGCCTCGAAGTCCGCGCTGGACGCCTTCACGCGCGTGGTCGCCTCTGAGGTCGTCGGCGACGGCGTGACGTTCACGACGATCCACATGCCGCTCGTGCGCACGCCGATGATCGCGCCGACGAAGATGTACGACGCCTTCCCCGCGATCACCCCCGACGAGGCCGGCGACATGATCCTCGAGGCGATGCGCGGGCGCCCAAAGCACATGGGCACCCGCTTGGGCACCGTGGGCGAGATCGCCTACGCGCTGTCGCCCAAGACGGTGGACCGCCTGCTGCACCTGGCCTACCGCGTGTTCCCGGACTCGGCTGCCTCAAAGGGCCAGAAGAACGAAGAGGAGAAGGCCTCCTTCGAGCAGATCGCCATGGCCACGCTGACGCGCGGCGTGCACTGGTAACAGAGCGCCGATCGCGCCGAGCGGCGACAGCGACGACGTGTTCGGCACGCCGTGCGAGCGCGCTCGGGCGCGGCATGGCTGGGATGATTAGCGCCCAGTGAGCGATGCGACCCCGGCCATCGAAGTACGAGCCCTGAGCAAGCGCTATGGCGAGTTCGAGGCCGTGCGCGGCATCGACATCAGCGTGCAGAGAGGCGAGGTCTTTGGCCTGCTCGGGCCCAACGGCGCCGGCAAGACGACGACGGTCGAGATCCTCGAGGGGTACCGCGCGCGCAGCGGCGGCGAGGTTTCGGTCCTCGGGCACGATCCCGGCAAGCGCAGCCGCGCGCTGCGCCAGCGCATCGGCATCGTGCTGCAGTCGGGAGGCATCTACGGCCACATCACGCCGCGCGAGGCGCTGCGTTACTGGGCCGGCTTCTATCCCGCGCCACGCGACGTCGAGGAGGTGCTCACGCTGGCCGGGCTGCAGGACAAGGCCGACGTGCGCAGCCGCAAGCTCTCAGGCGGGCAGCTTCGCCGGCTGGACTTCGCGCTCGCGCTCGTCGGCGACCCTGAGCTGATCTTCCTCGACGAGCCCACCACGGGCTTTGACCCGGAGGCGCGGCGCGGCGCCTGGGAGACGGTGCGTAAGCTGCGCGACCTCGGCAAGACGGTTCTGCTGACGACGCACTACCTCGACGAGGCGCAGGAGCTCGCCGACCGCGTCGCGATCGTCAAGGACGGGCGCATCCTCGCAATCGGGCCACCGCGCGAGCTGGGTGTCGGTGCGTCGCACTATCGCGTCGCCTACCGCGACCGCGACGGGCGCTTCGTCGAGCGACAGACCGACGATCCGACGGCGCTGCTGGCCGAGCTGACCGCCGAGGCGCTGGCGCGCGGCGAGAAGCTCGAGGAGCTCAGCGTCGGGCGACCGACGCTCGAGGACGTCTACCTGGAGCTGACCGCCGATGGCTGATTCGCTTGTGCTCGGCTGGCGCCAGTACCGCCTGGAGCGGCGCATGTTCTGGCGCAACCCCAGCGCAGCCTTCTTCAACTTCCTGCTGCCGCTGCTGTTCCTCGGCGGCGGCGGCGCGATCCTCGCGGGAAACCAGCACGAGCTCAACCGTCTGATCCCGGCGATCGCCGGCATGAGCGTGATGTCCACGACGTTCACCGCGCTGGCCTACAACATCGTCTTCCTGCGCGAGCGCGGCGTGCTCAAGCGCATCCGAGGCACGCCGCTGCCAACCGGCTCCTACTTCGGCGGCGTCGCCGCCAACGCCGTCACCAACACCGCGCTGCAGATCGCGATCGTCGTGCTCGCGGGCAAGCTGATCTTCGGCATCGGTTGGCCGCGCGACTGGCTCGAGCTGATCGTGTTCGTGCTCGTCGGCGTCGTATCGCTGGCCGCACTCGGCGTCGCCTTCGCCCATGCGATTCCCAACTTCGAGTCGACCGCCGCCTACGTCAACGCCGTGTTCCTGCCGGTCGTGTTCATCTCCTTCTACGTGTTCGACTCCAACAGCGCTCCGGGCTTCTTGCGTCAGATCGCCGAAGCGCTGCCGTTGAAGCCGCTGATCGATGGGCTGTATGGCGCGATCGTCACCGGGGCGGGACTCGGCGACCACCTCGACGCGCTCGCCGTGATCGCGCTGTGGGGCGTGTTCGGGCTGTTCTTCGCCGTGCGCGGGTTCTCGTGGGAGTCGGCGAGATAGCCGCTAAGGCTTCTTGCGCGGGCGCGCCACCAGCGAGGCAAAGCCGAAAAAGAAGCTCGCGCCTCCTCGCTTCTTGCGGTAATACGCCTGCGGTGCGTAGTGCCTGCCCCGAGTCATGCTGTTCATGAGCACGCCGAGCACGACGACGAGAGGCAATACGAAGTAGAGGATCGGCGTCATTGGGGTGACCTTGCGGGAGAGCCTACTACCGGCAGGAGACCGTGAGGGTCGACCGACTAGGGTTGTGGCCGATGAAGAGGACCGGTGCGATCGCAGGCGGGCGGGCATGAAGCAGCTCGCCGACGGCCTGTACCAGCTGAGCGGCTTCCCGCCCAACGCGATCAACGTCTACCTGGCCGAGGACGTGCTGATCGACGCCGCCACCAAGCAGGCCAAAGGCAGGATCACGCGCCAGCTACGCGGCCGGACGGTGACAGCGCACGCGCTCACTCACGCCCACCCAGACCACCAGGGCTCCAGCCACGCGATCTGTGAGCGCATGAAGATCCCGCTGTGGTGCGGCGAGGGCGACGTGCACGCGATGCAGACTCCGGGCGCGATCTCCAACAGCCAAGCCCCCGGCTGGCTGAACAGCTTTCAGGAACGCTTCTGGACGGGCCCGCCCCATCCGGTTGCGCGCCCGCTGAAAGAGGGCGACGAGGTGGCTGGCTTCACGGTGCTGGAGGTGCCGGGACACTCGATCGGACACGTTGCTTACTGGCGCGAATCCGACCGCACGCTGATCCTCGGCGACGTGCTCAACGGGATGAACCTGATGACCGGCCGGCGCGGCCTGCAGGAGCCACCGAGTGTGTTCACGCCGGACCCCGCGCGCAACCGCCAATCGGCGCGCCGCCTGGCGGCGCTGGAGCCCGAGCTCGTCTGCTTCGGTCATGGTCCGCCGCTGCGCGATCCGCAGGAGCTTGCGGACTTCATCGCCGGCATGCCCGACTGAGCGCGCGATGGCCGAGAGCATCTTCATCGCCGACGGCGATCGCTTCATCCCGACCGAGCAGGCCCGCGGCCCGTGGGATCCGCGCGCGCTGCACGGCGGCGCGCCCGCCGCGCTGATCGTCTCCGCCTTCGAGCGCTTGCTGGCCGATCTTCGATCAGAGGCCGCCGAGCTGCGCTTTGGGCGCCTGTCGTTCGAGTTCCTGCGCCCGATCCCGCTCGCTCCATTGACACTGGGCACGCACGTGGTGCGTCCCGGCCGTCGTGTGCAGGAGCTGGCCGCCGAGCTGATCGCTGATGGGCAGACAATCGTGCGCGCCAGCGCGCTGCGCGTAGCTGACATGCCCGCAAACGCCGCCGCAGCCGCGCCGGACAGCTCGCGTGCGCTCGGCGAGCCCCTCCCCCCGCCTTCACAGGGCGCGCCGATTCGCTTTGCGCTCGACGGGGGTGCAGACGCGAGCTTCGCCGGCACGGCGATGGAGATGCGCTGGCTGAGCGACCCCAAAGAGCTCGGCCCGGGGCGCGTCTGGATGCGCCTGCGCCACCCGCTGTTGCCCGGCGAGCCGCTCAGCTCGCTGGCCAGGCTCGCGGCCACCGCGGACTTCGGCAATGGCGTCAGCGCGGCGCTGGCGTTCGATCGCTTCGTCTTCATCAACGCCGATCTGACGATCCACCTGCAGCGCTCCCCGCGCGGTGAGTGGATCGGGCTGGACGCCCGCACGGTACTGCTGGATGGCGGCGTGGCAACCGCCGAAGGCGTGCTGCACGATGAGCTCGGCCCGCTCGGACGTGCCTTTCAGACGCTCGTCGTGCAGGCGCGCTGAGCGACGGCTGCGGGTCTCACCCAACGTGGGCACGGCGCCTTGCAGCGCATGCGCATGCGCCTGCGCGAGGCCGTTCAGCGCACGCTGACGTCGGCGAGCGCGTCGTCGATCGCTGCGAGCGTCGCGTCGTCGAGCTCGATGCCCGAGGCAGAGGCGTTTGCGTGAACCTGCTCGGGGCGCGACGCACCGACGATCGCCGATGCGACGTTCGCCTGACGCAACACCCACGCGAGCGCCAGCTGGGGCAGCGTCAGCCCGGCACCCTCGGCGATCGGCTTCAGCCGCTGCACCGCTTCGAGCACCGGCGGGGCGATCAGCCGGTCGATGAAGCCGCTCATGCTCTCGCTGGCCGCGCGCGAGTCGGCCGGCGGCGGCTCGCCCGGCAGGTACTTGCCCGTGAGCACGCCCTGGGCCAGCGGCGACCACACGATCTGCGATATCCCCTCGCCTTCGCACAGCTCGAGCAGCTCTGCCTCTGGCTTGCGCCAGATCATCGAGTACTGCGGTTGGCTGGAGACCCACCGCTCCACTCCGGGCAGCGCGAGCGACTCACGCACGCGAGCGACCGGCCACTCGCTGAAGCCGATGTAGCGCGCCTTGCCTTCGCGAACGACCTCGGTCAGCGCCGTCATCGTCTCCTGCAGCGGCGTGTCCTCGTCGTAGCGGTGGCACTGGTAGAGGTCGACGTGGTCGGTGCGCAGTCGCTTCAGCGATGCATCGATCTGCTTGTGGATCTGCGCCGCCGAAAGCCCGCGATCGCTCGCTGACATCGGAAAGTAGACCTTCGTCGCGAGCACGTAGGAGGAGCGATCGCGCCCAGCGAGCACCTCGCCGAGCACCTCCTCGGCGGCGCCCTGCCCATACACGTTGGCCGTGTCGATGAAGTTGATGCCCGCGTCAAACGCCGCATCGACGCACGCGCGCGCCTGTTCGCGCTCGACCCCGCCGGAGTATGTCAGCCACGAACCGAGGCTGATCTCCGAGACGTGCAGATCGCTGGCGCCGAGTTTGCGCAGGTTCATGGCGCGAGCTTATCCACCGCCGCATGCTTCGCGGCGCTAGCCTCATGGACATGGCAGAGACCGAAGCGATCGACCCCTCGCTGCGGATCTCCTCGGTGAGCCTGGACGTGGGCGATCTCGACCGCAGTACGGAGTTCTACGAGCGTGTCCTGGGCCTGCCGGTGATCGCCCGCGAGGACGACAGCACGCAGCTTGGTGGCGACGCCGAGCGGCCCGCGCTGCAGCTGCGCGCGATCGCCGAGCCGACGCTCGTCTCGCCGCACAGCACCGGTCTCTTCCACGTCGCCTGGCTGCATCCGTCTCGCGCCGCGCTCGCGGACACCGTGCGCAGGATCGCGCGCGCCCGCTGGCCGATCGACGGGGCATCCGACCACGGCGTGTCAGAGGCGCTGTACCTGAGCGATCCGGACGGGCTCGGCATCGAGATCTACTCCGATCGCCCGCGCGAGCGCTGGGAACGGCCGGCCGGTGGGCGCGGCGTGCGGATGTTCACGCTGCCGCTCGATCTCGATGACCTGATGGCCCAATCACCCGGCGAGCCGCAGGACGCAGTCGCGCCGGGAACGTCGATCGGGCACGTGCATCTGAAGGTCGCAGACGTCCCCCGCGCCGACTCCTTCTATCGCCAGGCGCTCGGCTTCGAGGAGCAGGCGCAACTGCCGTCTGCGGCATTTGTGTCGGCCGGCGGCTATCACCACCACATCGGCCTGAACTCCTGGCAGAGCGCAGGGTCGGCCCCGCCGCCGGCCACCGCCCCGCGCCTGCGCTCGATCGGATTCGAGCTTTCCGATGCCGGTGCGATCGACTCGCTGCGCCGGCGGGTCGTCGATGTCGCAGCCGAGGCCGCACTCGCGTCCCCCTCGCCCGCGCAGCCCAACGGCGAGGCGCGTGCGGAATTCGCCGTCGAAGACCCCGACGGCAACCACCTGGACTTCGCGCCCGCCTAGCCTGAGGTCGCGGCGAGGCGCTGGCGCTCGGCCTCGGACAGCGTCAGGGTCGTCGAGGCGATCAGCTCGTCGACCTGCTCGGGCGATGTCGCGCTGGCGATCGGCGCGAGCACGGTGGGCTGTTCGCGCAACCACGCCAGGGCCACAGCCGCAACCGCCACGTCGCGCTCACCGGCGATCTCGTCGAGCTGCTTCAGCACGGCGAAGCCGCGGTCGTTGAAGTACTGCTCGCGCACGCCCTTCGCGCGCACGCTGTCGACCTGCTGCGCGTCATCCGGACGGTACTTTCCGCTGAGGAAGCCCTGCGCCAACGCGAAGTAGGGAAGGCACGCCAACCCGTGTCGCTCGCACACCGGTGCCAGCTCACGCTCGTATGACTCGCGCTCCATCAGGTTGTAGTGCGGCTGCAGCGCCACGTAGGAGGCCATGTCCTCGCGCTCGCCGATGCCGAGAGCCTGCTCCAAGCGCTCGGCGCTGTAGTTGGACGCGGCCACATGGCCGACCAGCCCATCCTCGATCAACTCGGCAAACGTGCCGAGCGTCTGCTCGAGCGGCGTCTGCGGGTCGTCCTTGTGCGCGTAGTACAGGTCGATCCGCTCGACGCCCAGCCGCTGCAGCGAGTTCACCGCACCCTGTCTGATCGTCGCGGGCGATAGACCGGACAGATCGGGGGCGCTGCCGACCTTGGTCGCGAGCACGAGCTGATCGCGGTTGCCGCGCGCCTGCATCCAGCGTCCGATGATCCGCTCGGACTCGCCCGGGCCGTGGGGGCCGCGGCGCCCGTAGGAGTCGGCCGTGTCGATGAAGTTCCCGCCTGCGGCCACGTACGCGTCGAGCACCGCGAACGACTGCCGTTCGTCGAGCGTCCAGCCGAACACGTTGCCACCGAGGCACAGCTCGAAGACGTCCAGGCCGGTGTTCGCAAGTGGCGCTATGTCACCAGACTAACCGCACATTCGTCCGCTGCGGGCACCGATTTGCACTTGAACACAGGTTTTAAGCCTGCCTTCATGCGCGAGGAGCAACACTGTCGGTGGGAGGACATGACCCCGAACCCCCGAGGAGGGAGTTATGCCCAGAATCATCGTCACAACCGACCCCACCGACCAGCGCGGCGGCGAGC
Organism: uncultured Solirubrobacteraceae bacterium; assembly: GCA_963819435.1. GTDB lineage: Bacteria > Actinomycetota > Thermoleophilia > Solirubrobacterales > Solirubrobacteraceae > Palsa-744. Next base: position 64,340 of record CAWFWA010000019.1, on the reverse strand, counting down.
CGCCGGTCCTGTTCGACGAGCGTGTCTACTCGCTGCATCTGTGCGACGACCATGCCGCCGAGCAGCTGATCGAGCGACTCGCATGGGCCGTCAGCGACGCCGAGGACACACAGAAGCGCCTGCTGCACGCCTGAACGCCCGCACCTACGGACATGCCCGCGCCGCGCACTCCCTGCGCGGCGCGGGTTGCCGTGGCCCTGGCGCGCCGCAGCCAGGCGCGGGCGCACCTAGCGCCGGCGACCCATCGCAAAGCTCTGGATCGGCGGCGCAACGGCGCGCATGCTCGATCCGACCTCGGCTGCCTCGTCCTCCTGCTCAGAACCCGTGGACTCGCCGACCGGCAGCCGGTGCACGCTCGCGCCGTCCGCCTCGCGCTCGATGCCCTCCACCCCACCGGATACGAAGCGCTCCAGTGCCGCCAGCTCGCGCACGATCAGGTTGACGACGCCTTCTGAGCGCTCCACTCGCCCGCGCGCGAGCAGCAGTGGCTCGGCCCGCGCGAGGTAGCGATGGCGCTCATACACCGCCCTGGGCACGACCAGATTGACCGTCCCCCACTCGTCCTCGAACAGCAGGAACATCGTCCCGTTCGCCGTGCCCGGTCGCTGGCGGGCGATCACCAGCCCGGCCATCGCCACCGCCCCGCCGCTGGGCAGGCGCGCCAGCTGCGCGCTCGTCGCGATCATCGGCACGTGCAAGCGCTCGCGCAGGATCGCCATCGCATGGTCGCCCACCGTCACGCCGCTGGTCGCATAGTCGGCGATCAGCCGCTGCCAGCGCCCGAGCGAACGCAGGCGCGGGGCGCCCGGCAGCTCCAGCGGCAGCGCGAGCTGCGTCCCGGCCTCTGCGCCAAGACCCGGCGCGGCGATTCCCAGTTGCCATAGTGCCGTGCGTCTGCCGGTCTCGCCGATTATCTCGTCGCACGCTCCCGACCAGGCGAGCTGCTCGAGCGTCCTCTGGCGCGCGCCGATGCGACCGGCCAGTTCGCCGAGATCGGCGAACGGCCCGTTTCGCTCGCGCTCGACGACCAGTTCATCCATCTCTGTGCTCGCCACGTCCTTGATGTAGCCCAGTCCAAGGCGCACGCCGCCCTCCTGCACACTGCATTCCACCTCCGAGGCGTTCACGTCCACGCGCAGGATCGCGATCTTGCGGTGCTCGGCCTCGTGCACGAGGCTGTCCGGTGCATAGAAGCCCATCGGCTGCTCGTTGAGCAGCGCACACAAGAACTCCGGCCCGTAGTGCACGCGCAGCCACGTCGACTGGTAGGCCAGCAGGCCGAAGGCCGCGCTGTGTGCCTTGGGAAAGCCGAAACCGGCGAAGCCCTCGACCATCTGCCACACGCGCTCGGCCGTCTCGCGCGTGACCTCCCGGTGGCGCACTGCGCCCTGCACGAAGCGCTCGCGATGACGCTGGAGAACCTCCAGCGAGCGCTTGCGGCTCATCGCCCGGCGCAGACCGTCCGCCTCTCCGGGGGTGAAGCCGGCCAGCGCTTCGGCCACTTCCATCACCTGGTCCTGGAAGATGATCGTGCCCAGCGTGTCCTTCAGCACCGCCTCCAGCGACGGGTGCTCGTAGGGGATCTCATAGTCGGGGTTCTCGCGCAGGCGCCTGCGCCGCTCGATGTACGGATTGACCGCCCCGCCCTGAATCGGCCCCGGGCGGATGATCGCCACCTGCACAGTCAGGTCGTCGAGGCAGGCCGGGCGCGTGCGCAGCAGCGACTGCATCTGCGCGCGGCTCTCGATCTGAAAGACGCCGACCGTGTCAGCCTCGCGGATCGCCGCAAACGTCTGCGGGTCATCGAACGGGATGCGCGACAGATCGACGCGTTCGCCGCGCACGCGCGCGATCGTCTCCACGCAGCGCTCGACCGCCGAGAGCATCCCCAGCCCGAGCAGATCGATCTTCAGAAAACCGGCGTCTGAGCAGGAGTCCTTGTCCCACTGCACCATCTGGCGGCCCTCCATCGCCGCCGGCACGACCGCGCAGCAGTCGATCAGCGGCCGCGTCGCCACGATCATCCCGCCCGAGTGCTGGGAGAGGTGGCGCGGCAGGCCATGGGCCTCGTCGATCAGCCGCGCCAGCCAGCGCCAGCGCCCCGAGGCCGCCGCCGGGCCGTCGCCGTGCCCCTCCCCCGCGCCGGTTCCCACCGACATGTCGTGCTCTGCGCCGGACCCGTATCGCTCGGCGCCACGAGCCATACGCTCGATCTCGCCGGCCGGCAGGCCGAGCACCTTGCCCAGCTCGCGGATCGCACCGCGCGCGCGGAACGTCGGGAAGGCCGCCACCAGCGCGGCGTGCTCACGCCCGAAGCGCTCGTGCACGCGCGGGATCAGCACCGCGCGGATGTCGCGTGGGAAGTCGAGGTCGATGTCTGGCAGGCCGCGCAGGTCCTCGTGCAGGAAGCGACCGAGCGTCAGCCCGCTGGCGAGCGGGTCGATGTGCGAGAGCCCGATCAGGTAACAGACCAGCGAGGAGACCGACGACCCGCGCCCGCGCCCGGGCGCCAGCAGCGCTCGCACCGAATCGGGGCCGCGCACCTCCACGGCCACCTCGCGCGAGAGCTCGAGCATCTCGTGATGCAGCAAAAAGAACCCCGCCAGACCGAGCTTGCCGATCACGTTCAGCTCTTGCGTAAGGCGCGCCTGCGCCTCGCCGTGCATCGACGAGGACGCGTAGCGCTCCTGCAGGCGCACGGCGCACAGCTCCGCCAGCTTGCGCTCCGCGGCCGCATCCTCGGCGCCCGGGTAGCGGTAGCCGAGGTCCCTGTCGAGGTTGAACGTCAGCCGCTCGGCGAGCGCCAGCGTCTCGGCGACCGCATCGGGATGATCGGCAAAGCGGCTGGCCATCGCCTGCGGTGTCGCCATCACATGGCTGAAGTTGCCGCGCCGCAGCGGCTCTGAAGCATCGAGCGTCGTGTGGTTGCGCAGCGCGACGAACGCATCCTGCAACTCGGCCCGGCAGCGTGCATGCGCATGCACGTTGCCGGTCGCCACGCACGCCACTCCCAACCGCCGGGCGAACGCCGCGAGCGCACGATTGCGAGCGCGATCGTTGCGGGCATAGGGACGCTGCAGCTCCACGCGCAGGTTCTCGGTGCCGAATGCATCGAGCAGGCCCCGCGCGACCGGCTCGTCGGCGATGCCGCTGCCGATCGCCCCGCGCTCGGCACAGCCGGTCAGGCAGACCAGCCCCTCGGCGTGGTCGAGCAGCGCCTGCAATCCAACCGACGGTTCGCCCAGCGTGCGCCGCGCAGACCCGTCGCGGGTGTGCGCGTGGGCGAGCGTGAGGATGCGGCAGAGGTTGCGCCAGCCACGCTCGTCGCGCACCAGCAACGTGAGGTGGCGCGCACGGGCGCCGCAGCCGGAGGCCGGGGTCAGGTCGATCTCCGCCCCGTGGATCGTGTGCAGGCCGTGATCTGAGCCGGCTTGAGCCAGCTCCATCGAGCCGCTGACCGAGTTGTGGTCGGTCAGTGCCAGCGCCTGGTGACCGAGCTCGCGAGCGCTCTGCGCCAGCTCTTGCGGCAGCGACACGCCATCCAGAAACGAGTAGGCCGAATGGCAGTGCAGCTCCACGTACGGCGGCGTGGATGTCATCTCATCCCCGCTGTCGTGCGCACGCTTCGCCTCAAGCTCCCTGCGCGAACCAGCCGCCGGCGCGTCGCGCGCCCAGGTCGTGGAAGACGACCAGGTTGCGCCCGTTCGTCGTCACCACCTCCCAATAGCGCCGGCGCAGCGGCCGCGCCGTCCACCAACGGTCCTCCACCAGCCAGGACTCCCGCACCAACTCGATCGCCCGCCCGTCCACGTGCAGCGGCACTCCTCCCGCGCCCGCACGCACGCGCGCCGGGTGGGGCAGATTCAGCTGCACGCGGGTGGCAGGCGCCATCAGCCCGGTAGCGGCGTCAGCACGACCCGCCGCTCAGGCACGCGCGAGTCCGGATCGACGCACACCGCCCGCATCGCCGCGTTCTCCCCCGCAACCGTGCGCACCTGCGCGACGGCTTCGCGCAGGCGTCCGACGCGCGCTGCGTGGCCCTCGTCCAGCAGCGCCTGCTGCTCGCCCGCCGGCGGACCGAAGCGCTCTACGGCGAGCCCCAGCGATGCGGCCGGTGCCGGCAGCAGCAGCAACCGCAGCGACAGTGCCAGGGCAATGCGCTCGCGATCGGCCAGCGGCTGGCGAAAGACCACGCGCTCGCGCCAGCCGCCACCCGACAGCAATCGCGCAGACAGCGTGACCGCGCGCAGCGTGCGCCCCCGGCGATCGCCGCGCGCCAGCAGCCGGTCCACCAACACGCCGAGCACGCGCTCGATCGCCGGCCCGGAGCTGGCATCGCCGACCTCCATCGTCTCCTGTACACGCTCCTGCGCCGAACGAGGACGCAGCGCTGCGTCCTCGCCGCAGGCCAGACGGTGCGCGAGCACGCCCGCCGCCCCGAAGCGATCGGCCAGCTCGTCGCGTCCCAGGCGAACCAGCTCGCCCAGCGTGCGCACCCCCAAGCGTGTGAGCGGCTCGAGCAGCTGCTCGGTCTGACGGCGATAGCCGAGCAGCTCGATCGGGCGCCCGGCCAGCCAGCGCAGTGCCTGCGAGCCGTCGAGCACGAGCGGCCGGCGCGAACGCACCGCCAGCGCCGCCGCCAGCGAGCAGAAGCGCGTGGGGCCCGCCCCCATGCGCGCGTGGCGATCGCCTCGCCCCACCGCTACCGGCGCACCCTTGCCCGGGGCCTGCCAGACCGCCCGCTGCGCGGCGGCGATCACGGCGGCGTCGGAGCCGTACAGCGAGCGCAGCGGACCGGTCTCGAAATAGGCCAGGCCAGGGCGCGCCGGCTCAACGGCGGCGCCGATCGCCTCAAGCGTTCCCAGCAGCGACTCCCAGGCCTCGTCGGTGCCCACCGGGTCGGCGGGAACGAGAGCCAGGTCGGGGCAGCGCGCAAGCGCCTCGCCGAGCGCCATACCTCTGCGCACACCCTGTGCCTCGGCGGCGCCGGAGACTTCTCCCAGGCGTTGCTCGGAGCCGGTGGGAGGAGCTATCGCCAGCGCGCGACCGACGAGTGCCTGTGCTCCTTTGGCGGCGAGCACCAGCTCGTAGCGGGGAAGGTGGACGCAGGCGACCATACGAACGTATGTTCGCACATGGCCGGCGGATGCGCGTCGTCCAGCGGCGAAGCCGAGCGCGAGCCGCTCGGCGGACGGCGCTCAGTCCATCGTCAGCGGCCCCTCCGCGGAGCCGCTGAGGAACTGACGCACGAAGGCGTTGTCCGAGGAGAACATGCGCTCGGCGTCGCCCGCTTCGACGATGCGCCCCTTCCACAGCACGGCGATGTATTCGCCGATCTGCCGCGCCGAGGCGATGTTGTGCGTGACGACGATGTAGGTGCCGCCGTGGATCGAGTGCATCTCCTGGATCAGTTCGCACAGCAGCGCCGTGCGCACCGGGTCAAGGCCCGAGTCGGGCTCGTCGAAGATCACCACGTCGGGTTCCATCACGAGCGCGCGCGCGAAGCCGGCGCGCTTGCGCATGCCGCCGGAGAGCTGCGATGGCGCGTCGTCCATCGCGTCGCCCAGTCCGACATCGGTGAGGCGCTCGGTGACCACCTTGGCGATCTGGGCCTCGCTCTGGTCGGTGTGCTGGCGCAGCGGGAAGGCGACGTTGTCGAACACCGACATCGAGCCGAACAGCGCGCCGTCCTGGAACAGCACGCCGATCCGCTGGCGCAGTGCGAGCAGCTTGGGCATCGTCAGCTGCGGCACGTGTTCGCCGTGCACGACGACGTCGCCCGAGTCGGGGAACATCAGCCCGATCAGGTGCTTGATCAGCACGCTCTTGCCGGTTCCGGAGGGGCCGAGCACGACGGTGATCGTGTCGTCGGGGATCGCCACCGTCAGCCCGTTGAGCACCGACACGCCGCCCAGGCGCTTGTGCACGTCGGTGCAGCGGATCGACCAGTTGCCCTCGGCCGGGTCGCCGGACAGATCGAGGTCGCTCGCGTGGTACTGGTAGTCGTGCTCGTCGCTCATCATTTCCCACCGTAGACGACGTGCGGGAACTGCCGGTCTGGCCGTTGAACGTGAACGGGCCCTGCTGGTTGCAGCCGGGCGCCGCGATCGAGTTCGGCGTTTCCGGCGCGTTGGCGACCTTGAACTGGATGATCTCTTCGATCAGGCTCTGCGAGATCGTCGCGTTGGGCGGCCCGCTGACCGACGGCACGGGGTTCGAGCAGTTGCTGTTGCTGAACACCTGCAGCCCGCCGTTGCCCAGCGCGCGGAAGGCGCCCGGCTTGAAGTACGGGTTGGAGCGGTCGGTGCCGATGCGCTGAGCGTAGACCGACAGGCTCTCCGGGCTGAGCACCTGCATCGAGCGCAGGTAGTGCTGCTGGGGGCCCGCCGGGCGTGTTCGTGTTGTTGCCGTGGGCCTGCGTCGCGGCGGTGAAGTTGGCGAAGAACGCCTGCAGCTCGGGCACGTATTCGCCGAGGTTCTGCAGGAACGGATCGAGGTTGTGCAGCACCGGGCGGAATTTCCGAGCTGCGTCGGTCGTCAGGTCGAGCGTCTTGCCGACGTCCGGCAGGCCCTTCTTCGCGGCCGTCGACAGCGGACCCAGCGACGTGAGGAAGCTGTCGAACTGCGGCGCGAACGGCTTGGCCGCGTGTGAGCGGCGGCGAGAGCTTGCGCTCGACGGGCGGAATTCGTCGAGGAACGGGCTGGCGTCGTCGGCGAAGCGGTCGAGTTCTTTGAGCGCCTTTCGGAGCGCTTCTCGAATTCCGGCAGCGCGCGGAAGGCGGCGGCGAACGCCTGGCTGCCTTCGGCCAGCGCGTGGAAGGTGTGCTCGCCGTTGACGATCAGGCCTTCCAGCTGGTGGTCGCGGCTGCCGAGCGCTTTGAACACCACGCCGGTGTTCTTGACCAGCGCGCGCACCGCGCCTTCCTGGGAGGCGAGCATGCCGACGAGCGTGTTGGCGTGCTGCACGAACGGGTCGATCGCGGCGAAGCCGGCGTTGATCTGTTCGCCGCGCCCGTTCGATCCCTTCGGCCAGCGACTGCTGCCAGATCTGGAAGTCGCGCCGCGTCTTCGGGTCGAACGCCGAGAGGATGCCGTCGAGCGTCACCGACGGTTCGACCTGCGCGTCGGCAAGCTGGCCGTTGTCGGGCACGAACGGCCCGGTGCGCCCGTTGCCCTTCGGGATCAGCTGCACGTAGGTCTCGCCGAGCAGCGTCTTCTGGCGCAGGATCGCGTGCATGTTCGCGCGGATCGGCGCGTACTTCTGGTTGATTTCCAGTTCGGCGCGCGTGCGCCCGCCTTTGCCGAGCTTCAGCGCGACGACGCGGCCGATGTCCACGCCGCTGATGCGCACTTCCGACTGTTCGGCGAGCGCCAGCGATTTGGGGAAGGCGACGGTCATGCGGTAGCCCTTGGGCTTCAGCGGCAGCGGCCCGCCGAAGGACTCCCACAGGAACAGCAGCAGCCCGAAGCAGCTGAGCACGAACAGGATGATCACGAGCATGTTGCCGAGCGTCGGCGCGCGCTTTTGCATCTCTCAGCGACCCCCCCGCGCGTGCTCGCGTGCGCCTTCGCGTCTGGCCGTGCGCGCTTGGACTTCTGGCTCGCCGCCGGCCTTGCCGAACGCGGGCGACAGGCCGCCGAGCACTCTCGCTCCGGGCGCCTTGGGCGGCGTCACGTTGTGGACGGCGGCTGCGCCTTTGAGGATGCCCTGCGCTCTGGCAGTCCGCCGCGGCGGCGGGTTGAGCAGGCCGACGAGCAGGTTCACGTTCGGGTTGACTTCGGCGACGCCTTTGAGCAGCGGCGCGACTTCGCAGTTGAAGTACACGAGCGTGCGCCCGAGGATGCCGTGGCGTCGGCCGAGCTGAGCACGCTGTTGAGGTTGTGGTTGGCCCAGTCGAGGAAGAACAGGAAGCCGCCTTGGCTCTTGCCCGGGTTGTTCGCGAGCTCGTTGAAGAATTCGTTGAACACGCCGAAGCTCGTGGCGAGCTTGGGGAACGCTTCGGCCAGCTCCTTGGTGGCGGGCGCGACCAGGTTGATCGTCGGCAGGATTTCGCGCGCGAACGGGCGGATTTCGTTCTTGATGATCGGCGTGGTCGTCGATCGCCAGCTTGCGCGTCGCGTTGTTGGCGGGTCCGAGCGACTTCGCGAACGGCGCCAGCTTGTGCAGCGTCGGCCCGAGCACGTGCGCGGCCGTCGCCAGCTTGCCGAGGCCGGTCTTCGTCTTGCTCAGGGCGCCGGGCAGCAGCTGCAGCGTTCGTTCGACGCGCTTGTCCTCTTTGGCGAACGTCGCGAACACCGCGTTGGAGGCGTCGACGAGCTGCGCGAGCTCCTTGTCCTTGCCGCCGAGCGCTTCGGTCAGCAGCCGGAAGTTGTGGATCGCGCGCGCCGTGTTGGCGTGGCGCTGTTCGAGCTGCGAGGAGATCTTCTGGATCTCACGCGCGGTCGGATCGAAGCGCTTGAGCGTCGCCGAGAACGCTTTGCCGTTGTTCTTGAACGCCCCGCCCGCGCCGGCCAGCAGCTCCTGCAGGTAGGCGCGCGTTTCGGCGTCCAGCGAGGAGAGGAATTCGTCGAAGTTGACGTTCGGCGCGGTCTGCGACAGCGGCAGCGTGGAGCCGCTCGGCAGCTTGCCCGCCGACGGCGTTCCCGGGTTGATCTCGACGGTGATGTCCTGCAGCTGCGTCTTGGGGCGCAGCAGCATCGTCGCGTTGCGGTAGATGTGCGCGTATTTCGGCGTGACTTTCATCGTCACCGTCGCGATGCCCGTTGTGCAGGTCGACGCTCGCGACTTCGCCGATCTTCGCGCCGGCGATCGTCACCGCCTGGCCCTGCCCCGGCGTGACCGCCTGCGCGGTCTGGATCTCGGCCTTCAGCGTGTAGTAGCTGCGCCCGAGCACCGGCACCCAGCCGGGGAGCTTGAGGTTCTCGTGCGCGAGGATGTAGCCGCCGACGGCCGCCGCGATGACGATCATCACGACGATCGAGATGAACGCCGTGCGGTAGCGCTCGATCTGGTCGCGGACGGTCAGCCCGCCCTCGTGTTTGTGGTCGTGCTGCTTTGGCTCGCGGGCCATCAGCCGTTCCCGTCCGCGGGGCCCTGCGACAACGGGCCATTGAATTCAGGCACCGCCTGCGTGTAGCAGGGGACGAGCGGCTTGTACGCCGGCTCGGTCTTCGGGAACGCCGGGTGCGTGCCCTGCGGCTGCAGCGAAGCGTGCGCGAGCAGCTTCAGGCCTTTCGTGCTGCTGCCCTGCACGGAGGCCGGCTGCGAGCGCAGCGTCGGCCCGCCGCTGCCGAGCAGGAAGTGCGTCATCGTGCCGTTGCCGTCGAAGCTCTGCCCGATGCCCGACAGGCCGGTCAGGCCGTACCAGAACTCCTTGTAGTCCTCGACGCCGCTCGTCGCCGACGCCATCCTGCAGCTTGGTGTTGCCGGCCGGGATAGAGCACTTTGCGTCAGGCACTTGTTGAACAGTTCGGTCTGTTTCTGGAACGGCTCTGTTCGGCGGTCAGCTGCGCCAGCTGCGGCGTCGCGGCCTGCAGCGCCTTGGCCACGCCGCCGAGCTCGTTCGGCGCCAGCGAGGCTTCGCACCTGCTCGATCCACGGCAGCGTCGCCGTGACCGTCTGCGGCGTGTTTTTGACGCCCGGCAGGATGTCCGTGGCGAACGTCTTGCGTCGACGGGAACGCGCGGTCCAGTTCGCGCAGGCCAGTGTCGATGTTGTGCAACGAGCTGGGCAGCACGGCGACGGCCGCGCGCAGGCTCGACGATTGTGTCGGCGAACGAGCGGAAGAACGTGTTGAAGTTGCCGATCAGTTCTCCGAGCTGCTGCTCGTGGACGTTCAGCGCGGAGGTCACTTTGCCGATGCTCTGCACGAGCTTGGACAGGTCGTGCGGTTCGGTGCCGCCGATCGCCTGGTTGATGATCGCTCCGCCGCGCTCGGCAGCGGGCGCGCGCGCATACGCTTTGTTGAGCGCTTCGGCGGCGTTGACGCCTCGCACCTCGGGGTCCTGTTCGGCGTCGTCGGCCTTGGACGGCTTGCGCGTGAGCCCGTCGCCGTAGCCGATCAGGAAGTCCTGCAGGTTCGCCCGCGTGTCGGTGTTCAGCGCGTCGAGCACCTGGTCGAGCTGCACGGGGTCCGAGGACTGCGTGCTCGGCAGCGTCGCGCCGGAGGAGAGCGTCTTGGTCGACGGGCTGCCGGGCTGCAGTTCGACGAACCAGTTGCCTTCGAGGAAGATGCGCGGGCGGATCTTCACCGTCGCGTCGGAGTGCAGCGGCAGGCCGCGCGATTCGATTTCCATGCTCACCAGCCCGGTCGAGCCCTGGCGCTTGATGCCAGTCACCTTGCCGACGTCGACGCCCGCGATGCGCACGGGCGACTTCGGTTTGATGTTGATCGCGCTGGCGAACTGCGCGTTGAGGCGGAAGCCGTGTTTGAACGGGATGTGCTTGGTGAAGCCGAAGTACACCGCGACGATCACGATCACCAAGAAGACGATCGCGAAGCGGACCGGGCTCGTGCGGTTGAGCTCGCGGACCGGGATCTCGTCGTGGCGGCGCCAGCGCGGGGCGAGAGGGCTCATTTCTTCTTCCCCTTGCTCGCGTCTTCTTCTTCGCCGTCTTCTTCGCTGGCCGTGGAGATGCCGAGGTTCTTCAGCTGTTCGGCGGAGTACTTCTGGCCGAACAGGTTTTCTTCGCGGCTGGTGACTTCGCGCTGGGTGGCGACGCTGGCCGCGGGCAGGTTGCCGAGCACGGCCTTGCCTTTTTCGTAGGTCTCGTTGGCCGCTTCGCAGACGCGCGGCTGCCCGGGCCCGGCGACGTTCGGATACGGGTTGGCGTGCACGTGGTTGTTGTCGACGATCGTGCTCGAGCCGACGAACGCTTTTTCGATCGACGGGCCGTTGGCGGGCGCCGACGAGGGGAAGCCCTCGTTGTTGGGCCGCTCGGCGCGAGCACCAGGCCGGCGCGCGCGAGCGTGCCGACGCCGATGTTCTCCGACTGCAGGCTCGCCACGTTGCGGAAGGTCAGCGTCAGGTAGTTGCAGAACGCCTGCTCGGGCGCCAGCCCCGCGAGCACCGGGTTGCCGTACTGCAGCGTCTGCGTGAAGTCTTCGAGGCTCGGCCGTGACGATCGGGTTTTCGGCGAACTTCTGCAGCGCCTGCGAGGAGGCGGCCAGTTGTGTGTTCAGCGCGGTCGCCTCGCGAGGTTGACCGCGCCCGCCGCGAACGCGTCGCCGAGCGGCTTGGCGACCGTCGTCAGCGTTTCCGCGCTCGGGCGCAGCAGGCGCATGAACTCGGTGCTCTTTTCCGTGAACGCCGCCTCGTGGGGCAGCGAGTAGATCGCCTGTTCCAGCGAGGCAGGGCCGCCCTCGGTCGCTTCTTCCAGCGATTTTGCGACGCTCGCGAAGGCCGTGAAGAAGGTGTCCTGCTCGGTGAACAACGCCGCGTTCTGCGCGGCCACCGGCGCCGTCTCTTCGGCGGGCCGGTCGAGGCCTTTGAACAGGCCGCGCAGGTCGGTCTGCGGCGACGCGAGGTTGTGGAGTACCGGGATCGCGTTGGTGACCAGCGGCTTGAGCGTGTGCGAGCGCTTCGTTGATTTCCAGCCCGCGCCCGGCCAGCCCGTCGCCGAAGTTGTTCGTGTTCACCTGGATCGCCGTGCGCGTCTTTTCGTCGAACATGTTGAACAGCTGGTCGATGTCCACCGGTTCGGTCGTCTGGCTGACAGGGATCTCGTGCCCTGCCTTGATCGTTTCGCTGGATTTGCCCTTTTCCAGTTCCAGGTACTTCAGCCCGATCGCCGAGACCGACAGCACGATCGCTTTGGTGTCGCCGGGCAGCGGTTCGACCTTCTTTTCCAGGTGCAGGTTGGCGATCGCCGTGACCCTGCCGGTCGACGGGTCCTGGTGCGGCGTCAGCGAGCCGACGATGCCGACGCGCGTGCCGGCGATGCGCACCTGGTTGGACGGCTGCAGACCCGAGCCCTCGGGCAGCACGACTTTGATGTTGTACGTCGGCACGAACGGCAGGCCGTTGTTCGCGTTGTAGGAGAGGAACACCGCGACGACGACGATCAGCGTCGTCACCGCCCCGATCAGCAGCGGGCTGCCCGCCAGCGATGTGTTGCGCCGGCGGTTCATGGGTGCTGTGTCGGGTCGCAGCTGAGCAGTCCCGAGTCGGTGAACGGCGAGGAGCCGTCCGCCGCCGGCTGCGTCGCCGCGCCCGGGCAGCGTGCGCAGCTGACCGGTTTTCAGCGGCGCGAGCGCCTGCGCGGCGCTGGCCGGCGTGAGGTTGTTTTTGGCGTCGAGCGCGAAGTCGGGGAACACCGGGCTGATGCGCGCGTAGTGGCCGTTGGCGTCGTAGTAGGCGGTCGTCTGCCCGAACTCGCGCAGCGTGCCCTGCAGGTCGGGCGAGTAGGGGCCGAAGAACGCCGTGATCGGGACCGATTCCTGCAGCTGACGGGACGGCCGCGGGCGTGCTCGTCCAGCGACGTGGCGAGCGCCGGCAGCGCGCGCACGAAGTCCGTCAGGTCGTTGTCGGCGCCCGGCTGGCTGAACGCGGTCGAGAAGTTCGTCGACCACCGGCGTCGCCGTGGTCAGCAGCGGCTTCAGCTTGGTGAACAGCTTCGTCAGCGGCTGGACGGTCGGCTTGGACGCGTCGACGAGCTTTTTCAGCGCGGTGAACGTCGAGGGCAGCTGCGGCGAACGTGCGGTTGCCCTGGCGCAGCGTGACCGGCAGTTCCTTCAGCCCCTTGGCGAGGTTCGTCTGCTCGGAGCCGATCGCCGTGAACGTCGTGTTGGCGTTTTCGACGAGGCTCGCAGAGCTGTTCCTTGCGCGCGCCGATCGTCGTCACGGCCTTGGCCGTTTCGACGAGGAAGTTCGTGAACGTCGACTGATCGCGCACGAGCTCGGCGAAGAAGTGGTCGGTCGCCGACAGCGACGGAGCGAAGTATTCGGTCGCTCCCTGCAGCTGCTTGCCTTGGCCGACGTACTGTTCGGCGGTGCCCTGGATGAACTGCTGCAGGCCCTTGCGCGTCTTCGGGTTGAGCGTGTTGAACAGCTGGTCGAGGTCGGTCACGTCTTTGGTCGCGCTCGCCGGCAGCGTCGCGCCCGACGGACAGCGCCGGGGCGTTGTTCGGGCCCGGGCTGAGCGCGACGTAGCGGTTGGCGACGCTCGACAGCGACGGGACCCTGACCTGCGCGGTCGTGCCCGCGTGCAGCGGCGCCAGCGACGAGTCGACGCTGATCGTCACGATCGCTTTGAAGTCGTGCGTCAGTTCGATGTCCTTGACGCTGCCGACGGGAACGCCGCCGACCTGCACCTGATCGCCCCTGACCAGCTGGTCGCCTTCGTGCGAATTCGAGCTTGTACGTCGAGCCGCCGCCGCCGGCGAAGACGATGTACAGGATCGACCAGCACGACGATCACCAGCGAGCCGACCGCGAGCGGGCGCACGATAGCGGCCGCGCGACGGGCCCACCGGGCGCGGCGGGGGCTGCCCGGAGGCGGCGCCGCGGGCGGCTTGGGGAGTCGTCGTGGCCATCGCTACCTGCCCCCTCCCGAGGCGGTCGCCGCGTGGACGGGGATCGCCGCCGCCGACGGGCCGCTGGACGACCGTCGGGTCGGGGATTTCACCCAGGCGGGCGATCAGCTTGATCCACTGGCCCGGCGTGATCGAGGAGCTGAGCGAGCCGGCGAGGCTGGCGCTCTGCGCGAACAGCGGGCGGAAGCCGACGTGGATGTGGTTGTAGTGGTCGGCCATCGCGAGCGTGTTGTCGGCGCCGGGGTAGGTCATCAGGCTGATGATCTGGTGCGGCTTCATCGAGCCCTGCAACGTCAGCAGCTTGCGGATCGTCGTGTCGGTGATCGACCCGGGGCCCTGGTGGCCGACGATCGGGATGCCGTTGATCTGCGAGATGTCCACGGCGTCGCCGGTGGAGTGCTCGGAGACGTTGCCTTCGGTCGTCAGGTCGGAGTGCCCGCATTTCAGCGCCGAGACGGTCGGCTTCAGCCCCGACACGGCGAGGAACTCGAGCGTCGCCAGCACGCGGCGGTCGATCTGCCCGGTCTGGATGTCCTGGCGCCCGCACGGGTAGATGTCGATGTCGGGGTTGGCCAGCACCTGTTGCTGCGAGCTGTTCCTTTGACTCCAGCAGCACCTGGCCGACGGTCGGAGCGGTCGCCAGGAAGGGGTTCTGGCCCTTGGCCCGGAAGACCGAGCTGTTCTCCAGCTGCACCCAGCCGTCGAGGATCGGCTTGGGGTCGATCTGCGGCGCGCCGACGCCGGCCGGCCTGATCTGGAAGAGCATGTGCGGTTCGGCGCCTTCGCCGCCGTCGCTTCGCCCGTCTCCCACGTGCCCGAGCACCGTGCCCGGCGATCACGCGAGCGCCGGTGTGCAGTTCATGCAGGTAGACGTCGTTGGGCGCCATCGCGGAACACCCGCTGCGCCGGGTCGCCGGCGGGCGGCGCCGGTTCGCTCGGCGTCGGCGTGCGCTTCGCCGGAGGGCGCCGTCCCCGTGCCTTCGCCGCTCTGGCGCAGCGGCGCCGGCGGCGGGTCGCGGGCGATTGCGAGCGGCGCGGTCGTCCGGCGCCGGGCGGCGGCGCGGCGGCTCGAGCCCGGAGCCGGTCGCTTCCAGCGCGCTGCGGAGCCGAGCGACAGCGCCCCGGTCGCCGCGCCTTCGCCGGCGGGCGGCTGCGAGCCGGCCTGCGTGCCTGCGCTCGCCGGGCCGGTCGGGCGCGGTTCGGCCGGTTCCTGCGCCTTGGCGGCGCTCTTGTCGCCGGCCTGCGCGTCGTGCGGCCGCAGCACCGGGTAGAGCTGGGCGACGCTGCGCGAGTTTCGCGTAGGTGTAGGTGTTGCCGTACGCGTCGCGCAGCGAGACGAAGCGGCCCAGCTGTGGCGAGTCGCCGATCTGCACGACCTCGCCGTCCTGCACGGCGATCACCGGCGCGTTGGCTTCGGAGTAGATGACCGTTCCCGGCAGCGACTTGGCGGCGCTTCGAGCCGCCGGCGGCGACGTCGGAAAGCCGTCGCTGAAATGCGCTTTGGCGTGCACCGGGAAGCGCGCCTCGGTCAGCCCCGTGATCGCCCCGAGCAAGCCCGAGGGCGTGCCGCCGAGCAGCTTCGCGCGCAGCATCACCGATTCGACGTAGGCCTGGGAGTGGTTGTAGGAGAACACCGCGCCGCGCAGGCTCGTCGCGGCGCCCGCCGCGCGCAGGTAGCGGGCGGCGGCGAAGATCGCGTCGGCCGGGTTGTAGGGGTCCTTGAAGCCGTCGCCGTTGGCGTCCACGCCGTACGTCGCCCACGAGGAGGGAAGGAACTGCATCCAGCCCTCGGCGCCGGCGCTGGAGACGTTGAGGTCGCGCCCGTAGTCGGTCTCGACCTCGTTGATCGCCGCGAGCAGCTGCCACGGCACGCCGTAGGCCGTGCCGGCCGCCTGGTAGATCGGCAGCAAGAACGGCGGGATGCGAAAGCTTTCGATGAAGAACGCCGGGACGCCGGCGATCGACGAGGACAGCGAGAGCGGCAGCGCCGGCGTCAGCGCCGAGGGCTTTGGCGCCTTCTTGCCGCGCTTGGGCTTGCGCCGTGGCGCCCGCTTCGCGCCGCTCGACTTGCCGCCCGCCTTGCCGGCGCTGGGCTCGCGGGAGACGGCGTGGCGCCCTGCGCGCTCTGCCCGCTCGACCTTCGGCGCTCGGTCGCCGGAGGGCGCGGGCGCCGCTCGGTGCTTGGCGCGGTCGAGCTGCGTCGCCGGCGGCGGCGCGGCCGCTCGGCGCGGTCGTCGTCGGGTCGGCGCCGGCGTTTCGTCCGGCGCGGTGGAGTGTGACGATTTCCGTGGTCGTCGCCGTCGCCGGCGCTTCTTCGGCCGGCGAGCACGGCGGGCGCGAGCAACGCAAGCAGCGCCAGGCCGGCGAGCAGAAGGACGATCAGTGCGCTTGGCGCGGGTCATCTGCGTCTCAGTTGCCGAGGAGGTAGTTGAGCAACATGCCGTCCGCCCCCGAGCTTTCCGCCGAAGGCGCGTAGTAGGTCGTGCCGGCGCTGGCGCCGCCGACGGGCTTGGCGACCGCGGCGGGTTCGTTGCCGCGCGGTGCGCTCCGTGCCGCTCGCCGACGCGTGGTGGCTCCCGGGTATTTCGCCGTCGCTTCGGCGGGCGTCGCGCCCTTGAGGACCGCGAGCGTGCGCGCCATCACGACGCTCGTGGAGCTCGCGCTCTTGCGCGCCGACGCGGCCGTCGCGGCTTTGCCTTCGCTGGAGGCGTCTGTTGAAGAGTTTGGCGTTGGCGCACGCCGAAGCCGTGCGAGACGGCGTAGGTCAGGCAGGCGGTGCCGACGGCTTCCGAGCGCAGGAAGTGCCCGAGCGAGTCATAGCCGTTGGTCGACCCGGCGCCGAGGAAGATGAAGTCGAGGATCCGCTCCAGGCCGCCGGTCGAGCGCAGGCTGGAGAGCAGTTCGGCCGCGTTGAAGGAGAACGGCTTGGCTTCCTTGCCGAGCTTTTCCAGACGCGCGAGCAGCGGTTGGATCGACGTCAGCGCGGGACCGGAGACCTTCGAGGTCGCGCCGAGGTTCTTGAAGAACGCAGTCGAGCTGTTGGAGAACGCCGGCAGGCTCGTGAACGCCTTGTCGATCCCCGGCGCGGCGACTTTCAGGTCGCGAACGCAGGGGTCGTCTGATCGGCGAAGCGGGCCGAGTCGTTCCATCGACGGGCCGAGCTGCGCGAGGAACTTCGGGAACAACGCGAGGTTGCGCGCGAGCGCGCCGCGATGGCGGGCGGTCGCCTGCGCGACCGTGTTGCTCTGCACGATGAAGTCGGCGACCTTTTCGCGCACCGCGGCGAACGGCTGCAGCGCCTGGTCGGAGTCGACCGCGAGTTTCGCCAGCACCTTGTTCTCGCTGGCTGAGGATCGCGAGCACGCGATCGAGTTCCTGCAGCGCCGGGTTGGCACGCCGGATCACGACGTTCAGGTCGCTGCCGCGCCCGGCCAGGCCGGCGCCGAGCTCGTTGATCAGGATCGTGAAGCGCTGGCGCTCGGGCAGCCGAGAGATGTCGCCGAGCAGGTCGACGTCGACGGGGCTGTGCGTGTTCTGCACGGGCAGCAGGTACTGCCCGAGCCTTCATGGCTCTTGCCGATCTTCTTCAGCGCAGGCGGCAGAGGCGTGCCGGCGACGCGCGGTTGCGTCGGCAGGCAGTCGACGAACTTCTCGCCGATCAGCGCCTGCGGGCGCACCGTGCAGCTCGCGTCCGCGCGGAAGTCCTTGAAGCCCGGGTTGGAGATGTTCAGCACGACCGCGGCCTTGGCCTGCGGCGTCGCCGTGACCGAGCCGACAGTGCCGACCTTCACGCCGCCGATCTTCACGTTCTCGCCGGAGATGATGTTGCCGGCGTCGTCGAAGATCGCGCGCACGGTGTAGCTGCCGTTGGAGCCGCCCGCGGAGGTGGACAGCAGAACGGCGGCCGCAATCGCGGCCATGGCGAGGAACGCCGCGACCGCGGCCGCACCTCTCCTCCACCCGACGGTCTGCTCTCTCAACCCTTTCCTTCCTTGATGTCTAAACGAGCCGGGCGGCCCCACCCTCTTCGATGGAGCCGCCCGTCTCAACTCCCTACCGGCGAGTCTACGCCCCTAGGGGCACTGCCTCGCCGTCATTGCGACCCTATGCCGGAGGGCACGGAGCCTTGTATGTCGTGGTCACCGTTTCAGCGGGGATCCCGAATTCGCGTTCGCCGCCGTAGGAGCCGCCGAAGATCAGTTCGGCCTTCACCGGGAAGCCCCCCTTCGGGCACTTCGGGGGAAGCGTCCCGTAGGAGATCAGCTTCTTGCCCTTTTTGATCGCTGCGCCAACCTTGACGTTGATGTTTTTCGTCGAGGCCAGAGCGGCGCCGGGCACCGTCGCGATCGCGGGGACCGTGCGTCTTGAGCTCGAGGCCGTAAGGCGCCACGCCAGAGTTGACGTACGTACCCGACGAGACGAATTCAAGCGACACGGGGCTGCTGCCCTGAACGAAGAACAGGAGTCCTTTGTTGGGACCGAAGAAAGCCTGCAGCTTCGCTTCCTCAGGGACACGTTCTGAGCCGAACGTCACTTCGCCCAGCGCGTTGCCAACGGGGCTGGCGACGGCCTTCTTGCAGGCGGTCGGGCCCGTGTTCTTCAGCACCGCTTCGGTGCACGTCGGGAAGCCGGCCGAGTTGATCTTCGCGCCGGCAGGCAGGAAGAAGTTGACGGCCGCAAGCGGCGGAATACCGCCGGCCGGGTTCTGCGGCGTGGCGCCGTAGCCCGAGCCGGTGATCACGAAGTTGGCTTCAAGCGCCGCTCCGAGTCCGCCGTGCTTGGCGAGGATGTTGCCGGTGTGCGGGTACGTGCCGCCGCCCGGCTTGGGGATCGGCACGGCCTTGGATTTGAAGGTCACGGTCGGCGCGGCGGAAGCCGCGGCCGGCAGGCCAAGAACGGCAAGCGAGCCGAGCAAGGCCAGACAGGTGGATGCTCTGCGCATCAGGTTTCTCTCCTCTGTTGATGGACAGGTCCGCCTCGATCCGGGTAGCTCCGGAACCTTTGCCGGTCCGGCGATATCGAGATCTCCGGCAACTCACCGGAGAACAGTGGCGACTCTGCGGGAACATTATCCATAGCGCTCGGTACCCGCAAGTGCGAACGGTCAACCGGAGCCGCATTTGCAGGCGATGTTGCAAAAGCAGGATCGCGCCGCGAGCCGTCGGGTAGGTTGGCGGCGCGACGCGCCCACCGGCGAGCCGCAGCCCAACAATGAGGCTCTGGTTGAGAGTGAGGTCAGCCCGCGGAGAACTCGAGCTCGGCGTCCTCGAAGCGGACGCCGACCGGCTCGAGTACGACCTGGCGCGGCCCCTGCTCGACGCGGCCGGCGAGCAGCGCTTCGAACCCGAGCTCGGCGGAGAGCGCGACCACCTCCCGCCCGACACCCGCCGGGCAGTACAGCGCGTAACCGCAACCCATGTTGAACGTCGAGTAGGCCGCGTGTGCGTCCAGGCCCGCGCGCTCGGTCAGGAAGGCGAGCACCTCGGGGACCTCGGGCAGCCGCTCGATGCGATAGCTCAGCGGCTTGGGCGGGCGCATCAGCTTCAGCAGGCCGTGGCCCGTGATGTGGCTTATGTACGTGAGCTGTACACCGCGCTCCATCGCCGCCGCGACCAGCGGCGCGTACATCACCGACGGCTCCAGCAGCGCCTCGCCGAGCGTCGCGCCGCTGTTCAGGCGCGTCGCGTAGCCGTCAGGCAGGCGGCCCGCCAGCAGCCGCGCCAGCGAGGCACCGTTGGCGTGCAGGCCGCTGGAGGCGACCAGCACGATCTCGTCCCCCGCCGACAGCTGCTCGCCGAGGATCGCCGAGCGGCCCGTGCGGCACGGCGCCCACGGCTGCTCCCGCGAGCTCTATGTCGCGCTCGTCGACCAAGCCGGCGAGCGAAGGCGACTCGCCCCCGCCCCACGTGCAGCCCGCGTCCTCGCAGGCCTTGCGCCAGCCCTCCAGCAGCGAACCGGCGCGCTCGGCGTCGCGGTACCACTCCGATGCGCCTGTGGCGAAGTACGCGTTGACGACCAGCGGCAGTGCGCCCACGCAGCAGAGGTCGTTGA
Organism: uncultured Solirubrobacteraceae bacterium; assembly: GCA_963819435.1. Classification (GTDB taxonomy): domain Bacteria; phylum Actinomycetota; class Thermoleophilia; order Solirubrobacterales; family Solirubrobacteraceae; genus Palsa-744. Next base: position 44,754 of record CAWFWA010000019.1, on the reverse strand, counting down.
GGATCGCGGCGACCGTGTCATAGGCGACATCGGCGAAGCGATTGATCCCCTGGCCTTCGAGCACCTGGCGAGCGATGATCGACTTCGTCCCCAGGCCCTCGACGACGAACGCGAACGCGCGCCCGTCCAGCTCGAACACGAACGCCGGCTCGCCACGGGAGGCGTCCAGGGCCCGTCCGCCGCGTCCGGCCAACAGCCCCGATGTCGACAGCGCCTTGGCGATCGCCAGCCGCTTGCCTCCGTCGAGGGCGTCGTAGTCCACGCCCGCCTCGCGGTAGCTCGCTGTGGCGCGGTCTTCGCTCATCGGCTCAGCCTAAGGCCTCTGTCGCGCCAGGGCAGCGCGGGCTCAGCGACGCACCGAGGCGCACGTCGCGCGGCGCCGGTCACGCCGTGAGACTCTGCGCCCGCCAGCACGCGCGCCGGCCCTGGCATCGCTCGATTTCCGCGAGCGTGCGATGCAACCGGCGAAGGCGCGCGCGCGAGAAGCCCGCCGCCAGGTTGTTCAGCTCGAAGGGGTCGCGTCGCAGGTCGTAGTACTCGCGTTCGCCGGTTGCGTACTCGACGTAAAGAGCACTGCTCGAGCGCAGTGCCTCGTAGCTGGGCGGGTTGCCCGAGCCGCGCGTCGGCAGGTCTGGATCGCCGCGGTCATTCACGCGTCCGTGATGCTCGACGAGGATCTCCTTGCGCCATTGACCGGCGGGCCTGTCGTGCAGCAGCGCGACCAGGCTGTGCCCGTCGACGCTCGCTGGGATCGGCGCGCCGGCAAGCTGCTCAAAGCTCGGGCACAGGTCTACGTTCTCGGTCAGCTGTTCGACCGTGCGGGCATGCCCGACGCCCGGGCCGGTGACGATGAGCGGCACGTGGATGTCGGTGTCGAAGGCCGTCAGCTTGCCAGGGAGCAGCCTGTGCTCGCCCATGTGCAGGCCGTTGTCGGAGCTGAACACGATGTAGGTGTTGCGCGCCACGCCGTCGGCGAGCAGACGGGCTTCGATCTGGCCGATCATGCGATCGACCGCCTGCACGGCCTCGGCGCGCCGGCGGAACTCGGCGTCGATCGTCGCGATCTGAGACGGACCGAGCGGCGCGAAGGAGCTCAGCCACGCCGGCTCGTTGGCGCCGACCACGTCGAACGCCGGCGTGCGCGGAGCGCCGGCGCCCGGGAAGGAGCCGTAGTCGCGCTGCGCCGGCGTGTAGGGGGCGTGCGGCGCGAAGGTCGCAAGCTCGAGCATGAACGGCCGGCGCTGCGCGGCCGAGCGGTCGATGAACGAGAGGCCCTTGCGCGCGAGCACGTCGGTCAGGTATTCCGAGGGCCGGTGGCCGTATGCGTGCACGCGGCCGTTGCTGTTCATGCGGTAGCCGTACTCGGGGTACCCATTGCCCGCGACGTCCCACTCGCTCCATCCGGGGGGAACGTATGGCCCGGCGCCGCCTTCGCGCGCGCCTGGCGAGTACCCGTTGAGGTACTTGCCCATCAGCGCCGTGTCATAGCCCCGGCGCTGCAGCGCGACGGCGAACGTCTGGGACTCCTCGCCGCGTTCGTGAAAGACCCTGTAGCCGCCTTCCGGCGGGCCATTGTCGAACACGCGTGTGTCGTGCGGGAAGCGCCCAGTGAGGATCGAAGCGCGCGAGGGACAGCACAGCGAGTCGCTGACGAAGTAGTTGGCGAAGGTCGCGCCGCGGCGCTGCATCCCCAGCACGTGCGGCATGTAGCGCACGAGGTTCCACGAGAGGTCGTCGGTCAGCACGAAGACGATGTTCGGCCGCTTCGCCGCGCGCGCCGAGAGGGCCGCGCCCGGTTCGTGGCCTGCGCGGCCCGTGCCGGAGTGTGAGGAACTGCCGCAGCCGGCGAGCGCGGCGAGCAGCGCCGCTGCGAGGAGCGCGAGCGCTGGGACGCGGACTCGCGCGCGGGTCCGCGCACACCCGTGGTGAGCTTTGCTCTGCGCCATCGGCGCCGCACACCGTAGCGGCTGCGCCCGCGGCGACCATGCGACTCGGAGACCCGATATACACCGTTGTGTTCCGCGGGATCAAAGGAGAGACATGGACTTTCAGCCGAGCGAGCGCTGTGCGGAGTTCAAGGAGCGCCTGACGGCGTTCATGGACGAACACGTCTACCCCGCCGAGGAGGTCTACGAGCGCCAGCTGCTGGAGTCAGGCGACCCCCACCACCAGCCGGCGATCATGGAGGAGCTGAAGAAGCGCGCCCATGACGCCGGCCTGTGGAACATGTTTTTGCCCGACGAGGAGCACGGCGCCGGGCTGTCCAACAGCGACTATGCGCCGCTCGCGGAGATCCTCGGGCGCTCGCACATCGCCTCAGAGGCATGCAACTGCTCGGCGCCGGACACCGGCAACATGGAGGTGCTGCACCAGTTCGGCTCGCCCGGGCAGAAGGAGCGCTGGCTGGCACCGCTGCTCGACGGCGAGATCCGCTCGGCGTTCGCGATGACCGAGCCCGACGTCGCCAGCTCCGATGCCACGAACGTGCAGCTGCGAATCGATCGCGACGGTGACGACTACGTGCTCAACGGGCGCAAGTGGTGGACCTCCAACGCGCTGCACCCGCACTGCCGGATCATGATCGTGATGGGCAAGACCCAGCCCGACGCGCCGACCTACAAACAGCAGAGCCAGATCCTCGTGCCGATCGACGCACCGGGCGTGACGATCATGCGCGGGCTGCCGGTGTTCGGCTACCAGGACCAGGAGGGCCACGCAGAAGTCGACTTCACCGACGTGCGCGTGCCCGCGTCCAACCTGATCGCCGGCGAGGGCGACGGCTTCATGATCGCCCAGGCGCGCCTCGGCCCGGGGCGGATCCATCACTGCATGCGCGCGATCGGTGCCGCCGAGCGAGCGCTCGAGCAGATGTGCCGACGCGCCGTGTCGCGCGTCACGTTCGGCCAGCCGATCGCGATGCGCGGAAACGTGCAGGACTGGATCGCCGAGTCGCGCATCGAAATCGAGATGGCGCGGCTGCTGACGCTGAAGGCGGCCTGGCTGATGGACACCGTCGGCAACCGCCATGCGCGCATCGAGATCTCGGCGATCAAGGTCGCCGCGCCGAACGTCGCGCTCAAGGTGCTCGACCGCGCGATCCAGGTGCACGGCGGCGGCGGCGTCTCAGACGACTTCGGCTTGGCCCGCGCCTACGCGCACCTGCGCACGCTGCGCCTGGCAGACGGTCCCGACGAGGTGCACAAGCTGTCGATCGCCCGGCGCGAGCTGGCGCCGTACGTGCCGAGCCAGACCTAGCCAAGGGCAGCCGGCGACTCCCACCGAGGGGGCGTGGCGCCGCCCGCCGGCAACTCGGCAGTGGCGGACGCTGGACGGATTGCCGAGTAGGACCGGGCAGATCGGGTATGGGGTCTGTATCGATGCATGCCGCGGCTCCGCGGCGCTGTGGTCCGCGCGTCGGGCCTGGTCCTACAGGGAGGTAGTCCAGATGAAGGCTGAAGTCGCCATGAGCAAGTACGTCCGCGCCGGCCTCGCAGGACTGCTCGCGACCGCATTCTTCGCCGTGCTCGCCCCGCAGGCCCAAGCGTCCTTCGGCGCGGAACTGTTCGAAGCCGGGACCTGCATCAACACGACCTGCACGTACCCGAGCGTGGAAGCCAACCCCAAAGAAGCCTTCACGCAGGCGGCAGGTCATCCGCCCTGGGGAATCACGACGTTCGAACTGCACCACAGCGGCAACAACATCGAAGGCGCGGCGCTGAAGCGCATTCGCGTGGACGTGCCGGCTGGGCTTGCGGCCAACCCGCAAGCCCCGATGCCCAAGTGCACCCAGGCGCAGTTCAACGCCAACACCTGCCCCGGGAGCAGTGAAGTCGGAACGACCGAACTGGACGCGGTCGCCGCGGAAACGCTGCTGCTGAAAGGGCTCAAAGGCAAGGTCTTCAACCTCGAACCGCCGACCGGATCGAAACTGCCACTCGACTTCGGGATCAACATCGAACCGGCCGGGGCGCTCACGGCGCCGGTCAAACTGTTCCTCGAAGGTCACGTCGACTGGAGCGGCGATTACCACGAGTACTTCGAAATCAACAACGTGCCGGAAAACGCCCAAGTGGAACTGCTGCCCGGCCTGCCGGTGACAGCGAAACTGAAGACGCTGAAATCGAAACTCAACTTCAACGGCCGGGCAGGCGGCAACTTCCTGACGATCCCCAGCGAGTGCACGCCGACCACGACATCTCATCTGGAACTCGAATCCTATTCCGGTGAAATCTCGCACAGCGACACGAACACCCCGGTCGGCGTGACCGGATGCGGCATCGTGCCGTTCAAACCGGTCACGACGGTCACACCCGAAGCCAACTCGGCCAGCTCGGACAAGCCCGACGGCGCGACGACGGTCGTGGCCGTGCCACAGGACGCCACCCCGACCGGAATCAACACCGCCGACATCAACGACGCGCACGTGACGCTGCCCGAAGGCCTCACGCTCAACCCATCGGCGGCGCACGGCCTGAAGGCATGCACAGCGGCGCAGATCGGCATCGGGACACGAAACACGGTCGCCTGCCCAGCGGAATCGAAGGTCGGCGAAGTGTCGATCGAAACGGACCTGCCGCCCGGATCGCTCAATGGCAACGTCTATCTCGGCAGCCCCTCGGGCGCGACGATCACCGATCCGCCGTTCACGATCTACATCGACGCCGAGGCGCCGTCGCTGGACGTATCCGTGCGCCTGCAGGGAACCGTCAGCCCGAACCCGACCACCGGACAGCTGGAAGTCAGCTTCTTCGGCAACCCGCGGCTTCCGTTCAGCGAACTACGCCTGAAGCTCACGGGAGGCGAACACGCTCCGCTGGCCAACCCGCTGGGGTGCAGCGGATCGACGGCGTTCAGCTTCAGCGCGTACACGGGGGCGAGCATCGCCGGCAGCACTCCGTTCACGGCGACGGGCTGCCCGAGCGCGATCCCGTTCTCGCTGGGCCAGAGCACGACCGACAGCACACACAAGGCCGGCGCCTACACCAACTACACGTTCAACCTGACGCGCGGCGAAGGCCAGCAGTACCCGCAGCGTTTGACCACGACGCTGCCGGCCGGCCTGGTCGGCGCGATCCCGTCGGTTCCGCTTTGCGGGGAACCGCAGGCGTCGCAAGGGGCCTGCCCGTCGAGCAGCCTGATCGGGACCGCCAACGTCACCGCCGGCTCGGGCGACCCCTACGGCTTCAGCGGTCCCGTCTACCTCACGGGCCCGTACAACGGTGCTCCCTACGGCCTGTCGATCCCGGTCGAGGCGGCCGCCGGGCCGTTCGATCTCGGACGGCTCGTCACGCGCGTGTCGATCGGCGTGGACCCGCACAGCGCACGGGTGATCGCAGCGTCGACGCTGCCGACGATCTTCAAGGGCGTGCCACTGCGTCTGCGCAACATCAGCGTGCTCGTCAACCGGGCGAACTTCCTGTTCAACCCGACCAACTGCGGCGCCCTGTCCCAGGACACGGCGTTGACCTCGACGGCCGGAGCAGGTCAGGGGCTGTCGAGCGCGTTCCCGATCGAAAGCTGCAGCTCGCTGCCTTTCAGCCCGAAGTTCGAAGCGTCGACGAGCGCCTCTACGGATCCGACCAAAGCGAAAGCCAACGGGGCGAGCCTGCGCGTGAACCTGCTGCAGGGCGCGCACGAGGCGAACATCCACTCGGTCGTGGCCTCGCTGCCCAAACAGCTTCCGTCGCGTCTGACGACATTGCAGAAAGCCTGCCCGGAAGCGACCTACGCGGCCAACCCGTTCGCCTGCCCGCCGGGCTCGAAGGTCGGCAGCGCGACCGTCTCCACGCCGGTCCTGCCGGATCAACTCAAAGGGCCGGCCTACCTCGTCTCCCACGGCGGAGCGTCGTTCCCCGATCTCGACCTGCTGCTCGAAGGCGATGGCGTGCGCGTGATCCTCAATGGCACGACGCAGATCAAGAACGGCATCACCACGTCGACGTTTGGCTCGATCCCCGACGTGCCGGTGACCAGCTTCGTGCTCGACCTGCCGCAGGGAGCGAACTCGGCACTGGCCGTCAACGGCAAAGAATTCTGCACGCAGACGCTGACGATGCCTACGACGATCACCGCGCAGAGCGGAAAGGTCATCAAACAGGAAACGAACGTCGGCGTCGCGGGCTGCACCGGTGGCAAGGGCAAGACGCGCTTTAAGATCCTCAGCAAAAGGATCGTGCGCAACAAGCTCGTCGTGCGCGTCCAGACCTTCGCGCCCGGGCGCATCAGCATCAAAAGCCGCTACCTGCACACGACGTTCAAGCGCGTCGCCAAGGCCGGCAAGTTCACGATCAAGGCGCCGCTGTCTCGCAAAGGCATCAAAGGCCAGCGCGCGCACAAACTGAAGTTCAAGGCGCGCGTCGGATTCCTGCCGAAGAACAAAGCCGAAGCGATCTCAGCCGTGTTCACGGGCGTCGGCTTCAAGCACCAGTCCAAGGGCAAGAAGAAGCACAAGTAGTCGCCTCGCGCGCGGGCGCCGGCAGGACGGACCGGCGCCCGCGCTAGCCTGCCGGCGAGTGCCGACGACCAGACGTCTAACACTGCTCGCCGCGTTGCTCGTGGCCGGGCTCGGCGCGGCAGTGGCGGCCTGGGCCACCGGCACGACCCCGGCAACGACCCCGCCACGCGCGACGACGACGTCTGCCGCCACGAAGCCGGCGCCGCGCGCACCTGCCTACCCGTCGCGCGCCGCGATCGCCGCCGCGGTGCGCTACCTCGACGGCCGCGCCGGACGGACCTCGCTGGCGGTGTTGGACAGCGACGAACGCCTCAGCGGCACCCGCCTGCGCGAGCATTTCCAGAGCGCGAGCGTCGTGAAGGTGATGTTCCTGACGGCGTTCCTGCAACGCCTCGAGGGCGACCGCCGCGGCATCAGCGCGCTGGACAGGAGCCTGCTCTATCCGATGATCCACGAATCGAACAACGAAGCCGCCTCGGCCGTGCTCGATCGCGTGGGTCTCGGCGCGATAGCGCGCGTGGCGCGTGAAGCCGGCATGCGCGACTACGCCCCGGGAGTCGGCTGGTGGGCATTCACACAGACCTCCGCCGCCGATCAGGCACGTTTCTTCTTGGCTCTGCCGCGGATGATCCCGCCTCAGTTCTGGCCCTATGTGCGCGGGCTGATGGCGGGCATCGAGCCGGAGCAGAGCTGGGGCATCCCGCAGGTCGCACGCCCACGTTGGCAGGTCTTCTTCAAGACCGGTGCGCTGCCCTCGGAGGGCTTGTTCAACGAGACGGCACGCCTGGAGCGCCCGGGCGTGACGTTCACGGTCTCGGTCTTCACGACCGCCGACCCGTCGATGGCCTACGGCGAAGAAACGATGCGCGGAGTGGCTCGCGAACTGCTCGCGCACGCCCCGCCGTCCTAGCGGCAGACGTGCGCCGGCGCATGCCGGCAGAGGTCGGCCGGTGACACGCTGCAGCCGCGCGCGCAAAGGTGGACAATGACCTCGCCAACCCAGAGAGGGAGAGAGCAATGTCCGCCGCAACCGTCGCGCAACCGCAGCCCGCCGCGACCAGACAGCCGTCGGTCGCGATCGTCGGCGCGGGCTTCGGCGGCATCGCCGCGGCGATCGAGCTAAAGCGCCACGGCATCGAGGACGTGACGATCCTCGAGCGCGCACCGCAGATGGGCGGCACATGGCACTACAACAGCTACCCGGGCGCTGCGTGTGACGTACCGAGCCACCTGTACTCGTTCTCATTTGCCCAGCGCCGCGACTGGTCGCGCCTGTGCTCCTCCCAGGCGGAGATCCACAGCTACCTGCAACAGGTCGCGCGCGCCTACGACATCGACCGTCACATCGTCTGCGACCGTACGGTCAGCTCCTGCACGTGGGACGAGCTGCAGGCACGCTGGCATATCGAGACCGCCGAGGGCGAGCGCTGCCAAGCCGACGCACTGATCCTTGCGACCGGGCAACTGCACCAGCCGGCGCTGCCGGCGATCGAGGGCATCGACACGTTCGCCGGACACAGCTTCCACTCCGCGCAGTGGGACCACTCCTACCCACTGGCAGGCAAGCGCGTGGCGGTTGTCGGCACCGGCGCGAGCGCCGTGCAGTTCATCCCGGAGATTGCCGGGCAGGCGGCGCGCCTGACGGTCTTTCAGCGCACCGGCAACTGGATGCTCCCGCGGCGCAACCGGCACTATCCCCGCGCGATCAAAGCGGCGATCAAGCACGTCCCCGGGTTGCAGGAGTTCCGGCGCAACTTCATGTACCAGTACTGCGAGGCGATCACCGCCGCGATCCGCCACCCGCGCACGATTGGGCGCCTGGCCGGCATGCGCTCGGCCGCCTTCATGCGCTGGCAGCTCAAAGACCCCGAGGTGCGCCGCAAGGCGTGGCCGGATTACACGTTCGGCTGCAAGCGGGTGCTGTTCAGCTCCGCCTACCTGCCAGCGCTACAACGCCCGAACGTCGGACTCGTGACCGAGGCGATCGAGCATGTGACGCCTCAGGGCCTGGTCACAGCCGACGGCACGCTGCACGAGGCCGACTGCATCGTGTGGGGCACGGGGTTCAAGACCAACGACTTCATGTTCCCGATGCGCGTCGTCGGCTCGGGCGCCCGCGAGCTGAGCGATGCATGGGCGCATGGCGCGCACGCGCACCTCGGCATGACGGTGCCGGGCTTTCCCAACATGTTCGTGATGTACGGGCCGAACACGAACACCTCGGGTGGCTCGATCATCGTCTACCTGGAGGCGCAGGCGTCCTACATCCGCCAGGCGCTGGCGCAGCTGCGCGTGCGCGGCGCGAGCGCGCTGGACGTGCGCGAGGAGGTCGAGCGCACCAGCGACCGCGAGCTGCAGGCGCGCTTTGCGGGCACGGCGTGGACGCGCTGTGATTCGTGGTACCGCGACGAGCGCGGGCGCATCGTCGCCAACTGGCCGGGCTACATGCGCGAGTATCTGCAGCAGACGCGCACGCTGGACCCCCGCGAGTACAGCTTCACCACGCCGCACACCGCACCCGCGACCGTTCCGAACGCCGGCGAGCCAGCCGCCGCACCAACCACCTGAGGAGGATGCATCGATGCACGACTACGTGATCGTCGGAGCCGGGTCGGCGGGTTGCGTGCTCGCAAACCGACTGTCGGAGGACCCGTCGGTGCGCGTGCTGCTGCTGGAGGCGGGCAAGCGCGACCGCTCGATGAACATCAAGATCCCCGCGGCCTTCCCCAATCAGTTCCACACCAAGCTCGACTGGGATTACGCGACCGAGCCCGAGCCGCACGTCGACAACCGCTCGCTGTACATCCCGCGCGGCAAGAGCCTGGGCGGATCGAGCTCGATGAACGCGATGCTCTACGTGCGCGGGCGCCCGCTCGACTACGACGCGTGGGAGGCCCAGGGCGCGCCCGGATGGGGCTACCGCGACGTGCTGCCCTACTTCGTCAAGTCCGAGGACAACGCCCGAGGTGCTTCGGAGTTCCACGGCGCCGGCGGCCCGTTGCGCGTGTCCGAGCAGCGCTCGCCGCGACCGATGGACAAGCGCCTGCTGGCGGCCGCCGCCGCCGCGGGCATTCCAACGATCGCCGACTACAACGGCCCCGAGCAGGACGGCGCCTCGATGTTCCAGGTGACACAACAAGACGGCCGACGCTTCAGCGCGGCGGATGCGTTCCTGCGCCCAGCGCTTGCGCGGCCGAATCTGGAGGTGCGCACGAGCGTGACCGTGCTGGGCATCGAGCTGGAGGGCGATCGCGCCGTCGGCGTGCGCGTGCGCAAGGGGCGCAGCGGCGAGCAGGTGCTGCGCGCCGAGCGCGAGGTGCTGCTGTCGGCGGGCTCGATCAACTCGCCTCAGCTGCTGCTGCTTTCGGGCATCGGGCCGGCCGACGAGCTGCGCGCGGCGGGCGTGCAGGTCCGCCACGACCTGCCCGGCGTCGGGCGCAACCTGCAGGACCACCCGTTCGTGACGGTCATTTGGGAGGTTTCCGATCCGACGACGCTGTACGGCGCCGACAAGCCCAAGGCGCTGGCGGAGTGGCTGCTGCGCCGCTCGGGCAAGCTCAGCTCGACGGTCGCCGAGGTCGTCGCCTTCACGCGCACGCGCGGCGGTCTGCCCGCGGCGGACATCCAGTTCCACATGGGCGCCGCCTACTACGAAGACCACGGCGCCGAGACCTACGACGGCCACTGCATGGTGATCGCTCCGGTGCTCGTCTCACCCAAGGCGCGCGGTCAGGTGTGGCTGCGCTCGGCCGATCCGAGCGACAAGCCGCGCATCGTCACCAACTCGTTGTCCGAGCCCGACGACGTCGACTCGCTGATCGCGAGCATGCAGCTCGCGCGCGAGATCGCCGCGCAATCGCCGCTACGAGAGACGCTCGTGACAGAGCTCAAGCCGGGCAGCGCGACGTCCACGCGCGAGGATCTGGAAGCAGACCTGCGACGGCGACTGATGCTGATCTACCACCCGGTCGGCACGGCGCGCATGAGCGACACGCACGAGCAGGCGGTTGTCGACTCGCAACTGCGCGTGCACGGCCTGCAGGGCCTGCGCGTGATCGACGCGTCGGTCATGCCGCTGATCCCCGGCGGCAACACCAACGCGCCGACGATCATGGTCGCCGAGCGCGGCGCCGACCTGATCCGCGGGCGCGCACCGGCAGCCAGCGCGGCGCCAGTGGCCGCGTGACTCGGACGCGACGACCCGCGCCGCAGCCGTGACGCCGAGCGACGTCGCTGCGATCAACCACCATCGCCAGGGCGACGGGCCGCCGCTCGTGCTGATCCACGGGATCGGCCTGCGCTGGCAGATCTTCACGCCGGTGATCGAGCCGCTTGCGCGCGACTTCGAAGTGATCGCTTGCGACTCGCCCGGCTTCGGCAAGTCGCCGCCGCTCGCCGATGGCGTCTCGCCGACGATCCCGGCATACGCCGACGCGTTCGAACGGTTCTTCGCCGCGGAGGGGCTCGGCCGTCCGCATGTCGCGGGCAACTCGATGGGCGGCGCGATCGCGCTGGAGCTGGCGCGCCGGGGTGCGATCGACACGGCCACGGCGATCTCCCCCGCCGGCTTCTGGACCTCGGCCGAGCGGCGCTTCTGCCAGGCCTCGCTGGTATCGCTTGCTCAGACACCGCGCGCCGCACGGCCGGCGCTGGAGGCGCTGATCGCGACGCGCGCCGGGCGCACGGCGCTGCTGTGGCAGACATTCGGGCGCCCGACACGCCTGCCCGCAGACGAGGCCGTCGCGACGCTGCGCGAAGCGTGGGCGGCTCCGGCGTTCGCGCCGGCACTTGCGGCGTTCGACGATTACACGTTCGCCGCGGGCGAACAGCTGGCGCACACGCCGGTGACGGTTCTGTGGGGCAAGCATGACCGCCTGCTCCCCTACCGCCTGCAGGCCCCGCGCGCCCGTGCGCAATTGCCGCACGCGCGCCACGTGACGCTCGGCGCCGGGCACGTTCCCTTCTACGACGATCCGCCGGCCGTCGCCGAGGCGATCCGCGCGGGCGCCATCTGAGCGCAGGCGACGCCCGTCAGGTCGGTCATACTGCGCCTGTGGATCCCGCAGCGGCACGAGACCTGTTGGCAAGTGAGCGCGAGCGCATCGAGCGCGAGCTCTCGGCGCTCGCCGCGCCGGAGACCGACCCCAAGGCAGATCCTGCCGACGCCGGCGACAACGCGCCGGAGCTGCTCGATGCGGAGATCGACAGTGGACTTGCGGCGCCGCTGCGCGAGGAGCTGGCCGCGATCGAACGTGCTGAAGCGCGTCTGGCCGAAGGCACGTACGGGCTGTCGGTGGACAGCAGCGAGCCGATTCCCGATGCCCGCCTGCAGGCGATCCCGTGGGCCGAGCGCACCGCCGAGGAGCAGGCGCGCTACGAGGCCTCCGGCGGCTAGCCGGGCAATGCCCCGGTAGCGCACCGTGGGTGTCCATTTTCGCGTCGGCCGTTCGTCTCAGTGACGACCGTTCATATCATCGTGCCCCTACGACCGAGAAGGACCGCATGAGCTCGAACACCGACCGCGCAAAGAACCTCGCCCTGGCGTTGCTCGCGATGACGCAGTTCGTCGTCGTGATCGACGCCTCGATCGTCAACGTCGCGCTGCCGTCGATCGGCCGCGCGCTGCACTTCTCCCAGGACAACCTCACCTGGGTGGTCAACGCCTACACGCTCACGTTCGGTGGCTTTCTGCTGCTCGGCGGCCGCCTGGCCGACCTGATGGGGCGGCGCAGGATGTTCATGCTCGGGCTCGTCGTGTTCTCGCTGGCCTCGCTGCTCGGCGGCCTGGCGCAGTCAGAGGCCTGGCTGATCGCTGCGCGAGCGGTGCAGGGCCTGGGCGCCGCGATCGTCTCGCCGGCCGCGCTGTCGATCATCACGACGACGTTTTCCGAAGGCGCCGAGCGAAACCGCGCGCTCGGCGTGTGGGGCTCTGTCGCAGGGGCCGGCGGGGCCGCGGGCGTGCTGCTCGGCGGCGTGCTGACGAGCGGCCTGAGTTGGCGCTGGGTGCTGTTCGTCAATGTGCCCATCGGCGTCATCTGCGTGCTGCTCTCGCCGCGCGTGCTTGCAGAGAGCCGCTCCGAAAGCGAGACGCGCAGCTTCGACATCCCCGGCGCGGTGACCGTGACGGCGGGGTTGGCGCTACTCGTGTACGCGCTGGTCAACGCCGTCAACGCGGGCTGGGGCTCGAGCGAAACGCTGCTGCTGATCGCCGGCGCGGTCGTGCTGCTGGCCGCCTTCTTGGCGATCGAGCGGCGCTCGCGAGCGCCGCTGATGCCGTTCTCGATCTTTCGCCTGCGCACGTTGCGCGGCGCCGACACGGTCGCGCTGTTGATCGGCATGTCGCTGTTCTCGATGTTCTTCTTCATCTCGCTGTACATGCAGCAGGTGCTGCACTACTCGGCGCTGCGCGCCGGGCTCTCCTACCTGCCGCTGGCCGTCGCGATCATCGTGTCCGCGGGCGCCGCGTCGGTCGGTGTGACGCGCTTTGGCTTTAAGCCGATCCTGTTCGTGGGGCTGTTGTTCGTCGCCGGCGGGCTGTACTGGTTCTCGCTCGTGCCCGCCACGGGCGGCACGTTTGCCGCGGACGTGCTCGGGCCTTCGATTCTGGCCGCCATCGGCCTCGGCCTGTCCTTCGTGCCAGTGACGATCGCGGCGGTCACGGGCACGCGCCCGCAGGAGGCGGGCCTTGCGTCCGGGCTGGTCAACACCGCCCAGCAGATCGGGGGCGCGCTGGGTCTCGCGATCCTCGCGTCGATCGCCAACAGCCGCACCAATGAAGTGGTGCATGGTGGCCAGCATCACATCGCGATCGCGCTGACCAAGGGCTTTGAGCGGGCCTTCTTGGTCGGCTCGGGCTTCGCGCTGCTGGGCGCGTTTTTGACCGCCGTGCTGATCTCTTCGCGCGACAGCCGCGAGCACTCGCTGGCCGCGCGCGCCGAGGGCGCCGATGCGCCCGCCGCGACGCCTGTGGCCTGACCCTGGTCCCGCCATCGTCAGGCCCTTGGAGGGACCCGACGATTTGCTGCGCCGTGCCGACCGGCGATGTACGTCGCCAAGCGCGCGGCGCAAGCGCGCGGCCTGGTCGCGGACGCTCGTTGAGGCTCGCGCGCGTCAGGCAGCCGGCGTGTAGATGAGCACGGCGATGCCGTCGCCGACCGTTTTGCTGTCGGTCAGGCGCAGCGGCTTCTTGTCGCTCGTCGCCGCAAACAGGCGCTTGCCGTCGCCGAGCAGCACCGGAAACACCATCAGGCGCAGCTCGTCGGCCAGGTCGTGCTCGATCAGCGCCTGAGCGAGCTGAGCGCTGCCGTGCACGACGATGTCGCCGTCGAGTGAGTCCTTCAGCTTGGAGACCTCCGCGACGAAGTCGCCGCCGAGCACTGTCGAGTTGGTCCACTGCGGGTCGGTGAGCGTCGAGGAGACAACGTACTTGGGCATCGTGTTGAACTTGTCGGCGAACTCCCCCTGCATCGAGGGCCATGCTGCGGCGAATCCTTCGTAGGTCCTGCGTCCCAGCAGCAGAGCCTCAGCCGCGTCGCCCTCCTCACCCTTGAACTTGTCGCCGTCGGCGCCGCGGTCGATCGCGAAGGTCCACCCTCCGTACTTGAAATCCTCGGCTCCGCCGGGGTCCTCCATCACGCCGTCCAGCGAGACGAACTCGGTGATCACGATCCTGCCCATTGCATGCTCCCTTCCGAATAGTCGTTGCTGAACAGACGCGCGGCCGGCGCGAAACTCATCGCGTGCCGCGCCGAAGGATGACGCTCAGCCGGTGAAACCAAGGATCAGCTGCGCGGTCTCGAGCGGCACATCGAGCTGGGGGCAGTGCCCGACCCCATTCAGCTCAACCCAGTCGGCCTGCGGCAGCCAGTCCTCGCGAAAGCGCCTGGCAGCCGATGGCCACAGCAGCAAGCGATCGTCGGTGCCCCACACGATGCGCACGGGGCACTCGATGCGCTGCGCGTCGAGATGCCAACCGGCGTGCACGGCGTGCTCGACAAAGGCGCCGGCGCCCGCACACCCGACGACGCCGCGCAGCTGATGAGCCAGCAGCTCCGCGGGGATGTGCTCGTAGTTTGTGGCGATGAACTGCGTCGCGCGACGGCGCGCCTGCGCGGTCGCCAGCATCGCCTCTGCGTGCGGCGCGACGAGCTTCAGCTGTCGCTGCATCCTTCTGAAGTGCGGCGCGAGCGTGTCGCGAAAGTACTCGTCGCCACGCGCCCAGCCTCCGGCAGGCGCCAACGCGACGACGCTCTCGGCGCGCCCGCGCGCGGCCAACTGAAGAGCGACGAAGCCGCCGAGCGAGTTGCCGACGATGTGCGCCGTCGCAAAGCCCGCCGCATCCATCGCGCGCTCGACCTCGTCGGCGAGCACTGCGGCGCTGGCCTCACCCCGCACCGGTGGCCCTCCGGCGTGCCCCGCGAGCGTCGGCGCGAGTACCTCGTGGCGACGCTGCAGCGACGCGAGCACCAGTTCCCACGTGCGCCAGGTGTCGGTGAAGCCGTGCAGGCAGACCAGCGCAGGACCGCTGCCGCCACGGTGGGCCGGCGTGAAGGCGTCATACACGCCGCGCACGCTAGCGCGACGATCGCGCGACCCAAGCGACGCTCACGCCTCGGTTATCGGCGTCATCGGGCGCGTCGGGCGCTAGCGTCGTGCGCGCGCATGAAAGCCCTCAGCAACCGCCCGCGCATCACGATGGCCCTTTCGGCGCTGATCGCCGGCGGGACGGTCGTGGCGATCGCTGCCTCGGACAGCCCGCGCGCGCTGTGGCGAACGTTTGCGCACATGCAGCCGGTCTGGCTGCTCGCGGCGCTTGGTTTCGAGCTGCTCTCCTACGTCGGCTACGTGCTCGCCTACCGCGCGACCGTGCTCGCCGCCGGCCGACCCGGGATCTCGCTCTTGCTGGCCGTGCGCCTGGTGGTCGCCGGCTTCGGCCCGTTCGTGCCCCTCGGGGGCTTCTCCTTCGATCGCCACGCGCTGAGCGCGGTCAACCGCAGCCGCCGCGAAGCACGCCGGCAGGTTCTTGCGCTAGGCGTAGTCGAGTACCTGCTGCTCGCGCCGGCGGCGTGCGTTTGCGCGCTGATACTGCTGTTGGAAACGCGCAGCGCCTCGCTGGTGCTGACGCTGCCGTGGGTGTTCGCCGTGCCGCCCGGATTTGCGCTGGCCTGGTGGGCGACGCAGCCGCGCATCGTCCGCTACTTCCAGCGCTCGCGCGGGCGCGTGCGGCGCTGGATCGGCGAGCTGCTCGCGGGTGCGCAGATCCTGCGCCACGTCGTGCTGCGCCCGCTGGAGCACCCGCTGGCGGTGCTCGGCATGGCTGTCTACTGGGCCGCAGAGATCGCATGTCTGGCCTTCGCGCTGCTGTGCTTCGGCGTCGAGCTGTCGGTGCCGGCGCTCGTCGTCGCCTACGCAACCGGCTATGCGGCCAGCCGCCGCTCGCTGCCGCTCGGCGGCGCGGGCATCACCGAGGCGCTGTTGACGTTCGCACTGATCGAGGTGCACGTCAAACCGGCGCATGCCCTTCTGTCGGTCATCGCCTACCGCCTGGTCAACTTCCTCGCACCCGTCCTACCTGGGCTGCTCGCGCATTCATCGTTGCTGCCGATGCTCGACGAGCACGCCTCGCGCGAAGACGCTCGCGCCGGCAGCGGGTGACCCCGGCTGTCCGGCGCGCCTGCTCAGCTCGCGGGCTTGACCGCCTGCAACGTATAGCTGTGCGCGAGGCGCCACGGGCGCTCGGCGAGGCCATACTCGCCGCCCGCAAGACGCTCGGTCTGGCCGGGCAGGAAGTCCCACGGAACGCTTTCGTGCTCGGCCAGTCCGGTGAGCGTCAGGCCTTGCGCGAGCAGCGCGCTGACCACCTCGGCGAGCCCGTGGTTCCACGTGTGCGTCGTGTTGTTGGCGAACTTCGCATCGGTGCTCACGTACGTGCCCTCCTCGACGAACACCTCGGGCTGCTCGCGCTGGAAGTACGGGTACTCGATCGCGATCATCCCATCGGTCGAGACGTCGGAGAGCGTCCACAACATCGGATGCCCCTCGCGGATGAACAGGCGCCCGCCGGGCGCGAGCAACTCGTGGACGACCGCCGCCCAGCGCTCGACGTCCGGCAGCCAGCAGAGCGCGCCGACGCCGGTGTACACCAGGTCAAAGCTCCCCGCGCCGAGCGCCTGCCCGGCGTCGTACAGGTCGGCATGCACGAACTGCGCGTCGGCACCGGCGGCGATGGCCAGCGTGCGTGCGGACTCCAGGGCCGGCTCTGAGAAGTCCAGTCCCGTCATCCGCGCGCCGAGCCGCGCCAGTGAGACCGTGTCAGTGCCGATGTGGCACTGCAGGTGAACTCCGCGCAGCCCCGCCAGGTCGCCGAGCAGCGGCCGGTCGAAGCTCACCACGTCGCTGATGAAGGAGGGGTCCTCGGCGAAGCGCTGCACAGCGTAGTCAGGCGAAGCGACGTGCGCCTGCACACGCTCATCCCAGTTGGCGCGGTTGATCGAGCGGTAGTCCTCCATCGCGTCAGGTTCTCATAGGGCGTGATCGGGGAGACTTCTCGGATATTTCCCGAGTCGGCCGTCGACGGCCGCGAGAGGAGGACACGTGAAAGTAGAGAGGCTGAACGTGGGATGGTTCTCGGCGCCGGCCGGGATCTTCCGCGCCGGCGACGACCTGGATCAGACGATCCGCTACCCGGTTCCCGCGTACGTCATCGAGACCGGCAGTGAGCGCATCCTCGTCGATACTGGCCTGAACCCGCAGGCGATCGGCGACCCTGCGGCACACTACGACCGGCCGGACGTGTTCGCTGTCTTCGAGCTGGAGCAGGAGCAGCACGTCGCCGAACAGATCGACGTGGACACGCTGACCAAGGTGGTGCTCACGCACCTGCACTGGGACCATGTCGGCGGGCTCAGCCTGATCCCGCAGTCGGTCCCGCTGGTCATCCAGCGCAGCGAATGGCAAGCGGGTCGCGACGACCAGGCAATGCAGCGCAACGTGTTCCTGGCCGGCGACTACGCCACAGACGAGCGTGAGGTGATGCTCGTCGACGGCGACTGCGACCTGCTCGGCGACGGGAGCGTCGAGCTGCTGTCGACCCCGGGGCACACCCCTGGGCACCAGTCCGTGCGCATCGGCGAGCTCGTGCTCGGCGCCGACGTGACGCACTTCGCGTCGGGCCTGGACGACCACCGCTTCCCGATCTTCGCCGACGACCACGCCGAGCAGCGGCGCTCGGCCGAGCGCCTGCGAGCACTGCGCGACGCCGGGGCGCAGGTCATCCCCGGCCACGACCCGGCGCTCCTCCGCCCCGGGCCGGTTCTGCCAACCGCCTGATGCCGATCTGAGCCCTCAGCCCTTGCGGGGCAGTCGCCCATGGGCTTCTCGCGCTAGGCGCCGGATGAGGGACTCCTGCGGGTAGGTTCGCGGAGCGATCTTCCGGTTGTACTGCTCGGCGAGCTTCTCATACCGTCCGGTATGACCGTGCAGCAGGCGTACGCGGTCGACCACGGTGGTGCGAAAGCCCAGGCGCAGGTTGTACTCAGGGGGCAGCGTGGCGACCTTCATCCCGTGCTGCCATGCACAACGCCGGAACGCCGGCTGGTCGCCGATTTCCGTGCGGGTCGGGTGCTTGCCGCCGTCGAGTCCCGGCAGCACGTCCTCGATCAGCCAGGCGCGATAGGTCTCTTCCCAGCTCTGTAGGAACGCGGCCACGCCGTCGCTTGAGCGCCACGCGACGACGCCGCAGTTGAACTCGGGGAAGGCCGCCGGCACCTCCGGATCGTCGAGCCCGCGGTAGGCGGGCGCCTGTGCGAGCGCGAGGTCATAGTGATCGAGCAACTCGAAAACGCCGACCATCTCATCCACGACGAATGTGTCGGTGTCGAGGTAGAGCGTTCGCTCAAACGGCGAGCGGCGCATGTTTGCGATCCGGTCGAGGAAGGGCGCACTGGAGATGGGCTCGAAGCCGACAATCGTCACGCCGGGCGGCACGTCTCGTACCTCGCCCGCCGCGAAGATCACATGGGGGATGTGGTTGTGGCGCAGCGACGAGCGAGCCGCGCGCGCCGCCTCGGCGATGTACTCCTCGCCGAAGCACGAGTACATGATGCCCGCTGGCGCGGGCATCAATTCGGCTACGTCGATCGGCTGTGTGGCTGGCTCGGACAAAGCGATGACTCGAGCGGCTAGCTTAGCCGCGAGGCGCCGGGCGAGCTCAGGCGGATCGCCGCCGGCGCTCGAGCGGTCACGGCTTGTCAGCCGGCAACCGGCGGTCGCGCGCCGCTCGTCTTTGACGCCGCCGCAATCTCGCCGCGCAGCGTCTTCAGCGCAGCGACATAGATCTCCGAGAACGTCGGGAACGGTTGGATCGTGTCGGCGAGGATGTCCAGCGGCACGTGCGCGCGGATCGCGAGCGTGGCCTGCTGCAGCCACTCGCCCGCCTCCGGACCGAGCGCATACGCGCCCGTCAGGCGCTCGCCGTCGCTGAGCAACGTCAAGAAGCCGTTCTGCTCGGCGTATGCGTGGGTATAGGTCGCGGTCTTGGCGACCTCCGAAAGAGCGACCATCGCGCTGAAGCGCGCGGCACCGGCGCCCACCGACGCGGCCTGCGGATCGGTGTAGACGACGCGCGGAACGGCCTCGTAGTCGGCCTTGCGCGGCTCGCCGAGGATGTTCGCGGCGACCACCTCGCCTTGGTACTTGCCGACGTGCGTCAGCGGCCACAGGCCGTTGACGTCGCCGATCGCCCACAGACGATCTGCCGCGCGCAGGTGCGCGTCGACGGGAACCCCGTGTGCGTCGGGCTCGACGCCGACGGTCTCCAAGCCGAGCCCGTTCACCCGCGGACGCCGCCCGGTCGCGACGAGCAGCTTGTCACCGCGCAGCTCGCGTCCATCGTCGATCTCCAGGACGTACTCATCGCCATCGCGTCGCGCGGCGGTCGCGTTCGCCGATAGGACGAGCTCGATCCCCTCGCCACGCAATGCCTCGCCGAGTGCCTCGCCCAACGGCGCCGGCTCGCGTGCAAGCACGCGCTCGGCCATGTCGACGATCGTCGCCTGGCCGCCCAGCCGGCGGACAGCCTGCGCCATCTCCACGCCGACCGGTCCGCCCCCGAGGATGAGCAGTTGGCGCGGCACGGCCTTCATCGACGTCGCCTCGCGATTGCTCCAGATCCCGTCGAGCCCGCGCAGACCCGGCACGGGCGGCACGACGGGCTCGGCGCCGTTGGCGAGGACCACGTGGTCGGCTGTGTGTGGGACGCCGGCGACCTCGACGACGCCCGGGCCGGCGAGCCGCCCGCTGCCGCGCAGCAGCTCGATCCCGCGGTCGGCCAGCCAGCGCTCCTGTCCGGCGTCAGAGTGATCGGAGACCATGAAGTCGCGCCAGGCCAGTGCGGCTTGCACGTCTACCTCGGCGCTCGCCGCTGCCTCGCGCGCGCCGTGAACCGCCTCGCCTGGACGCAGCAGCGCCTTGGACGGTATGCAGGCCCAGTAGGAGCACTCCCCTCCCACCAGCTCGCGCTCGACCACAGCCACGCGCAGGCCGCCCTCCGCAAGGGCACCCGCGCAGTGCTCGCCCGGCGACCCGCCGCCGAGCACGATCACGTCGTAGTCGTTGCTCATGTCGGCAGCTCCTCGCCGGCGCGCTCGCGCACCATGTAGAGCGCGTACCAATCCGGCCAGTTCGGGTCCGCTTCGCCGGTTCGCGTCTCGTGCTCGCCGTGTGCCGCCGCCGCGCGCCGTAGCGCCTCGGCGAGATCCTCCACAGACTCATATGCCGTCGCCATGACCTCTCCTTTCAGCGGCCCGGAAGCCGCACAGTGATCTCCTGCAGCAGCCAGCCATTGCCATCCGGATCGTCGAAGGTGGCAAACGAGCCGTATGTGCTGCGATCGGGCGACGGCCCGGCCTCCCGGCCCGCGTCGTGAAAGCGCCCGCCCAGCGTGCGCTCGTGGAACACCTCGCTCACCTGTGCCCCACGCGCCAGGAGCTCCTCGCGCGCTGCCTGGATGTCGGCTACGACCAGGTACAGCGCTTGGGCCGAACCAGGCGCGGCCGAGGTCATGTTCGTGCCGAACTGGATCGAGCACTCCGAGCCCGGCGGCGTCAGCTGGACGATGCGGAAGTGCTCGTCGGGTGCGACGTCGGCGTCGAGTCTCCAGCCCAGGCCTTCATAGAACCGCTTCGCGCGATCGACATCGGAGACCGGCAGGACCACAACCTCCAGCTTGAACTCTCCCGTCTGCACCGGCGGGGCGCCCGACGCGCTCCGGCTGCTCATATCGACACTGCTCATGTCGGCCTCCATCCAAATGTTGTCGCCGCGACGGTGCGGCGGGTTCTCGCCGAGCGGGCAGCGAAAGGCCGACGACGGCGACGATGCCGGCGGTTTGGGCCTGCGCTGCGCAAGAGATCGGCACGAGTCCCTTTCGTAGGTTGCACCTCGGCCGTTTTTCGACCGAGACGCCCCCTCGGGTCGCCCGCATTTCTATCAATGCCGGCCTGTGTCTGGAGTCGCGACGAAGCCACTCAGATGGTAAATGCCGATTCCAGCTGGTCGGCGACGCTGGTTTTTGCGATCAGCGCGACTGCGAGGGCCAGGGCGAAGGAGTCGATCCATGCCGGCCGCCGCCGCACCAGGCTTGCTGTCGCGAGCACGACCAGCGTCGGTCCGACCGTGAGGCTGACCCAGGGATCTGCCGAATCTGTGCGGCCTGGTTGCCAGGCCGGGCCTCGCGAGCCTATTCGCCGCCCGGCCCCGGCGCGATCTGCGCCGCACCGGTCGACTCGAACCAGATCTGGAACCTGTGGTCTTTGGCGGTTCCAGCGACAAGCGTGGTGACGCGTGCTTGCTGGTGCTGCGCGTCGCAGTTGGTGAGGGTGACGCCGCGCTGCACGGCGACGCTTGTGATCACGTTGCCGTTGATGTCACCGGCGCTGTCGGGCGAGACCATCGCGCTCGCGACACCGAAGGGAAGCCCGCCAAAGCAGTAGTGGCCTTCGCCTGTCGTGACGTCATGCTCGACGTCCACAGGCACGACGCCCTTGTTCTGCCTGCCACTGTCACCCGGCTCGAGGGTTCCGTCAGCCGCAACACGGGCGAATGCGGTGGCCGTGCCCGCTTCGCCTTTGGTGCCCTGCGTGCCCTGGCTGCCCTGCGGTCCGGTCGCGCCTTTCAGCCCACTGGCGCCGCCCTTTCCGGCCAAGCCCCTCGGTCCCTGTTGGTTCCACGACAGCGGCCGTGAGCCCCTCGGGCATTTTTTGCCTTTGATCACGCTGAGAGCGCCGCTCTTCGTCTTGTAGCAGGCGCCGATCACGCCATTGCTGCTCGGAATCGCGGCGACGGCAAATCCGCTGGCGGCGACAAAAAGCGCGGCGAACGCCACGAACATCGCCGGTGAAGGACGCGGAATTCTTGCAAGACGGAACATGTCAATACCCCCTGGGCCGACACTACCAGCGGCTCGCGAGCCGGTCAATGGGGCGCGGGCGGAGCGGGCTGCCACGTGACGCCGCAGTCAGTTCTCGTCAGTGTCCACCAGAATTCGCCATCGTTAGGATCAGCAGCCGTGCCCGAACCGGTCTTCTACTACGACTTCAGTTCGCCGTACGCATACTTCGCCGCGCACCGAATCGACGGCGTGCTTCCCGTGCGGCCCCGCTGGCAGCCGATCCTCTTCGGGTCGCTGATACGCAAGATCGGCAAGCTGCCGTGGTCGATGCGCCCGGGCACACAACGCGATGCGCAGATGCACGAATGCGAGGAGCAGGCCGCAGAGCTGGGGCTCGCGCTCAGCTGGCCGCGCGGCTGGCCGACAGAGACGTATTCCGTCACCGTCCTCCACGCCGCACTTGTCGCCGCCGAGCTCGGACTTCTGCGGGAGTTCTCGCTGGCCGCCTACCGGCAGGGTCTCGGTCTCGGGCGAGACCTGACAGACATCGACGTCGTGCTCGAGGCTGCCGAGGAGGCCGGCGCCGACCGCGCGGCGCTGCGCGAGGGCATCGAGCGCGCGGACATTCAGGCGCGCCTGCGGCAGGTGACCGACGATGCCCGCCGGCTTGGCGTCACGGGAATCCCGACCGTATGGGTCGACGGGGCGCTCTACTGGGGCAACGATCGGCTGGACGCGGCCGCGTCCGCGCTGGCGGGTTAGTTGCCGAGCTAGCGGCCAGGGCCCGCCGCGACGCTCCGGCGATCGCCGTCTGTGAGCTCTGACTCCTACCTGAACCCCGATTCTGGCTCTGTAAAGCCAAAACCGGGGTGACAGTGGAGACGGTGGGAATCGAACCCACGTCCGCGATCGCGTGAGAATGGCTTCTACGAGCGTATCCGGCGCTCTGATCTCGTCTTCAGCTCGCCTCGCCGGCGGGGTTGCTGAAGACCAGCCCCATGAAATTTTCCCGGATCGGCTGAGGCGGACCTCACCGGGTGAGCCTGCTTTCTGATTCCGGCCTTCCCCGCCGCAGGCAAGCGGGGCCCGGAACCTCACTCACCTAGTGTTAGCTAGGCAGCGAGGGCGTACTCGTGAGAGTCCGCACTTATGGTTTTCCCGGGTGTTTTACGAGGCCGCCCGGGACCTCGACTCGCCACCATCCTCACGAGCCGACCACGTCGAAGCCTGTCGTCCCCGAGGATGCTTGTTGCAAGGTCATTCTAGACCCTGCAGGAGAAAAAAAACGACGCGGTCCCGGGCCGCTTGAGGAACCCGCTCCGTCCGGTCCGAAGACCTTTCTTCGTGGGTGGCGCGGCCTCACACCTCAGTGGCCTCGCTCTTTGCGGCTCGGTTCCGCGTCTGCATTCAAAGTAGCTCGGCCTTGCGCGGCGTGCAAGCCCCGTGCGACGTCCACCCCGCACTTTCCAGAAAAAAGTCCGAGCCACATCCGCAGACCTCGATCGTGAGGCCTGCTCAGGTTGCGATCTCGGCCGTTTCGCAGGCCTCGCACCGTGCTCGCACATCGTTAGGCAACGCTTATCGCTGCTGCCACAATGGGTCTATGGACAGCGGCGACGTTTCCGTGCATCCGCCGGCCTCTGCGCTGCCCGTCCCAGCTCAGCCGCAGGACGTCTCCCCGCAGGAGAACCCGTTCGGCGAGCCTGCGCAACGGCGCGCTCCCGCCCAGAACCTGCGCAAGCGCATCGGCAGTGCGCTGGCGGCCGTCGCTGCCCTGCTGGCCAAGTTCTGGGCGGCGATCAAAGGTGTCGTGCTGCTGCTGCCCAAAGCCAAGCTGCTGACGACGGCCGGCACCGCGATCATCTCGGTGGTCGCGTACTCGCTGTTCTTCGGATGGACCTTCGCAGTCGGCTTCGTGATTCTGCTCTTCGTACACGAGATGGGGCACGTGATTCAGCTGCGCCGCGAAGGCATCAAGGCGAGCGCGCCGATGTTCATCCCGCTGCTCGGAGCCGTCGTGATGATGAAGTCGATGCCCGAGGACGCGGTGGCCGAGGCGCGCGTCGGGCTGGCCGGCCCGATCCTCGGCACCGCGGGCGCCGGCGTCTGTCTGGCGATCGCCGAAGCGACAGACAGCGACCTGCTTCGCGCTCTCGCCTATGTCGGCTTCCTTTTGAACCTGATCAACCTCGTACCGATCGTGCCGTTCGACGGCGGCCGCGCGATGGCCGCGATGGCGCCCGCGATGTGGTTCCTCGGCATCGCCGCGATGGTCGGCCTGCTGTTGCTCACCGGGAACCCGTTCCTGCTCATATTCATCGTGCTAGGCGGCATGGAAACGTGGCGCCGGTGGAAGCTGCGCAGCAGCCGCTCGCTCGAGCAGGCCGCCTACTACCGCGTGTCGCGCCGCGACCGCCTGCTCGTCGGCGCCGTGTACATCGGGCTGATCGTGCTGCTCGTCGCGGGCATGGAGCACGCCTACGTGCTGTCCTCCGGCGGGCACACGTTCGGCCGCTGGTAAGGGACCTGCGTCGCGAGCGCCCCTAGCGCCGCGCTTCGCGCACGGCGCGTTCCATGTCGCGCTTGGTCTCGCGCTCGCGGATCGTGTGGCGCTTGTCATACAGGTCCTTGCCGCGCGCGAGCGCGATCTCGGCCTTCGCGTGCGCGCCGGAGAAGTAGATGCGCGTCGGCACCAGCGTCAGCCCGCGCTCGGACGCGCGCGCGGCGATGCGGTCGAGCTCGCGACGGTGCAGCAGCAGCTTGCGCGGGCGCTCGGGATCGTGGTTCTCGCGCGATGCGGGCGCGTAGGGCGGGATGTGCACCGAGTGCAGCCACATCTCGCCGTCACGAATCGCCGCGTAGCCATCCTTCAGTTGCGCGCCGGACTCGCGCAGTGCCTTGACCTCCGTGCCCTCCAGCGCGATGCCGCACTCCAGCCGCTCGAGCAGCTCATAGCGGTGGGACGCATAGCGGTTGGACGCCACGTCGCCCGCGCCTATCTTGCGCTTGCCTTTTGCTTTGGCCATCGTCTGTCGAGCCTAGCCGTCCGCGGGCGTCTCGACCACGGGCAGCAGGTCGACGCGTCCGCGCGGCGTGTCCACGCGGGCGACGCGCACCGCGATCGCATCGCCCAGGCGCAGCGTCGTGCCGGTTCGCTCGCCGTGCAGGATCGTGCCCTGCTCGTTGATCTCCCACCAGTCGCGCTCGCCGCTCGGCGTGTGCATGTTGCGCACCGCGAGCATCCCCTCGTAGACGGGCGCACCCGATCGCGTAGCGGCGGCGGGCCGCGGGTCGCCGAACGCCACGAATGCGCCGGCCGCGATCAGGCCGACGACTTCGCCGGCGAACTCCTGCTCCCAACCCGTCTCATACAGGCGGCCCTCCAGCTCAAAGCAGCTCGCGACGTCGTCGGCGTCGCGCTCGATCTTCATCGCGTCACGCTCGCGTTCAGAGGTCCACTCCCCCAGCTCGGCCAGTTCGCCGCCGCGCGGCGCACGCTCGCCGGCCGCGACCGCCGACAGCAGCGCGCGATGACACACCAGGTCGGGATAGCGACGGATCGGCGACGTGAAGTGGCAGTAGTTGCGCGAGCGCAGCCCTGCGTGCCCGAGGTTCTTGGGCGAGTAATAAGCCTGCTTCAGCGAGCGCAGTATGAGCGCGTTGAGCGCGCGCGAGCCGCGCCCCGTTCGGCGCACGTGCTGCTCGACGCGCTGGGAGACCGCGCCGAGCAGCTCCCCGGCCTGCTCGGAGGACATGCGCTTGGGCAGCGGCGGCGTGGGCACATCGAGCGATGCCAGCTGCGCGACCAGGCGTTCCACGCGTTCCTGCTCGGGGCGCTCGTGCACGCGATACAGGCACGGCACATGGCGGCGGGCAAGCAGCGACGCGACCGCTTCGTTGGTGGCGATCATCAGGTGCTCGATCAGCCGGTGCGACTCGGTCTGCGTGCGCGCGCGGATCTCGGCGATGTTGCCCCGCTCGTCGAAGATGAACTCCGGCTCCTCAGAGTCGACGGCCAGGGCTCCGCGCTGCTCGCGCGCGTGCGCCAACGCGGCGGCCGCTGTGCGCGCGGCCGCCAGCGGTGCGGCCCAAGGCTCTTCGGCGGGATCCTGTCCGGCGAAGATCCGATCGACGCGCTCGTAGTCCAAACGCTCGTCCGAGCGGATCACCGAGCGGTAGAACTGCGCGCTGCGGACCTCCGCGCCGTCGAGCTCGAGCTCGGTCGTCACCGCAAGGCGCTCGCGCTGGGGTACGAGCGAGCAGGCGTCGTTGGAGAGCTCGGGCGGCAACATCGGCTCCACGGCCCCCGGGACGTACACGCTCGTCGCGCGCTCGCGCGCCTGCACGTCGACCGGCGAGCCGTCCGGGACATAGGCGCTGACGTCGGCGATGTGCACCCACACCCGTGTGGCGCCGCCGGGCAGTGCTTCGGCAGAGACCGCGTCGTCGAAGTCGCGTGCGCTGGCAGGGTCGATCGTGAACGTCGCAAGCTCGGTCAGGTCGCGGCGCGCGTCGAGGTCGCCGCGCACATCCAGTCCCCGGTCGCGCGCGCGTTTGGCGGCGCGCTGCACGTGGTGCTCGAACCCGCGTGCGAGGCCGCGCTCGCGCATCAGCACCTCGATCGCCGCGCGCGCGCTCTGGCGCTCCTGTGGCGGCCACACGACGCGCGAATCGTCGCGTTCGGAGCGCCCGTGACGTCGCTTCGGCGGCGGGCGCCGGCCGCTCACTTGACCTTCGCGGCAAGTGTGCTCAGGGCGACATCGAGTCCGTGATTGGAGTCGACGTCGTGGCGCACGAGCACTTCGGGGACGATGCCGGCACCCTGCTTGACACCGCCGCCGCCGAGGTTTCGCCCGTCGGGCGTGAAGTACTCGCCGACGGTTATGTCCAGCGCGCCGCCATTGGACAGCGGCTCCTCCTCCTGAAAGACGCCCTTGCCGAAGGTGTGCGTGCCGACGACCGTCGCTCGGTGGTGGTCCTGCAGCGCGGCCGTGACGATCTCCGCTGCCGAGGCGGTGTTGGAGTCGACGAGCACGACGACCGGTATCGACGGCGAGATCGCGCCGCCGGTCGCCGTCAGCGTGTCACTGGGCTGGGTGCGCCCACGCGTGGAGACGATCGTGCCCTGCTCGATGAAGATGCTCGCGATCAGCCGCGCCTCCTCGACCAGTCCGCCGCCGTTGGAGCGCAGGTCGAGCACGATGCCGCGCGCGTGCGCGCGCAGCTCGCGTTCGACGCCTTCGCGCACTTCGCCGTGCGCTCCCGGGCTGAACGTCGCCAGCTCCACCACGCCGAGTTTCTTGCCGCCCACGGTCCTCGACGTCGAGGCGACAACGGGCTCTGAGATCGTCGCGCGCGTGAGCGTCAGCGTGTTGAGCACCGTGTGGCCGGCTCGCCGCTGCTGCACGCCGAGCTTGACGTCGGTGCCGGGCGGTCCCTTGATCAGCGCGATCGCCTTATCGGCGGAGACTCCAGCGAGCTTGCGACCGTTGGCCGAGACGATCAGGTCGCCCTCCTGCATGCCCGCGCGCGCCGCGGGCGAGGCGTCGAACACACGGCCCACGCGCAGGCCCCGCGGATCGGGGCCGACCGACACGCCGATGCCGGTAAAGCTCGGCGGCTGGCTGAATTCGCGAAATTCGTGCGGCGAGAGGTAGTGCGAGAAGCGATCACCGAGGCTCGCGACGGCGCCGGAGATCGAGGCGTTGGTGAGCCGGCCCTTGGCGACCGGCCGGTAGTAGTCGCTGGTGATCCGGTTGATCGCTTCGCTGACCACGCGCGTTTCGTGGTCGGCAACGAACGCGTTGCGCGCGAACTGCGGGAGGTCTTCCGGATGGCCGCCGAGATACACGCCGAGGATCAGCAGGATCGGCAGCGCAGCTGCGAGCACCGCCAGCAGCGGGTGACGTCGTCTGGGGGGCATCGCCCCCGCAGACTACGGATCAGACCCTGAGAAAGCGCCGCAGCGAGATGCCCGATCCCGCGGCTGACACGGCGATCGCGCAGCCCATCAGGATGGCGATGAGCAGCGGGAAGGCGATCATGTCGGGTTGAGAGATCAGCTTCACCGTGTTGGCCAACGGGTCGACGAGCGTGACCTTCGCGAGCGCCAGCAGGCCGATCGCCGCGGCGCCGCCGATCGCGCCGAGGAACAGCCCCTCGAGCACGAAGGGCCAGCGGATGAACCAGTCGGTCGCACCCACCAGCTTCATCACCTCGACCTCGCGGCGGCGCGAGAACAGCGACAGGCGGATCGTGTTGCTGATCAGCAGGATCGACGCGACCACCAGCAGCGCCGCCAACAGCGCCATCGTGATCTTGATCACGCGCGTCGCCGAGAGGATCGTGTTCGTCTGCGCCTGGCGGTTCTGCACGGCGGCGATCGCGGCGTCTGTCACCAGACGCGTGCCCAGCGGACTCGACTGGTCGAGCTCCGCGCGCACCGCCCCAGAGTTTTCCGGGCGGTCGGGCGTGATGCGGAAGATGTCCGGCAGCGGGTTGTAGCCGATCAGCGCGAAGGCCTGCGGGTTGGCCTTCTTCTCCGTTTCGAAGCCGCGCTGCTTGGAGACGTACTGGATGCTCTTGACGTGCGGCGCGCGCTGCAGCTCGCCACGCACACGCGCGACTTCGGCCGGGCTCGCGCTCGTCGTCATGTCCACGTCCACGAGCACGCGCCCGCGCACGTCGTTGGCCGCGCCGTTGGTGGCCTCGACAACGGGTATGAACACGCCGAGCACCAGCGTCGTCACGAGCACGGACGCCAGCGCCGCGAAGCTCGGCACGGCGTTTCGCTGCATCGAGCGGAAGGCTTCTTTGAGGAAGAACGCCGGCTTCACGAGGCTTCTTTTTTCAGGCGCTCGCCGAGCTCGTCGGTGTTCTCCTCGCGCGCGCCGTAGAACCCCGAGGCCTCGTCGCGAACGATCCTTCCGCGCTTGAGCTCGATCACGCGGCGGCGCATGCGGTCGACCATCTCGTTGTCGTGCGAGGCGACGATCACGGTCGTGCCGGCGCGGTTGATGCGATACAGCAGCTGCATGATCCCAATCGACGTCTCGGGGTCGAGGTTGCCGGTGGGCTCGTCGGCGAGCAGCAACGGCGGGTGGCTGGCGAACGCGCGCGCGACGGCGACGCGCTGCTGCTCGCCGCCGGAGAGCTGATGCGGGTAGTTGTGCAGCTTGGTCGACAGGCCGGTCAGGCGCAGGATGTCGGGCAGCGTCGAACGGATCTGCTTGCGCGAAGCCCCCGTCACCTGCAGCGCGTAGGCGACGTTGTCATACACCGTGCGCGTCGGCAGCAGCTTGAAGTCCTGAAAGACAACGCCGACGTTGCGCCGGTAGTAGGGGACCTTCTTGCGATCGATGTCGGCCAGGTCGCGCCCGGCAACACGGATGCGCCCGTCGGAGGGCTCGAGCTCCTTGATCAGCAGGCGCATGATCGTCGACTTGCCCGAGCCCGTCGGCCCGACGAGGAAGACCATCTCCTGGCGGCGCACGGCAAACGTCGCGCGTTCCAGGCCGATTCCGCCGGGGCCGTAGAGCTTTGACACGCCGCGGAACTCGACGACCGTGTCGCGGTCATCCCGCACCGGAGGCGCCGAACGGCGCGGCTTTGCATGAGCGCCGCGGCGCTGGCGCTCGATGATCTGTGGTCGCGCCACGGACACCTCGCCGGCGGCGAGGTCCTCCTGCGGCACGGCGATTGTCTCGGTCGCTCGCACGGCCTCGGAGAGTACCGTGGGTAGACGGGCCCGCCGAGCAAAACGCCTGCATGCAACGCGTTTTGCAGTTGCCATTCATGAACGGGGCCCGAACGGCCGCTTTCGGGCGGATATCGTGGGCGACGCGATGGTGAGCACCCTCACGACGACCGTTCCGGCCAACGATCTGCCGATCCATCGCATCGCCCTGCCGGGCACGCGTGCGCTGACCGTGCTCGTCGCCTTTGACGCCGGAGCGCGCAACGAGCGCCCGCAGGAGAACGGCATGGCGCACTTCCTCGAGCACCTCGTGTTCAAGGGCGGCGAGAAGTACCCCACCTACTCCGACGTCAACGAGACTGCCGAGCGCCTCGGCGGCCTGCTCAACGCCTACACCAGCCACGACCTCGTCGCCTTTCACATCACCGTGCGCGCCGAGAGCGCCCCGGCGGCGATCGACCTGCTGTCGGACTTCGTCGGCCGGCCGCGCATCGATGCCGAGGAGCTCGACCGCGAGCGCGGCGTGGTCATCCAGGAGATCAACCGGGCATTCGACCAGCCCTCGATGATTGCTGAGTATCTGATCGACAAGGCGGCCTTCGGCGAGCACCCGCTTGGGCGCACCGTGCTCGGGCCCGAGGAGAACCTGCGCAGCTTCACGCGCGAGGGGATCGTCGCCTTTCGCGAGCGCCGCTGGTCCGGCGCGGCGGGCGGCGCGTTTCTCGTCGGCAACCTCGACCACCTGCCCGGCGAGGAGCAGCTGCAGGAGTGCTTCGCGCGCTTCCCCACGCTGGCGGCGCCGGACGCGTACGAGCCGGCCCCGGGCTTTGCGCCGCAGACGCTCGTCGAGGAGCGCGACACCAACCAGTCGCACCTGCGCATGATCTACCGCCCGCAGATCGCCGTCTCAAACGTGCGCCAGCGAGCGGCACTGTCGATCTACTCGACGCTGCTCGGCGGCTCGATGGGCTCGCGCCTGTTCGACGAGATCCGCGAGAAACGCGGCCTTTGCTACTCCGTCTATGCGATCGCGCACACCTTCGCCGACGTGCCGATCCTGCAGCTGGGGTCGGGCCTTGACTCGGCCAAGTGCATCGAGGCCTACACGCGCATGCGCGAGATCGTCGGCGAGCTGCGCGACGACGGCCCGACCGAGGAGGAGGTGCAGCGCGCCCGCGCGTACGCCGCGGGTCGCCTGGTGCTGTCGTTTGAGAACACCAACGCGGTCGCGCGCTACGCGGCCAACCAGACGATCGTGCACGACGAGTCGATCGACCCAGACGAGGCGATCGCAGCGCTCGACGCGGTCACTTTCGACGAGGTGCGCGAGGTCGCCGCGGGTGTCGCCGACGACCTGGCCATCGCCTGCGTCGGGCCGCACACGGCCGAGGAGTTCTAGGCAGGCGCGTCGCCTGTATGTGGCGGCGGTCGCAGCGGGCGAGGCTCTCCCTGCGAGCGACGCCCCTGCTGCGCGACCGTCAACCGTTCGACCCGCCGATCGTCACCGAGCATTTCCCGAATCCAGTAACTCGCCTCGTCTGCGTCGAAGGACCGGGCCTCGACCATTGCCTCGATGTCGGCCCAATCCTGAGTTCGATCGAACATCGCCTTGAAGACGACCAGCGCTGTGCAGCTGAGAACAGGGATCGTGCGCCCTTCAAACGGAACCTGCCGTACGTGATCGGCGACGTGTTCGTGAAACGGCAGCACGCTGAGGAACAGATCGACCGGCGTGATTCCGGATTTGAGCCTGACCTGACCGTCGCGTTCCAGCCGCTCCAGCCGGTCGCCGCTGACCTCGATGCCCTCCGGCAGCGCAGCGAAGACCTCGCGCGCTCGCTCGGGCCCGACGAACACGTTGAAGTCGAGATCTCTCGTGCCGCGTGGATCGAGTGTGCAGTAGGCGAGAGCGATCGCCCCGCCGACCGCGTGCGGGATGCCGGCCCGGTCCAGGGCTTCGTGGACGGCGAGCAGCAACTGGCCGAGGTCACTCATGCGCTGAGCTGAATCAGCGGTGGGTAGGCGAGCTCGTCGCGTGGTCGGTAAGGCAGAGCCTCGGCCAGCTCGAGCACCTGCGCGAGGATGCGGCCCGCGTGCTCGTCAGCAGCTGCGCTGCCGGCAGTCGCGAGGTCCAGGTCCATGCCGGCCGCCCCGGCGAGGCGGGCGAGTGCGGCCACCGATGGCTGGCGGCGCCCGTGCTCATAGGCGCTCACCGCCGAGCGGTCGAGCCCGCTGCGTCGCGCGAGCTCCGTTTGGCTGAACCCGCTGACCTTGCGGATGCGAGCGATCAGCTCGGCCGCCACGTCGTCGGTGGGCGTGCGCATATCCAAATCGTAGCATATCCGCTACATACTTGAAACAAATGGTGGCGTATCCGCCACAAAACGGTCCTGCCGTCAGCTACCGAAGAACCGCCGGAGCTACCCGATCGCCACCATTCGGTCGATCGGCACCTTTGCCCGAACCGCGATCTCCTCGGGCACGCGCACCTCGTGCTTCATCTCGCGCAGCGCGTCGCGCAGCTTCGGCAGCGTGATCATCTTCATATACACGCACGATGCCTCGGCGTTGGCGGGGATGAAGTCGATGTCCGGCGCGGCCATCTGCAGTGGATGCAGCATGCCGATCTCCGTCGCCACGACGACCTCCTGCGTTGCGTGCGCCGCCGCGTCGATCGCGCCCCTATCCAAGCCCGGTTCGGCGACCTGTGCGTGCGCGTCGCCGTCGCGCCCGGCGACCGCCGACTCAGCGTCCTCGGCGTACCGCAGCATGCCGCCCGTTGAGAGCATGTGCACGCCCTCGGCCGAGATGTCCCCGGAGGCGACGTACTCCATGACGCTCGTCGAGCAGCCGCACTCGGGGTGGATCAGGAAGTCCGCGCCGGGGTGTGCGGCGCGTGTGGCCTCGATGTCGGCAGGGCGGATGCCCGCGTGCACGTGGCACTCGCCGTCCCACACGTGCATGCGCCGGCCGAGCTGCTTCTCCACGTAGGCGCCCAGCCACATGTCCGGGCCGAACAGGATCTGCGTGTCCTCGCCGTGCGTGTCGTAGATGTGGCGCACGACGTCGACGGCGTTGGCCGACGTGCAGCAGTAGTCGGTCAGTGCCTTGACCTCGGCCGTCGTGTTGACGTACATCACGACGACCCCAGCGGGATACTCCGCGCGCCAAGCGGCCAGCTGCTCGGCGTCGATCGACGCCGCCAGTGAGCAGCCGGCGTCGAGGTCGGGGATCAGCACGGTCTTCTCCGGGCACAGGATCGAGGCCGTCTCGGCCATGAAGTGCACGCCGCAGAAGACGATCGCCTCGCCGTCGCTTGCCGCCGCCTGACGCGACAGACCGAGCGAGTCGCCGACGTAGTGCGCGACGTCCTGCACCTCGGGCACCTGGTAGTTGTGCGCGAGGATCACCGCCTTGCGTTCGTCTGCCAGCGCGCGCACCTCGGCCTGCATGGCCACGATCTCAGCGGGCGAGAGACCGCCCTGAACCGCCGGCGAGGGAGCCATCGGGAGCGTCAAAGCCATCCTCTGGATTCTATCTCGCCGCACGCCCTGCCCGGCGGCGTCCGACGGCCGGTCAAGCCGCGCAGCTAGCTCAGCGCCAGCAGCATCGACAGGTCCAGCGCGGGCGCCGAATGCGTCAGCGCCCCCATCGAGACCCACTGCACACCCGTCTGGGCGCGCGCCCGCAGCGTCTGCAGGGTCACGCCGCCGCTGGCCTCCAGCTCCGCGCGCCCGGCAACCTGCGCAACGGCTGCACGCAGCTGCTCGTCGTCCATGTTGTCCAGCAGCAGCCACGGCGCGCCGGCCACCAGCGCCTGCTCGATCTCGTCCCGGTCGCGCACCTCGACCTCGAGCCTCTGCGCGAGCTGAGGCGCGGCGGCGCGGGCGCGCTGTACTGCCGCGGCGATGCCGCCGGCGGCGGCAATGTGGTTCTCCTTGATCAGGATCGCGTCGTACAGGCCGGCCCGGTGGTTGCAGGCACCCCCGGCCGCCACCGCCGCCTTCTCCAGCGAACGCATGCCGGGCGTGGTCTTGCGCGTGTCGAGCACACGCGCCCCAGTGCCCTCGACGGCGCGCGCCGCGCGCGATGCCATCGTCGCGACGCCCGACAGGTGTGCGAGGAAGTTCAGCGCCGTTCGCTCGCCCGTCAGGAGCGCTCGAGCGCGCCCGTCGACGGACAGCACCGGACCGCCCTCCTCGCGCCACTGCCCCTCCGCTACGTGACGCTCAAAGCGCGCGGCCGGGTCCAGCCGCGCGAACGTCAGCTCGGCGAGTGCCAGTCCGTAGATCGAGCCGGGCGCCTTCTGCGTGATGAGCGCGTGCGCGAACGCGTCCTCGCCGACGGTCGCCGCGGTCGTCACGTCGCCCGAACCGACGTCCTCGTACAGCGCGCGTTGGACCAGCTCGGTCGGGTCGTCCATCGCTAGGCGGCCGGAGCGGAGGCGGAGGCGAGCAGGTAGGCGCGCACGAAGGAGTCGAGATCACCCTCGAGCACGCGCTGCACGTCGCCCACCTCGACGTTCGTGCGATGGTCCTTGACGAGCGTATACGGGTGCAAAACGTAGGAGCGGATCTGCGAGCCGAAGTTGACGTCCTGGGCCTCGCCCTTCTCGCGCGCGATCTCCTCCTGGCGTTCGCGCTCGCGCTGCTCCAGCAGCTTCGCGCGCAGCATCGCCATCGCCGTCGCGCGGTTTGACGACTGCGAGCGCTCGTTCTGGCACTGCACGACGATTCCACTCGGGCGATGGGTGATGCGCACGGCCGAGTCGGTCTTGTTGACGTGCTGGCCACCGGCGCCGGACGCCCGGTAGGTATCGACCTGCAGGTCGTCCTCGATGATCTCGATCTCTCCCGTGTCCTGCACGACCGGCGCGACCTCCACTCCGGCAAAGCTCGTCTGGCGCCGGTGTGCGGAATCAAACGGCGACAGCCGCACCAGGCGGTGCACGCCACGCTCGGCGCCGAACAGACCGTAGGCGTTCTCGCCCGACGCGCGGAACGTCGCCGACTTGATGCCCGCTTCTTCGCCGGCGCTCACCTCCAGCAGCTCGACCGAGAAACCGCGGCTCTCCGCCCAGCGCATCTCCATACGCAGCACCATCTCAGCCCAATCCTGGGCGTCGGTCCCGCCCGCTCCGGCGTTGACCGTCACGAGCGCGTCGCCCGCGTCGTACTTGCCCGAGAACAGGCGCTGCTCCTCGAGCTCTGCCAAGCGCGCTTCGACCGACGCGATCTGCTCCTCGACCTCGCCCTGCAACGACTGCTCCTCGGCGGCCATCTCGACAAGCGCGTCGAGATCCTCGACATCGCTGCTCAGTGCCGTGAAGCCCTCCAGGCGCCTGCTCGCGCGTGCGTGCTCGCCCGACACCGCCGCCGCGCGGTCGGAGTCGTCCCAAAAGCCCGGAGCTCCCATCTCTGCCTCGAGCGCCGCCACGCGCTCGCCCAGCTCAGCCGGGTCAAAGATAATCCGCGAGCAGCTTCATCTGCTCACGGATGGAGGCCAGCCGCTCTGGAATCGACTCGCTGGGAACGACGGTGGCCATGCCTCCACGCTATCAACCCCATATCGTGGCGCCGTGCCCACAGCGACGCCCGCCGATCTGCTCGCCGCCTTCCTCGCGGCGGTCAACGCCCGTGATCTCGATGCCGCAGTCGAGCTGTGGCGCGAGGACGCCGTGATCGTGCAGCCCGACGGCCGGCCTCTTCGCGGGCGCCAGGCCGTCGCCGAGGCGCTGCGAGCACTGATCGAGAGCAGCGTCGAACTGCAGACCGAAGTCGCGAGCATCGTCGAGGCCGGCGACATCGCGCTCGTGAGCGGTACGCTGACCCTCAGCGTTCAGAATGGCGACGCGCCCGACGGACGCTTCACCAGCCGAAGCAGCTCCGTCGTGGTGTACAAGCGCGAGCCCGACGGCTGGCGCATCGCGCTCGACGCGCCGTGGGGACTGCCCCAGAACTGAGCTGGAAACGGGTCAGGCCTAGCGGGCCGTGGACCAAGCGGAGCAAGGACGCAGTGAGCGAAATGTGCTCCGCACATGAGTGATCGAGGACGCCGCTCCGCGCGGGTCCACGGCCCGCTAGGCGCCGTGGCACTTCTTGAACTTCTTACCCGAACCGCACCAGCAAGGATCGTTGCGCCCGACCGTGTGCTCCTCGTCGACGACGCGCTGCTCGACGACGGGCAGCAGCTGTTCGCCTTCGCCGTCGTAGTCGGCGCCCCTTGAACGCCCGCCTCGGCGGCCGCGGCTGCAAGCGCGCCGGCTCCGGCGGCGCTCTGCCCGCCGGAGTACGAGACGCGCCCGGCACGCGTGGAGCTGCCGGCGGCAGCGAACGGGGCCATCTGCTCAGCAGCGGCACCGCCACCGTTCTCGCCCTCTACGTTGACTTCGACGTTGAAGATCATGCGTGCGTAGTCGGTCCACACGCTGTTCATGAGATCGCCGAACAGCGTGAAGGCCTCGTTCTTGTAGGCCACCAGCGGGTCGATCTGGGCAAAGCCACGCAGATGGATGCCCTCGCGCAGGTAGTCCATGTCGAACAGGTGCTCGCGCCAGCGTTCGTCGATGATCTGCAGCAGCAAAAAGCGCTCCAGCGCGCCCATCAGCTCCTCGCCGAGTGCCTGCTCACGCGCGTCGTAGCGCTCGGCGGCCATGCCGGTTATGCGCTCGGTCAGCGCCTCGCGGTCGACCGACTCGGGATCGAGGTCTGAGTCGTCGAGGTCGAGTGGGAAGAACTGCCCGAGCGCAGTGAACAGGCCGTCGAGGTCCCAGTCCTCCATGAAGTCGCCGGGCGTGTACTGGTCGACGGTTCGCTCGATCACGTTGGCGACTTCGCGGCGCGCCTCCTCGCCGATCGCCTGGCCTTCGAGCACCTCGTCGCGGTAGGCGTAGATCACGCGGCGCTGCTCGTTCATCACGTCGTCGTACTCGAGCACGCGTTTTCTGATCAGGAAGTTCTGCTCCTCGACCTTCTTCTGCGCTTTCTCGATCTGCTTGGAGAGCATGCCCGCCTCGATCGGCTCCTCGTTGCCCTCCTCGTCGACGCCGCCGAGTTTGTCGAGGATCTTGTAGATGCGGTCGCCCGCGAACAGGCGCACGAGATCGTCCTCGGCCGACAGGAAGAAGCGGCTCTCGCCCGGGTCGCCCTGACGACCGGCGCGGCCGCGCAGCTGGTTGTCGATGCGCCGCGACTCGTGGCGCTCGGTACCGCAGATGAACAGGCCGCCGGCGGCCATCACGTGGTCGTGGTTCTCGGCAACCGTGCGTTCGACGCCGGGGAGCACCTCGGCCATGCGCTGCTCGTAGCCGTCGGAGTCGACGGAGACATTCTGGCGCGCTAGCTCCAGGCGGGCGAGGTGCTCGGGGTTGCCGCCGAGCTTGATGTCCACGCCACGGCCGGCCATGTTCGTGGCGATCGTCACGGCACCGGGCTGCCCGGCCTCGGCAACGATCTCGGCCTCGCGCGCGGCGTGCTCCGGCTTGGCGTTGAGCACGGTGTGCGCGACCCCACGCTGCTTGAGGCGCTCGCCAAGCAGCTCTGAGACCTCGACGGAGATCGTGCCGACGAGCACCGGCTGGCCGTTCTCATGGCGCGCGGTGATCTCTTTGACGACCGCGTTCCACTTGCCCTCCTTGGTCTTGTAGATCTGGTCGTTGCGGTCGTCGCGAACCATCTCCATGTTCGTCGGCACCTGCACGACCGGCAGCTCGTAGATCTTCATGAACTCGGTGGCCTCGGTCAGCGCCGTGCCGGTCATGCCGGAGAGCTTCTCGTAGAGGCGGAAGAAGTTCTGGTAGGTGATCGTCGCGAGCGTCTGGTTCTCCTCCTGCACGGAGACGCCCTCCTTGGCCTCGACGGCCTGGTGCAGGCCCTCCGACCAGCGGCGCCCGTCGAGGATGCGCCCGGTGAACTCGTCGATGATCTTCACCTCTCCGTCGATCACCGCGTAGTCGACGTCGCGCTTGTACAGCGACTCCGCGCGCAGGGCCTGGTTGAGGTGGTTGACGAGATGGCCGTTCTCGGCGCGGTAGAGATGGCCGATGCCGAGGAACTTCTCGGCCTTGGCGACACCCTGCTCGGTGATCGAGACCGTCTTGTGCTTCTCCTCGAACTCGTAGTCGAAGTCGGCGACGAACTGCTTCTTGGAGCGCGGGTCCATCCCCTCGGGCGTCTTACCGGCGACGAGCCTCGGCGCCAGGCGCGCGAACTT
Source organism: uncultured Solirubrobacteraceae bacterium (assembly GCA_963819435.1). Taxonomy (GTDB): domain Bacteria; phylum Actinomycetota; class Thermoleophilia; order Solirubrobacterales; family Solirubrobacteraceae; genus Palsa-744. The sequence continues at coordinate 7,005 of CAWFWA010000019.1, read as the reverse complement.
CACGTACAGGTCGGCGGCCTGTTCCGGCGCGCCGGAGATGATCAGCGGCGTGCGCGCCTCGTCGATCAGGATGTTGTCGACCTCGTCGACGATCGCGAACGGATGGCCGCGCTGGACCTTTTCGGAGATGTCGGTGGCCATGTTGTCGCGCAGATAGTCGAAGCCGAACTCCGAGTTGGTGCCGTACACGACGTCGCAGGCGTAGGCCTCGTGCTTCTCCTCGAAGGGCTGCTGGTTCTGCAGCACGCCGACGGTCACGCCCAACGCGTCGTAGATCGGGCTCATCCATTCGGCATCGCGGCGCGCCAAGTAATCGTTGACGGTGACCAGGTGCACGCCCTTGCGCCGCGCCTGATCCTCACCCTCGCGCAGCTCGTGCACGGCCAGCGAGTTGAGCACGACGGCGAGCGTCGCCGTCAGCGTCTTTCCCTCGCCGGTCTTCATCTCGGCGATCTGCCCGTCGTGTAGCGCCATCGCACCGACCAGCTGCACGTCGAAGTGGCGCATGCCCATCTGGCGCTTGCCGGTCTCACGCACCAGCGCGAAGCACTCCGCGAGCAACCCGTCCAGCCCCTCGCCGTCGCGCGCGCGCTCGCGCAGCGCGTCCATGCGCTCACGCAGCTCGGCGTCGGAGTCGTGTTCGAGCTCGCCCTCGAACGCGTTGATCAGCGCCACGCGCTTCTGATAGGTCTTGTACTTCTTCGCCTCGCCGACGTTCAGCGCGCGATCCAGGATCGAAGGCATGGGCGAAGGATAGCTTCCGCGCGCTCGCCGTCTACCCACTGTCGCGGCGGGCACGCGCCCGCCGCGATGTCAGCCGAAGCTCTGCGTGATCGTCTTGGGACCGCCGCCGCGACAGTCCTCCAGGGTCACCGTCAGCGGACCGTCGGTGGTCACGTTGAGCTGCGCCTTGCAGTCGACCTTCGCGCGCGTCGCATCGATCGTCACGTGCGACACATTCGTCGCTGTGATGTTCAGCGCGTCGTGGGCAGGTTCGCTGGGAGCCGGTCCCCAGGCCTTGCTCTGGCTCGTGTAGGGAATCGCGGGGATCGTGCCGCCGGTCAGAGCTCCTGCGCCGTGCTGGGTAGCGCCCGGCGTCGGATCGCCGACGCCGAAGCCCTGCGAGCGTACGTCCACGGTGCCGAGCGGCGCGGTGCCGCTGGAGTCGCGCAGCGCGACCGCGTAGACCCAGTAGGCGTGCCCGGAACTCGTCCCGTCGGCGGCGAAGTCCATCGTCGGGTTGTAGACGTACGTCACGTGCGCGGGGTCGCTGTCGAGCGTTTCCGTTCCCAGGAACGCCGCGGCCGGCGCGTATTCGTCATTGATCGCGAGCGTCAGGTGCTCGCCCGCCTGGAACTGGTCGAATTCGTAGCGATAGCCGAGTTCGTCGAACGTTTTGACCTGTTCGAGCACGCCCGCGATCGGCACGAGCTCGTCGGTCGTCTCGTCCCAGATCAGGAACGGAACATTGCGCACCGAGCCGAGCATGCGCTGCGTGAGCGACTGATTTCCGCCGGCCTGCGGTTCGGCGGGCGGCACCCAGATGCCGAGGCCCGGGGGTCCGACGGTCGGCTGGGCGCGCGCAAACAGATCGGGGAACTGGCTGGCGAACTTGTACGTGCCATAGCCGCCCATCGAGTAGCCGGCGAGGTCGGTGAACGATGGGTTCAGCGCATAATGCGCGGCGACGTCTGCCCAGACTTCGAAGGTGTCGGCGCCCGCGTGGTCGTAGTACCAGCCGTCCGGCCCGCGCCCGGAGGGCGTGAACACGATCGAGCCGCCGCCGCGCCCGGCGAACTGCGCCTGGTTCTTGGAGCCGGCGAACTGGTTGTAGTTGGCCGACAGCGAGTGCAGCAACAGCGTCGTGCCCCAGCCGGCGCTCGGCTGCGCACCGCCGGGCACGTAGATCGCGTAGGGCAAAAGCTGCCCGCGCATCTCGCCGATGCACGCTGCCGAGCTGCCGCAGCCGCCCGTCGCGTAGTCGGCACCCTGGCCGTCTGAGAAGTGCGACGCGAGGATGCGGTCGAACACACCGCTCTGGGGCACGCCGGTCGGCTGGCCGGGCATGTCGTCTTCGGTCTTGGCCTGCAACTTGGCGAAATCCACTTCCGCGTGGAACTCGCTGATGTCGCCGCTGGCCAGCGCCTGCGCCTGCGCGGACTCGCGCCAGTAGGCCGGGTTGACCTCGTTGCCGGGGCTGGGCGTGCCGGGCACCGGCTCCTGCGCGTTGAAGCGAAAGGCCACATCGAAGAAAGCAGGCGGCGAGGTGTCGGCGCCTGCGCCGCCGGGCTGCGTCGCGCTGGCCGTGGCGCCGGGCAACAAATAGCTGTTGGAGGCGGCGTTCCACAGACCAACACCGGCGGCCAGGCGCACGGTCGAGGTGCCCGGATTCCACTCACTGTGCGGCACTTCGACGGTGATCTGCCTGCGCGCGAGGTCGACGCCGACGCTCGGCGCCGGACCGGCCACTTCCGCGCCGCTGGCGGCATCGGTGAGCGTCGCCGTCGTGCCGTGCACCGTGAGGAAGTACTGCGCGGGCGCGCTCACGTTGGCGCCAAACGGGAACGGGTGCGTTTGGCCTGGCGTGCCTCCGATCGCGATCGCCGTGGCGACCAGATCGGGGTTCTCCAGCGTGTTCAGCGTGATCCGAAAGGCCGTCGATTTGCCCTTCGGGCGCACGCGAAGCTCGACCAGGTTGGCCGCGTTCTCGTCATAGCCGGGGCCCGTCGGGTAGGTGTACGTGCCGTCGGGTTCAGAGAACGTGTCGCCACCGGAGGAGTCGCCGCCGGGCGAGATCATCGGGTTGGTCGGGTCGGTCGCCTCTTTGGCGCCGTGGTCGTCGTAGATGTAGCCCTGATAGAGAAACTCGCCGTGGCGGTAGGCGCTCGCGCCGGAGACGAGGATCGGCTTGGCGTGCCAGCCGCTGCCGGGCGCGTTTTCCAGCTGCGGCGCCTGCGCGAGCGGCTCGTACAACACCGCCGGACCCGGTCGCGGCGCGCTGCCCTCTTTGGCGGGAAGCGACGGTGAGACGCGCGCGGCCTGCGCCGCCCCCGCGGCGATCGCGACACCTGCGAGCGAGAACGTGACTGCAACCACGAGAGCGCGCACGCGCGAACGCTCCACTACCCCACGAGCAACCGAACCCAAGCGACTCACCCCTCCAAATGAGACAACCGAACGTCGCTGTCTCTACCCAACGGGACAAGCCGGTAAACATCGCGCGCGATCGCACGCCGACGGCCGCCCTACCGTGGCGCGCGCCGCATGGCGCTCGAAGTGGCTGTGGCTAGGTCGCCGGCAGGCCCATCGTCGGCGGCGGCGCCGTCGGCAGGCTCATCGCGCGAGCGGCCTCGCCGGCCATGCGTCGCTCGGCTGCGGCGGCGCGTGCCTCGCGCCGGTGGCGGCGTTTGTCGCGGTGGCGCTTGACCTGCCGCGCGAGCTCGTCGACCATCAAGTTCAGTGAGTGCAGCATCTCGGGCGAGCGGTCGCGCGCGCGCAGCGTGACGCCCTTGAGGTACAGCGTTGCCTCGGCGACGTGGCAGTCGGACACCCGGGGGTTGGGCTCCTTGAAGATCTCGATCTCGATGCGTGCGAGCTCGGAGACCTGCCGCGCGACCTTGTCCAGGCGACGGGCCGCGTGCTCGCGGATCTCGTCGGTTACCGGGACATTGCGACCCTTGATGTCAATCTGCATCACAGGCTCCTTTGGTCGGCTGTTGTCTGGCGCTGATCGAATGCTACGCCCGTATCTGGCGGATGTCCATCGCCCTACCCGTTTTCAACCGTTCGTCCACACGCGCGCCGGGCGCGGCCGCGATGCCCCGGGCGCGGGACGGTAATACGCCGGTGCGACAATGCGCGCGGTGAGCAAATGCTCGCGGTGAGCGCGAATCTGTCGTGGACGCTTGAGCCCGGCGTGCTGGTCGGCGTGGCGGTGATCGGCGGCGCCTACGTCACACGCTGGCGCCAGGTGCGCAACGGCAGCTCGCCGCGCCCGCAGGCCGACGCGCCGGTGTGGCGGCTGTGCTGCTTTCTCGCCTCGCTGCTGGGCGTGCTGATCGCGCTCGTCTCGCCGATCGACGCACTCGCCGACCAGCTGTTCCTGATGCACATGGTCCAGCACATGGTGCTGCTCGATGTCGTGCCGATCCTCGCGATCCTTGGCTTCACGAAGGTGATCCTGCGGCCGGTCACGCGGGCCGTGCAGGACCTCGAGCAACGCGCCGGCGGGCTGGCCAGCCCGGCCTTCGCGGTCGTGCTGTACGTCGGCGTGATCTGGACGTGGCACATCCCCGCCGCCTACGACGAGGCGCTGCGCCACCCCGTCGTGCACGTACTCGAGCACATCACGTTCCTGATCGCCGGTTCGCTGTACTGGTGGCATCTGCTGTCGCCGATCCGCGCGCGCCTGCGCCTGGGCGGCATGGGCCCGGTCGTGTACATGGCCTCGACAAAGCTGTTCGTCGGCGCGCTGGGCATGGGACTTGCGTTCGCCCCTTCGGCGATCTATTCCTACTACGTCCACCACGCGCGCGTATGGGGGCTATCCGCGCACGACGACCAGTCGATCGCCGGCTTCATCATGGCCGTCGAGCAGTCGCTGGTGATGGGCGTCGCGCTGGTCGTGCTGTTCATGCGCGCGCTCGCCGAGTCAGAGCGAGAGCAGCAGCGCCGCGAGCGCTTTCAGGGCGCGTGAGCTCTGTGCTACGCTGACAACTGTCACATGACTCACTTTCCGGGAAGGGGCTCGCTTCGGCGGGCCTCTTCGCGTTAAGCCGCCGCCGGAGCGCGGCGCTGCGAGCTCGCCGCAGGCGCGCGATGCCGTCTGACAACGCGTCAGGAGTCGCGGCGCAAGCTCTGCAGGATGCCGCCGTGCCCGGCGATGGCGCCGATCAGGATCGAGTCCGCTGCGACCTCGGTGCCGGGAAACAGGATGCTCTCGCGCAGCTGCGCGCCGTCGCCCACGCGTGCGCCGTCGCCGAGCACGATCGGGCCCATCAGGCGAACGTTGGCACCGAGATGTACGTCGCGCCCGATCCACACCGCGCCGTCGACGTCGGTGTCCTCGCGCAGCGGCGAGGTGCCGGCGACGGTCACGCCCGGCTGCACCTCCTCGCCGCGCATCTGCAGGCGCAGCTCGCCGTTGAGCGCGTCGAATGTGCCCTGGCGCAGCTCGCTCAGCGAGCCGACGTCGTTCCAGTACTCGCCCACCTCGTGGATGTGAAACGGGACGTCGTTGTCCAGCAGTGCCGGGAACACGTCTTTGGCCCAGTCGACGAACGGGCGATCGGGGAAGTAGTCGAAGATCGCGGGATCGAACATGTAGATGCCGCAGTTGCCGAGATCCGACAGTGCCTCCGCTGGCTGCGGCTTCTCCTGAAAGCCCGTGATGCGGCCCTCGCGGTCGTGCAGCACGACACCGTACTCGCGCGTATCGGCGACCTTCTTGACGGCCAGCGTGGCGATCCCACCGGTCTCGCGGTGCCTGGCGGCAAAGGCCGTCAGGTCGACATCGGTAAGCGCGTCGCCGGAGATCACCAGAAACGGCTCGTCGCCGAAGAACTCGGCGCACGCGCGCACTCCCCCGGCCGTCCCCAGCAGCTGCTCCTCGAAGCGGTAGGAGATGCGCTCTCCGAAGTACTCGCGGATCGTCTCGGGAAAGTAGTGCAGGTTGGCGATCACCCCATCGAAGGAGTGCCGGTCGATCAGGTCGAGGATGTGCTCCATCACCGGCCGGTCGAGCACCGGCACCATCGGCTTGGTGATCTCGTAGGTGAGCGGGCGCAGGCGCGTGCCCAATCCCGCCGCCAAAACCATCGCCTTCATCAACTCATCCTCTCAACTCTTGGAGATTTGGCGGCCCCAGAGGGCCGCCGGCCAAGCCAGGCAAGGACGCGGGGAGCGTGGCGTGCTCAACTGCACGCGAGCTACCGAGGACACAGCCTGGCGCCGGCCAGCGGTTCTCTGGCTAGTAGCGGTAGTGATCGGGCTTGTACGGGCCCTCGACGGGCACGCCGATGTAGGCGGCCTGCTCGTCTGAGAGTTTGGTCAGCTTCACGCCGAGCGCGTCGAGGTGAAGGCGGGCGACCTTCTCGTCGAGGTGCTTGGGCAGCACGTAGACCCGCTTGTCGTACTCGTCGTTCTTGGTGAACAGCTCGATCTGCGCGATCGTCTGGTTGGAGAACGAGTTGCTCATCACGAAGCTCGGGTGCCCAGTGGCGTTGCCGAGGTTCAGCAGGCGTCCCTCCGACAGCATGATGATCGCGTGACCGTCGGGGAAGACCCACTTGTCGACCTGCGGCTTGATGTTCACGCGCTCGATGCCCGAGATGCGCCCGAGACCGGCGATGTCGATCTCGTTGTCGAAGTGACCGATGTTGCCGACGATCGCCTGATGCTTCATGCGCGTCATGTCCTCGGCGGTGATGATGTCCTTGTTGCCGGTCGTCGTGATGAAGATGTCGGCGGTGTCGATGACGTCGTGCAGCGTGTTGACCTCATAGCCCTGCATCGAGGCCTGCAGCGCGCAGATCGGGTCGATCTCGGTGACGATCACGCGTGCTCCCTGGCCGCGCAACGATTCCGCACAACCCTTGCCGACGTCGCCGAAGCCGCACACGACGGCGACCTTGCCGCCGATCATCACGTCGGTCGCGCGATTGATGCCGTCGATCAGCGAGTGGCGACAGCCGTACAGGTTGTCGAACTTGGACTTGGTGACCGAGTCGTTGACGTTGATCGCCGGGAACAGCAGCTCGCCGGTCTCGACCATCTCATACAGACGGTGCACGCCGGTCGTGGTCTCCTCTGTGACGCCTTTGATGTCCTGGCCGACGCGCGTCCAGCGCCGCGGGTCTTCGCCGAGTGAGCGCGTGAGCGTCTGCAGGATCACCTGAAGCTCCTCGGAGTCGGCACCCGCCGGGTCCGGCACGGCGCCGGCCTTCTCGTACTCGGTGCCCTTGTGCACGAGCAGCGTGGCGTCGCCGCCGTCGTCGAGGATCATGT
>CAWFWA010000018.1:0-343747 GCA_963819435.1 uncultured Solirubrobacteraceae bacterium | reverse complement strand
GCGACGTGCGCAGGAGGCTGCGCACGTGGACCGCACGCGTGGCCTCGATCGGCGAACGCGCAGGCGCGGGGGTCTCGCCGCACGCGCTGCGCCACAGCTTCGCCACGCACCTGCTCGACGGCGGCGCCGATCTGCGCAGCATCCAGGAGCTGTTGGGGCACGCCAGCGTGTCCAGCACCCAGATTTACACTCGGGTAGAGTCCGCAAAACTACGTAGCGCCTACGCGCGCAGCCACCCTCGGGCCTGATACAAGGGAAACGACCCTGGAGACCAATGTCAAACCGATCGAGCTGCGCGAACTGTGGCGGCGATATAAGACCGATGGCGACACTCGCGTTCGCGAGCGGCTGGTCGTCGCGTACTCGCCGCTGGTCAAGTACGTAGCCGGGCGTACCGCCGCCGGGCTGCCGCCGCACGTCGAGGAGGCCGACCTGATCTCCTACGGCCTGGTCGGCCTGATCTCGGCGATCGAGCGCTTTGACCTGTCGCGTGACATCAAGTTCGAGACGTACGCGATCATGCGCATCAAGGGCGCGATCATCGATGAGCTGCGCTCGATGGACTGGGTGCCGCGCAGCGTGCGAGCGCGGGCACGCGAGGTCGAGCGCGCGAACGCGAAGCTGGAGAACTCGCTGCAGCGGGCGCCGACCGACCAGGAGATCGCCGACGAGATCGGGATCACGGTCGACGAACTCAACGAATCGCTGCTGGCGATCTCGCATTCCTCGATGGTCGCGCTGGACGAGCTGTGGAGCGTGTCGGACTCCAGCGGCGACCAGGTTTCGCTGATGGACACGATCGAGGATCCCAACGCGCCGGATCCGGCGCGCTCGCTGGACGTCGGCGACCTCAAGGACCGGATCGCCGACTCGATCGCCAACCTGCCCGAGCGCGAGAAGCTCGTGATCGCCCTGTACTACTACGAGAACCTGACCCTGCGCGAGATCGGCGAGGTGCTCGGGGTGACCGAGTCGCGCGTCTCGCAGATGCACACAAAGGCCGTCCTGCGCTTGCGTTCGCGCATGCAGGAGGAGTCCTTTGACGACTAGAGGATGATTCGGTGGCGCGGCGGGTCCTGATACTGGGGGCGGGGTTTGGAGGCTTGGAGCTCTCGACGATGCTGTCCGACGCGCTCGGCGAGGAAGTCGAGGTGACGCTGATCGACCAGAACGGCTCGTTCGTGTTCGGCTTCTCAAAGCTCGACGTGATGTTCGGGCGCACGAGCGCCGAGGCGGTGCGCCTGGCATATGCCGAGCTGGCCAAGCCGGGCGTGCGCTTCCTGCGCGAGACGGTCACGCAGATCGATCCGCAGGCGCGAACGGTCACGACCGACGCCGCAGTTCACGAGGCAGATGTGCTGGTCATCGCACTGGGCGCGGACTACGACTATGACGCCACTCCCGGCCTGCGCGAGGCGGGCAACGAGTTCTACTCGCTCACCGGGGCCGAACGGCTGGCCGAAGTGCTGCCACAGTTCAGCGGCGGTCGCGCGATCGTCGGCGTGTGCGGCGCACCCTTCAAGTGTCCGCCCGCGCCGAGCGAGACCGCACTGCTGCTGCACGACTACCTCACGACACGCGGGCTGCGCGACGAGTGCGAGATCTCCTTCGTGATCCCGTTGTCGAGCCCGGTGCCGCCGTCGCCGGAAACCTCCCAGGCGCTCGTGCAGGCCTTCTCCGAGCGCGACATCGCGTTCGTTCCCGGCCATCGCGTGAGCTCGCTGGACGGCGAGCGCAGCGTGGCGGTGCTCGACGACGGCGGCGAGCTGCCCTACGACCTGTTCCTGGGCGTGCCCAAGCACCGTGCGCCGGACGTGGTGATCGCCAGCGGCATGGCGCAGGACGGCTACGTGCCGGTCGAGCCGGCGACGTTGCGCACACGCTATGACGACGTGTACGCGATCGGTGACGTCGCGCAGATCGGCGTCCCCAAAGCCGGCGTGTTCGCCGAGGGCGCGGCGAAGGTCGTCGCCGCGCAGCTGATCGCACAGGCGCGCAACGACGATTCCACCGCGTCCTATGAGGGGCGCGGCTCCTGCTACATCGAGTTCGGCGGCGGGCGCGTCGGGCGCGTGGACGTCGACTTCATGTCCGGGCCCGAGCCGACCGGCGTGTTTCAGGAGCCCTCCGGCAGCCTGGTCGCCGAGAAGCAGCTGTTCGGCTCCAGCCGCCGCGAGCGCTGGTTTGGCGCGGCCTCGTGAAGCGCCGCCGGGCGGGTCGCCCTGTCGCCGCGGCAGTCGTGCTGGCCACGCTGTGCGCCACCGCCGGCTGCGGCAGCTCGGCATCCACCAACGCGGTCGTCCCACAAGCCCCGGCGATTTCCAAGAGCGTCTTTCTCGCCAAGGCCAACGCGATCTGCGTGAAGGGCAACGCGGCCAGCAGGGCGGCGCGGGCCAAACTCGGTGCCAGCCCGTCTGAAGAACAGATCGTGGCGTTCGTGCGCGGCACCGAAGTGCCCGGCGTGCAGGCGCAGATCAACGCGATCCGCGCGCTCGGTGCACCTGCGGGCGATCAGGCGAAGGTGAAGAAGATGCTCGCTCTGGCACAAACGGCGGTCGGCAGGGTGAGGGTCGTGCCGACGATCCTCACGACGGGCGAGGACGTCTTCGCGCCGTTTGCTGCGCTCGCGCATCCGTATGGCCTGACGGCCTGTGCGCCCAACAGCGCACCCGTCGGCTGAGGCTCGCGGGCAGGCCAAGACGGCCGCGCCGAGCGGCCGCTGGGCGGGGCTGGCGCGCGGCTGCGCGCGGCGGTATGGTGCTCTCACAGCAACTGAGGAGATCGCATGCGACCCACGCCAGACCGCCTGCCGGCGGACCGGATTCGCAATGTCGCCCTTGTCGGCCACCGCGGCGCGGGAAAGACCTCGCTGCACGAGGCTCTGCTGTTCGAGGCCGGCGTAACGGCGCGGCTCGGCTCAGTTCCCGGCGCAAGCACCGTGTCGGACGCCGATCCCGACGAGCAGTCGCGCCAGATGTCGATCTCGGCGTCGCTCAGCTCATTTCAGTGGCGAGATCGCAAGATCAACCTGCTCGACACGCCGGGCGAGCCGAGCTTCGTCGCCGATGCGCTCGGGGCGCTGCGCGTATGTGAGTCGGCCGTGTTCGTGGTCAACGCCGTGATGGGCGTGGAGGTCGCGACGAGCCGTCTGTGGGCGCGCGCGGCCGAGCTTGACATCGCGCGCATGCTGTTCGTGAACATGCTCGACCGCGAGCGCGCGGACTTCTACCGTGCGCTTGAGCAGATCAAGCGGGCGTTCGGGCCACACGCCGTGGCGACGGAGATCCCAATCGGCTCCGAGCACGACGTGGAAGGTGTGATCGACCTCGTCGACATGAAGGCCTTTCGACAGGATTCGGCCGATCGCGCCGCCTGGAGTGAGATGCCAATCCCCGACGCGCTGGCCGAGCGTGCGCAGGAGTACCGCGAGAAGCTGATGGACGAGGTCTGCGAAGTGTCCGATGCGCTGATGGAGCGCTATCTGGAGGGCGAGACGATCTCCCACGAGGAGATCGTCGATGCGCTGAAGGAGGGCACCAACCACGGCAAGATCTTCCCCGTGGTGTGCGGCGTGGCGACGCGCAACCTGGGCACCGCGCGGTTGCTCGATGCGATCGTCGAGGACTTGCCTTCGCCGGTCAAGCACGGCTCGCTGACCGTCGGCGAGATCGAGCTTGCGCCCGACGAGCGGGCCGCGCTGTTTGCCTACGTGTTCAAGACGCGTGCGGACCCCTACGCCGGGCGCATCAACCTGATGCGCGTCTACCAGGGCGTGCTGCCGGCGGACAGCCACGTGCTCAACACGCGCGAGCACGTCAAGGAGCGCATCGGGCAGTTGCTCGTGTTCGCCGGCAAGGAGGTGCGCCACGTGCAGGAGTTCGGCCCCGGGGACATCGGGGCGGTCGCCAAGCTCAAACAGACGCGCGCCGGCGATTGGCTGGCCGACCGCGACGAGCCGATCGAGATGCCGCGGCTGAAGCTGCCTGCACCGGTGATGGCGTTTGCGATCGAGCCGAAGAGCCGCGGCGACGAGGAGAAGGTCTTCACCTCGCTGCGCCGCCTGCAGGAGGAGGACCCGACGATCGACCTGCACCGCGACGCGCAGACGGGCGAGCAGATCGTGGCGGGCCTCTCGCAGGTGCACGTCGAAGTCGTTGTCGACCGCCTGCGCGACCGCTTCGGCGTGGAGGTCACCCTGCAACCACCGCGCGTGCCCTACCAGGAGACGATCCGCGCCTCGGCCAGGGCGCGAGGCAGGCACAAGAAGCAGTCGGGCGGTCGCGGGCAGTTCGGCGACTGCCACATCGAGATCGAGCCGCTGGAGATCGGCGAGGAGTTCGAGTTCGTCGACAACATCAAGGGCGGCGTGATCCCCGGCTCGTTCATCCCGGCGGTGGAGAAGGGCGTGCGCGAGGCGATGACTTCGGGCGTGCTCGCCGGGTATCCCGTCAAGGGGGTGCGCGTGCGCCTGTTCGACGGCGCGCACCACTCGGTCGACTCCTCGGAGATCGCCTTCAAGCTCGCCGGCTCGCAGGCGATGAAAGAGGCGCTCGCGCAGGCCGAGCCGGTGCTGCTGGAGCCGATCATGCTCGTCACGCTGTCTGTCCCGGAGGCCTACGTCGGCGACGTGATCGGCGACCTGAACAGCCGTCGCGGGCGTCCGCAGGGGATGGAGCCCGACGGGGCGATGACGCAGATCAAGGCCGAGGTGCCGATGGCCGAGGTGCTCAGCTACGCGCCCGACCTGCGTTCGATCACCGGCGGCCAGGGCGACTACACGCTGGAGTTCGTGCGCTACGAGGAGGTGCCCGAGCACCTCGCCCAGAAGGTCGTCGCCCAAGCGCCTGAGGAACGCGCCGCGACGCACGCCTGACCGGGCGCGAGCCGTCGTCGCCGAACGCGACGGCGGCGCTCACCCCGCCGGGCGCGCCGCGCCGACGCAGCGGCCCAGCTACCCTCATCCGTTCGATGGCAACGAGATCGATCGTCACATCCCAGCCGGATGTCGAGTGCGCCGTCTGCGAACGGCGCCTGCTGCGCGGTGAGCAGCCCGACCTGTTCCTCGACGCCGGCCAGCCACGCATGGTGTGCGAGCTTTGCGCCCCGCGCGCCGCGCACCAGGGCTGGAAGCGCGGCTCGGCCGATCTAACGACGGGCGCTGCCCCGCTGCGCACACGTCGCGCACGCGGCCTGTTCGAGCGCCTTCGCGGCACGCGTCAAGCGGGCCCGGCAGCGCCGGCGACACTGGGCGAGGATGGCGAGTCCTACGTGCGCCGCCACGACGACGCGCCCGACCCCTATGACTTCCTCACCGTCGACGCGATCGCGCCCGCGCCCACCGCTGTCGGCGTTCCGGCCTCGGCAATCGATGCTCCGAGCGACGCCCACACCGGCGCCGAGCGCGCTGCCGGGCCGCTGCAGGAAGCGCTCGCCGTGTTCAACGCCGGCGAGTACCCGCGCCGCGTCGCCAGCCTCACGCGCTCGCTCGGCGCACCCGAGGTCAGCGTGCGTCCTGGCGAGGCGGTCGCATCGTCGGTCGTCATCGTGCTCGCGTGGGAGCTGTGCTGGTACACCTACGAGGTCGACCTCGACGACATGCAGGGGCCCGAGTCGCGCGCGATCGCGCAGGGCACCGAGCTTGCCGAACTGCGCCCCGAGGACCGGCTGGCAAACGCCGTCGCCGACGCGCGCGGAATGCTCGCGCTGCTCTGAGCGCCTGCGCCAACGCCGACGCGACCCGCCTCTTGCATCACTTGCTTCTCAGACTGCGGGGAGTAAGATCGGTTTAGCGATGATCTATTCAGTTGTCCCCAAGGCGCTCGCCGACGAGCTCTATCCGAAGCTCGTCGAGTACTACGCGGGCGATGACAACGTGACCGTGATCGTCGAGCGTCGCGAGTTCGACCGCCGCGCCCGTCGGGGACGCTCCTCCGCATCGCCGGAGCAGCAGCAACGCCGCATCGTGCGCGACCGTCGCCGCGCCCGTGTGCCCGGCGACCTGCCGCCGCTCGCGCAAGTCACCGCCTGAGTCCTCTGCATACTTCGCCGCGATGAAGGTCGTCGTGCATGTTGACGGTGGCGCGCGAGGCAATCCCGGCCCCGCCGCGGCGGCATGCGTGATCGCCTCCGCCGACGGCGCTCCACTCGGCGAGCACGCCGAGCTGCTCGGGCATACGACCAACAACGTCGCCGAGTATCGCGCGCTGCTGCTCGGCCTCGAGCGCGCGCGCGAGCTGGGCGCCGAGGAGATCGAGGTGATCGGCGACTCCGAGCTGATCGCCAAGCAGGTGCGCGGCGAGTACAAGGTCAAGAACGAGGCCATGCGCGAGCTGCACCGAGAGGCGCTCGCGGCACTTCGGGCGTTCGACCGCTGGTCCATCCGCACCGTCCCACGCGCGCAGAACGCCGAGGCCGACGCCCTCGTCAACGCAGCGCTCGACCAGCAGCGCGACGCCGGGCGGCTCTAGTGCAGCGGCTTGGCTGAGCGGGCGATTGCGAGCATCTGTTCGTTGGACAGATCCTCCTGCAACGTGTTCGTCAGCCAGTAGACCATGCTGCCCTGACGCCAAGCGACCAGGTGGATGTGGCTGCCGTCGGTGAAGATCATGTACGTGACGCCCTTGATTTTGCGCTGTTCGTTGGGGTGGGCGATCAGCGGCGGTTTCTGCCAGTCGGTGCCCTCGAAGTCGTAGTAGCCGCCCAGCGCGTTGGCGCGCCACACGGCGACATACGCATGACGTAGGCGGTTGCCCTGGTCGCGCAGGTCATACGCACGCGCCGGCTGCTCCACGCTGGAGGCATCCTGCAGCGATGGGTAGAGAATCTTCAGCGGCATGTTGAGCGTGCCCTTGGCGACTTCCGCTTCGCCCGCCGAGCCCGATGAAGACAGCCCGAGTGACGCGGCTGTCGGCGCCGAAGCGTGGTGGGTGCGGCTGTGATTGTGTTTGCCGCTGCTGGAGGAATGCGAGACGGTGGGCTTCGGTTTGGCGACCTTTTCGTCGCCGTTGAGGAAGTCGTTCAGCGTGGCGCGCTCCAGCGCCGCCGTGCTCGTCACGTAGGAACCGCCCTTCAGCGCGAAGTTGGCGCTCGTTGAGCGGAATTTGACCTGGCGCAGCGGCTTGCCCTGCGAGAAGCCGATCAATTTGGCGAGTTCGAGGACGCGGTCAGCCGATTTGCTGAACCCGGCCGTGACGATCGCGTTGCCGACGACGTGCGCGACGTGCTTGAGCTGTCCGAGTAGGTCTTCGGCGGAGACCTGCTCGCGCAGTGCGCGCAGGAAGTCCTGCTGGCGGGCGACGCGCACGAAATCGGAATCGCCGTGCCGGTAACGCACGTAGCTGAGCGCGTTGTTGTAACAAAGCTTCTGATAGCCCGGCTGCAGGTTGATTTCCGAGTAGTTTTCGCCGCCTTCGCCGTTGACGTGCAGGTAGCGGTGGTCGACGTTGACGTATACGCAGCCGAGCGTGTCGACGATCTTGATGAAGCTCGCGAAGTTGACGTCGACGATTCCGTTGATGATCAAGCCCGGGAAGACTTCCTTCTCGATCGTTTCCGCGGCGAGTTCCATCGAGCCTTTGACGCCGCCCAGCTTCGCGCCGTAGGTGTAGGCGGCGTTGATCTTTTCCTGTGGGTAGTACTCGCCTTTGCGGCTTTTGATGTTCACGAGCAGATCGCGCGGGATCGACACGACAGACGTCTGACCCTGGTTGGGATCGAAGCGCACGAGCAGGATCGTGTCGCTGTGCGGTGGATCGGTCCGGTCCAGCGCGTCCTTGGATTTCGGGCGCCGATCGGAGCCGAGCACGAGGTAGGTCTGGGGGCCTCCCGTATACGGTTTGATCAGGTCCGTCGGGAGTTTCAGCGTGTTCCCGGGTTTGAAGAATTCGCCGCCGACGCCTTCGACTTCGCTGAGAGCGATCGTGGCGGTCGCGCCGCCGCTCAGCCCGGCGATCAGCAGCCCTGCGATGGCGAAGCGCAGCCACATCTTGCGCGAGTGGGAGGGGGGGAGCGCGTCATCCATGGCGTGTTGTCAACGATCTGCGCATAGGGACGGAGCGAGCGCGCGCCGTCCCCCCGACGGCACGCACATCGGCGTAGGGTAGCGACCCCGTCGGCGTGGGCGCGCCGCCTTGCGAGATACCCTCGCACGCGTGCTGAGCGCGAGAAACCGCGAGCTGCTGGGCCTCCTCCCGTCGGCTCTGCTCGTGATCGCGGGCTTCACGGCGATCTTCATCCAGGACGGCGACAGCGCGCGCGGCGCCTCGACGAACCTCACCCTGAACAACGCTTCGAGCGTCTCGCTGACCTATGGCGCGCTGTTTCTCGCGCTGTGTCTGGCGGCGCATCTGGTGATCCGCTTCGCGCTGCCGCACGCCGATCCCTACCTGTTCCCGCTCGGCGCCGTGCTGGCGAGCGTTGGCATCGTGATGGTCTACCGCATCGAACCGACGCTCGCGCGCCAGCAGGCGCAGTGGATGGTCGTGGGGCTGGTGCTGTTCGCGGCGACGATTCTCGCGCTGCGAAGCCGTGGCGTCGGCGTGCTCGAGCGCTACCGCTACACGATCGCCGCCGTCGGTATCGGCCTGACCGTGTTGCCGCGGCTGCCGGGCATCGGCGCGCAGGTCAACGGCGCCTATCTGGACATCCACATCGGCAGCATCTCCTTTCAGCCCTCCGAGCTGGGGAAGATCGCGATCGTGATCTTCCTCGCCAGCTATCTGCGCGACAACCGCCAGCTGCTGGTCACAGCGGGGCACCGCGTGCTCGGGCTGACGATTCCGCCGATGAAGCAGTTCGGCCCGATGCTGATCGTCTGGGGTGCGGCGATGGGCACGTTGCTGCTGACGCGCGAGCTCGGCACCTCGCTGATGTTCTACGGAGCCTTCCTGGCACTGCTGTACGTCGCCACGGGGCGCTTCTCCTTCCCCTTCATCGGCCTGCTGCTGTTCGCCGTCGGCGCGTGGTTCGTCGCGGGCCACGTCAGCCATGTGCACTCGCGCGTGCTTGCCTGGGAACACCCTTTCGACCCCGCGCTCTACAACAAGCCCTTCGGGGGCAGCTATCAGCTGGCACAATCGCTGTTCGCCCAAGCCGACGGCGGCCTGCTCGGCACCGGCTTTGACCAGTCACTGCTGCGCCTGCCCCACCAGGCCGGGCCGATCCTGCCGGTGCCCGAAAGCGACACGATCTATGCGGTCATCACCAACGAGCTCGGTCTCGCCGGGGCCGCGGCGCTGTTGTTGGTCTACCTGCTGTTGATCGCACGCGGGCTGAAGATCGCCGCGCTTGCACGCGACTCCTTCTCCAAGCTGCTCGCGACGGGCCTGTCGTTTGTCGTGGCGATGCAGGTGTTCGTGATCGTCGGCGGCGTCACGCGCGTGATCCCGCTGACCGGCGTCACGCTGCCGTTCGTTGCCTACGGCGGCTCGTCGGTGGTGATGAACTTCGTGCTCATCGCGCTGCTGCTCGTCATCTCCGACCGCGCGCGCCGGCCGTACGAGCGCCGCCGTCGCGCCTGAGCTGCACGCGCGACGTCGCGCGCAGGGGACCTGTGCGCCCCGTCGAAGAATGTACGCCGGATGGGGACCTCTACGAACGCGCGCGTCAAGCCACGGCTGCTGATGGGCTTTCCGGCGCGCGCAGCGCACAACCGCTACCGCGGCATCGCCGCCGCCGGGTCGCGCGGACAACGGATCTGCTCGCCCGCCGGGCTGCAACGGCGACCGTGGCTGGCGCGCCTGCGCCGCGCGCTAGCGCGCGACCTGTTCGTGCTGCACTACCAGCCGATCGTCTCTCTCGCCGACGGCCGCGTCGCCCATCACGAGGCGCTCGTGCGCTTGGCCGACGAGCCCGACGCGCCCGTGATCGGGCCCGCGAGCTTCCTGCCCGCCGCCGAGCGCTATGGGCTGATCTCAGAGATCGACAAGATGGTGCTCGACAAGGTCGCCGAGCTGCTCGGCTCCCGGGCCGACGGGCACAGCGGGGGTATCGCGATGAACCTCTCCGCGCTGTCGCTCACCGACGACGACATGCTGGCACACATCCAGCGCGGCCTGCAGCGTCACGGCGCCGACCCGAGCCGCCTGATCCTCGAGGTCACCGAGACCGCCTCGATCTCCGACATGGGCCGCGCCCGGGCTTTCTGCACGGGTGCACAGGAGCTCGGCTGCGCGGTCGCGCTCGACGACTTCGGCGCCGGCTTCGGGTCCTTTCACTACCTCAAGCACCTGCCCTTCAGCTACCTGAAGATCGATGGCGCGTTCATTCGCGGCCTGCCGCGCTCCGCACACGACCAGCTCGTCGTCAAGGCGCTCGTCGGGCTGGTGCGCGAGATGGGCCAGCAGACGATCGCCGAGTTCGTCGGCGATCGCGAGACGCTGGGCCTGCTGCGCGAGTTCGGTGTGGACTACGCGCAGGGGTTTGAGGTAGGCCGGCCGCAGGCCGGCCTGTCGGCTTAGCGCGGCTGCGGGAACTGCTGGCGCATCATCGCGTCCCACGCGCGGTCCGGCAGCATACGGCGCAGGCCGATGGTCAACTTGGCCGAGGGTGTGATCGTGATGCGCGCCGGCGGGTTGCGGCGTTTGATCGCGCGCTCGATCGTCTTGGCGACGCGGTCGGGGCCGCCGCCGAGCAGCTTCATCGGGCCGTCATAGGCGCCTTTGGTGACGGCGCCGACCGTCGTGTTGAAGGTGGCGTAGGGATCGTCACCGGCGATCGTCGTGTCAGCCATGCTCGCGGTCGCCGCCTCGCCGAACTCCGTCGTGATCAACCCCGGCTCGAGCAGGACCACGTCGATGCCAAAGCCGCGCAGCTCGAAGCGCATCGCATCGGAGATCGCCTCCACGGCGTGCTTGGTCGCGTGATAGTGCCCGCCGCCGGGGAACGACAGGCGCCCGCCCATCGAGCCGACGTTGACGATCTTGCCCCAGCGCTGAGCGCGCATCTTCGGCAGCACGAGCTGCGTCAGGCGCACGAGCCCGAACACGTTCGTCTCGAACTGGCGGCGCACGGCCTCCAGCGGAACCGTCTCGATCGCCCCGCTCTGACTGTAACCGGCGTTGTTGATCAGCACGCCTACGGCGCCCTCGGCATGCTCGACGTGCTCGACAGCGGCCTGCATCGAAGCCTCGTCGGTCACGTCGAGCGCGAGCGTCTCACAGCCTGCATCGCGCAGCTCGGTGAGCGACTCCGGCCGTCGTGCGGTGGCGTACACCTTCCAGCCCGACCGCACCAGACGCAGCGCCGTAGCACGGCCGATCCCCGACGAGCAGCCGGTGATCAGCACCGCCTTGGAGGGCTCGGACATGTGCGCAGCATATGCGCTCGTGCGCCCTACGTGAGCGGTCGCGTGGCGCCGTCGTGCGCGCCGGTCCTCTAGGCTCCGCGCTAGATGCGCGCGGTCACTTTCCAGGCTCCCGGCGAGGTGCGCGTCGACGATGTGCCCGAGCCGGAGATCCTCGACGCGACCGACGCGATCGTGCGCATCGAGGCCAGCGGGGTGTGCGGCTCGGACCTGCACATCTACCACGGGCGCGTGAAGATCGACCCCGGCTTCACGATCGGCCACGAGTACGTGGGCACGGTCACCGCGATCGGCGACGAGGTGCAGAACGTCGCCGTCGGAGATCGCGTGCTCGGCTGCTTTCAGACCGCCTGCGGGAAGTGCTTCTTCTGCCGCCGCGGCTGGTTTCACAAGTGCGACGCCTCGCGCACGTTCGGGCACGGCGCCGCGCTCGGCGCGCTGCAGGGCACGCAGGCCGACCAGGCGCTCGTGCCGAGCGCCGACCTGGTGCTGCGCAAGGTGCCCGACGGCATGAGTGAGGACGTCGCGCTGTTCGCCGGCGACGTGATGGGAACCGGCTACCACGCGGCCGCCGAAAGCGGCCTGCAGCCGGGTGACACCGCTGCGGTGCTCGGCCTGGGACCGGTCGGCCTGTGCGCCGTTCAGGCTGCGTTCGCCGTCGGTGCGGCCCATGTGATCGCGATCGACACCGTGCCCGAGCGGCTGAAGATGGCCGAGTCCTTTGGAGCAGAGGCCGTCCACCTGACCGAGCAGGACCCGCGCGCCGCCGCAAAAGCGGCGACCGAGGGGCGCGGGGTCGACGCATGCATCGACGCCGTCGGTGATCCGCGTGCACTGGAGCTGGCGATTCGCCTGACGCGCAAGTGCGGCACCGTGCAGGCGATCGGCGTGTACGCCGAGCGCTGCGAGGTGCACATGGGCCTGTTCTGGATCAAGGCGCTGAACATGCGCTCCGGCCACGCCAACGTGATCGGGCACGTCGACCAGGTGCTCGAGCTGATGTCGACCGGGCGCCTGGACCCAAGCCCGCTGGTCACGCACCACATGGGACTGGACCAAGCGCCGGAGGCGTACGCTCTGTACGACCGCCGCGAGGCGCTTAAGATCGTGCTCAAGCCGTAGAGACCGCCGACAAGGAGCCGCCATGACAGCCGCTGCCGACACAGCCTCACTCCCCGACGCGCTCGGGCCCGCTGCGCGCGAGTTTCTCGCCCGTCCACAGCAGCTGCTGATCGGCGGTGAGCGCCTGGACGCCGCCGACGGAGCCACCTTCGCCACGCTCGACCCGTCGAGCGGGCGCGAGATCGCGACGGTCGCACAGGCCGGTGCCCAGGACGTCGAACGTGCCGTCGCCGCCGCACGCGAGGCGCTCGAGCAGGGACCGTGGGCGAGCATGCCGGCGATCGGGCGCGAGCAGCTGATGCACGCGCTCGCACAGGCGATCGAAGACCACGATCAGGAGCTCGCCGAGCTGGAGTCGCTGGACAACGGCAAGCCGGTCGGCCTGGCCAAGTTCGTCGACGTGCGCGGCGCGGCCGCGCACCTGCGCTACTTCGCCGGCTGGCCGACGAAGATCGAGGGCGGGGTGCTGCCCGTGGCCGCCCCGGACATGCTCTGCTACACGCGCCGCGAACCGGTCGGCGTGTGCGGGCAGATCGTGCCGTGGAACTTCCCGCTGCTGATGGCCGCGTGGAAGCTCGGGCCGTGTCTCGCAGCCGGTTGCGTGAGCGTGCTCAAGCCCGCCGAGCAGACGCCGCTGACCGCCCTGCGCATCGGCGAGCTGGCGCTCGAGGTCGGTTTCCCGCCCGGCGTGCTCAACGTGATCACCGGCGACGGCAGCACCGGCGCGGCGCTCGTCGACAGCCCCGGCGTCGACAAGATCGCCTTCACCGGCTCGACCGCCGTCGGGCGCGAGATCGGCGCGAAGGCCGGCAAGGCGCTCAAGCGGGTCACGCTCGAGCTCGGCGGCAAGTCGCCGAACATCATGCTGGCCGATGCCGACATCGAGGCGGCGATCAAGGGCTCCTTCCAGGGCATCTACTTCAACTCCGGGCAGGCCTGTAACGCGGGCTCGCGCCTGTTCGTCCCGGCCGAGAGCTTTGACCAGGTGATGGGCGCGCTCGCCGACGCCGCCAAGTCGGCCAAGCTCGGCCCCGGCCTGGCCCCCGACACGCAACTCGGTCCGCTCGTGTCCGCCGAGCAGCGCGAGCGCGTGATGGGCTACATCGAATCCGGCCGCGAGCAGGGAGCAGAGCTGATCGCCGGCGGCGAGAGCGTGCTTGGCGACAGCGGTGGCTACTACGTCGAGCCCACGCTGTTCAGCACGACCTCCGACGAGCTGAAGATCGTCCGCGAGGAGATCTTCGGCCCGGTGCTCGTGGCATCGCCGTATGACTCGCTCGAGGAGGTCGCCGAGCGCGCCAATCAGGGCGACTACGGCCTCGCGGCGGGCGTCTGGACGCGCGACGTCGGCAACGCCCACAAGCTGGCCGCAAAACTGCGCGCCGGGATGGTCTACGTGAACACGTGGGGCAACGTCGAGCCCAACGCGCCGTTTGGCGGCTTCAAGGCCTCCGGGCTGGGGCGCGAGCACGGCCACGACGGCCTCGACGCCTACCTGGAGACGAAGACCGTCTGGACCGCCTTGTGAGTCGCGCGGCGTCGTGAACGTCGCCGCGCCGCGCGAACTCCGCCTAGCACGCACCCGCAGCAGCGCTCAGTGGGCGCAGGTGCTCGCCGCGGCATGCGCGCTCCTGCTTATCGCCGCGACCGCCGAGATCGTGCTCGACGGCGCGCTCGGGCACTCCCTGCTGATCCCCAAGTCGCCGCAGATCGCCGGCTGGCTTGAAGGCATCGGCGAGCGCCTGGGCTTTCGCGTCTTCCTGATCGCCGTGCTTGCCTTCTCGGTGGGCTACGCCGGGCTGGCCCTGCTGGCCCGCGGCGTCAGCAAACGCTGGGCGATCGCGCTGATCGTCGTGCTGCACGCGATCGTATTTGCCGGGCCGATCCTGCTGTCGACCGACGTGTTCAGCTACATCGCCTACGCACGCATGGGGGTCGAACACGGGTTGAACCCCTACACGCACGGGCCGGTCGCGATCGCGCACGACCCGATCTATCACTACGTGGGGCAGGACTGGAAGAAGGTCTTCACCGCCTACGGCCCCGTCTACACGCTGATCTCCTACCCGTTCGGGCTGCTCGGCGTGACGGGGGCGCTGTGGGGCATGAAGGTGCTCGCACTGCTGTCCAGCGCAGTGACGCTCGCGCTCGTCTGGCGCTGTGCGCGCGTACGCGAACTGGATCCCGTGAAGGCGGTCCTGCTCGTCGGCGCGAACCCGCTGTACATCATCTACGCGCTCGGCGGCGCGCACAACGACCTGCTGATGCTCGCGTTGATGATGCTCGCCGTGAGCCTCACGTTCGCCGGGCGAGAGGCCTCGGGCGCGGTCACCGTCGTCGCCGGCGCGCTCGTCAAGGCGACGATGGCCGCGCTGCTGCCGTTCATGATCCTCGCGCAGCGCAGCCGCGCGCAGGTGCTCGGCGCGCTCGGCGCGCTTGCGTTCGGGCTCGTCGTCGCATATGCGGTGTTCGGCATCGACGGCGTGAACATCGTCGCCGCGCTAAATCGCGACGCGGCGTTCGTCTCCAGCGACAGCTTCGCCACCGAGATCGCGCATCTGTTCGGCAAGCCCGGCGTGTTCCCGATCGACCACGATCTGCTCAAGGCGATGCTCGTCGTGATAATGCTGCATCTGCTGTGGCGCACGTGGCGGGGGTATGACTGGGTCGCCGCCTCCGGCTGGGCGCTGCTTGCCATCTCGGTCACGAGCACATGGCTGCTGGCCTGGTACATCCTCTGGCCGCTGCCGCTCGCCGTGATCGCGCGCGACCGCCGCCTGCTGATCGCCACGCTCGCGCTGCAGGCGCTGTTCATAGTCCACCAGCTGACGCCGCTGTTCGCCCCCGTCTCATGAGCGCACGCTCGACACCCGCGCGCGACGGCTGGCAGCGCCTGCCGCCACGGCTGCGCCCGCGCGAGAGCGAGCCGGCCGCCGGCGGGCGCCAGTGGCGTGTGGAGACGCTCGTGCTGGCGCTCGTCGGCCTGCTGCTGGCGGTCGCCACGGTCAACGACGTCGTGCTCAACACGCACGTCAACCACCGGCTCGTCGCCGATCTGCGCACGTGGCGCGACTACACCGGCCACGACTACAAGAACATCTCTGCCGAACAGGATGTGCGCCACTTCACCACGACCGACGTCGTCTGCGGCAACACGGTCCCCGGGCCGCCCAAAGAGCGAATCCAGCTGTGTCTGCAGCTCACCGGGCCCGTCGTGCACGGCCGACGCTCGGCGCGCGGCGGCTGGTATCTGCCGCCCGGGCAGGATCTCAAGCGCGTTCGCTACGCGTGCTTCGGGCCGCCCAAGCGACTCGGAGCGTGCCCTCGGTGAGCGCGCCGGCCATCGCGCCGCCGGCCGCGGCGGCGTCCGCTCGGCCGCGGCTGGGGTCCTGGTGGCCGCTGGGCGCCCTGATCGTGCTCGCCGCCGTTCTGCGCCTGGCCACGCTGGACGAGCAGTCCTTCTGGTACGACGAGGCGTTCACGCCCGTGCACGTGCTGCACAGCGGGCTGGGCGCGACGCTGCGGGCTGTCGTGCACCATGAGAACACCCCGCCGCTGTGGTATCTGATCGCCTGGGCGGACGCGCGCCTGTTCGGCGACGGTGCGCTGGCCCTGCGGCTGCCCTCGGCGATCGCCGGTGTGTTGACCGTACCGGTCGTGTGGGCCGCGGCCCAGCAGCTCGCCGGTCGCCGCGCTGCGCTGTTCGCCGCGGCGATCGTCGCGGTCAACCCGCTGTTCGTGTGGTATTCGCAGGAGGCGCGAGCCTACGGGCTGTTCGTGTTCACCGCGGCGCTGGCGCTGCTGTGCTTCGTGCGTGCGCTCGACGAACCGGCGCCCGGCCGGCTGGCGGCGTTCGCACTGACCGGGGCGCTGGCCCTGCTGACGCACTACTTCGCGGTCTTCCTGCTCGTACCCATGGCCATCTGGCTGCTGCTCGACAGCCGCCACCGGCGCGCCGCGGCTGCGGCCATCGCAGCGCTCGCCGTGGTCGGCCTCGCGTTGCTGCCGCTGATCTCCGCCCAAGGCGGGCACGGGACCCAGTGGATCGGCCACTGGGCGCTGTCCAGCCGTCTGCAGGCGATCCCGCAGTACTTCCTCACCGGCTACTCCGGCGCGCCACTCGGGCGCGGCGTCGAGCTGCTCGTCGCGCTGCCGATCCTCGCCGGCGCGGCGCTCGGCGCCTGGCGTCTGTTCGGCGCGCGCGAGCCGGCCTCGCCCGCCCGCGCGCCACGGTTTCGCCGAGCGGTCTGGCTGACGCTGTCGATCGCCGGCTTCGCCGTGCTCGCGCCGATCGTGCTCGCGCTGGCCGGCGCCGACTACCTCGCGCCGCGCAACCTCGTCGCTGCGATGATCCCGCTGAGTGTGCTGATCGCTGTGCTGCTCGCCGCGATCGATCCC
This sequence comes from uncultured Solirubrobacteraceae bacterium, assembly GCA_963819435.1. Classification (GTDB taxonomy): domain Bacteria; phylum Actinomycetota; class Thermoleophilia; order Solirubrobacterales; family Solirubrobacteraceae; genus Palsa-744. Next base: position 326,925 of record CAWFWA010000018.1, on the reverse strand, counting down.
GGCGCCGACGATCCGGCCGCACCGCCGCGCAGCGCCGTGGCCCGGCTCGGGGCGCCGGGCGCGCTGCTCGCGGCGGCGATCGTCGCACTGTTCGCGATCCTCACGGTCGACGTCGATCTCAGCCCGCGCCTGCAGCGCGGCAATTGGCGCGACGTCGCGCGTACGCTCGGCCCCGGCGAAGGTGCGCGCGCGATCACCACCGTCGAGCTCGGCGCCGCTCCGCTGGAGTACTACCTGCCGCCCCTGCACAACCTGGCGCGCCGGGCGTCCGTTCGGGTCAGCGAAATCGACGAGACCGGCTACGCGCCGCTTCGCCGCAACGCCGGCCGGCCGCCCGCCGCGGGCTTTCGCCTGGTCGCCCGCCATGAGATCGACGGGCTGATCGTCTATCGCTTCGTATCCTCGATGCCGCGCCTCGTATCGGAGGCCGAGTTGCGGCGCCACGTGATCACGCTCGCCCACCCCGAGGTGCTCGTGCCGGCCCGCGATCGAGCCGCCGCCACGGCCGCAATTACTGGCCCTTTGCGCCCACAAATGTCGTCGTCCGATGAAAACATTTAAGTTCCCGCAATGGCGTCGTCAACCGTAGAGGCCCAAAACCAGGCTGAGATGGCGTTGGAGCTCGCCTGCGAGCACCTGCTCTCGCTGCAGGATCGCGCCGGCTGGTGGCAGGGAGAGCTGCAGACGAACGTGACGATGGACGCCGAGGACATGCTCCTGCGCGAGTTCCTCGGCGTGCGGCGCGCCGAGGAGACCGAGCGCTCGGCCGCGTGGATTCGCTCTCAGCAGCGCGCCGACGGCACCTGGACGAACTTCTACGGCGGCCCCGGAGACCTGTCGACGACGATCGAGGCCTACTGGGCGCTGCGCCTGGCCGGCGATCCGGCCGACGCCGAGCACATGCGCATCGCCGCCGAGTTCGTCCGCGAGCAGGGGGGGCTGGTCAACGCACGCGTGTTCACCCATCTGTGGCTGGCGCTGTTCGGCCTGTGGTCCTGGGAGGACGTGCCCGCGCTGCTGCCCGAGGTCGTCCTGCTGCCGTCGTGGTTTCCGTTGAACATCTACGACTTCGCCTGCTGGGCGCGCCAGACGATCGTCGCTCTGTCGCTGGTCAAAACCCACCGCCCGGCGCGCGAGCTCCCGTTCGCGCTCGACGAGCTGAACGTCGCCCGCCCGCAGCCGGCGCCCGAGCCTCAGGCCGCGCCGCGCGCCCGCTGGCTGGCGCGCGTCGATCGCCTGTTGCGCGCCTATGAACGCCGTCCCCTGCGCCCGCTGCGGCGTATCGCGCTGGCGCGTGCCGAGCGCTGGATCGTGCGCCGCCAGGAGGCCGACGGCTCCTGGGGGGGCATCCAGCCACCGTGGGTCTACTCGCTGATCGCCCTGCACCTGTCGGGTTATGCGATCGATCATCCGGTCATGCGCCGCGGGCTGGAGGGCCTCAACGGCTTCATGGTCGAGGACCGCGACGACGCGCGCTCGGTCGGCGCCCCAGCCGGGCCCAGCCGGCGCCTGGAAGCGTGCCAGTCACCTGTGTGGGACACCGCGCTGGCACTGATCGCGCTCAGCGACGCCGGTCTGCCCGGCGACCATCCGGCGCTCGCGCGCGCGGCCGAGTGGCTGCTGGCCGAGGAGATCACCGTGCTCGGGGACTGGTCGGTCGTGCGCCCCCAGCTCGAGCCCGGCGGCTGGGCGTTCGAGTTCGCCAACGCCAACTACCCGGACGTGGATGACACCGCCGAGGTCGTGCTGGCGCTGCGGCGCGTTGCCGCCGGCACCCGGCGCGACGGCGCGATCGAGCGCGCCGCCCGCTGGGTCGAGGGCATGCAGAGCTCAGGCGGCGGCTGGGGCGCATTCGACGCCGAGAACACGCGCACGATGGTTCGCGAGCTGCCGTTCCTGGACTTCGGCGAGGTGATCGACGAGCCCAGCGCCGACGTCAGCGCTCACGCGCTGGAGATGCTCGCCGAGCTGGGCCTCGCCGACAGCTCCGTCGCTCAGCGCGGCATGCGCTGGCTGATCGAGCAGCAGGAGGCCGACGGCTCGTGGTTCGGGCGCTGGGGCGTCAACCACGTGTACGGCACCGGCGCCGCCGTGCCGGCGCTGATCGCCGCCGGCATGGATCGGTCGGACCAGTGCATCGAGCGCGCCGTGCGCTGGCTGCTCGACCACCAGAACGAAGACGGCGGCTGGGGCGAGGACCCGCGCTCCTATGACGAGGCGGAGTGGATCGGGCGCGGGACGAGCACCGCCTCGCAGACCGCGTGGGCGCTGCTTGCGCTGCATGCCGCGGAGGCCTCGCCTGAGGCGGTCGAGCGCGGTGTCGGCTGGCTGGTGACGACGCAGCGCGCCGACGGCGGCTGGGACGAGCCGCAGTACACGGGCACCGGCTTTCCCTCCGATTACTACATCAACTACCACCTCTACAGGCTCGCCTTCCCGATCATGGCGCTCGGCCGCTGCCGGCGATGATGTTGCTCGCCGACGCCGCGCCACCGGCGCCGAGCGCACGCGAGGTGATGGCACGCGCCGAGGGCGAGAACTTCCCGGTCGCCAGTAGGGTTCTGCCCCGCGCGGTGCGCGCGCACATGCTCGCCGTATACGGCTTCGCGCGCCTGGTCGACGAGCTCGGCGACGCAGCACCCGGTGACCGGCTGGCCGCCTTGGACTGGCTGGAGGGCGAACTGCGCCGCGCCTACGACGGCACGCCCGAGCACCCGCTGATGCTGCGCCTGGCGGCGACCGTTCGCGAGTGCGCGCTGCCACCGCAGCCGTTCGAGCGCCTGATCGAGGCCAACCGGCTCGACCAGCGCGTCAGCCGCTATGAGACGTGGGAGCAGCTGCGCGCCTACTGTGCGCTGTCGGCCGACCCGGTTGGTGAGATCGTGCTCGGCATCTTCGGCCACGCCACGCCCGAGCGCGTCGCGCTGTCGGATTCGATCTGCACGGCGTTGCAGCTGGCCGAGCACTGCCAGGACGTCGCCGAGGACTTCGCCGCCGGCCGCATCTACCTGCCGGCCGAGGACATGCGCCGCTTCGGCGCAAGCGTCGCCGAACTGCAGGCCGGCCAGCCCGGCGCCGGGCCGCCCGGCGAGCCGCTTCGCGCGGTGCTCGCATTCGAGGTGCGCCGCGCGCGCGAGCTGCTGCACGCCGGCGCACCGCTCGTCGGCCGGCTGCGTGGTCGCGAGCGGCTCGCGGTAGCGGCCTTCGTCGCCGGCGGCCACGCCGCGCTGGACGCAATCGAACACGCCCGCTACGACGTCCTCGCGGGCCCGCCGAAGGCCTCCGGGCGCCGGCGCCTGCGTGCGCTCGTGCGCGTGCTCGCCGCGCAGCGCGCCGGACGCGCTGCAGGCACCGCGCCCGCGGCGCCGAGCCGATCGTGAGCGGCGCCGGCGAGGGCAACGCGACGACGCCTGTGATTGCCTCGCCGACGATCGCCCAGGCATATGACAGCTGCGAGCAGATCACCCGCTCACAGGCCGCCAACTTCTACTACGGCATCCGCCTGCTCGCCCCGGTGCGCCGCCGCGCCATGTGCGCCGCCTACGCCTTCGCGCGGCGCATCGACGACATCGGCGACGGCGAGCTCGATCCTCAGCGAAAGCGCGAGCTGCTCGATCAGGCCGCCGCGCAGCTTTACGCGCTGGAAGCCGGTGCACCGCAGGCGCATGCCGGCGAGGATCCGGTGCTCGTCGCGCTCGCCGATGCGCACGCGCGCTTCTCGCTGCCCGCCGGCGCGATGGGCGAGCTGATCGAGGGCGTGCGCATGGACGTCGACGAGGTCACCTACGAGCGCATCGACGAGCTCGTGCTCTACTGCCGGCGCGTCGCCGGCGCGGTCGGGCGCGTCTGCCTGGCGATCTTCCAGACGCGCGCGGCGCGCACCGGCGCCGGGCCGGCCGCCGTTAACGGCGTCCCCGCCGAAACGCTCGCCGACGACCTTGGCGTGGCGCTGCAGCTGACGAACATCCTGCGCGACGTGCGCGAGGACGCCGGCTCGGCCGCGTCTACCTGCCGGCGGAGGATCTGCGCCGCTTCGGCGTGATCGACCGCGACGGCAGCGGGTGACGCCGCGGAAGTCCTCGCCGCGCTCGCCGACGAGCGCGCGCGCGAGCCGCTCGACGAGCTGGTGCGCTTCGAGGCGCGGCGCGCGCAGGAGTGGTTTGACCGCGGGCTGCCGCTGCTGACGTTGCTCGACCGCCGCAGCGCCGCCTGCGTGCGCGCGATGAGCGGCATCTACCACCGCCTGCTGCGCCGCATCGAGGCCGATCCGCAAGCCGCGCTGCACGCTCGTGCCTCGCTGTCCACGGGCGAGAAGGCCCGCGTTGCGCTGCGCAGCCTCGCCGGGAGAGACGCGTGAGCGCCGCGGCGACGCGTGATCGTCGATCGGCGGCGGCCTGGCCGGGATCGCCGCCGCGCTGGACTGCGCTGACGCCGGCGCACACGTGACGCTCGTCGAGGTCAGGCGACGCCTCGGCGGCGCCGCGTACTCCTTCGAGCGCGACGGCATGCGCTTCGACAACGGCCAGCACGTGTTCCTGCGCTGCTGCACCGCCTACCGTTCGCTGCTGGCCCGTTTGGGCTCACGAGCATCACGTCGCCGTGCAGGAGCGCCTGGAGATCCCCGTGCTCAGCCCGCACGCGCCGCCCGTCGTGCTGCGCCGCGGCTCGCTGCCGCCGCCGTTTCACCTGGCCGGCGCGCTCGCGCGCTACCCACACCTGACGCCGTCTCAGCGCTTCAGCGCCGCGCTCGCCGCGCGCGCGCTCGGCGCCCTGGACCCGCGCGACGCCGCGCTGGACACGCGCACGCTCGGTGCGTGGCTGGGCGAGCACGGGCAGGACGCGCACGCGCTCGCCGTGCTGTGGGACCTGATCGCGCTGCCCACGCTCAACGTCCCCGCCGAGCAGGCCTCGCTGGCACTCGGCGCGTTCGTCTTTCGCACCGGCCTGCTGGGCGGCGTCGACGCCGGCGACATCGGCTTTCACGTCGGCACGCTCGCCGAGACGATCGGCGAGCCGGCCGAGGTCGCGCTGGCCGATGCCGGTGTCGAGTTCCGCCTCGGCTGGCGTGCCGAGTCCCTGCGCCGCGCGGGCGCCGGCTTCGAGCTGCAGGGAGGGGAGGAGGGCTTCGCAGCCGATGCGGTGATCGTCGCGCTACCCCACGCGCGCGCGGCCGCGCTGATCGAGCCGCTGCTCGCGCAGCTCGCCTCGTCGATCCGCGCTCTGGGCAGCTCGCCGATCGTCAATCTGCACATCGTCTATGACCGCGTCGTCTGCGAGGCGCCGTTCGCCGCCGGCGTCGACACGCCCGTGCAGTACCTGTTCGACCGCAGCGCCGCCGCCGGCGCACCCGCGGGCAGTCAGTACCTGGCCGTCTCGCTGTCCGGGCGCCGACGAGCAGATGCAGATGAGCGTCGACGCGCTGCGCGAGCGCTACCTGCCCGCGCTTGCCGAGCTGCTGCCGGGCGCGCGCGACGCGCAGGTGCAGCGCTTCCTCGCCACGCGCGAGCACGCCGCGACCTTCCGCGCCGCGCCCGGCAGCGCTGCGCTGCGTCCCGGCGCTGCGCACCGAGATCCCCGGGCTCGTGCTCGCCGGCAGCTGGACCGACACCGGCTGGCCGGCCACGCTGGAGGGCGCCGTGATGAGCGGCCACGCAGCGGCCGCCGAGGCGCTCGCCGCGCTGCAGCTCGCGCCGCCGCCGCCGGCGCCCGCGCCGGGGCGAGGCGCAGTTCGCCCACGGCGCCGGAGCGCCCGGCGCATGAGGCGCGTCGTCGTGGCCGCTCCGCTGGCGCTGGAGCAGGCGCTGATCCGCTCCGGCGCGCGCGGCGCGCACGTGCGCAAGACGGGCATGGGGCCCGACAAGTCGATCGCCGCTGCGCAGGCGCTGTCGCGCGAGCCCGGCGACGCGCTGCTCGTGCTCGGCTTCTGCGGCGGCCTGGACGCGCAGGCGCGGCCCGGCGAAGTGATCGTCGCCGACGAAGTGCTCGCCGCCGGCGACGAGGGCCACGAGCCGGTCAGTGCCCGCTGCGACGGCTCCGCTCAGTTGGCCGCGACACTCGTCGCCGCGGGCATACCGACACGCCGCGGACCGATCGTCGGCGTCGCCAAGATCGCCACCGGCGAGCGGCGCGAGCAGCTGCGCGCAGCCGGCGCGCTGGCCGTCGACATGGAGTCGGCGTGGCTGGCAGCAGGCGCCGCCGGACGCCCTTTTGCGGTCGTGCGCGTGGTTCTCGACAGCCCCAGCCACGAGCTGTTTCGCCCGCAGGCGCTGGGCGGGGCGCTCACGGCGGCACGCGTGTTGCGGCGCGTCGCAGCGATTGCGCTTCAGGACCGGGACACGGCGGGCTAAGGTACGCGCATGGCGGCAAAAGTAAGGCAGAGCACGCGCATGGGCTGGTACCTGATGCGCCAGCGTCTGGCCAAACGCGAAAAGTTCCCCCTGATCGTCGAGCTGGAGCCGCTGTTTCAGTGCAACCTGGCCTGCTCGGGCTGCGGCAAGATCCAGCACCCCGAGCACGAGCTGCGCCGGCGCATGCCTGTCGAGCAGGCGATCGGCGCGATCGAGGAGAGCGGTGCACCGATGGTCTCGATCGCCGGCGGCGAGCCGCTCATCCACCCGGAGATCCACGTGATCGCCGACGAGCTGCTCAAACGCAAGAAGTTCGTCTACCTGTGCACCAACGCGCTGCTGCTGGAGAAGAAGCTCTCCAACTTCAAGCCCAGCCCGTATTTCTCCTGGGCGGTGCACATGGACGGTCTGCAGGAGCGCCACGACGCCTCTGTGGAGCGCGAGGGCGTCTTCGACAAGGCGGTCGCTGCGATCAAGGCCGCAAAGGCCGCCGGCTTTCGCGTCACGACCAACACGACATTCTTCACGCAGGACTCGCCGAAGACCGTGCGCGAGGTGCTCGACTTCCTCAACGACGATCTGGAAGTCGACGAAATGATGATCTCGCCCGCCTACGCCTATGAGAAAGCGCCCGACCAGGAGCACTTCCTCGGCGTCACCGAGACGCGCAAGCTGTTCAAGGAGGCCTTCTCAGAAGGCCGGCGCAAGAAGTGGCGCCTGAACCACAGCCCGCTGTTCCTCGACTTCCTCGAGGGCAAGGCCGAATTCGACTGCACCGCGTGGGGCATCCCCAGCTACTCGCTGTTCGGCTGGCAGCGCCCCTGCTACCTGATGGCCGACGGCTACACCGAGACCTACAAAGAGCTGATCGAGACGACCGATTGGGACAAGTACGGTCGCGGCAAGGATCCGCGCTGCGAAAACTGCATGGCGCACTGCGGCTACGAGCCGACGGCCGTGCTGCAGACGACCAGCTCGCTGCGCCAGTCACTCCGCGCGCTGGCCGGCTGACGCCTCGTCCACCTCGCCTCGCCGCACCTCCGCGCCGACCGCCCGGTCGATCTCCTCGCCTGGCGGTTGCTGCTCTCGCTCGGCCTGTGACTCGGCGCGGATGTCGCGCCACGTCAGGCCCTCGCCGAGCAGCGCCGGGATGCCCAGCGCGAGCGCCGTCAGCACCTCGACCGCCTGCAGGATGATCCCGTAGGCCAGGCCCGGGCCGCCGCCGACGCCGTATGCCGCAAGCACGACCAGGCAGGCCGCCTGAAAGACGCCCACGTTCGACGGCGTCGCCGGCAGGATCGCGCTGACGTTCACCGCCAGCAGGATCGCCGCCGCCGCGGCCAGGCCCGCCTTGTGCTGCAGGCCGAGCGCGAGGATGACCATGTAGCAGGCCAGCCACTGAAGCGCCCACGCGGTCAGCTGCGCGCCGACCGCCGTCACGCCGAAGCGCGGGCGCGCGAACACGATCAGACCGCGCCTCGCGAGCCCGAGCATGCGCGCCAGCGCGTCGGCCCAGCGGGCGATGCGCTGCGAGCGCGAGCGCTGGGCCAGCGCGAGCAGGCGCGGCCCGCTGACGACCAGCGCGCAGATCAGCAGCGGCACGGCGATCGCCGTGGCGATGCCCGCGGGATGCCCGCTCAGCAGCGGCACGCTCGTGAACGTGATCGCCGCGAGGATGCCGAGCGCGAGCAGGTTGATCAGCGTCTGGGAGAAGACCGTGCCGGCGACGATCGGCAGTTGGCGTTTGTTCGGGCCGAGCAGGCGCCGCGTGAGCACGACCACGCGCGTCGGCTCGCCGATGCGCCCGGGCACGACCGCCGAGGCCATCACGCCGATCATCGTCGCGCGTGTCACCGCCGGCCAGGGGATCCTCGTCTCCGGCAGCGCCGCGCGCAGCGTCTGCTGCCAGGAGACAGAGCGCAGCACCAGCGAACTGGCCATCAGCACGAACGCCGCCGCGACCCAGCCGGGCTTGGCCGTGATCAGTGCGTGGCCGATGCGGTGCAGCCCAAGCCGCGAGAGTGCGAACGCGAGCAGCGCCGCCAGCAGGATCGCCGCGGCGATCAGCCCGGCGCGCCGGTGCTGGGCCCATCTGCGAGCGGGCCGCGGGTTCTCGGGGGCGCCCATCTTGCGGGGTCTATCAGAGTCGTCACCCGGTTCTGCACTCGCCGGCGACGGCCATCGGCCACAAACGCGACAGCGGTTATCGTTTCCCGCAGGGATGGGAGCCTGGATAAGTCATCGTGCGCGCATTTCAAGCACAGCCGGCCTGCTGCTGCTGGTTGTCGTGCTCGCGCTGGGCGTGGCGGCGCGCGCGCAGGCACAGCCCGTCGAGCTTGCGGCTCCCTATGAGTACCTCGGCTGGGGCAGCCCGCAGCCGCCCGCCGAAGTGCTCGCGGCCAGCGGCCTGCACGACCTCACGCTCGCATTCGTGCTGTCGCACGGCAAGTGCAACCCACAGTGGGACGGCCGCCGGCCGCTGCTCGGCGGGGCCGACCAGAAGGCGATCGAAGCGATCCGAGCCGGCGGCGGCGATGTCGACGTGTCCTTCGGCGGCTGGAGCGGCAACAAGCTCGGCAGCTCGTGCAAGACGCCGCAGTCGCTCGCCGCCGCCTACCAGGCGGTGATCGACGCCTACTCGCTGCACGCCGTCGACATCGACATCGAGCACGGCGAGTTCACCAACAAGCAGACCCGCGTGCGCGTCGTCGCCGCGCTGGCGGCCGTGCAGCGCGCAAACCCGGGCCTTGAAATCTCCATCACCTTCGGCACCGGTCAGAGCGGCCCGGAAGGCGCCGGGCAGAGCCTCATCGCCGACGCCGTCGCGGCCGGCTTTCAGCCTTCGGTCTGGACGGTCATGCCCTTCGACTTCGGCGCGCCGGTGGCGAACATGGGTCAGACATCGATCGCTGCCGCCGAAGGCCTCGCGCGCGAACTGTCCTCACGCTACGGCCTGTCGCTCGCCGCCGCCTACCAGCACGTCGGCATCTCCTCGATGAACGGTCACACCGATGAGACCGATGAGACCGTCGGCGCGAGCGATTTTCAGACGATGCTGTCCTTCGCCTCCGAACACCACCTCGCGCGGCTCAGCTTCTGGTCGGTCAACCGCGACCGCCCATGTCCCACGGGCAGCCACGAAGAAGACTCCTGCAGCGGCATCGCCCAGCAGCCGTTGCAGTTCTCAGACCTTCTCGCGCAGTACCACGGCTGAGGGGCTGGGGCGGGGGCATGATGCGCCGCGCGAGCTTCCTCGCTGCGCTTGCGGGCGCGAGCCTCGCCTGCGCGGGCTCGGCGGCCGCGGCCCAGGGCCCGGGCCCTGCGAGCTTGCAGCTCGGCTCACAGACGCTCACGCTTTGCGCGCAGGCCCCGCTGGCCTATTGCGGCAGCCTGCCCGTGCCGCTTGACCGCGCGCGCAGCGACAGCCCGCAGATTGCGATCGCCTTTCGCTGGTACCCGGCATCTGCTCCCGGCCCGGGCGAAGCGCGGCACACGGTCGTGCCCGTCGAGGGCGGCCCCGGCTACCCGTCAATCGAATCGGTCTCCTACCAGTCGCTCGGCGCCAATGCCGGCTACAGCGCGATGTATGGGCCGCTGCTCGCGCACTGGAACATGCTCGCGATCGACAACCGCGGCACCGGCGAATCGACGCCGCTGAAGTGCTCGGCGCTGCAGCAGTTTTCCGGTCCGACCGGCACGGATGCCTTTCGCCAGGCGGCCGGCGGCTGCGCCGCAACGCTCAACCACCGCTGGAAGTACTCCGGCGGCGGGTGGGTGCACGCCTCGGACCTGTTCAGCTCGACGCCCGCCGCGCAGGACATGGCCGCCGTGATCGAGGCGCTGGCGCTCCCGAAGGTCGATCTGTACGGCGACTCCTACGGGTCGTTCTTCGCGCAGGTGTTCGCCGAGCACTTCCCCAAGCTCGTGCGCAGCGTCGTGCTCGACTCGACCTATCAGGCGGCGGGCCTTGACCCGTGGTATCGCAGCACCGTGCAGTCGATGCCCGCGGACTTCGACGCCGCCTGCGCTCGCGCGCCCGCCTGCGCGCAGGCCGAGCCGGGCTCGGCCTGGGACCGCATCGGCGAACTCGCCGCCCGCCTGCGCGAAAGCCCGGTCTCGGCCGGCGTGCCCGGGCCCTCCGGCGCGCTCGAACGGGTCGAAATGAACGTCACCGGGCTCGTCGACCTCGTCAGCGACGCGGCCGAGGACACGAAGATCTACCGCGGTCTGGACGCCGCGGCGCGCGCGCTGCTCGGCCCGGCGCACGATCCCGCACCGCTGCTGCGCCTGTATGCCCAGCGCGAACACGAAGACGAGGGCTACTTCACGCTGCCCGTGCGCGAATACTCCGTCGAGCTGTACGTCGCCGACGCCTGCATCGACTACCCGCAGCTGTTTGACATGCAGGCCGCCGGCGCCACGCGAGCGGCCGAACTGGCGAGCGCCGAGACGGCGCTGCCGGCGTCCACGTTCGCGCCGTTCAGCACCGCCGAGTGGATCTCCCAGAATGAGAACACGGAGGCCTTCTCCGTGTGCATCGCGTGGCCCAGCCCGACCGTCGCGCAGCCGCCGACCGACGGCGCCACGCCGCTGTTCCCGTCGTCGCTGCCCGTGCTCGTGCTCGGCGGCGAACTCGACACGTGGACGCCGCCCGTCGACGCCGGCAAGGTGCTCGCGCAGATCGGCGGTCACGCGCGCTTCGTGCAGTTGGCCAACTCCACGCACGTCGTCGGTGAGGGCGACACCGACTGCGGCTCGGCAATCGTGCAGGGCTTCGTCGCACGCCCGCAGGCGATCGACTCACTCGACGCGTCCTGTGCGGGCGCCGTCGCGCCGATTCACAGCGTCGGTGTGTACCCGGCGCAGCTCTCAGAACAGCCGCCTCTGCAGCCCGGCGCGGGTAACGCGGCGTCGGCCTCCCAGCTGCAGGCCGCCGCGGCGGCCGTGCAGACTGCCGCAGACGCCGTCTCGCGCTATCAGGCGATCGAAGCCAAGCACGACCGCGGGCTGGCCGGCGGCACTGTCACCGCGTCTCGCGAAGGCGCGCTGCTGACGCTCGACCGCGACCAGCTTGTGCCGGACGTGGCCGTCAGCGGCAGCGTCGCGCTCAGCCCGGCCACGTCGCCCGGTGACGGAGAGGCGGTCCTCGCCACGCTGACCGTCAAGCCCGCGGGGATGCCCTCCGAGTCGCTCACCGCCAACTGGACGACCACCGGGACGGCCCCGGCACAGGTGCTCGGCACGGCGGCCAAGCAGCCGCTGGCCGGCACGATGCCCGCACCCTGAGCGGGCACTGCGCGATGCGCGCCGAGCCTGCCGGACAGGCGGTGCGCGCGGCTAGGCCGCGCCCTCGGTCCGGCCGGAGTCCTGCCGCGCGGCGCCTGCCGAGTGCGCGGCCGGTGCGAGGCTGCGCAGCTGCTGCACGGTGGCGCTCGCCGCAACCACGCGCGCGCTGAGGATCGCGATGTCGTCGCGCACGTGCTCGTCGAGCTCGACCAGGCCGAGCAGCGCGTCGATTGACTCCTGCGCGCCGGCCGGCGCGCGGCGCTGCAGCTGCGCGATCATCTGCTCCGGGGTGACCGTGCTGGCCGGTGCGTGCGCCTCGATCAGCCCGTCGGTGTACAGCGCCAACGAGTCGCCGTTCGCCAGAACCGTCGACAGCTCCTCGATGAGCGGTTCGGCGAACACGCCGAGCAGCGAGCCGCGCCTGGCCAGCTGGCTGGTCGTGCCGTCGCTGCGCGTGAGCAGCGCGGCGGGATGCCCGGCCGAGGCGACCGTCGCTGTGACCTCGCCGCCGGCGATGCGCAGGTTGACGAGGATCGCCGTCGCAAAGCGCCCGTCGAAGTCCTGGTCGAGCATCACGCGATTGACCTGTTCAAGGACCGTGCGCGGGCTCGTCGCGTCACGCGCGTAGGCGACCGTCGTGTGGCGCAGGAAGCCGGTCAGCGCGGCCGCGTCGGCGCCCTTGCCGCACACGTCGCCGACGACCAGCCAGCAGCTGTGCTCATCGCCGAAGGCGTCGTAGAAGTCGCCACCCACTTCGCTGCCGGCGCCCAGCGGGCGAAAGAAGCTCGCCAGCTCCAGGCCGGGGATCGCCGGCAGCACCGACGGCATCAGGCTGCGCCGCAGCGTCTGCGCCACGCGTGTGCGCTCGGCATACAGCCGGGCGTTGTCGAAAGCCATCGCCGCACGGTCTGAGAGGTCTTCGAGCACATCGAGTTCTTCGCGCCCGTAGCGTGCGTCGCTGTGCAGATGCAGGAAGGAGATCGCCCCATGTGTGCGCCCGCGCGCGATCATCGGAAAGACCGCCGCCGAGCGGTAGCCGACGCTGCGCATGAAGCGCTGGTGCTCGTCGCTCTGCGCGGCCTGCGAGAGCTCGCCCGCGTCGGTCAGGTCATCGACCACGCACGGCCGGCCGGTACTCAGCGCGCGCGCGACAGGGTGGTTGCCCGACAGGTCAAGCGCAACCCGCCGCCGCAGGCTTTCCACGCCGACCGCGACATCGGGATCGAGCGCCGCCGCCACGGTGCTGGCGATCGCGCCGTTGCTGTCGAACAGGTCGATCACGCACAGCTCGGCCAGCTCCGGCACGGCCGCCCGCGCGAGGTTGCGCAGCGCCTCTGCCGGGTCCAGCGACGTGTCGAAGGAGGCCGTTGCGTCGATCAGGAATTTCAGCCGGCGGCGATGCTCGCGCACGCTGTTGAGCGCCAGATGGATCACCCCGGTGCTCAGCACCGCCAACACGATGCCCACGCAGGCGACGGCGCCGAAGGTTCCCGTGACGTTTTCGTAGGTCAGCGGCAGCAGGAAGGCGACGAGCGCCGCGATCGACACGACGATGTAGCGCCCGCGCGGCTGAAAGCCCGCCGCGTGGCCGATTGCGAACAGGTAGATCAGTGCGAACGGGCTGCTTGCTCCGCCGGCCGACGCGCACAGAACCGCGATCACCACGACGCCCCACAGGTCGCCCGCGAAGGCAAGCTCCAAGCCGCCGCGTTCGCGCTGAGCCGCCCAGAACAGCGCGGCCGCCACGAGCATCGCGTTGAAGCCGACCGCCGCGACGGCCTCCGGTGCGCGCACGTGCGGGATCAGCAACGCCGTCGAGCAGAGCAACCCGCCGACCACGTACAGGCCCGCCTCGGCGTGAATCGCCGCGCGCACTTCGCGCCTGCTCAACGACGGACGCCGCTGCGGCGCGGGGCCCAGCGCGGCTGTTGAAGTCGCTGGCGTCTCGGTCATCCTCGTTCTCCCAAACAAGACGTTCCCACCGCACAACCTTCCCCCAGCGCGGCAGATCGCCCGATTGCTCTGCGTATCGTAGGCGCAGCGCCGCTCGCGTGTGCAATCTGCATCTGCGCCCGCGTGCGCATGCTCGCGGGGACCGGTCGTCGGACGGCCGCGTGAGGCGGTGGCTCAGGCCTTCGCGGGCTCTGCGCCGGGCGCGGCGAACGGTCGCAACCCGTCGCGAATCCAGTCGGGCAGCGCGGTCTTCGACCAAGTGTCCGTTGCTACGCACACGTGGCGAAGCGTGCCCGTCACGAGCACCGCCTCCTCGCGCACGACGTCGATCTGCGTCGTGATCGAGGTGGTGCCGATGCGCGTCGGCAACGCGCGCAGCTGCAGCTCGTCGTCAAAGCGCGCCGGAGCGCGAAAGGAAATGCTCGCGTCGGCGACGACCGCATCGATGCCGCGCTCGGTCATCTGCTGCCATGGGCCGATCGCCGCCCGCCACAGCTCCGTGAAGGCGACGTCGAAATAGAGCAGGTAGTTGGCATTGAAGACGATCCCCTGCGGGTCGCACTCGCCGTAGCGGACGCGCAGCGGGTGGGAAAATGGGGGTGGCACGCAGGCTAAAGCGCCGGCGACTGGCCGCGAACACGCCAGAGCGCCTTCTGCTCGTCCAGACTCAAGAGCTTCCAGCGCCGTGCGTTGGTCGACCACACCGAGATGCGCACGTCGAGCACGCTCCGCAAGCCCTGCAGCGCCTGCACGGCCTCGCGCGCGCCGACGTCCTGCGCGAGCACACGCCCGCTGAGCACGTCGACCACCTTGAAGCGCTGCTTGGCGCGCGCCGGCGGTGCCTGCGGACGCTCGCTGGCAGGGCGTTTGAATGTCACCGTCGAAAGCTCGCGCTGCTCGCCGGCCTTGCGGTCGGCGCGCTCCAGCGGCGCCATGTGCGCCCCCGTGCCCTTCGTCTCGGTGTCCAGTACCCATGCCTTGGCCATGACACTCAATCTAGGACGCTCACAGCGACATCTCGGCCAGGCGCTCGGCGAGGATCAGGCGCCCGGCGGCCTCGATCAGCGCCAGGTGCGAGAAGGCCTGCGGGAAGTTGCCCAAATGGCGGCCGGTGTTCGTGTCGAACTCCTCCGCGTACAACCCCAGCGGCGAGGCGACGCGCAGCAGCTTTTCCATCAGGTCGCGCGCGCGCTGGTACTCGCCGACGATTGTCAGGCCGGAGACCAGCCAGAACGAGCAGATCAAGAAGCTGCCCTCCTTGCCGGACATGCCGTCGTCGGTCTCCTCGGTGCGGTAGCGCAGCACGAAGCCGTCCTCGGTCAGCTCGTCGGCGATCGCCAGCACGCTTGCGCGCAGGCGCTCGTCGTCGCCCGCCAAGAAGCCGAAGATCCCGGCCAGCAGGTTGGAGGCGTCCAGCGCCTCGGTGTCGTAATGCTGGCGCAACACGCCCGCCTCGGTCAGCCCGTGGGCGAGGATGTCCTCGCGGATCTCCTGCGCGGTCGCCTGCCAAAGTGCCTCGTGCTCGGCGTCACCACGGATCGCGGCGAGCTTCGAGGCGCGGTCGAGCGCGACCCAGCACATCAGCTTTGAGGAGACGTAGTGGCGCGGGCGCCCGCGCGCCTCCCAGATGCCCTGGTCGGGCTCGCGCCACACCGCGCTCGCGCATTGCGCCTGTGCCTGCACGAGCGGCCACAGGCGCCGCGGCAGGCGCTGGCTGCGCTGGGTGTGCAGCAGGATCGCGTCCAGCGCGGCACCGAACACGTCGTTCTGGCGCTGGTCGAAGGCGCCGTTGCCGAGACGCACCGGTCGCGCACCGGCATAGCCCGAGAGATCGTCGCGCGTGGACTCGGCGAGGTCGCGCTCGCCGCCGATCCCATACATGATCTGCAGTGCGCCGTCCTCGTTGGTCTGTAGGTCGGCGACGAACTGCATGAACTCCTCGGCCTCCCAGTCGAGGTTCAGGTAGTGCAGCGCCTTCAGCGTGAACGTCGAATCGCGCAGCCACGTGTAGCGGTAGTCCCAGTTGCGCTCACCGCCGGGCGTCTCGGGCAGCGACGTCGTCAGCGCAGCGACCGTTGCGCCCGTGGGCATGTAGGTGAGTCCCTTGATCGCCAGCGCCGAGCGCTGGATCGCGGCGCGCCAGCGATGGTCGGGGATGCGCGCGCGGTCCATCCAGCTGCGCCAGAAGTGCGCCGTCTGCGCGAGGCGCCCGTTGGCCTCGTCGAGACTGTTCGGCCCGTCGAGCGCCTCCGCCCAGGAGAGCGCGCAGTAGACCTGCTCGCCGCGCGCCAGCACGTGTCGCGCACGCACGCGGTCGCCCTCGACGCCGACTGTCAGATCGGTCTGCAGCCGGATCGTCATACCGGCGCCGCTCGCGTCTGCCGTGTGGAGGTCCTCGGCGAGCGACCAATCGGCGACCGCGCGCCCGTAGTCGAACACCGGCGCGCAGGTCAGCTCCATCTCGACCTCGCCGTCGAGGCACATCGCCACGCGAACGAGCAGGTGCTCGGCGTCTTCGTCGGTCGGCGGGCGCGTGTGTGGCGTCACGCGATCCTCTCCGCGGCGCGGTCCGAGGATCAGCGCGTCGCGCACGATCGCCCAGCCGGTCGGCGTCTTCCACGTCGTCAGCAGGATGTTCGTGCCGGGCTCGTAGGCGCGCGCGGAAGGCACGTTGACGCCGAACGGCGCGAAGCGGAAATCGCCGGCCTGACGGTCCAGCAGCGCGCCGAACACGCTCGCGGCGTCAAAGCGCGGCACGCACAGCCAGTCGATGCTGCCGTCGGGCGCGATCAGCGCCCCGGTGTGGCAGTCAGACAGGAACCCGTACTCGGCGATCGGCGGAAACGGCGAGGGCATCGCCGCGCTCTGCGGGCGTGGGACGCCCCCGGCATCAGTTTGCTCGCTCACGCCTGGATAGCTTAGATGCGCTCCGCCATCGGCCGGTGAGCCGTGTGAAGGACGCCGGCCACCCGATCGTCCAGCGCGGGCGGCCGCTCTCAACTAGGCGAACCGGTTGCCGATCACAGGCTGGTGCGCTCTGAGCATGCGACAGTACCGCCTCTGGATCCCGCAGGCGAGCCGGGAACCCATGAGCACGCGCAGGCGCCGGTGACGCCGCCGGCGATCGGCGATCTGTTCGATGGCCACGGCGAGGAGCACATCGACGCCGAGCGCATCGAGCGCACGCTGCGGTCGCTGCTGAGCACCTTCCCCGAGGCGCCGGTCTCGGCGCTGTCGGCGACGGGCATGTTCGTGGAGATGCCGGCGTCGCTGAACCTGCAACAGAACTCGGCGCTCAAGGGTCGCTCCGGCGTGGAAGGCCTCGACGACGAGACCCGCAAGCGCCTCGTGGAGAACTGGCAACAGGTCCTCGACAGGGGCGCCGGGCGCTGCGTGTTTCGCCCGCCCGGATACAGCCACGACGTGACGCTGTTCGGGCTGGACCTGCGTGAGCGTCATGGCGTGGTGTTGACGATGCTCGTCGGCCGCGACGCCGCCGCGCGCGAGGCCGCCGCCGCAGAGGGTCCGCCTGTGAGCTTGGCGCCGCGCTTTGCCAGCGTGCGCAAGTCCGAGCTGAGCGTCATCACGGCAGTCGACGAGGCGACGAGCCAGATCCTCGGCTGGAGCTCCGCCGAGATGCTGGGACAGCGCTGGCTGGAGTTCCTGCACCCCGACGATGAGGCGCTGGCGATCGACAACTGGATGCGAATGCTCGCCAAGCCCGGCCCGGCGCGGCGGATTCGCCAGCGCCTGCGCGGCAAGGACGGCGCGTGGACGTGGTTTGAGATAACCAACCACAACCTGCTCGACGACCCCGAGCACGGCTGCGTGGTCTGCGAGATGGTCGACATCTCCGACGAGATGGCCACTCACGAGGCGCTGCGTGCGCGCGAGCAGCTGCTCGACCAGCTCGCGCAGGCGGTACCCGTGGGCCTCTTTCAGATCGACACCGACGGCGGCGTGGTCTACACCAACGACCGCCTGCACGAGATCCTCTGCAGCAAGCCGATGGACCGCATCGATCAACAGCTCACGTCGGTCGTGGCGGCCGACCGCCCGGCGCTGGAAGCGGCGATCGCGGGCGTGCTGCGCGACGGGCGCCCCGCCGATGTGGAGGTCGCGCTGCGGATGCCGAGCAACGACGAGCCCGGCTATTGCACGATCGCCCTGCGCGCGCTCACGCACGAGGACGGCAGCGTCAGTGGCGCGATCGCATGCGTCACCGACGTGACCGACAGCACGCGCATGCACGAGGAGCTGCGCCACCGTGCGACGACCGACGAACTGACCGGTTGCTGTAACCGCGCGGCGATCCTGCTCGCGCTGGACGCGAACATCAAAAGCGGGCAGCGGCGCGCCGAACGAGCCGTCCTGTTCATCGACCTCGACGGCTTCAAGCAGGTCAACGACGAGCACGGGCATGCCGCCGGCGACCGGCTGCTGCGACGCATCGCCGAGCGCTTGCGCGGCGCCGTGCGCGAGCAGGATCTCGTCGGGCGCATCGGCGGCGACGAGTTCCTGATCCTGTGTCCGGAGATCGGCGGCCACGAGCCGGCGGTCGCGCTCGCCGAGCGGATCGCCGACGGGCTGCGGCGCGACGTCGCGCTGTCGGCGGGTGGACGCCAGGCGAGCATCGGCGTTGCCTGGTCAAGCGGCGAAGCGGTCGGAGCGGAGGCGCTGGTCGCGCGCGCCGACCGCGCGATGTACGAATCAAAGCGCGAACGCGCCGGCAGACCGACGCTCGCCGGCGAGCCCGAGCTCGCGGCATAGCACCGGGCCTCGTCCGGCAGTTCGACCAAAACAAGCTTCTATCTATTGAGGATTTTGGGCCGTCCCGGTGCGCAGGGCGTCCATCAGCAGCGCCAGCACGCGGCGAGCCTGTGTGGCCCACGGCTCGCCCTCGCTGGCGATCATCCACACGGCGTTGATCGACGTGAGCACGTCCTCGGCGGTCACGTCGGCGCGGATCCGGCCCGTCGCGATGCCTGCCCCCAGCAGCGAGCCGATCGCCGTGAGCAGCCGCTCGCGCGTGGCCCCGAAGAGGTCGGACGGCGAGGAGGCGGCCGACTTCAGCGCCCCGGACAGCCCGCGCTCGGTCGCCGCGTAGGCGACGAAGCGCTCCATCCACTCCGCGAGCGCCACGTCGGCCGGCAGCCGGGCCAGCAGCTCGCCCGCGGAGGCGCACAGGCGGTCGACCTCGCTGCGGTAGACGGCCTCGATCAGCGCCTGGCGCGTGGGAAAATGGCGATACAGCGTGCCGATGCCGACACCGGCCGCACGTGCGATCGTCTCCAGCGCGACGTCGGACCCGTCGGCGGCGAACCGGCTGCTCGCCGCGCGCAGCAGCTTTTCGCGGTTCTCGCGGGCATCCGCGCGCAGCGTGCGCTCAGCGATCGAGGGGTACGGGGGGTCGGACGTGGACATGGGGCTGCGGGGAGGACCGATGTAAGCGGAGGCAGCCTCCGAATAGAGCAGGCGAAATGGCCAAGTGGAGGCGCCCTCCGCTTGAGCATAGATGCTTGCGGGCCGCCGGTCAGTCCAACCTGGCGGCGGAGATCGAGCCCGCGATGTCGCGTCCACGGCGGGGCGAGTACCTTCAAGGCGGCGCCACGATCGGCCGATGTCTGTCGCAGTGCAGATGGCGCTGCCCGCACGCAACTCGACGCGGCTCTTCGAGGGCAGGTCTCGTGTGCTCGTGCTCGCGTTCGCGGCGCTTGCGCTGGCTACCGTGTTCGATGGCGCCCATGCTCTTGCGGGCTTCGGCGGTCCCTGGCTGGATGACTTCGCCAACGAGTGGGTGTACACGGCGATCGAGCTCGCGGCCGTGGCGCTGTGCGTCGCGCGCGCGCTGCGCAGACGCGAGGACAGGGCGGCATGGCTGTTGATCAGCGCCGGGCTGCTGGCGTGGACCGCGGGCGACTTCACGTGGACGATCTGGCTCGACGGCCTGGCCAACCCGCCATACCCTTCGCTCGCCGACGGCTTCTATCTCGCCCTGTACCCGCTGATGTACGTGGGCCTGACGCTGCTGATGCGCTCGCACTTCCGCCATACCGGCGCGGCCGTGTGGCTCGACGGCATCGTGGTCGGCGCGACGATGGCCGCGCTCGGTGCCGCGCTGATCTTCCCGGCGGTGCTCGGCGTCAGCGGCGGTGACGCCGCGTCGGTGGGCGTCAACCTCGCCTATCCGTTCGGCGACCTGCTGCTGCTCGTGTTCATCGCGGTCGGCTTCGCGCTGTCCGGCTGGAAACCCGGTAGGCAGTGGCTGCTGCTCGGCGCGGCGATCGTCGTGAACGCCTCGGCGGACATGGTCTACGTCTACCAGGTGGCCAAGGGCACCTACGTCGAAGGCAACATCCTCGACACGCTGTGGCCCGCGTCGATGGCGCTGATGGCCTACGCGGCGTGGCAGCCGCGTGCCGATCGCCGGGCGCCCAGGACGGTCGTCAGACGCACGATCGCGCTGCCCGCCGGGTCAGCGCTCATCGCGCTGGCCCTGCTGGTCAACTCCTCGGCTTCGTCGCATCCGCTCACCGGCCTGTCGGTCGCGCTGGCGACGCTCGCGCTGCTGGCCGCGGGCACGCGGGCAGGTCTGACCTACCGGGAGAACGTGCAGATGCTCAAGCGCGAAACGCGCGGCGCGACAACCGATGCGCTCACCGGGCTGGGCAACCGGCGCCGCTTGATGGAGGATCTCGACGCGGCGCTTGAGCGCGCGCGGCGCAGGCAGGATGCGACGCTTGCATTCTTCGATCTGGACGGCTTCAAGCGCTACAACGACAGCTTCGGCCACGGCGCCGGGGACGCGCTGCTCGTACGGCTCGGCGGCGCGCTGGCCGGGGCCGTGCAGGGCCACGGGGCCGCCTACCGGCTGGGCGGCGATGAGTTCTGCGTGCTGCTCGCGGGTCATCTCGCCCGTGAGGACGACCGCGTGCTGGCGGCCCAGGCTGCGCTGGCAGAGCGCGGCAGCGGCTTCACGGTGACCGCCTCCTGCGGCGTGGTCAACCTGCCGCGCGACGCCGACACGGTGAGCGCCGCGCTGAACCTGGCCGACGAGCGCATGTATGCCGACAAGTCCGATGCGGGGCGCTCGCTGCGTGTGCGGGCGCAGACCGTGCTGATGCAGCAGAGCGTGCTGATGCAACTGCTCACCGAGCGCGAGCCCAGCCTGCACGACCATCTGTGCGACGTCGGCGTGCTCGCGACGGCGATCGGCCGTCGCTTCGAGCTGAACTCAGAGCAGCTCGACGAGCTGCGCCGCGCGGCCGAGCTGCACGACCTCGGCAAGCTCGCCGTGCCCGACAAGGTCCTGTACAAGCCGGGACCGCTCGACGACAGCGAGTGGGCGCTGATGCGCCAGCACACGATCATCGGCGAGCGGATCCTCAACGCAGCGCCGGCGCTGCGCCCGGTCGCGCGCTTGGTGCGCTCGAGCCACGAGCGCTGGGACGGCAAGGGCTATCCCGACGCACTCGCCGCGACCGACATCCCGCTCGGCGCGCGCATCATCTCGGTGTGCGACGCCTACGACGCGATGATCTCCGAGCGCTCCTACGACAGCGCCCGTACGCCCGAGGCCGCGATCGCCGAGCTGCAGGCCAATGCGGGCACGCAGTTCGATGCGCAGGTTGTGCAGGCGCTCTGCGAGCACCTGCAGGGGCCGGCAACCGAACAGACGCGACACGCGTCGCACCCTGGGATCTCATCGCGCCCGCCGGCGACTGCGCCTGCGCGCCCGGCGCGGCGCGGGAGCGCAGCCGCTTCGTCGTCTCGCTGACGGCAACGCCAAAGTCCCGGCCGCGTATCGGGGAGCGATCAGCCAGGGGCGAGGTAGTCGCGTCTGAGCCAGTCGACGGTCGCGC
The DNA here is from genome assembly GCA_963819435.1 of uncultured Solirubrobacteraceae bacterium. Classification (GTDB taxonomy): domain Bacteria; phylum Actinomycetota; class Thermoleophilia; order Solirubrobacterales; family Solirubrobacteraceae; genus Palsa-744. The sequence continues at coordinate 305,477 of CAWFWA010000018.1, read as the reverse complement.
TCAATCCCGCGGCGTAGCCGACGCCCGGCTCCCAGCCGAGCGTCTCTCGCACATGGCGGTTGCTGAAGTCCTGGTTGCGCCCGAGCACCTGCACGGCCTGGCGCGAGAGCAGCGGTGCGGCGCTCAGGCCGGTGGTGCGGCGCAGCGCGCGATAGCCCTGCTCGAGTGAGAAGCCGATGCCGCTGGCCATCCAATAGGGCATGCTCCAGCGGACCGGCCGGCAGTCCAACCCGGCGGCGAGGCCGTCGGTGAACTGCCGCCACGTGACGTCCAGTCCGTCGCTGACGTTGAAGGCCTGGCCGGGCGCACCGTCGTGGCCGAGTGCGAGCACCGCGGCATCGACGAGGTTCTCGACGTAGCACAGGCCGGCGACCGCGCGGCCGTGATCGACGAGCAGCATGTTGCGCGCGCGGATCGCTCGCGCGATCTCGCCGACGACGTCGGTCGAACCCGGCCCGTAGACGGTCGCCGGGCGCAGGATCACGACCTGCAGGCGGTGCTCGGCGGCGGCGCAGCGGACCTCGCGCTCGGCTTGCAGCTTGGTCTGCGCGTACCAGTTGCTGAAGCGTCTGGAGGCATAGTTCTCATCGATGTCCGCGGCGTCGGGATGACCGTACACGTCGGTCGTGCTGAAGTGCACGAAGCGCTTGACCGACGCACCGGTGCACGCGTCGAGCAGCCTGCGCGTGCCGGCAACGTTGGTCTGCTCGATCTCCTGCCTGGTCGCCCAGTCGGACACCAGCGCGCCGCAGTGCAGCACATGGCTGCAGCCGTCCACGGCGCGCGCCAGCGATCGCTCGTCGGCCAGGTCGCCGACGGCAATCTGCACATCCAGCGCCTCCAGCGCCGAGCTGTCGCTGCTCTCGCGCACCAGACAGCGCACGGCGCGTCCTTCGCCGGCCAGCCGGCGCACCAGTCGCCCGCCGATAAAGCCCGACGCGCCGGTGACGAGGCACACCTCTTCGCTCGAGGGGTCCAGCGGCCTGCCGCGAAACGGCGAGCCGGCGGCATTCGGCGCGTCCGCGGCGTCCGCTGCCTGCCGGCCCTTGGAGGCGTCCGGCGCGCCGCGGCGCAGCAGCGTCGCCTTGGCGATGTCACGCACGACAGACCAGTTCTTGCTCGACGGGCCGTGGCAGTCGGCGAGCACGGCGTCGAGTGCATCGAGAAAGCTCTGCGCCTCGGGCTCGGACAGCGTGAGCGGCGGCAGCAGCTTGATCACGTCGTTCTTGCCGGCAGCCATCGTGATGACGCCGTGGTCGCGGTGGAGCGGGATGACGATCAGCTGCGGGAACAGACCCTCGCTGGCCATGTGGATCAGGCGCCAGTTGAGCTTTCCCACGCGCGAGCTGGGGGCGCGCAGTTCGATGCCGATCATCAGCCCGCTGGCGCGGATCTCCTTGACCATCTCATAGCGCTGCTGAAGCTCGGCCAGGCCCGCCTGAAGGAAGTCGCTCATGCGCGCAGCGTTCTCGACCAGCCCGTCGCGCTCGATGATGCGCAGCGCGGCGAGCCCGGCCGCGGCGGACAGGCGGTTGCGGCCGTAGGTCGACTGGTGCACGTAGCTGCGCTCCAGCGTGCCGACCGCCTTCTGGTAGATCTCGCGCGTGGTGACCATCGCGGCGACCGGCATGTAGCCGCCGCTGAGCGCCTTGCCGACCAGCACGAAGTCCGGCTCCAGGTCTGAGTGCTCCAGCGCGAACCAGCGACCCGTGCGTCCGAGGCCGGTCTGGATCTCGTCGACGACGAACATCGTGCCGTAGCGGCGGCAGAGCTGCTGTGCAGCCTGCAGATAGCCCTCGGGAGGGAGCGTGACCATGCGGCCCTGCACAGGCTCGACGATCAGCGCGGCGACGTCCTTGCGTCGCAGCTGGGACTCCAGCGCCGCGAGATCGCCGAACGGGACGCGCTCGCACCCGGGCAGCAGCGGGCCGAAGCCCTCCTTGAAGAACTCGTCGCCGACCAGCGACAGCGGCCCCAGTGTGACGCCGTGAAAGCTGTTCTCGCAGGAGACAAAGCGCGGGCGGCCGGTGGCCGCGCGCGCGAACTTCATCGCCGAGTCGACCGCCTCGGCGCCGGTGCTGGCAAAAAACACCGCGTCCAGCCCGTCCGGCAGTCGTGCGGTCAGAGCCTCGGCGAGCATCCCGGCCAACGCCGAGTAATGGATCTGCACGCCGTCGACGAGGTCCGCGGCGAGCGCAGCCTGAAGAACCTCGCGCACGCCGGGATGGTTGTGGCCAAGGCTCGCGAATCCCTCGCCGGTGTGAAAGTCCAGGTAGGCGCGGCCGTCGGCGTCGTAGAGGTAGGACCCGCGCGCCGAGGCGTACTGCCTGTCGAAGCCGAGGATCCGCAGCACGTCGACGAGCGATGGGTCGAGATGGCGTGAGGCGAGCGCCATCGTCTCGCCGGCGCGTGCCTGGGCGTCGGCGAGAACGCCGAGCGAGTCGAGCGGTGCGGCGTCGTGCGGTTCGGGGCTCATTGGCGGTCGCTTGCTGTGGGTCTCGCGGCGCCGGGTGGCGCTGCGTGAGCCTAGCTGCGTAGGCGGCTCGGCTAGCGGATCGCCTCGGGCGGCACACGTGCATCGGCCATCACGACGCGCTGCCCGCGCAACGGCACGTCCTCGGCCAGCAGCCGCGCGCGCTGCTCAGCGCCCTTGGGCCAGCTGCCGTCGCTGCGCACGACGCGCCACCACGGGACGTCGCGCGGCATCTGCGAGAGCACCCGACCGGCGTGTCGCGGCGCGCCGGGAGAGAGGTCGCCATAGGTGGTCACGAAGCCGGCAGGCACGCGCCGCACACGGTCGAGGATCGTCTGCGCGCTCAGCGCCATGCAGGGATTCTCCTTGACGGCGACCTGACCGTGCTGCTAAGCCGGGGGAGTGCTACGCGAGGGACTGGTCGTGGGCGAGGACGGCGTGACGCGCTGCTGGTGGGCCGGCGCCGACGCCGGCTACCGCGCCTACCACGATTGCGAGTGGGGCTTTCCCGTGGCCGACGACATCCGCCTGTTCGAGAAGCTGAGCCTCGAGGGCTTCCAAGCAGGGCTCTCCTGGCTGACGATCCTGCGCAAGCGCGAGGCCTTCAGGGCGGCATTCGCGGGCTTTGACTTTGTGCGCGTGGCGAGCTTCGGCGAGCGCGACGTCGAGCGCCTGCTCGGCGATGCGGGCATCGTGCGCCACCGCGGCAAGATCGAGGCGGTGATCAACAACGCCGGTCGCGCCGTCGAGCTGGTGGAGGCCGAGGGCTCGCTCGCGCGCTACGTGTGGCGCTTTGAGCCAAAGGCGCGCGAGCAGCGACTCGATCTGGCCGGCCTGCGCAAGCTCGCCACGACGCCCGAGTCGGGGGCGCTGGCAAAGGATCTGAAGAAGCGCGGCTGGCGCTTTGTCGGGCCGACGACCGCGTATGCGTTCATGCAGGCGATGGGGCTCGTCGACGACCATCTCGACGGCTGTCACGCGGGCACGGGCGTCGAGCGGGCACGCCGGCGCTTTGCGCGGCCGTGAGCAGGCGGTGTCACCCGCAGAGGGCCGCCGGCGAACGTAGACTGCGGCTCAGATGGTCCGCGTTGCCAGCCCGTCTGACGCCCAGCAGATCGGGCGTCTGCTCGACGACTTCAATCGCGAGTTCGGCGATCCAACGCCGGGCGCCGCACAGCTGGCCCGACGCATCGAGGGGCTGATCGCGGGCGGCGAGACGTCCGTGCTGCTGGCCGGCGAGGCGCCCGACGGCCTGGCGGTGCTTCGCTTCCGCGCCGCGATCTGGTCACAGGGACTGGAGTGCTATCTGGCCGAGCTCTACGTGGCGCCCGCGCTGCGCGGTCGCGGGCTTGGACGCGCCCTGATGGAGCAAGCGATCGACCTCGCGCGCGAGCGTGGCGCCGACTACATGGAACTCGGCACCGGAGAGCAGGACGTGGCCGCACGCACGCTCTATGAGAGCCTCGGCTTCAGCAATCGCGAAGGAAAGCCCGAGGGTCCGCTGAACTACTACTACGAGCGCGAGCTCTAGCTAGCCCGCTCCGGCCAGCCGCTTTGCCCGCTGATGCTCGGGGCGCACGCGCACGACGCCCCATGCCAGCCCGGTGTGCTCGAGGCCGCCGATCAGCCAGGCACCCGGGTCTGCCTGCAGGCGACCGAGACCGTGCCTGGCAGAGGTCGGGAACGCATGATGGTTGTTGTGCCAGGCCTCGCCGAAGGTGAGCGGTGCCAGCCATGCCAGATTGCGCGACTCGTCGCCGGTGTCAAATGACCGCCGGCCGAAGAAGTGACACAGCGAGTTGATGCTGAACGTCGCGTGGTGCAGCAGGAAGATGCGCACGGCGCCTCCCCACAGCAGGCCCGTCAGGCCACCGAGCAGCGAGCCCGTCAGCGCCACGCCGAGACCGAACGGCAGCGCGAGCCCCGCGAGGACCAGCAGCGGAAAGGCACGCGTGATCAGACGTAGATCGCGGTCGGCCAGCAGATCCTTGGCATAGCGGTCCGGGTTGGCCAGGTCCTGACCGCGGAAGATCCAGCCCACGTGCGCGTGGCCCAGCGCCTGCACGGCGCCGGCCCAGCCCGGCCCGCGGTCGGCGTGCGGGCTGTGCGGGTCGCCCTGGCGGTCTGAAAAGCGGTGGTGCTTGCGATGCGTGGAGACCCACTCGATCAGCGGCCCCTCGACCGCCATCGATCCCGTCACCGCGAAGGCGATGCGCAGCGCACGGGTCGTCTGGAAGCTGCGGTGCGTGAACAGGCGGTGAAAGCCGACCGTGATGCCCATCCCGGTTACCACGTATGTGATCAGCAGCACGAGCAGGTCCTGCCAGTGCAGGCCGCCTCCCCACGTCAGCCAGCCGGCGACCGCGAGTGCGGCTATGGGCAGGGCGATCGCAAGCACGTTGGCGACGAGATCGATCGTTTCGTGCTCGATCTCGACCATCTCGGCCTCGGGGTTGCGAGCATCGCCGGCCTGCGGGACGCCGTCGACTCGATCGTCGGACGGGTGCATGGGGCGAACCTCCTTGATCGTCCCCAGACTGCCCCAGACGGGCCCTCCGGGCAACTCTCGTAGTGAATGGCGCTAAGTCGCTTGGGAGAAGCGGTCCGTGAGGTCGCCGTGGGCCGTGGCCCGACGGTGCCCTGCGCAGGCTGGTTCGCAGAAGCGGGGATGGCTTGTTGCCGCACTGATGCTACGCCTCGCCCGCGACGACGGCAAGCGCGAACGCCTGCCGAGGATCACGCCGCGGCTGCGGCGCCGATCGTCGCCGCGTCGATCACGAAGCGGTAGCGCACGGCGCTCTGCTCGACGCGCTCGTACGCATCGTCAACGTCGTCGGCGCCGATCAGCTCGATCTCGGGCTTGACGCCGTGCTCGGCACAGAAGTCGAGCATCTCCTGCGTGTCGGGCAGGCCGCCGATCGCCGACCCGGCCAGGCTCTTGCGCCCGCCGATCAGTGAGAAGCCGCCCACCGAATAGGGGTCCGACGGGGCGCCGACGTTGATCATCGTGCCGTCGACGCGCAGCAGGCCGAGGTAGGCGTCGATGTCCAGGTTCGCCGACACGGTGTTGAGGATCAGATCGAAGCTGGCGCGAAGTTTGCGAAAGGTGTCGCGCTCGGAGGTGGCGTGGTAGTGCTTGGCACCGAAGCGGAGCCCGTCCTGCTGCTTGCTCAGCGACTGGCTGAGCACGGTGACCTCGGCGCCCATCGCTGCGGCGATCTGCACGGCGACATGGCCAAGACCGCCCATGCCGACGATCGCGATCTTCGTGTCCTGGCCGACCTTCCAGTGCTTCAGCGGCACGTACGTGGTGATGCCCGCGCACAGCAGCGGCGCGGCGTCGTCCAGTTTGAGGCTGTCGGGGATCGTCACGACGAAGCGCTCGTCGACCACCACGTGCCGGCTGTAGCCGCCGTAGGTCGGCTCCCCGTCATAGCCGCGCCCGTTGTACGTCGGCACGGCACGCTTGACGCAGAACTGCTCCTCGCCGGCATTGCAGTACTCGCACTCGCCGCAGGAATCGACCAGGCAGCCGACGCCGACGTGGTCGCCGGACGCGAACCGCTCGACTGCGCCGCCGACCGCCGAGACGACCCCGGCGATCTCGTGCCCGGGAACCATCGGGAAGATCGAGCCGCCCCACTCGTCCTTGACCTGATGGATGTCGCTGTGGCAGATGCCGCAGAACTTGATGTCGATGAGCACGTCGTGCTTGCCGAGCTCGCGGCGCTCGATCGTGGTCGCGGCAAACGGCGCGCCGGCAGACGGCGCACTGAGGGCGGGGGTGCTGGACATGGCGAACTCTCTTCCGGTAGGCGGTCAGCTCGGCAGAGCCGACTCGATGGCGGCGGTCAGCTCGGGCGACTCGGGCTCCACGGTGGGACGAAAGCGCGCGACGGGCGCTCCGCCGGCGGAGACGAGGAACTTCTCGAAGTTCCACTGCACGTCGCCCGCGTCGCCGGTCGCATCGGCGGTCTCTGTCAGCGTGTCGTAGAGCGCGTGGCGCTCGGCCCCGTTGACGTCGAGCTTCTCGGTCATCGGGAAGCTGACGCCATAGGTGGTCGAGCAGAACGTCTGGATCTCCTCGGCGCTGCCCGGCTCCTGGCCGGCGAACTGATTGCACGGCACTCCGAGCACCGTGAAGCCGCGCTCGCCATAGGTCTGCTGTAGCGCCTCCAGGCCTGTGTACTGCGGCGTCAGACCGCAACGCGATGCGACGTTGACGACGAGCACCGCGCGTCCGGAGAGCTCTGCAGGGTCAAGCGGCGAGCCGGCGAGTGTGTTGAGTTGCTCGAACAGCGACATCGCCCCATCCTAGCCAGGGGCGACCGGCGGTCGCCTGTGCGTCTCGCCGATCGTGCGGTTGGGGTGCGCGCAGACAAGCTGGCGTCACGTCGATGACGGCACGGGTCGCACTGGGCAATCATCTGGGCGTGATCGAGTTCCATTTCACCCATGGCCGCCTGATCCACAACGACGCCGAGCTCGCCCGGATCGATGGCGACGCGAGGCTCACCGTCGGCACGCGCGAGTTGCAAATCGTCCGCACGAGACCTCACGGTTGGCACTACGGCGTCGAGGACCACGCCACCGAGCAGTTGATCTGCCGCTTTGACCCACTGCTCGTTCGTCGCGGCGGCGGACTTCGTTCGGCCCAGGCCACGGTCAAGCTTCGCGGGCTGCCGCTGCGGCCGAGGTCGTGGCGGTTCACGACCGAAGCAGGCCGGCGCATCGAGGTGAGCTCGACGCTTTCTCCGAGCGAGCCGCTCAAGTTCGCACTGCGGTTGCGCAGCGAGGACTCGATCGCGCAGATTCCCAACGCTCCGATCGTGCTCGCGCTCGGTTGCTGGCTGGTCGTCAACTGGGAGAGCACGCCGGCCGGGTCGGTGGCCGATCCGGCGAGCGTGCCCTGGGGCGCCAGTATCTAGCCTGCGCGCGCGGAACTACCGCCGCCGGCTATTTCGCTTTCCTGATCGGCGCCAGCGAGTTGCCGGGTGCGATTTCCGCGCAGTTCTGCGGCGCCGCGAGGCCCGCGAACCGTTCGGCGAGCCAGCCGGCGGCTTCGGTGAGCCACGGACCCGCGCCCTCGATGTGTCCGAGGTGCTGGTATTCGGTGTAGTGCACGGCGACGCCCCGACTGCACCATTCGCGCGCGAGCGAGCGCACGTCACCGGCGATCATCACGCCGTCGCCGGGTCCGATTCCCGGCTTGTTGCCCGGCGTTTCTTCGAATTCTTCGCCACCGTTACCCTGTCCGATGAGCAGCGGCACAGTCGGCGTGCCCTTGCGCCCCACGATCAGCTGGTTCGCGGTTTTTACAAACACAGGGATCGTTTCGGGCGTCGGGTATTCAGGCTTGGCCAGCTGCGACCAGGTCAGGCCGGGAACTTTCTGCTCGGTGGTGATCGAGGCGTTCTGATCGGCGGCGAGCAGTTCCTTGCCGTATTCGCTGAGATAAGGCGTCAGGTCGAGGTGAAATGCGCGCGAGAGGCCGACCAGCGACATCGGGATGATCGATGCCCAGCTGCCGCTGCCTTCGACGTACTTCAGATTGTGCGCAGGCTCGACGAGCACGCCGCCCATCGCCGCGCCGACAACGTTCGAGTTGATCTCGGGAGCGTAGGTGGGCGCCTCCTGAGCGGCCCACTCCGTCGCGATCGCTCCGCCGGAGTAGCCGGCCAGCGCGATTTTGGCGTCAGAGGCAAGGCCCGTCGCCGGCGAGCTGAGCGCCGCGCGCAGCGAGTCGAGCGTGTTGTAGCCGTACACCGGACCGGCGGAGAAGACCGCTTCCTCGCCCTCGGTGTCGGGAACGACGACCGTCTCGCCCGCCAGCAGCGCCGGGGCGATCAGCACCGACTCGACCTGCGCGATTTCGCCTCCCGGCAGACCGCCTGTGGAGATCGCGTAGGACGGGTCATCTGCCGTGCTGAGACTGTCGTAGAACGACTGGTAGGACAGCACCGACGTGCTGAGTTTCACCGGCGGCAGCAGCACCGAGGTCACGTTGACGGTCGGCTTGTGCAGCTCTGAGGTCGAGCGGTAGAGAAGCTGTACGGCTGAGATCGGCAGTCCGATGCCCGCGATGTGGACGGAAACGGTGCGCGTCTTCAAAACCGTTCCGGGCGCGAGGCGGCCCAGGGGAGGCTTGCCTTCGTACTTGTAGAACGGGTCCTGTTCCGGTGTCACGCGCCGCTTGCGCAGACGGCGCGGCGAGTGCCGCGCAGGCGACCAGCAGCACGGCGGCAAACAACCGCGCGCCCCAGCGCGACCGTCGCGCAATCGAGTCGGACACTGCCGCTTGCGCTGCCCCTGCTGCCGTCATCTGTCGCCCCGCTCTCGTCGTCGCCCCGGGATCGGTCCCGCGTCCCCGCCGGCACCGGACGGTGCCAAAGCGCGGTCTACCCGCCGGGCGCAGAACGCAAACGCGTCCCTGGCAACCCGGCAGGATTGCCGGGTCGACACTACGGCGCGAGAGTCTCCCCGGACGGCGTCGGACGGGCGAGTCGCGTCGCCTGGCGGGCGGGCGAGATGCGCACGACACTCCAGGCCAGGCCGACTCGCTCCAGCAATGCAATCGCCAGTGCCGAGGGGTCGACCTCATACCAGCGCAACCCGTGGACGGCACTGCGCGGGAAGGCATGGTGGTTGTGGTGCCAGGACTCCCCGAGCGAAGGAATCGCCAGCCAGGCCACGTTCGTCGAGCGATCCTCGGTGCGAAAGCGCCGCTGTCCGAAGAAGTGGCAGACGGAGTTGACCGACCAGGTGACGTGGTGGACCAGGAAGATGCGCACCAGGCCGCCCCACACGTAGCCGCGAACGGCGCCCTGCCAGGTCCAGCCGTGCAGAGCAAAACCGGCGAACGTGGGGAGCAGAAGCGACAGTGCGACCCACAGCGGGAAGCGCCTGCCGATGCGACGCATCTTGGGGTCCTCATAGAGGTCACGCGCGTAGCGCTTCCAGTCTGCCTGGCCCTGCGTGCGCGTCAGCCAGCCGACGTGCGCGTGCCACAGCCCCTGCAGGCCGCTGCCGTGGCCGACATGCGGTGAGTGCGGGTCTCCCTCCTCGTCGGTGTGGGCGTGATGCTTGCGGTGGTCGGCAACCCAGTCGAGCACCGAGCCCTGCACCGACAGCGAGCCGAGGATCGCGAATGCGCGTTCCATGCGCGGGTGCGTCTGAAAGGAGCGGTGGGTGAGCAGGCGGTGGAAGCCGACCGTAATGCCGCCCGCCGAGACCACGTAGAAGAAGGCGAGGATTGCGAGGTCGGTGGCGTCGACCCAGCGGTTCCAGAGCAGAAAGACTGCGGCCAGCACGCCTGCGAACGGCACGACGACGCCTGCCAGATTTGCGGTTCGCTCCGCGCGAGTCACCGGTAGGTACGTTAGTTGTACGGAGACGAGCATTCTCGTGTCCTACGCAACAACCAAGGGCCAGTTATGCTCAGTCAGATGATAACTTCTGACTTCTGGCTGGCGCTACCGCCCGACCTCGCCGACGTGCTCGAGCCCGAGCTTCCGGTGCTTGCGGATGAGATCGCGGCCACGATCGGCCGCGAGATCCCGGAGTACGTGCGCCCGCTGGAGGGGGCTTTCGGCCGCGGCCTGCGCACGGGCGTGACGGAGGCTCTGCATCGCTTCCTGGGGCTCGTCAGGGATGCGGCGTCTGGCGATGAGGCCGGACGTCGCGTGTACATCGGCTTGGGCTGGCAGGAGTTCCGCGCCGGACGCACCCTCGATGCACTGCAGGCTGCCTATCGCGTCGGCGCTCGCGTCGCCTGGCGGCGCTTTGCAGCAGCCGGCTACGCGTCCGGCCACACGCAGGAGACGATGTCGGCTCTCGCCGAGGCGATCTTCGCCTACATCGACGAACTGTCCGCGGAGTCTGTCGACGGCTACGCACAGGCCCAAGCCGAGCGCGCCGGAGAGCGTGAGCGAGCGCGCACACAGCTGGTCACAGCGCTGCTCGCCGATCCGCCTGTCGAGGCTGACGTCGCGGCCCTGTCGACCGCCGCGGGCTGGCGGCTGCCGAGCGCGGTGGCGGCGCTGGCCTGCTCGACCGAAGCGTTGCCCGGCATCGCGCGCCGGCTCGGCGCGCATGCGCTGCACGCCGATCACAAGGGGGTCGGCTGTGTGCTGCTGGCAGATGCACAGGCGCCAAGCCGTCAAAGCGCACTTCGCATGGCGGTTCGACAGGAGCGCGCCGCAGTCGGTCCCGTGGGCCCGATCGAGCAGCTCCCGCGCTCGTGGCGCCTGGCCTCGGGGACGCTGTCGATCGTCGCCGGCGATGGGGTTCTCCTCGCGGACGACCAGCTCGCGGACCTGGTCCTGCTCGAAGGTGAAACCGCCGTCGAGCGGATCATCGAGCGACGGCTTGCTTCGCTCGACGGTCTAACTCCCCGCGCACGAGCGCGAATGGCGCAAACCGCGCTGGCCTTCGTGCAAATGCAGGGCAACGCCTCGGCGATGGCCCGCGAGCTGCATGTGCACCCCCAGACGGCGCGTTATCGAATTGCGCAGCTGCGCGAGCTGCTCGGGCCCCAGCTTGACGAGCCGGCAGCGCGCTTCGAACTCGAGGCGGCGCTTCGACACTCCCTGGGCCGCTGATCGTAAAGGGCAGAGGGCGTTGAGTGGACTGATCGAACGCCGGCTTCGGTGATTCAGGCAAATCTCACGCGAGTACCGGCAGCCATGTCGTGTAGTGCTCGGTTTTCGCGATCCCACAGCGGCCACAGCACGTCGGCGAATACGAGCACGGACAGGAGCAGCTCCAGGAGGGGCGGGCGCCCGGGCAAATCGATCAGCCCGGGGATCAGGTGGATGATCACGACCTGCCGCCACACCGCACGCGTCACCGTCATTGCACGCCCGTCAGTTCGTGACACGCGGATACCGAGCGCCAACTTGCCAAGCGTGCGACCGTTGGTCCTGGCCATCCAGGCTCCGTAGTAAACGGTTGCGACCACCAGTGTGATCAGCAGGCTGTCCAAGCGATGACCCTCAGACTGATGGCGGACGATCGTGGTGCCACGCCCGAGCGCCAGCGAGATGATGTTCTGGACGACGAAAATCACCAGCCCGTCCAGCACGTACGCGAGCACGCGTCGCCACCACGGCGAGAGCGGAGCAGCGTCGCAGCGGAGGGTGGGTTCCCTGGCCCGCCCGCGCTTTCGCTTTGTTTTACCCATGGGGCCGCTCGTGCTCACACATCGGTCCTACCCGGATATCCCACTGCTAACGAGCGATAGGGCTCCGAGGAGGCGATGCCGCAGGAGGACTCGACGCCCGGCCTATTCCGCCAGCCCCACGGCCTTGAGAGCCTCATCGCGGTCGAGGAAGATGCGGATGCGAGTGATCTTGCCCTCGATGAAGTCGTACACGTTCGCGCTTTCAGCGCTGGTCTCGATCCCGCTGGCGCGGCCGGTCGAGCCGACGTGTAGGAAGGCGATCACAGTGCTGTCGCCTAACTGCTTGCAAGCGCTGCACCTCGATCCGAAAGTCAGGGCCGGCGTCCTCGATGTCGGTGAAAAACCGCCTGATCCCGTCAGCCCCCGAATACTCGGCCCCGACCGACGCCGAGATCAACAACTCCACATCCCCGGTGCAGCAGGCGAGGTAGCCGTCAATGTCCCGCGCATTGATCGCTGCGATCGCGCTGCCCGACCATCTCCACGTTCTCCTGCGACATCGCCTACTCCGCCAGGCCGAGGTCGGCAAACGCGCGGGCGCGGTCGACGTAGACGATGAGACGGATGACGTTGCCGTTGCGGGCGTGGAAGATACAGGCTCCCTCCATGCCCATCGGCCCGAGGTCAAGTCCACTTCCCTTGCCGCGCCCGCTGAAGCGATAGAGAGCGAGCACTCGTTCGCCGTCCACTTCACGGTAGTCGTCGGGCAATGTGTGAAAGCCCTCCCAGACACCCAAACGGTGACTCCAGCTTTGTGCCATCGCAGGCACCCCCGTCACGTTTCCGGGTTCAGGGCCGTCGGCCAGCTCAAACTCGATGTCTGGGTCCGCCCAGGTCACGTTGGTGAAGTCGCCTCGTTCCCAGGCCGCAAAGATCGAGCGCACGAGGTCCATGTTCGCCGACATCGCCTATCCCCGTTCCTCGGCGAGGCGTTCGGCAACAGCACGAGCCTCGGCGATGTCGGGGTAGTTCCAGACGCGCGTCGCCTTGCCGTCCACCCAGGTCGCGAGGGTTCCGTAGCGTAGCTGGACGGTACCGGCGCTGCCCATCGGACGGCCCTGCTGAAGGACCACGCCGAAGGTCACCCCATTTCCGAGGTCGGAGATCTCCTCTGCCTCGATCCTGTAGTCCTCATACGCACCCATCCAGTCCGCGTAGAAGCCGCGTATCGCCGCCAGACCCTCGAACACCCCCATACCCATCGGCGACATATCCCAGCTTGGATCCGGGCCAAAAAAGCTCAGCGTCCGGTCAAGGTCGCCGCCGGTTGCGGCCTCGAACCAGGCACGCGTGAGCTGAACCAAGTCATAGGAGGTCTTGGGCTCCTCAGACATCGTGGGGGAGTATCCCGTAAGGCGCCTGGGCCGCCATCGAACACGCGGAATCCCGCGGCTTTATCCCCGCCTGACGTCCTCTCGGCGCTACAGAACCGCTGGTTGCGCAGACCCGCAGCACCCGAACGGTGCATACGAAGACGAGTTTCCGGCCCTCGAGCACGAGTTCGCGGAGATGGCCACCGACCCCTACACAGTCGGGTGGGCTAACGGTCCCGTTGCCGGAAACAAAGAGGTCGCGGACAGCTGCGCAGACGGAGCCTGGGGGGCTCCGAGTGCAGCGTTCGAAGAAAAAATGTCGTGGGGTACATCGCTCGGGACGGCGCCCAACGGTGCGCTGTACAACCAGGTGATCGATGGCCACGACTACTATCTGAAGCAGCTCTACAGCAACGCGACGGAAACCTGCGAGCAGCGCAAGGGACTCCCGCCGGTTGTGAGCAAGCTGGCACCCGCAAAGGGCCCGTCGCGGGCGGTAAGAAGGTCAAGATCACCGGCCTGAACTTCGAGAACCCGACCGTCACGAGCGTGTCCTTCGGGAGCGTGGCGGCGAAAGAATTCACGGTCACCTCGCCGACCTCGATAACGGCGGTATCCCCCGCGTCCGCAAGCACGGGGGTCGTGGAAGTCAAGGTCACCACGTCTGCCGGCACGAACTCGAGCACGAGCGCCGACCAGTTCACATACGAAACGAAATAGTCTCAGCGCTCAAGGTCACCGAGACTCGCGACGAGAGCCATGGCTCTACCACTGCGATGCCGGAGGAGGGACTCGAACCCCCGACACGCGGATTATGATTCCGCTGCTCTAACCAGCTGAGCTACTCCGGCGGGGTGGCGCAGTCTAGCTTCGCGCGAGCCGCACGGCGAGAGCTCCGGACGGTCAGCGTGACCGCTCGGCGGCGCGACGCTTTAGCCTCGTGCGCGTGAAGCCGCCGCTGTTGCTCGCCGTGCCCAACGTGTCCGAGGGGCGCGACGCGCGGCTACTCGGAGCGCTCGCCAAGGCCGTCGCGCCGAGCGACGCCTCGCCGGTGCGCCTGCTCGACGTGCACAGCGACCGCGACCACCATCGCGCCGTGTTCACGCTCGCCGCGCGCCAGCGCGCGCTCTCCGATGCGCTGCTGCGCCTCGCGCGCGTGGCCGTCGAGTCGATCGACGTCGTCGCGCGCGCCGGCGGCGATGCCGCTCAGGCCGGTGCGCATCCGCACGTCGGCGCGCTCGACGTCGTGCCGGTCGTCTACCTCGATCATGCGCCGCGCGCGGCGCCGCCTGCGCCGAGGCGCTCGTCGTCGCCGACCGCATTGCCGATCAGCTCGACGTTCCCGTGCTGCTCTACGGCGAGCTCGCGGGCGACCGGCGCGGCCGCACGCGCGCTGAGCTGAGGCGCGGCGGCCTCACCGCGCTCGGCGCACGCATCGCCGCGGGCTCGATCGTGCCGGACTTCGGCCCCACCGTCCTGCACCCGAGCGCCGGCGCCGCACTCGTCGCCGCGCGCGAGCCGCTCGTTGCCTTCAACGTGCAGTTGCGCGCACCGGCCACGGTCGCCGACGCGCGCCGCGTCGCCGCGCTCGTTCGCGAAGGCGGCGAGCACGGCCTGCCCGGCGTGCGCGCCATCGGCGTACAGCTCAGCGGCGACGTCGCGCAGGTCTCCATGAACGTCGAGCGGCCGCTCGAGCTGGCGCTTTCCGACGTCGTCGACGCTGTCGCGCGCCACGCGCCCGTCGCCGGTGCCGAGCTCGTCGGCCTTGCACCGCTTGCCGCGCTCGCCGGCTTCCCCGCCGATGTCCCCATGCCGGCGTTCGACGCCTCGCGCCACGTCATCGAGAACGTGCTCGGCGATCGCGCGCGCGAACCCGACCCCTCATAAATAGAAATCGACGCCTGCGCGGTCTCGCGCGCCTGCGCCGAGAACGCACTAGGCTCCTGGCATGGCCCAGACCAGGCGCAAACGCCAGACCAAGCACCGCGGCAATGCCGCCGGCGTGGTCGAGTCGCGCGGACGCACCGGTCGCAAGCCGACCGCCGCCGAGAAGAGCGGCACCGCCGGCGACGCCGCGCGAGCCAAGCAGAAGCGCGTCGCCAAGGCCGATCAGCCGCCCACCTGGAAGGGCGCGTTCGTGCGCGGCCTGCTCGCCGCCGCCGTGCTCGCGGTGCTGTCCGGGCTGATCCTCAACGCCAAACCCGGGCAGACCGTCGCCTACTTCTTCATCGGCATGATCGCCTACACGCCGATCAGCTACTACAGCGACACGTGGATCTACAACCGCCGCCAGCGCAACAAGGCCAAGCGCGGAGGCAAGACCGCGCCGCGATGAGCGCGCGCGTGCTCGCAGCCGACCAGTCGCCATGAGCGCGCTCGACGTGCGTTCGTTCACCGTCGGGCCCGTGCAGGAGAACTGCTACATCGTCAGCGCTCCAGCCGACGCAGATTCCGCACAGCAGCCGGCGCCGCGCCCGGCCGTCATCGTCGACCCCGGCGACGAGCCGCAGCGTCTGCTCGATGCGATCGATGCGCTCGGCGTGCGTCTCGAGGCGATTCTCATCACGCACTGCCATTTCGACCACATCGGCGCCGTCGCCCCGCTCGCGAAGGCAACCGGCGCGCCCGTCTACTGCCCCGAGATCGAGCGCCCGGTGCTCGCCGACGTGATGAGCTGGGTGCCGCCCGGCTTCGGCCCGTTTGACAGCTACGAGGCCGAGCACACCGTCACCGGCGGCGACCGCCTGTCGCTCGGCGGGCTGGACATCGACGTGCTGTTCACGCCCGGTCACAGCCCCGGGCACGTCACCTACGCGATCGCACGCGCGGGCGAGGGGGAGAGCGAGCGCGCTGCCGCGGGTGCCGAGCGCGCGCTGCTGTCCGGCGATGTGCTCTTTCAGGGCTCGGTCGGGCGCGTCGACCTGCCCGGCGGCGACTGGCCGACGCTCGAACGCTCGATCGGCAGCCTGCTGCGTGCCTACCCGCCGCAGACCGTCGTGTATCCAGGGCACATGGGCGTGACCACGCTCGCGCGCGAGCGTGACACCAACCCCTTCCTCGCCGAGCTGCGCGAGCGCGTTCCGCGCGAGACGGCCGCGCCCGACGCGACGGCCGCCGGAAGTTGAGCGCCCCCAAGCTCAAAGCACCGCGCGGCACCTATGACGTGCTCGGCGAGCAGGCCGGCGCGCGCACGCTGCTGGAGTCGCGCGCCCGCGCGCTGCTCGAGGGCGCCGGCTACGAGCGCATCGAGACGCCTGCCTTTGAGGCCACCGAGCTGTTCTCACGCGGCGTCGGCGAGTCCACCGACATCGTGCGCAAGGAGATGTTCACCTTCACCGACAGCGGCGATCGTTCGCTCACGCTGCGTCCAGAGGGCACCGCGCCGGTCTGCCGCGCCTACGTCGAGCACGGCATGCACAAGCGCCGCCAGCCCGTGAAGCTGTGGTACCTGTCGAGCTTCTTTCGCCACGAGCGCGCGCAGGCGGGGCGCTTTCGCCAGTTCTGGCAGGTCGGCGCCGAGGCGCTCGGCTCCGACGACCCTGCCGTCGACGCCGAGTCGATCGCTCTGCTCGCCGCGCTGCTGCGCGAGATGGAGGTGCGCGAGGTGCGCCTGCGCCTGTCCAGTCTCGGCAGCGCCGACAGCCGCGCCGAGTACCGCGAACGCCTGCAGGCCTACCTGCGCGTGCACGAGCAGAGCCTGTCTGAGGATGTGCGCAGCCGCATCGAGCTGAACCCGCTGCGCGCCTTCGACGCCGACCACGAGGGCACGCGCCGCGTGATGGCCCAGGCGCCGCGCCTGCTCGACCACCTCTCAGACGACGACGCCGAGCACTTCGCACACGTACGCGCATTGCTCGACGAGGCCTCCGTGGGCTATGAGATCGACTCCACGCTCGTGCGCGGGCTGGACTACTACACGCGCACCGTCTTCGAGTTCACCTCCGACGCGCTCGGCGCGCAGAGCGGCGTCGGCGGCGGCGGGCGCTACGACGGCCTCGTCGAGCGCCTCGGCGGCAAGCCCACGCCCGGCATGGGCTGGGCGGCCGGCGTGGAGCGCATGATGCTCGCCGGCGAGGACCAGCCCGCCGCCGCGCGGCCCGTCGACGTGTTCATCGCGCTGCAGTCGCCCGACGCGCGGCGCGTTGGCTTCGGCCTGCTCGAGGCCGCCCGGTCGGCCGGATTGAGCGCGCAGATGGAGCTCGCCGGCCGCTCGCTCAAAGGTCAGCTCGGCCAGGCCGACGCGCTCGGCGCGCGCTACGTCGCGATCGTCGACGACGGCGCCACCACGCTCAAGGACCTGCAGGACGGCGCCCAGCAACGCATCGACACCAACACCGTCGTGCACGCCGTGTTGCGCGGCCTGCGCACCCTCTGAAGCCGCGTCGCCTGACCGTCCGGCCGCGCTGACAGCGCGCTTGCAAAACGCGCTTGAGCCGTCCATCGGCGCTTTTCGCGTTTAACTCTCGGCGCGCAAATGCCGAAGGTAGGGGCGATGGCCCAACTGAAGCAGATCTCGCGGCCCTTCCAGATCGCCCTCGTGGCGGTCATCGTGCTGTTCGCGCTGTGGCTCGTCGTGCTTCGCCACCACGCCTCCAGCGAAAGCTCGTCGTCGTCGGCCTCCTCCGCCCAGCCGGCGACGTCGCCGCAGCCGGCGGCGTCCTCATCTTCGGCGGGCTCATCTGGATCCTCGGGCTCGTCCGCTTCTCCCAGTTCGACCTATACCGGCTCGGCGCCGGGCGTCGGTGGGCTGACGCGCGCCATCGCCAAAGCGCGCGGCGCCGTCGCCCAATCCCAGCAGAACGCCCAGCGCCTGCAGAGCAAGGAACAGCAGGCTTCAAGCGCCACCAGCGCGGCACAGGCGACCGCCGCCAAACCCGCTTCGAGCACGAGCGCCAAGTCGAGCGCCGCCGTGACGCCCGCGCCGGCCAGAGCCAAGGCCGCGCCGCAGAGCGCCGCCAAGCCGAGCAGCGGCGCTGCGAGCTCCGCGACACGCGTCAAGGCCGGCATCCCGGCGCTGCAGTCCCAGGTCGAAGCACAGCTCAAGCACGGCCGGCTCGTGGCGATCCTCTTGTGGAACCCCAAGGGCTCTGTCGACAAGCTCGTTCGCAGCAATCTGCAGGGCGCCGAGCGATCCTTTCCCGGCAAGCTCGCCGTGCACGTTGCGACGTCCGGTCAGGTCGGCTCGTTCGGGACGTTCACGCGCACCGTGCAGGTGTACAGCACGCCGACGATCCTGCTCATCAACCCGAAGGGCGCGACGTCCAGCGTCACCGGTCTGACCGACGCCTTCGCGATCGACCAGGCGATCCGCGAAGCCAAACTGGCCGCCTGATCGCCGGCCCTTAGACTCGGTCGCATGCATGCGACCGGCGACGCGCTTGCCCAGCACCTCGAACGACCGCTGCGACGCGGACACGTGCCCGACGGCGCGTGCACCGGCGCGGCCGGCGGCGCGGCGTGCGGCGACCTCGTGCGCATCTCGCTGAGCGTCGACCGCGACAGCGCCGACGGGCGCATCGGCGACGCGGGCTTTGACGCCAGCGGCTGCGGCGCCGCACAGGCCGCCGGCAGTGCCGTCGTCAGTTTGCTGCGCGATGCGCCGCTGCTGCGCGCGGCGCGCATTGGTGTCGGTGAGATCGAAGCCGAGCTCGGCGGCCTGAGCGTCGCCAAGCGCCACGCCGCGGAGCTGGCCGCCGACGCGCTGCACCGCGCGCTCGGGCAGGCCGCACGCTGCCAAGCGCAACTGGCGCCTTCGCGCACGCGCGCGCTCGTCGCGATGAGCGGCGGCGTCGACAGCACCGTCGCCGCGCTGCTCGTCGCGCGCGACGGACACGAGGCCGTCGCCGTCACGCTCGAGCTGTGGTCAGATGCCGAGAACGACGGCGAGTCCAGCTGCTGCTCGGCACAGGCCGTGCGCAGTGCGCGCCAGATCGCGCACGAGCTGGGCATGGCGCACCTGTCGATCGACCTGCGCGCGGAGTTCCGCGCCGGCGTAGTCGACGGCTGGCTGGAGGATCACCGCGCCGGGCTGACGCCCAATCCGTGCGTGCGCTGCAACGGCAACGTGCGCCTCGATGCGATGCTCGAGCTCGGCGAGCGCCTCGGCGCCGGCACGCTCGCCACCGGCCACTACGCGCGCGTGCACGAAGGTCGCCTGCTGCGCATGGCAAGCGACATCGCCAAGGATCAGAGCTACGTGCTGTCGGCGCTCTCGCCGGGCTCGCTTCAGCGCATGCGCTTTCCGCTCGGCGCGCTGCAGAAGACACAGGTGCGCGAGCTGGCGCGCGAGGCGGGGCTGCAGGTGGCGCGCAAGCCCGACTCCCAGGATCTGTGCTTTCTCGCCGGCACGCGCCACAGCGCCTTTTTGCAGCGCCACGGCGAGCTCGGCGAGCGCCCCGGCGCGATCGTCGATCAGCGAGGCGACGTGCTCGGCGAGCATCGCGGCGCGCACGCCTACACCGTCGGCCAGCGCCACGGCCTCGGCATTGGCGCCCCGCAGCCGCTGTATGTGCTGCAGACCGACACACACGCCAACACCGTCACCGTCGGCCCGCGCAGCGCGCTGCTGGCCGGCGAGGTCCCTGTGCGCGAGCTGACGCTGCACCGTGACAGCGACTGCGTGGACGGCGTGCGCGTGCGCTCGCACGGGCGGCGCTTTGACTGCCGCCTGGCGCGCGGTCTCGGGGCAGGGCGCCACGCGCACGCGAGCATCGAGCTGGCCCAGCCGGCCGAGCGAACCGCGCCGGGGCAGATCGCCTGCCTTTATGCCGGCGAGCTGGTCGTCGGCCACGCCACGATTGCCTCCTAGCAGCCGCCTAAGATCCCCTTCGCGATGACTGCGATGACTTCAGACGAGATCCGCGAGCGCTACCTCGCGTTCTTTGAGCAGCGCGGCCACAAACGCATCCCGTCGGCCTCGCTTGTGCCCTCCGCGCATGATCCGTCGGCGCTGCTCACGGTCGCCGGCATGCATCCGCTCAAGCCGTACTTCCTCGGCCAGGAAACGCCGCCCGCCAAGCGCCTGACCGACTGCCAGAAGGTCTTTCGCACGGTCGACATCGACAACGTCGGCAACACTGCGCGGCACCTGACGTTCTTTGAGATGCTCGGCAACTTCTCCTTCGGCGACTACTTCAAGGCGGAGGCGATCGAGTTCGCATGGCAGCTCTCGCGCGAGGTGTACGGCTTCTCAGAGCTCGACATCTGGGTGACCGTGTTCGAGGGCGATGAAGGGCTCGACCTGGGCCCCGACGACGAGGCGATCGGCCACTGGCAGGCGATGGGCGTGCCGCGAGAGCGAATCGTGCTGTGCCCGCGCTCGGAGAACTTCTGGCAGGCCGGTCCCGCGGGGCCGTGCGGGCCGTGCTCGGAGCTGTATCTGGACCGCGGCGAGCAGCACGGTGCGCCAGGCGATCTGCCGGGCGGTGAGAACGAGCGCTTCCTGGAGTACTGGAACCTCGTGTTCATGCAATACGACCAGCAGGAGGGCAAGCTCACGCCGCTGCCGGCGCGCAACATCGACACGGGCATGGGCCTGAACCGCATGGCGGCGATCCTGCAGGACAAGCCCTCGGTGTTCGAGACCGACCAGTTCGCGCCGCTGATCGAGCTCGGCGAGCAGCTCTCCGGGCGCCGCTACGGCGCCGAGCCGGAATCCGACCGCGCGCTGCGCATCCTCGCCGACCACGCACGCGCGATGACCTTCCTCGTCGCCGACGGCGTCGTGCCGTCCAACGAGGACCGCGGTTATGTGCTGCGGCGCGTGATGCGCCGCGCGATCCAGCAGGGGCGCGCGCTGGAGCTGGCGCCGGGCTTTCTCACGCGCTACTCCGAGCGCGTGCGCGAGCTGATGGGGGCGGCCTACCCGGAGATCGCAGAGCACGCCGAGTCGATCGACATGTGGCTGGCGGCCGAGGAGGAGGGCTTCGGGCGCACGCTGGCAAACGGCATGGAGCTGCTGCAGTCGGAGATCGCGCGGGCGCGCGAGGCGGGAGCGCAGACGGTCGCCGCCGAGACGGTGTTTCGCCTGCACGACACGTATGGCTTCCCGCGCGAGCTGACCGGCGAGATCCTCGCCGAGGAGGGCCTGTCGATCGAGGGCGACTTCGACGAGCTGATGGAGCGCCAGCGCGGACGCGGTCGTGCGCAGACCGGCGACGCGGCGCAGGCGGGCGGGGGAGACCGCGCCGGAGCCGTGCTGGCCGAGCTGGCGGGGACCGGCCAGAGCACGCGCTTCACGGGCTATGAGACCGAGGAGCAGCACACGACGATTGCCGCCGTGCGCGAGCACACGCTCGGCGGCGCAAACGGCCGCGCCGACGGCGAGGAGCACGCCGGGGGCCGCTATCTGGTCAAGCTCGTCGAGTCCCCGTTCTACGCCCCCGGCGGAGGGCAGATCGCCGACGTCGGCACGCTCGAATGCGAGGACGGCGACTGCCGCGCGCAGGTCGCCGGTGTGCTGCGCGTGGGCGACGATCAGGCGCTGGAAGTGGTCGTCGAGCACGGCGCGCTGCGCGAGGGCGAGCCGGTTCGCGCGCGTGTCGATCATCTGCGCCGCCACGAGACCGAGGCCAACCACACCGCGACGCACCTGCTGCAGGCGGCGCTGCGCGAGCGCCTGGGCAGCCACGTGCGCCAGGCCGGGTCATATGTCGGCCCGGACAAGCTGCGCTTTGACTTCAGCCACGGCCAGGGGCTCAGCGAGCAGGAGCTGCGCGACATCGAGGACCGGGTCAACGAGTGGATCGCGCGCAATGACCCGGTGCGCTCGATCACGACGACGCTCGACGAGGCACGCAGCCTTGGTGCGATGGCGCTGTTCGGCGAAAAGTACGGCGACGTCGTGCGCATGGTCGAGGTCGGTTCCGGCGACTACTCACGCGAGCTGTGCGGCGGCACGCACGTGCGCAGCACCGCCGAGATCGGCCCGTTTCGCATCGTGGCCGAGACATCCAGCGCGGCCAATGTGCGGCGCATCGAGGCGCTGACCGGGCCCGAGGCGGTGAAGCTGCTGCGCGAGCACGACCGTGAGCTCGGCGAGATCGCCACAGCGCTGCGCACACGACCGGAGGGTGCGGCCGAGGTGGTGCGCACGCGCGAGCGCGAACGGCGCGAGCTGGAGAAGGCGCTGAAGGCCGCGTCGGCGGGCGGCGGCGGGGCCGGCGGGGTCGATATTGATGATCTGTTCGGCCGCGCTGTGAATGTCGCCGGAGCGAGCGTGCTGCTTGCGGTCGTCGAGGTGGCCGACGCGAAGGTGCTGCTGGATGTCGCCGATCGTCTGAAGGGCAGGCTGGCCGACGGCGCGATCGTGCTCGGCGCGGCCGTCGACGGTCGCGCGCACCTGCTCGTCAGCGTCGCGCCCCAGCTGGTCGCCAAGGGCGTGAAGGCGGGCGCTGTCGTAAAGGTGGCGGCCGGCGTCGTGGGCGGAGGCGGCGGTGGGCGCGACACGCTGGCTCAGGCCGGCGGCAAGCAGCCGGAGAAGCTCGGCGATGCGCTGGAGGCCGCGCGCGCAGCGATCGAGGCGGCGCTGGCAGGCTGATGCGCGTGCTCGCGCTGGACTACGGCAGCGCGCGATGCGGCTGTGCGCTCAGCGACCCGACCGAGACGATCGTCACGCCGATCGAGCCGGTCTCGCGACCGGCCAGCAAGCGCGGCATGCTCGCGCTGGCCACGCTCGTGGCCGAGCGCGAGGTCGACCGCGTGGTCGTCGGCCTGCCGCTCTCGCTGAGCGGCTCCGATTCCCAGCAGACACGCGAGACGCGCGAGTTCGCCGAGCGCCTGTCGCGCCGCCTGGGCGAGCGAACGCCCGTCGAGATGCATGACGAGCGCTTCACCACGCGCATGGCCCAGCGCCTGGACGGCCCGTCCAGCACGAGCGAGGACTCGCGCGCCGCCGCGCACCTGCTGGAGAGCTGGATCGCGGCACACGCCCACTAAGGTCTGGTTCTTGTCTCGCGGTAACAGATCACGCTCGGCGCACGAACGGACCGCACAGGAGCGCGAGGCCGATCGCGTCGAGCGCGAACGGCGCCGCGCCGAGCGCGAAGGCGCGCCGGCACCGCCGAGTCCCGCGGCGCCCGCCGCCGAGCCCGCCGCGGAATCGATCGCTGCGCGGCCGCCGCAGGACGAGGCCCCGGCCGAGGCGCCGCCCCTCGCGGCACCCGAGCCGCCGGCCACGCCCGAATTGTCGGCCGCGCCCGAGCCGCAGCCACCCGCGTCGCCGCCGGGCGGCGAGCCGCTGAATCCACCGCCGGCCGCCGGCGATCTCGGCCCGCCCACCGAGGCTCATACGGTGCCGTGGCTTGACGAGCCGCAAGCCCCGGCACCGGCCGACTTGCCGGTGCCGCAGGCGGTCCCGCTCGACGAGCCATACGCCGATCCCGCCGAGCGGCCTGCGGGCACGCCCCGGGCGGGCAAGCACGGCGCGCATGAGGAGATCGGCGAGGAGACGAGCGACGACGCATACGACGAGCCCGAGCCCGGCGAGGAGGATCTGCCGGCGTGGCAGGTGCGCGAGCAGCCGCCGCCGCCGCAGCCGCCGAACATGGTCGTCGGACAGCGCATGCGCTCGTCGAGTGGCCCGCTCGCGGCCGGCGGCGGCGGCCGTGGACGTGTTCGCGGTCGCGCCGGGCGTGCGCAGCCTGGGCGCGGCGGCGGGCGCCGGCTGACGCGCGCACGCCTTGCCGCGTTGCTGGCACTGCTGGTGGCCGCGGCGCTCGTGTGGTTCGTCGTCTCGCTGTTTCAGCCGTTTGCCGGCTCGAGCAGCGGCAGGGTGATCGTGTCGATCCCCAAGGGGTCGAGCGCGAGCAAGATCGGCTCGATCCTCGAGCACGACGGCGTCGTCTCGTCGGGCTTCTTCTTTGACGTGCGCGCGTTGCTGGACGGCAAGCGCAGCTCGCTTCACTCCGGGCGCTTTGCGCTCAAGCACGACATGAGCTACTCCGAAGCGATCGACGCGCTGAGCAAGCCGCCGCCGCACGCGATTGCCGTGAAGGTGGTGATCCCCGAGGGATATACGCGCCAGCAGATCGCCGACCTGGTGCGCGAAGACGCGCTGACGGGCGACTACCTGGCACAGACCAAGCGCTCGAGCGTGCTGAACCCCGCGCACTACGGCGCGCCGGCGGGCACCGGCGACCTGGAGGGCTTCCTGTTCCCGGCGACGTATGACCTGACGGCGGGCGCGCCGGTGAAGCGCCTGGTCGAGGAGCAGCTGACGGCCTTTCGCACGCGCTTCACGACCGCCGATCGCCGCCGAGCGCACGCGCTCGGCGTGACGCCATACCAGCTGCTGACGGTCGCCTCGATGATCGAGCGCGAGGCACAGACCGACCACGACCGGCCGCTGATCGCGGCGGTCATCTACAACCGGCTGCGCGAAGGCATCCCGCTGGGCATCGACGCGGCGATCTACTACGCGGTGGAGTTGCAGAAAGGAATCGCCACCTACACAGGCGAACTGACCGAATCGCAGCTGAAGATCGACTCGCCGTACAACACGCGCACGCACAAAGGCCTGCCACCGACGCCGATCTCCAACCCCGGCGAAGCGTCGATCGACGCGGCGGCGCACCCGGCGCACGCGCACTACCTCTACTACGTCGCCGGCGCCGACGGCTGTGGCGAGCAGGTCTTCTCCGACACCTATGCGCAGTTTCAACAGAACGTCGCCGCATACCAGGCGGCGGTGAAGAAGAACGGCGGGCACCCTCCGGCGTGCAAGAAGAAGTAGTCAAGCGCCTGGGCGTGCTCGGCTGGCCGGTCGCGCACAGCCGCTCGCCGGCGATCCACAACGCAGCGCTGGCAGCGCTTGACATGCACGACTGGCGCTATCAGCTGCTGCCGGTGGCGCCCGAGCTGTTCGCTGAGACCGTGCGTGGGCTCGGCGACTCGGGCTTCGTCGGCGCGAACGTGACGATCCCGCACAAGCACGCCGCGCTACAGCTCGCCGACAGTGCGAGCGACGTGGCCACGGCGATCGGCGCGGCGAACACGCTGAGCTTCGCACCCGACGGCACGATCGCCGCGGAGAACACCGACTCGCCCGGTCTGATTGCGGCGATCGGCGAGCCGCTGGCGGGCAGGCGCGCACTCGTGCTCGGCGCCGGCGGCAGCGCGCGCGCGGCGGTGTGGGCGCTGCTGAACGCGGGCGCCGCAGAGGTCAGCGTGTACAACCGCACGCACGTACGCGCCGTGCAGCTGGCCGGCGACCTGGGCGCGCGCGCGGTATCGCGCCCTGAGCCGGCCGACGTGCTGGTCAACTGCACGGCCGTCGGCCTGGCCGCCGCCGGGGACGAGCTCGCGCAGCTCGGACTGGGCGACGCGGCGCCGGGCGACTACGCGCTGGTCGCCGACCTCGTCTACCGCGACGGCGAGACGGCGCTGCTGGCGGCCGCGCGTGGCGGCGGCGCGCGCACGGTCGACGGGCTGGACGTGCTCGTCGCGCAGGGGGCGCTGAGCTTTTCGCTGTGGACTGGGCGCGCGGCGCCGCTTGAGGTCATGCGGGCGGCCGCGCGCGACGCATAGCAGCAGAAAGGCGCCCTCTCAAGCGCTGTACAACCTTCGTCCAGTGGGGCGCCACAGACGCGATTGATGCGCCCGCTCGGTCGATGGGCCGCACCATGGACATCGATTTCGCAGACCTACTGATGGAGGTCGTCTCGCGCCGGGCGTCCGACCTTCACCTCACCGCAGGCGCACACCCGACCGTTCGCGTCCGGGGGCGTCTGTCGCCGCTGGACACCTACCCCAAGCTGTCGCCCACCGACACGCGCGAGATCATCTACTCGATCCTCACCGGCGACCAGCGCCAGCGCCTGGAGACCGACTGGCAGCTGGACTTCGCCTACTCGATTCCCGGCCACGCGCGCTTTCGTGTGAACGCCTACTTCCAGCGCGGCGCGATCGGCGCCGCCTTCCGGCTGATCCCCTTCAACCTCAGCTCGATCGACGAGCTGGGCCTGCCCGCGCCGGCCCACGAATTCACGCGCAAGCCTCGCGGCTTCGTGCTCGTGACCGGCCCGACCGGGTCGGGCAAGTCCACCTCGCTGGCGGCGATGATCGATGAGATCAACTCCACGCGCGAGGAGCACATCATGACGATCGAGGATCCGATCGAGTTCCTGCACGGGCACAAGAAGTGCCTGGTCAACCAGCGCGAGCTGGGCTCTGACGCACACAGCTTTTCCGACGCGCTGAAGGCGGCGCTGCGCGAGGACCCCGACGTGATCCTCGTCGGCGAGATGCGCGACCTCGAGACGATCTCCACCGCGCTGACCGCCGCGGAGACCGGGCACCTGGTGTTCGCCACACTGCACACGCAGGACACCGCACAGACGATCGACCGCATCATCGACGTCTTCCCCGCCCACCAGCAAGGCCAGGTCCGCGTGCAGCTGTCGGTGGCGCTGCAGGGGATCATGACCCAGCAGCTGCTGCCCAGCGCCGACGGGTCCGGCCGCGTGGTGGCGACGGAGGTGCTCGTGCCCAACCCGGCCGTGCGCAACCTGATCCGCGAGGGCAAGACCCACCAGATCTACTCGGTGCTTCAGACCAGCTCGGCCAGCGGCATGCAGACGATGGACGCCTCGCTGGCCACGCTCGTGCGCCAGGGGCAGATCACGCGCAAGCTCGCCGAAGCGCGATCGTCGACTCCCGAAGAGCTCGGACGGCTGCTCGGCGACGAGACGCTGAACCTCGGCCAGCGCGTCGCCGCGTAGGGCGTTGCCACGATGAGCACATACGTCTTTAAGGCGATGGATCTGGCGGGCGTGAAGGCCCGCGGCGAGCTGGAGGCCGAGTCCAAGCAGGCGGTCAACGACCAGCTCAAGCAGCGCGGCATGATCGTGCTGGAGATCGCCGACAAGCACGCCTCGCGTGAGATCGAGCTGGGCTTTCTGAAGTCGGTCAAGGCCGGCGAACTGGCGGTCTTCTCGCGCCAGCTGGCGACGATGATCTCCTCTGGCATGAGCATCCTGCGTGCGCTGTACGTGCTCGAGGAGCAGACCGAGGGAAAGTTCCTCAAGGAAACGCTCGTCGCCGTGCGCAAGGACGTCGAGGCGGGCATCTCGCTGAGCGACTCGATGGCCCGCCATCCGAAGGTGTTCAGCCCACTGTTCGTCGCAATGACACAGGCCGGAGAGGCCGGCGGTGTGCTCGAGGACGCGCTGATGCGTGTGGCCGATCAGCTCGAGAAGGACGCCTCGCTGCGCCGCCAGATCAAATCGGCGATGGTCTACCCGACGCTCGTGATCATCTTTGCGGTCGGCGTGATGATGGCGCTCGTCGCCTTTCTCGTGCCCGTCTTCGAGGGCGTGTTCAAACAGTTCGGCGGAGAACTGCCGAAGATCACGAAGGTATCCGTGTTCCTGTCACACGCCGTCTTGGGTTACTGGTGGCTGATCTTCGCGCTGGCCGGGGGCCTTGCGTTCGGCTTTTTGAAGTGGAAGAAGTCCTCGTGGGGGCGCCCGCAGTGGGACCACTTCCGTCTGCACATTCCGATGAAGATCGGCGGGATCGTTCAGCAGGTGGCCGTTGCGCGCTGGTCGCGCACGCTGGCCTCGCTGACCAGCGCCGGAGTGCCGCTGCTGCTGGCGCTCGACATCACCGGGCGCACCGGCGGCAACGTCGCCGTCGAGGAGGCGATGGACGGCGTGATCGCTTCGGTCAAGCGCGGCGGCACGATCGCCGCGCCGCTGGCGCAGGCGCCCGTCTTCCCGACGATGGTCGCGCACATGGTCGGAGTGGGCGAGGAAACCGGCGCCCTGGACGCGATGCTGGACAAGGTCGCCGAGTTCTACGAGGACCAGGTGGAGGCGTCGGTCAAGGCGCTCACCTCGATCCTCGAGCCGATCATGATCGTCGTGATCGGCGGCATCGTCGGCTTCATCGTCGTCTCGATGTACATGCCGCTGTTCACGGTCTACAACAACATCAAATAGCCACACCGCCGCGCTGCACGCCCTCTGGCGCATCGTGCTGGGCGCAAAGCGCAGCGTGCACCGCGGCGCGCGTCACGGCGGCGGCGAATCGCCGATCGCCAGACGTCCGTCGGCAACCGACAGCGAGACGCGTCCGTCAAGCAGCGCCAGCAGCTCGGCGCCGGCCAGCTCGCGGCGCCAGCCGCGAAGCGTGCGCACGTCCGCCTCAGAGCCGGCGCGCCATGCCGCGACGATCGCCTGCAGGTCCGCACGTGCGGCGAGCAGCTCATAGGCGATGTTCGCCTCCCTGGCACGCGAACGCAGCAGCGACTCGGCCAGCGCGATCAGCGGCGCGTCCTGCGGGCTGGGCGCAGGTGGGCGCGCCTCGCTTGGCGCCTCCTCCGGCGGCTGCTCGCGCGCACTGCGCACGACTGCCAGCACCTCCTCGCCGCGCTTTCGCAGGTTCGCGGCGCCCGAGCCGCGGATCTGCTCGAGCTCTCCCGCCGAGGCCGGCTTGCGCTTGGCGATCTCCATCAGCGCCGCGTCTGAGAGCACGCCCTGGACGGGACGGTCGCGCCGTGCGGCCGCCTCCTCGCGCCACTGCACGAGCGCCCGCGCGACCGGCCGCGCGCTCGGGCTGAGGCTGCGCACGCGCGGCAGGCGGGCGAAGATCGCCTGCAGGTCGCGCTCGTCGCTTGAGCTCTCCAGCACCGCGCACTCCTCACGAGCCCACTGCAGGCGCTCCAGCGAGCGCAGCCGGCGTTCGAGCTCGTCGGCCAGCGCGAGCAGGTGCTCGACGTCGCCGCGGGCGTAATCCAGCTGCTCGGGTGACAGTGGCCGCCTGTCCCAGCGCGTGAAGCTCGCGCTCTTGGACAGGCGCACGCCGAGCGCGTCGTTGAGCAGCGAGTCATAGGACGACTGTGCGCCCATCCCGGCAAAGCCCGCCGCGACCTGCGTGTCGAACACGTTGGTCACATCGGTGGCCAGCACGCGGCGCGCCAGCGCGATGTCCTGGCGCCCGGCGTGGACGACGACCTGCACGGCCGGATCGGCCAGCAGTGCGGCCAGCGGTGCGCCGTCGAAGTCCTCGGCGAGCGGGTCGAGCAGCTCGATGCGCTGATCGGCGCCGTCGCTGGAGGTGACGGCCAGCTGGATCAGGCAAAGAAGCGTGCGATAGCGGCCCTCGCCGACGAACTCCGTGTCGAGCGCCAGGCGCCCGCTGGCGCGAGCCATGTCCGCGATCGCCTGAAGCGGCGCGCGGTCTTCGCTCACGGCTTGGCTCCGGGCAGCAGCCAGAGGACCTTGCCGTGCGGAAGTCCGGCACGGCGCGAGACGTCGGTGCCGTGTTCGCGGATCCACTGAGCCGGCGGCGAGCACGCGGGGTTTTTCGCGGCCAGGCGATGGGGGCAGGGGGAGTTGAGAAACGCGTAGCGCACCTCGCCGGCGGCGATCAGGTCCTTCAGCTTGGTGATCGACGTGAACACGCGTGCGCCGTAGCTGGTGAGGATCACGATCGGCCGGGCGTCCTGCACGATCAGCCCGCCGATCTGCGTCGCCGACTGGGCGGCCACCTCATAGCGCGCGCCGTCCTGGTGGGCGCGCAGGTACCTGCTGACCAGGTGCTGCTCTTCGGCGGGCAGCGCGCCGACGTAGCCGGCGTCGGTCACGTGGTTGTCGATCGCCGTAATGTCAGTGCCGACGGAGATCGACAGCACCGCGCACAGCGTCAGCACCAGCACGCCCGCCGGGGCGAACGCCGCGCGCACGCGCGCCGGCACCTTCGGCCAGCGTGCCAGCGCGGCCAGCGTGAGCGCGCCGAGCGCGCCCAGCAGCGAGATCCAGAACTCCGACGTGGTGCCGTAGAGCAGACGCTCGCCGTAGAAGACGACCGCGGCCAGCGAGACGGCGAGCACGATCGGCCGTGCGCGACCGCGAGCCTGGCTGGCCCACGCCGCGCCGATGCCCAGCGTGGCCGCGACAGCGGGAACGAGGCCCTCGACATAGCGCGGGTGCAGACGAGCCATGTGGCTGAACAGCACGATGCCCGTGAGCAGCCACAGGCCGAGGCCGGCGGCGACGGCGATGCGCTTGCTCGCGCGGCCCTCGTCGTCGCGATCGTCCTCGGCGTCGTCGCTGTCGCCGGCGGCCGTGCGCCGGCGGCGCACGCTCCACAGCAGCGCAGGCACGCCCAGCAGCAGGGCCGCGAGCAGCTCCATACCCAGGCGCTCGCCGGACAGCGGCCCGATGCGCGCGAGCAGCCGTGTCGGCGAGGGCGTGACGATCGGGATGTGGTCGCGATCAGACTGCGAGGCGACGGGATATTTGTGCCCCGGTTCGTAGACGGTGAACTGCGGTTCGGGCGATTTGCCGCCGAGCCTTTCGGTGCCGTTGAACACGAACACCGCGTTCCAGGCGCTGCCGTTGGTCGAGCCGATCGCCCATGGCCGGTCGTGCGCCGGAACCAGCAGCGTCGCCGTCAGCCAGGCGAGCGCTACGACGACGTACACCGCGCCGGCCGCGGCGAGCCGCAGGACGCGTCGCGCGGGCGGCGCGGGAAAGCCCAGCAGCGCGATCACGGCCAGCGCCGGCAGGGCGACGAGCGACTCGAGGATCTTCACGTCGAAGGCCAGCCCCATCACCGCCGCTCCCGCGAACAGCCAGCGCGAGCGCCCGGTGTCGCACGCGCGCAGGATCAGCAGCAGCGCGAGCACGATCAGCGCCATCATCACCGCATCCATCGTGTCGCTGCGCGAGGTGATCACGTCGACCGGCAGCACGGCGAGCGCCAGCGCCGCCGCCAGCGCCGCCGGGGTGCTCCACATGCGCCGTACCGCGAGGAACAGAAGTGGCACGGCGGCGATGCCGGCGAACGCCTCGGGCAGCTTCAGCGACGAGTTGGAGAAGCCGAACAGCTTGACGCTGAGCACCTGCAGCCACAGATCGACGGGAGGCTTGTCGATCGACACGCTGGCCGCGGGCTCGAACGCGCCGAAGAAGAAGTTGTGCCAGGAAAGCCCCATGCTGCGCACGGCGGCGTCGTAGAAGGGGTCCGGCTCGACCTTGCCGATCAGCATCAGGCGCAGCACCGCCGCAGCAGCCGTGATCGCCGCCAGCGCGGCCCACTCGTATGCCCGTACGGGTCTTCTCATCCGCGGAACGCTAGTGTCATCGCCTCGTGGCGACCGAGCAAGGCGACAGCGGAGATCGAACCGAGGAGTCCCAAGGGCCGCGGGAGTGTATGCCCTGCCGCGGCACCGGCAAGGTGATCTCCAATCTGGGCGGCACGCCCAGCGACGTCACCTGCCCGTGGTGTCAGGGCAGCGGCGAGCGTGCCAGCGGCGTCGACGCCCAGGCGAAATGGCTTGGCGATGATGCGCCCGAGCCCGCCGAGGCCGATTAGCGCAGCGCGGCTTCGATCGTGCATGCGTCCAATGGTGATGCAGGACTAAAGATCGAATAACCGGCGGTCGATGCACCGGCTGACAAAGCCAGTGTCGAGGTGCCAAGGCAGTACACCTGAAACGGTGTGTAGCAAAGCCGGCGGCCCTCGCAAAACCGATCTTCACTGATCGGCAGACCGGGGGACGTATCGCCACTTGTGGGCGATGGGCCAAGAGCTGGCGCTCTGTAAACGGATCCTAGGAGGATTCACATGTTGAAACGACTGCGCCAGCGCTTGAGCAATGAGGGTGGCTTCACTCTTATCGAGCTCCTGGTCGTCATCCTGATCATCGGCATTCTCGCCGCGATCGCCATCCCCGCCTTCCTCAGCCAGACGAGCAAGGCCAACGACGCCGCGGCCAAGACGCAGGTGGGAACCCTGCAGACGACCGAGGAGGCATACGCCAGCGAAAACAACGGCACCTTCGTCGGCGGAACCCTGGCGGAACTCGAAAAAATCGAGCCCACGCTGAAAGACACCACGACCGCGACTGCGGCCGTCGGTACTCTCGGGTCTGAAGAATTCGAAGTCAAATCGACTGCGAAAGGCTCAGGGAACGTCTACACGTTGAAAAACGTCAAAGGCACGATCACGCGCACTTGCACGACCGCCGGCAAAGGCGGATGTAGCGCCGGCGGTACCTGGTAGTCACACGCCGACAGCCCGAGTGATCGGGAGTGGCGTTTTGCAGAGGGGGTGGCCATTGCGGCCACCCCCTCGCATTTCTACTGACACCGCACGTAGTGAACCGGCACCGTCGATATATGAGTGTGAGAGCGGCTTCACTCTGATCGCGTTCCTGCTCGTGATCCTCGGGACACCCGAGGTGCCCCGCGGCGCTCAAGCCCGTCGCCGCGCGCGCCGATCATTGCCGTATGGAGGCCGTCACGTTTGCAGGCGTTCTGGGAGCGATCGTCGGTTCGTTCTTGAACGTGGTCTCCTACCGGCTTCCGCGCCACGAGTCGTTGATCTCACCGGCCTCGCACTGTCCCAGCTGCGGCACGCCGGTCAAGCCCTACGACAACATCCCGATTCTCTCGTGGCTGTTGCTGCGCGGGCACTGCCGTAGCTGCTCGGAGCCGATCTCCGCCCGCTATCCGCTGGTCGAGGGCCTCGTCTCGGCCCTGTGCGTGGGCGCCGTGCTGACGCACAGCGGCCCCGCGGGGATCGCACTCAGCGTCACGCTGATCCTGCTGGTCGTGCCCGCGGCGCTGATCGACCTCGAGCACCGGATCATCCCAAACCGCCTGACGGCGCTCGGCGCCGTGCTGGCCTTGGCGATCGGGCTCGCGCTCGACCCCTCCGGCGAGCCCGAGCGGCTGATCGCCGGCGCCGGCGCGGGCGGCTTTCTGCTGCTCGCGGCGCTCGCCTACCCGGGCGGCATGGGCATGGGCGACGTGAAGCTCGCCGGCATGATGGGCCTGTTTTTGGGCCGCGCGGTCGTTCCTGCAATCTTCGTGGCATTGATCTCCGGAGTGGTCGTGGGCGTCGCAATCGTCGCCGCCAAGGGCGCGGGCGAGGGACGCAAGACCGCCGTGCCGTTCGGGCCGTTTCTGGCACTCGGTGCGCTAGTCGGCGTGTTCGCGGGCCAGCCGCTGATCGACCTCTACACGAGCCATTTTCTGTAGCAAACGCGAGCGCCTGCATGGTCGCGCGAGTCACCCCTAAAGCGCGCCGCCCGCCGCGCCGATAGGGATCCTGCGAGCACCGGCCCGCCACTCTGCGAGCACGGGGCCCGCCACAGACCATGACACCGCTGAAGACACAGCTGAAGATGCCATCACTTGCGAATCTGAAGCTCGATCTGCCGAGCGTCAAGCTCGGCCGCCGCTCGGGCGCGGAGATCGTCGGCCTGGACATCCAGCCGGGGCTGGTCGCGGCCGTGAAGGCTCGCGTCAACGGCTCGGTGCTGGCCGAACGCGCCGCCGCACTGCCGCTGGCTCCGGACACGATCCGCGAGGGCGAGGTGATCGACCAGGAGGCGCTCAGCGACGCATTGCGCGAGCTGTTCGCCGAGAACAAGCTGAACAAGCACGTGCGCGTAGGCATCGCCAACCAGCGGACGGTGATGCGCACCCTGGAGCTGCCGCCGCTGAGCGACCGCAAGGAGCTCGCCGCCGCCGTGCGCTTTCAGGCCCAGGATCAGGTGCCGATGCCGCTGAACAACGCGGTGCTGGACTTTCACCCGCTCGACATGATCGACACTCCGGCCGGTCCCCGCCAGCGCGTGGTGCTCGTCGCGGCCCAGCGCGACATGGTCGAGAAGCTGCTCGACGCCGTACGCGCCGCCGGGCTGACACCCGAAGGAATCGACCTGTCGGCCTTCGCGCTGATTCGCTCGCTTCATCACCGTGGCGAGGACGAGGCCAGCCGCGTGCTCTATCTAAACGTCGACGGCCTCACCAACCTGGCCATCGCCGAGGGGACGACGTGCCGCTTCACGCGTGTCGTCGGCGGAGGGCTCGAGGCGATCGCCACAGAGCTCGCCGAGCGGCGCAACATCTCGGTGGTCCAGGCGCGGGCACTGCTGCACGAGGTCGACCTCGCGCAGCCCGCCGCGCCGGCGGAGTCCCTGGCACCCGCTGAGCCCGAGCCCGAGACCGAGCCTGAGCACGAGACCGGCGCCGAGGCCGATTCCGACGTCGAGGCCTCCGCTGGCGAACACGCCTCGCTGAGCCACGAGGACCACGAAGCGCGCGAGATCGCGATGGGCTACTCCGAGACGATCGCCGCGGCCGTCGCGGCATCGCCGCCCGAGCCGCAGGAGCCGGCCGACGCCGAGGACTCAGACGTGCGCGCGGCGCTGGAGAACGGAATCCGCGCGATCTCCGGAGAGGTTCGCAACTCGCTTGACTTTCACCGCTCACAGGACGAAGGCGGCCAGGTTTCGCACGTCGTACTCAGCGGAGGCGCACTGGATCTGCCCGGCTTTGCCGAGGCGCTGCAGTCCTCGCTCGGGTTCGAGGTGCGCAGCGATGCGGTCGGAGTTGTCGACCCCGACGTGCAGGACACGATCTCGACCAACCGCCTGTCGGTCGCAGCCGGCCTGGCGTGTGTGGAGGCGCCCCGATGAGGGCCGTAAACCTGATCCCTTCTGAGAGCCGCTCGGGTCGCTCGGCCGCGCCCGGGCGCTCCGGGGGCGTCGCCTATGCGGTGGTTGCCGCGATCGGCGGCCTCGCGGTCCTCGCGCTGCTCTATGGCATGGCCCACCACCAGGTCTCCAGCCGCAGCGCCGAAGCGGCGTCGCTGAGCACCCGCGCGCAGGACGCCCAGGCGCAGGCCGCCAAGCTGGCGCCGTACACGAGCTTTGCGACGATGCGCCAGCAACGCGCGCAGGCCGTCTCTGAACTGGTCGACGCTCGCTTCGACTGGGCCCATGCGTTCCACGAGCTCGGTCGCGTGCTGCCCAAGGACGCGACGATCTCCTCACTTGAAGGAACCGTCGGGTCGACCACCGGATCCACGGCGGCCCCGAGCGCCGGTGCGAAAGCCGCAGCAGCGGCCTCCACGCCGAGCACAACGGCATCCTCGTCTGCCACCGCCGCCGCGACCACCACCGCCAGCTCCGCAACGCCCCCCGGAAGCGTTCCCAACTTCTCGCTCAGCGGCTGCGCGACCAGTCAGCAGGAGGTCGCTCTGACGCTTCAGCGCCTGCGCCTGATCGACGGCGTCACCGACGTCTCGCTGAAGAGCTCCACCAAGGCCGGCACCGGCGGCTCCAGCTCAGCAGCAGGCACCTGCCCGGGCAGCGACCCCGCGTTCTCCGTCCAGGTGACCTTCACGGCGCTGCCGAGCTCGTCGGCAATCAAATCTGAAACCAAGCTCGCATCCGAGAACGGAGCAGGACGATGACCGGGCGCGATCGCCTCGTGATGACTGTGCTGGGGACGCTCGCGGTGCTCGCGGCCGCCTACCTGCTGCTGGTCTCGCCCGAGCGCAAGGAAGCCTCGGCGCTCAACGCCAAGGTGGCCTCCGCCAGTGCCGAACTGGCCACCGCCGAAAGCGCAGTGGCCAGCGCGCGTGCCGACCAGACACGCTACTCGGCGGCCTACGCGTCGATCGTCAGCCTCGGCAAAGCCGTGCCGGCGAGCGAAGAACTGCCGTCGCTGATGTACCAGCTGGCACAGGCCTCCGACCAGAAGCACGTCGAATTCTCTTCGATCACGTCGGGCGCCAGTGGCGCCGGCGCCACTGGCTCCACGGCGAGCTCCACGGTGGCGGCCGCCGCGGCGACGGCGGGCTTCACCCAGATGCCGTTCACGTTCGTCTTCAACGGAAGCTTCAGCGACCTCTACCACCTGTTCCAGCAGCTCAACGGCTACACGACGCGGACCACCGCGGGTGGCCTGCGCGTCAGCGGGCGCCTGCTGACGATCCAGGGCGCGAAGCTCTCGCCCGCGCCGATCACCGGCTCGGCGACCGGCACGGCGTCGGGTAGCGAACGGCTGACGGGCACGGTCACGGCCACCGCCTACGTGCTCCCGGCCACACAGAGCTTGACTGCCGGCGCCACTGCGGCGTCGCCGACGGGCGCTGCCACAACGGCCTCGACTTCCACTTCGTCAAGCTCCACGTCCGCCCCGGCGGCGATCGCGAGGGTTGTCCGATGAACGATTTCCTGGGCTCGCTGAAGGCCGACCTGCTCGACCGCCGCATGCTCCCGCTGCTCGTGCTGGTCGCCGCCGCGCTCGCGGGCGCCCTCGCCTACGCCGTGCTCGGCGGCGGCTCGTCCTCGGCGCCGTCGGCGGCGTCCTCGACGGTCGCGCCGCTGTCGAGCACGGCCACCAATTCCTCGATTTCGGTCAGCCCGTCAAGCGCCGGCACCGCGCAGCCCGTCGCAGAGACGACCAGTGGCGCCGCGCACCGCAGCTCAGGCGCATCGCGCGACCCGTTCAAGGCGCTGCCCGGTTCGGCTGCGAGCAGCGGGGCGGCGAAGTCCGAAGTGGCCTCCACGACCGGCACGACCCCGGCAAGCTCCACCTCCTCCTCGGCCGCCGGGTCGAGCGCGAGCTCCGAAACGAGCGCTCCGGCCGGCAGCGGCGAAACGACCAAGACCGAAAGCAAGCCCGCCCCGAGCAAAGCCAAGACGCAGACGGCCTATCGCGTGGCCGTGGCGTTCGGTGCCGTGCCCGCCGGCTCGCCGGTGCCCGCGCCGAACCTGACCGCATATGCCAACCTGACGCGCCAGCAGCCGCTGCCGTCGGTGACCCAGCCGCTGGTCGTCTTCCGCGGCGTGATCGCCGGGGGCAAGAGCGCCTCGTTCACGCTCGTCGGCGAAGCGATCCTGCGCGGCACCGGCGTGTGCCGGCCGAGCACCACCCAGTGCCAGGCGATCGATCTGAAACTCGGCGAAACCGAGGAACTCGAATACGTCCCGCCCGAAGGAGCGCCGGTCGTCTACCAGCTGAGGCTGGTGAGCGTGACCACAAGCAAGATCACCGCGTCGGCTGCCCGGCGGGCCTTCACCGGCGAATCGAAGGCCGGCTCGCGGCTGCTGAACTCGATCGGCCTGTCCGCTCTTCCCGGACTGCGCTACTCCAGCGCCCACGGCGTGCTCGTGTTCGCCGGGCACCCCGCGTTCGCCGCCCGTGCGCATGTCGCCGCATGGGGCGCCTCGCTCAGAGGCTGAGCTCCCAGCAAATAAGCTAGGCGCGTGACGCTTCGCCTGATAACCGCCGGTGAGTCCCACGGCCCCGGCTTGACGTGCCTGGTCGAGGGGCTGCCCGCGGGCCTGCAGATCACCCCGGAGGACCTCAACGCCGACATGGCGCGCCGTCAGCTGGGCCATGGTCGCGGCGGTCGCATGAAGATCGAGCGCGATGCCGCCGAGGTGACCGCCGGCATCCGCCACGGCCGCACGCTCGGAGGGCCGATCGCCCTGCAGGTGGCAAACCGCGACTACGCCAACTGGGAGGCGCGGATGAACCCCTGGCCGGTCGACGAGGAGATCGCCGAGGTGCATCTCCCGCGGCCGGGCCACGCAGATCTCGTGGGCACGCAGAAGTACAAGCAGTCC
Source organism: uncultured Solirubrobacteraceae bacterium (assembly GCA_963819435.1). Taxonomy (GTDB): domain Bacteria; phylum Actinomycetota; class Thermoleophilia; order Solirubrobacterales; family Solirubrobacteraceae; genus Palsa-744. The sequence goes on along the minus strand of CAWFWA010000018.1, from coordinate 268,134 downwards.
GACGTGCGCAACATCCTCGAGCGTGCCTCCGCGCGCGAGACGGCAGCCCGCGTCGCCGGCGGCGCGCTGTGCAAGGCGTTCCTGCGTGCGCTCGGCGTGGAGGTTCGCTCGCACGTCGTGCAGATCGCCTCCGTGCGTGCGCCACAGGCAGGCCGCGAGCTGACGCTGGCGGACTTCGCCGAGGTTGACGACTCGCCGGTGCGCTGCCTGGACGCGGATGCGACGCGTGCGATGGTGCGCGAGATCGACGACCTGCGCAAGGCCAACGAGTCGCTTGGCGGCGTCTTTGAGGTGCAGGCCTTCGGACTCGTCCCCGGCCTGGGCTCGCATGTCTCCTGGGAGGAGCGCATGGACGGGCGCCTGGCCATGGCGATCTGCTCGATCCAGGCGGTCAAGGGCGCCGCGATTGGCGACGCGTTCACCGTCGCCGGGCTTCCGGGCTCGGAGGCGCACGACGAGATCTACTACTCCTCCGAGCGCGGCTACTACCGCGAGACCAATCATGCAGGCGGTCTGGAGGGCGGCATGACCAACGGCCTGCCGCTGGTCGTGCGCGGGGCGATGAAGCCGCTGCCGACACTGACAAAGCCGCTGCGCTCGGTCGACACCGACACACACGAGCCCGCGCAGGCCTTGCGCGAGCGCACGGACTCCTGCACGGTCCCGGCGGCCGGCGTGGTCGGCGAGGCGATGATCGCGTTCGTGCTGGCCGACGCCTACCGGCGGAAGTTCGGCGGCGACCACATCGACGACGTGCAGCAGGCGCTGGGCGCCTACCGCGAGCGGATCGGATGGCCGACGTAGGGGGGGCGCCGCGACGCGCGCTCGTGTTGATCGGGTTCATGGGCGCGGGTAAGTCGACCGTTGCACGCGAGCTCGCGCGGGCGCTCGGCGGCGAGGCGCTGGACAGCGACGATGTGCTGACGCGGCGTTTCGGGCATTCGCCGGCCGAGGAGTTCGAGCGCAACGGCGAGGCGTCATTCCGCGTCGCCGAGGAGCAGGTCGTGTGCGAGCTGCTGGACTCCGCCGAGCCGGGCGCGGTGATTGCGCTCGGCGGGGGCAGCGTGCTCTCCGAGCGCGTGCGCACGGCCCTGGAGCCGCACGTGGTCGTGCTGCTGGACGTCGAGGCAGAGCAGGCCTGGGAGCGCGTGGGCCTGGGCGTGGGCGCCGAGACATCGGCCGGCGCGCTCGGGCGCCCGCTCGCCCGCGACCGCGAGGCCTTTTTGGAGCTGCACGCTGAACGGCGCGAGCTGTATGAGAGCCAGGCGCACGCCTTCCTGCCGCCGCTCGATCGCGGCGCGGCAGCCGGCGTGCTCGATGCACTGCGCGCGCTCGCGGCTGCGCCTTCGGGCACTCGTCTGGTGTGGGCGCAGAGCGCCTCGGGCGACTACCCGGTGCTGATCGGGCGCGGTCTGCTGCGCGCGGCAGGCGCCGGCGATCGGCCGGAGCTGTGGCCGGTCGATCGATCGGCTTCGCGGACCTTCTGCGTCACAGACGAGACGGTGGCCGAGCTGTACGGCGGCGAGCTGAGCGGCCTCGCCGGATCGATCGCGATCCCTGCGGGCGAGCAGCACAAGACGCTTGCCGTTGCCGAATCGGTGTGGAATGCGCTGCTGGACGCGCAGGTCGACCGTGGCGATCACGTCGTCGCGCTCGGCGGCGGCGTGGTCGGCGATCTTGGCGGCTTCTGCGCGGCGACCTATCAGCGCGGCCTGCCGATCGTGCAGATCCCGACGACGCTGCTGGCACAGGTCGACTCGGCCTACGGCGGCAAGACGGGCATCGACCTGCCACAGGCCAAGAACTACATCGGCGCCTACCACCAGCCGGCGGGTGTACTCGTCGACCCCGACGCGCTGCAGAGCCTGCCTGCGCAGGAGCTCGCGGCCGGCTGGGTGGAGGTACTCAAGACCGCGCTGATCGCCGGCGGAGAGCTGTGGCGAAGTGTCGCCGCGGGTGAGGATCTCGACGAGCGGACGATCCTCGCGTGCGCGCGCACGAAGCTTTCGGTCGTCGCAGCCGACGAGCGCGACGACGGCCGCCGCCAGGTGCTGAACCTCGGCCACACGGTCGGTCACGCGATCGAGACGGCGACCGGCTATTCCCGCTACCGCCACGGCGAAGCCGTCGGCCTGGGGCTGCTGGCGGCGCTGCGCCTGTCTGGCGCCGAGGCACTGCGCGAGCAGGTTCACGAGCTGCTGGCGGCGCGCGAGCTGCCAGTCACGCTGGAGGGAGCAGACGTCGAGCAGGTGCTCGCGGCCGCGCTACGCGACAAGAAGCGCATCGGTCAGACGCTGCCGTTCGTGCTCGTCGAGCGCCCAGGAGAGGCGCGCACCGGCTGCGCAGTCGCCGATGCCGAGCTGCGCTCTGCCGTCGAGGAGCTCGTCGCGCGATGATGCAGCTCGCGCGATGAACGACACGCCCCACCGCATAGCCGTGATGCACGGCGTCAACCTCGATCAGCTCGGCCGCCGCGACCCGGCGATCTACGGGACGCTGACGCTCGCGGAGCTGGAGCGGCAGATCGACGAGCAGGCGGACAAGCTGGGCCTGGCGACGAGCTTCTTTCAGAGCAACTACGAGGGCGCGTTCGTCGAGCATCTGCACCGCCAGCGCGAGCAGGCCGACGCGATCCTGCTCAACCCGGGCGCGTGGACGCACTACGCGTGGGCGATCCGCGACGCGCTGGAGATCGCAGCGCTGCCGGCCGTGGAGGTGCATCTCTCCGACGTGCACAACCGTGAGCAGTGGCGGCGCACGTCGGTGCTCGGCGAGCTGTGCTTCGCGACCGTGTCCGGCCGGGGCGCCGACGGATACGGCGAGGCGCTGGCGCTGCTGCGCGAGCAACTGGACGGGGGTGGCGCGTGACGGCCGACGAAACGAGCGCGCGCCAGCAGCGCATCGATGCGCTGGCCGGCGATCTCGCCGGGCGCGGCGTGGACGCGCTGATCGTCGCCACGCCGGTGAACCTGCGCTACCTGACGGGCTACACCGGCAGCAATGGGCTGGCGCTGATCGTCGCCAGCGAGCAGCCGGGTGCCGACGGGCATGTGTTCTTCACCGACTTTCGCTACGTGACCCAGTCTGCCGAGCAGGTCGCTCCCGCGCTGGCGCGCGAGATCGTCACCGGCAACCTGCTCGATGCCGCCGTGCGCACGCTGGAGCAGTCCTCGGGGACGCTCGGCTTCGACGACGCCGGAACGTCGGTCGCCGACCACGAGCGCTTGCGCGCCGCGCTGGGCGAGGCGTGGCAGCTACGTGCATGCGGCGGCGCCGTGGAGCGTTTGCGCGCCGTCAAGGACGAAGGCGAGGTGCAGCGCCTGCGCGCCGCGGCCCAGCTCGCCGACGAGGCGCTGCGCACGCTGCTGGAAGACGGCCTGGTGGGACGCGCAGAGCGCGACGTGGCGATCGATCTGGAGCTGCGCATGCGCCGTCTCGGTGCCGAAGCGCCGAGCTTTCCCTCGATTGTCGCCGCAGGCATGCATGGTGCGCTGCCGCACGCCGTGCCGCGCGACGAGCCGATCGCGCCCGACGTGCTCGTGACGATCGACTGGGGAGCCCAGCTGGAGGGTTATTGCTCGGATTGCACGCGCACGTACGCAACCGGCGAGGGCATCTCCGCGCAGGCGCGCGAGGTCTACGAGCTGGTGCTCGCGGCCCAGCTCGGAGGATTGTCGGCGGTGCGCGCCGGCCCGACCGGGCGCGACGTCGACGCGGTGGCACGCGAGATCATCGATGCGGCCGGGCACGGCGAGCACTTCGGTCACGGCCTCGGTCACGGCGTGGGCATGGACATCCACGAGGCACCGCGGCTGTCGCGCACCGAAGGCGAGCGGCGGCTGGTCGCAGGCAACGTGGTGACCGTCGAGCCGGGCGTGTACCTGCCGGGCAGCCTCGGCGTGCGCATCGAGGACCTCTTGGTCGTGCGCGAGGTGGGTCAGGAAGTGCTCAACGGCCTGGACAAGGCGCTGACGGTGATCTCGTGAGCGCCCGCGCGAGCCTCTGAGCCGCCCGCGCGCTGCGGGCCGACAGGGCGCGCCGATGCGCGCGCACGCGCGAACAGCAGCGATGCGAGCAGCCCCGCGAGCGGCAGCGACCAGGCGAGAAAGCAGGCGGCCTGTACGTCGGGCGAGGCGTGCGCCGGCAGCCACTGAAAGCTGACCCACGCGAGCGCGCTGGCGCTCAGGGCGAGCACGGGCGGGCGCACCGTCTGCGCGCTGACCTCCCATGCCAGCAGCGCAAGCACGAACGGCAGCAGGTAGTACTCGGTGTCCCACGTGTCGAGCACGCAACGGACGAGCATCGCCAGCGCGAGCGCGAGCAGCGCCTGACGCACGCCGATGCGCCCGGCGGTCCGTTCGCGCAGCCACATCGCGACGCCCAGCGAGAACCCGGCAACGACGACGAGCGGGTGGCTGAGAGTGGCCGTCCACGCCGGAGCGACCCGGTAACCGGGCTTTGCTTCGCCGAAGGTGCCATGCACGAGGGCGCCGTGATGTCCGAGAAACCACCAGATCTGCCACGGCTGGAAGATCGTCGAAGGAGCGCTGGCGCTCGCTCGCGCCGCCGTGACGAAGCCGCCTGAGCCGACGAGCACCAACGGCGCGAGAACCGCGCCGGCGACCGCCGCCGCGGCCGCCAGACATGCCGGGCGGCGCGAGCGCGGCAGGGCGCCGATCACCGGTATTACGGCGAGCAGGGCCCACTGCTTGTTGGCGACCGCGAGGCCGAGTGCCAGGCCGGCCCAGAGAGCGCGACCCTCACCGGCGAGCAGCACCGCGGACACGCACAGGCACGCTCCGAGCAGCTCCTCGGGGTGTCCGACTTCCAGCGCACGCAGGGTGATCGGATTGGCCACGCACACGGCGAGCGCGATCGCTCGGTGCAGCACGGGCCGGCGTTCGCGGCGCATGCGCGCGACGAGCCACACGCCGAGCAGCGCAGAGGCCAGCAGGCATGGCGCCGCCACCGAGCGGTAGACGGCGAGCGGGCCGCCGTGCCAGAGCCCGGGAAGCAGCGCGAATGGCGCGCGCTCGACAAGCGATCCGCCGTAGGCCGGGGCCAGGCGCAGGAATTGGGCGACATGACCGTGCAGGAGTGCTTCCAGTGCCGGGCGCGCCTCGGTGTCGTAGTCGTTCCAGGCGAATCCGTACAGGCCGAGCCAGGCGAGCGCCGCGCAACCGGCGAGCGCCGCCAGCGCGCACGGGGCGTTCTCGCGTGCCATTCGCCGCATACCTTGCCATCGGCGCGCAGCGACGCTCGCTTGAGCATTCCGATGGCGCCGAAGATCGCCCGCGCGCGGCGTCGCGGCGGTATGGTCGTGCCAGCGCCCGCGTGCGCTCGCGCGCAAACATCGAAAGGGAGGATCCACCCGCCATGCCCTCGTTGCTCGAGCTGACCAGTCAAGGTGACGTCGGCACCATCTCCGACGAGTCCAAGCTGTCCTCGGTGAAACTGATGGAGCCACAGGAGCTGTACGAGCTCTGGGAGCGCCAGAACTGGCAGTCGCACACGATCGACTTCTCCCAGGACCGTGTCGACTGGGCAGATCTGGACGCCGATCTGCGCGAGAACATGGCCTGGAACCTCTCGTCGTTCTTCGTCGGCGAGGAGCGCGTGACGACCCAGTTCTCCGGCTTGGTGATGTCCTATGAGACCCAGTCCGAAGAGGCCTTTCTGACGACACAGCAGGTCGACGAGGCGCGCCATGCCCAGCACTTCAACCGCTTCTACGAGCAGGTACTGGGTCTCGACGGCAGCTTCGAGGATCGCCTCGCTCGCGCCCGCGAGGACCTCAACCCGGCATTCATCGAGATGTTCGACGGGACGCTCGTCGAGTGGGGCCGGCGCTTGATCGCAAACCCCAGCGACATCGAGGCGAAGGTCGACTTCGTGACCCTCTACCACATGATCATCGAGGGTACGCTCGCACTCACGGGACAGTGGTTTCTCACCAGTTACATGGAACGCAAGGAGATCCTGCCCGGCTGGACGGAGGGCTTCAGGCTGATCTCCCAGGACGAGCACCGCCACGTCGCCTACGGCACGTGGTTCCTTCGCGAGAAGGCGCGCGACGAGGGCTTGAAGCGGCGCATCGCCGAGCGCCTGGCCGAGCTGATCCCGCTGGCGGCGGCCGTGCTCGTACCGCCGGGCGCCGACCCACAGGACTACGCGATCCTCGATTACACGATGGAGGAAACCAACGAGTTCGCGTTCAACGCGCTGCAACGCCGGCTGAAGGTGATCGGCATCGACACGGCGATGCTCGCCGCGGCGGCCGCCTGAGCCCGCTGCGCGCGCCTCAGGCGCGCTTCTCGAAGACGAGCCGGAAGTGGTCGAGCAGCTCGCGTTCGAAGCAGATCTTGTTGGCGCTCACGCCGGAGGTGAAGGCGAGGCGGAAGTCCGAGCTGGTCAGCCAGCGCGGCACCAGGCGCAACTTCAGCAGCGCCTTGCGCAAGCTGCGCGCGCCGATGCGCGCGCTCCACTGCTCGATCGTCTCGATGTAGTCCAGGCGCCCGCTCTGTGCGGAGAGGAGCTGGAATGAGGGCTCGGCGCAGCGCACGACCTGCTCGTGGCCGAACGGCAGCCACGAGCCCGGAAACTGGCGCTCCATCAGCGCGAGCACGAATGCGTCGGAGTCGCGCGGCGCCCCGATGTCGACGTGCTCGATGGGGATCATCTTCTTGCCGAAGACCATCGTCTGCAGGTAGAAGCGCCCGCGCTGCGGCAGCAGTGTGGCGACGCGCTCGAACAGCGCGCGGTAGACGTCCTCCTGGCGCCCGGCGTCGTACTCCTCGCGCGAGCAGAAGTGCTCGAACGCGCCGAGGCTGGCGACGGCGTCAAAGCCGCCGAAGCTGTCGCGGTCCAGTTCGCGCGCGTCATACAGGTGCACGTCGAGGTCGTGGCGGCGGCAGGCTGCGTACTGGGCTTGGGAGAGCGTCACGCCGAGCCCGTCGGCGCCGCGCGCGCGGATGAAGCCCAGCAACGGTCCCCAGCCGCAGCCGAGGTCGAGCACCCGCCGCCCCGGCGCGATGCCGATCTGTTCGGCGACGTACTCGTGCTTTTTGGCCTGCGCCTGCTCGAGCGTGAGCGAGAAGTCGCCGTCGTACTTGGCGCCGCTGAAGTCCGCCAGCTCGCCCATGCTCAGGCGAAACACGCGATCGGTCAGCGAGTAGGTGAAGTCGATGTCGTCGCGATCGGCCATGGCAGCCCGAGCAGGCTAGTTGCACGGCGCGACGCACCCGCGGCGGCGCGGCTCAGGCGGCCGATGCGTCGAGTTCGCCCAGCAGGCCGCCCACGCGACGCGCGATCTCCTCGCGCAGGGCGCGAACCTCACCGAGCGGGCGCCCGGCGGGATCTGCCAGCTTCCAGTCGACATAGCGCTTGCCGGGGATCAACGGGCAGGCGTCGCCGCAGCCCATCGTCACGACGACGTCGGCCCGCTCGGCGAGCTCGCGCGTGAGTAGGCGCGGGCGGTGCCCGGACAGATCGATGTCGAGCTCGTTCATCGCGGCGACGACCTCTGGGTGAACGCGTTTCGCGGGTGTCGTGCCGGCAGAGACCGCCTCGTGGCGGCCGTTGGCCGCTCGCGCGAACAGCGCCTGGCTGATCTGCGAGCGCCCGGCGTTATGAAGGCAGACGAACAGGACCGTGGCCATCAGCTCGTCGCCTGGCCACCGATCGCCGGCTGCCGCTCGTCGCGGGGGACGAGCGCTGCGGCGGCCTCGTCGGGCGTCAGATCGGGGTAGAGCACGGCGATTGCCAGCACGGCGAGCGCGCCGCCGGCGAGCTGCGCGACTGCGAAGGCCGGGACCGAGGCCGGGGCGATCCCTGCGAACGTATCGGAGAACATACGCCCCACTGCGATCGCCGGGTTGGCGAAGCTGGTGGAGCTGGTGAAGAAGTAGGCCGCGCCGATGTACGCGCCGACCGCCGCCGGCGTCGCCTGCGGGCGCCTGGCGCGAGCCAGCGAGAAGATCACGAGCACCAGTCCGGCCGTCGCGATGACCTCGGAGAGCAGGTGCGCGGGCGAGGCTCGGTGGTGCGTGGAGACGCTGACTGCGGCGAGCGCGAACATGCCATTGGCGGCTATGGCGCCGAGCACGCAACCGGCGATCTGCGCGGGGATGTAGGTGAGCGCGTCGCGCCGCGCGAGCCCGCCGAAGATTGCGTCGGCGAGCGACACGACGGGGTTGAAGTGCCCGCCGGAGACCGGCCCGAACATCAGGATGATCGTCGCCAGGCCCGCGGCGGTGGCCGTGGCGTTCTCCAGCAGCTGCAGGCCGCTGTCGGCGGGGGACAGGGTCTGCGCGGCAATGCCCGAGCCGATCACCAGCGCGGCGAGAAACGCAGAGCCGAGCAGCTCGGCGAGCAGGCGGCGTGCCAGCGGCGCGGTCGGCATGGTACGCGAGTCTATTGCATTGACAAAGATTGCTTCAATAGATATATATAAATTGATGTCCGTCGATTTGCAGCTCGTGCCGAAGCAGAAGCGATCAGCCGGGGAGCGGTGCTGCGATCCGGTTGTGTACCCGGATGTGCAGCGCGAGCACGCGCAGCGCATGGCGCAGATCGCCAAGGCGCTCGGCGACCCGGTGCGCCTGCAGCTGGTCGATGTGCTGCGCCGCCACGCCGGCGAGGTGTGCGTGTGCGAGCTCGTGCCGCTGTTCGACATCGCCCAGCCGACGCTCTCGCACCATCTCGGCAAGCTGCGTGCCGCCGGCATCGTCGACTCGGAGCGCCGTGGGCTGTGGGCCTACTACTACGTCGTGCCGGGCGCCTTGGAGGAGCTGTCGGCGTGGCTGAGCTGAAGCGCGAGGCGTCGGTGTGCTGCCTGCCGGAGCGCCGGCAGGCATGCTGCGAGCCCGCAGAGAAGGACGCGTGCTGCTCGGATGGGGCGGAGAGCTGTGCCTGCGACGCAGCAGCGGATGCGGATGAGACGCCGCTCCCCGTTACCCTGGCACCGTGGCACTGAGCACAAACCAGTTCAAGAACGGCAATCACATCGAGGTCGACGGCACGATCTTCAAGATCGTCGACTTCCAGCACGTCAAGCCCGGCAAGGGCGGAGCGTTCGTGCGCACGAAGCTGCGCCGCGCCGCCGACGGCAACGTCATCGACCGGACGTTTCGTGCGGGCGAGAAGTTCCGCTCGGTGCGCACCGAGTCGCGCAAGATGCAGTTCCTCTACGCCGACGGCACCGACGCGCACTTCATGGACACCGAGTCCTTCGAGCAGATCGCGGTGCCCGAGGGCGCCGTCGCTGAGACGCTGCGCTGGTGCCCGCCCAGCTCCGAGGTCGACGTGCTGTTCATCGACGATCAGCCGTCTGACGTGCAGCTGCCCAGCGCGGTCGACCTGGAGGTCTCCCAGACCGACCCCGGCCTGCGCGGCGACTCGGTCTCCGGCGGCGGAACCAAGCCGGCGACGCTGGAGACCGGCGCGGTCATCCAGGTGCCGCTGTTCGTCGAGCCGGGCCAGCGCATCCGCGTGGACACGCGCTCGGGCGAATACATGGCCCGGGCCTAGCGTGCGCCGCTCGCAGCAGCGCAGGGCAGCGGTTGTGGCGCTCTACCAGCACGACCTCACCGGCCGGCCCCTGGCGGACACCTTCGCGCGCAACGACTCGGAATTCGTCCGCTCGCTCGCCCACGCGGCCGCCGATCGCGCGCCCGAACTCGATGAGGTGATCGACCGCCACTCAAAGGGCTGGGCGGTCGGGCGTATCCAGCCGCTGGAGCGCAGCATCATGCGCGTCGCGTTGATCGAGATGCTGCACCCCGATGCCGTGCCCGCGGACGAGCCGATCCCGCTCGAGGGCGCGATCGAGGAGGCCGTCGAGAGCGCCAAGGTGTTCTGCGGCGCGCAGGCTCCGGGTTTCGTCAACGGCGTGCTGGGCGCAGTCCTCCGCGACGTGCGCGAGAATGCCGGAATCCAATGACCAGCGCCGAGCAACTTGACGACATGATCGCGCGCCTGGAGCGCGCCGCCGAGCAGCTGCGCTCCGGCGAGCTGTCGCCCGATGCTGCGGCGACGGTGGTCGAGGACTGCGCGGCACTCGCCACGCAGGCGGCGTCCGAGCTCGAGCAGCTCAGCCGCGCCGAGGCGTCGGCGCCGCCGCCCGGCCAGGACTCCCTGCTGTAGGGCTTCGCGGCTGCTCGTGAGCGCTACCTACCCGGAGAACCTTCGCCAGGACGTCGAAGGCTATCTGCAGCAACTGCACTTCTCAGAGGAGGCGCTGACCGCGGGCCTGGAGGAGGCGATGCGCTACTCGTTGCTGGCCGGTGGAAAGCGCATCCGCCCGGTTCTCGCACTCGCCACGGCGCGCGCCGTGGGCCTTCGGCCTCGCGAGGTGATGCCCCTCGCGGCGGCGCTGGAGCTGATCCACACCTACTCGCTGATTCACGATGACCTGCCGGCGATGGACGACGACGAGCTGCGCCGTGGGCAGCCGACCTGCCACGTGAAGTTCGGCGAGGACGTGGCGATACTCGCCGGCGACGGCCTCTACGCCGAGGCGTTCCGCCACCTGCTCACGCGCCAGCGCTCAGACCCCGACCGCGTGCTGCTGGCCGCCGCCGAGCTGGCCGCGGCGACGGGCGTCAACGGGATGGTCGGGGGCCAGTACGCCGACGTCAGCCCCGACACGCCCGCGGGCCCGGCCGCGCTGCGCCGCCTGCACGAGCTGAAGACCGGACGGCTGATCGGTGCGTCGGTGCTGTGCGTACTACTGTTGGGAGGGGTCGCAGATGGCCCCGCAATGAATCCTTTTCGCCGTTTTGCCACGGAGTTGGGCGTGTTGTTTCAGATCGTCGACGACATACTCGACGTAACGGGCACAGACGATGCTCTGGGCAAGCCGCGCGGCAGCGACGAGCGACACGGCAAGCGCACCTACGTCAGCGAGTTCGGCATCGACCAGGCGCGCGAGCTGGCGGCGCAATCGCACGAGATGGCGCTGCAATCGCTGGCCGAGGCCGCGCGCCTGGCGCCGGTGGCGGTTGGCTCGGCCGGCGCGCTTTCCGGGCACTCGGACAGCGACGAGCTGCAGCAGATAACAGACTTCATCTACACGCGAACGTCATGAGGCGCCGATGAGCCGCAAGTCAAAGCCCCAGCCCGAACGCCTGCTCGATTCGATCGACGGTCCGCAGGACCTGCACGAGCTCTCCGAGCAGCAGCTCGCGACGCTCGCCCAGGAGGTGCGCACGCACATCATCGACACGGTCGGCGAGATCGGCGGGCACTTCGGCGCAAACCTCGGCACGTGCGAGCTGGCCGTCGCGCTGCACTCGGTGCTGGAATCGCCCAAGGACAAGATCCTCTGGGATGTCGGACATCAGGCCTACCCGCACAAGATCCTCACCGGCCGTCGCGACGGCCTGGAGACGATCCGCCAGTACGGCGGTGTCGCGCCCTTCTGCTCGCGCGAGGAGTCCGAGCACGACATCATGGGCGCCGGACACGCCTCGACCTCGATCGGCTACGCGGTCGGTCTGAAGGAGGGCATGCGCCATCTCGGCGGCGAGGCCGACGGGAAGGTCGTGGCGGTGATCGGCGACGGCGCGATGACCGGCGGCGTCGCCTTTGAGGCGATCGGCCAGGCCGGCGGGCTGGGCACGCCGATGGTCGTCGTGCTCAACGACAACGGCATGTCGATCGCCCCCAACGTCGGTGCCCTGTCGCGCTACTTCAACCGCGTGCGCCTGAACCCCAAGCTGTGGCACGCTCGCGCCGGTGTCGAGGGCGGCCTCACACGCCTTCCCGGCGGCATCGGCTCGGCCTTCGAGCGCCTCGGGCCGCAGCTGAAGGAGTCGATCAAGGCCTTCTGGGCGCCCGGCCTGTGGTGGGAGGAGCTCGACTGGGCCTACATGGGCGTTGTCGACGGCCACGACGTGCGCGCTTTGCGCGAGGCGCTGCGCGAGGCGATTGCCGCCGAACGCCCCGTCGTCGTGCACATCGCCACTGTCAAGGGCAAGGGCTTCTCGCCGGCCGAGGACGGCGGGCTGGAGGGCATGGAGGAGTGGCATGCGGCCAAGCCCAAGTCGATCGTCAATGGGCTCCCCGCGACCGCGACACCGCGCACCGAGCGCCTCACCTCCAAGCCGGCCAAGACACCCGCGCCGCAGTACACGAAGGTCTTCGGCGAGGCGCTCGTGCGCGAGTGCGAGCGCGACGCGCGGGTCGTCGGCATCACCGCGGCGATGAACTCGGGCACCGGGCTGAGCATCCTGCAGAAGGCGATGCCCGAGCGCTACTTCGATGTCGGCATCGCCGAGCAGCAGGCGATCCTGTTTGCCTCCGGCCTGGCCCTGGAGGGCGTCAAGCCCGTCGCGGCGATCTACTCGACCTTCCTGCAGCGCGCCTATGACCAGATCGTCCACGACGTCTGCCTGCAGAAGCTCAACGTCGTGTTCGCGATGGACCGCGCCGGGCTCGTCGGCGACGACGGCCCCACACATCACGGTGCGTTTGACATCGCCTACCTGCGCTGCCTGCCGCACATCGTGCTGATGGCGCCGCGCGACGAGGCGATGCTCGTGCACATGCTGCGCACCGCGCTGCTGTTCGACGGCCCGATCGCCATGCGCTACCCGCGCGGCGAAGGCACCGGCGTGGCGCTGCCCGCCGAGCCCCAGCCGATCGTCATCGGCACCGGCGAGATCCTGCGCGAGGGCGGCGCCGGCGAAACGGCAGGCCGGCGCGTCGCCCTGATCGGCTACGGCAGCGGCGTCGGCAAGTCGCTCGCCGCTGCCGAGGAGCTCTCCGCACAGGACCTCTCCGTGACGGTCGTCGATGCGCGCTTTGCCAAGCCGATCGACGCCGGCCTGATGGCCCAGCTCGCCGCCGAGCACGATCTGCTCGTGACGGTCGAGGAGGGCGTGCTCGCCGGCGGCTTCGGCTCAGCTGTTTGGGAGACGCTCTCAGAGACCGGCGCGACGCCGCCGCGCATCCTGCGCGTCGGACTGCCCGATCGCTACGTCACACACGGCAAGCCCGCACTCCTGCACGAGGAGATCGGCTTCACCCCGCAGCGCATCGCCGAGCGCGTCGTCGCCGCGATCTCCGATCGCGCGTCGGCGATCGTCGGAGCCTGACGCGGCGGGCATCCGGGACGCAGCGCTCGACCACCTGCGCCGTGTGGCGGGCAGCCGGGCCGGAAAGCGTCTTTGACGTTTCGCCGCGCGATAGCCATTGTCTATACGCAGATGCCCGGCGCGCCCAAGGCAGCCCAAGGCCCGCAAGGCCCCAAGGCCCCAAGGCCCCAAGGCCCCAAGGCTTAATGAAACGGCCCGCCGGGGAAGCGGGCCGTTTCGAGGGAGGAGGGATGATGCAGTGCTGCGGGTACGTTCATCATGATGCTCCGATGCCCTGGCGAGATATGTGATGTTGATCACAGTTGGGCAATCGCTGTACATGGGTCGGTCCAACGCCCGCCACGATTGGCAGCCGCGGGCAACCGAGTTGTGCTCCAGAACACCTGATCTGTTTCCCGTTCTCGCGCTGGGGCATCTCCGAGACAGGCCCGGGCGGCGGGCAGGATGCCGACCGCCCCGGGCCTCATTGCTTCATCCGGCATCGGCGCCTGTTGTGTGTAAGGGTTTGCCGAGCATGGGAAAGCGACGTCTCGATGCGCTGCTCGCCGAGCGTGGTCTGTTCTCCTCGCGCAGTCGTGCGGCGGCTTCGGTGATGGCCGGCGAGGTGCGCGTGGGGACCGGAGATCGCCGCGCGAGCAAGCCGGGCGAACTCGTCGATCCCGAAGAGCGGATCAGCGTCGACGACCGCCCCGCGTTCGTCTCGCGCGGGGGCGTCAAGCTGGCCAATGCGCTGGACGCGTGGGACTTTGACGTCAGCGGCCGGCGCGCACTGGACGTGGGCGCCTCGACCGGCGGATTCACAGACTGCCTGCTGCAGCGTGGCACGCGCGACGTGATCGCCGTGGACGTCGGCTACGGCTCGCTGGCCTGGAGCCTGCGCAGCGACACTCGGGTTACGGTGCTGGAGCGTCAGAATGCGCGTGAGCTGACGGCCCAGATGCTTCCCCACCCGCCGGATCTGGCGGTCATCGACGTGTCTTTCATCTCCCTCACGAAGGTGCTCGCAGCGGTGCTTGGCAGCCTCGCGCAGGGGTATGACGTGCTGGCGCTCGTCAAGCCGCAGTTCGAGGTGGGGCGCGGACGCGTGGGCAAGGGCGGCGTCGTGCGCGATGGCGCAGAGCGACGCGCCACACTCGTGGCAGTCGGAGACGCCGCGCTCGAGCTGGGGGCCGACGTGCTCGGCTACCGCTCGTCGGGACTGCCCGGGCCAAAGGGCAACCGCGAGACGTTCGTGTGGCTCGCCGATCCCGGGCGTGCCGGTGTGACGCCGGTGCCGCAGTCGGCTGCGCCGCGCGCGGGCGAGACGCCTGGTGATCGACTGCAGCGACTGGCGCGCGAGGTGGAGCCGTGAGGGAGTTCACGGTGCTCACCCACCGCCGCACCGCGCAGACGACGCCGCAGCTGCGGCGTCTGGCCGAGCAGGCAGCGGCGGCCGGCGTGACGCTGCGCCTCGATGACGAGGAGACGGCCAAGCACGGACTTCAAGGCGGCCCGGGCCTGCAGCTCGACGCGCCGATCAAGAAGGACGTCGAGCTGTGCCTGGTACTGGGCGGCGACGGCACGATCCTCAAGGCGTTGCGCCTGTACTCGGGCACCGACGTGCCGGTGTTCGCTGTGAACTTCGGTGAGATCGGCTTTTTGGCGACGGTCGAGCCGCAGGACATCGACGCCGGCATGCGACGGGCGCTCGACGGCGACTTCGAGCTGCTGCGCCTGCCCGCAATCGTCCTGCACTCGCCGGGCGACGAGCCGGGCCGCGACCCATCCGGTGACGCCATGCCGGCGGTGAATGACATCGCGATCCACCGCAAGGTCGGCGAGCGGGTCGCCGAGATCGCCTATGAGATCGAGGGGCAGGACGTCGGCAACGTGCGCTGTGACGGGTTGGTCGTCGCCACGCCGGCGGGATCGACCGGGTACAACCTGGCCAACGGCGGCCCGGTCATGGCGTGGGGGGTGGAAGGCTTCGTCGTCTCGTTCATCGCGCCGCATTCGCTGACCGCACGGGCGCTGGTCGTTGCGCCCGGTGACCGCCTGACGATCCACAACCGCTCGCTCGACGCCCTGGACATCGCGCTCGACGGACGGCCGGCCGGCGAGATTGCCCCCGGGGCGAAGGTCGATGCACGCTTCGTCAAGGACATCGGCACGATCGCGCAGCTGCCCGGCTCGTCGTTCTACCGGCGTCTGCGCGAGAAGTTCGGCCGCTTGGCCAGCTGACGAGCCCTACGCGGCGGTCGCGCTGGGGCCGGAGCGGTGCACTGTCGGCTCACCGTCCGCCGAGGACGCCGGGCCGTCGCGATGCATCGATGTGATGAACTCGTCGAGCTGCTCTCGCGCGAAGCGCCGCTGCCCACCCGGGGTGCGGTAGCAACTGACGTATCCGGCATCCGTCCAGCGGCGCACGGTCGCCAGCGACACGCCGAGATAGCGGGCAGCTTGCGAGCTCGTGAACACCAGCTCACGCTGGTTGCGGGGAAGGGTGGCGCTTGCGGTCATGGTTCGCCTCGTGATTGCGGTAGCGGTCGGCACGGTGTTGGCGTGCCCATGAGCAGTCTCGGCAGATGCGCACGCAAGGTTTAGCCCCGTGCACCTTTGTAGACGTTTGGTCCAACCGGCCGGGCGAGCCGGGGCGGCGTCGAAGCGGGTGGCGCGAGACGACAAAGCGCTGCGCGCGCCCCTTTTTTCGTCGGCGGCGGGCGCTTGAAGTCCTGCCAGTGCAAGCAATCCTGCACAACCCTCCGCAAACTGGACATTTCCGGCGATCCCGGTACTATCGTCAGCGAACCTACTCAAACGTAGCGGACCTGTGGATGGAGACAGACGGGTGCCGCCTCGCGAAGGCCCCCGGGCCAGCGGTGAAGGAGACAAAACCGTGCGTTACCACAAATAGGCTCTTCTAGGGAGGCCGCTAACCCGGCCTCTGGCAGAGGGCGTCGCGCCCAAAGCGCGGCGCCCTCAGTCGTTCTGGGCTGCTTGAGTGAGGCCTAGCGCGGCGCGGCGCCCGCGATCTGTCGCGCTCGCCGCTCGAATGCGAGCTCGGCCTCGAAGTCGGCGTCGTCGCCGTGCACGAACGTCAGCGATCCTTCGCGTTCGAGCATCGCGATGAAGCGCTCGACCAGCTCCGCGTCGAGTTGGCGTCCGGCGACCTTGCGCAGCTCGGTCATCGCATCCTGTGGGGTCATCGGCGAGCGGTAGGTCTCGCGCGCCGTCAGCGTGTCATAGGTCGAGCAGATCGCAACGATCCGCGACGGCAGTGGGATCTCGTTGCCGATCAGCCCGGCCGGATAACCGCCGCCGTCGACGCGCTCGTGGTGGTAGAGGATCGCCTCGGCGACCGGCCCGTAGCCGTCCAGCCGGCCGACAAGCGTCGCTCCGTCCTGCGGGTGGCGGCGGATCACTGCCCAGTCGTCGTCGGAGAGGACCTCCGCTTTGAGGATCCGGTCGGGCAGCGCGAACTTGCCGATGTCGTGCAGCAGCCCGGCGGTGTGGATCAGGTCCTGGTCGGCCTCTGAGCAGTCGATCTCCTCGGCCAGAGCGCGGGCGTAACGCGCGACAGCCGCGGCATGGCGGGCGGTCATGCGGTCACGCAGAGCTAGCGTCTCGACCAGCGTTGTCAGCACGCCGAGCTGCAGCGACGCGAGGTGCACGGTGCGCGCTTCAAGCTGATCGGCGCGGTCCTCCGAGCGCAACAGAGCGACCAGCAGATACTGAAAGATCGCCACGACGAGCACAGAGGCGAACACGACCGGCAGGCCGAGGTTCGTGTACGCGACCGCGAGCATGCCCGTCAGCGCAGCCGCCGCGGTCTGCCCCGGGAGCATTGGCGTGAACGTCTCGCGGATCTGCGAGACGAGCGGCTGGTTTTCAAAGACGAGGTTGTCCAGGGCGATCACGAGGAAGTTCAGGGCGTTGGCGATCAGGAAGACGCCGAATACGACCAGTGCGAAGACCGGGCCCTGGGCCAGAGCGTTGGCCTTGTTGTGCACGTCGCCGATCACGAGCTGCGTGAGCAGCCCGCCGAGCAGCGGAAAGACCGCGAAGGCAGCGAGATTGTTCAGCCAAGCCGAGGGCCGCAGGTCGCGCCCAACGCAGATCAGCACCGCCACGAGCACCGACATCGCCACCGCCGGGGCCGGTCCGAGCACGACCATCGCCAGCACCTGGGCCACCAGGCCCGGCGCCAAGCGCTGACCGCGGATCGTGATGAACCACACGCGCCTGCCGCCAAGCGACAGCGCGAACAGCACGATGACGAGCAGCAGCGGCTCCCATTCCTCGGCCTTGGACACCCAGCAGGCGACGCCCACCGAGCCGAGCAGCAGCAAGGCCTCGAAGGCGCAGAAAAGTCGAGTGGTCAGCTTTGACGGGCCCATTTCGCGTGCTGTCGTACTTAACGGCGAAAAGGGCGTCGTGCTTAAGGTGCGGGCGATCGCGCTGGACCGCGCCGCGCGTCGTCCTAAAGCGGCTGGCTGCCGGCGGGCGCGCCCTGCGCGGTCTCCGCGCGGGCCACGGCGGAGGTTTCGGGCCCCGTGTCGGCGATCAGCCCGACCTGCGGCGCGGTGTCGTCGTGCGGCGCGGTCCACGCGCGCGCATGCTGCGTGGCGCCGGATGCAGTCGTGTTGACGCCGCCGTCGGGCTCGGCCGGCGTGGAGCCCTTCGCCGCGAAGGGAATCCGCAGGAAAGCGATCGTGCAGAGGCACACGCCCACTCCGGCGACCAACAGCGCGATGCGCGGCGAGGCCAGCACGGTGATCGCGCTGCCCAGCGCATAACCGAAGGCCGGAAAGATCGCGCCGAGCGATTCCACGGCGCCCATCAGGCGTCCCTGCAGGTTCTCGGGCGTCAGCCGCTGCACGGCGCTGATCAGCGCCGCCCACTGGATCCCGTTGCCGATCCCGCCGACAAAGCCGGCAGCGGACGCGAGCGCGAGCGTCGGCGCGAGCCACCAGCCGAGATACGCAAAGCCCACGGCGAAGGTCGACGCGGCCAGCAGGACCTTCAGCGAGCGATCGACAGATCGCGCGAAGATCACGCTGCCCAGCGCCACACCAAGTCCCCAGACGCCCAGCAGCACGCCGTAGCCTTCGTCGCCGGCATGCAGCGAGACCTTCGCGTAGGCGACCTCGATCGGCGGTGAGAACTCAAAGAAGATGAAAGCGATCGCCTGCGTGAGCAGCAGGCGGCGCAGCGTGCTCGCCTGATTGATGTAGCGCCACGCGGCCTTCACGCGGGCTCGCACGGACTCCGTCTCGGTGTCCTCGACGTGCGGGCGCAGGTCCACCAGCAGCGCGGCGCACAGTGCGAAGGAGACCAGGTCGATCGCCAGCGCCGCCGACGCTCCGAGCGTCGGCACGACGACGCCTGCCAGCGCCGGACCCAGCGTGAACGTCACGGCGAAGCCGATGTTGATCGCCGCGTTCGCGCGCTGCTCGGCGGCGCCCGAGAGCTGCTCGAGCTCCTGCGGCGAGGGCGCCGGCAGATCATCAGCGTGGCCGCGGCGAACCCACTCGCGGGCGCTGCGCGCGGCGGCGGCACGAAGCAGCGCGCTTGCGGCCAGTGCCGCGGTGCCGTCAAGCGCGACCAGCGCCAGCACCGCCGGCAGCGAGAAGTGCCAGCGGACGACGACGATCAGCAGGCCGGTCGCCACCGCCTCATAGAGGTACAGGCGGCTGAGCTCGCCCCGGCGCGTGGATGTCTCCACGCGCGCCACGAGCGCCGGCACGAGCAGGGCCGGCAGGACCTGGCTGGCGAGGAGCAGAGACGCGACGGCGATCGCGCTGTGCGTGTGGTCGAACACGACGACCGACAGCGCGATGAAGCCGAACCACGTGCCCAGACGGTTGACGGTGTAGCCGGCCACGATGCGCCGCACCGCGGGGTCGCGCAGGGGCGAAATGGCCGGTGCCGTGGACATCGCGGGCACGCTACACGCTGTCCGGGCAGGCGAGCACGGCTTGCAAGATGTCTCCCCGCGGCGCCATGCCGTGCCGTGGGCGGCTTGTGGCCTGTGCCGCGCGCGCTAGCGGGCGACGGCCTGCGCGAAGGCCGCGTGCTGCTGGGGCGACGCGTCGGCGGAGTCCAGGCAGACGACCGGAACCTCAGGGTTCTGCTGCGTGAGCATCTGCAGCAGCGCCTCCGCGGGCATGTCGTCCAGTCCTCCGTTGAGGACCACCATGCTCGCGCCCGGGGCGCGCACGAGCACCTCCCAGATCGCTCCGGCCTGCTCGAAGGTCGTGCTCGGCGCCATCGTCTTGGCGAGATCAAGCTGAACGGCGTCGCGCGCGGCACGGTCGCCACCTGCCAGCAGTACCGGCTTCTCGGTCGCGGCCGGGCGGCTGATCAGGCGCAGCTGCGGACGGTTGGCCTCGCACGCCCGCCTGGCCGACCTGCCCCGTTTGGGCGTCAGGCGCAGCTTGGGGGCCTGCATGAATGCCGTGCTGTTCATCGTTGCGGTCTGCATGGCATACATGATGAGCCCTCAAGGAGCATTTGTCTGTCGTACGGAGGGTGCAGACCTTGTCGTCCTAAAAGGGCAGATCTATGTCGTCCCTTGCAGCCGTCAAGGTGAGGTCGGAACCACCCGATACCTTGTGCGAATGGAGGCAGCCACCCAACGACCCGACGGTCCGCTCAGCGTGATCATCGCCGACGATCACACGGTCGTGCGCGACGGCATTCGTGCCGTGCTCGAGCGCGAGAAGGACGAGTTTCGCGTTGTCGCCGAAGCCGCCGATGTGCCCTCGACGATCCGCGAAGTACGCGAGCACAAGCCCGATCTGCTGACGCTCGACCTGACGATGCCCGGGGGATCGAGCCTGGCGGCGCTGCCGGCCTGCTTCATCGCCCATCCGACGCTCGCGGTCGCGATCCTCACGATGCGCGAGGACCCTGAGTACGCGCGCCAAGCGCTGCGCGCCGGCGCGCGCAGCTACGTGCTCAAGGAGGCCGAGCCCGCCGAGCTGCTGCAGGCGTTCCGCCTGGCCGCATCGGGCGGCAACTACCTGCACCCGCGCCTCGGCGCGCTGATGGCAACCGGCGAGGAGGCCTCCTCTGACGGCGTCGTGCTCTCCGAGCGCGAGCGCGAGGTCGTGCGCCTGATCGCCAACGGCTACACCAACCCGCAGATCGCCGAGCAGCTGCACGTCGCCGAGCGCACGGTCAAGACCTACCGTGCTCGCGCGATCGAGAAGCTCGGCTTTTCCTCGCGCGCCGAGATCACCGCCTACGTGCGGCGCATCGGCCTCGTCGAGTAGGGCCCCGACGACTCAGCGCGCGAGCGCGTCCAGAGGAGCCTGAGCCGCCGCGGCGGCGGCTGCCTCGTCCTCTGCCGACGGACGCCCGGCGAGCGGAACGACCAGTCGCACGGTGGTTCCCTTGGTCGGCGCCGGGCCGAACTCCAGCTCCCCGCCGACCAGCTCGGCACGCTCACGCATGCCGCCCATGCCGAAGCCGCCCTCCAGGCCGTCGCCGCGCGGGCCAAGCCTGTCGGCGTTGGGCAGCCCTTTGCCGTCGTCGGTGACCGACGCGCGCACGATGCCCTCGCGCTCGGTGATGCTGACGATCGCGCTGGAGGCTTCCGCGTGGCGGCTGACGTTCGTCAGTGCCTCCTGCACGATCCGATAGATCGTGCTCTCCAGCTCGCCGTCGAGGCGGCGCAAGTCCTGCTCGGGTCCGAGGTCGATCTCGATGCTCACGTCCAGGCCCTCGATCGCCTGCGCGCGCCTGGCCAGCGCCTCCAGGGCCGCGGCCAGGCCGAGGTCGTCGAGCGCAGCGGGGCGAAGCTCGGTGATCAGGTGGCGCAGGCCGTCGATCTCATTGCCCAGACCGTCGAGCACCACGTCGACCGCCTCGCGCAGCTGCGCGGGATCGTCAATGTCACGCGCGTTGGCCAGGCGCAGGCGCAGGGCGCCCATGCCCTGGATGCTCTCGTCGTGGATCTCGCGTGCCCAGCGCGTGCGCTCGCGCTCGCGCGCCTCCATGCCATAGCGAAGCCTTTCGATCTCCACAGAGCGCTCGGCGACCAGCCGCTGGGCGACGCTCGTCGAGAAGGCCTGCAACGCCTCGCGGTCGGGGTTGCGAAAGCTCTTGTCCGTGCGCAGCGCGATCACCATGCCGCCGCCCTGGCCCTCCAGGCTCAGCGGCTCGACCAGCGCCGCACGCACTTCCGCGCCGAGTTCGTGCAGCCAGGCCGCGTCCTTGCCGCGCGGTCGGTCCAGCGCCTGGGACTGGTTGCTCACGTACAGCTCGCCGAGCGCGCTGCCGTCCACCGGGACGATGCGCACCCGCATCGTCGAGGAGCCCGCCGATGCGGCCACACGCAGCTCGCCGCGCTCCTCGATCACGATCAGCAGGCTGTCTGCGTCGAGCAGCGCCAGCCCGCGGTCGGCCATCAGGCGAAGCAGCCACAGCTCTGAACCGGAAAGCACGCCCTGATTATGCCGGTCGGTGCGGCCGTCCAAGCACGGGGGGCGAGGACCCCGCGAGCACAGAAGCGCCGTCGGCGCCGTTGCCGCGACGAGCCGCGGCGCGCGCGCGCTCGAGCAGCTCGTCGGCGCTGACGTCCTCCTGCCACTCGGCCAGGCCGACCGAGATGCGCAGCGGCCGGCGCGTGCCGTCGGATTCGACCTTGATCGTGCGCAGGCGCTCGAGTACTCGCCGGGCGACGATCTCGCCGCGTGGCCCATCCGCGCCGGGCAGCACGAGCAACAGCTCAGAGCCGCTGGGGCGCCCAACGCGGTCAAAGCCCCGAACCTGGGCGGCGAGCACGCCGGCGACGTAGGCCAGCGTCTGCTCTGAGAGCTCGCCACCGTGCTCGCGCGCGAGCTCCTCGAGATTGCCGATGATCACCAGCAGGCAGCTGAGCGTGGTCCCGTGACGTCCCGCGCGATTGACCTCCTCATCCAGACGCATGCGCAGCGCCTCCGCCCCCAGGCAGGGAACAGGACCGGCGGTGGGCCGGTCAGAAGCTGGATTTTGGTCACTGGCAGCCATGCCGTTGGGTGGACGAGTGTGCGCGGGAAGCCCCGCCGACCGCCGGTCGGGCTGCCCCGTCGCCACAGGTTACGTCCCTTATCGTCAGGCGGACCCGGCGGCTACAGTGCGGCGCGGGAACCGGCGGCGCTGCCAGGCGCCCGGCGTGGGTTGCTCCGCTAGCACCACCGACAATGCCACCCTCGCCCGCGCGATCCGTCGGCGGCCACTGCTAGACCTGCCCACATGCTGTCTGAACTGCGCGTGGAGAACCTTCTGCTGATCGAGCGCGCCGAGCTGCGCCTTTCGCCGGGGCTGAACGTGCTCACGGGCGAGACGGGAGCGGGCAAGACCGTGCTGGCACACGCTCTGGACCTGCTGCTCGGCGGGCGGGCTCGCTCGGGCATCGTCAGGCCGGGGGCGCAGGAGGCCTACGTCGAGGGCGTGTTCGAGATGCCCGACTCGCTACCCGACGCTGTGCTCGAGCGCATCGCCCCCGACAGCCAGGAGATCGTGCTCGCACGCCGCGTGGGCGTCGACGGACGCACGCGCGCCTACCTCAACGGGCGTACCACCGGCGTCGGCGAGCTGCGCGACATCGGCGCCTCGCTGATGTCCTTCTACGGACAGCATGAGCATCGCAAGCTGACGATCGCCGGCAAGCAGCTGGCGCTGCTCGACGAGCTGTGCGGACCCGAGCAGCAGTTGCGCCTGCGCACCTGTGCAGAGGCGTTCGCCCAGCGCCAGGAGCTCCTCGCGCGCATGCACGAGCTGCGCGAGCTGGCCGGCGCGCGCGAGCGTGAGCTGGACCTGCTCGAATACGAGCTCTCGGAGATCGACGCCGCTGCGCCGGAGCAGCGCGAGCACGACGAGCTGCTCGGCGCGCGTGAGCGCATGCGCCGGCTGGATGCGCTGTGCTCGGCCGCGGCCGCCGCCGCCGGGGCGCTCGACGGCGAGGACGGCGAACGGCCCGGGGTCACGACCCTGCTGGCGGCTCCGAACGCCGAGCTGGAGGCGCTGGCGGGTGTCGACCCCCGTCTGGATGCGATCGCCGAGCGCCTGCGCGCCCTGGCGATCGAGTCGGGCGATCTCGCGGCCGAGCTGCGCGGCTACGGCGAGGAGCCTGCGCTCACCGACGCCGAAGGCGAGAGCCTCACGCTCGACGGGGTGGAAGAACGCCTCGCGATCGTCGAGCGGCTGATGCGCAAGCACGGCGGGACGATTGCCGACGTTCTCGATCACGCGGCCAAAACGCGCGAGCGCCGCGACGAGCTGGCAGGTGCCGAGGTCGCCCTGGAGTCCGTCGGCGAGCGCCTGCAGCAGGCCGAGGCGGTGCTGGCCGAGCAGGTGCTGGCACTGCGCGCGGCGCGCGCGGCCGCCGTGCCCGAACTGGAGCAGGGCGTCTGCGAGCAGCTCGCCTCGCTGGCGATGCCCGATGCGAGCTTCGAGGTGGCCCTGGGCGAGCGCGACGCAGGGCCGTCCGGCGGAGATTCGGTCGAGTTCCTGCTTGCGCCCAACCGCGGCGTGCCGTCCGGGCCACTGCGGGAGATCGCCTCGGGCGGTGAGCTCTCGAGGGTGATGCTCGCGCTGATCACGGCCTGCCGTCGTCCGGCCGCCGGGCCCGAGGCTGACGCGCCGGGCGCACGCAAGAAGACCGGCGCGAAGCGCCAAGCGGCCACGCGCGAGCCGGGCGAGACGCTGGTGTTCGACGAGATCGACGCGGGAATCGGCGGTCACGCCGCGCGCGCGGTGGGCGCGCGACTGCGCGAGCTGGGGGCGTCCACGCAGGTTCTGTGCATCACCCATCTGCCGCAGATCGCCTCGCTGGGCGATCGCCACTTCTCGATCGTCAAGGAGACGGCCGACGAGCTCGCGCGCACATCGGTCGTGCAGCTGGCCGAGCGCGAGGTCGTCTCAGAGCTTGTGCGGATGCTTGGGGCCGACGCGCAGGATGCGGTGGCGCGCAGGCACGCGAGAGACCTTCGACGCGCCGCCTGAGCCGCGCCCAGGGGGTGCGCCCGACGCTTGCGGGCGTTACTCTCGCTTCGATGGCCGTGACACGACCGAGCTCGTCGGTGCCCACCGCTACGGACGCCGCGCCGCCCACTGCTGCAAACAGGATCGTCGCGCCCGATCGCCGTCTGGTCCAGCGCACGGTCAGCGGACCCGTCCGCGCGGGCCGGCGCACAAAGCTGCTCGTCAAGCACCTGCGCCGTGGCGATATCGCGCTGATCGACCACGAGAATCTCGACCGCGTCTCCGCCGAGGAGCTGGTGGCGGCCGGCGTCACGGCGGTGCTCAACTGCGACGCGTCTTCCACGGGGACCTATCCGAACATGGGCCCGCAGCTGCTCGTCGAAGCGGGCGTGCTGCTCGTCGACCTGCCCGACGACCGGCTGTTCGAGGCGCTGTCGGACGGCGACCCGGTCGTAGTCGTCGCCGAAGGTCCAGCGCAGGCGCCGACGGGCGAGGTGCTGTGTCGTGGCGAGCTGCTGGCGAGTGGCGAGGTGCTCGGGCTGGCGCGGGTACGTGCCGAGACCGACGCTCGGCGCAAGGAGATTGGCGAGGCACTGGAGCGCTTCGCGCACAACACGATCGAGCACATGCGCGAGGAGCGCGAGCTGCTTGCGGGCGGCATCGAGCTGCCGCGCTTTGCCACGGACTTTCGCGATCGCTCGACCCTGGTCGTCGTGCGCGGCGTCGAGCACCAGCGCGACCTGCGCGCGCTGCGCCCGTTCATCCGCGACATGAAACCGGTGATCGTGGCCGTCGACGGAGGCGCCGAGGCGCTGCTGGACGCCGGCCTGACGCCGGACATGATCGTCGGAGACATGGACTCGGCCGGCGAGCAGGCGCTGCGCTGCGGCGCCGAGCTGGTCGTGCACAGCTATCCCGACGGCCGTGCGCCGGGTCGCGCACGCCTGCAGGAGATGGGCGTGAACTTCAAGCTCGTGCCGGCGCCGGGCACCAGCCAGGACGTGGCGATGCTGCTGGCCGCCGAGAAGGGCGCGCGCCTGATCGTGTCGGTCGGCTCGCAGTTCAACCTGGTGGAGTTCCTGGACCGCAACCGCGAAGGCATGTCCTCGACGTTCCTCACGCGGCTGCGCATCGGCGAGATCCTCGTCGATGCCAAGGGCGTGAGCCGCCTCTACCGCCCGCAGCCCGGTCTCACTCCGCTGCTCGTGGTCATCGCCGCCGGCCTGGTCGCGATGATCGCGGTGGTCTGGATGACGCCGGCGCTGCGCGACGTCGTCAACCTGCTCTGGCTGAAGCTGCAGCTGCTGCTGGGCGGCTGAGCGCCACCCGCTCGACCGGCCTTGTTCGATTTTCGTTATCACGCGCTCTCGCTGGCGGCTGTCCTGCTCGCGCTCGCCGTCGGCGTGGTGATCGGCGTCGCGATCGGCGACTCCGACCTCGTGTCCTCGGCCAAGAGCGGCATCGTGCACGACCTCAAAGAAGAAGTCCGCGGAGAACAGCAGCACGCCGGGCAGCTCAGCGCGCAGCTCAGCGGCGAGGAAGCATTCGTCAACGACCTCTATCCAATCGCCGTGCACGGGCTACTCGGCGGCCAGAGCATCGGCCTGGTCTTCCTCGGCGCGCCTTCCAACCACATCAACGCGCTCGTGCGCGACGCGGTGACGCAGGCCGGCGGTGACCTGGGGACCGTGGTGGCCGTGCGCGAGCCGCTTGACCTGAGCGGGCTCGGCCGCGCAGCCGAAGGCACCCGCTACGCGGCGCTCGCCGGCGGCGCCTCCGCCACACCGGCAGCCGGCGAAGGCGAAAGCGAAGGCGAAGCTGCCAAGCAGGCTGCGCAGTCCAGCCAAGTCCCGAGCGAACTGGTCGAACATTTCGGCGCGATCGTCGCCAAGCAGCTGGTCAGTGGCGGGCAGAACCTCGAACGCGAGCTGATCAGCCGTGTGCGTGGGCGCCTGCTGACGGCCTTTGACGGGCAGCTGGGCAAGCTGCAGGGCCTGGTGATCGTTCGTAACGACCCTCCCAACGCGACCTCCGAGCAGGCGCGCATCACCACTGCCTTCGAGTCGGGCTTCGTCGGCGGCTTGACGACGGTCAGAACGCCGATCGTCGGTGTCGAGCTGAGCAGTACCGAACCGTCGCAGATCCCCTGGTATCGGGGTAAGGACATCTCCAGTGTCGATGACCTCGACGCGACCGCCGGCCAGGCGGCGCTGATCTACGCGCTGAGCGGCTCACACGGGGCCTACGGCACCAAGTCCACGGCCGATTCGCTACTGCCCAACGTCGTCGGCAGCTCGCCACAGCCTTAAGCCGCAAACGCCGTAATTGCCGCTCTGGCGAGCGCCCGTTGCATCCGCCTTCGCCGCTAGCTTGCAGTAATGCACGCGCTGCCCTTCCTGCTCGCGTTTCTCTGCGCCGCCGGCCTCGCGCCGGCGGTCCTGCGAATGCTCGTCGAAGGCGGCCGCGTCAAGCGCAACTACCGCGCGCGGGACCTGCCCGTGCCGTTTGGTGTGCTGTCGCTGGCCGCCGCGGCGGTCGCGCTCGTGCCGCTGATGCTCGTGCAGGTGCTCGCCTCAGCCGAGGTCTTTCATCCAGAGATCTTCCCGATCGCCGTTTACGCGTTCGGCGTGCTCGCGCTGGGCTTGATCGACGACACGCTCGGCGACCGCCCCGCAGGCGCAGTGCATCAAACCGCGGCCGCGCCACGAGGATGGCGCGGGCACGGCGCCGCTCTGCTGCGCGGCGAGATCTCCACAGGCGTGCTGAAGGCCGCGGGGTCGCTCGGTCTGGCGTTGCTGGCGATGAGCTGGTTGAGCCTGTCCGACGGGCGCTGGCTGCTCGCAGCCGCGGTGCTGGTGCTCGCCACCAATGTCTTCAACCTGCTCGATCTCCGGCCGGGCCGCTCGAGCAAGGTGTTCGTCCTGCTCGGCGCGGGCCTCGTGCTCGGCTCCGGCGAAGTACGCCCACTGTGGGCGCTCGGCCTGTTCGTCGCACCGAGCCTCGTGGCCGGCTTCTATGACCTGCGCGAGCGCGCGATGCTCGGTGACACCGGCGCCAACCTGCTGGGCGCGCTGGCCGGGCTGTGGCTGGTGCTGACGCTGTCGGGGACCGGGCAGCTCGTCGCGTTGGCGCTGCTGCTCGCGATCACCGTCTATGGCGAGCTTCGCTCGATCTCCTCGCTCATCGAAAGGACTCCGTTGCTGCGCCAACTAGACTGCCTTGGCAGGCCCGCATGACCTCGCAATACTCCGACCGACACGCCCAGGTTCCGCGCGACACGCGCTTCATCTTCGTGACCGGCGGCGTCGTCTCCTCGCTGGGCAAGGGGATCGCGGCGTCCTCGATCGGCCGCCTGCTCGTGGCGCGCGGGCTGAGCGTGGGGCTGCAGAAGTTCGACCCCTACATCAACGTCGACCCCGGCACGATGTCGCCCTACCAGCATGGTGAGGTGTTCGTCACCGAGGACGGCGCGGAGACCGACCTCGACCTGGGTCACTACGAGCGCTTCACCGACGCCAACACCAGCCGCGCCTCGAACGTGACGGCGGGCGGCATCTACGACACGGTGATCCGTCGGGAGCGACGCGGCGACTACCTCGGCGGCACCGTGCAGGTCGTGCCGCACATCACCGACGAGATCAAGCAGCGCATCGCGCTGATCGCCGAGTCCAGCGACGTGGACTTCGTGATCACCGAGATCGGCGGCACGGTCGGCGACATCGAGTCGCTGCCGTTTTTGGAGGCGATCCGCCAGTTCCCCGTCGACGTGGGACGGCGCCGGTGCCTGTTCATTCACCTGACGCTCGTGCCCTACATCGGCCACGCCGGCGAGCTGAAGACCAAGCCGACACAGCATTCAGTCAACGAGCTGCGACGGATCGGCATCGCGCCGGACATGCTGATGTGCCGTTCTGAGGGCTCGCTATCACCGGAGATCCGTAAGAAGATCGCCCTGTTCGCCAGCCTGCCGATGGAGGCGATCGTCTCCGCGCACGACGTCGATGACATCTACAAGGTCCCCCTGAACTATCGCGATCAGGGCGTCGACCACTTCATCCTCGAGCACTTCGGCCTGGAGGCTCCGGCGCCGGATCTGACCAGCTGGCAGGAGTCGATCGAACGCTCCGAACGAGCCTCGCGCAGCGTGCGCATCGCGCTGGTCGGCAAGTACGTCCAGCTGGAGGACGCATACCTGTCGGTCTCCGAGGCGCTGCGCCACGCCGCGTCGGCGAAGGGCGCGAACGTGGAGATCGACTGGATCGACTCCGAGCGGATCGAGAGCAGCGACGGAGCCGACGTGCGCGAGCGCCTGGAGCGCGCCGACGGGATCCTGATCCCGGGTGGCTTTGGCGGGCGCGGGATCGAGGGCAAGATCGCCGCCGCGCGGGTGGCGCGCGAGCGCCGGATTCCCTATCTGGGCATCTGCCTGGGCATGCACGTGGCCGTCGCCGAGTTCGCCCGCCATGTGGCGGGTATGGACGGTGCCAACTCGACCGAGATGGACGTCGAGACGCCGTTTCCCGTGATCGACCTGCTGCCCGAGCAGAAGGAGGTCGCCAACCTCGGCGGCACGATGCGCCTGGGCGCCGACCCGATCAAGCTGCACGCGGGATCGCGCGTGCGCGAGATCTACGACGAGGCCGTCGTCTACGAGCGCCATCGCCACCGCTATGAGGTCAACAACCTGCTGCGCAAGCGCCTTGAGGCGGCGGGGCTGTGCACCTCGGGCACCTCGCCCGACGAGCGGCTCGTCGAGGTGATCGAGTTGGAGGACCACCCGTTCTTTGTCGCATCGCAGTTTCACCCAGAGTTCAAGTCGCGCCCGGAGCGCCCGGCCCCACTGTTTCGCGAGTTCATCGCCGCGGCGCTCGAACAGGGCGGCGCCGACGACGACCGCGAGGCAGAAGAGGACCCCGCCGAGCGCTCGCAGATCGAAGGCACGCAGTCCGCAGGGCTGGGTCGCGCCGATGTGCTGTGACGCAGGGCGCCGCGCAGTCGCGGGTCGGCTCGCTTGAGCGCCGCTACCTGAGCGGCACGTTTGCCGAGCTGTGCCGGATCGAGAGCCCGTCCGGGCGCGAGCGGGCATGCGCCGAGCGGGTGATCGCCGAGCTGCGCGCGCTCGGCGTCGCCACGGTCGAGGACGACGCCGGCCCGCGCGCGGGCTCGGAGTGCGGCAACCTGCTCGCGCGGATTCCCGCGCAAGACACGACGGCTGAGCGGTCTGTGCGCGTGCTGATGTGCGCGCACCTGGACACGGTGCCGCTGCTTGCGCCGGTCGAGCCGGTGCTCGTCGACGGCTACTGGGAAAATGCCAACGAGGCGATCCTCGGCGCCGACAACAAGGCCGCGCTCGCTGTGATGCTCGCGCTGGCGCGCCACGCGTGCAACGAGGGTTCGCCGGTCGATTTGGAGCTGCTGTTCACCGTGTGCGAGGAGACGGCGCTGTCGGGCTCGACGGCATTCGACGCCAGTCGCCTGACGAGTGACTTCGGCTTCGTCTTTGACCACGCCTCGCCGATCGGCGAGGTGGTGACGCAGTCGCCGACGCACTTTCGCATCGAGGCCGACTTCCGCGGCGCCGCTGCGCACGCCGGCATCCGCCCCGAGCAGGGTCGCAGCGCGATCCTCGCGGCCGCGTGCGCGATCGCCGCGATGCGCGTGGGTCGCCTGGACGAGCGCACGACCGTGAACGTCGGCACGATCGCCGGGGGCAGCGCGATGAACGTGGTGGCCGAGCGCTGCTCGGTCCTCGCGGAGGTGCGCAGCCTTGATGACACGGCCGCCGAGTCCACGGTCGCCGAAGTCGTCGACCGCATGCACGAGGCGGCGAACCTGCCCGAGTGCGAGTGCGACGTGGACATCGCCGTGCAGCGCACCTTCTCGGGCTTTGACCTGCCGGCGGGCGCGCGGGCCGTGCGCGTCGCCGAGGCGGCGCTGCGGGCATCCGGGCACGAGCCCGTGCGGATCGTCAGCGGCGGGGCCTCCGACGCCAACGCGCTGCTCGTCGCCGGCGTCGAAGTGGTCAACCTGGCCAACGGCACCGAGCGAAACCACGAGCCGGGGGAGCGCGTCAGCGTGGCGGCGCTGGAGGAGATGCTCGATGTGGCACTCGCGCTGCTCGACGAGGCAGCCGCCTCGGCGCCGGCCGCAGCGCGCTAGGTTGCAGATTCGATGCTGAAGCTTCGCCGTGCGACCGTCGCCGGTGCCGATCGGGCGACCGGCGCAGAGCAGCACCTGCAGGTGGAACTCGCCGGCGCGCCGGGAGTGCGCCGCGCGGCGATAGCCGACGTCGCGCTGGTCGGTCGCGCCGAGCTCGGTGACGAGCTGATCGTCAACGTGCAGGCGCTCGATCTCGGGCTCGGCTCGGGAGGCTTTGACGTGGTTCACGTGAACCTCACGCGCGGCCTGTTCGCCGAGCACGAGGAGGACTCGCACGTGATGAAGCTCAACTACACGAGCCTGCAGCACGCGGTGACCCCGATCGAGGACGCCGAGCTGCAGCTGCCGCTGGAGCAGCCGGTGGCCGTGCTCGCGCTGCACGGCCAGCTGGCCGCCGTGGCATGGGCCGTCGCGCAGGATGCGCCGGGTGCCAGGCTCGGCTACGTGCAGACCGAGGGCGGCGCGCTGCCCGGCGGGCATTCGCGCACAGTCGCCGAGCTGCGCGAGCGCGGGCTGCTTGCCGGGCACCTGACGGCCGGCGCGGCATTCGGCGGCGATGGCGAGGCGATCACCACGGCCGGGGCGCTGCATCACGGCCTGCGCTCGCTCGGCTGGGACGCGGCGATCTGCGGGCCTGGCCCGGGCATCGTCGGCTCCGCCTCGGCGCTTGGCCACGGCGGCATGTCGGCGCTCGACTCCGCCCACGCGTCGCTCGCGCTCGGAGCGCCGACCCTGCTCGTCGCGCGCATGTCCTCGGCCGATTCGCGCGAACGCCATCGCGGCATCTCCCATCACACGCTGACCGTGCTCGACCTGTTGCTCGAGCCGGTGACGGTCGCGCTGCCCGCGGGCATGCGCTCGCCGGTCGGCACGGATCTTCGCGCCGGGCTGGGTTCGGTGTTCGCGGGAACGGGCAGCGACGCAGCGGCAGCTGCGAGCCGACCGGCGCGGACGCTCGACGTCGAGCGTCCGGTGCGCATCACCCGCCACGACTGGCGCCGCGCGAAGGTAGACCTGCCGGCCTACGCGCGGTCTGGACTGCCGGCGAAGACGATGGGGCGAACGATCTCCCAGGACCCGCTGTTCTTCGGTGCGGCGCTCGCCGGGGGCGGCGTGCTGGCGGAGATGATCGCGCAGGCTGCGGCCGGCGTCGCCGAGCACACGGCGCATTCGCACAGCGACAGCGACGAGGCGGCGTGAGCGAGCAGCGCGATGCGGGCTCCGACGCGCGTGGCTTTGAGGCGTTGGGCGGCGAGACGGTCTACGCCGGACGCATCGTCGACGTGCGCATGGAGCGCTTTCGCCACGCCGACGGCGAAGAGGTCTCGCGCGAGATCGTTCGCCATCAGGGCGCTGTCGCCGTTTTGGCCCACGACGAGCGCGAGGTGTGGCTGGTGCGCCAGCCACGCGAGGCGGTCGACGAGCCGGCGTTGCTGGAGATCCCCGCCGGGCGGCTGGACGTCGCGGGAGAGCAGCCGCTTGGCGCCGCCCAGCGCGAGCTCGCCGAGGAGATCGGGCGCGGTGCGCGCAGCTGGGAGCCGATCGTCACCTACTACACCGGCGCGGGCTTCACAGACGAGCGCGTGCACCTCTTCCATGCGACCGAGCTGTACGAGGCACACGCCGACAGCGGCGAGAACGAGCGCATCGAGATCGTGCGCTGGCCGCTGTCGCAGCTCGACGATGCGCTCGCGCAGTGCCGCGACGCGAAGACGCTGATCGGGCTGCTGTGGCTCGCGCGCCGGCTGAACGGCTGATTGCACCGCAAAGGGGGAGGGCGCTGTGACGCGAAGCTTGAGCGGTGAGCTCGGCCCCAGTAGTCACGCCGCCTGAGCAGGGCTCGATCGAGTCGCTGACCCTCGACTTCCTCGCCTACCTGGAGCTCGAGCGCGGGCTGTCGCGCAACACGCTGGAGGCCTACCGCTCCGATCTGCTGCAGTTCGGCAGGTTCATGCAACGGCGCGGAGTCGCTGTGACGGTCGCACAGCACGGCGATCTCGCGGCATTTCTGTCCGAGCTCGCGGGCACGGCACCGGGTGCCGGCGCAGGTGAAGTGGCGCTGAGCGCGACGCCGCGCGCGCCGGTCGCGGCACCGGCCGCGGCGGCGACCATCGGGCGCAAGGTCGCCTGCCTGCGCTCCTTCTACCGCCATCTGCGTCGCGAGGGACTGATCGAGCACGATCCGGCGGCCGAGCTGCACGGCCCGCGAAAGACCCAACGCCTGCCGCGCGTGCTGACGCGCGATGAGGTCGCACGCCTGCTGAGCCAGCCGAAGGGAGGCGAGCCGCTCGCGTTGCGCGATCGCGCGCTGCTGGAGGTGATGTATGCGTGCGGGCTGCGCGTGTCGGAGGTGACGGGCCTGGAAATGGCAGATGTCGATCTGCACGAGGGCATGCTGCGCGCGCGCGGCAAGGGCTCCAAGGAACGCCTCGTGCCGGTCGGCCGCCACGCCTCGGCGGCACTGAGCACGTACTTCGCGCGCGGGCGTCCCGTGTTGCTCGGCACGCACGCCGAGTCCAAGCTGTTCGTCAACCGCCGCGGCGGCGGTCTGTCGCGCCAGGGCCTCTACAAGATCGTGCAGGGCCACGCGCGCGGGGCGGGGCTCGAGGAGCGCATGAGCCCGCACACGCTGCGCCACTCGTTTGCCACGCACCTGCTGGCGGGCGGCTGCGATCTGCGCTCGCTGCAGGAGATGCTCGGCCACGCCGATCTGGCGACCACGCAGGTGTACACGCACCTGTCCGCCGAGCGTCTGAAGGACGCGTACTTCAGCGCGCATCCGCGGGCGACGTCGGCTTGAGCTTGCTCGCGCGCAGGCGGGCGCTCGTGGTGGTGATGGACGCATGCGGGGTCGGCGCGCTGCCCGACGCGGCGGCCTACGGCGACGCGGGCACGAACACGCTCGCGCACGTCGCCGAGGCGGTCGGCGGGCTGCATCTGCCGGCGCTCGCGCAGCTCGGCCTCGGATCGATCTTGGCGCTGGAGGGCGTGGCGGCGGCGGGCGACCCGGCAATCCACGGGCGCCTGCACCCGCTCGGGCCCGGCAAGGACTCTGCGACCGGGCACTGGGAGCTGATGGGCGCGGTGCTTGGGCGACCCATGCCGACCTATCCGCACGGGTTCCCGCCGGAGGTGATCGCGCGCCTGGTGGAGGCGACCGGTCGCGAGATGATCTGCAACCGCCCGTACAACGGCATCGCGGCGATCGAGGACTTCGGCGCCGAGCACGTGCGCACGGGGGCGCTGATTCTGTACACGTCGCAGGACTCCGTACTGCAGCTGGCGGCGCACATCGAGTGCGTCGCCCCGCAAGAGCTGTATGAGGCGTGCGCGGCGGTGCGTGAGGCGATGGTCGGCGAGCACGCCGTCGGGCGCGTGATCGCGCGACCGTTCGCCGGGACCGAGGGCGCGTTCGAGCGTACCGAGGGGCGGCGCGACTTCGCCGTCGCGCCGCCCGGGCGCACCTACCTGCAGGAGCTCTCAGACGCCGGCGTGGCGGTACACGGCGTCGGCAAGATCCGCGATCTGTTCGCCGGTTGCGGCGTGGCGCACTCCCACGCCGGCGCGTCCAACGCGCAGGCGCTCGCGAGTGTCGCGGCGCTGCTTGACGAGCTGGATGAGGGGCTGGTGTTCGTCAACCTGATCGAGACCGATCAGATCTACGGCCACCGCAAGGACTCGCAGGGCTTCGCGGCGGCGCTGCGCCAGCTCGACAAGCACGTGGCACGCTGGCTGGCGGCGCTGCGCGATGGTGATCTGCTGGTTCTGACCGCCGATCACGGCGTCGACCCGAGCCACGCGGGTACCGACCACACGCGCGAGTACGCGCCGCTGCTGGCGCTGACCGGCGCGATGGCCCGCCGCCACGCCACGGGCGGGCGCTATGAAGGCGCGCGCCACGACGGCCCGCTCGCCGACGTCGGCGCGACGGTGCTGGACTGGCTGGCCGGGGCCGGGGCGCCGCAGCTGCCGGGGGAGAGCTTCATAAGCTAGGCAGGGTGCCCGAGCTTCCGGAGGTCGAGACGATCAGGGGCCAGCTCGCGCCGCTCGTGCAGGGGCGAACGCTGGTGCGCATGGAGATCCTCGATCCGCGCTGGCCGCGTCCGCTGGCGCCACAGGAGCTGGCGGATGCGCTGGAGGGCCGCGAGGTGCTGCAGCTGGGGCGGCGCGGCAAGTACCTGCTGTGGCACTTCAGCGACGAGGCATACCTTGCGCAGCACCTGCGCATGACCGGCTCGGTGCTACTCGATCCGCAGCCCGAGCCGGTGCACGTGCGCGTGCGGCTGGACTTCGCACCCGCACAGCGCCTGGCGATCGTCGACCCGCGGCGCTTCGGCACGGGCGAGCTGCTGCTCGGCGATGCGGCGATGGAGGCGTTCTTCGCGGCGCGCCTGGGCCTGGAGCCCTTGCAGGAGGGGTTCACGGGCGAGCACCTGCGCGAGATCGCGCGCGGGCGGCTGGGACCGATCAAGGCGTTCCTGCTCGACCAGCGCCAGATCGCCGGCGTGGGCAACATCTACGCCGACGAGGCGCTGTTTCGCGCGCGCATCCATCCGCGCCGCCCGGCCGGGCGCCTGTCGCGCGAGCAGTACTCGCTGCTGCGCGACGCGATCGTCGATGCGCTGCGCGCGGGCATCGACTCCAAGGGCGCCTCGATCGACGACTTTCGCCACGTGGACGGCGTGCGCGGGAGCTTTCAGGACCGCTTCCTCGTGCACCTGCGCGCGGGTGAGCCGTGCGTTCGCTGCGGCACGACGATCGTGAAGATGGTCGTCGCGGGGCGCGGGACCTACGTCTGCGAGCACTGCCAGCCGCGCCCGCGCCTGCGCAAAGCCACCCGCCGGGCGGGCGGGGCTGCGCGCCCGGCGCGTCCGCGACGCTGAGCGGCGCCGCTCAGGCGGCGAGCAGCTCGTCCAGGCGGCCGTCGTCGGCCGCCTGCTGGACCTCGGCGTAGCCGCCGAGCAGCTGCTCGTCGACGAGCACCTGCGGGAAGCTCATCATGCCGGTCCGGCGCGCGAGCTCGACGCGACCGGCGGGATCCTTGGTCAGGTTGACTTCGTCGAACTGCAGCCCGCGAGCCGCCAGCAGACCCTTCACGCGGTTGCAGAAGGAGCACGGCTCTGTCGTATACACGGTGATCTTACTCATTACTTCATAAAATATAGCGTGATTTGTGCGGGGAACTGCGCGATTGAGACGTCCATACCCGCGCATGCGACGGCCGAATCCCGGGCCGGCCCATGGCGCCGCGTTTTGCGAGGACTCGGTGCCCGTCGGATGCCGCGCCAGGGCCGCCGCGGGCGGTCCTAGACTCGCGAGAACGTATGCCCGGAGCTGTCAAGACCGAAGCGGTGGTGCTGCGCTCGATGCGCTACGGCGAGGCCGATCGCATCCTGCACCTTTACACGCCCGCCCGCGGACGCGTGTCGGCGATCGCCAAGGGGGTGCGCCGCGCGCGCAGCCGCTTCGGCGGGCGCCTGGAGCCGTTCTTCAGGCTGCGCATCGAGCTGCACGAGGGGCGCAGCGAGCTGTTGACCGTGACGGGCGCACAGACCGTCGACGGCTTCGCGCGCCTGCGTGAAGACGCGCGTGCGCTTGATGCCGCCGCGCGCGCGTGCGATGCGGTCGGGCGGTTGTTCGAGACCTCCGAGCCGCACCCGGGCGTGTTCAACCTGCTGTGTCGCAAGCTGTCGTTGCTCGACGAACAGGCGGCAGGCGGAGAGCAGGCGTCGATCGGGCGCGCAGGAGCGCTGGCGTTCCGCCTGAAGCTGCTGCTCGCGGCCGGCCTGGCGCCGCAGCTCGGATCGTGCGCGTCGTGCGGCGAGCGCGAGGAGCTGTCCGGCTTCTCCGGCGCGGCCGGCGGCGTCGTGTGCGCGGCGTGCGAGGCGGCGTCGTTCCCGTTCGGCGAGCAGGCCTATCGCTTCATGACCGAGGCCGTCGGTGCGCCGCTGAACCAGGCGCCCGACGCGCCCGAGCCGGCTCTCGGGCAGGTCGAGCGGGCGATCGCCGCGACGCTCGAGCATCACGCGCACCTGCGGTTGATGCCGGCGTCCGGGCGCTCGCGCTAGGGCGCGCCGCGTTGCGCTGCGCCGCTATCGTGTTCGCATGAGCGAGATCGACGAGGGCCTGCCGATCGCCTACGAGGTACTGGAAAAAGGCGTCGCAGTGCTGGCCTCGGACGGCACCAGGGTGGGCACAGTCCATCACGTCGTCGCGGCGCCGGAGAAGGACATCTTCCATGGCCTGGTGATCACGGTCGACGGGCACGGGCGGCGCTTTGTCGAGGCCGCCGATGTGCAGTCGCTGCACGAACACGGCGTCGACCTGCGGATCGACTCGGCGGCAGCGCAGAGCCTGCCAGAGCCGGGCGGTGCGGCACCGGTGTTCGGTGAGGACCCCGGCGAGGCGAAGGGGTGGCACCACTGGGTCAACCTGGTGACGATGCGCGGCGACTGGAAACGCGAGGGATGAGCGCCGCGCGGGGCGCCGGCGACGTTCGCGGGTGAGCACCGCAGGCGAGCAGGATGCTGTCGCCAGGCGCTTCGCTGAGCGCCTCAGCGAGCGCGAGCAGGAGACGCTGTCGCCGCTGGCGGCGAGGTCCTATCCGGCGCTGCGCGCGCACCCAGAGCAGGACTGTGCGCTGCGCACGCCGTTTCAGCGCGATCGCGATCGCATCGTCCACAGCAAGGCGTTCCGGCGCCTCACGCACAAGACGCAGGTGTTCGTCGCGCCGCGCGGCGACCACTACCGCACGCGACTCACGCACACGCTGGAGGTGACGACGATCTCGCGCACCGTCGCGCGGGCGCTGCGCCTGAACGAGGATCTCGTCGAGGCGATCGGGCTGGGCCACGACCTCGGCCATCCGCCGTTCGGGCACATTGGCGAGGAGGTGCTCGACAACTGCCTCAAAGAGCGCTTCGGGCGCGACTTTCGCCACTACGAGCACTCGCTGCGCGTGGTCGACCGCCTGGAGCGCGACGGCGCGGGCCTGAACCTGACAGAGCAGGTGCGCGACGGCATCGCGCGCCACTCCAGCCGCGCGCCGCTGCCGCAGACGCTGGAGGGGCGCATCGTACGCGTGATCGATCGCGTCGCCTACATCAACCACGACATCGACGACGCGATGCGCGCGGGGCTGCTCAGCGAGCAGGAGCTGCCCGTCGAGCCGATCGCCGTGCTCGGTGACAGCGGATCGGTGCGCATCGACGCGCTCGTGCACGACATGGTCGAGCACTCCGAGCGTGCCGGTGAGATCGTGCAGGGCCCGCAGGCAGGGCCGGCGATGGCGGCGCTGCGCGACTTCATGTTCGAACGCGTCTACCTCGGGCCGGCGGTGCGCGCCGAGCACCGCAAGATCGCCGGCGTCGTGCGCAGGCTGTTCGAGCACTACGTCGAGCGGCCCGAGCTGCTCCCGGCGCCGGCGGCGGGCGCCCAGGGCGGGGCCGCGGGGGAGGGTGCGCCGGCGGGCGAGGAGCTGGCACAGCGCGTCACCGACTACCTGGCGGGCATGACCGATCGCTACTGCATCCGCCGCTACACCGAGCTCGACGTGCCGCAGGCGTTCGCCCGCTAGCGTTGGCGACATGGCGCTGTACACCAACGAGTCCAAGGACCGCGTTCGCGATGCGGTCGATTTCGTCGAGTTGGTGTCGGCGCGCACCGAGCTGCGCAGGGCCGGCCCGGCGCGCTTTGAGGGGCTGTGCCCGTTTCACGACGAGCGCACGCCGTCGTTCGGCATCGACCCGGGCCAGAAGGTCTACCACTGCTTCGGCTGCCAGGCGTCCGGCGACGTGTTCACGTTCGTGCAGGAGACCGAGGGCGTCGACTTCAAGGGCGCGCTTGAGCTGCTCGCCGAGCGCTACGGCGTTGAGCTGCAGCGCGAGCAGGAGGACCCGCGCGAGGCCGAGCGGCGCAAGCAGCGCGAGCGCCTGCTCGAGCTGCTCAGGCGCACGGCCGGGTACTACGAGCGCTACCTGTGGGAGTCGAGCGAGGCGTCGCAAGCCCGCGACTACCTGCTCGGACGTGGCCTTGGCGAGGAGATGCTGCGCGAGTTCCGTGTCGGCTACGCACCGAGCGCGTGGGATCAGGTACAGCTGGCGTCGCGCCGCGCCGGCTACAGCAACCGCGAGATCTATGACGCGGGCCTCGCGCAGCGCTCCAAGCAGAACGGTCAGCTCTATGACCGCTTCCGCGCGCGGATCATGTTCCCGCTGACCGACCTGCGCGGGCACGTGCTCGGCTTCGGCGCACGCGCGATGAGCGACGGGCGCGGTCCGAAGTACCTGAACACCTCCGACAACGACGTCTACCACAAGGGAATGCACCTGTACGGCGCCGATCTCGCGCGAGCGCACGCGGCGAAGGCCGGCGCGGTGATCCTGTGTGAGGGCTATACCGACGCGATCGCGCTGCACCAGGCGGGCATGCGCAACGCCGTCGGTCTGATGGGTACCGCGCTGACGGCCGACCAGGTCGGCGAGCTGTCGCGCATGGCGCAAACCGTGCTGCTTGCGTTGGACGCCGACAGCGCCGGGCAAGAGGCGATGCTGCGCGCCGCAGGGTTGGCGGCAAAGCGCAATCTGGAGCTGCGCGTGGTGCCGTTGCCGGCCGGCGCCGACCCCGCCGATCTGATCCAGCGCGAGGGCGCCGAGGCGATGACCGCGACCGTCGAGCGGTCGGTGCCGTTCGTGCGCTTTCGCGTGGAGCGGGTGCTGGCCGGCGGCGATCACTCGAGCCCCGAGGGGCAGGACCGGATGATCGACGAGCTGCGTCCGGTGTTCGCGCAGGTGCCGCCTGGGGCGATGCGCATGGAGCTGACGCGCATGGCCTCGGGACGGCTCGCCGTGCCCGAGAGCGTGTTTGAGCAGCGCCTCGCCGCGGCGGCCGCTTCGCCCGGCGCCGGCTCGCAAGCGCAGGCGCGCACCGGCCCGCGCGCTGCCGAGCAGTCAAATGTCGCTCGCGCGACCAACGGCGGGCGCGCTCCGGGCAAGGCGCTGCACGGTCGCGAAGACACCGAGCGGGCGTTCCTCGCGCTGTGCATCGCCGCGCCCGAGGAGGGCGAGGGTGCGCTCGCGAGCCTCGATATCGGCGAGTACTTCTCCAGCGAGCTGTTGCGCCGCGCCGCCGAGCATCTGCGCGCGGGCGACATGCGCGCGCCGATGGCGTCCGGCTCACTCGACGACGATCCGCAGCTGAAGGCGCTGCTGGCCGAGCTGGTCGTCGAGAGCGGGCGTGACCCGGAGGCCAACCCGGCCAAGCTCGAGGCGCAGCGCCTGCAGCTCGAGCTCGCGCGCGTCGACCGCCAGATCCAGCGCGCGCGCGGCCAGCAGAGCGGTGAGGTCAGCGACCTCGCGCGGCGCAAGGCGACCGTCAAACTCGACTTCGACCGGGCGTATGCACGGGTGCTGGAGGAGACGGGCGACAGGGAGTAGGCGAGCGCGCCGCCGCTCTGGGCCGCGTCAGGCCGCCGCGGAGTTGCGTCCCAAGCGCTGAGGACAATGCGGTGCATGGATCGTGCCGTGCTGGAGCAGATGCTGGGGGAAGGGCTGTCGCTGGCGGAGATCGGACGGCGAATGGGGCGCCACGAAGCGACGGTTTCCTATTGGCTGAAACGACACGGCCTGCGCGCCGCGCATTGGCGCAGGCACGCGCCGAAGGGCCCGCTTGAACGGGCTCAGCTTGCGTCGCTGGTCGCCGAGGGAATGTCAACCACGCAAATCGCCGAGGTCCTCGGTCGGAGCAAGGGGTGCGTGAGGCACTGGCTGCGCGAGTACGACTTGACGACGGTCTGGGCCGAGCGGCAACGGGCGCTCTGCGCTGGACAGCGAGCGATGACACTCAGCTGCCCGCGGCACGGCGCGACGATCTTCCGCGTCACAGGCAAGGGCGGCTATCGATGCGCCAAATGCAACGCGGAGGCCGTATCGAGGCGGCGACGTAAGGTCAAGCGAACTCTCGTGGCGGAGGCTGGCGGTCGATGCGTCCTGTGCGGTTATGACCGCTGTATTGCCGCACTTGAGTTCCATCACCTCAACCGGGCGGACAAGCGCTTCTCTCTGAGTTCGCGTGGCGTCACACGGTCACTCGCCCGTGCCCGCGAGGAGGCCGGCAAGTGCGTGTTGCTGTGTGCCAACTGCCATGCAGAGGTCGAGACAGGGGCCGCGACGCTTGCCGGACGAGATTGGCCTGCCCTACAATCCCGTCTCGCCTCCGGAGGACCATCCGGGGTAGCCCTTCCGGGGTAGCTCAATGGCAGAGTAATCGGCTGTTAACCGATAGGTTGTGGGTTCGAGTCCCACCCCCGGAGTACAAGCATCAACATTGAGTTGTGCCCAAGATGGAAGTTCGGTTAGGGTCGGTCGGAGTATGCGCGAACGGCACTACAGGCGGGCAGGCCGTGGGGAGCAGCGATGGTAGGACTGGATTTGGACCTTGCCGATCTGGTGCACCGCAACTTGATGGAGGTCTACAGCTGGATGGGCGAGGCGCCGAGCGGTGCCGCTGATTACCGAGACGGCGAGTTGCTCTTTGCCGGGGGGAGCCCGCTTCCATTCCTGAACGGAGCCGTCCGCTCGCGTCGCGAGTCACCAGGAGCAGAGCTGCTCGGGCGGGCACGTGAGTTCTTCTTCGCTCGCCAGCGGGGGTTCGTCACGTTCTGTTGGCCAGGCGATCCTGCGCTTGAACAGGCCGCTCTCGAGGCCGGCATGTTTCCGGTTATGGAGCGTTATCCAGAGATGGTCTGTCGCAAGCCGATAGCTTCATTGGACGCGGACGTACGGCCCGTGATGAGCACCGAGGACGCCAGCGCATATTGGAGGATCTGCGACGCGGCATATCCTTCGATCGGCTTTCCCGAAAATCTGTTCAGCGAGGCTTTTACGCCAGAGGAGCTGCTCGACGAACGGGTATGGGCATGCCTCGGCTTGGACGACGGTCGCCCAGTGGCGTGCGCATCGGTATGGAGGGCCGAGGGAGTTGGATTCCTTGGTTGGGTTGGGGCATTGCCAGAGTCCCGTGGGAAGGGTCTCGCGGCCGCATGCACCGTTGCCGCCACCAATCAGGCTCTAAGCGACGGCAGTGACACAGTCTCCCTCCAGGCTTCGCCCATGGGCGAGGACCTTTATCGGCGACTCGGCTTTGCGGAGATCTTCAGCTATCGGCTCTTTGGGGCGATGCCTAGCTGATCCGGGAGTGTAGGTTCGGGCGGTGCACCAAGAGGCGTGATCTCCGTTGGTGGAGGGAAGGGCAGCAGATTGTCCGCGGAGCCCGCACTCGGGATCGCTAGCATCACGCCGCCAGCGAGTACTCGTGCGTGGCGGTTGTGCGGCTGTGCGAAATAGCCCCCTGAGCTCTTTCTAGGCCGCCAGCCGCTCGATCAGCTTCGCGGCCGTAGCGCCCGAATCATGTCCGTCGGCCCAAGCGGCCAGCTCGCGCGCCCGGGCCCTGATCGACTCGTCACCAAGCGCCCGCTCGACCGCCAGGCGAAGCACACGCGGCGTGGCAAAGCGCCTGGGCACGCGCACGCCGGCACCGGCCCAATCCACGCGCGCGGCGTTCTCGTTCATGTCGCCGACCGCCGGGCATGCGACGACGGCACATCCCGACGCGAGCGCCCGCACGAGCGTGCCGTGCCCGGCGTGGCAGACGACGACGTCGCAGTGCGGCATCGTGCGCGCATAGGAGACCCACTCGACGAGCCGCGTGTTCTCGGCGACGGGCAAGGGCCGCGGTGGCAGTCGCCGGTTCCAAGTCGCGAGCACGCGCACGGGCGCGTCGGCGAGGCCCCGCAGGCTCGCCTCGAGCAGCCGGTGCTCGGCGTCCTGCGCCGTGGAGGGCGCGACGAGCACGAGCGGCGCATCGCCGGGGGGAAGCTCGACGTCGGCGGTGGGCGGCTCCCACATGAGCGGCCCCACGACGTGCACGCCGTCGGGCCAGCGGCGTGGATACTCGAGCTGCGGAAACGATGCGACAAGCGCTAGCTCGCGGCTGATGCCGCCATGCACGCGGTCGAGCGGCTGCAGCCCGACCTGCTCGCGCGTGCGGTTGAGCTCGACGCGCCCGAGCTCGAGTCCCGCGTCGATGGGCCGCTGCAGGCGGCGCCACAGCGTGCGCCCGACGGCGCTGCGCGGCATGCGCGCGCCGAGCGAGTAGATCGGGAAGTGGCGTTCGCCGTGGGGGTGGACGTGAGGGATGAGCGTCGCGCATGGCACGCGCTCGAGCTCGGCGGCGAGGGCGGGGGCGAGCGTGAGGATGTCGGCGACGGCCACGTCCGGCCGCAGTTCCTGCACGAGCGGGCGCGTGTCGCGCGTGGCGTGCACGACGGCCTCGTAGAAGTTGAGCGGCTCGGGGCCGGAGGGGAACACCTGGTACTCGGGCGCGGTGGCGAACGTCATGCGCTCGGCCTCGACGTGCTCGCGCCAGCGCGTCCACGTCTGCAGCGTCACGTCGTGTCCGCGCGCGACGAGCGCGCGGCCGAGCGCGATCATCGGAAAGGCATGCCCGGGATCGCCGAAAGCGCCGAGCAGCACCCTCAGCGGCCGTCCGGCGCGGTCTGTCACGGCCGGACCGCTCAGGCGGCCAGCTCGGCGAGCATGCGCAGCTGATCGAGGCGTTCGGTGGCGTCAAACGCCGTCGGCGTCACGCCGAGCGTGCCGACACCGGCGTCGCGATACACGGCCAGGCGCTCGCGCACGACGTCCTTCGGCCCGCACAGCGAAACCTGATCGATCAGCGCATCGGGGATTGCCGCCATCGCCTCGTCGCGCTTGCCTTCGAGGTAGAGGTCCTGGATGGTTTTGGCCTCGGCCTCGTAGCCGTAGCGGCTGACGAGCTGGTTGTAGAAGTTCTGCTTGCGCGAGCCCATGCCACCGACGTACAGCGCAACGAACGGGCGCATTGTGTTGCGCGCAGCCTCGAGGTCGTCGGTGATGCACAGGCTGACCGTCGGAGCGATGTCGAAGTCGTCGAGCGATTTACCCGAGCGCGCGGCGCCCTCCTCCAGCAGCGGGCGCAGCTCGGAGACGTGCTCGGGACTGAACAGCGTGGGGATCCAGCCGTCGGCGATCTCACCCGCCAGCGCGGTGTTCCTTGGGCCGATTGCGGCGAGGTAGATGGGGATGCGCTCCTGCACGGGGGTTATGGTCAGCTTGAGCGCCTTGCCCGGGCCGTCCGGCAGCGGCAGCTCGAGTGTCTCGCCGCTGAACTCGACGCGTTCGCGTGCGAGTGCCATGCGGATGACGGCCACGTACTCGCGTGTGCGCTGCAGCTGTTTTGCAAAGCGCTGCCCGTGCCAGCCCTCGGCGACCTGGGGGCCGGAAGAGCCGATGCCGCAGATCATGCGCCCGTTGGAGAGCTGGTCGATCGTCGCGGCGGTCATCGCCGTCATCGCGGCCGAGCGGCCGGGCATCTGAAAGATGCCCGAGCCGAGACGGATGGTCGACGTCTGCCCGGCCAGCCAGCCGAGCACGGTCGCCGTGTCAGAGCCATATGCCTCGGCAGCCCACACCGAGTCATAGCCCAGGCGCTCGGCCTCCTGGACGATTTTCAACTGGTCCTCCGAGCTGAGGCCAAGGCCCCAGTAGCCGATGTGCACGCCGAGCTTCATGTTGTGCAAGTTTCCTTTCAGCAGGAGGGTTTTGTTGCCGCGTGGTGAGCGACGGCATACCGTTCGCCGCGTTCCCCCGCCGCACCCGAAGCGTTGCCTCGAGCGGGGAAAGCCTATGCGAAATCGCCGCCGCCACACCTCCGATGCCGTCGAGCGCCTGCGCTTGGCGATCGACTGCATGCCGGTCGCCACACGCGAGGCGATGCTCGCCGGCGTGCGCGGCAACGAGCGCGTGATCGCCGGCGCCTACGTGGACCGCAGCGGCGGCGTGTGCCCGATGCTCGCCGCACACCGCCAGGGCGCGCGCACCGACTTCATCTCCTTCGCGCGCACGTGGGACCGCTTCACGCGCGCCGGACGCGACAGCCGCCCGGCGACCGAGCGCGAGCTGCGCATCCTCGTGGCACAGCTGGAAGACAGCCTCTGCGAGGCAGACGGGCTGGGGCTCGACGAGGCGATCAAGGAGCACCGCGCGCTGCGCGGTCGCAGGCTGCTCGCGCACGGCATGCGTCGCACGCCGGCCGACGAAGCCGGCGACGGCTCCCCGCGCGCCAGACGCTCAAGGCTGTCCGAGTCGGCCGATCCCTCCGGCGCGATTCGCGCCAGGCGACTGCGCCTTCCCGGCCGGCGCCGCCAGGTGAGGCCGGCTGCGGCGGAGCCGCGCGAGACGCCGTTGCCGGCCGCCTCGCACGCCTGAGCCTGTCGCTACAGCGAGTCGCCGGGCCTGATGAACATGATCTCGGGCACGACGCAAGCCGGCGAGGTGCGCAGCAGGTAACGCACCGACTCGGCGATGTCCTCGGGGCGGATCATCTCCTCGGCCGCCACCTGTCCCTTGACGAAGTCGGTCATCGGCGTGTCGACGAAGGCGGGACACAGCGCGGTCGACTTGACACCCTGCTGGCCGATTTCCTTGTTCATCGCTTCGGTCCAGCCAACGACCGCATGCTTGGTCGCCGAGTAGACCGACAGCCACCCCTCGGCGCGCTTGCCGGAGATCGACGACGTGTTGACGACGAGCGCGTTTTTGTGCTGCGCGCCGGCCTCCAGCAGCATCGACACGCATTCGCGGTAGAAGAGCACGATCGAGCGGATGTTGATGTCCAGCTGCATG
This sequence comes from uncultured Solirubrobacteraceae bacterium, assembly GCA_963819435.1. Lineage (GTDB taxonomy): Bacteria > Actinomycetota > Thermoleophilia > Solirubrobacterales > Solirubrobacteraceae > Palsa-744. The sequence continues at coordinate 223,208 of CAWFWA010000018.1, read as the reverse complement.
TCCAGGCGCTTGGTCTCGATCTCGCCGACGGTCGAGCCGACACCCACGCCGGCATTGTTGACGAGAACGTCCAGGCGGCCGTAGCGCTCGCGGTGGGCGGCGACGACCTTCTCGATCTCCGACTCATCGGCCACGTTCGCGGCAACGCCGTGCACGTCGAAGCCGTCGGCCTCCAGGCCGGCGACGGCGCCCTGCAGCTTCTCGGGCCTGCGGGCGGCCATCGTGATGCCATAGCCCTCCTCTCCGAGGATCCTCGCGATCGCCAACCCGATGCCGCTCGATGCCCCCGTGACAATCGCCGCGCGCTCTGCCATCTGCCATCCCTCCGTTCGCTGAGAAGATCCAGCCCCCCGCTGAGGGACGCCGATCGCCGCCGACAGGACGGCGCGCGGAGCATTCCACATCTCGCTGGTAGCGTCTGCTCGCCGATTGCGATCGGCCGCGCGCGGGCCGCGGCTCGGGTGCGAGACGGGCCCGTAGCTCAGTTGGTTAGAGCTGCCGACTCATAATCGGTAGGTCCCTGGTTCGAGTCCAGGCGGGCCCATGGCTGATCCGACGGCGCGCCTAAGGGATACTGCCCAGGCGATGTCCAACGAGAACGTGGAGGTCGTTCGCCGGTCGCTCGACGCCTACGCGCGAGCGACGTGGTGGGGTTGCCGCCGGACACTCGTCGCATGTCGACTTCGAGCTCGACGGGATCGCGATCGATCGGCGGCTGGCAGGCGTGTCACCGGGGCATCGACGAGGCGCTGCGCTCTCTTTGCCGGTCTACTTCGAGGCGTTCCGGGCGATCGTGTGCTCAGGCGCCCATTGCGTTCATCTTCTGTACCGCTCGCTCGGTCGTCGCTACCCGTCGAGGCCCATAGCGGGGCAGAGGGGGCGATCGAACTGCTGGTCGGCTCGCAGCTGCCGCGGCTTCGACGTCGACCTGGAAAGCCCTGCGCATCTGCCTTTACCAGGAACGGCGCCGAAGCTCTCGAGGCTCAGGCTCGGCGCGGTAGCCGCCTGGCCGGTCCGCTGGTAGCGTCGGTTAACCAGGGCCGGCTCGAGCTCCCAGTCTCCCCTCCGGGGCCAACGGAGAATGACATCCCAGGCCGTCCGCGAGGTGCAGACAGCACCCTCGATCTGACTGTGTTTCTGCTCCTACTGTCGGCGGTCGCGCACGCAGAAACCAGCGCACGTGGTGCCTCGCTGTCGAGATGACCTCTTTCCGCTCGGGCACATCAACCCGGCTCACGGACAAATACGGCCACGGAGCGATCTGGAGCGCTGATATGTACGAGTCCTCGCAAAGAACCGATGGGTTCGACCGAACCACAGCAACTTGGTCCCGATGTGCTGCCTCGTCCGCCGGCAGCGAGCGAGCCGCGCGTCGCGGATAGGGACCTCTACTTATCCTCGGATCAGCCAAAGTTCACCGCAGAATCGCCGACGCCCTCTTCAACGCGCGACGGGGCAGGCAGGCGGCCGGGGTAGCCCAATCGGCGGCGATTCGGCCGCCACATATCCGGGGCGACACCCGCAGACTTCTTTCGGCGCTTCGGGTTCGCTGCGCAGGGTAGCTGCTCCCAGGGCGGCCGCATGACCGCGTGGTCCGCTGGAAAGCCACCGGTCACGGCCGGTCTTTGACCTCTCGGGGTCGGCGCAGCCCGTGGATCCGTTCGTCACGCGGAATCAAGTCGGAGCTGGACCAGGGGTCCACGGCCGTCGCCGGTCCCGGCGAAGTGTTTCGCCGACGACGTTGACGTCGTTCGGACCGCTCTTCGCTGGCGGCCAAGAAAGGCGAATTGACCTCCGGTGACATGCGCGTGGACTCGCAAAAGGCGCCAGCGGGGCATCCGACAGCAGCGGCGGCGGTGAGCCATCAAGATCACATTCGCCGTGAGGCGGAGTCCAATCACCGCAGCGTCAGCGCTCCGCCCAACCGCCGGCCGTTTACTCTTGAAGCAGCCGCCATGCCTGAGATCACACCAGCCCTCTACCGCGCAGGCTCGGGCGAGCCGCTCGTGCTGCTGCACGGCTTCACGGGTGCGTGGATGCACTGGCGGGCCGCTGCTGGGCGGCCTCTCCGAGCGCTATGAAGTGATCGCGCCGACGTTGCACGGCCACGACGGCGGCGGGCCGTATCCGCTGGACAGCCCGATCTCGTTCGCCGGCTCGGCCGACTCGCTGGAAGGCCACCTCGACGAGCTCGGTGTCGGTACGGCGCACTTCGTCGGCAACTCGATGGGCGGCGGGCTGGCGCTGGAGCTGGCAAAGCGCGGACGCGCGCGCTCGGTCGTAGCGCTGGCGCCTGCCGGCGGCTGGACGCGCGGCGACGGCGAGGCCGAGCGCCTGGCGAAGTTCTTCGCGCGCCAGCAGCGCACGACGCGCGCGCTGCGCTCGCGGATGCCGCTGATCCTCGCTCGGCCGAGGGTCCGCCGCCTGGCGCTGCGCGACGTCATGCGCCACGGCGAGCGCGTGCCGGCATCCGACGCGCTGGCGCTCGTGCAGGCCTCGCTCGGCTGCACGATCGCCGAGCGCGCGATCGAGGCGCTGAACGCCGACGACGAAGATCTCACGCTCGGCGAGCCTCGACCGCATCGCCTGCCCGGTCCTGCTCGTCACAGCGCAGTTCGACCGCGTGCTGCCGCCTGCGCTGCACGCGCCGCGCCTGCGCCGCGAGATTCCCGGGCGTCGAGGCGATCGTGCTCGCCGACTGCGGCCACGTGCCGATGTGGGAGGAGCCGGAGCTGCTCGTGCGCACGATTGGCGAGTTCGTCGATCGCCACACGGCCTCCGCCGCGCCCGCGGCGCCTGGCTCAGCGCCCGCGGCCGCGCTCGCGCCCGAGGCGACGGCCGCGCCCGCGCCGCGCCCGCTAGCGACTTGTCCGCGCAGCGAACCGCCGAGAGGGGCGGATGACTCGCCGGGCCCACCACGACGCCCGGCGCGCCTGCCACGCAGCAAGGGGTCGGCGGCTGGCGGCGGGTGTACGCCGCGTCGCAGCACGGCGACGAGCGCGGCGTGCCGCTCGAGGAGGTGCTCGCCAGAGCAGGCAGCGACGGGCCTCACGCGCCGCGGCCTGCTGCTGGGCACAGCGGGCCTGCTGGCCGGCGCGGCGCTCGGCGCGAGGCCCTCGCAGAGCGCCGCAAGAGCGGCAGGCAAAACGAACTCGTCGAGCCGTCCACGCACGGCGCCGCGCGTGGCGATCGTCGGCGCCGGCCTGGCGGGCCTGCGCTGCGCGCATCAGCTGTGGACGGAATCGCCGGTGCCGATCGCTTCGACGGTCTATGAGGCGCAACGCCGAACGCGCGGGCGGGCGCTGCTGGTCGCTGCGCGACTTCTTCGCCGCCGGCTCGGTCGACGAGCACGGCGGCTCGTTCATCGACACGCAGCACACGCGCATGCGCCGCCTGGTCGCGCAGCTGGGCCTGGAAATGGAGCGGGTCGACGGCGGCGACCTCTCGCAGGGCGAGGAGATCTACTTCATCGACGGCGCGTACTACACGCGCGCCGAAGCGATCGACGATTGGCAGAGCGTCGGCTTTCACGCCTTCAGGTCGGCGAGCAACCGCCTGCGTACGCCGGCGGGCGAAGCGGCGCTGGATGCGATGTCGGTGCCGCAGTGGCTGGACAGCACGGAAATCGGCTCGTCCAGCCGCCTGGGCAAGCTGATGCTCGCCAACGCGGTCACGGAGAACGGCGGCGACCCGCAGGACATGTCCGCGCTGGACCTGATCGAAATCACGGCCCCCAGCCCGCGCAAGACGCTGGAACTGCTGCCCGGCGACGACGAGCGCTTCCACGTGATCGGCGGCAACGATCAGGTCGTCTCACGCATGATCGCCGCGCTGCCCGCGCAGACCGTGCGCCTCGGGCACAAGCTGGTGGCCGTGCGCGAGAACGCCGACCGCACGATCTCGCTGAGCTTCGAGGTCGGGGCGAGCACGCATGAAGTGAGGGCCGACCGCGTCGTGCTGGCGCTGCCGTTCAGCACGCTGCGCAACGTCGACCTCTCCCAGGCGGGGCTGTCGATCGCCAAGCGCAACGTGATCGACACGTTCGGCATGGGCTCCAACGCCAAGCTGCACGTGCAGCTTGCGCACAAGACGTGGCCGGCGCTCGGCTTCAGCGGCGCGACGTACGGCGAATGGGACAGCTACTGCTGCGCATGGGACGACTCCGTTCCGGCGGGGCCGTCGGCCTCGCCGGCGATGCTGCTCGGCTTCCCCGGCGCCACGCCCGGCCGCAGCGGGCTGACCGGCCAGGCGCACGCGGCTGCGCCGCCGGGTGACATCGAGGCGTTCCTCGCGCAGATCGAGCCGGTGTACCCGGGCACGCGCGCGGCTTACACGGGACGTGCCTATGAGGATCACTGGGCGCTGGACCCGTGGGTGATGGGGGCGTATTCCTACTGCCGCGTCGGGCAGGCCGCCACTTTCGGGCACATCGCCGGCGTCGCGCAGGGCGCCATCCACTTCGCCGGCGAGCACACCTCCGTACGCCACCAGGGCTTTCTCGACGGTGCCGTGGAAAGCGGCGAGCGGGCCGCACGCCAGCTCCTGAAGGTGCTCGCCTGACAGGTTGCACAAGCGACCTTTGGGCAGCTCCCACCAATCGTCCGAATGCGTGCATTTTCGCCCCCGAACGTGTAAACTGCACAACGCAGCGAGACGTACAGAAGCACGACGGTTACCTGTAAGCGAGCCGAGGGAGGGAAGCATGACGCCTACGCAGCTGGCGCCCCCAACCGCCACACGCCAACCAGGCACCACGATGAGCCCGAGCACCGAGGCTCACTTGTTTGCGCGCCACGTGGCTGGACGACCAGGCCGCACGCGAAGCGCTCGTGCGCCGCTTCATGCCGCTCGCTCGCAGTCTCGCGCGCCGCTATGACCGCTCTTCCGAGCCGTTTGAGGACCTGCTGCAGGTCGCGTCGCTGGGCCTGCTGAAGGCGCTCGACCGCTTTGACCCGTCGCTCGGGCACCCGTTCGCCTCGTTTGCCGTGCCGACGATCCTCGGCGAGATGCGCAGGCACTTCCGCGACGCCGGCTGGTCGGTGCACGTGCCCCGAGGCTCGCAGGAACGCGCGCTGAAGGTGCGCGACGCACAGGAGCGCCTGGCCAACTCCAACGGGCGCGCGCCGACGGTCAACGAACTCGCGCAGTACCTCGAGCTGAGCACCGAGGAGATCATCGACGCGCTGCAGGCGATCCAGGCGTACGAGTCGCTGTCGCTCGACGCGCCCCGTCCGGGCGCGACCGACGAAGCGACCTCCTACGGCGACGCGATGGGCGAGGAGGACTCGCGCTATGAGCTCGTGGAGCTCGACGCTACCGTCAGCGCGGTGCTCGGGCGCATCCCGCAGCGTGAGCGCGAGATCCTGCGCATGCGCTTCGTCGAGGACCTCACGCAGACGGAGATCGCCGAACGCGTGGGCATCTCGCAGATGCAGGTCTCCAGGCTGCTGCGCCGGTCGCTGGACCAGCTGCGGGCGCTGACTGCCACGAAGAGCTGACGCGGCGCCGGGAAGTCGCCGCGCCTCCCGTCGCACACCGGTCGATGGGTACGCGTGACAGTCGCTCAAGATGATCGCGGCACGCTGATGGGCGAGCCGCCGAACGTCAGCCTGACGCTGTCCAACCAGGCGGAGAACGTGTTGCTGGTGCGCGAGGCGCTGAGCGGGATGGCCGAGGCGGTGGGCGTCGATGCGGTCGACCTCAACGACATCCGCACGGCGGTCACCGAGGCTTGCAACAACGTCGTGCTGCACGCCTACGAAGGCGGCGAAGGCCCGTTGCAGCTGGAGCTGTACGTCAACCGCGAGACGGTCGAAGTCGTCGTGCGCGACCACGGCACCGGCATCAAGCCGCACATCCGCTCCGACGAGCAGGCGGCCCTCGGTATCGGGTTGTCGATCATCCAGGCGCTCGCGCCGCGCGTCGAGTTCAAGGACGTGGACGGCGGCGGCACGGAGGTGCGCATGGAGTTCGCCGCCAGGAGTACCGAGGCACTCGATTCGCTCGTGCGCGACGGCTTTCAGCCTCCGCAGCTGGCCGGGGCCGATCTGTCCACGACGACCGGGCTGGCGATCGCGCCGAACACGCTCGCGCGCCGCGTGCTTCCGCGCCTGCTGTGCGTGCTCGCCGCGCGCGCGCATTTCACGACAGACCGCATCTCAGACGCCGAACTGGTCGCCGACGCGCTCGTGTCCGAGGCGTTCTCATCGAGCACAGGCGAGCATCTCAACGTGGCCGTGAAGGTCGAGCCGCGCAGCTTGGAGATGCGCGTTGGCCCGCTGGACAGCGGCAGTGCCGAGCGCGTGATCTCCAGCTCACCCGGCACAGGCGTCGGCCCGGTGATCGAGAAGCTCACCGACGCCCGCCGTGTGGCGGTGGAGGGGCCCGTGGAGATGCTCGAGCTGCACTTGCGCGATCAGCGCTGAGGGGTCACCGCGGGCAAAAAATAGGCGGTGACCGCCGGGGGTAGCGGTCACCGCCTGAGGGAGGACAACTCCAGACGCAAATATGCCCTGCCTGCGGCGCTCTAAACATCTTTTTTTAAAGATTTGTCTCCGTGTTTGCGCGGGGTGCCTGACATCGCCTCGTCGCCTCCCGCGCGCCACGCTCTCGCACCCGCGCCCCGGACGTCGTTGCGCGGGTTGATCGCCATGCGTTGCGGGTAGGCATTCGCCTGAGGCCCCCGCGGGGGCGCGTCAAGCGAGAGGAGAGCGACGATGCACGACGGCGAGGGGGACCTGGGGACGATTCGCACGACGATTCCGCGGCGCCTGGACCGGCTGCCGTGGTCGCGCTGGCACTGGCTGATCATCATCGGGCTCGGCACGGCGTGGATCCTCGACGGGCTGGAGGTCAACGTGGTTGGCGCGATCTCCGGGCGTATCTCTGAACCGGGCGCGGGCGTTGGCATCTCCCAGGCCGACATATCCGGCTGGGCCGCATCGTTGTACATCGCCGGCGCGTGCGTGGGCGCGCTGGTGTTCGGCGAGCTGACCGACCGTCTTGGACGCAAGAAGCTGTTCATGATCACGCTGGCGATCTACCTCGGCGGCGTGCTGCTGACGTCCGTGTCCTTCTTTCCGGGCTGGTTCTTCGTGGTGCGCTTCATCACCGGCATGGGCATCGGCGGCGAGTACGCCGCGATCAACTCGGCGATCGACGAGCTGATCCCCAAGAACCATCGCGGACGCGTCGATGTGTCGATCAACGGCAGCTACTGGCTCGGCGGGATCGGCGGCTCGCTGCTGGCCGTGCTGATGCTCAACACGAACATCTTTCCCACGGACCTCGGATGGCGCCTGTCCTTCGTGCTCGGCGCGGTGATCGGCCTGGCCGTGCTGCTCGTGCGGCGAAACGTGCCCGAGAGCCCGCGCTGGCTGTTCATCCACGGCCGCGAGCAGGAGGCCGAGAAGATCGTCGCCGACATCGAAGAAGAGGTCGAGCGTGAGACCGGCAAACCGCTACCCGAGCCGCAGGGCGAGCCTCTGGAAGTCCACCAGCGAAAAGCGATTCCGCTGCACACGATCATCCACACGGTCGTCAAGAAATATCCACGCCGCTCAGTGCTCGGCCTGTCGCTGTTCATCGGCCAGGCGTTTCTCTACAACTCGATCCTGTTCGGCTTTGCCAACCTGCTGACGCTGTACTTCCACACCGATTCGGGCAACGCGCCGTACTACATCGCTGTGTTCGCGGCCGGCAACTTCGCCGGAGCGCTGCTGCTGAGCCCGCTGTTCGACATCGTCGGGCGCAAGCCGATGATCGCCGGCACCTACCTGCTGTCAGGCGTGCTGCTGATCGTCACCGGCCTGCTGTTCAAGAACCACGAGCTCGATGACATCTCCTTCACGGCCTGCATCTGCGTCGTCTTCTTCTTCGCCTCGGCGGGCGCCAGCGCTGCATACCTGACCGTCTCCGAGGTCTTTCCGATGGAGACGCGCGCGCTGTGCATCGCGGTGTTCTATGCCGTCGGCACGGGCATCGGCGGCGTGATCGGCCCGCAGGTGTTCAGCCGCCTGATCAACACCGGAAGCTATGACCAGGTGTTCCTCGCATTGGGCCTCGGCGCCGTGATGATGATCCTCGGCGGAGTCGCCGAGCTGTTTTTGGGCGTCAACGCGGAGCGGCGCAGTCTCGAGGAGATCGCCACGCCGCTCACCGCCGCCGGGCCGCTGTCGGCGAAAGCTCCCGGCGCAGCAGCGAGCGTCGGCGCGGCCGGAGCCTCCTAGGCGGCCCGGGGCGCGCCGGAGGCGCCCGCGGCGGGGCGCCTCCGGGCTTGCGCCCCTCGGCTGTCGTGCGCTCAGGCGCCGGCGGCTGTCGCGCCGGCCTGCGCGACCGCGTGCTCGCCCTCGGCGAACTCCTCGACGATCTTCGCGCAGAAGGCCGGCAGGTCGTCGGGGTTGCGGCTGGACACGAGGCCCTCGTCGACGACGACTTCCTCGTCGACCCAGTTGCCGCCGGCGTTGCGGATGTCCGTCTGCAGCGACGGCCACGAGGTGATCGTGCGGCCGCGTACGAGATCGGCCTCGACGAGCGTCCACGGCCCGTGGCAGATCACGCCGACCGGCTTGCCTTCGGCGAAGAACCGCTGCAGGAACTCGACCGCCTTGGGCTCGGTTCGCAGCTGGTCGGGGTTGGCGACTCCGCCCGGCAGCACGACGCCGTCGTATTCCTCCGGGTTGGCCTGCTCGAGCGTCTCGTCGACCGCGAACTTCTCCGCCTTGTCGAGATGCTGGAAGGCCTGCACCTCGCCGCTCTCGGGAGCAATCAGCACGGGCGTCGCGCCGGCCTGCTCCACCGCCTCCCAGGGCTTTGTCAGCTCGACTTCCTCGACGCCCTCCTGGGCCAGGAGAAATGCGATCTTCCTACCGTGCAGCTCGTTTGCCATGGGATGCCTCCATCGTGTCGTGGTTGGTCCTCTCCAAGGGCCTACCCGCCGCACGGTCGGCCGAAAACACCCGTCCACACGGGGCCCCGCGGGTGCAGGCACAACGAGCGAGTTGCCGACTCCAGATTGATCGCAAGCGACTTGGGGTAGACCGACGACAACCGCCCGAGAGCCTCGGTTTCGGGCTGCAACGAAGAGGATCACAACGACATGGTCGGAGAGAAGCTGCAGGCGCGATCCCCCGCGGGAGCTGTCAAGGTGGCGCTCGTGGAGGACACCTTCCGTCACGAGGCGCTCTTCTACAGCGGCGAGGACGGGTTTCTGCGCGGCACACTGCCGTTCGTGAGAGACGGCCTGCAGGCCGGCGAACCGGTGCTCGTGGCCGTGCGCGAGGAGCGCGCACAGGCGTTGCGGAGCGCGCTCGGCGACGACGCCTCGCGCGTGCGGTTCGTCGACATGCAGGCACTCGGGCGAAACCCCGCGCGCATCATCCCCGCGTGGCGCGAGTTCCTCAGCGAGCACTCCGGCGCTGACACGACCGTGCGCGGGATCGGCGAACCGGTCTGGCCCGGGCGCAGCGAAGCCGAGCTCGTGGAGTGCGAGCGCCACGAGGCGCTGCTCAACGTTGCCTTCTCAGGCGGTGCGGCATGGGGCCTGCTGTGTCCGTATGACCTCGGCGAGCTGGCGCCGCGACAGATCGAGGCGGCCCGCGCGACACACCCGGCGCTGCGCCACGAAGGTGTCAGCCGTCGCAACGACGCCTACCTGCCGATGCACCGCGCGCCGAACGTGCTCACCGGAGCGCTGCCGGACCCGCCCGGCGACCGCGACGAGTTGTCGTTCACCTTCCAGGGCATCGGCACCGTGCGCAGCCTCGTGTCCGCGCGCGCCGAGCGCGCCGGCCTGCCCGAGGAAGCGCGCAACGACCTCGTGCTCGCCGTCAACGAGCTCGTCACCAACAGCGTGCAGTACGGCGGCGGCGGCGGTACGTTGCGCATCTGGGCGGAGTCCGACGCGGTCGTCTGCGACGTGCGCGACCGTGGCTACATCGTCAACCCGCTGGCCGGGCGCATCGCGCCGCCGCTTGACCAGCATGGCGGCCGCGGGCTGTGGCTGGTCAACCACCTGTGCGATCTCGTGCAGATCCGCTCGACGCCCAATGGCACGATCGTGCGCGTGCGCGCACGCCTGAGACGACCAGCGCGGCTAGCGCTGCTTGGCGTCGACGGCGCGCTGCAGCTGCGCCTTGTTCATCTTTGAACGGCCCTGCACGCCGTGGTCGCGCGCCTGCTCATAGAGCTGGTCGCGCGTTCGGCCTCGCGGGCCGGGTTTGCCCGAGCGCAGCCCGCCACGGCGCCCGGAGGAGATGTCGTGCGTCGACGTGCGCGATGCCTGTTTGGCTTCGCCGCTGCGTGCGCGCTCCTTGTTGACCGTGCGCGCGGCGATCTCCTCGGCGCGTTTCTCGCCTGCTCCCTGCTCGCGCTCACTGTTGACGATGTGCTCGTACTGGCGTGCTCGCTTGCTGCCCTTCTTGACTCCGCGCGGCGGCATCTCTCGCGCACCTCCTGGTCGGCGACGTTGTCGAGCGGACTCCTACCCGGTGAGTTGTCCGTCAAAACGAGCGCCCGCGGTTACGCCCGCCCCGCCGCGGGTATCGCCCCGAGCAGACTGAAAATGGATGTCCGAGAACGCGAGCCCGCCCCGACGCCTCGACCGCCCGAGCGCGACGGGCACGCGTCCAGCGGCCAGGCGGACGACGGGCGCCCCGAGACAACGCTTCAGCGCCTGGATCGCAACCTGGAGGAGATGAGCGGCGAGCTTCGCGTGGTCGTGACGGGCGTTCAGGTGCTGTTCGCGTTCTTGCTGATCGTGCCCTTCAACAGCGGCTTTGCCGGCGTTGGGCCGTTCGAGCGCGGCGTGTACTTCGCCACGCTGCTCTGCTCGGCGCTCGCGGCAGTGTGCACGATCGCCCCGGCGGCGTATCACCGCGTGCTGTTTCGCAGCGACGACAAGCGCCATGTCGTGTTCGTCGCCAACCGCGTCGTGCTCGCCGGGCTGGTGTTCCTCGCGCTGGCGATGTGCGGCGCGCTGCTGCTCGTGACGACCAAGCTGTTCGGGGCGACCGCCGGGGCGATCGCCGCGGGGGCGATGGCCGTGCCGTTCACCGTCGTGTGGTTCATCGCACCGCTGCTGCGCCGCGCCGAGCACGAGCCGAAGCAGCGGCTCGGGACCGAGCAGACGCAGACGACGACGCCGCGCAGCGGCAGCGAGCCGGACTCGCCGGGCGGCGAGTCGACGCCGGCCGAGGCGAGCTGGTGGGAAAATGACGTGCGATACGATTTCCGCGTGAGCGCTCAGGAGCACCTGAAGGTGGATGCGCGCAGCGAGCAGGATCGCGTCGTGCTGCACCTCACGGGCGAATTGGACCTCGCCAGCTCGCCGATCTTCGAGCGGGCGCTGGAGGACCCGGCGCTGGCGGGTGCACCGCTGGTCGTGCTCGATCTGGACGGGCTGAAGTTCGTCGACTCCACCGGCCTGCGCGTGATCCTGTTGGCGCATGAGGCCGCCCGGGCCCGCGGCCAGGAGTTCGCCATCACGCCGGGCTCGCCGCAGGTTCAGCGGTTGCTCAGCATCACCAGCGTTGCCGAGCACCTGCACGTGATAGCCGCGCCCGACGACCTGCTCGTCTAGTCGCCCGCATACGCTCACGCCATGAAGCCCGGCGAGCGCCTGGCCGTGATCGATCTCGGCTCCAACTCCTTCCGTCTCGTCGTGTTCATGGCGGGCGAGGGCTGGTGGAAGCGCACGGACGAGATCTATGAGCCGGTGCGCATCGGCGAGGGGCTGGTCGCCAGCGGCGAACTTGGTCGCGAGCCGATGGCGCGCGCGATGGCGACGCTCGACGTGTTCGCGCAGTTCGCGCGCGCGAGCGGGCTGGCGGCGGACTCGATCGACGCGGTGGCCACGAGCGCGATTCGCGACGCCTCCAACGCCGAGGACTTCCTCGCCCGCGCCCGCGAGCGCTCGCAGCTGCCGATACGCGTGCTCTCGCGCGAGCAGGAGGCACGCTACGGCTACCTCGCGGCGGTCAACTCGACGACGCTCGACGACGGCTGCGTGCTGGACCTGGGCGGCGGCTCGATGCAGCTCGTACGCGTCGACGGGCGCCTGGCCACGCACACGGGCTCCTGGCGGGTGGGCACGGTGCGCATGAGCGAGCGCTTCCTGCCGCCCAACGGCCCGGCCAAACGCCGCCAGCTGCAGGCGCTGTCCGAGCACGTCGCCGAGGAGCTCACGCAGGCGCAGTGGCTGAGCGATGCCAAGGGCGCCGGGCAGGGCGGGCGCCTGGTGGGCATCGGGGGAACGGTGCGAAACCTGGCATCCGCCGCCCAGCGCGCCGCAGGCCTGCCGACGGCGGGCGTGCAGGGCGCGATGCTCGACGCCGACGCGCTCGGCGAGCTGATCGAACGCCTTGCCGCCCTGCCGGCGGCCGAGCGTGCGAGCGTGCCGGGCATCAAGCCCGCGCGCGCCGATCTGATCCTCGCCGGAGCAGTGGTCGTGCAGGGCGTCCTGCAGGCGGGCGGCTTTGACGGCCTGGAGGCCACCGAGGCCGGCCTGCGCGAGGGCGTGTTCTTCGAGCGCCTGCTCGGCGGCAGTGAGCGGGAGCGCCCAGCGCTGTTTGAGGACGTGCGCCGCGCGAGCGTGCTCAACCTCGCCGGTCAGTACCACTTCGACTCGGCGCACACGCGCCACGTGGCAACGCTCGCGCTGGGCATGTTCGACGAGCTGGCGAGCCTCGGCCTGCACGACGGCGACCCGCGCGAGCGCGAGCTGCTGTGGGCGGCGAGCATGCTGCACGACATCGGCATGTCCGTCGACTACGACGATCATCACAAGCACTCGCGCTATCTGATCCTCAACGCCCAGTTGCCGGGCTTCACGCCGGTGGAGGTGGCGATCATCGCGCAGGCCGCTCGCTATCACCGCAAGGGCAGCCCCGACGCCGGGCCGCTGCGCGCGCTGTTCGGCGAGGGCGATCGCGAGCGCCTGGACCGCTGCGCGGTGCTGCTGCGCCTCGCCGAGGACCTCGAGCGCTCGCGCGATCAGCTCGTGCGCGCCACGCACCTCGCGCTCGACGACGATCGTGTCGAGCTGCGCCTGGTCGCCGACGGCGACCCGGTCGTGCCGCGCTGGGCGGCCAGCCGTGAGACGGGGCTGTTCGCGCGCGCGTTTGGGCGCGAGCTGGCTGTTGCAGCCTGAGCGCCACGCACGGTGCGGCCGGCGGGCGACGGTCGGCGTCCCGCGTGCCGATGGCCCCAAGGCCCGCGCTCAGGACGCCGACATGGCGGCCTGGCGCCCGGCACAGTCGAACAGGATCAGCCCTTTGGGGGCGAGCGGGCGGGGCAGCCACGCACGCGTCGTGACGACCGCGCAGGCGCGCTGCACGGCCGCGGTAGCGCCGTTGCCGCCGCGCGTGGAGAACTCGCCGCCGAGCACCACGTAGCGGGCGCGCCCGTCGGCGACCAGCCGCGCGAGGCCCGGCCCGCTGAGCACCGGATCGGTGCCGCTGAAGCCGCCGAGCGCGCCCGCCTGCGCGCCGAGCAGGATCATCGGCGAGACCGTATTGGAGGCGTCGCCGAGCACCGACCAGCGCGAGCCCGGCCGGTGTGCGCCGACGTAGTGCAGCAGCGCGCGGTCGACGGCCACGTGCGCTGCGTCGACGCCGTAGCCGCCCGGCCCGGCGGCGGCGCGCGGGCCGGCGGCGGGGAACGTCGACTGCACGGGTGCCAGCCAGTTGCTCGCCGAGAACACGCCCGGGGCGATGACGAGCACGCCCAGCAGCAGTGCGATCGCCAGCGGGGCGGCACGGCGCATGACGAACGTGGCGATCGCCGTGTCGAGCAGCCCGACGGCCGCGACGACGATCAGCGGCAGCGTAAACCACGACATGTAGTCGGCCTTGTGCAGCAGCGACAGCTGCACGGGCACGGTCGCGCCGACGGCGGCGAGCAGCAGCAGCAGGCGCCAGTCGCGCCGCCTGGCGAACTCGGCAAACGCGAAAGCGCCCACACCGACCATCGCGGCGACGCCCGGACCGAGCGCGGAGACGTAGTAGGGGTGCACGATCCCCTTTGACAGGCTCAGCACGCCCGCCTCGATGACAAACCAGCCGCCGAAGGCCAGCAGCAGCGCCAGGCGCGCACGGTCGGCCGGCTGCCAGCCGCGCTTGCGCCCGTCGCCGAGCACGAGCAGCGCGAAGGCGATCAGTCCAGCCAGCGCGAACGGCAACAGCCACGCGCCCTGGTCGCCGAGGCCTCGGCCGAACAGTCGCAGCGGGCCTGTCGCGCCGCCGAAGGCGATCGGGTTGCGCGCGCGGCCGTTGGGCAGCAGCTCGGTCTTTTCGGGCCCTTCGCGCGCGGTGTGCGTCTTGGTCGCTTCGCCCGCGTTGTTCCTTGCCGGCGAGACCTTGCGCGCGACGCCGCCCGTGCCGACCGGAATCTGACCCGGTCCGCCGGTCTGCCCGCCGACGCGCCCGAAGCCGTTGTAGCTGAACGTGAGCCCCAGCTCGGTGTTGTTGGTGGAGCTGCCGACATACGGGCGCTGGGACTTCGGCGTGGCTTCGACGACGGTCATCCACGCGAAGGACACGACGACCATCGCCAGCCCCGCCGCGAGCAGCCCCACCAGGCGCCGGGGAACGGTCGCGCGGGCGCACACGAGCACCGCCAGCGCGATGCCGGGCACGACCAGATACGCGGCGAGCGTCTTCGTGTTGAAGGCCAGGCCGACGAGTACGCCGCTGTAGATCAAAGTGCGCAAGCGGCCCGTCTCAGCGCCGCGCACGCCCGCGTCGCAGGCGAGGATCATCAGCACGATCAACAGCGTGTCGACGTTCGTCGTGCGCGAGACGGCCACGAAGGATGGGTACACCGCGAGCGCAAGCGCACCCGCCACGCCCGCCCAGCCGCCGATGCGCCGCGCGAGCGCGCGGTAGAGCAGCAGCACGGCGAGCACCCCGAGGATCGCCTGCGGCAGCAGCAGGCTCAGCGGTGTGAAGCCGAACAGCTTGGCGCTGGCGGTCTGCACCCACAGCCCCAGCGGGGGCTTGTCGACGGTCACCAGCCCGCCCGGATCGAACGACACGAAGAAGAAGTTGTGCAGCGAGTGCAGCATCGACCTGTCGCCGGCCGAGTAGAAGATGTTGCCGTAGCCGTTCTGGCTGAGCCGGTGCGTGTTCACTACGCCCGACAGCACGAGCACCGCCGCGAGCGCAAGGTGGTGCAGACCGGGGCGCGCCGTGCGTGCCGCCAGGCGCGCACGCAGCCCGGCCTGCTCACCGGCGGCGCCTGGCGCGTCGTCGCTGCTGGGCAGTGTTGCCGTCTGCCGCGAGGCGCTCATGCGCCGGCGAGCGACGCGAGCAGACGATCGAGGTCGCCCTCGTCGTTCCACGCCCCCACCGAAGCGCGCAGCCACGGCCGCCCGGGAATGTTGCGCACGACGCAGCCGCGCTCGGCGAGCAACTCGCGCTCGGCTTCGGGGTCCTCGCTGGCGAACGACACGAGCGTCGTGTCGTCGCGCGGGGCAACCTCGCGCCCGCGCTCGGCCAGGCGCTCAACGAGCGTGGCGGCGAGCGTGCGTGCGCGCTCGTGCACCGCGTCCCAGCCCGCCGACTCCAACAGCTCGCCGGCGGCCAGGGCGCACGCGACGGCCTCGGCGCTCAGCGACATCGTCTCAAAGCGCCGCGCGTCCTCATGCAGATGCGCCTCGACGCCCTCGTTGGGATCTTCGAGATTGGCGTAGCCGCGGCGCGACACAGCGATCTGAGCGGCGAGCTCGCGCTTGACCCACAGCATGCCCAGACCGTCGGGGCCGCACATCCACTTCTGCCCGGCACCGGCATAGGCGTCGCAGCCGAGTGCGCCGACGTCCACCGCGACCGCGCCGACGCCCTGCGCGCCGTCGAGCAGCACCGGCACATCCACATCGGCCAGCTCGCCCGGCGCGCGCACCCCGCTCATCCAGCCGACGTGCGAGCAGGCGACCAGGCGCGTGCGCGGCCCCACAGCCGTGGCCAGCTCGCCCATCGGAACTTCGCGGATCGCCACGCCGCGCAGCTCGCGCGCGGCGCTGAGCGCGCCGAGCAGGCCGGGGTGCTCCTCGTCGCTGGTGAGGACCTCATCGCCGCGACCGAGCTCCAGCCCGGCGACGATCGTCGCCATGCCGTCGCTCGTGCACGTCGTCAGCGCGACGTCGGCCGCGTCGGCACCGAGCGCGCGAGCGTAGACGCCGCGCAGCTTCTCGTTGAGCTCGCGACGGCGCTCGAAGTGTGCGAAGGCACGTCCGTCGGCAGCCTCACGCTGCAGCTCGCCGGCCGACGCCCGCACGGCCGCGGCGGGCAGCGGTCCGTCGGTGCCCGCGTTGAGGTATGCGCGCTCTCGCAACACGGGGAACTCGGCGCGCAGCCCAAGGACGTCCACAAACCGCGAGAATACCCGCATGTCCAGCGCACCCCGTCAGTCACCGTTGTGGGAACCCACGCAGGCCGATCGCGAGCGCGCGGAGATGACGCGCTTCATGCGCTGGGCTGCCGAGCGCCGAGGTCACGACTTCGACGGCTATGAGGATCTGTGGCGCTGGTCGGTGGAGGAGCTCGAGGATTTCTGGGCGAGCATCTGGGAGTTCTGCGAGGTGCGCAGCTCGAGGACCTTCGAGCAGCCGCTGGCCGAGCGGCGCATGCCCGGTGCGCAGTGGTTCGCCGGCGCAGAGCTCAACTACGCCGAGAACGTGCTCGCGCCGCTGCGCTATGAGGGCACCGGGGCCGAGGACGGCCCGCGCCCGGACCGCTCCGACACGGTCGCCGTCGTGCACAGCTCTGAGTTGCGCGAGCTCGACGAGCTGACGTGGGGACAGCTGAGCGCGCAGGTGGCAACCGTCGCCGGCGGCCTGCGTGCGCTTGGCGTGGCGCGCGGCGACCGTGTGGTCGCCTACATGCCGAACATCCCCGAGACGCTCGTCGCGTTCTTGGCGACCGCGTCGATCGGCGCGATATGGTCGAGCGCCGCGCCGGAGTTCGGCGCCAGGAGCGTGATCGACCGCTTCGCGCAGATCGAGCCGAAGGTGCTGCTGAGCGTCGACGGCTATCGCCACGGCGGCAAGGACTTCGACCGCACGGCCGTCGTGCAGGGCATCCTCGCCGAGCTGCCCACGGTCGAGCACACGGTGCTGCTCGGCTACCTCGACGAGCGGGCACAGCTCGACGGGACGCTCAGCTGGCAGGAGCTGCAGCGCAGAGGAGAGGGCGCCGAGCCGGCCTTCGAGCAGGTGCCCTTCGACCACCCGCTGTGGGTGCTGTACTCCTCGGGCACGACGGGCCTGCCCAAGGCGATCGTGCAGGGTCACGGCGGCATCCTCGTCGAGCAGTTGAAGAAGCGCATGCATCTCGACCTGCACCCCGGCGACCGCATGTTCTGGTTCACGACGACCGGCTGGATGATGTGGAACTTCCTCGTCGGCTGCCTGCTCTCAGATGCTGCGATCGTGCTCTACGACGGCAGCCCCGCATACCCCGACCTCGGCGCGCTGTGGAGCTTGGCCGAGCGAGCGCGCATCACCTGCATGGGCGTCAGCGCGGGTCTACTGGCGAGCTGCGAGAAGGGCGGTGTGGAACCCCACCGCGACTACGACCTGCGCGCGCTGCGCGCGATCGGCTCGACGGGCTCGCCGCTGGCGCCGGAGAGCTTTCAGTGGGTCTATGAGCACGTCGGTGGGGAGATCTGGCTGTTCTCCACGAGCGGCGGCACAGACGTGTGCACCGCCTTCGTCGCCGGCTGCCCGCTGCTGGCCGTTTATGAAGGCGAACTGCAGTGCCGGGCGCTGGGCTGTGCGGTGGAGTCCTGGGACGAGCAGGGCCACGCACACGTCGATCGCGTCGGCGAGCTCGTGATCACCGAGCCGATGCCCTCGATGCCGCTGTTCTTGTGGGACGACGAGGACGGCGAGCGACTGCGCGAGAGCTACTTTGCGATGTACCCGGGCGTGTGGCGCCACGGCGATTGGATCCGCATCACGCCGCGCGGCGGTGCGGTCATCTACGGCCGCTCGGACTCGACGATCAACCGCCAGGGCGTGCGCATGGGCACCAGCGAGATCTACCGCGCGGCGAGTGCCGTCGAGCAGGTGCTCGACGCGCTGGTCGTCGACATCCCCGCGCGTCCCGGCGAGGACGAACTGCGCATGGTGTTGTTCGTCGTGCTCGCACCCGGCGTCGAGCTCGACGCCGAGCTCACGGCGCAGATCAAGCGGCGCATCCGCGAGGACTGCTCGCCGCGCCACGTGCCCAATGAGCTGCGCCAGATCGCCGAGGTCCCACGCACACTGTCGGGCAAGGTGCTCGAGGTGCCGGTCAAGCGGATCCTCATGGGCACGCCCGTGGCCGAGGCGGCGAGCGTCGACTCGCTGGTCAACCCGCGCGCACTCGATTACTTCGTGGCACTCGCCGACGAGCTGCAGAGCGCGCCCGCCGAAGCCGCCAAAACTCGTTAGGAGGCCGTGCCCTGCCCGCGGCCTCCTAGAGGCCCAGCGAGCGGCCGACGATCTCCTTCATGATCTCGTTGGCGCCGCCGTAGATGCGCGTCACGCGGGCGTCGGCGAAGGCGCGCGCGATCGGGTACTCGAGCATGTAGCCGTAGCCGCCGAACAGCTGCAGGCAGCGGTCGACGACGCTGCCCTGCAGGTCGGTGCACCACCACTTCGCGGTGGCCGCGTCCTCGGGCGTCAGCTCGCCGGCATCCAGCGCGCGGGTGCACTGATCGACGAACGCGCGCGCGATCTGCACTTCGCCGTGCGCCTCGGCGAGCGTGAAGCGCGAGTTCTGAAATGAGCCGATCGACTGGCCGAAGGCCTGGCGCTCGCGCACGTACTGCAGCGTCCACTCGAGCGCCGCCTCCGCCGCGGCAACTGCCGACGCGGCGATCGACAGGCGCTCCTGGGGCAGGTTTGAGACGAGATAGCGAAAGCCCTCACCCTCGTCGCCGAGCAGGTTCTCGACGGGCACGCGAACGTCGGCGAAGGACAGCTCGGCGGTGTCCTGGGCGTGCTGGCCGATCTTCTCCAGGTTGCGCCCACGCTCGAAGCCGTCCATACCGCGCTCGACGATCAGCAGGCTGATGCCGCGGTGACGCTCGGACGGGTCGGTCTTCACGGCCGTGATCACCAGGTCGGCGTTGATGCCGTTGGTGATGAACGTCTTTGAGCCGTTGACGACGTAATCGTCGCCGTCGCGCTTGGCGCGCGTGGACATCGAGGCGAGGTCTGAGCCGATGCCGGGCTCGGTCATCGCGATCGCCGTGATCAGCTCGCCCGAGGCGATGCCTCCGCAGCCACCGGTCACGCTGCTCCTCGGTGCAGTAGCTGAGAAAGTAGGGCAGGCAGATGTCGTTGTGCAGCGTGATGCCCAGGCCGAAGCTGCCGACCGCCGCGCGCTGGGTCTCTTCGCCGATCACGAGGTTCAGGCGGAAGTCCTCGGCGCCGGCGCCGCCGTAGGCCTCGGGCACCGCCATCCCGAGAAAGCCGCCGCGGCCGGCCGTCTGGAAAACCTCGCGTGGCATCAGCCCCTCGCGCTCCCACTGCCCGTAGCGGCCCTCCTCGCCGACCACCTCGCGCTGCAGGAAAGTGCGAAAGCTCGCGCGGAAGTCCTCGTGCACGTCGTCGAACAGGTTGCGGCGCATCGCTGCAGTATCGCCCAAGTGGCGTGCCGGATACCGGCGGTCCTAGCGGCGCTCAGCGAAACTCGGGCTTGGCCAGCAGCAGCTGCACGTCCTGGATGCGCCGCTCACGAAAACCGCCCTCGCAGTAGCTGAGATACAGCTCCCACAGCCTGCGAAAGCGCTCGTCGTAGCCGAGCGCAGACAGGCGCTCGGTGGCCGCGAGGAAGCGCTCGCGCCAGTGCTCGAGGGTCAGCGCGTAGTGCGCCGTGATGTCGTCGACATGCGCCTGGCGAAAGTCGGTCACGCGCGCGACCGAACGCCCGATCACCTCCATCGAGGGCAGGCAGCCGCCGGGGAACACGTGCGTGTTCATGAAGCTCTTGCCGGCCTTCTCGACCTCGTAGGCCTCGTCCTCGATGACGATCGCCTGCAGCAGCATCGCGCCATCGTCCTTGACCAGCTCCGAGCAGCGCCTGAAGAAGGTTGGGAAGTACTGCCAGCCGACCGCCTCGATCATCTCGATCGAGACCAGCTTGTCGTAGACGCCGGTGAGGTCGCGGTAATCGTGCGAGAGCACCGTGACGCGCTCCTGCAGACCGGCCTCGCGCACGCGCTCGGTGGCGTAGGCGTGCTGCTCGGCGGAGATCGTCGTCGTCGTCACGCGGCAGCCGTAGCGCCCGGCCGCGTACACGGCAAAGCCGCCCCAGCCGGTGCCGATCTCCAGCACGTGGTCCTGCGGGGTCAGCTTGAGCTTCTCGCACACGAGCGCCAGCTTGGCCAACGACGCCTCTTCCAGCGTGCTCTCCGGCGACTCGAAGACCGCGCACGAGTACATCATCGTCGGGTCCAGGAACTGCGAGAACAGCTCGTTGCCGAGGTCATAGTGCGCGGAGATGCGTTCGCGCGCGCGGCCGGGCGTGTTGCGCGCCAGCCAGCGAGCCCAGCGCTGCACGGGGATCAGTGCGGGCGCGAACACACGCCGCAGCCGGTCCAGCGTGGCGACGTTGCGCGCGGCGATGCGCGTCAGCGAGACGAGGTCATCGCAGTCCCACAGGCCGTCGACATAGGACTCGCCCAGGCCGACGCTGCCGCGCAGCAGCTGGCGATAGAAGCGAGCCGAGCGCACGCGCAGCACGGCCGACAGCGGGCTGCGCGGCAACCGCTGGCCGAAGACCAGGCGCCGTGAGCCCTCGACGACGACCAGCTCGCCGCCGCGCGCGCGAGAGAGCAGCCGCAGCGCCAGCCAGCGCGCGACGCGGTCGCCGATCGAGAAGCCACCGTCGAAGGGGTGGCCGTCGCCGGCCCGCGCGGGGGAGGGGGGCAGCAGCGGCGCCGCCGGATGTACGGCGCTCATGCCGGCACCTCGCCCTCGGGCTTGCGGGCGGCCACGGGGTGGGCGTGGTAGGAGGCGCCGCGCAGGCGCAGGCGCAGGGCGTGGGAGTAGATGCGCGCGGTCAGGCGCAGCGTCAGCGCCGGGTAGCGCACGAGCGCGCCGCGCAGCGAAGCGGATGTGATCTCGCGCCGGCGCAACGACAGCGTGGCGTCGAAGGCGAGCCGTCCGTCGTCGCGCGTGGACTCGATGTGCACCGACAAACGCTCGCCGGGCTCGCTCAGGCGCCAGTCGTAGCTGTGGTCCATGCTCATCAGCGGAGACACGTGCAGCGCCTTGGCAAAGCGTCCGTGCAGAACAGAGGTGGAGCCGTGGTCGCTGCGCTCGTGCACCGGCATGACGTAGGCGTGGCGCTCTCCCCATGGCGTGTTCGTCACGTGCGCGACGACGGCGGTCACGTGCTCGCCGGCGGCGTCGTAGCAGTAGTAGAAGCTGACCGGGTTGAAGCAGTGCCCGAAGTAGCGCAGGTGCGTGAGCACGCGGATCGGGCCGTCCACCTTCACGCCCGCCTTCTCAGCGACCGTCTCGGCGACCGCCTCGCGCAGCGGCGTGGCCGGATCGCCGAGATAGTCGGCGCGGCGAAACCACGCGAGCGCCGGACGGCGCGAGGACCACGTGCGGCTCGCGTCGAACAGCGCCGGCAGCTCGTCGAGGTCGACGTAGGCCATGAACAGGGGGAAGCGAAACTCGTCGCGCGGCGCCGTGCGGCGGTGGCGCACCGAGCCCTCATACAGACATGAAGCGAAACCCCCAGCCGGCGGGACACCCGTCACGGTGGGCGGGTCGGATGCGACGGCTACGCTCACAGGCCGACCCCGAACGGTGCGCACGCGCGCAACGCGCTGACCACGCCATCCTCGTGAAAGCCCCAGCCCCAGTAGGCGCCCGCGTAGTGCGTGCGCCGGGGTAGGCCGCTGATCGTGGCGTGCCGCGACTGCGCTGCGACGCCGCTGGGTGTGTACATCGGATGGGCGTAGGTGATCGTGCGGATGATCTTCGCCGGGTCGATTGCCTCGGTGCGGTTCAGTGTGACGCAGAAGTCCTCAGAGGAGCTCAGGCGCTGCAGGTGGTTCATGTAGTAGGTGACCGTGCTCAGCGGCTTGGGCTCGCGCAGCAGGTGGAAGTTCCACGCCGAGCGCGCCGCGTGGCGGCGCGGCAGCAGCGTGCTGTCGGTGTGCAGCACGGCCTCGTTGGGCTGGTAGGCGATCGAGCCGAGCAGCTCGTGCTCGCGCTCGCTGGCATCGGCGAGCATGCCCAGCGCCTGGTCGGAGTGCGTGGCGATGATCACCTGGTCATAGAGCTCGGCGCCGGCGCCCGCGGCGGTGATCTCCACGTGGTCCTCATGGCGCGTGACCGAGCTGACCGGCGTGCGCAGGCGGATGCGGTCGTAGAACGGCTCGCTCAGCGCCTCGACATAGCGCGCCGAACCGCCCGCGACGGTCGCCCACTGCGGCCGGTCGCGGAAGCCGAGCATCCCGTGGTTGGCGAAGAACTCCGCGATGAACCTCGCCGGGAACGATCCGGCCTTGCGTGGGTCGGCCGACCACACGGCCGACAGCTGCGGCACGATCAGCCGCTCGATGAACGCTCGTGAGAAGCGGTGGCGCGCGAGGAAATCGTGCATCGACTCGCCGCTTTCCTCATGGTCGAGCAGGCGCGCGAGTGCGCGGTTGAAGCGCAGCAGGTCGACGATCATCCTGGCGAACAGCGGGCTGGCCAGATTGCCGGGCTGGCAGAAGAGGCCGCGGGGCGTTCCGCTGAACTCGAAGTCGCGCTCCTCGCCCTTGACCGAGAAGCTCATGTGCGTGGGCTGGCGCGCGACGCCCAGGCGGTCCAGCAGCCGTGTGAAGTTGGGGTAGTTGCGGTCGTTCATGACGATGAACCCCGTGTCCACGTGGTGTGTCTCATACGCGGTGTCGACGCGGATCGTGTTGGTGTGCCCGCCCGCGTAGTCGTTGGCCTCGTAAACGACGATCTCGTGATCGCGGTGCAGCAGATGTGCCGCGACGAGCCCTGAGACGCCCGCGCCGACGATCGCGATCCTCATCGGGCCGCCCCCTCGATAGCCAGCGTGGTGTCGCAGATCGGCCGCATCTCGTCAGTCAATCTACGCCGCGCGAGCACGCGCGGATCACATCGCCGGACCGCTCGTTTGCGTATTTGGCAGGAGTGAGTACCCGCGACGTCGAACAAGACCGCCGATGAAGCGTGTTGCCACACCTCCCACCGACCAGGCTCCTGCTGCATCCCCGCTCGGGGGCACCAGCGAGCACCAGAGCCTCTCCAAGTACATCCGCGCACGCTTTGACGAGTGCTCGCGCTCGCAGAAGGATGTCGCGCAGTACATCGTCGACCATCTCGACGAGGCGGCCTTTCAGACTGCCGAGGAGCTCGCCCGCCGCGCCAACACCTCGAGCTCCACCGTCGTGCGCTTTTCCCAGGCACTCGGGTTTGAGGGCTTCCCCGAGCTGCAGGCGGCCGCACGCGAGGAATACCGCCGCGTGCACGCAAAGACGGCCGAGCCCGGCGCCAGTTCGCCCTCGGCGCCGCTGTTCTCACTCGACCAGAACGAGTTCGAGACCGCGCTCGCAGCAGATCACCTGAACGTCGAGGAGACGGCGCGCAAGATTTCGCGCAGCTCCGTCGACGCGCTGATCGAGGCGATCGTCTCCGCCGAGAAGGTGCTCGTCGCCGGAACCGATCAGATGGCCTTCTTTGCCAGCTACCTGCGTCATCTGCTGATGCTGCTCGATCTGCGCGTCGACGTCGTCGCCAGCCCCTCGCAGGAGGCGCTCAGCCGCCTCGGGCGCATCGAGCAGGGAACGCTCGTGATCGGCCTGTCGGCCGGGCGCCCGCATCCACTGGTCGTGCGCGCGATGAAGCTCGCGCGCCACCGCAAGGCCAAGACGGCGGCAATCACCGACGCGACGCTCTCCGAGGTGGCCAAGCTCGCCCAGATCAAGCTCTACTACTCCTCCAACAGCCCCGCCTACGTGCGCTCGCACACGGCGCTGCTCAGCCTCATCCAGGCTCTGGCCTACGGCGTCTACGCGCAGGACTCGGCGCAGTACGACGACCGCATCAAGGCCTTTCGCCTGAAGTAGGACCGTCGCGCCCGGCTAGACTTGGCGCATGCGCGACGAGTCGACATTCGCCGTAAAGACCGGCCTGGCGGAGATGCTCAAGGGCGGCGTGATCATGGACGTGGTCAGCGCCGCGCAGGCGACCGTCGCCGAGGAGGCCGGAGCCGCCGCGGTGATGGCGCTCGAGCGCGTTCCCGCCGACATCCGCCGTGACGGAGGCGTCGCGAGGATGTCTGACCCGGAGATGATCGCCGGCATCCAGGAGGCCGTGAGCATTCCGGTGATGGCCAAGGCGCGCATCGGGCACTTCCTCGAGGCGCAGGTGCTGGAGGCGCTGGAGGTCGACTACGTCGACGAGTCCGAGGTGCTCACGCCGGCCGACGAGGCAAACCACATCGACAAGTGGGCCTTCAAGGTGCCATTCGTGTGCGGCGCCACCAACCTCGGCGAGGCGCTGCGGCGGATCGGCGAGGGCGCGGCGATGATTCGTTCCAAGGGCGAGGCCGGCACGGGCGACATCGTCGAGGCCGTGCGCCACATGCGCCAGATCAACGGTGAGATCCGCCGGCTGGGCACGCTCGCAGACGCAGAGATCGCAACCGCTGCCAAGCAGCTCGCGGCGCCGCTTGAGATCGTCCGCCGCGTCGCCGGCGACGGCAAGCTGCCGGTCGTGCTGTTCTGCGCCGGCGGCATCGCCACGCCGGCCGACGCCGCGCTGATGATGGCGCTGGGCGCCGAAGGCGTGTTCGTCGGCTCGGGCATCTTCAAGTCCGACGACCCGCCCAGCAGGGCGCGCGCGATCGTCGAGGCGACGACGCACTGGCAGGACCCCGAGCGCGTGGCCGCCGCGTCGCGCGGCCTGGGCGCGGCGATGGTCAGCCTGGAGAGCTCCAAGCTCGACGGCGAGCAGCTCCTCGCGCAGCGTGGATGGTAGCCGCGCGCCGCTGATCGGCGTGCTCGCGCTGCAAGGGGACTTCGAGGCGCATCGTCGCGTGCTCGAAAGGCTCGGCGCGGGCGTGCGCGAGGTGCGCGTCGTCGACGACCTCGACGGCATTGCCGGCCTGGTCATCCCCGGAGGCGAGTCGACGACGATGACGCTTGGCATTCGTCGCGAGGGGCTGGCCGAGCCGATCAAGGCGCTCGTCGGCCAGGGCATGCCCGTGTTCGGCTCCTGCGCGGGCCTGATCATGCTCGACCGCGAGCATCTCGGCCTGATGGACATCGTCGCCGAGCGAAACGCCTTCGGACGCCAGATCAGAAGCTTCGAGGCCGACCTCGAGGTCGCCGGGCTACCCGGCGGGCGGCTGCACGGGGTCTTCATCCGCGCGCCGTGGATCGCAGAGCACGGCTCCGACGTGCAGATCCTCGCCGAGGTCGACGGCCACGCCGTCGCGGCACGCCAGCGGCGCATGCTCGCGGTCGCCTTTCACAGCGAGCTCGGCGACGACGATCGCGTTCACGAGCTGCTGCTCGAATGGGCTCGAGAATTTGCCAACGGGGGCAGCTAGGCCGTTTGCGACGGCGCACCGAGCGTTGCCCGTACGGGCGCGGACGCCGGCGCGGCGGGGCTCGGGGGCGCGGCGCGTTCGAGCGCCGGCCAACCCTGATCGACAGCGTTTTCTGCATGCTCGGCGGCGATCCCGCCGCGAATGCCGAACAGGCGCTTGGCGCGCAGCAGGTACACCACGACGGCCACGTTGATCACGAACGCGATCGCCTTGAACACGGTCGCGCGGTTGGCCAGCTCGTAGATCTCCAGCGGCAGCAGCGACGTGGTCACGATGAACGTGAGGTACTCCGCCCAGCGTCGCTGCACCCACAGCCCGACACCCTCGATGCCCTCGACCAGGCCGTACACCAGCAGCACGCCACCGACCAGGTGCAGGTGCGAGGAGGATGTCGTGAACGCATTGTCGATCTCGTGCAGCAGGCCATGCGAAGCGTGCGTCTGGCTGGCCGCCACGCCGCCCTGTAGATCGGCGACGACCTTGTAGAAGGTGTCGCGAAGCGTGCGGCGGTCGGCGGCGAACAGCAGCACGAGCACGCCCAGCGCGATCAGCACGAGGAAGTGAAACGCACGGTCGAGCGCGATCACGCGCAGCACGACCTTGTCGCGCAGCGGCTTGCCGCGCAGCGGCAGCTCGATCTCCTCGCGCGCCGGCGCGTGCTCGCGTGCGGGCCCGGCCGGTGGCGGGAGCGCCAGCCAGCTGTCACAGCGCAGACAGCGGTACCAGCGCGCGCCGTTTGAGTCCTCGCGCGCGAACAGCGAGTCCTCTGCGCGCAGCTGCGCCGCGTCGGTGCCGACGAGCTCGTGGCCGCTGACGCTGCAGATCAACAACTCCCAATGCAGGCGCGGGCGAAAGCGCCGCGGCGGCTGCGTGCCCGGGGGATGCACGTTCACGCGGCCCATCTTGTCAGGCGTTCGGCGATACTCGCGCGCATGCGCATCTCGATCGCCGCGGATGAGCTGGCCGGCATAGCCCCGTCGCTCGCCGCCGAGCTGCGCCGCCGCGGGCACGCGACCGTCGCGCACGGAGCGCTCGGCGACGGCGAGCGTACGGACTGGGCCTGGGCGTCGGAGGCCGCGGCGCGCGACGTCGCCGAAGGGCGCGCAGATCAGGCCGTCGTCTGCTGCTGGACGGGCACCGGCGCATCGATCGCCGCCAACAAGGTCGCCTCGGTGCGCGCGGCGCTGTGTGGCGACGCCGCGTCGGCGGCAGGTGCGCGCCGCTGGAACGACGCCAACGTGCTCGCGCTCAGCCTGCGCAGCACCTCTGCGGCCGAGCTCGCCGAGATCCTCGATGCGTGGTTTGCACAGGAGCCCAGCGCGGACGGCCCGGACCGCGCGAACGTCGCGCACATCGCTGAGATCGAGCGCAGCGCACGCGCAGCGCGCGCCTGACGCCCTCGCTCACAGCAACGTGAACTGCACCACGCCGTCGTGCTCCACTTCGACCACGCTGTCCTCGGCGAGCAGCAGGTCGACGTGGCCGAGCACCTCTGACAGCGTCAGGTAGGCCTGCGTGACCGCGACGTTGCCCCACAGCTCGTGCGCGATCTCGTGCGCCGTGCGCGGCTGGGTCTCGATCAGCCGGCGGATCTTCTCCGCGCGGCGCTTGTGCAGGCGCATGCGTTCGTCGATCAGCGCCACGTGATCGTCGATCGGCGGCCCGTGGCCGGGCAGTACCAGCGACAGATCCATCGCGCGCGTCTTGGCCAGCGAGTCGATGTAGGTGACAAGCGCCTGCGGGCGCGCCCCCGCGAAGTCCGCCTCGGCGCCGAGCGGGCGCGCGAGCAGCGGGTTGGAGGAGATGTGCTTGATCAGGTGATCTGCGCCCAGCAGCATCGCGCGGTCCTCGTCGAAGAAGACCGTGTCCGACGGGCTGTGCCCCGGCCTGTGCAGGACCTTCAGCGTGCGATCGCGCAGGTGCAGCTGCGAGCCGTCGGCGAGCGGGCGCGTGACCTCGACGGCCGAGCCCCAGCCGCGAAAGCCCGCCGATACGGCGCGCAGGGCCGTGACGACTTCCGGCGGGATGCCGTGGCGCAGCATCAGCCCCTGCGCGAATGCGTCGTCGGCATCGGCCTGCTCGCCGTAGCCGGCCAGATACGGCGCCAGCGCGTCGAGCGCGGCGACCTCCGCGCCCGAGCGCCGCGCGAGGATGCCCGCCAGGCCGAAGTGGTCGATGTGCTGATGGCTGACGATCAGCAGCTCGATGTCCTCCACGGCGTGTCCGCGTGCGGCGAGCGCCTGCTCGAGCTCGTCGAGCGCCTTGGCCGAGTTCGGGCCGGAGTCGATCAGCGTCAGCGGCGAGTCCTCGATCAGATACGCGTTGATGCGCCCCACGCGAAACGGCGTCGGGATCGCCAGGCGGTGCACTCCCGCCTCGGCCGCCGACGCGAGCTGCTCGCGCTCGGCGTCCTGGTCGTCCTGCTCGCTCACGAGCGGATCAGCGCGAGAACCTCGTCGCGGCGCCGGGCCATGTCCTCGGGCGAGACCAGCGACTCCAGGCACAGGCGCAACAGCGGCTCGGTGTTCGACGGGCGCACGTTGAAGTGCCAGTCCTCGTAGTCGATCGAGATCCCGTCGAGGCGTTTCTGCTCGGCGTCGGCGTAACGCTCGGCGATCTGCTCGATCTTCGCCGGCGGATCGGCGACCTCGGAGTTGACCTCTCCGGAGATGAAGTAGCGCGCGTGATACGGCGCCAGCAGCTGCGACATCGACGCGCCGGTGCTGCACAGCAGCTCGAGCACGAGCAGCGCGGGAATCGTCCCGGAGTCCGCGCAGTAGAAGTCGCGGAAGTAGTAGTGACCGGAGACCTCGCCGCCGAACAGCGAGCCCTCCTTGCGCATGCGCGTCTTGAAGAACGCGTGGCCGACGCGGTTGATGAACGGCGTGCCCCCGGCGCCGGTCACCGTGTCGGGCACCGCGCGCGACGCGCGCACGTCGTAGAGGATCGCCTCGCCCGGGCTCTTGGCCAGCAGCGACTTCGCCAGCAGCGCCGTCAGGAAGTCCCCGTCGACGAAGGCGCCCGTCTCATCGATGAAAAAGCAGCGGTCGGCGTCGCCGTCCCAGGCGATGCCGAGATCCGCACCCGACTCGCGCACGCGCTGGATGATCAGCTCGCGGTTCTCGGGCAGCAGCGGGTTGGGCTCGTGGTCGGGGAAGTTGCCGTCCGGCGTCCAGTACGTCTCGATCAGCTCGAGGTTCAGGCTCTCCAGCAACGGCCCGACCATGCGACCGGCCATGCCGTTGCCCCCGTCGACGACGACCTTCAGGCGTTTGGGCGCCGAGCGGACCGTGCCGGCATCGATGAAGCGCAGCGCCGCCCCGCGAAACTCCTCATAAATATCGATCTCCTCCACAGAGCCGCGCCTTGCGCCGTCCTGCTGCACGCCCTCCTGCACGAGCTTGCGCACGTCTTCGATGCCCGAGTCTCCCGACAGCGCGATCGCGCCCTCGCGCACGAGCTTGGCCCCGGTGTAGGCCTTCGGGTTGTGCGAGGCCGTGCACATCAGCCCGCCGTCCAGCTCGCGCGAGCCGACCAGGAAATACAGCATCTCGCTGCCCACTTCTCCGGCGTCGATCACGTTCGCGCCCTGTCCGAGCAGGCCCTCGCGATAGCGCGCGGCCAGCTCCGGCGCGCTGAGGCGCATGTCGCGGCCGAGCCCAACGCGCAGCTCGTGCAGCGGCTTGCCCGACAGATCGCCCAGCACGTGCGCGAACGCGCCGCCGATGCTTTCGGCGATGTCGCCGTCCAGCTGCTCGCCGTACAGGCCGCGGATGTCATACGCCTTGAAGATCTCGGGGGACACTGAAACGCTCATCGGCCGATCATCCTATGCGCCTGCGCAGTGACTTCGCGGGGCCCTCCTCACGGCCCGCCGGCATGCCGGCCTCGTAGACTCAGGTGCATGTCCGGACACTCCAAGTGGGCGAGCATCAAGCACAAGAAGGCGATCGTCGACTCGCGGCGCGGCAAGGCGTTCTCCAAGCTGACGCGCGCGATCATGGTCGCCGCGCGCGACGGCGGCGGCGACCCTGTCGGCAATCCCGCGCTCGAGCTGGCGATCCGCAAGGCCAAGGAAGCATCGATGCCCAAGGACAACATCGATCGCGCGATCGCCAAGGGAACCGGCGAGGGCGGCGAGGCCGACGCGATCGAGGCGGTGCTGTATGAGGGATACGGTCCCGGCGGCGTGGCGCTGCTCGTCGAGGCGATGACCGAGAATCGCAACCGCACCGGCGCCGACGTGCGCCACGCCTTCACCAAGAACGGCGGCAGCCTCGGCGAGCCCGGCTCGGTCGCCTACCTGTTCGACAAGAAGGGCGCGATCGTCGTCGACGCCACGCGCTACTCCGAAGACGATCTGCTGCCCGCCGTAGAGGCCGGCGCCGAGGACATCTCAGTCGACGACGACGTCTTTGAGGTGGTCTCCCAGCCTGCCGACTTCACCGCCGTGCGCCATGCGCTCGAGCAGGCCGGCGTGGAGTTGGACAGCGCCGAGATGGCCTATCGGCCATCGGCGCTCGTACCGGTCGACGAGAGCCACGCCGGCTCGCTGCTGCGCCTGATCGACGCGCTCGAAGAGAGCGACGACGTCGAAGCCGTGCACGCCAACTTCGACGCACCCGCGGAGATGCTCGAGCGTATAGCCGGCTAGGCGCTCTCGGGCGCCGCGCGCCGCGCGCGAAACAGCCGCACCGGGCCGCGGATGCCGCGTAGGCGCCGCTCGCCGGCGAACGACCAGCGGTAGGCGCCGTCGACGGACTCGCGCAGCTCACGCTCGACGAGCAGGCTGCCGGGGCGCGCGACCGAGGTGATGCGGCTGGCGAGGTTCACCGGCCGCCCGAACCAGTCACCCGCACGCGGCAGCGCCTGGCCGATCGCCGCTCCGGCGCGCAGTTGCGGGAAGTCCTCGCCCTCTGCATCGGCCGCCTCGATCAGGCGCAGCGTCGCGCCGAGCAGCGGCTCGGGCTGGGGCGAGGCCAGCATCGCCGCGTCGCCGATCGTCTTGACCAGGCGCACCGGTGGCTCCGCGGCGTCGCCGGCCAGCGCTTCCAGGCGCACCGCCAGGCGCCCGAGCTCGTCCGCCGGGACTTCCTCGCCCAGCCGCGTGAAGCCGACGAGGTCGGCGAAGCACACCGTCACCTCGCGCGAGCCCGGCAGAATCCCACCGCTTCGCTCGAGCTCAGAGACGACGGTGCTCTGCGTCGCGTGTTTGAGATGCAGCGTGAGCACGCTCTCCATCAGCGGGTTGACCAGCGGGTACAGCGCGCCGGCAGCCTGCGCATAGCGGTTGGCCAGCTCCGGCTCGCTCATTCCCGGCTCCAGCACGAGTCTCAGCGGCAGGGCGCGCAGCGTTTCGGCTACCTGCGAGAGGCTGCGCCCGAGCACGCGCATCAGATCCAGCAGCTCTTCGTCGGACAGCCCTGCGGCGCGCGCGATATGCGTCGTGCGCGCCGATTCGAGCTCCGCCTCGGTGTAGACGGCTCTCCGGGCTCGGGAATCGGCAGCCCCATCGCGCGGCGCGCGGCGATCAGGAAGTCTTCCTCGATACCGCTCAGCTCGGCGATCTCGCTCGCCGTGTAGCGCTCGCTGCTGACGATCACGCGATCGGCCGGCAGGTACATGATCGTTCCCGCCTCGGTGCTGCGCCGCAGCTCCGACAATGGCACGCCGTCGGCGACCAGCTGCTCCAGCAGCGCGAGGCGCTCTGTGCGGTGTGGCCCCTCGAGCCCGTCGAGCAGGCCCTCGGCGGCGAAGTCGATCCGCTCGGCGCTCATCTGCAGCGCAGCGTACGCCACCCCAGCAGCCGTAGGCAGGCAGGCGTCCGGTGACGGGCGCAGAATCCTCCAAGCATGATCGTCCTCGGAATCGACCCTGGGCTGGCCAACACCGGCTACGGCGTCGTCACGCGCCGCGACGGACGCCTGGCCGCGCTCGACGGCGGCGTGATCGAGACGCGCGCCGACAGCCCGCACGAGCGGCGCCTGGCCGACATCCACGAGGAGGTCGACCAGCTCATCTGCACGCACGAGCCCGACGCGGTTGCGCTGGAGGAGCTGTACTTCGGCCAGAACGTGCGCACCGCGTTCGCCGTCGGCCACGCGCGCGGCGTGGTCATGCTCGCCGCCGGCCAGCACGGCCTGCCGTGCACCGGCTACACCCCGCAGCAGGTCAAGGGCGCCGTGTGCGGCAACGGCCGCGCGGCCAAGGATCAGGTCGCGCGCATGGTCCAGGCGCTGCTCTGCCTGGAGCACGAGCCGCGCCCCGACCACGCCGCCGACGCGCTGGCCGTGGCGATCTGCCACGCCAACTGCGCGCCGCTGGCCGGCGCGCTGGCCAAGGCCGGCGCATGATCTCGCTGCTGCGCGGGGAGGTCGCGGTTCGCCGCGCCGACCACGTCGTGATCCTCTGCGACAGCGTCGGCTATCGCGCCGCCGTGTCCGCCGAGACGCTGCGCCACGTGCCGCCCGTCGGCGAGCAGCGTGACGCTGCACGCACATCTGATCGTGCGCGACGATGCGCTCGCGCTGTACGGCTTCCACGCCGAACAGGAGCGCGACCTGTTTCTCATGCTGCTGTCCGTGCAGGCCGTCGGGCCGAAGGTCGCGCTCGCGGTTCTCTCCGGCGGCTCGCCGCGCGAGCTGATCGCGGCGATCGCAGCGGGCGACGCGGCGCGCTTTCAGGCTGTGCCGGGCATCGGCAAGCGCACGGCCGAGCGGATCATCGTCGAGTTGCGCGAGAAGGTCGTCGTGCGCAGCGACGCCGAGACCGCCGACGAGTCGATCCTCGCCTCGCGTGGAGCGGGCGCCGACGACGGCGACACGCACACGGGCCGCGGTTTGGCGCGCGCCGGGCTGATCGAGCTCGGCTACGCGCCAGGCGAGGCCGACAGCCTGTTGATGGACGCCGAGGGCGACAGCGCCGAGGAGCTGCTCGCGCACGCGTTGCGCATGGCACGGTCAGGCGCATGAGCGGCGAGGCGATCGTGACCCCCGAGACGGCGCGTATCCAGACGCCCTACCTCGTCGCCGAGGACGAGCTCGACCGCTCGCTGCGTCCCAGGCGCCTGGAGGACTTCGTCGGGCAGGAGTCGCTGCGCGAGCAGCTCTCGGTGGCGATCGAGGCGGCCGGCGCGCGCGGCGACGCGCTCGATCACCTGCTGCTGGCCGGCCCGCCCGGGCTGGGCAAGACGTCGCTGGCGCAGATCGTCGCGGCTGAGCTGGAAGTCCCGTTCGTGCAGACCGCCGGGCCGGCGCTGGAGCGCAAGGGCGACATCGCCGCCTTTCTCACCGCGCTTGAGCCGCGCAGCGTGTTCTTCGTCGATGAGATCCACCGCCTTCCGCGCACGCTGGAGGAGACCTTCTATCCGGCGATGGAGGACCACAAGCTGCCGATCACAGTGGGCCAGGGGGCGGGCGCGCGCGTGGTCACCCTGGACCTGCCGCCGTTCACGCTCGTCGGCGCGACGACGCGCACCGGGCTGCTGACGACGCCGCTGCGCGACCGCTTCGGCATCCAGGCGCGCCTGGAACCCTACGGCGTGGAGGATCTCGCGCAGATCGTGCGGCGCTCAGCCGGCATCCTGGAGATCGCGCTCGACGACGAGGGCGCCGTGGCGATCGCAGCGCGCAGCCGCGGCACCCCGCGCGTGGCCAACCGCCTGCTCAAGCGCGTGCGCGACTTCGCCGAGGTGCGCATGGCGGGAATCGTCACGCGCCGAGGCCGCCCAGGCCGCGTTGCAGCATGCTCGAGGTCGACGAGCTCGGCCTCGACCGCCTGGACCGCGAGATCCTGCACGCGATCTGCGTCAAGTTCGAGGGCGGCCCCGTCGGCCTGTCGACGCTCGCCGTCGCCGTCGGCGAGGAGCAGGACACGATCGAGGACGTGTATGAGCCCTACCTGCTCAAGGAGGGCCTGATCAAGCGCACGCCGCGCGGTCGCACCGCCACCGCGGCGGCCTTCGCGCACATGGGCCTGCCCGCTCCTTCCAGCACCGATCAGGCGCTGTTCTGAACGGATCCACGCGACGCCGGAAGCGGCCCGGCCTTGCAGTGGCGGGGCCAACGGCGGGCTCCGCAGCGTGCTTGCGTAGTCTGTAGCCATCCATGGCACACCCGTTCATCTGCCCCAACTGCGGTCATCGGACCACCGAGGTCGACCGCAACGTCGGCTTCACGCGCCAGCCCAAGGGCTGCTCGAAGTGTGGCTTTGCGTTCCTGTTCGAACTGCTCGACGACTACTACCCGGCGCCTGACGCCGCGTTCTTCGTGTGCGACGGCGAGGGCCGCGTGATCGGCTGCGGCAAGAACTCCTTCGCCTTCACCGGCCTGGAGGAGGAAGAGGTGATCGGCCAGCGCGTCGAGCGCGTTCTCGGCCTGCGTTTCTCAAATGGCGAGGACCCGGTGGAGACCGTGCTCGAGTGGGGCGTGCGCAAAATGGACGTGCCGGTGCAGGTCTCCGGCGAACGCGACAACGCGGCCGGCGCGAAGGCGGACATGTTCCCGGCCTACGACGACGACGGCGGGCTGTTGCTCGTGCTGACCCCCGACAAGTAGTCTGAGTCGGGCATGGGTGCGCAATGACCGATCGTCGCCGCAACACGCTGATCCTGTTGATCGTCGCCGGGCTGATCGCCGCGTCGGTCGCCGTGATCGCGACCAAAAAGACGCGCCTTGGCCTGGACCTCAAGGGCGGCGTGCAGCTCGTCTACCAGGCAAAGCCGACCGCGCAGTCGAAGGTCGACGCCGAATCGCTGAACCGCGCGATCGACATCATGCGCAAGCGCGTCGACCAGCTCGGCGTCGCCCAGCCGGAAATCCAGCGCTCGGGCGCCGACGAAATCAACGTCGCGCTGCCCGACGTCAAGGACGCCGGGCGCGCCGAACAGGAGGTCGGCAAGACCGCGCAGCTGTTCTTCTATGACTGGGAGCCCAACGTGATCGGCGCCGAAGGCAAGCCGGCGCCGACCGAGGCGACGGTCACCGGCGGCGCAGCAGGCCGGCGCCGCGCAGTTCGGCCTGACCCAGTACCAGGCGATCCTGCGCGCCGAAAAACGCGCGCCCGAACTGCGCAAGACCGACACGACCTGGAGCAAAGGCTGCACGCCCAGCAGAGCGGCGGCTGCATCTACGGCAGCTGGTACCTGATCGAACCCAAGCACGAAAAGGTGCTGCGCGGGCCCGAGGAAACCGAAAAGAACCTGTTCGCCGAAGAAAAGTTCAAGAAGAGCCCGAACGTAAAGGCCGTGAGGATCAACCCGGGAACCGTGCTGGTGCGCGCGCGCGCAGTGGAAACGGCATCGGGCAAGGTCACCAACAAAAGCCCCAACAGCTGGTACGTGATCAAGGACGACCCGGTGCTGACGGGCGCCGACGTCAAGAACCCGACGCAGAGCTTTGACGAAGGGGCCGGCGGGACCGGCGCCCCGAACGTCACGTTCGGTTTCACCGGGCACGGCCAGAGCGTCTTTCAGAACGTCACCAAGGAAATCGCCCACCGCGGCCAGGAAGCGCAGCTGCCGGGCGTGGGCAAGGAAGCCGCGCAGCAGCACTTCGCCGTGGTGCTCGACGAACAGGTGATCACGACGCCGTCGATCGACTACACCAAGTACCCCGAAGGGATCGACGCGACGACCGGCTCGCAGATCTCCGGCGGCTTCACGATCACTTCGGCCCAGGAACTGGCCCAGGAGCTGCAGTCCGGCGCGCTGCCGATCAAGCTCATACCGATCTCCAACTCGCAGATCTCGGCGACGCTCGGCAAAACCGCGCTCAACCAGGGCCTGGTCGCCGGGCTCGTCGGCTTCGCGATCGTGTGCCTGTTCCTGCTGCTGTTCTACCGCGTGCTCGGCGCGATCGCGATCGGCGGCCTGGTGATCTACGGCATCTACTTCTTCGCGCTGATCAAGCTGATCCCGATCACGCTGACGCTGCCCGGCATCGCCGGTCTGATCCTCACGATCGGCGTCGCGGCCGACGCCAACATCGTGATCTTCGAGCGCGTCAAGGAGGAGATCCGCGGAGGAAGATCGGTGATCTCCGGCATCGCCACCGGCTACAAGCGCGGCTTTGCGGCGATCGTCGACGCCAACGTCGTGACGTTCATGACGGCGTTCATCCTGTTCGCGCTGGCGACCGCCGAAGTCAAGGGCTTTGCCTTCACGCTGGGCATCGGCACGCTCGTCTCGCTGTTCACCGCCGTGCTCGCCACGCAGGCCGCGCTGGGCGCGATGGGACGCTCCAAACTCGTCTCGCACCCGGCGGCGCTCGGCGCCGAGCGGCGCGGCAAAGGCTGGACGTTCGACTTCATGGGCGCGTCGCGGTGGTTCTTCTCGCTGTCGGGCTGCATCCTGCTGATCGGCGCCGTCGCGATCGGCGGCAAGGGGCTGAACTTCGGCATCGACTTCAAGTCCGGCACGCGCATCGACACGGCGTTTGTGCAGCCCGTCACCGAGACCCAGATCGAATCGGTGATGCGTGAATCGGGGTACCCGGCAGCTCGCAGGTTCAGAAAATCTCCAACAAGAGCATCGGCGGCTCCGGCTACCAGGTCTCGACCAAGACGCTCACCCCCGAAGGGCTGAAAAAGGTCCGCTCGGCGCTGGAAAGCAAGCTGCACACCAAGAACTTCTCCTCGACGTCGATCGGCCCGACGTTCGGTAAAACGGTCGCCAACAGCGCGATCATCGCGATCATCGCCTCGCTGCTGGTGATCTCCGCCTATATCGCGCTGCGTTTCGAGTGGAAGTACGCCGTACCGGTGCTGATCGCGCTGATGCACGACCTGCTGATCACCGCAGGCGTCTACTCGCTGACCGGGCGCGAAGTGACGACCTCGACGGTTGCCGCGCTGCTGACGATCCTCGGTTATTCGCTCTACGACACGATCATCGTGTTCGATCGTGTGCGCGAGAACGTGCCGCGAATGCCGCGCGCTGCGTTCTCGCAGATCGTCAACCGCTCGATGTCCGAGGTGCTGACCAGATCGCTCGCGACGAGCTTCTGCACGCTGCTGCCGGTGCTCGCGCTGCTGCTGTTCGGCGGCGACACGCTCAAGGACTTCGCCTTCGCGCTGATGGTCGGCGTGGCGTCCGGCGCCTACTCCTCGATCTTCATCGCCTCGCCGGTGCTCACGCATTGGAAGGAGCGCGAGGGCAGCTACCGCAACCGCCGCGCGCGCATCGTGCGCGAGCTGGGGGCCGTGCCGGCGTATGCCACGAACGTGGGCGGCGCTCCGGTCGACGTCGAGCCCGACCAGAAGCGCAAACGCTCGCGCAGCGGCCGCCTGAGTGCTCCGGAGGAGCCGGGCGAGCAGATCTCGCGCGACGAGTTCCAGGAACTGGTGGCCGACCTCGACGTCGAGGAGAAGCCGGGCGCGGCGCGCCCGAACGGCGGGCGCGGCCGGCGCGGGACTCCTGCGCGGATCGGCAGGCGCCGGCGTCGCACAGCAGGCGCCGCCGGCCGAGCCCGAGCCGCCGCCCAGCGCGACCCCACGGCCGACCTGACCCCCGAGGACCTCGTGCTCAAGGACGACCCCAAACCCGTACAGAAACGCAAACGGGCGCGCAACAAACGCCACGGGAGACGCTGATGGGACTGCTCGCCTGGGTGATGATGGGCCTGGCCATCTGGCACTTCACGATCTTCCTGCCCGACCGCTTCTGGGGCGGCATCGTCGGCGCGTTCGTCGGCTCGCTCGTCGGCGCGATCGTCGTCGGCCTGATCATCTACAGCGTGAAGGTCTCCTCGCTGAAGGTGCCCGGCCAGAACGCGACCGACGTCGGCGTCGTGCTGTACGCGATTCCGGGCGCGCTGATCGGCATCGCGGTCGTGTACGCTCGAGGGCATGCGCCGCGAACGCGCGGGCCTCGCACACGCAGCAGAGCTCTAGACCCCGCCGGTCGCGGCAGTTCCGTCTCGCGCTGACCGTAGTGTGGCTGCGATGCAGCCGCCCCGCTTTGAGATAGCGCCATGCCCGCCGCAGGCGGTCGCGCGCCTGCAGGACGAGTTGGGCGTGAGCTGCGCGCTCGCGCAGGTGCTCGTGCGCCGCGGTCACGACGCGCCCGCCGGCGCCCGCGCCTTCCTGGCGGCCGACGAGCGCCACGATCACACGCTGTTTGCGGGCATCGAGACGGCCGTATCGACGGTCCTCGCGCACGTCGCGGACGGGCGGCGGATCACGATTCACGGCGACTACGACGTCGACGGCGTCTGCTCGACGGCGATCCTCGTGCGCGCCCTGCGTGCGCTCGGCGCCGATGTCGACTCCTACCTGCCCGACCGCGCCGACGGGTATGGCCTGAGCGAGAGCGACGGTGCGGCGCCTGGCGGCGCGCGGCACGCAGCTGCTGGTGACCGCCGACTGCGCGATCACGGCGGTGGAGGAGGTGGCGCTTGCGCATGAGCTGGGGCTGCGCGGTCGTGGTGACCGACCATCACGCCCCGCGCGCCGACGGGCGCCTGCCCGACGCGCCGATCGTGCATCCGGCGATCTGCGGCTACCCGTGCGTCGACCTGTGCGCGACGGCCGTCGCGTACAAGCTCGCCCAGGCGCTCTTCGCCGGCGCCGGGCGCGACCCCGCCGAGCGGGACGTCGACCTCGACCTCGTGGCGCTGGCGACGGTCGCCGACGTCGTCTCGCTGACGGGCGAGAACCGCGCGCTGGTGCGTCGCGGCCTTCGCGTGCTCGCAGCCACGCGCAAGCCGGGCCTGCGCGCGCTGATGGGTGCGGCGCGCGTCGATCCCGGCCGCGTCGACGAGCGCTCGATCGCCTTCGCACTGGCGCCGCGCATCAACGCCGCGGGGCGCATGTATCGCGCCGACGCCGGACTCGAGTTGGTGCTCACCGAAAATCGCTGAGCGCGCGACGCAGATCGCATCGGAGCTCGACCGCGCCAACGCCGAGCGGCGCGAGGTCGAGACGCGCATCCGCTGGGAGGCCGAAGCCCAGGTCGCGCAGCTGGGCGAGCGCGGCGCCTACGTCCTGGCCGGCGAGGGATGGCACGCTGGGGTGATCGGCATCGTCGCGGCGCGGCTGGTCGAGACGCACAACCGCCCGGTCGTGCTGATCGCGCTCGACGGCGGGCGGGGGAGGGGCTCGGGGCGCAGCATCGGCGCCTTTGACCTGCTCGGCGCGCTGAACGCGTGCTCTGAGCACCTGATCGGCCACGGCGGGCATCGCGCGGCCGCGGGGCTGGAGATCGACGGCGCGTGCGTCGAGGCCTTCGCGCAGGCGCTCGCTGCACATGCCGACAGCGTGCTCGCGCCGGGCGACCTCGCGCCCGTCGAGCACGTCGACGCGGTCGTCGGCGGCGAGGAGCTGGGCATGGAGCTGGCCGAGGAGCTGCAATCGCTGGCGCCGTTCGGCAGGGGCAATCCCGGCGTGTCGCTGATGGTCAAGGACGCGACGTTCAGCGACGCCCGGGCGATGGGCGAAGGCAAGCACGTTCGCTTCACGGTGCACTCGGGCCGAGCCCGTGCGCGGGCGGTCGCGTTCGGCACCGCGGGCAAGCTCCCCGTCGCCGACGGCGAGCCCGTGCGGGCGACGTTCAAGCTGGAGGTCAACGAGTGGCGCGGCGTCTGCGAGCCGCGCCTGGTGCTGCGCCATGCGCTCGCCGTGCCGATGGAGATCGAGGCCGCAAGACTGCCACCGGCCCAGCAGCCGGCCCCCGCGGCGGCCGATGAGGCAAACGAGCACGAGCTGGTTCTGTTCGCGCTGCCCTAGCGGATCATCCAGGCGCTTTGATCCCGGTGGGGCGTCCCCTACCCTATGAGCATGGCAATGGCCAAGGAACCCGACAGCCGGCAGAGCACGAAGATCGCCGAGCAGCCGCGCCCGGACGGCGCGCCGGAGCCCGGCGTGCGTGTCCCCGCCTCACCCGCGCAGGGTGACAACGGCGGCGCCGTCACGGCCGTTGACCGGCGCGGGCCGGCGCGCGTGCAGCATCTCGACCTGTCAGAGCCCGAGCGGCGGCTGCTCAACGACCTGTTTGCGATCGTCTCCGAGCACGCCGCCGACTCCGCCGTGGAGATCGACCGCGCGCGTGTGCAGGACGCGTTCGTGTTCGCCTGCGAGCACCACGCCGCGCAGCGGCGCAAGTCGGGCGAGGACTTCATCGTGCACCCGGTGGGCGTGGCGCGTATCTGCGCGGGCATGCGCCTGGACACCGAGACGCTGTGCGCGGCGCTGCTGCACGACACCGTCGAGGACACCTCGGCGTCGATCGAGGAGGTGCGCGAGCGCTTCGGCGAGGAGATCGCGGCGATCGTCGACGGCGTGACCAAGCTCACGGGCATCACCTTCCAGTCCCACGACGAGGCCCAGGCCGAGAACTACCGCAAGATGATGGTGGCGATGGCCACCGACGTGCGGGTGATCCTGATCAAGCTCGCCGACCGCCTGCACAACATGCGCACGATCGAGGCGATGCCAAAGCAGAAGCAGATCGACAAGGCACGCGAGACGCTCGAGATCTACGCGCCGCTGGCCCATCGCCTGGGCATCCACGCGCTGAAGTGGGAGCTCGAGGACCTGGCTTTCGCGACGCTTCACCCGCGCAAGTACCAGGAGATCAAGGGCCTGGTCGCCCAGCAGCGCGACGACCGCGAGGGCTATGTCAGCCAGGCCGGCGAATACCTCGCGCGCGAGCTTGGCGAGCTTGGCATCCAGGCGCAGATCGCCGGGCGCGCCAAGCACTTCTACTCGATCTACTCGAAGATGACCAAGAAGGGCCGCGAGTTCAACGAGATCTACGACCTCACCGCGATGCGCGTGATCGTCGACTCGGTGAAGGACTGCTACGGCACCGTCGGCGTGATCCACTCGCTGTGGAAGCCGCTGCCGGGCCGCTTCAAGGACTTCATCGCGATGCCAAAGTTCAACATGTACCAGTCGCTGCACACGACGGTGATCGGACCCGAGGGGCGTCCGCTGGAGATCCAGATCCGCACGCAGGAGATGCACGAGATGGCCGAGTTCGGCGTCGCGGCGCACTGGGTCTACAAGGTCGGCCCCAACGGCGCACCCGACGCCAACGGCGAGGCGGGCGGCGACGCCAAGCTGAAGTGGCTGCGCTCGATGCTCGACTGGCAGAAGGAGTTTGTCGGACCCGCGCGAGTTCATGGAGACGCTGCGCACCGACCTGTTCGAGGAAGAGGTCTTCGTGTTCACGCCCAAGGGGCAGGTCAAGTCGCTGGCCGCGGGCGCCACGCCGCTGGACTTCGCCTATGAGGTGCACACCGAGATCGGCCACCGCTGCGTGGGCGCGCGCGTCAACGGCAAGATCGTGCCGCTGCACTACGAGCTGCGCTCGGGCGACATCGTGGAGATCCTCACCGCCAAGCGCGAGCGCGGCCCCTCGCGCGACTGGCTGGCGACCGTCAAGACGACGCGCGCGCGCAACAAGATCAAGGCGTGGTTCAAGGCCGAGTCGCGCCAGGACACAGAGCACACCGGGCGCGACCTGCTGCAGGAGCACCTGCGCAAAGCAGGCCTGCCGGCACAGAAGATCACCGGCTCGGCGATTCTCGCCGACGTGATCCGCGAGGTCGGCTACCGCAAGGCCGACGACTTCTACATCGCGCTCGGTGCGGCCAAGGTCTCGCCGAAGCTGGTCGTCAGCAAGGTGATGCAGCGCCTGAAGCAGGGCGAGGCCGCAGACGGCGACGACAGCGCGGCCGACCTGTTGCGCGTGGGGCGCCAGCGCCGGCGCCCGACCAAGTCCTCCGGGCAGTACGGCATCAAGGTCGAGGGTGTGGAGGACGTGATGCTGCGTCTGGCCAAGTGCTGTCGCCCGGTGCCCGGCGATGAGATCGTCGGCTACATCTCACTCGGGCGCGGGATCACGATCCACCGCAAAGACTGTCCCAACGCGGCGCTGCTGGGCAAGGATCCCGAGCGCTTCACCGACGTCTCCTGGGACGGCGATCAGTCGACCGCGTTCGTCGTGGAAATCCAGATCGACGCGTGGGACCGCCACCGTCTGCTCGAGGATCTCTCGCGCGTGTTCAGCGAGTCCGGCGCGAACATCCTCGAAGCGCGTTGCCTGTCGATGCCACCGATGGTCAAGAACCGCTTCGTCGTCGAGGTGGCCGACACGCACACGCTGAAGGGCGCGATCACGCGCATGCGCAACATCGACTCGGTGTTCGATGCATACCGGGTAACTCCCGGCGCGGGCGCCTAGGCGCACGCTCCGCCCAGCGCCGCGCGGCTAGGAAACGACGCGCAGCGCGCGCGGCAGAATCGAGTAGCGCGCTTCGTCGACGTGGCCGAGGAAGTCGCCGTCGACCTGCAGGGGCAGCGGGCGGGCGTCGGCGCTGCGCACGGTCAGCTCCGACAGCTCGCGCAGGCCCGTGACGTTGCGGTGGCCGAGCACACGCGCGCGCGGCGACAGCGCGCGCATGCCGAGCAGCGCCATGCCCAGCGGGGTGGCGCGGCGCAGCACGGCGCTGTCGAGCCGGCCGGAGTCCAGTGCGGTGTCGTCGACGATCTCGACCGGACGGTCGTGGAAGTAGGTGAACGGCGAGCCGTTCTGCACGATCGTCGTGACCGCCGGCAGCGTGCGCCGCCCGTCGCTGACGTGCATCTTCGGCGCGCGCACGAGATAGCGGCGCACGAGCGCCGTGACGGCCTTCAGGCGAAGAAGTAGGGCCCGAATCGCGCCTTGAGGTCGGGGCGCGCGTCGACTCGCTCGACGACGCTGGCGTCCAGCCCGACGCCCGAGTTGAACGCGAAGCAGCGCCCGTTGACGACGCCCAGGTCGATGCGGCGAACGCGCCAGTCGTCGGCCATCGCCAGCAGGTGCTCGGTCGCGTCGACGAGCTCGCCGGGGATGCCGAGCATCTTCGCGAAGACGTTCGCCGAGCCGCCGGGCAGCGCGCACAGTGGCGTGTCTGAGCCGCGCAGCCCGTTGGCCGCTTCGTTGACCGTGCCATCGCCGCCGAACGTGACGACCACGTCGTAGCCGGCGTCGGCGGCGCGCAGGCACATCTCGTGTCGCGTGGCCCGGCGCCCTGGTGTCGCAGGCATCGACCTCGAAGCGGCCCTGCAGCGCGTGCAGGACGAGGTTTCGCAGGCTGTCAGAGACAGTCGCGGCGTGCGGGTTGACGATCAGCAGCATGCGCCGGCGGTGCGCGACGGCCGCCGGCTGCAGCTTCGCGTCGTCCTTCAAAGAGCCCTGATCGTGCTCGCGCAGGGGGATGCTCATCTGCAGCGGCCTACACCGCTCGCGCGCCGGCGTTACCGTCACGCGAGCGCGTCACGCGCGCCGTCGCGCGTGCGCGGGTTCTGGACGACCGGCTGACTCCTGCTCGCCGGGATCGTTGCTAGACTGCCGCTCAACAGATGTACACATCCAGAGGGGTGGAGGGCCTGGCCCTGCGAAACCCCGGCAACCACCGCCAAGTCACAGGCGGGAAGGTGCCAATTCCAGGTGATGTGTGGCGGGCCTCGCGCTCTTCGCCACACGTGACAAGGCGAAGACTAGAGCGAAGGAGCCCCCCTAATGGCCGCAAGTCATCTGCAGTGCAAGGAGTGCAAGACCCAGTACCCGCTCGAGGCGCTGTACGTCTGCGAGCAGTGCTTCGGACCGCTGGAGGTCGCCTATGACCACAGCCGCACCGGCGGCGACGTCGGCGAGCTGCGCCGCCGCATCCAGGGCGGTCCGCAGAACATCTGGCGCTACGCGGACTTCCTGCCGACCACGGCCTACGGCCGCGGTCCGCCCGACGGCCCTCCCTCGGGCGGTGGCGGCTCGCGCGCATCGGGCTGCCGGCCGGCTGCACGCCGCTGATCCGCGCAGACCGCCTGGCCGAGCGTCTCGGCCTGCGCGAGGTGTGGGTCAAGAACGACGCCGCCAACCCGACGCACTCCTTCAAGGACCGCGTCGTCTCGGTAGCCGTCACGCGGGCCCGCGAGCTGGGCTTTGAGACGATCGCCTGCGCCTCCACGGGCAACCTGGCCAACTCGGTCGCCGCGCACGGAGCCGCGCTGGGCCTTGACTCCTACGTGTTCATCCCGGCCGACCTGGAGGAGCAGAAGGTGCTCGCGACGGGCATCTACGGCACCAACCTGGTCGGCGTGGAAGGCAACTACGACGACGTCAACCGCCTGTGCACCGAGCTGTGCGCCGAGCGCGACTGGGCGTTCGTGAACATCAACCTGCGCCCCTACTACGCCGAGGGCTCAAAGACGCTCGCGTTCGAGATCGCCGAGCAGCTCGGCTGGGAGCTGCCCGACCGCTGCGTCGTGCCGATCGCCTCGGGCTCGCTGTTCACGAAAATCGCCCGCGGCTTTGAGGAGTTCTCAGAGCTCGGCCTCGTCGAGGGCGAGCTGCCGAGCATGAACGGCGCGCAGGCCGAGGGCTGCTCGCCGGTGGCCAGCGCGTTCGCCGCCGGCCAGGACGTCTGCCGCCCGGTCAAGCCCGACACGATCGCCAAGTCGCTGGCCATCGGCAACCCCGCCGACGGCCCCTACGCGCTGGACCTCGCGCGGCGCACCGGCGGCGGCGTGGACTCGGTCACCGACGACGAGATCCGCGCGGGCATCAAGCTGCTGGCCGAGACGACCGGCGTGTTCACCGAGACGGCCGGCGGGGTCACGACGGCGACGCTGGCCAAGCTGGCCGAGCGCGGCGAGATCGACCCCGACGAGCGCGTCGTGCTGGTGATCACCGGCGAGGGCCTGA
The DNA here is from genome assembly GCA_963819435.1 of uncultured Solirubrobacteraceae bacterium. GTDB lineage: Bacteria > Actinomycetota > Thermoleophilia > Solirubrobacterales > Solirubrobacteraceae > Palsa-744. The sequence continues at coordinate 178,949 of CAWFWA010000018.1, read as the reverse complement.
AGACGCTGGACGCCGTGCGCGGGACGTTTGAGACGCACACGATCCAGCCCACCGTCGAGGCCTTCGAGTCCGGAGTGCCCCAGACCGTCTCGGTCTGATGTCGGTCCTCGTGAAGATCCCCACGCAGCTGCGCGCGGCGGCGGGTGGCGAGGCCGAGACGCAGGTCGACGGCTCGACCGTGCAGGAGGTGCTCGACGGGCTGTTCGCGCGTCACGACGAGCTGCGCGCGCGGCTGTATGACGACGATGGCGGGCTGCGGCGGTTTGTCAACGTGTATGTCGCCGGTGAAGACATTCGCTTTCTCGACGGGCTGAAGACGCCCGTCGCCGATGGCGCCGAGCTGACGATCCTGCCCGCCGTTGCCGGCGGCTGACGGCCGGCTGCGCTCACTGTCCTGGAGGCTCGTCGGCGCGCCGCCGCCGAAGGGCGCGCCGCGCGTGCAGATGCTGCGCTGGATCCGCGGCTTCCACTTCAGGACTGCTGCCGCTGACTTTGCTCGCCTACGCGATGCTGCTCGTGTGGGCGGACGAAACGTGGATCCTTGTCACGGCGGGGATCGGCCTGCTGATCTCGCTCGAGAGCTCTGATCTCGCTCAGCTTGAAGATCAGGCGCGAGGAGCGACGCTCGCAGCCGTAGATACCATCGCTTTCGCCGGCTAAAAAGCGAAACAACACACGCAGCGCATCCGCCCGATTGGCCCGCGCAAGGAACGCTCAGCGAGCGGGCGCGGCGGCGTGGTGCGCAGTAGGGGCGGCGGCAGGCGTCGAGCCGCTGATCCCGACGGTGGAGACGAGCCCGGCGGCGCACATCGCGGCGATCGTGAGCGCGCGCAGGCGCTTGGGCGTGAGCCAGCCGAACTGGTGGTTCTGCAGCCAGCTTCTGAAGCCTGTTGCGGCGGAGGCCGCGGCCATTGCGCATCCGGCGCACATGCACAGAGCCTAGCGCCGCACGAACACGACGGCGCTGCCTCCGGTGACGACCGTCAGGTGCGCTCGGCGGCGCCGGTGCGCGCCTCCAGGCGGCGGCGCAGCTCGGCGCCGCGTCCGGCGGCGACGGCGCGTGCGGCGCGCTCGTCGCTGAGCTCCAGGCCCTGCGACTGGGCGTAGTCGAGCAGGTTCTGGCGCTCCTCGCCCTCGCGCGCGGCGCGCAGGAACAGCCAGCAGAACAGACCGAGCGTGAGGAAGGACTCCTCGACCATCATGATCGCGCCGGCGATGTTCTGGTCGGCGAGCGGCGAGATGTGGTGGATCGCGTCGCCGCGGCTGTAGAAGGGGTAGAAGACGGTGCCCGACCAGAGGAAGATGTTGCCGAGCACGGTGCCGGCGAGGCGCACGATGACGATGTAGCCGAGGCGGCCGAGGTTGCCGAACCAGCTGGGCGTGGGCAGCGGCCCGACGAGGCACATCCACATGTTGATGCCGAAGGCGAGGAACATGGCGTGCTCGACCGCGTGCACGCCGCTGTGGCGCAGCGCCGCCTGGTAGAGGGCGGGCACGTGCCAGATGTACAGGTCGGCGGCCCACAGCGGAAAGGCGATGGCCGGGTGCGACAGCGCGCGCAGGCGGTCGAACAGCTTGATTTTGAGGACCGGCGCGATGACCGGCCCGGTGAGGCCGAGCACGATCAAACAGCGCGGCGATGTCGCCGAGCAGCAGGTGCTCGATCATGTGCATGTACAGCAGGTCCTGGCTGGCCGAGCCGAGCGAGGTGAGCGCGGCGGCGATCGTCACGAAGCCCGCGTAGAAGCAGGCCTGGCGCCAGCCTGGGACGGGGTGGCGGGCGGCGGCGAGCGTGCGCACGCGGCGGGCGTAGAGCAGGCCCACGAGCGCCAGCGGGCCGAGCTGCAGCGCGGCCTCGATGTCGGTGGAGACGGCGAGCTGGAGGGCGTGCATGCAAGCTGCAGGGTACGCAAGCGTGCGTGTGGAAGGTGGCAGGGCGCCGCCGCCGCGCGGCCCGGGCGTGCACGCGCTACCGGCGATTTGGTGCGCCGGCGTTGCATAGACTGCACCGGGCATGAGAGCCCCGCGTCGCCGCAAGCTCGCCCTGCTGCTCGCTGGCCCGGCGCTTCTCACGCTGGCATTGCCGGCGAGCGCGCAGGCGCACGGAATCGTCGGCAAGGCCGACCTGCCGATCCCCGTGTGGCTGTTCAGCTGGACGGCGGCGATCGTGCTGGTCGTCTCCTTCGTGGCGCTGTCGACGCTGTGGCGCACGCCGCAGCTGCAGGACGAACACCGCCGGGCGTTGCGCGCGCGGACCGGGGTCGGCCAGCGGCGCGTGAGTCTCTCAGCGATGCTCGAGGCGCTGGCGGGCGCCGTTGGCGTGGCGCTGTTCGCGCTGGTCATCTACAGCGGCTTTGACGGCGCGCAGGTCGCCAACGCGAATTTCTCGGTGACGTTCATCTACGTGATTTTTTGGGTGGGCCTGCCCGTTGCCAGTGTGCTGTTCGGTGACGTTTTTGCTGCGTTCAATCCATGGCGGGCATGCGCGCGGTTCTGTCGCTGGGCGCTGACGCTCGCCGGCGGCGATACTCGCCGGCGCGCGCCGCTGCGCTATCCGCCCTGGCTGGGCGTGTGGCCGGCGATCTCCGGCGTGGTCGGCTTTGCGTGGCTGGAGCTGGTGTATGTCAACCGCGATGAACCGTCGCTGCTGGCGGCGCTGTCGCTTGGCTACTTCGCGGCGATGCTGGCCGGCATGCTGCTGTTCGGCATCGAGCAATGGAGCAGCTCGGCAGACGGCTTCGGCGTGTACTTCAACCTGCTCTCGCGCCTGTCGCCGCTGGTGCGCGACGAGCGCGGCGCGCTGTGCCTGCGCCGCCCGCTGAGCGGTGTGACCGGCCTGCAGCTGCGCGCGGGCACGGTGACGCTGATCTGCGCGATCGTCGGCACGACGACGTTCGACGGCTTCTCAAACGGCGGCATCTGGCGCAAAGCCGAGCCGCACGTGCAGAGCGTGTTCGCCGATCTCGGCCTCGGGTCCACGCCAGCACAGGAGCTGGCCTACTCGATCGGCCTGGTGGCCTGCATTGCGCTGATCGTGGGCGTTTATCGCCTGGGCATCCTCGGCGTGCGCAGCGTGGGCGAGCGCTATGACATCGGACAGCTGACGCGCGCGTTCGCGCACACGCTCGTGCCGATCGGCTTCGCCTACGTGCTCGCGCACTACTTCTCGCTGCTTTTGTGGCAGGGCCAGGCGATCGGCTATCTGATCTCCGACCCGCTGGGGGACGGCTCGAACCTGTTCGGCACCGCCGGCTATCAGATCGACTACCAGGTGATTTCCTACGCGGCCATCTGGTACGTGCAGGTGGCGGCGCTGATCGTCGGGCACGTCAGCGGGCTGGCGCTCGCGCACGACCGCGCGCTGACGATGTATGACGAGCCCGAGGAGGCGGTGCGCAGCCAGTACTGGATGCTCGCGGTGATGGTCGCGTTCACGAGCTTCGGGCTGTGGCTGCTTGCGGACGTCGGCACTTGAGCGGGGCGGCTCGGCGGCTGGGGGAGCTTCGCTACGGTTGGCCACGGTGTCCGTGCGCCGACCGACCATCGCCCTGCTTTCAGCGCTCGTGCTGGGCGCGTGTGCCGCAGCCGTGTTGGCCGCAGCGCGCGCCCCGGCCGCGCTGGGCAGCGGGCAGTCACAGAGCCCGCTCAACGACCAGGGATCGAGCCCTGACTACCGCTCGCTGATCACCTCGGTGTCGCCGTCGGTGCCGGGGCTGAGCCTGCAGGTGCTGCAGTTCTCAGACCGCCTGCAGCTGCGCAACCGCAGCGGCAGGACCGTGACGATCGAGGGCTATGAAGGCGAACCGTACGCGCGCGTGCAGGCCAACGGGACGGTGGAAGTCAACAAGCGCTCGCCGGCGTACTTCCTCAACCAGAGCTTCTTCGCCAACGTGACGGTGCCGCCGTCGGCTTCTGCCACGGCGCCGGCGCAGTGGACGCTGGTCGACCGCACCGGGCAATTTGAATGGCACGACCATCGCATCCACTGGATGTCGCCGGTGCTGCCGCCGCAGGTCAAGGACAGGGCAAAGCGCACGCTGATCTTCGACTGGCGCGTGCCGATCGCCGTGGGCACGCAGAAGGGCAGCGTCGCCGGGCAGCTGTTCTGGGCGCCACAGTCCTCCAAGACGCCAGTTGCTGCGTTCGTGGTCGGCGGCGCGATCGTCGTGCTGGGCCTGGCGCTGGTGCTCTTCACGCGCCGCCGGCGCACCCGGTCGCAGCCGCCCCCCGGAGCCGGCGGCGAGGGGGCCGGGCCCACAGCTGAGCCAAAAACCGCACCCCGGGAGGCGTGGTAGCGTTTGCGGTGATGCTCGCCTGCCTGACGCACTGGTACACCTCAATGCTCTACGTGGTGCCCGTCCTGGCCGTCGGCGGCTGGGGCTGGTGGAGCGCGCGACGCAGTTCGCGCTCTCGCCGCGGTGGCGGCGGCGACGGTCCTGCAGCACTGGACGCGACAGGGCGCTAGGCGGCCGGCCCCGAGATGCGGGCCTTGCAGGGCATTTAGTTGTTTCTTCGAAGCTCTTGAGCAACACGTGAGTAGCATTGGCTTGACTGTTCACATGACCACGCAAACGCCCAGCCAAACCGCCACTGCAGAAGGCCTGACCGAGCGCGTCGACGCGATCGCCGTGCTCGACGAGTCGGTGCGCAGCAAGGCCCTGACAGAGCGCCCGAGTGGACCTGGGCGGTTTCTGGAGGTCCAGGGCACCGGCGAGGTGCTGCTGATCCCACTGAAGAGCGGCGTGATGCACATCGGGCGCGGCCTGTCGGCCGACCTGCACCTCGACGAGAAGTCGGTCTCACGCCGCCACGCGATGCTCGTGGAGCGCCCGTCGGGCGCGCGACTGCTCGACGACCGCAGCTCCAATGGCACGTTCGTCAACGGCCGGCGCATCGTGCAGGCCGACCTGCACGACGGCGACGTGCTGCTGCTCGGTCGCGTCGTCCTGCGCTACCTGGAGATCTGAGCCTCGCCGCCCGCGCGGCGGCCCACTCGAAAACGGCCCGCCACGCTGCCAGGCCCGGCGTGCTTTGACGATACCGGCGTGCCGGTACGACTTATACTTGCGCGCTCGACCGTCCGGTCACGTTCTATCTGAGTAGGAGTCCAATGAGAAAGTCGATCCTCGCGGTGGCTGCGCCTTTGCTGGTCATCGTCGTGCTCGCCGGTTGCGGCAGCAGCAGCAGCACGAGCAGCAGCAGTAGCAGCAGCAGCTCCACCTCATCCTCGGCTTCGCTGACGCCGGCAGTAGACGCGTCGATCGCCACGCAGGTGCCGGCCGCGATCAAATCGAAGGGGACACTCGACGTGGCCACCGAAGCGCAGTACGCGCCGGACGAGTTCGTCGCGCAGGACGGTCACACGGTGATCGGCATGGACGCGGACCTGATGCACGCGATCGGCGCGGTGATGGGGCTGAAAGTGAACCTGATCAACGCCAACTTCGAAACGATCATCCCGGGGCTGGCGGCGGGCCGTTATGACATCGGCGCGTCGTCGTTCACCGATACCAAAGAACGTGAGAAGACGGTCGACTTCGTCGACTACTACACGGCGGGCATCTCCTTCTACGCGAAGGCCTCGGCGAACCCGGGCGTCAACACGGTCGCGGACCTGTGCGGCAAGACGGTGTCGGTCGAGAAGGGCACGGTCGAGCAGGAAGAATCGACCAAGCAGTCGGGCAAGTGCACCAAAGAAGGCAAGAAGGCGGTAAACGTGCTCGCCTTCCCGGGCCAGAACGCGGTGAACCTGGCCGTGTCCAGCGGCCGCGCGCAGCTGGGGATGGCCGACTCGACGGTCGCCGCGTACCAGGTCAAACAGTCGGGCGGTCAGTTCAAGCTGATCGGCCAGACCTACGAAAACGCCCCGTATGGCTTCGCGATTCCCAAGAAGAGCGGGATGACCGCGCCGGTGAACGCCGCGCTGAAGAAGCTGATCGCCGACGGCACATACACGAAGATCCTCGAAAAATGGGGTCTGCAGTCGGGCGCGATCTCCGCGCCGAAGATCGACGGCGCAATCGGCTGAGCGGCTGATCGAGAAGTAGCCGATGTCCTCAGGCCAGGAGGGCCGCGAAGCGGTCGGGCGGCCTGAGGACATCACCGCCGTCCCGGTCCGGCGCCCCGGCCGCTGGATCGTGGCGGCGATCGTGCTCATCGTGGCCGTGGCGATCGTCCGCTCGGTCGCCACGAACCCGAACTTCCAGTGGGAAGTCGTCGGCGAATACCTGTTTGACGGTCGCATCATGCACGGCCTGCGCGTGACGATCGAGCTGACGTTCATCGCGATGGGAATCGGCATCCTGCTGGGCGTGCTGCTGGCGGTCATGCGCCTGTCGCCGAACTGGATGGTCTCCTCGGCGAGCTCCTTCTACATCTGGTTCTTCCGCGGGACGCCGGTGCTCGTGCAGCTGCTGTTCTGGTACAACATCGCGGCTCTGTACCCGAAGATCGGGCTGGGCATTCCGTTCGGGCCGTCGTTCGTGCACGCCGACGCGAACACGCTGATCAAACCGTTCACCGCCGCGATCCTCGGGCTCGGCCTCAACGAGGGCGCCTACATGGCGGAGATCGTTCGCGCGGGGATCATCTCGGTGGACCCTGGCCAGGCCGATGCGGCGCAGTCGCTGGGCATGACGCGTCTGCAGACGATGCGCCGGATCGTGCTGCCGCAGGCGATGCGCGTGATCATCCCGCCGACGGGCAACGAGACGATCTCGATGCTCAAGACATCCTCGCTTGCGAGCGTGATCGTGGTAACCGAGCTGCTGTACGCATCGCAGCTCATCTACTCGGTGAACTTCAGGACGATCCCGCTGCTGATCGTGGCGAGCATCTGGTACATCGTGTGCACGAGCGTGCTGTACGTCGGCCAGTACTACCTGGAGCGCCACTACGGGCGCGGCGAGCGCGATCGCCAGGCCACGCCGCTGCAGCGCATTCGCGCGGGCCTTTTGTCCTTCCGACACCAGCCGAGCGCCTAGATGCCGGCGCCGATGGTCAAGGCGGAGGGGGTGCACAAGCGCTTCGGCCGGCTGGAGGTGCTCAAGGGCGTGTCGCTTGAGGTTCAGGCCGGCGAAGTGATGTGCCTGCTCGGCCCGTCGGGCTCGGGCAAGTCGACGTTCCTGCGCTGCATAAACCACCTGGAGAAGATCAACTCGGGGCGCCTGTCGGTGGACGGGCAGCTCGTCGGCTACCGCCAGGAGGGCGACAAACTGCACGAGCTGCGTGAATCGGAGGTCGCGGCCAAGCGCTCGCAGATCGGCATGGTTTTTCAGCACTTCAACCTGTTCCCGCACATGACGGCGCTGGAGAACGTCACGTGCGCGCCGATCCGTGTGAAGAACGAGCCACGCGACAGCGCGCAGCCGCGCGGACGCGAGCTGCTCGGTCAGGTCGGCCTCGGCGACAAGCTCGATGCCTATCCGTCGCAGCTTTCGGGCGGTCAGCAGCAGCGCGTGGCGATCGCGCGCGCGCTGGCGATGCAGCCGAAGCTGATGCTGTTCGACGAGCCCACGTCGGCGCTTGATCCGGAGCTCGTGGGGGATGTGCTGGCAGCGATGCAGCAGTTGGCGCGCCAGGGAATGACGATGGTCGTCGTGACGCACGAGATGGGCTTCGCGCGCGAGGTCGCCGACACGGTGGTGTTCATGGACGACGGCGTGGTTGTGGAGGCGGGCAAGCCGTCTGAGGTACTGAGCAACCCCAGCCACGAGCGCACACGCGCGTTCCTGTCGAAGGTCCTCTAGGGGCCGGCCAGCTCCTTGCTCATCAGCGCGACGGTCTTGGCCTCGCCGTGGGCCAGCTCGCCGACCTCGCGGTACCCGCGCGCGGCGTGAAAGGCAAGCGACGCGTCGTTGCGCGGGGCGATGTTCACGTCACAGACCATCCGCCCGTAGCCTGCGGCGGCATCCTCCATCGCGTCATACAGCAGTGCGCCGACCCCCTGGCGGCGGCAGGCGGCGTCGACGGCGATGCGATCGAGGTATAGAAAGCGCTCGAAGCGCTCGGCCAGCCAGCTGTAGTTGGTGCTGTCGTAGTCGGCACCCGGCGCGACGGCGATCGCGAATGCAACCACCTGCCCATCGTCGCGCTCGGCGACCAGACAGCTGTGCGCGAGCGCGAGGATGTAGTCCAGACGCTGCCCGTCAAGCGGGCTGAGCTCCTGCACGGAGGCTTCGTTGAGCTGGAGTATGCGCGGGCGATCCTGCGCGGTGGCGCGGCGCAGCTTCACGATCGGCCGGCCGGGATCACCACGTTGTGCAGCTCATAGACGGTGCTCGGCGCGTGTCCGGAGGGCGCCGGCGCGCCCGTCAGCGCGGCGATCGCCGGCGCGAGGCGTTCTTGGTCAAAGCGCCGGGCATGCTCCTCGGACTCCCACACGTCGACGATCTGCCAGACGCCGTCGACGTCGCCTGCGCTGTGCATGAGCAGGCCTTCGGGAGGCGTCGCGTCGACGTCCATCTGCTCGTTGACCTTGTCGTATGTGTCCCTGTCGATGAGCTGCGGCTGCAGGATCCTGATGATGGCCATCGGCCTCTCCCTCTCTCGGCGTCGCTTGCGAACGCCGTCACGATACGCCCGGCGGGCGGCGGGCGGCGGTCAACATCGCGGGCGAGAGCGCGCCAAGCGGGTAGAAATTGGGCGAACATCGGCTAACTTCTAGGAACGATGAGTTTCAGCGGGTGGCGACCGCGCGCAGGGCGTTTCAGCGCATCCACGGTGATGGCGTGAGCGCGCACGGCCACATGCTCGTGTTGGGCAGTGGTGTGCAGGGTGGGGGAAGCCACCCGCCGACGCCCCACGACACGCTGATCGTGCTGCTGGTGATCGGCATGCTGGCGCTGCTGTGCGTGCCGATCGCGTTCTACATGCGCCGCCGCTCGCGCCGCGCGGTCAAGCCGGTGCGCGACCAGTGGCGGGCGCTCGCGGTGATGGGCGAGCTGTGCCCGCACGGCTGGCAGGCGCAGATCACGCTGTACGGCTGGGGCGCGCCGGTGCCCGATGACGCACCGCCGGCTCGAGCACCGCTGGTCGAGCTGGAATGGAAGCAGTTCGCCGAGGAGCCGGGCCGCGTGGCGGTCGCGCGGCGCGCATGGTCGCCGACGATCGAGCACGCCCTGCAGGTGATGATCGACGACCGGCGCACCGACCTGGCGCTGGAGCAGATCGAGCAGGCGGCCGAGCGCGAGGACGATCTGCTGTGGCCGGATTGAGCCTTCGCGCGAACTAAGCCCCCGAGTCGCGCTTCGCGTCGAGGCCGTGCCCGAGTGAGCGCTCGATCTCCTGTCGCGAGCGCTCGAGTTTGGCGCGGTTTGCGCCTACGGCGGTCTTTACGTGCTTCTCCAGGCCTAAGTGCGCGACGATCACATCGAGCGTGACCTGAACGTCTTCCAGTGCGTTGGCGATCTCGGTCTCCGTCCGTGCGCTCTTCAATCTCTCTCCTTGGTGGGCTTGCGTGCGGGGATTTGGGCAGTCATACGCATGTGAGCGCATCGCGGATCACTGTTCGCAAAAATCCGCGAGCACCTGGCGGTGCCCGAGGGGACTGCGCTAGGTTCGTGGCCGTGTCTGACGCAACTTCTTCGATCTCCGTCCGCCCGCTGCAGGCCGATGACTTCGAGCAGTGGTCGGTCTTGTGGGAGGGCTATCTCGCGTTCTACCGCGAACGGCTGAGCGCCGAGCAGACGCGCCATGCGTTTGACCGCCTGAGCGGGGCTGCGCAGGACATGCACGGCCTTGTCGCCGTGCTCGACGGGCGCCTGGGCGGTCTCGCGCATTTGATGTTTCACCCGACCACTTGGAGCAGCGAGCCCGACTGCTACCTGGAGGATCTGTTCGTCGGTCGCGAGCATCGCGGCGGTGCGACCGCGCAGGCGCTGATCGACGCGACGTACGCCGAGGCGAAGCGACGCAAATGCGACCGCGTCTACTGGCGCACGCAGCAGTTCAACGCCCCGGCGCGGTCGTTCTATGACCGCGTGGGGAGCCTCACCTCAGAGGTTGTCTACGAGCACGTGCTCGACTGACGTTTCAGTCCTCGCGGGCCTGCTCGATGGCCCGCGCGAGCGCCGCGCGCCCGTCGTGCAGCACCGGTTCACCGTGTGAGACGATCACGCGCTCGATCGGCAGCTCCAGCAGCGCGAGCATCAGGTGCGCCAGGCCTGCGCGATCGACCTGCACGCGCGAGAGCCAGCTCTGCGGACACACGTGCAGACCGCCGGCATCGTCGCCGAGCAGCCTGTCGCCGGCGATCAGCGATGCGACGCCGGGCAGCCAGTACATCGTCTCGCCGGCGCCCCGCAGCGGGCGCGGCTGCACGCCGGCGGGAACGGCGTTCCAGGCGCGCGGCGAGTTGGCGCTGTAGCGCTCGGCCACCAGCTCACGGTCGCGGCGATGACAGACGATCGTGGTGAGCACGCTGACGGGCCGGCCCGCGACTCGCTCGTCGAGCCGGCGAAGGAAGCCCTCGCGTCCGTCGGGCGGAAGTATCGGGTCGAAGATGGCGACCGTGTCGAGCGCTTCATAGAGCGCCGAGCCGACGATCCGCGGCCAGTCGTCCGGGCCCCCGGGGCGCGCGTCGGGATTCCACTCGGGATGTGGCGCGGTCCAGCGCAGCAGGCCAGGGGCGATCTCCTCAAGACGCACACGCCGAAGGCTAATGCCGCGGGTATGCGACGGTGCGAGCGCGGGCCGCATCTCTAGACCTTCGGGTAGTGCGCCGGCGCCGGCGACGGCGCAAGATGGTCTTGCGTCGATCAACGGCGCAACCTCCTAGATCCCCTCTGCCTGTCGGCCGCCGCGAGCTCTGTCGCGGCGGCCCAACGGCAGTCCGGTGCTCAGCCCTGAGGATGACCGCCCATCGAGCTGACCGCGGCAACCGAGTAGTCGCTGTTGATTTCGACGATCACGTCGGTTCCGTCGGACTTCGTGATGTGCGCCTCATACGGTGCGCTGGTGTCGACGTTGGTCTCGACTCGCTGCACTGTGCCGGGCACCTTCGCAAGCGCAGCGGCCCTGACTTTGGCCGCGGTGTCGCCGGTGAGCAGCGTCTCGGTCTTGCCGTTGACGGTATGTCCGCCCTGCGAGGGGTCTCGCGGCCCAGAAGCCTGACCACCCGGCGGCGCCGTGGCCGTCGGCGAGGGGGTTGTGGTTGTGGGCGTGGATGTGGATGAGCCGCTCGTAGCGGCACTGGCTATGGCGCTGGCGCCGAGTGCGGCTGCGCCGATGGCGGCTGCCGTCACGAGCTTGCTTCGGATGCCGGACATGTGATTACTCCTTGCGGTTGGTTGACTGCGTGACCGGCATGCTGGTTTGGAACCCTTGGCTTTCGCGCCGGGGAAGCTCAGAGTCGGGTAAGAGTGAGCGCTCCATCCCTGCGGGATACTCAGGGCAGGATGTCTGAGAAGTACACGACCCCCGATCTGGTGGAGCAACAGAAGCGACGGGAGCAAAGTCGGCTTGCGCGAATCACCGAACTATCCCGATAGCTACGCGGCCCGTGCCTCGCCGAACGCCTCGCCGAGGAACGGGGGTAGGCGATGTCGGAGAACCTGGACCTCGTGCGCTCGATCTACGCGGAATGGGAACGCGGAACATTCGGGGCGACGCCGGAGTGGGCAGATCCAGACATCGAGTTCGTGGTCCCCGACGGTCCCGAGCCGAGCACCCGAACGGGCACGGCCGCGGCTCCCGGCGTCGAAGCCTTCGTAGAGCTGTGGGAGGACCTCCGCTTTGATGCGGAGGAATACCGCGAGATGGATGACGGCTCCGTGCTCGTCGTGTGTCGCATGAGGGGCCGTGGGAAGGGCAGCCGCGTGGAGGTGGACCAGCGCCGGGCGAGCCTGTTTCATGTGCGCGACCGCAAGGTCATCCGGTTGGCGCTCTATTGGGACCGCGACCGCGCTCTCGCCGACCTCGGCCTGGCGGGGTAGGCGATGTCGGAGCCCGCGCGCGTCAGGCGCCCGAGGGCGCGCGGTTTCGGCCGGTGATCACGACTTGGCGCCGACCGAGGCGTCGGCGACATCGCTGACGAGCTCGACGAACGACGCCACCCGAAGGTCCTCAGAGTCGGCGCGCCACGCCAGGGAGACGACCGCCGGTTCAGCATCAACCACTGCGACGTACACGACATCCGCCCGGCGGTAATGGCGCGCGACCGCGGACGGTAGGAGACAAACCCCGCGGCCGGCGGCAACCAGCGTGAGGATCTCGAGCACGCCTGTGCTGCGCGCCGCGACCCGGCCGGGCAGCCCGTGACGGCGCTGCTCGGCGAGCCACCTCGCCGGCCGCGTCCCGTGCTCTGGAGCCACGGGGTTCGTGATGAAGCTCTCCGACGCTAGCTCGGAAAAGCGCAGCGAACCTCGTTTGGCAAGAGGATGAGTGACCGCGAGCGCGACGACGCGCGGCTCATGGGCGATCACACGCACCTCGAGCTCAGACTGGCTCGGCAGCATCCGCGTGAACGCGAGGTCCACCTCGCCGTCGATGAGCTCGTCGAGCACCCCGAGCCTGAGCTCGCGCACCGAGACTGTCAACTCCGGCAGTCGCTCTGAGCACGCGCGCAGGACCGCCGGCAAGTGGTCGGCGCCCGCCGAGCCGTAGAACCCGACCAGTAGCGAAGGACCGGCCGCGGCACGCGTCGCCCGTATCGCGCCCTGCGCCTGGGCGAGCACCCGGCGACCCTCGTGTAGCAGCGCCTCTCCAGCCCGGGTCAGCTGCACGTTGCGGCTGTTGCGTTCGAGCAGCTGCACACCGAGCTGGCCCTCCAGACGCCGGATCTGCTGACTCAGAGACGGCTGAGCGATGTGCAAGCGCTGGGCGGCTCGACCGAAGTGCAGCTCCTCGGCCACGGCGACGAAGTACTCGACGAGACGCAGGTCCAGCCGATCCATAGGCTCAGGCTACCGATCGCGACCCGATCGGTCTTGGACAAGAACAACGCGCTGCCCGATGCTTTCGCCGTCCGGAAAACCGAGGAGGAGGGCGTGATGGGAAGCGACGGAGCGGGAATCGCGAGCAGACCGACACTTTCAGGTGAGCTTGCGCGGGCGATCGTCGACGCGGCGATCGCCGCGGCCCGAGCCGCCACGATCGCAGTGACGATTGCTGTGGTCGACGAGTCGGGCATCGTCAAGGAGATGCTTCGCATGGACGGCGCGGCGCTCGTGAGCGTGCAGACCGCGATGAGCAAGGCCTACGCGGCGGCCGCCATCGGAATGCCGCCGGATGATTTCTATGCGGCGATCGAGTCAGACGCCGCCGCGGTGGCAGAGTTCGGAACACGCCCCGGGCTCGCGCTGATCGCCGGAGGCATACCTCTCATCACCGACGGGCGCGTGGCCGGCGCGCTCGGCGTGGCCGGGGCGATGACCGGCGCTGAGGATCGTCGAATCGCCGAGGTCGCGATCGCAGCGGCCGCCAACCGATGAAGCTGCTGGCACTCATAAGGCCGCCGGAAGGCGCCGACGTTCGCGATGCCGTGACCGCGCGAGCACGCGAGGAGCTGTGCACCGGAGCGATCCAGATGCTGTTCGCGTGAGCGCTCTCGACGGCGCCGATGTCGGGCATCAGCTGCTCATCTCAGGCAGGCCCGAGGGGGCGTGGGATGAAACCTCGCACGACGATCCTCGCCGGTCCCAACGCTCACTTCAGAAGCGGGAGCAAGCCCCGCGAACCGTAGCCACCGCGATTGACATCAACAAGCGCCGCTTGTTGTCAGTTGACAACGCAGACTTGTGCCCGAGAGCTGTTGAAAGTCGTACACTCGGCCGCGTGCCAGGCGAACAGCGCTTCGAGCTACGACAGCTGCGGACCTTCCTCGCCGTCGTGGAGCACCGAAGCTTCACCCGTGCCGGGGAAGAGCTGCACATCGCCCAGCAGGCGGTGAGCCAGCAGATTCGAGCCCTCGAGCGCGCGCTGGAGGTCACGCTGCTTGAGCGGAGCTCACGCAAAGTCGACCTGACCCCGGCGGGAGCGGTGTTCGCCGCGGACTGCCGGCGGATCCTGCTCGCCGCCGAGCGCGCCGAGCGCCGGGTGAAGATCGCAGCCAACGGCGAGGCGGGCATCCTCAACCTCGCCTACACACTCACAACCGCATGGGACACCATCCCCGCTCTGCAGAGCTACATCGCCGAGCAGCTTCCCGACGTTAAGGTCGCCGCGCGGGAGGTCTTCGGCGAGGACATCGAGCCGCTGCTGACGTCGGGGCGACACGAGCTCGCGCTCGCGCCGATGACGACCTACGCCAGGGACCTCGACTCCCAGCCGGTAAGGCGCGAGCATTTCCAGGTCGCCCTAGCAACCGGACACGAGCTCGCGGACCGCAACGCAATCGCTCTCTCCGAGCTCAGCGGCGAGCGATTCGAGATCTGGCCGCGCGAGATGGCGCCGGGGTTCTACGACGCCGTCGTCGGCGGGTGCCGTGCAGCAGGATTCGAGCCGAACCTCGACGAGCGGGCCGCCGGGAACACGGTTTGGGGGGACATCGCCCGCGGCCGCGGCGTCGCGCTGATCAACGGGTCCCTCGCGGCCTCCGTGCCCCGTGGCATCAAGCTGATCGAGCTGGTGAGCCCTAGACCGGTTCTGACGATCGAAGCCGTGTGGCGCCGGCACGAACGTCCGGCGATCGTCGAGCGAGCCCTCGATTGTGCGGTGGAGCTCGGGCTGCAACGGAGCTGGCTGTGAGAGGAGCGGACGGACCGTGAGCGACATCAACGGTGCAGCAGCCGAGGCGAGGGAGATACTCGCCCATGCGGGCGGCCTGATGCGTGCCTTCGAGCAGCTCGCCGCCGCCAGCGCAGAGGACGCAGGCCGCGAGCCACTCGCCCGAGCCGCTGACAGGCTCGCAGCGTCGGTGATCCGTCCGCTCAGCGACGCCCTAGGCGAGCCCGCCGGCTCGCAGGCGCCGACACCGGGAGATGAGGGCGCGCTGAGTGCTGCTCTGCGCGAGCTGGCCATCGCGGCCACCCGGCTGCGCATACGCACCGGCGGACCGCTCGCGCTACTCGAGGCGACCGCCGCCCTGCAAGACCTCTCAAGCCAGCTGCTGGCCGGCGACGAGGCCCGGCTGCTGGCCCATCGCAGCGAGCTCGCCGCGATCCAGGAGGGGCTCGGCGCGAGCATCCAATGCGTGCCCGAGGGCCCATATCTGCTCACGAATGTCAGCGACCTCACAGATTGGCGCGGCGTTTCGATGGAGCCGCTGCCCCAGGTCGCACTGTGCCGGTGCGGCGCCTCGCAGCTGAAGCCCTGGTGCGACGGGTCCCACGGCGTGATCGGCTTCCGCACGAACAAGGCACCGGACCGGGTCCCGGACCGTCTGGATACCTATGAGGGACAGCATCTCACCGTCACCGACAACCGTGGTACCTGCGCTCACTCAGGGTTCTGCACCGACCGTGCACCGACCGCGTTTCGTTCCGACACCGAGCCGTTCATCGCACCATCGGGCGCGCGCGCCGATGAGATTGCACGGGCCGCACGCGACTGCCCCTCAGGCGCCCTCGGGTACGCGCCGCAGGGCCGGGATCCGGGCGGGTTCGCCGACCAGGCGCGCGAGGCGGCGGTAGAGATCTCACTCGATGGCCCGTACCGGGTCACTGGCGCGCTCGAGCTGCTCGACGGTGGGCCGCGCAACGCCGGCGCCTCCCTTGAGCACTACAGCCTCTGCCGCTGCGGGAAGTCCCAGAACAAGCCGTTCTGCAGCGGCATGCACTGGTACGCGGACTTCCACGACCCGCCGATGCCCGAGGAACCCACCCTGTTCGAGTGGGTTGGAGGCTTCCCCGCGCTGCTTCGCCTCACGCGACGCTTCTATGAGACGCACGTGCCCGAGGAGCCGCTGCTCGCCCAGCTGTTCGGCAGCATGTCACCCGACCATCCCGAACGAGTCGCCGCGTGGTTGGGGCAGGTGTTCGGCGGCCCGCCCGCTTACAGCGACCGCTACGGGGGCTATGAGCGGATGATCAGCCAGCACCTTGACAAGGGGATAACGCTGGAGCAGCGGGCGCTGTGGGTGAAGCTGCTGGCACGCTCCGTCGACGATGTCGGCCTGCCCAGCGACCCCGAGTTCAGGGCCGCGTTTGTCGCCTATCTGGAATGGGGCTCACGGATCGCGGTCGAGAACTCAAAGCCTGGCGTGCACCCGCCGCCGAAGATGCCCGTACCGCGGTGGTGGTGGGTCTGTGAGGCAAAGCCATGGACGCGCACGCACGCCACCGCCGATGTCGAACCGCAACCCACGATCCTCCTGCCGGGAGCGGGCGAGACGCCCTCCTACGAGAGACACATCAAGGCGATGTTTCGCACCCGCGATCGGGACTCGATGCGCTTTGCCTTCGACCTCTGGTCCCACGAGGATGTGAGCACGCACGCGCAGGCGATCCTCGAGCGCCTCCGTGCGGGGACGATGCCATGCGACGGCGCGTGGCCCAACGAGCAGACCGAGGTGTTTGCCAGATGGCAGGCCGCGGGCACCCCCGCATGAACTGCATCATGCGGCGGACCTGAGAGCGGCTTATTCCGCGGCGGAGCGCCCGGCCTCAGGTGCCGAGCGTCTGGATGACGAGCTGGGCCACCTTGCGCCCGGAGTACTGCTGCTGTCCGGTGATCAATCTGCCGTCACGGACCACGAACGGCTTGAACAGGCCCGCCTCGATGTAGTTCGCGCCGCGGTCGCGCGCCGCATCCTCCAGCCGCCACGGCATCACCTTCGACCCCACGAACGCGTCGGAGTAGTCCTCCTCCACGTTTGAGAAGCCGGTGATCGTTTTCCCGGAGATCAGATAGGTCCCGTCGGTGAGCTTCGCGTCGATCAGCGCCGAAACTCCATGGCAATACACCGCCACCAGCTTCTCGGCCTCATAGAACCGCACGATCGCCAGTTGCAGTGCTGCGTTGCCGCGGAAGGTGAACATCGGAGACAACCCGCCGGCGCAGACCAGCGCGTCGAATCGCTCGAGGTTCAAGCTCGCCAGCGCAGGCGTGTTCTCGAGCAGCGCGACCAGCTCTGGAGTGTTCAGGAAGCCCATCGTGATCAGATCCTCCGATGACCACTTGCTGTCATCGCGCGGGTCGCTCAGCCTGTCCAGCTCGACCTTCCCGCCTTCGGGGCTTGCGATCGTGACCTCATAGCCGGCCTCTGTGAACTCGTAGTAGGGGTGGGTCAGCTCCGCGCCCCAGAACCCGACGGGCCAACCGACGGTTGTCGCGACGCTCGGATTTGCGACGACCATCAAGATCCGCTTCGCGGTCTGCGCTGTGCGGTCCACGGTCGCATGGTGTTCTTCACCGGATGGTTTCGCTGACATCAACGCTCCTTCTGCTCGTGGCCGGATCGCTTCTCCGGGGACCGCCGGGACCGTAATGCGAGGTACCCCATATCAACAAGCGCAACTTGTTGTGGCGTGACAATCGGGGCTTGTTGGGCAGCCCGGTGAGGACGGCGTCAGTCGTAGTGACGCAGCCGCGGCCACAGCACCGTCCAAGGCACAGCCTCCCCGGTGCACAGCCAGACGGGTTCGCCCTGCTCGTCGTTCTGCAGCCCGACGCCGTCGTCGATCCGTTTGCGCAGAACACATCCGGTGAAGTCCTGATGCGCCTCCCGGGCCCCGATGCCCACCAACACCACGGTTCTCATCGAGTTAGGCGGGGGACCCCAGAACGCCCATCCGTTATGCCCGCTGTACGGGTAGGGCAACCCGTATGCCGGCCCGAGATGCGCGATCGCCCCGGCCTCCCCGTAGTTGTCCGTGAATATCGCCGCGGACGCACGTTGGGAGGGCGGGATCGAGCCGAACACCTCGGCGACGGTCGCGGTGAATCGCGGCCAGCCGACCATCTCGCCGGCATCCGGGTTCAGGGCCATCACGGCGCTCCCGTTGAGGTCCTTGACGGGAAGCAAGCAGAGACCGATCACCGCGTTGATCGCGGCAGTGGCCGACACGGCAACGGCCAGGGCACCGACCCGGCCGCGACGCCCCGAGAGCCACTGGTCGACTCTGACCGCCCCGACCCCCAGTAGCACCGGATACAGCCCGGCGATGTAGTACGCCTTCCCGCCTGTGAGGATGAAGATCGGGATCAGAAGGACGTAGGCGACCCCGAACCATCGCAGTGTGCGGCGTGCCGGGTTTCCCATCAGCTCCAAGAGCCCGGTGGCCCACACCGGTGTGAGCAGCGGCCCGACCAGCACCAGCTGGAACGGGATGAAGCCGCCGCGCCCACCCTCCGCTCCGTTTGCCGCGATCGCTTTCGCGAGTGCCCGCTGCGGGAAGCCGTGCTCAGCCTGCCAGACCGCATACGGCAGCAAGCCGATCACCGCAAGGGCGGCCCCGGCGAGCAGCCAGCGCGAGCGCAGCACGGCGCGCGGGCCGAGCAGCGCTAAAGCGCCCAGCACGCTCAGCACGAGTAGACCGATCAACGACTTGTTCAGCAGCCCGACGCCCAGGAGCGCGCCCGCTCCCAGCCACCAGCGCGGCTCGCCGCGCCGCAACACGCGCACGATCATCAGCGAGACGCCGGCGGTCAGGCACACGTCGAACGTCGTCGTCCTCAGGAAATGGCCGGTCACCAGGCACACCGCCGCCGCCGCCCAGCAGCCCCAGTCATGTGGAACGTCTTTGGGCCCAGGGGGCGCCCATCAACACCGTGACTTGTTGTCATGTGACAAGGAGAATGTGTGAATCAGTGTGGCGAACTTGCCTACACTCCTGAAGCGCCGCGCCGTTGCTTCGCCCAACTCACCCCGCTTTGAACGGCGGGCGCTAACGCGACGCCCCAGGCGACGTCCTCGACCTCCCCGAGAGACGGCGCGCAAGAGAACAACCCCGAGCCCTTCTCAGCCGCGCGCAAGCTGACAGCCAAACCGGGAACGGTTCCCCGACCGCCACAGAACGGAGAGGATTGAGATGCCAGACAAGCAACTGCCGGTGATCACAGATGAGCAGTTCAACGAGGTGCTCTCGGGCTCCCGCGAATACACGCTCGTGGTCCTCAAGACCAACGAGCGGACCTTTCAGGACGGGAGCCTCCCGATCATCTGGGAGCATGGGCGGCGCAACGTTGCGCTGAGGGCGGCCGGGATCCTCTCGATCGTCTGTCCCGTCACCGACGGTGGTGAGATCGCAGGCGTCGGCGTTTTCGCCGGATCGAGCGGCTACGTCGCCGAGCTGATGGACGGCGACCCGGCCGTGCAAGCAGGCGTCCTGACCTATGAGGTCCACCCGGCGCGCGGGTTCCCTGGTGACTCGCTGCCCGCGTGACCCGCACGCGTTGAAGGCGCACTCCCCGGCGGGCGGTCCCGCGTGATCGAGATCAGCCAGGCCGAGAGGGGGGCTCGGATCCGAGCCGCGTCAGAGCGGATCGCCGCCCGATCCCCCCGTGGGCGGAACGGGCGGCGCCAGCGCACGTTGCTCAGACGGCTGACCCGGGGGTCCGATCGCTTATGCGAGCCGGATCGAGCACTGTGAGCTCGCCGATCTCGACCCCTCCTCCTTGAATGAGGTGAGGGCAACCGTCCGCCAACGCGAGTGCCTCCCCGAGGTTTTCGGCCTCGACGATCGAGTAACCCCCGAGCACGCTTTCGGCGGAGCAGTTGCCGAGGGTGTTCCTTGCGAAGACGGGGTTGCCGAGATCCAGCAGACTCGGCCCGAGGTCCTGAAACCAGGCGCGCCATGCGCCCGCGGCGTCTTCGGTTCCCGCGCCGTAATCAGTCGGTGCGCGATATACGAACAGATATTGAGACATCGTGTGCTCCTTTCACGTGACTCCGGACGTCGCCCGGCGCCGCTAAATCGACAGCAGTTCGAAGATCTCGACGGTGCAGGCACCGTCACTGCCCGCCAGAAATGGGAGACCGGCCGTGAGCGCCTTTGCCTCGTCGAGATCGGCGGCCTCGACGATGCTGTAGCCGCTCAATTCGCCCGCGGATGCTTCGCTGCCGTCATCGCTGACACACGCGCTTGACCCAAACGGGCTGCCGCCGTCAACGAGCGCCGTCCCGACCTTCTCGATCCAAGCGCCAAACGCAGCCATCCGCTCGGCGCCCTGCTCGGGGGTGAGCTCGGGGGTCTGGCCACGGTAGAGGTAGATGAACTTTGCCATCTCGACGGTCCTTTCCTGGAGTCGGCGCACCCGATGCGCGCCTTTCACCATGTGACGAACGAATAACCGGGCAACGGACACCTGCCGCAAGAGCGCTTCCAGCCGCCAGCCCATCGCAGACCCGGCGCACCGAATCGCAAGTACACCCAGCGCGGGGCTGCCCTCCGTAACCTCTCGCCGCCGCCGCGAACGGTAGCCGCGCCGGTAAAGGCGCGGCTACCCATCAGACACGCGGGCCGGGCCGGCTCCAGCCCAGGCGCGACGCGACCGTCGCATCGGTGACTGACGTCCGCTAGGCCGACGCCGCCTCGACGCGGTTGCCGGCGGTAGTAGCTTCGTGCTCGCGCGCGGTCATCGCAACTGCGCTGAGAGCGGCCAACACAGCAAACGCCGCGCACGCCCACAGGGCGGGCTTGAAGCCGGCAGTGACCGTCGCGGGGCTCCCGAGATGGCCGTAGGCGGAGAACACCGTGCTGCCGATGGCGATCGCGAACACAGCACCGAAGCGTTGGGCCATGAAGTTGACCCCGGACGCCGTGCCCATCTCCTCCGGCGCGACAGAGCTGAGAACCGCGGTGGGAACCGTAGGCAGCGCCATCGAGATACCGATCCCGGCAACGAGCAGCGCCAAAGTCAGCTCGACCCAGCTCGTGCTCAGCGAGCCGCGGCTGGCAACCCAGATGAACCCGATCGCCTGCAGGGTGAGCCCGGTGACCATGATCGGACGACGACCGACGCGGTCGGAGAGCGCCCCCGCCAACGGGGAGATGAACATCGGAGTCGCGAAGAACGGCAGCAGCCGCAGCCCTGTCGTAAGCGGCGAGTAGCCGCGTGCGAACTGGAACTCCTGCGTCACGAAGAACGCCGCCGCGAAGATCGCTCCCGACATCAAGAAACTCGCCACGTTCCCGATCGCGAACTCGCGGACCGCGAACAGCCGCAAGGGCACCATCGGCTGACTCGCCCGCTTCTCCCAAGCAACGAACGCGGCGAGCAGAGCCGCGCCCGCGGCGAACGATATGACAGTCTCCGCGCTCGCCCACCCGACGTCGTTGGCGCGGGTGAGCGCCCACACGATCGCTACGACGCCCGAGGTGACCAGGCCCCCGCCGAGGAGGTCAAGGCGCTTCGTCGCTCCATAGCTCTCAGGAAGCAGGCGTACTGCGAGAGTCGCGCAGACAACACCGATCGGCACATTCAGCCAGAAGATCCAGTGCCAGTCGATCGTTTCCGTGATGAGTCCGCCGACGATCGGACCGAGCGCGACCGCGAGCCCCGCGAGCCCCCCGTAGACGCCAACGATCATGCCGCGCTTGTCCTCCGGGAACGCCGTGGTAAGGATCGTGAGGCTGAGCGGCAGCACGACCGCGCCGGCAAGTCCTTGAACGGTCCGAGCGACGATCAGCTCACTCGCCCCCGGTGCCAGCGCGCACGCAGCCGAGGCGAGCGTGAACAGCACCACCCCACCCGTAAAGAGCCGTCGGCGACCGAAGCGGTCGCCAAGCGCCGCCGCGGTGATGATCCCCGCAGCGAACGCGATGCCGTATGCGTTGAAGGTCCACTGCAGCGAGGGCAGCCCGACGTGCAGGTCACGCTGCATGCTCGGAAGCGCGGTGATCAGCACCGAAGAGTCCAGAACAACCATGAAGTACGCGGCCGAAGTCAGGGCGACAATCCAACCCAGTCGCTGCTTCGTCGCCGCATGTGCGCGCCGCTTGGCGCGGGCTGTGGCTGGGGAAATGTCCGTCATCATCTGCTCCTTCGATCGCCCGAACCTGGATGCCGGGTGTGCTCTGATGACGAAGCGCCGGGGCGCGGACGGACCCCGCTTTGGAAAAAATTCTCTGAGTGTCCGTCAGAGGTACTGCGGTTCGTCTAGAAGATGACCGCAAAGCTCGAGAAGGGAGCCCAGATGAAGTATGCGTTGCTCGCCTACAGCAGGGGAGAGACAGCCGGAGCAGCGGTTCCTCGCCCAGCGCTTGGCAGAGCTTGCCGCCTGCCCCGAGGAGGACGCGTAGCCATAGCGGTGTCCGTCTCCGGCACGGTCGTTCGTCTAGCAAGCGAACCCGACCTAAGGAGCAACGATGCCGGACATTCTTCACCGCTTCACCATCGACGCGCCGCCCGAGCAGGTCCATGAGCTCATCGCCACCGCAGAGGGCGTCGAGCGCTGGTGGACCGCTCACCCGAACCTCCGAGACGACGCCGACCTGCAGATCTTCTTCGGCGGCAAGGAGCCAGCAGCGGTCATGCAGATCCTCAAGGACTCACCCGAGCAGGTCGTCTGGCGCGTCGTCGACGGGCCGGCCGATTGGGTGAACACCACGATCACGTTCGCGCTGAACCCGCGCGAGGACGGCGGCACGACGCTGCTCTTCACACACGGTGACTGGCGCGACGCGAACGAGTTCATGCACGGGTGCGCCACCAACTGGGGCGCCTACCTGACGAGCCTCAAGTCAGGCGCCGAGCGCGACGAGTTCGCCGCCTACCCTGCGGGCGAGATGAGTCGCTGGAGCTGACCGTGGGCGCAGAGTGCGTCGCGCGTCGCTTCTGGCGAGGCGCGACGCACCGCTCCGGTCGCGACCAACACCACCACGCACGGTCCTAGCCTGCAGGCCCAGACCCGTGCGAGGCGTCAAGCCGTCGTCCCACCGATCTAGGTCACTCGCCGTGTGATCCGGATCATCGCCCGTCGGGATCGAACGGGCTCCCTGCACCCTTCTCAACGAAGGCCTTCAAACTGCCCAGCAGGAACCGATCCCATCCGAGCTCGCAGGTCGAGTAGCACTCAAGGCGCGGAGATAGGCCACGATGAACGAAGGACAGCCGGGTGATGCTCGAGTCTCCCTTCAATGAGAAGCAAGGACTCGTCCCGACCCACTCATCAGGGTGGGGGAGGTTCTCGTCGTTCTGATCGACACACGCCCACCCGACCTCGCTCGGCAGCTCCAGACGGTCAATGCGGAACACGACATACGACGTGCTCGACCATCGCAATCGGATCTGCCCGCCGACCGCCCCCCCGACGGTGGCGTCGGTCCCCCACCAGCCGCGCAGCCCGCGTTGGGTCGTCAGCGCGGCAAACACGTCGCCGATCGGGGCGTCCAGCGCCAATTCTCTGGCGTAGCTATCGGACTCGGTCATCTCGCATCCTCTCGGTTGGTTCTTAGTCCTCCGGCGCTCCGGCTTGCTCGCCCGGGGCGGGCCGGCACCCGCTCAGGGCCTGCCCGCGACCCGAGGATCACGCGGGCTCATCGCGCCCGCGGGGGACTTCCCCGGCACCTACCTCGCTGAACGCAACGGCCTCGTAAGCCCGACCGGGGGCACCGCCGAGAGCGAGCACCTCGAAGGGCATCGGGCCCGTGACGAACTTGCGCAGCTGGTCTGCTGACACTCGCGCTGCGAGGCCCGGACGAAGCTCCCACGTCTGCTCACCGGCTACCAACGTGGCGCTGCCGCTGAGAGGCACGTATACCTCCTCATGGCCATTCTGCAGCGCCGTGTCAGGAGCGCCGGCATGAGCGTGCTCCGGGTATGCGGTCGAATCGGCCGGCAGCCTGATCACTTGCATGCCAAATGACGAGACGCCGAGCTCGGCGCGGGCACGCACATACATCCCGTCGAGTCCCGTGTCCATCTCATCGAAGCTCTTCACGGTCACGCCTGCACGTTCCATAGGTCCTCCATTGGGGTAGCGAGTGGGGTTTACACAAGCTAGCACTTGTACAACTTGGCTATTGTGCCTACCGGGTCGGGAGGCTACGATCCAGGGATGAGTTTCCAAGCTGCCTTCGCGGCCGTGGCGGATCCGCGAAGACGTGAGATGCTCGTCCTCGTTCGCGACCGGCCACGCTCCGTCAACGAGATCGCCGAGCACTTCGACGTGACCCAGCAGGCCGTCTCCCAGCATCTACGGGTACTTCTCGACGCTGAGCTCGTCGACGTGCGTGCCGAGGGTCAACGGCGCCTGTACTCCATCCGGCCCGACGGCCTCGCGGCGCTCGAATCGTTCCTCGCCGAGCTCTGGCCGGCGAGCCTGGGACGCCTCAAGCGCGCCGTCAAGGAAGCCAATGGCAGCTAGGACGATCCGCGCATCCATTGTGGTGCCCGCCGCCCCCGAGACGGTCTTCGAGTACTTCACTCAACCGGAGGCGATGATCACCTGGATGGGGGAGTGGGCGGAGCTCGACGCCCACGTGGGCGGCGGGTTCGCTGTCAACATCAAAGGCGTCGCCGTCCGCGGCACGTACCTGGAGATCGAACGACCACGACGACTGCTGATCAGCTGGGGGCACGCCGGGTCAGAGCATCTGCCGCCCGGGGCGAGCATCCTAGAGGTGCTGCTGCGCCCGGCCCTAGAAGGGACCGAGGTCCAGGTCCGCCACAGCGGTCTCCCGGAACCCGAGGCGCGCGAGCACCCCGCCGGCTGGCGGCACTTCCTCGGCGCGCTCGTGACCGCAGCACGGCGCGAATGAACCAACAATCCGGCCTCGGCCAGCCTAAGCCAAGGCAAGGGACTAGGGTCCTGCGGTGCGACACCGAGGCCGCGATCACGCTTCCGGCGGCAGGCTGTGGTTCGTCCGACGGGAGCAGATCACTCTGGCAGAATTAACACATGCGTCGGGAGGAAGTCGAGTTCTCCAGTGGCAGCATCCGCCTAAGCGGAACCCTGATGCTGCCCGAGAGAGAGCCTCCGGCCTCGGGTCTTGTCTTGATCGGCGGCTCGGGCCCGTCGGACCGGCGCAACGATGGCTTCTTCGACCTTCTGAGCGACCATTTGGTCCAATCCGGGATCGCCGTCCTGGCCTACGACAAGCGCGGAACGGGGCGTTCCACAGGCCGATGGGAGACGGCGACGATCGATGAGCTGGCAGACGACGCATACGCTGCGCTCACAGCGCTAGAGGTCCAGAGCAAGATCCCTCCCGAGGCCGTCGCCGTTTTCGGGCACAGCGAGGGGGGATGGGTTGCCGCCCGGCTATGCAGCCGAAGACGACTCGACCGGCGCGTGATTCTCAACTCGTGCCCCTCGGTCTCATTCTTGGAGGCCGAGCAGTTTGGCTTCGCTGCCGCTGGCGCATCGTCGGACGACGCGTACGCTTTCCGGTTGCTCCTTCAGGAGCTCACGTTGGCCGCTGAGTCGGGATGCGAGCTTGCCGAAGGAGCGCGGATGCTGGCCGCCGCGCAGCAGAAGGCGTGGTACGCGGTCGTCGAAGCATCCGGGTTCGAGCTAAACGACGCAAGCTGGTCGGTCCTGCGCGCCTGGGGCAGTCACGACCCGCGCGAGGACCTCAGGGCACTGGCAAGCCCTACGCTTGTAATTCTCGGCGCGGACGATGTCCTCGTGCCGGTGGAGTCGAGCGTGGCGGTCTACGAAGCGACCGCGCGCACGGCACGACGTTCGCAGAAGATCGTCGTCTTTCCCGACGCAGACCACCGACTTCACAACTCGATCTTCGCCGATCTCGCGCCTGGTTACTTGTCCGAGCTCAGCGAATGGGCCTCGCGTACCTCCGCCTCATCCATGATCTCGCCTTGACGTCACATCTGCTGCCTTTTCGTCACCCCCGCGGGTCGGTTGAAGACGGGATCGACGGACTCGGTCGCGTGCGCGAGGAGGGTCGAACGGGTGCGCATCCTCGTCGGCAAGCGAAAAGGCAGCAACCTTGAATCTCTGCGTCCGGTGGGGTCCGAAACCATCAAGCGCGCCCGGCAAGATTCGAACTTGCGACCTCTCGCTCCGGAGGCGAGCGCTCTATCCACTGAGCTACGGGCGCAGGCGACGCGCGGCGACCGCATCGGCTGTGGCGAGAGCTTACCGCCGTGCAGGCGACGCCTGAAACCGGTCAGGCAGCCAGCCCGTACAGCTCTTCGGCATCGACGAGCGCGAGCTCTTCATCAGCGATGCATCCGGCGCAGACGATGCCCAGAAACTCGCCCTCGCGCGTGAGCAGCACGAGCCAGTCGGCGGAATCCCACGCGTCGTGCGGGGCGCCAGACAGGCAGCGCAGGCAGAACTCGACCATCGCTGGAACATAGGCCCGCCGGCGGCGGAGCCGGCAGAGGGAGACCGGCGCCGCCCAGGCCCGCTCAGCCCGCCCAGCTAGCGCGCGTCGCCGCCATCGGAGGCCTCGGCGCGCTTGCTCAGCCGCTCGTGTTCGACATCCTGGCGTCGCTGCGCCTCGCCGTGCGCCGGGTTGTCGCGCGGGATTTCGTGCGGGGAGATGTCGCCGCGCATGTCTCCGGCATTCGCGAGGTCTTCGCCGCCGCCGGCCTTGCCGTGGCGCACGCGCCGCCGGGAGGCGCGGTGGAGGAACCCGCTGAGATCGGAGAGCACGGAGATGTAGCGTTATTGCCCCTGTACTGCCCTGCCTAACCGGCCGCGTGAGCCTTCACGTTCTCCGGCGCCGCTACCGTAGCCGCATGGACCTGTCGCTGTTCTTCGCGGGCACAGGCGGATCGGTGCCGGGCGCGCGGCGCGGGCTACCCGCGATCCTCATTCGCCTGGGCGGCGACCGGCTGCTGTTCGACTGCGGCGAAGGCACGCAGCGTCAGCTCGTGCGCTCGGTCGGCCTGGTCGACATGCAGTGCGTGTTCATCACGCACTTCCACGCCGATCACTGGCTGGGCCTGCCGGGCATGCTCAAGTCCTTCGCGCTGCGCGAGCGCGACCAGCCGCTCACCGTGTACGGTCCGCGCGGCCTGAACGAGCTCAACGGGCTGATGCGCGCGATCTACGGGCGCCTGCCGTATGAGCTGAGCATCGTCGAGCTCGAGCCCGCAGAGACGGTGCGCCGCGACGGCTACGTGGTCGCCGCCGTGCCGGTCAGCCACCGCACGCAGTCATCGGCATTTGGCTACGCGATCGTCGAGCACGCGCGTCCCGGTCATCTCGACGCGAAACTGGCCGAGTCGCTTGGCGTAAAGCCGGGCCCGGACTTCGGGCGCCTGCAGCGCGGCGAGACCGTTGACGGGGTCTCGCCGGAGCAGGTCATGGGCGCCCGGCGCGAGGGCCGCAAGATCGTGTTGTCGGGCGACACCGAGCCGTGCGAGTCGCTGAGAATCGCGGCGCACGAAGCCGATGTGCTCGTTCACGAGGCCACTTTTATCGATGATGAGATCGATCGTGCGCGCATCACCGCACACAGCACCGCACGCCAAGCGGCCGAGGTCGCGCGCGATGCACAGGTGCGGATGCTGGCACTGACACACATCTCCATGCGCTACGCCGGCGGGCAGGTGCGCGACGAGGCGCGCACCGTGTTTGCGGCGACCGAGGCGCCGCGCGACTTCGACACGATCGAGGTGCCGTTTCCCGAGCGCGGAGCGGCCACGCTGCTGCGCTGGGCCGACCGCCAGGCGCGCGAGCGCGCCTCCGCGCAGGCCGCCGAGGAGGGCCAGACGCCGGCCGAGACCGTCGCAATGCCCTGATACATTTCTGGAGATCCTTTAACCCGGTCCAGTGAGGCCAGGAAGGTACAGATGGACACAGGTAGCGAGAAGGTCGTCCTCCGCGAGGAGGACGTTCAGCGAGCGCTGACGCGCATCGCTCACGAGATCGCCGAGCGCAATCCGCGCGACCGCGCACTTGCGATCGTCGGCATCCACCGTCGCGGCGCATTCCTTGCCCAGCGGCTGCGCGAGCTGCTCGAGGACCTGCACGACGGCGAGATCCCGCTCGGCGACCTTGACATCGGCTTCTACCGCGACGACGTCGCAAGCCGCCCCGACGCGCCGGTCGTGCACGCGTCACACATCGATTTCGACATCACCGGGCGCACGGTCGTGATCGTCGACGACGTGCTGTTCACCGGGCGCACCGTGCGCGCAGCGATCGAGGCGCTGTTCGACTACGGCCGCCCCGAGCGAGTGCAGCTGGCCGTGCTCGCCGACCGCGGCCACCGCGAGCTGCCGATCCGCCCCGACTATGTCGGCAAGAACCTGCCCACCTCGCGCGCCGAGCACGTGCACGTGCGACTGAGCGAGCTCGACGGGCTGGACGAGGTCGCGATCGCCTCCGCCGCACTGGAGATCGCATGAACCATCTGCTGTCGATCGAGGATCTCGACCGCGCGGGCATCGAACGCATCGTCGAGCAGGCCCGGCGCTTCTCTGAGGTCTCAGACCGCGAGATCAAGAAGGTGCCGGCGCTGCGCGGGCGCATGGTGCTCAACCTCTTCTATGAGGCCTCCACGCGCACGCGCAGCTCGTTCGAGCTGGCCGCCAAGCGCCTGTCGGCCGACGTCGTCAACTTCGCCGCCAGCGGCTCCAGCGTGGAGAAGGGCGAGTCGCTGAAGGACACCGTGCTGACGCTCAGCGCGCACAAGCCCGACGCGATCGTCCTGCGCACGCCATGGGCGGGTGCCGCCGAGCTCGTCTCGCAGTGGTGCAGCGCGGCGATCGTCAACGCCGGCGACGGCAAGCGCGAGCACCCGACGCAGGCGCTGCTCGACGTCTACACGCTCAACAGCCGCCTGGGCAAGCTCGACGGCGCGTCGATCTGGATCGTCGGCGACGTGATGCACTCGCGCGTTGCGCGCTCGAACATCATCGCCTTCCAGCGCATGGGCGCCAAGGTGACCGTCGCCGGGCCGCCCACGCTGATCCCGCGTGGCATCGAGGCGCTCGGCTGCGACGTGCGCTTCACACTCGACGAGCTGCCCAGCGCCGACGTCGTCTACACGCTGCGCATGCAGCGCGAGCGCATGAGCGAGACGTGGGTACCGTCGATCCGCGAGTACGCCTCCTGGTATCAGGTCAACGGACGGCGCCTGTCCCCGCGCCAGGTGCTGATGCACCCGGGGCCGGTCAACCGCGGTGTGGAGCTGTCGGGCGAGGTCGTCGACTCGCCGCAGGCTGTCATCACCGCGCAGGTCGAGGCCGGCGTGGTCGTGCGCATGGCCGTCCTCTACGAGCTGCTCGCCGGGGCCAGCGCGCAACCGCCGCCGGCCGCGCGCGCCCAGCCCGCCGACACCGCCGCGCTCGGCGAGCGCCAGCCCGCGTGATGGCCGCCCAGCCGCTCGTCCACGGCCCGCAACAGCCGGCCGACATGCTTCTGCGCGACGTGCACGCGCTGGACCCGCGCACGCAGCTGGACTCGCGCCAGGACGTGCGAGTTCGCGGCGGTGAGATCGCCGAGCTCGCTGCGCCCGGCACGCTCGCCTACGAGCCAGGCGAAGAGTTGCTGGAGGGCCAGGGCCGGCGCCTGCTGCCCGCATTCTTTGACCCGCACGTGCACATGCGCACGCCCGGCCAGGAGCACAAGGAGGACCTCGACACGGGCACGCGCGCCGCCGCGGCCGGGGGCTATGCGGCAGTTCTCGCGATGCCCAACACCGACCCGGTGCTCGACAGCGCGCCGCTGTTGCGTTCACTGCGCGACACAGCCGCCCGCGAAGCGCGCATATCGATCGGTTTTCTGCCCGCGATCACACGCGCCCTGCAGGGCGAGCAGCTCACCGAGATGGCCGAGCTGCGCCAGGAGGGAGCCGTCGGCTTCACCGACGACGGGCGGCCCGTGCACAGCGCCGGCATGCTGCGCAAGGCCCTGCAGTACCAGCGCCTGTGCGGCGGCGTGATCGCGCTGCACGAGGAGGACCCGACGTTGTCGCGCGGCGGCGCGATGCACGAGGGCGCCGTCAGCGCCGCGCTGGGCATCGGTGGCATCCCCTCGATCAGCGAGTCGACGATGGTCGCGCGCGACGCTGCGCTGGCCGGCTATGAGGACGCGCGCGTGCACTTCCAGCACCTCAGCTGCGTGGCCTCCGTGCAGGCCGTCGCCCACGCCAAGGCGCAGGGCTGGCGCGTCAGCACCGAGGTATCGCCGCATCACCTGCTGCTCACCGAGGAGCAGGTGCGCGGCATGGACACGCGCATGAAGATGAACCCGCCGCTGGCCACCGAGGCCGACCGCCAGGCGCTGATCGAGGGGCTGCGCTCTGGCGTCATCGACTGCGTCGCCACCGACCACGCGCCGCATGCGCGCGAGGAGAAGGAAGTGCCCTTCGAGCAGGCGCCGATGGGCACGACGGGTCTGGAGACCTCATTCGCCGCGCTGTACACCGGCCTCGTTCTGCCCGGCGTGCTCGGGCTCGACGTGCTCGTGGCGCGCATGACCGCCGGTGCCGAGCTGTTCGAGCTGCCCACGCCGCTGATCGCGCCCGGCGAGCCGGCCAACCTCACGCTCGTCGACCTCGACGCCGAGTGGGTTGCCGGCGAGCGCGGCTGGGAGAGCCGCTCGGAGAACAGCTGCTTCACCGGGCAGACGCTGCAGGGGCGCGTGCTGCTGACGTTGTGCGCCGGCGCCGTCGTCTATCGCGAGCGCGCCTTCTCGGTGGTCGGCGCCTGATGGCCCTGCTGCAGCCCGACCGTGCCGCGCTCGTCGTCGTCGACGTGCAGGAGGGCTTTCGCCCATATGAGTCCTTCGCCGGTGTCGCCGCCGCCTGCGCGAGGCTGCTCGCCGCCGCGCGCATCCTGCACGTGCCCGCGCTCGTCTCCGAGCAGTACCCCAAAGGGCTCGGGCACTCCGCGCCGGAGCTGGGCATCGAGGACGAGCCGCGTGTGGAGAAGACGGTGTTCTCCGCCGTGCGCGCGGACGGCTTTGAGCGTTCGCAGATCGGTACAGACGGACGCGACCAGGCCGTCGTCTGCGGCATCGAGACACACGTGTGCGTATCGCAGACCGTGCACGACCTGATCGAGCGCGGCGTGGAAGTGCACGTGCCCGCCGATGCCGTCGGCTCACGCCACGAGATCGACTACCAGCGCGGCCTGGAGCGCCTGGAGCGCGCCGGCGCCGTCATCTGCACCGTCGAGGCCTCGCTGTTCGAGCTGCTCGGCCGCGCCGGCACGCCGGAGTTCAAAGAAGTGCAGAAGCTGATCCTGTGAGTGGGCGCCGCGACGGATACGTGCTGCTGGAGGACGGCGCGCGCTTTGACGGTGAGCTGTGCGGCGCCGAGGGGCCGGCGCTCGGCGAGGTCGTCTTCACGACCGGCATGTCCGGCTATCAGGAGTCGATGACCGATCCCTCCTTCGCCGGTCAGCTGATCGCCTTCACCTATCCGCACATCGGCAACTACGGCGTCAGCGCCGCGGCGATGGAGTCCGAGCGCCCTTGGGCGCGCGCGGCGATCATGCGCGAGGCGGGCAACGGCGAGGACGCGCCGACCGCCGAGCGCGGCTGGCTCGACTGGCTTACCGACTGCGCCATCAGCGCGATCTCCGGCGTCGACACGCGCTCGCTCGTGCGCCACATCCGCGATGCCGGCGCGATGCGCGGGGGAGTGTTTGACGCCGCCACTGCCGAGCACGACGCGCGCGAGCTGATCCACGCCGAGCCGGCGATGGCCGGTCAGGACCTCGCCGCCGTCGTCACGCCTAAAGAAGTGACCCATCACGGCCAGGACGGCGCGGGCCCCCGCATCGCCGTGATCGACACCGGCATCAAGAC
Organism: uncultured Solirubrobacteraceae bacterium; assembly: GCA_963819435.1. GTDB lineage: Bacteria > Actinomycetota > Thermoleophilia > Solirubrobacterales > Solirubrobacteraceae > Palsa-744. The sequence goes on along the minus strand of CAWFWA010000018.1, from coordinate 147,394 downwards.
CTCGATGGTGCGCGAGCTCGTCTCGCGCGGCGCGCGCGTGTCGCTGCACCCGTGCACCGACGACGCCAAAGCGCTGCTCGCCGGCCAGCCCGATGCGATCTTTCTGGCCAACGGGCCCGGCGACCCCGCGGCGCTGGACTATGTCGTCGACACGGTGCGCGAGCTGGTCGGCGTAAAGCCCGTGTGGGGCATCTGCCTGGGTCACCAGCTGCTGTGCCGCGCGGTCGGCCTGGAGACGTTCAAGCTGCCCTTCGGCCACCGCGGCGCCAACCACCCGGTCAAGGACCTGCAGACCGGCAAGGTCGAGATCACCTCCCAGAACCACGGCTTCGCCGCCGTCGGGCCGGGCGGCGCGCGCACGATCGACGCCGACGAGCCGGTGCGCTGGGAAACCGACTTCGGCGCCGCCGCGCTCTCGCACGTCAACCTCTATGACCGCACCGTCGAGGGCCTGGAGCTGCTCGACGTGCCGGGAGGGACCGTGCAGTACCACCCCGAGGCCGGACCCGGCCCGCACGACAGCCTGTATCTGTTCGACCGCTTCCTCTCGCGCATCGCCGAGGCCGCCTGATGCCGCGCCGCGATGACATCCGCAAGATCCTGATCCTCGGCTCGGGGCCGATCGTCATCGGCCAGGCGGCCGAGTTCGACTACTCCGGCGTGCAGGCCTGCAAGGTGCTGCGCGAGGAGGGCTATGAGGTCGTGCTCGTCAACTCCAACCCGGCGACGATCATGACCGACCCGGAGTTCGCCGAGGCGACCTACATCGAGCCCCTGCACCCGGGCCCGGTCACGCAGGTGATCGAGCGCGAGCGCCCCGATGCGCTGCTCGGCACGCTCGGTGGCCAGACGGCGCTCAACCTCGCCAAGGCGCTGCACGACGACGGCACGCTGGAGCGCTACGGCGTCGAGCTGATCGGCGCCAACTATGAGGCGATCGCCTGTGCCGAGGATCGCGAGCTGTTCGGCGTGGCGATGGCCAAGGCCGGCCTGCGCATGCCCAAGAGCGCGATCGCAACGAGCCTGCAGGAGGGCCTCGACGCGGCCGCGGAGATCGGCCTGCCCTGCGTCGTGCGCCCGGCCTTCACGCTCGGCGGGCGCGGCGGCGGTATCGCACGCACCGCCGAGGAGTTCGAGCGGATCGTCGCGGCGGGAATCGAGGCCTCGCCGATCGGCCAGGTGCTGCTCGACGAGTCGGTGATCGGCTGGGGCGAGTTCGAGCTGGAGGTGATGCGCGACCGCGCCGACAACGTCGTGATCGTCTGCTCGATCGAGAACGTCGACCCGATGGGCGTGCACACCGGCGACTCGGTCACCGTCGCCCCGCAGCAGACGCTGACCGACGAGCTCTACCAGCGCCTGCGCGACCAGGCGATCGCCGTGATCCGCGCGGTCGGCGTGGAGACCGGCGGATCCAACGTGCAGTTCGCCGTCAATCCCGAGACCGAGGAGATCCTCGTGATCGAGATGAACCCGCGGGTCTCGCGCTCCTCGGCGCTGGCCTCAAAGGCGACCGGCTTTCCGATTGCAAAGATCGCCGCGCGCCTGGCCGTCGGCTACCTGCTGGAGGAGATCGACAACGACATCACCGGCGTCACGCCCGCGTGCTTTGAGCCGACGATCGACTACGTCGTGGTCAAGTGGCCGCGCTTTGCCTTTGAGAAGTTCCCCGGCGCGGACCCGACGCTGACCACGCACATGAAGTCCGTCGGCGAGACGATGGCCTTCGGGCGCACCTTCCAGCAGGCCTTCGCCAAGGCGCTTCGCTCGCGCGAGCTCGACAAGCCGCCGCAACTCACAGACATCGGCGACGAGGAGCTGCTCAAACGCCTCGAGATTCCCTTCCCGGACCGCTACGAGGTCGTGCTCGAGCTGCTCTCGCGTGGGATCGGCATCGATGCGGTTCACGCACCAACGCGCATCGATCCGTGGTTCTTGGAGCAACTGCGCGCGCTGGCGCTCGATCCGCAGGCGCCGTTTGCCGGCGAACGCTCGTTCATGTCCGTCGACACGTGCGCCGGCGAGTTTCCCGCGCGCACGCCCTACTACTACTCCGGCTGGGAGCGCGCCAAGCCCGGAGGCGCGCTTCACGAGGTGCGCCGCGGCGAGCGCCACGCGACCGACCTGAACAACGGCGCTGAGGAGGCAGGCCGCGCCTCGATCGTGATCCTCGGCTCCGGGCCCAACCGCATCGGCCAGGGCATCGAGTTTGACTACTGCTGCGTGCACGCCGCGATGACCGTGCGCGATTCCGGCTGCGATGCGGTGATGATCAACTGCAATCCCGAGACCGTCTCCACCGACTACGACACGTCTGACCGGCTGTACTTCGAGCCGCTGACGCTCGCCGACGTGCTCGCCGTCGTCGAGGTCGAGAAGCCGCGCGGGCTGATCCTGCAGTTCGGCGGGCAGACGCCGCTGAAGCTCGCCGCCGGCCTGGAGGCAGCAGGCGTGCCGCTGCTGGGCACCAGTGTGCAGGCGATCGACCTCGCCGAGGACCGCGGGCGCTTCGGCGCGCTGCTGGCCGAGCTCGGCTACAAAGCGCCGCCCTACGCGACCGCGAGCTCGGTCGCCCAGGCGCTGGACTGCGCCGAGCAGGTCGGCTTCCCGCTGCTCGTGCGCCCCTCCTATGTGCTCGGCGGGCGCGCGATGGAGATCGTCTACTCGCGCGACGGCCTGGCCGACTACCTGCGCCGCGAGGGCGTCGCAGACGGCGAGCGCGACGCCACGCAGGGCCCGGCGCCGCAGATCTTCCTCGACCGCTTTCTGGAGAACGCCACCGAGGTCGACGTCGACGCGCTGTGCGATGGGCGCGAGGTGTGGATCGGCGGCATCATGCAGCACGTCGAGGAGGCCGGCGTGCACTCCGGCGACAGCGCCTGCGTGCTGCCGCCGCACTCACTCGGCGAGGAGATGCTCGCGCAGATCCGCTCGGCCACGCGCGAGCTGGCGCTGGCGATCGGCGTCGTCGGGCTGCTCAACGTGCAGTACGCCGTGCACGCCGGCGAGCTGTATGTGATCGAGGCAAACCCGCGCGCCTCGCGCACCGTGCCGTTCGTGTCAAAGGCCGTCGGGCTGCCGCTGGCCAAGCTCGCCTGCCGCATCATGCTCGGCGAGTCGATCGCCGAGCTGGAGCTGCCGCGCGAACGCGAAGGCGTCGGCTTCGGCGACCATGTGTGCGTCAAGGAGGCCGTGCTGCCATTTGACCGCTTCGAGGGCTCTGACGCGCTGCTCGGCCCGGAGATGCGCTCGACCGGCGAGGTCATGGGCATCGCGCGCGACTTCCCCACTGCGTTTGCCAAGGCCCAGGCCGCCGCGGGGCTGCCACTGCCAAGCGAGGGCACGGCGTTCATCACCGTCACCGACTCCGACAAGGCGGGCGCGTTTGCCGTCGCGCAGATCCTGCACGACGTCGGTTTTGAGATCGTCGCCACGCGCGGCACCGCCGAAGCGATCGAGCGCATGGGCGTGCCGGCGCAGCGCATCAACAAGATCGGCGAGGGCTCCCCGCATGTGCTCGACTGGATCGAGCGCGGCGACGTCGACCTGGTGGTCAACACGCCGACCGGATACGGCGCGCGCACCGACGGCTATGAGATCCGCCGCGCGGCCGTCTCGCACGGCATTCCCTGCGTGACCACGCTGGCAGCCGGCGTCTCCGCCGCACGCGCGATCGCCAGCGCGCGGCGCGACGGCGAGCCCGCCGTGCTGTGCCTGCAGGAGCTGCACGGCGTGCGCGCCGACGGGGTGCAGACCGCGTGAGCGAGTGGGCCGCCGCGCCCGCGCCGTTTGAGCGCCGGCTGCTCACCGTGCTGGGCATCGACGAGCTGGGCGCCTACCGCGTGCTTCGCGTCGCCGATGTGGAGACGCCCGAGCCGCGCCCGGGGCAGTTCGCGATGCTCGCCACCGCCGAGCGCTGGGGCGGGGGAGAGGACGAGCGCCCCTACCTGCCGCGCGCCTTCTCGATCGCGCGCCGGCGCATCGGCGAGTCGCACTTCCTGCTGGAGGACGTCGGGCCGGGCACGCGCCGTCTGTGCGAGCTGCGCGAGGGCGACGGCCTGTGGGCCCTCGGGCCGCTCGGTAACGGCTTCTCGCCGCCACCGCCGCGCCATCGCGCGATCCTCGTCGGCGGCGGCGTCGGCATCGCGCCGCTGGCGATCCTGCAGGACGCGCTGGAGGCCGAGGCCGAGACCGGCGTCACCGTGTTGCTGGGCTTTCGCGATGGAGCACGCGCGCAGGGCGCCTCGCTGCTGCACGGTGCGCAGGTGGCCACCGACGACGGCTCGGTCGGCCATCACGGCCTGCTCACCGAGCTGCTGTCCAAGGAGCTCTACCGCGACTCGCGCGCGCAGGTCTACGCCTGCGGGCCGGCACCGATGCTCGAGGCGGTGCGCGCGATGTGCGCGGGCCGCGACGTGCCTGCCCAGCTTGCTCTGGAGGCCGGCATGGCCTGCGGCTTCGGCGCCTGTTACGGCTGCGCGGTGCCGCGCCGCGACGGCAGCTACGCGCGCGTGTGCGTCGACGGCCCCGTGCTCGACGCCGGCGAACTCGCGCACGTCTCTGCGCACGCCGGAGCACCCGCGTGATCGAGTTCTGCGGCCTGAAGCTCGCGCATCCGGTCGTCAACGGCTCGGGCACGTTCGACGCGATCGCCGCACGGCGGGCCTTCGGGCCGAGCCTGGCGCGCGACTTCCCCTTCGCCGCATATGTGTCAAAGACGATCACGCTGCAGCCGCGCGCCGGCAACCCGCCGCCGCGGCTGTGGGAGGCCGCCGGCGGGCTGATCAACTCGATCGGCCTGCCCAACAAGGGCCTCGACGGCTACCTCGCCGAGGATCTGCCCAAGCTCGCGCAGTTGCTCGACGAGGCCGCCGAGCCCGGCGTCGCGCCGCCGGCGCTGATCACCAACGTGATGGGCTCAAGCGCCGAGGAGTTCGTCGCGCTCGTCGCCGCCTGCGATCAGCGCCACGAGATCGCCGCGATCGAGCTGAACGTGTCCTGCCCCAACGTGAAGACCGGTCTGGACATCGGCGCCGACCCGGCACAGCTCGCACAGGTCGTCGGCGCCTGTCGCGCGAGCACGCAAAAGCCCTTGATCGTCAAGCTCACGCCCAACACGGCCGACGTTGGTGCGTGCGCCAAGGCCGCGCAGGAGGGCGGCGCCGACGCCGTTTCACTGATCAACACGCTGCGCGCGATGGCCCTTTCGCCGGGGTCCGGCGCCGGGCGCGAGCCGTGGCTGGGCGGCAAAACGGGCGGCCTGTCAGGCCCGGCGATCCGCGCCGTCGCGCTCGCCCAGGTCGCGGCCGTGGCGACACGCGTGAGCATCCCCGTAGTCGGCATGGGCGGGGTCCAGCGCACGGCCCACGCGCACGACCTGCTCGATGCGGGCGCGACGCTCGTTGCGGTCGGGACCGAGACGTTTCGCGATCCGGCCGTGGCCGCGCGCATCGCAGCCGAGCTGGGCGGCGGCTGACATAAACCATCGCCGCGAGCCTCGGCCTCGGCGCCGCAGCCGCCGGGAAATCCGCAACGAGCGGCCGTTTGCTGGCGCGTGAACGACTCGTGAAAAGCCACCCTCACCGTCCAGCATCCTCGATACGCCTGCACCTAAGGTTGAGGTCCAGATGAATTCGATGACTTTGTCTTCAACGTCGGCTTTGGGTGTGTAGACTCGCCGCCCATGACGACGGCGACAAGCACGACGTCCTCCAACTCATCCATGGCTCCAGAGCGATCGCTAAACCAGAGAATGGACGCGCTGGCCAGGGCGAACCAGATACGCATCCAGCGCGCGCAGCTCAAGCGCGATCTGAAGGCCGGACGCCTGTCGATCCACGCGCTGCTGCTCAAGCCGCCGGAGTACGTCGAGACGGCGAAGGTCTTCGACATGCTGCTCGCTGTGCCCAAGTATGGGCGCGTGAAGGTCAACAAGATCCTCGTGCACTGCCGCATCGCCCCGAGCAAGACCATCGGTGGCCTTTCCGAGCGCCAGCGCTCGGAGCTCATTTCGCTCCTCACTCGCTGAGGGACGATCGCTGGCCGGCGCGATGCTGCGTCCTCAGTCTCTCGTCTGCTCTCGCACACCACGTTCCCTGCGTCCCTGCCTCGCTTGACCATCGACCGCCCGTGTCCTTCCTCCGGACGCGTCACTAGGGTTGCGCGCCGTGGCACGCGTGTTCGTCATTACGGGGCCGTCCGGGGTCGGCAAGGGGACGCTGATCCGCGGGCTGATGGAGCGGCTGGAGGACTTGGAGCTGTCGGTCTCTGCGACGACTCGCGCGCCGCGGCCGGGTGAGCGCGACGGCGTCGACTACCACTTCCTCACGCGCGAGGAGTTCGACCGGCGCGTGCAGGCGGGCGACTTCGTCGAGCACGCCGACTACGCCGGGCGCAGCTACGGCACGCTGCGCTCAGAGCTCGAGGACCGCGTCGCCGCCGGCAGGCCCGTGGTGCTCGAGATCGAGGTGCAGGGAGCCCGCCAGGTTCGCGCGGCGATGCCCGAGGCCGTGCAGGTGTTCATCGCGCCGCCGTCGCTGGATGCGCTGCGCACGCGCCTGATCGGCCGCGGCACCGACGACAGCAACGAGGTCGAGCGCCGCCTGCAGGTCGCCGAGCAGGAGCTCGCCGCACAGCCGGAGTTCGGCCACGTCGTCGTCAACGACCGCCTCGATGAGGCGCTCGAGCAGCTCACCGCGACGGTCGCCGGCGAGCTGACCTGACGCGCCGCGCACGATCGGCCGCCGGGGCTGCCCGGAGCCGCTGCGCCACGCCCACTACACTGACATCCCCCCGAGGAAAGGCAACAGCAACGTGATCTCCCCCCGAATCGACCGTCTGCTCGACAACGTCGACTCCAACTACGCGAGCGTCGTCGTGTCCGCCAAGCGCGCCCGCCAGATCAACAGCTACTACCACAACCTCGGCGAGGGAACGTTCGACGAGTTCCCGCCCCCGATGATCGAAACCGGCTCGAAAAACTACTTGACGATCGCCCTCGAGGAGGTCGCGCAGGGCAAGATCAAGTACCACTACCGCTGAGCGGACGCCTGAGCGGCGCTGGACGATCTTCGATCGGTCTGCGTCCTCGGTCGCTCGCTTGCTCTCGCAAGCTTCGTTCCCTGCGTCCTTGCCTCGCTTGCCCAGCCGCCCGCTCAGGGGCGCGTGGGTGGCGGCGGGGCTTGATTCAGCCTCCGCAACCGGCGCGTCAGGCGCCCTCTTCGCGCATCGCAACCGTGTAGCCAGCGGTTGCTAGACGCGGCGGATCTCTCTACAACCTAGATATGGCGCGCATCTTGCTGGGCGTTAGCGGCGGGATCGCCGCTTACAAGGCGCTGGAGTTCGTGCGCCTGGCGACCGGTGCCGGGCACGCAGTGCGCGTCGTGCAGACGCCCGCCAGCCAGAGGTTCGTAGGCGCACTGTCCTTCGCGGCGCTCAGCGGGGCGCCGGTGCTCGTCAGCGAGTTCGAGCGCGACCCCGCGCGCGGCGCGTTTCCCGGCGACGCTCAGCCGGGCCACGACCCGCTCAGCCACCTGGAGCTCGTGCGCAACGCCGACGCGTATCTGATCGCGCCGGCCTCGGCGAACACGATCGCCAAGCTCGCGCACGGCCTGGCCGAGGACATGCTCTCCAGCTGCGCGCTTGCGGCGACCTGCCCGGTGATCGTCGCGCCGGCGATGAACAACCACATGTACGAGCATGCGGCCACGCGCGCCAACGTGCAGACGCTGCGCGAGCGCGGCGTGAGGATCGTCGAGCCGGGCAGCGGACGGCTGGCGTCCAAGGGGGAGCAGGGCGTGGGGCGTCTGGCAGAGCCCGCGCAGCTGCTCGCCGCGTGCGAGCAGGTGCTCGCCACCGGCGGATCGGCCCCCGATCATCCGGCGACGGCTCTCAACGGCTCTGCGCCGAAATCGCCTGATGTGGCAGCTGCAGCCGACTGGGTGGGCGTGCGCGTGCTGGTCACGGCCGGCGGTACGCGCGAGCCGATCGACAGCGTGCGCTTTCTCGGCAACAGCTCCTCCGGCAGGATGGGCCTGGCACTGGCCGAGGCCGCGCGCGCGCGCGGCGCCGACGTGACGCTCGTCGCGGCCAACGTGTCGCTTGCCAGCAGCGATGCGATCGCACGCCGCGACGTCGTCACCGCCGAGCAGCTGCAGCAGGCCTGCCGCCAGGCCTTCGCCGACTGCGATGTGCTGCTGATGGCCGCCGCCGTGGCGGACTTCCGCCCCGCGGCCGCGCACGCCGGCAAGATCAAGAAGGCCGGGCGCAGCAGCCTGGCGCTGGAGCTCGAGCCCACCGCCGATGTGCTGGCCGGCCTGGCGAGCACCCGCAAGGCCGGCCAGACGCTCGTGGGCTTCGCCGCCGAGCACGGCGAGCAGGCGGTCGAGCTGGCCAGGCGAAAGCTCGCCGAGAAGGGCATCGATGCGATCGTCGTCAACGACATCTCGCGCAGCGACATCGGCTTTGACTCTGACGCAAACGAGGTCACGATCCTCACGGCCAACGGCTCGCCCGACGGCGCGATCGAGCTCGCACGCGCGAGCAAGCAGCTGATCGCCGAGGCGATCCTCGACGCCGTCGGGAGGCTGCGCGACGCGCGTTAAACTGGGCGTTCGTGGACAGCCTCTACGACCTCTACCAGCGCGGCACCGAGCTGCTCGAACACGGCGACTACCAGGCGGCGATCGTGCCGCTCAGCCAAGCGCGCGATCTGGAGCCCGACAAGGCCTCGATCCGTGAGGCGCTCGGCCGGGCGCTGTTTCACGCACAGCGCTATGAGCGCGCCGCCGAGGAGTTTCAGGCGATCGCCGCGAGCACGCCGACCAACGATTACGCGCAGTTCTGCCTCGGGCGCTCGATGCAGCTGCTCGGCCGCCATCGCGAGGCCTGCCAGCCGCTGGCGCTGGCCTGTTCGCTGCGTCCCGAGCGTGAGGACTATCGCGTCTACCGCGATCGCGCCCGCCGCGACGCGCGCGCCTGAGAGGCGCGACGCGCAGGGCAGCGCAAACGCCCGTCCTGCAGGCAAACCTGCTCTGAGCGTGGCGCCCGATGCTATGCTCGAACGAGAACTTTCGAGCTGGCCGTGAGACGCCGGTTGCCGTATAGAAAGTGGGCGCAGGCCCGCTTTTTTTGCGTAAAGGAGCAAGTTGATGACACCCATACAGGCAGATATCGAGAGGCGACTGGCGCTCAGCGACCCCGATGTCGAGGTGCTGCTCGCCGAGGTTCTCGGCGGTCGCTCGCTGCGCGTGTTCATCGACCATCCCGACGGCGTGACGCTCGAGTTGTGCGAGCGCGTCACGCGCCAGCTCAACGACCTGCGCGAGCGCTACTCGCTGGAGGTCTCCTCGCCGGGCACCGAGCGCCCGCTGACCAAGCCCGCGCACTTTCGCCGCTTCGTCGGGCGCCGAGCGCGCGTGCGTACCCGCCACCCGCGCCCCCTGGCGACCGAGGGCGCTCGCCGGCCCGGCGACGCACGCGCGGTCAAGAGCTTCACCGGCGAGCTCGTAGGGGCCTCTGAGGAGGAGATCACGCTGGCCGCCGACGGTGGCGTCATCGCGATTCCCTACTCGGAGATCCACCGCTCCAACCTGGTCGAGGAGTAGAGAGATGTCACGCGAAATCCTCGAGGCAATGCACGCGCTGGCGCGCGAGAAGGGCATCGAGCCCGAGAAGCTGATGATCGCGCTGGAGGACGCGCTGCTCTCCGCCTACAAGAAGCAGCCCGGCTCGGCCAAGTACGCGCGCGTGGAAATGGACCGCGAGACGGCCGACTTCCGCGTTATCGAACTGATCATCCCCGAGCGCCTGGAGGCGCACCTGATCGTCGAGACGATCGACGAGGAAACGACCGTCGACCCCGAGACCGGCGAGATGCGCGAACCGGAGGATCCGGAAATCGACCCCGCGAAGTTCGCCGAATACCGCGACCAGATCGACGAACGCGACGTCACGCCCGACGACTTCGGGCGAATCGCCGCGCAGACCGCCAAGCAGGTGATCCTGCAGCGCATCCGCGAGGCCGAGCGCGACATGATGTACGAGGAGTACCGCGACCGCGTCGGCGAGCTGATCACCGGCATCGTGCAGCAGTCGGACTCGCGCTACACGCTCGTGCAGCTGCGCGAACGTGTCGAGGCGCTGCTGCCCAAGTCCGAGCAGGTCGAGGGCGAGCGCTATGACCACTCCCAGCGCATCAAGGCCGTGATCAAGGAGGTCTCGCCGTCGACCAAGGGTCCGGCGATCATCGTCTCGCGACGCGACCCCGAGCTGATCAAGAAGCTGTTCGAGCTGGAGGTCCCGGAGATCGCCGACGGCCTGGTGGAGATCGCCAACGTCGCCCGTGAGCCCGGCTATCGCTCGAAGATCGCCGTGATCTCTCACACCGACGGCGTCGACCCGGTCGGCGCCTGCGTGGGCCCGCGTGGCTCGCGCGTGCGCATGGTCGTGTCCGAGCTGCGCGGGGAGAAGATCGACATCATCCCCTTCAACGACGAGCCCGCGCGGTTTGTCGCCAAGGCGCTTTCGCCGGCGCGCGTTCGTGAGGTGCTCGTAGACGACGACGCCAAGCAGGCGACCGTGATCGTGCCCGACGACCAGCTCTCGCTGGCGATCGGCCGCGAGGGCCAGAACGCCCGTCTGGCCGCGCGGCTGACCGGCTGGCGCGTGGACATCCGCTCGGAGACCGAGTTCGCCGCCGAGGAGGCCGAGCACGGTTACGAGGAGGAGGAGGTCCAGGGACGCTGCGCGGCGATCCTCTCAAACGGCCGCCGCTGTCCCAATGCGTCGCTACCCAACTCGCGCTACTGCGGCATCGACAGCCACCAAGCGCTGGCGAACATCGACACCGACAACGTCGCCGACCTGACGTCCAGCAACGGCACAGCCGCCGAGGCCGACACGCCGGCGCCCGACGACGCTCCCGAGGAGGCCGGCGACGGCATCTCAGATGTCGCCGAGCCGGCGTCACCGCAGCAGGCAACCGAGCCGGCCGCCGAGGAGCAGGCGACATAGCCGCGCGACCCGGGCCGCGCGCCCGTGTGGCCCCGCATCGCCGTTGCGTCGGCTGCGGGCGGATCGCACCGAAGTCAGAGTTGTTGCGCATCGTCGCCGAGCCGGCGCCGGCCGCAAGCGAGGTGCGCCGGCGCACCGTCCAGACGCGTGCGGTGGCCGACCCGCGCGCCGTGCTGCCCGGACGTGGGGCGTATCTGTGCCGCGGCGCAGGCGGCGAGGCCGTCGCCGAGAAGTGCCTGGCGCTGGCCACCCGCCGTGGCGGCATCCCGCGCGCCCTGCGCCGCGCGATCCCCGGCGGGCTCGTACTGAATGACTCCAAGCTCGTAGAATCGATGCACGCATGAGCAAGAAGCGCGTACACGAGATAGCCAAGGAGCACGGGCTCTCCAGCAAGGAGCTGTTGGAGAAGCTTCACGCTGCCGGAATCGAGGCCAAGGCCGCGGCCTCCTCGGTTGAGGAGGCCGTCGCACTGAAGGCGCTCGGCGGCTCTGACGGCGCCGCGAGCACCAACGGCAGCGCCGCAACGGCAACGCAGGCGCCGCCCGCCAAGGCGGCCGCGCCCGCGAGGGCCAGCGCCCCACCAGCCAAACCGCCCGAGCCGACAGCCAAGCCGCCAGCGCCCGCAACAGCAGCTGCCACGACCGCACCGCCGGCACCGCCTGCCGCCAAACCCGCGCCGGCCCCGCAGGCCGCCGCCGCGCCCGGGGAGGCTCCTGCTGCGCCCGCGTCCGGTGCAGCGCAGAGCGCCGCCGACCGCGTGCGCCCGACGCGCGATTCGCGCACCGGCGAGCGCACGCCCGGCGACATCGGTCCCGGTGGCCGTCGCCGCGTGGTGATCGACTCACAGGCCTCGCGCCGCCAGCAGGGTGGCCCGGCCAACCAGCCCCAACGGCGCCCGCGCCGCGGTCGCCGCCGCCGCGGCACCTACGACGACACGGTCGCACCGATCGACAACACGGCGATGGAGGCGACCGACGAGATCCGCGTGAACTCGGGCTCGACGGTCAAGGACGTGGCCGAGTATCTCGGCGTGCCCGTTCCCGAGGTGATCAAGAAGCTGATGACCCTCGGCGAGATGGCGACGCTCACCCAGACGCTCTCCGACGAGGCGATCCAGGTGCTCGCCGACGAGTTCGACAAGAAGATCGAGATCGTGCACGCGGCCGACGACGTCGAGGTCGAGCCCGTCTTTGAGGATGCCGACGAGGACCTCGTCGATCGCCCGCCCGTGGTCACGATCATGGGCCACGTCGACCACGGCAAGACCTCCTTGCTGGACGCGATCCGCACGACCGAGGTCGCCGCGGGCGAGGCCGGCGGCATCACCCAGCACATCGGCGCCTACCAGGTGCACCACGGCGACAAAGAGATCACCTTCCTGGACACGCCCGGCCACGAGGCCTTCACGGCAATGCGTGCGCGCGGTGCGCGCGTCACCGACCTCGCGGTGATCGTCGTCGCCGCCGACGACGGCGTCAAGCCGCAGACCGAGGAGGCGATCGACCACGCACGCGCCGCCGAGGTGCCGATCATCGTCGCGGTCAACAAGATCGACAAGGAGGGCGCACAGCCCGACCGGGTGCGCACGGAGATGACCCAGCACGGGCTGCAGCCGGCCGAGTGGGGTGGCGAGATCGAGTTCGTCGACGTCAGCGCCAAGACCCACCAGGGCCTGGACTCGCTGCTGGACACGATCCAGGTCGTCACCGACCTGGAGGAGCTGAAGGCAAACAGCAACGCCGACGCGTCGGGCACGGTCATCGAGTCCAAGCTCGATCCCGGCCGCGGCCCGGTCGTCACGGTGTTGATCCAGCGCGGAACGCTGCGGGTCGGCGACGCACTCGTGGCGGGCGCGCACTTCGGGCGCGTGCGCGCGATGCACGACTTCGTCGGCAACAAAGTCAAGCGCGCGACTCCCGGCGAGCCCGTTGAGATGCTCGGCTTTGACGGGGTGCCCGAGGCGGGCGAGATCGTGCGCGTGGTCGAGAACGAGCGCCGCGCCCGCGCGCTCGCCGGCGAGCGCGCCAACCGCCTGAAGACCGAGGCGCTCGCGCGCCGCTCGGGGCGCAAGGTCTCGCTGGAGGACGTCTTCAAGCTCGCTCAGGAGGGCACCGTCAAGGAGCTCAGCCTCGTCGTCAAGGCCGACGTCGCCGGGTCGTTGGAGGCGCTGGAGGACGAGATCGCAAAGCTTCCCCAGCAGGAGGTCGCCGTCAACATCATCCACCGTGGCGTCGGCGGCATCAACGAGTCCGATGTGATGCTCGCGTCGGCTTCGGAAGGCGTCGTGCTGGCGTTCAACGTGCGCCCGGTCGGAGACGCTCGGCAGATCGCCGAGCGCGAGGGTGTGGAGATCCGCTCCTACGCGGTCATCTACCGCGCGATCGACGAGCTGCGCGCGGCCATGCAGGGGATGCTCGAGCCCGCCGAGGTCGAGACGACGCTCGGCCAGGCCGAGGTCCGCCAGCTCTTCAAAGCTTCGAAAATCGGCACCATCGCCGGCTCCTTCGTCACCGAGGGCAAGGTCACGCGCGGCGCCAAAGCGCGCGTCGTGCGCGACGGCACGGTCATCTACGACACGACGATCGACAGCCTGCGCCGCTTTAACGACGACGCCCGCGAGGTCACCTCGGGCTTTGAGTGCGGCATCGTGCTCACCAACTTCCAGGACCTGCGCGAGGGCGACGTGCTGGAGACTTACGAGACGCGCCTGCAGGAACGCGAGCTGGCCTCCTGAGCGCCCGCCAGGTGGCGGCCGCCGGCATGCCGGCGCGCAGTTGGGAGATATCGATCAGTCGTTTTGCAAGGTAGGGGTCGGCGGTTAGGATGAGTTCAGGACGGATGCGTCGGGTTGATGAGGCGATTCGCCAGGTGATCGGGGATGCTGTGGCGAAAGAGATGAAGGACCCTCGAGTGGGATTCGTAACAGTGACCGACGTCAGGACAAGCCCCGATCTAAGCCATGCGCGCGTATACGTGAGCGTGCTCGGCGAGCGCGGACGCCCGTCAGAGCCCGAGCAGCGCGAGGCCAGCCTGCAGGGGCTGCACAGCGCACACGGCTTCCTGCAGAGCCGCATCGCCTCAGAGCTGCGCCTCAAGCGCACCCCGACGCTTGAGTTCTCCTACGACGACACCACCGATCGCGCGATGCGCGTCGAGGAGATCCTCGACGAGATCGGCCCGGCGTGAGCGCGATGGCCGACTCGCACAACGGCGCGGGCGCACGCGAGCGCGTGCTCGCGCGAATCCGCGAGGACTCCCACTTCGCGCTGGCCGCGCACGAGCACCCCGACGGTGACGCGCTCGGCTCGCTCGTGGCGATGCAGGAGCTGCTTCAGGCGCTCGGCAAGGACTCCGTGATGTATGTCTCGCCGGATGACCTGCCGCTGCCCGAGGAGTACCAGGTGTTCGTGCTCGACGCCGCGATCCATGCGCCTCCCGCGGACATCGCGCAGCGCACGGTCGTGTTTCTGGACTGCGGCAACATCGACCGCAACTCGGCGAGCGTGCTGCGAGACGGCGCGCACCTACTGAACATCGACCACCACCACGACAACACGCGCTTTGGCACCGTCAACCACGTCGTCGCCGACGCGTCGTGCACCGCGGAGATCGTGTGGGACCTGATGCACGGCCTGGACGTTGCGCCCACGTCCGTCGCAGCACAGGCGCTGTACATCGGCCTGATCACCGACACCGGGCGCTTCATGTACGAGAACACCGGTCCGCGCGCCCACGAGATGGCCGCCGAGCTGATCCGCGAGGGCGTCGACGTGGCCGCTGTCTACCACGCGCTGTATGAGGAGATGCCCCCTGAGAAGCTCGCGCTGATGACGCTCGCGCTCGGCCAGCTGCAACGCTTTGACGGCGGCGAGCTGACGCTCACGGCGCTGACCGCCGAGGACTTCCGCCGCACCGACGCCGAAGAGCACTACTCCGAGGGCGTCGTCGACCAACTGCGCGCGCTGCACGGCACGAAGGTCGCCGTGCTCGTGCGCGAGGTGCTCAGCGGCGAGCGCCGCGGCCAGCGCAAAGTGTCGCTGCGCGCCACCGACGAAGACGTCGACGTGTCGCTGATCGCGCGCGCACAGGGGGGAGGCGGCCACCGCCGCGCCGCCGGCTTCTCCACGCCGCTGGAGCTCGACGAGCTGATCGCCTTCCTGCGCCCGGCCGTCGCCGCACAGCTGCACGCCTCCGACGGCCACGCGACCGCCACGCTTGCCTGAGCCGCTCAGCGGCGTCCTGCTGATCGACAAGCCCGCGGGGATGACCTCGCACGACGTCGTCGCGCGCGTGCGCCGGGCGCTCGGCGGCGTGCGCACCGGCCACGCCGGCACGCTGGACCCCTTCGCCACCGGCCTGCTGCTCGTGCTCGTCGGCAGGGCGACCAAATCGCAGCAGGCGCTGATGGCGCTGCGCAAGCGCTATGTGACCGTCGCGCAACTCGGCGCGCGCTCAGACACCGGTGACACCGAGGGCGAGGTGACGGTGACCGGGCAGCTCGCGTCTGACCCTCCGCACATGCCCATCGGCGAGGTGCGCCAGCGCCCGCCGATCTACTCCGCGGTGAAGATCGAAGGCGAGCGCGCCTACAAGCGCGCCAGGCGCGGCGACCGCATGCAGATGCCCGAGCGGATCGTCAGCGTGCACCGCTTTGCGCAGCTCTGGCGCGAGGACGACGAGGCGCATCCCGGCCTGCAGCGCGCTGAATACGAGATCGAATGCGGCTCGGGCACCTACGTGCGATCGCTGATCGCCGACCTCGGCGGCGACGCCTACTGCCTGTCGCTGCGGCGCACCGCGATCGGACCCTTCGACGTCGCCGATGCGGTGCAGCCGCCCGCGCGCGGCGCCGGATGGGAGGGCGCGCCGCTGATCGCGCTGGGCGACGCGCTGGCCATGCTCTCGCCCGAGCGACAGGGCTAGGCTCTTGGCTGTGAAGGTCACCCGCCTGCCCGACGTGCAGCACAGCGACGGCCGCAGCGTGGCGGTGGGCACGTTTGACGGCGTGCATCTCGGCCATCGCGAGGTGATCTCCGGCTCGGACACCGTGCTGACCTTCGAACCGCACCCCGTATCCGTGGTCGCGCCCCAGCACACGCCAAAACTGCTGACGACGCCCCAGCGCAAGGCCGAGCTGATCGCCTCGCTCGGTGTGCAGGAGATGGTCGTGATCCCCTTCGACGCCGAGTTTGCCAAGCGCTCGGCCGACGAGTTCGTCGCCGACGTGCTCGTGGCCGCCCTGGGCGCCAAGCGCGTGGCGATCGGCGAGAACTTCCGCTTCGGTCACAAGGCCCACGGCGACCCGCGGCTGCTGGCCGCCGACGAGCGCTTCGCCACGACCGTGCACCCGCTGCTCGAGGTCGACGGCGAGATCGTCTCCTCCAGTCACATCCGCGGGCTGGTGCTCGCCGGTGAGCTGGCCGTGGCCAACCGGCTGCTCGGCGCGCCGTTCGAGCTGACCGGCAACGTCACCCACGGCGACCAGCGCGGCCGTGAGCTGGGCTTTCCCACGGCCAACCTCGTGCCCGACGAGACGCTCGTGTGCCCCGGTCATGGCGTGTATGCGTGCGTCGCCGCCGGCGAGTCCTTCGGCGAGCGCGCCGCCGCCGTATCGATCGGCGTGCGCCCGACCTTCAACACCGGTCGCGGCGAGCTGATCGAGGCATACCTGCTGGACTTCGACGGCGACCTGTACGACCAGCCGCTGCGCCTGCACTTCCTGGCGCGCCTGCGCGGCGAGCGGCGCTTTGACACGCCTGAGGCGCTCGTCGAGCAGATGCACCTCGACGTGCACGACACGCGCGAGATCGCCCGTCAGCACTAGGCGCCGGCGCATCTGCGCCCGGCCCGCCGCGACGGGCCTCTGCTACCGTGTGCCCGCCGATGACCGCAATAACCACAGAGCGCAAGCGTGAGATCGCCGCCCAGTTCGGCGCAGGCGAGCAGGACACCGGATCGACGAAGGTCCAGATCGCGCTGCTCACAGAGCGCATCAACCACCTGACCCAGCATCTGCGCGAGCAGAGCAAGGATCACCACTCGCGCCGCGGCCTGCTGATGCTCGTGGGCCGCCGCCGGCGCTTTCTCGACTACCTGCAGCGCGAGGACCTCGACGGCTACCGCGCGTTGATCAAAGAGCTCGGCCTACGCAAGTAGCTTCGTCGTGACGGTGATCGCTCCCGGCACGCCTGCTCCCGAGTTCGCGCTGGCGCGTGAGAGCGGCGAGAAGTTCACACAGGAGGACCTGAAGGGCAAGTTCACGGTCTTCGTCTTCTACCCGTTCGCCTTCAGCCCGGTGTGCACCGACCAGCTGCAGATGTACGAGGACGCGCTGCCCGGCTTTGCCGAGCGCGGCGTGCAGCTGTACGGCGTCTCCTGCGATGCCGGCCCGTCGCAGGTGGCGTTCAAGGAGAAGCTCGGCATCAGTTCCGAGCAGCTCTCGGACTTCGAGCCCAAGGGCGCCACGTGCGCCGCGATGGGCGTGCTGCACCCCGGCGGCTTTGCCGAGCGGGCGCTGGTCGTGTTCGACACCGACGGCGTCGTTCGCTGGAGCTTTCAGGCCGCCTCGCCGGGCGAGCTGCCGGCGCTCAAGCTGCTGCGCAACGGCGTCAACGTCGCCCTCGGCGGCGACCGCGCCTCCGCCTGAGCCCCTCTGCGCGCCGCCCGGCACGCCGCGAAATGCCGGCGCGCTGCTGCGCTGCACGAGACCAAGTCGCGCATAGGAGCGCGCCCGCTGTTCGCTAAGCTCGTCAGGCTCGGAATAAAAAAGAAAAACGGACCGCCGACCGACGGGCGGAAGGAAGGCAGTGAATATGAGTAGTGATGGGGTAACGCGGGTCTCCGTGGAGATTTCCGGCAGCGAGATCTCGTTTGAGACCGGCAGAATGGCCAAGCAGGCCTCCGGCGCAGTGGTCGTCCGCCAGGGCGACACGATGGTTCTTTGCACAGCGGTCGCGGGCAGCCTGCGCGACGTCGACTTCCTCCCGCTGACGGTGGACGTCGAGGAGCGCATGTACGCCTCGGGGAAAATCCCCGGCTCGTTCTTCAAGCGCGAGGGCCGTCCCGGCGAGAAGGGCACGCTCACCGCGCGCATGATCGACCGGCCGATTCGCCCGCTGTTCCCAAAGGAATGGCGCTATGACACCCAGCTGGTGGCGATCCCGCTGTCGATCGACCACGAACACCCGTACGACATCCTCGCGATGAACGGCGCCTCCACGGCGCTGATGATCTCCGACATCCCGCTGCCGACCCCGGTCGGCGCGGTGCGCATCGGCAAGATCGACGGCAACTTCGTCGTCAACCCCAACGAGCCCGACCTGCTCGCAGACGCCGAGAACGCCTCGGATCTCGATCTGATCGTCGCCGGCACCGAGGAGGCCATCCTGATGGTCGAGGCGGGCGCCAACGAGATCCCCGAGGCCGAGATCCTCGACGCGCTGGACATTGCGCACGCGGAGATCAAGAAGCTGTGTGCGCTGCAGCGTGAGCTCGCCGAGAAGGTCGGCAAGACCAAGAAAGTCTTCGAGACGATCTCCGTCGACGAGTCGGTGCTCGAGGCGATTCGCACCTCCCACGGCAAGGCACTGGACGACGCCACGCAGGTCGAGGACAAGCTCGACCGCCAGGAGGCCACCAAGGCCGTCGAGGCGGCGATCCTCGAGCAGCACGCGCCTGCGGCGTCCGAGGGCTCATCCGAGGACCAGCTCGTGGCGGCCAAGCAGAAGCGCGCCGCCGTGCAGATGGCCTTCGACAAGCTCGAGAAGTCGATCATCCGCGAGCGCATCGCCGTGCACAAGAAGCGCCCCGACGGCCGCGCCGAGAACGAGATCCGCGACATCTCCATCGAAGTCGGTGTCACACCGCGCACGCACGGTTCCGCGCTGTTCACGCGCGGGCAGACGCAGGCGCTCAGCGTCGTCGCGATGGGCACGCTCAAGGAGGAGATGCGCCTGGACACGCTCGGCCTGGAGACGAAAAAGTACTACTGGCACCACTACAACTTCCCGCCCTTCTCGGTCGGTGAAGCCGGCCGTATGGGCGGCGTCAAGCGCCGCGACATCGGCCACGGCGCGCTCGCCGAGCGCGCGCTGGCGCCGATGGTGCCCTCGATCGAGGACTTCCCGTACTCGATCCGCGTCGTCTCGGACATCCTCGAGTCAAACGGCTCGTCCTCGATGGCCTCGGTGTGCGGCTCCTCGCTGTCGCTGATGGATGCGGGCGTGCCGATCAAGCGGCCGGTAGCCGGAATCGCCATGGGCCTGATCAAGGAGGGCGACGACTACATCGTGCTCACCGACATCGCCGGCGTCGAGGACCACCTCGGCGACATGGACTTCAAGGTCGCCGGCACCGAGCGCGGCATCACCGCGCTGCAGATGGACATCAAGATCACCGGCGTGACCTTCGACATCCTGCGCGACGCGCTCGCCCAGGCCAAAGAGGCGCGCACATTCATCCTCGGCAAGATGGCCGACGTGATCAAGACGCCCCGCGAGCAGCTCTCGCAGTTCGCGCCGCGCATCCAGACGATCCAGATCGACCCCTCGCAGATCGGCATGCTGATCGGCAAGGGCGGCGAAACGATCCGCGGCCTGGCCGAGGAGTTCGAATCCCAGATCGACGTCAACGACGACGGTCAGGTGCTCATCTACTCCGCCAGCGGCGACCTCGGCGACGCGCTCGTCGAGCGCGTGCGCGTGATGATGAAGGAGGTCGAGGTCGGCGACGAGTTCGCCGGCAAGGTCGTCAAGACGACGACCTTCGGCGCCTTCGTCGAGCTGTCCAAGGGCACCGACGGCCTGCTGCACATCTCAAACGTCTCGCCCGGCCAGCGCGTCGAGTCGGTCGAGGACGTGCTCAACAAAGGCGACGAGATCAACGTCCGCGTGGTCGAGGTCGACCGCGAGCGTGGCCGCATCGGCCTGCGCCTCGCCGACGACCCGGACATCGCCGGCAAGTCGGTCGAGGAACTGGCCGGCGTCGGCACCGGTGGCGGGGGCGGCGGCGGTCGCCCGCCGCGCGACGGAGGCGGGCGCAACGGCCGCTCTGACGGCCCGAGGCTCGCGTGGCCCGCGCCGCGACCGCAGCTGAGGACCCGCTGCAGCCAGATCACGAGATAACCACGCTGGATTCCGGCGTGCGGGTTGCCACCGAGCGCGTGCCGAGCGTGCGCTCGGTGGCGCTCGGTTTCTTCATCGCCACCGGCTCGGCCGCCGAGACCGACGAGCAGGCGGGCATCTCACACCTGCTCGAGCACATGCTGTTCCGTGGCACCGAGCGCTTCGGCTCGACGGAGATCGACCAGATCTTCGACGCGATGGGCGCGGAGGTCAACGCCGGCACCGACAAGGAAGCGACGTCGCTGTACACGCGCGTGCTCGACGGCCATCTGCCGCGGGCCTTTGAGGTGATGGGCGACATGGTCTTTCACCCGCGCTTCGGCGAGCTCGAGACCGAGCGCGAGGTCGTGCTCGAGGAGATCGCGATGTACGAGGACGACCCGCAGGACAAGGTGTTCGACGTGCTCGGCGAGGCGATCTTCGGCACCCACCCGCTCGGGCGCGCGGTGATCGGCAGCGCAAAGGTCGTCGGCGCCGTCCAGCGTGATCAGCTCGCCGCGTTTCACGCCGCGCGCTATGAGCCGCAGAACCTCGTCATCGCCGGCGCGGGATCGATCGAGCACGACGCGCTCGTGCGAGCTGGTCACGACGCTCGACGACGTGCGCAACCGCGACGTGACGGCGCCGCGTGCCGGCGCCGAGCGCTCGCGCCTGGATGCCACCGCGCCCGACTTCGCGCGCCGCGTGCGCTTCGTCGAGAAGGACACCGAGCAGTACCACGTGTGCCTCGGCGGCGCCGGCATCGCGCGCGAGGACGAGCGCCGCTGGGCACTGCGCGTGCTCGAAGGCGTGCTCGGTTCGACCACGTCCTCGCGCCTGTTCCAAGAGGTGCGCGAGCGCCGCGGGCTGGCCTACTCGGTGTTCTCCTACTCCAACCTGTATGCGCACGCCGGCGAGATCGGCGTGTACGTCGGCACGCGCCCGGACAACCTTCAGCAGGCGCTCGACGTGATCGCCACCGAGCTCGCGCGCAGCGTCGAGGAACCGGCTACCGAGGAGGAGCTCACGCGCTCGCGCGAGAACCTCAAGGGCCGCGTCGTGCTCTCGATGGAGTCGACCGGCGCGCGCATGAGCCGCCTCGGCGGCTCGCTGCTGCACGACATGCCGATCCTCTCGATCGACGAGGTGATCGAGCGCATCGACGCCGTCTCGCTGGAGGACCTGCGCGCGCTCGCCGGCGAGCTGTTCGCGCCCGCCGCGCTGTCGATCGCCGGCGTCGGACCCGACGCGCGCATCTTCGACGAGGCGATCGAGCCGTTCGGCGGGACGCCGCCGGGCGCCCCCGCAGATGGCCCCACGGGCGAGACGCCCGAGGCGCAGAGCGCCGCCGCCGCGCCCGGGGCGCAGCAATGATCAACGTCGCCGTCGCCGGTGCGGCAGGACGCATGGGCGCGACCGTCTGCCACGCCGTCGAGGGCGCCGAGGACATGCAGCTGAGCGGCCGCGCCGATCCGCTGCTCGGCATCGAGCTCGACGAGGTGCTCGCCGGCGCCGACGTGGTCGTCGACTTCACGCGCCCGGACACCGCGCTGTCCAACGCGCTCAGCTGCCTGGCGGGCGGCGTGCACGTCGTCGTCGGCACGACGGGCTTTGATCTGCACGCGCTCCGCGAGGGCGCCGAGGCGCAGGAGGGTCAGGGCGCAAACGCACTCGTGGCGCCAAACTTCGCGATCGGCGCGGTGCTGATGATGCGCTTTGCCGCCGAGGCCGCCAAGCACATGGCCAAGGCAGAGATCATCGAGCTGCACCACGATCGCAAGCTCGACGCGCCCAGCGGCACGGCCGCCCTGACCGCCGAGCTGATGGCCGAGGCAAGCGGCGCGCAGGCGCCGCCAATCCACTCCGTGCGCCTGCCCGGCATCGTCGCAAACCAGGAGGTCCTGCTCGGCGACCTCGGCCAGACGCTCAGCATTCGCCACGACACGATCAGCCGCGAGTCCTTCATGCCCGGCGTGCTGCTCGCCGTGCGCCGCGTCGGTGAGCTGCGCGAGCGGGTCACCGTTGGGCTCGACAGGCTGCTGTTTTCATGACCGCCACGATCGGTCGTCCAGACCGATCCTCCGGCGCGTGAAATACTGGACGCCATGACCGGCCTTGGCACGATCCTGACCGCGATGGTCACCCCGTTTGACGAGGACTCGCGCGTCGACGAGGCGGCGTTCGTCGCGCTGATGCACCACCTTGCCGACAACGGCTCGGACGGCTTTGTCGTCGCGGGCACGACGGGCGAGGCGTCGACGATGACCGACGAGGAGCACCTGCGCCTGATTGAGCTGGCGATCGCCGAGCGCCCGCACGGCAAGACGGTCGTCGCCGGCACGGGCACCAACGACACACGCGAGACCGTGTTCCTGACCGAACGCGCCACGGCGCTCGGCGTCGACGCGACGCTCGTCGTGACGCCCTATTACAACCGGCCGAGCCGGCTGGGCCTGACGCGCCACTACGAGGCCGTCGCGCGGGCCACCGACAAACCGGTGCTCGTGTACAACATCCCCGGGCGCACGGCGACGAACATGGCGCCCGATCTGCTGGCCGAGCTCGCACAGATCGAGCACATCGACGGCGTCAAGCAGGCCAACGCCGAGGAGCTTGCGCCGATCGACGGGCTGGCGCTGTACGCGGGCGACGACGCGACGTTCGCGCGCACGCTCGAGTTGGGCGGCGCGGGCGGCATCTGCGTGGCCAGCCACATCGTCGGCAACGAGATGCGCCGCATGGTCGACGAGCCCGCCGAGCGGGGCGACATCGACGCGTCGCTGCGCGACGTCTACGCGACGCTGTTCATGACCTCCAGCCCGACCTGCACGAAGGCCGCGCTGAACCTGCTCGGCCACCGCGCCGGCGGCCTGCGCCTGCCGCTCGTGCAGGCCACCGAGCAGGAGCTCGCCGAGGTGCGCGCGATGCTCGTCCGCCACGGCCTGCTCGCCGGTGAGCAGGACGAGCCGACGGCGTCGGCCGGCGCCGCGTCTGCCCGGGCCGAGCGCGCGTGAGCTCCGTCCGCGTCCTGCCGCTCGGCGGCCTGGGGGAGATCGGCAAGAACATGACCGTCGTCGAACACGACGGGCGGATCGTCGTCGTCGATGTCGGGCTGCGCTTTCCGACGCCGGAGATGGTCGGCATCGACCTCGTGCTGCCGGACTTCTCCTACCTGCTCGACCGCGCCTCGGACATCGAGGCGATCGTCATCACCCACGGCCACGAGGATCACCTCGGTGCACTGCCTTGGGTGCTGCGCGAGCTCGGCAACGACCTGCCGCCGATCTACGGCGGAGCGCTGACGATGGCGATGGCGCGCTCCAAGCTCGACGAGCACAAACTGAAGAACGTCGAGCTCAACGAGGTGGAGATCGGCGAAGTGATCGAGCTTGGACCGTTCTCGCTGGAGATGATCCACATGACGCACTCGATCCCCGACGCCAGCGCGGTCGCGCTGGGCACCGACCTCGGCACGATCCTGATCACCGGCGACTACAAGTTCGACCAGACGCCGGTCGACGGCCCGCCGGCGGACGTCTCGCGACTTGCCGAACTGGGGCGCGAGGGCGTGCTGCTGCTGTGCGGCGACTCGACAAACGTCGACCGCGAGGGCTTCTCGACCTCGGAGTCGGTCGTCGGACCGCACCTGGAGGAGGTGTTCGCGCGCTGTGAGGGTCGCATCGTGGTGACGAGCTTTGCCTCGAACATCCACCGCGTGCAGCAGGTCGTCGACGCCGCAGCGGCGCTTGACCGCAAGGTCGCGCTCGTCGGGCGCTCGATGCGCAAGAACGTCGGCATCGGCCGCCAGCTCGGCCACATCGAGGTACCCAACGGCATCCTCGTCGGCCCGCGAGAGATCAACGACTTCCCCGACGAGCGCGTCGTGATCATCTCCACCGGCTCACAGGGCGAGCCGCTGTCGGCGTTGCGGCGGATGGCCTATCGCGACCACCGCCAGGTGCAACTGCGTGAGGGCGACACGGTCGTCTTCTCGGCCACGCCGATCCCCGGCAACGAGCGCGCCGTCAACGAGACGATCGACCGGCTCTACAACATCGGCTGTGACGTGGTTACCCCGCGCGACGCCCCGGTGCACGCCTCCGGCCACGGCTATGCCGAGGAGATCAAGCTGATGCTCAACCTCGTCAAGCCGCGCTACGTGATGCCCTTTCACGGCGACTTCAAGCGCCTGCGCATGCATGCGCAGCTGGCCGAAGCCGTCGGGATCCCGCCGGAGGACACCTTCCAGGGCGAGAACGGGCTACCGCTGGAGATCGACGAGCGCGGGGCGCGCTTTGGCAAGCCCGAGCAGGCGGGCATGATCTTCGTCGACGGCGTGGAGATCGGCGAGATGGCCGACGTGGCGTTGCGCGACAGACGCATGCTGTCGGCCGACGGCATCTTCATCGTCGTCGTGACGATCGCCGAGCAGGACGGCAGCTCGATGGCCGACCCGGAGGTGATCTTCCGCGGCGTTCCCTTCCTCGATCAGGCAGACGAGCTGGTCGAGGAGATCCGCTCGACCGTCGAGGACACAGTCGAGCGCGCGGCCAAGGAGAAGATCCGCGAGGTCGACGTCGTGCAGGAGATGCTGCACGACGACATGGCCAAGCTAGTCTACGACCGCCTCAAGCGACGCCCGATGGTGCTGCCCGTCGTCGTCGAGGTCTGAGGCGAGCGGCAGGCTGACGACGAAGCGCGCGCCGCTGCCGCCGTCGGGCGTCTGCAGCGTGACGCTGCCGCCGTGCGTCTCGGCAACCGCCTTGACGATCGCCAGGCCGAGACCGAAGGAGCCGCCGCGATCTCCGGCGCCGCGCACGAAACGCTCGAACAGCGTCGGCGCAAGCTCAGCCGGCACGCCCGGGCCGTCGTCTGCAACGACAAGCATTGCCCGAGCGCCGGCCGTGGCGGTGGACACGCTGATTCGCGTGCCGGGCGGGGTGTGGCGCAGCGCGTTCTCGAGCAGGTTGATCGTCAGCCGGTGCAGCTCGTCGCGCGCTGCGTTTACGACGGCCGGCTGGGCGTCGAGCACGATCTCGTGCTCGGTGGAGACCGGGCCGAGCTCGGCGGCCGCCTCGACGACGATCTGCGCGAGGTCGCACGGCTCGCGCTGCACGACGCGCCCGACGTCGGTGCGCGCAAGCAGCAGCAGGTCGGCGACCAGCCGGCGCATGCGCCGCGAGGAGCGCAGCGCCGAGCGCGCGGCTTCGCCCTCGTCGCCATCCAGCGATTCGGCCAGCAGCTCGAGGTTCGCCAGCACGCTCGTCAGCGGCGTGCGCAACTCGTGCGAGGCGTCGGCGACGAAGCGCCGCTGGCGCGTGAGCATCGCCTCGGTCTCGCCACGCGCGGCGTCCAGCGCGCGCAGCATCCCCTCCAGCGTGCGCGCCAGCTCGGCGACCTCGTCGTCGGCCTGAGGCTGAGGCACGACGAGCGACGGATCGCGCGTGCGCGCGATCTCCTCGGCCGCTGAGGTCAGCTCGGCGATCGGCATCATCGCGCGGCGCGCGATCATGATCCCCGCAAAGCCGGCCAAGCCCGTGCCGAGCAGCACGCCGATCAGCAAAAACAGCTCCACGCGCGCGACGGTCGCCTCGGTGTCTGAGATCTTGCGCGCGTATTGGATGATCACCTGGCCGATCGGCTCGTCTCCGCCCGCCACGCGCACGATGCCCGCGCGGCTGATCACGCGGTAGCCGTGCAAGGTTTTCGCCTGGACGCTCGGCGCGCCCAGCGACGGCACTTTGGACGGTTCCTGCGCGACGACGGTGCCGCCGAGCGTGAAGATCCGCACGACGGCGTGATCTGCGGGCGCCGCGTAGGCAGCGAGCGGCGGTTCGATCGTCACCGCGCGGTGCAGGCTCGTCGTGGCGACTTTGATGTTCAGCTGCGAGGCGAGCTGGTTGGCAGTATCGGTCACCTGATGGTTGAAATCAGACCGCACGCGGTGCACGGTGAAGGAGCCGATGCCGACGGCAAACCCGCAGAGGATCACGAACGTCAGCAGCGCCGACACGCCCGCCAGGCGCACGCGGATCGGCAGCCTGTCGAAGCTGGCAGACGCGCTCTGCAGCGTGCGCGCGATCGGCCGGGGGAGCCTGACCTTACGCACGAAGGACGTAGCCGGCTCCCCTGATCGTGTGCAGCAGGCGCGGCTCGCCGTCGGCCTCCAGCTTGCGACGCAGGTTGGAGACGAACACCTCGATCGTGTTGGTCGTCGAGAAGGGGTCATAGCCCCACACCTCGTCGAGCAGTCGCTGGCGCGAGATGACGATGCGCTCGTTGCGCATCAGGTACTCCAGCAGCTCGAACTCACGCTGGGTGAGATCGACGGCACGCTCGCCGCGCACGACCTCGTGCGTGTCGACGTTCAGCGACAGATCGCCGACGCGCAGCGGCGCCGAACCGCGCGGGGGACGGCGGCGCAGCAGCGCGCGCATGCGCGCGAGCAGCTCCTGGCGCTCGAACGGCTTGACCAGGTAGTCGTCGGCGCCGGCGTCGAGGCCCTCCACGCGCGACTCCAGCGCGTCGCGCGCGGTGAGGATCAGGATCGGCACGTCGTCCTCGGCACGCAGCGTCCGCGCGACATCGACGCCGTCGATACCCGGAAGGCCGAGATCGAGGATTACGAGGTCGGGCGCAAAGGAACGTCCGCTCTCCAGTGCCGCCGGCCCATCGGCGGCCGCCCGCACCTCATAGCCCTCCATGCGCAGCGAGCGCTGAAGCGCCTGCGCGATGTCCTCGTCGTCCTCGACGACCAGTACGCGTGGTGCACGGGAGAAGTCGTTCATCGTCTTTATGTATCGGCGGGCACTAAAGCGATGGTAAGCGTCTGGGGGAGGTTACGGGGCCTCGGCGTCGAAGTTGCGCGGGATGGCCAGTACACGCAAGCGCGCCCCTGCGCGCACTCAGAGCAGCCGATCGACGGCCGCCTCGAGGACGCGTGCGCGCAGCCGCGGGCGGGGACGTGGGCGCGGTAAGCAACGCGGCCTGTTCGGCACCGGCGCATTCGCCGGAGGCGGCCTGCCACGCCTGCCGGTTCTCGACCAACGCGGGCGCGATGTGCTCGGGCTGGCGCTCGTGGCGATCGGCGTGTTCATGGGCTTTGTTCTGTACGGCGGCTGGGACGGCGGGCGCGCGGGCCACGGGCTTGCGGTTGCGCTCGGCTGGGTGCTCGGCAAAGCGCGCGTGCTTGCACCGCTGGCGCTCGTCGGCGCCGGCGGCATGCTGCTGCTCGAGCAGGCGATGTCGGCCAGGCGCTCGCTGCTGGGCGACCCGCGCACGATCGGCGCCGTCTGCCTGTTCGGCGCGGCGACCGTGGCGCTGGCCGCCGGCACGTTGGGCGTGAGCTCCGGCGCTGCGCACGGAGACGCGGCGTGGCAGTCGGCCTACCTGCAATCCCACGGCGGGGTCGTGGGGGAGGGCGTCTACCAGCTCGCGCACAAGCTCGTGCAGGACGTCGGCGTGGACATCCTCGTCGTCTTTCTGCTGTTCGTCGGCGCCACGCTGATCACCGGCGCCTCACTCGGCGGGGCGCTGCGCGCAACCGGCAGCGGCGTCGCCGAAACGACGCGCATGATGCGCGCGCGCGGTGCGCGTGAGCAGGAGGAGTCCGAGGAGGCGCCCGCCGCCGGCGACGCGTTCGGCCTGCACCCGCCCGAGCCAGACACGGCCGAGCTGATCGTGCGCGCGACCCACGTCGAGGGACCCGCGCAGGAGGATCCGCTCGCGCTGGAGCAGCCGCTCGAGCTCGAGCTCGACGAGCTTGCCAGCAACGCTTCGACCGACAGCGTGGACCTGCCGGACTCCGCTACCGCCGAGGAGGAGGCCGAGGATGAGGACATCACCGGCGTGGCGCGCACTGACGTCGCCGAGCTGACGCCGCAGGGCAGACTGCGCGACTCGGTCACCGAGGACCCCAACTTCGTCTGGGAGATGCCCGACGCCAGCCAGCTGCTGACGCGCTCGACCAGCGAGCAGACGCGGCCGGACACGGCCGGGCAGGCTCAGACGGCGACCAGCCTGGTCGAGGCGCTCGGCCACTTCGGCGTGCAGGCGAAGGTGATCGGCACGGTCGCCGGCCCGCACATCACGCGCTATGAGCTGCGTCTTGCGCCGGGCACGAAGGTCGCCAAGGTCGCCCAGCTCAAGGACGACCTGGCCTATGCGCTCGCCGCCACCGACATCCGCATCCTCGCGCCAATCCCCGGCAAGCAGGCCGTCGGCGTGGAGGTGCCCAACCTGCACCGGCGCATGGTGCGCCTGGGCGACGTCTTCCAGCAGCCGCCAAAGGACTGGTCGCCGCTGACGGTATGGCTGGGCAAGGACGTGGCGGGCAAGGCGATCGGCGCCGACCTGGCCAAGATGCCCCACCTGCTCGTCGCGGGGACCACCGGCGCCGGCAAGTCCGGCGCGATCAACGCGATGCTGTGCAGCGTGCTGCTGCGCGCCAGCCCACACGAGGTGCGCCTGATGCTCGTCGACCCCAAGCAGGTCGAGCTCAACCACTACGAGTCGATCCCGCATCTGCTCACGCCGGTGATCACCAGCCCGCGCATGGCGGCAAACGCGCTGCAGAACCTGGTCAAGGAGATGGAGCTGCGCTACGGGATCATGTCGCTGGCGCGCACGCGCGGACTGATCGAGCTCAACAAGGCGCGCGCCAAGCGCGGCGAAGCGCCGCTGCCCTACATCCTCTGTGTGATCGACGAGCTCGCCGACCTGATGATGGTCGCGCCGGCCGACGTCGAGGACTCGATCATCCGCCTCGCGCAGAAGGCGCGCGCAGTGGGCATCCATCTGGTGCTCGCCACGCAGAGCCCGCGCGTCGACGTGATCACGGGCATGATCAAGGCCAACGTCCCCTCGCGCATCGCCTTCTCGGTGTCCTCGCAGACCGACTCGCGCGTGATCCTCGACCAGAACGGCGCGGAGTCGCTGCTCGGGCAGGGCGACATGCTGTTCAGCCCGGTGGGCACGTCGCGCCTGCAGCGGATCCAGGGCGCCTACATCGACGAGCGCCAGATCGCCAAGCTGACGGCGCTGTGGCGTCGCCAGGGCGAACCCGAACTGCGCGAAGAGCTGTTGGAGGAGGTCGTGCCCGAGACGCCGGAGTCCTCGCCGGACGAGTTCGACCCCGACGAGGACCCGCTGCTCGGCGACGCGATCCGGCTGGTCGCGGAAATGCAGACGGCCTCCACGTCGATGCTGCAGCGGCGCCTGCGCCTGGGCTACACGCGCGCCGGGCGGGTCATCGACATGCTCGAGCGCCGCGGCGTGATCTCAGGCTACGAGGGCTCAAAGCCCCGTCAGGTGCTCGTGACCGAGGCCGACCTGCCGCGTGTGCTCTCCGCGCTGGACAAGACCGCCGCGCCTGCCGCCAACACGAGCGACTGAGCCGGAAGATCGCCCGGCAAAACGGCCGCGTAAAGCGGCCACCCATCAATATTTAATCCTCACAGAAACTTCTTGCTAGCGAAAGCCGCGCTCTGAATTACTGACGCCCGCACGTCGCCTCGCTCACGGTTCTTGGGCAGGCTGCACAGTTCGCGCACGGCGTGATCGGGCAGGACACACAAGGCCCACACCGCGCCTCACATTGCAGATGCAAATGCGCCTCTGTCACGGCAGCGGGCGCTGCCCGAGCAAGGGGTCGCCGCGGTTTGCAAAAGCATCAAATGGGTATCAAGATGACTCCAAGCGAGATGTGACGGGTACTCGCATCTCGCAGTGACCTAACGGTGGTGGAGGAGACGATCTTGATGAGAGCTGCGTTGCGAAGTAAGTCGCCTAGTACGTTCAGGCGTGTGCGCCGAACGATTGTCCTGCTGACTGTGGCGGCCGCCTTTGCGGCAATCGGTGCCACGTCAGCAATGGCGGGGATCGATCACGAACTGGCGATCTTTGCCCAATGTCCGACAGAAACGGCGGGCGTCGAAGCATGTGCGTACTCGACGGTCACCGGCGGGGAATTCAAGTTCGGCTCGAAAACGACGCCGATCGTCAACCCGGTCACATTGCAGGGCGGAATCCTGACCGGCTCGAACGAACTGCAGCCGGCGAAGAACGGTGAAACGCTCTCGAAAACGCCTGAGCCTGCGGGCTCGCTCAGCGGCATCGGGCTGCCCGGCGAAGAAATCACGGCAATCTCAGAACTCGCAGGTCCGGTGTTCCTGAACTCAACCGGTCTGCTGCGGGGCGGTCCCGCCGTTCAGCTTCCGTTGAAGGTCAAACTGGAAAACGCGGCGCTCGGCAGCTCTTGCTACATCGGCAGCAACGCCGAACCGATCTCATTGACCCTGACGACAGGCACGACCAGCCCCCCGCCGCCGAACACACCCATTAGCGGCAAAACGGGCACGCTCGAATTCCGTGCAGCCGGCAACATCATCCACGTGGGTGGAACGACGGTCGTCGACAACGCATTCTCAGTTCCCGGCGCCAACGGCTGCGGGCCCGCCGGAAGCGAGGACTCGGTGGTCGACAGCGACGCCGGGTTGCCCTCTGCAGCCGGCAACAACAAGACGGTCCAGGAAACTGAATTCAGCCAGGCCTACAGCGAAAAAATCAAACACCAGCTGGCGCTGCCTGCGATCGGCCGCTGCGTGAAAGCGCCCAAGGGCACGGGTGAATACGAAGACGCCAAGTGTGTTGGCGGTGCCGGTGGCGAAGGTAGGTACAACTGGATCGAAGGTCCGGGTCCGAGTCCGAAATTCACGAGCAGCGGCACCAAAGCAAAACTCGAAGGTGTCGGCGGTGCGAAGGTCGAATGCAAGAAATCGACGGGCTCTGGCGAATACACCGGCGCCAAATCGCTGACCGAGTCGATCACCTTCACGGGATGCGCATTGCCCAGCAAAGCAACCTGTCAGAGCGCCGGAGCGGCCGCCGGAGAAATCTCGACGAGCCAGCTCTCTGGTGCGCTCGGCTTCATCAAGGACCAGTCCGGCCCGTCTGACGAACTGCTGGTGTCGGTCGGCCTGGACCTGAGCAACGGGTCCGCGTTGGTAGCTGCCCAATGCGGCGGCGCCAGCGAACCGCTGACGGTTACCGGCTCTGTGATCGGAGCGATCGGCAAACTGAACGCGATGACGGGCGCGTTGAGCCTGACCGAGACGCAGAGCGCCGGCAAACAGTCGCCGGAATCTTTCGAAGAAGAGGCGAAAGACACGCTCAGCGCGACGCTCGGCTCGGGCGCGGAACAGGCCGGACTGGCGAGCAAGCTGACGATCCACAATCAGGAAAAACTCGAGGTCAAAGGCGCGCAGCAGTAGATCCACCGCAGCTGCGCTCTGCAGCAACAACGCAGTGCGGGCCGGGGACATCCCCGGCCCGTTTGCGTTTGGCGTGCGCCGGCCGTAGCCGACGTCGGAGTCGCCCTTTGATCCAAGCGACTAGCCTTCCAGGCAGATGCCCGAGATCGGTGAAACGCTACGCGACGCGCGTATGCGCGCCCGCATTGACGTCTCGGAGATCGAGGCCAAGACGAAGATCCGCGCGAAGTACCTGCGCGCGCTGGAGAACGAGGAGTGGGGACTGCTGCCCGGGCCGACGTTTGTCAAGAGCTTCTTGCGCACCTACGCACAGGCGCTCGGCCTCGACGGCAAGGCGCTTGTCGAGGAGTACCGCCTCAGTCACGAGCATCCCAGCGAGGCGGCGCTCGAGCCGATCGTGTCCAGCCCGCAGAGCAGCCGCGGACGTGGGGCCGGTGGACGTGCGCCGGGGGGCGGCGGGCCATCGCGCGGTTATCTGGCGATCGTCGGCGTCGTCGTCCTCGTGATCGTGCTGCTGATCGTCGGGCTGATCAGCAACGGTGGCGGCGGGTCGGGCTCCAACTCGGCGAGCAAAACGACCGCCACGCACACGAGCGCCAAAGCGACGAGCAAACACCACGCCGCGACGACAGGCGCCCGCCCAGGCAGCGAAATCGTCGCAGTCTCGCTGCGTGCCACGGCCCCCGTCTATGTGTGCCTGATCGCAGAACACGGGCGCCGGGCGATATCGGGCAAGGAACTGCAGGCCGGCGAAACAACCTCCACATATCACTCGCGGCACTTCGACATCACGCTCGGCAACAGCTCGGTGACGATGTTCGTCGACGGCCACGCACGACCGGTCGCCTCCTCCAGCCAGGCTGTCGGCTACTCGATCACCAAGGCGGGCCGCAAGCGCCTGCGCAGCGGCGAACTGCCGACCTGCACGTGAGCGCTCGCGCAGGGATCGTCGTCACCGGCACCGAGGTGCTCACGGGGCGTGTGAGCGACCGCAACGGGCCGTGGCTGTCCGATCGCCTGCGTGAGCTCGGCGTCGACCTGGCGCACATCGCGATCGTCGGCGACCGCCCGCAGGACATGCGCGCGGCACTGCAGTTCATGGCCGCGCAGGGCCTCGACCTGGTGCTCACCAGCGGTGGCCTCGGCCCGACGGCCGACGATCTCACGGCGGAGGTCGTGGGCGCGTTCCAGGGCCGCGAGATGGTGCTCGACGGGCCGCTGGAGCAGCGCATCGCGGAGATCGTGCGCCCGCTGATGAAGCGCTGGCCGAACCTCGACCTCGCAGCGATCGAAACGGGCACTCGAAAGCAGGCGACGATCCCCGCCGGGGCGACCGTGCTCGACCCTGTCGGCACGGCGCCGGGGCTGGTTGTCGAGCCCGCCGAGCAGGCGAGCGGCCCGACCGTCGTCGTGTTGCCCGGCCCGCCGCGCGAGCTGCAGCCGATGTTCACGCAGGCGGCGCAGTCGGGCGCGCTCGACGACGCACTGCGCAATGCGACGACGTACCGCCAGCGCATGCTGCGCCTGTTCGGCATCCCTGAGTCGGAGATCGCCGAGACGTTGCGCGTGGCCGAGCGCGAGGGCATTGCGCTGGACCGCCTGGAGGTGACGACGTGTCTGAAACGCGGCGAGATCGAGGTCGTCACGCGCTATGAGCCCGACGCCGAGGACGTCTACGACGCCTTCGCGCGAATCGTCGCCGAGCGGCACGCCGACACGCTGTTCTCCGACGACGGCAGCTCGGTCGACGACCAGGTCGCGGCGCTGCTCGCCGGGCACACGATCGCCACGGCCGAGTCGTGCACCGGCGGCCTGCTGGCGGCGCGGCTGACCGATCGCGCGGGCTCCTCAGCCTACGTAAAGGGCGCGATCGTCGCCTACAGCGACCAGGCCAAGGTCTCCCAGGTTGGTGTCGATCCGCAGTTGATCAATGCCCACGGCGCGGTCTCGGCCGAGGTTGCCCAGGCGCTCGCCGAGGGCGCGCGCGAGCGCCTGCAGACCGACGTCGGCGTCGGCGTGACCGGGATCGCCGGTCCCGGCGGCGGCAGCGAGGAAAAGCCGGTTGGCCTGGTGTGGCTGACCGTGGCCGGGCCAGGGCAGGCGATCATGACCCGCTCGGTCAACCTTCCCGGCGGGCGCGTCGACGTGCGCGAGCGGGCGACGTCTGTGGCCATGCACATGATTCGCCGCGCGCTGCTCGCCGCGTGAGCGCAGAGCTGCCCACCGCACCGATGGAGCGCCGCTAGCGCTGCGCCGCGATGTCTCGCTCGGCCACCGCACGGCTGTTCGTGGCGATCGATCCGCCGGCGGCCGTGCGCGAGCCGCTCGCCGCGTGGGCTCGGACGGCCGTGCCCGGCGCGGCCGCCGGCGAATCGGTGCGCGGGGCTCGCCGGGTGCGCCTGCTGGAGCCCGAGACGATGCATCTGACGTTGTGCTTCATCGGCGCTCGCCCGGTGCAGGAGCTGGCGGCCCTCGCCGCTGCCATCGAAGGCGTGCGAGCCCGGTCGGTCGAGCTGTCGCTTGGCGCACCGCTGTGGCTGCCGCCGCGGCGCCCGCGCACGCTCGCGCTCGCCGTGCACGACCGTGTGGGCGAGCTGGCAAGCCTGCACGAGGCGGTCGTGGCAGCGATCTCGGGCGCGACCGACTGGCGAGCCGAGCGCCGGCGCTTCAGGGCGCACGTGACCGTCGCGCGACTGGGGCGCGAGCGTTCGCGCGAGCGGCGCTCGCCCGCGGACGAGCGTTCTCCGGCGCCCACACCGCAGCTGTCGTTCACGGCTCGCGAGCTGGTTCTGTACCGCTCGTGGCTGGGGCCGGCGGGGGCGAGCTACGAAGCGCTCGCGACGCGCTGGCTGTCGGAGTCTTCGGACGAGCCTTCTTCAGACGCCGGCGGGGTCGGCGAGGAGCCGGGGGCGCCGTAGGAGATGCACACGAGCGCGCCTTCTGAGCCGACCGGCTGCGAGCCGTCGTCACAGGCGGGTTGCGAGCCGTCATCACAAGCAAATCCGCCGCTCACAGACGAGGGCGTGCTGCCGTCTTCACAGCCGGCTTCGCTCCATTCGACGGTGGGGCCCGAAGTTGCCGGGCAGACCGGCATCGAGCCGCTGCCCGTCGAGATCGGTTCGGCGCCGTTGGGGCATGTCGGTTCTGAACCGTCGGCGCACGCGTAGCCTTCGTCACCGAGCACCGGGGTGCTGGCGTCCGCGCAGGAGGCGACGGTCTGCGCCGGCGCCTGCACGGTCGCGCCGTGGCGGGCGCTCTTGTGCCTGGCGCTGTGCTTGTGGTGCTTGGCATGCGCACGTGCGTGCCCGCGGCGCTGCGCGCAGGTGCCCGGTCGCGAAGACGTGCGGGCGTGTGAGACACAGCGAGCGGCCGAGGCGCGCGCCGAGCTCGGCGCGGGGCGCACCAGCATGCAGGCCAACGCGAGGACCAGGCCGAGCGCGAACAGCAGCGCAACCGGACGTCGCAGTGGCGCGGTGACGAGGTGGGGCTGGGAGGCGCGAAGCGAGGCGATGGCGTTTCATCGTCCGCTGCCTCCACGCGGCTGAAGCACGTCCGCCGCCGCTGGACGAACGAAGGGACGGCCGGTTGCCCGGCCGAGCCCCGCCGGGCCTGGGCGAACGGCCGGGCATACGAACAAACGTTCCGTCCGCAGCGCGCTCTAACTTGCTCAATCCATCCCGAACCGAGGAGTCAGACCATGCCCGTGAACGACCAGGAGAAGGCAGCCAAGGCGCGCGACGCCGCCCTTCAGGGCGCTCTCACACAGATCGAGCGCGAGTTCGGCAAGGGCACGGTCATGCGCATGGGCGACGAGGGCGCGCAGGTGCGCTGCGAGGCGATTCCCACCGGTGCGCTGTCGCTGGACCTCGCGCTGGGCATCGGTGGCGTGCCGCGCGGACGCATCGTCGAGGTGTTCGGCCCGGAGTCCTCGGGAAAGACGACGATGATCTACCACGTGCTCGCCGAGGCGCAGAAGCTCGGCGGAGTGTGTGCCTTCATCGACGCCGAGCACGCGATGGACCCGCTCTATGCCAAGGAGATCGGCGTCGACATCGACGAGCTGCTGGTCTCCCAGCCCGACTACGGCGAGCAGGCGCTGGAGATCGCCGACATGCTGGTGCGCTCGGGCGCGGTCGATGTGGTGGCGATCGACTCGGTCGCGGCGCTCACGCCGCGCGTCGAGCTCGAGGGGCAGATGGGCGACCAGACGGTGGGTGCGCAGGCGCGGATGATGTCCCAGGCGATGCGCAAGCTCGCCGGCAACCTGAACCGCACGCAGACGCTGTGCATCCTGACCAACCAGATCCGCGAAAAGGTTGGCGTGATGTTCGGCTCGCCGGAGACCCAGCCGGGCGGTCGGGCGCTGAAGTTCTACGCCTCCCAGCGCCTGGACATCCGCCGTATCGAGACGCTCAAGGACGGCACCGAGGCGGTCGGCAACCGCGTGCGTGTGAAGGTCGTCAAGAACAAGGTCGCAGCGCCCTTCCGCCAGGCGGAATTCGACATCGAGTACGGCAAGGGCATCTCGACCTCGGGCTGCCTGATCGACCTCGGGCTGGAGCACAACATCGTCTCCAAGTCCGGCTCGTTCTTCTCCTATGGAAACGACCGCCTGGGGCAGGGCCGCGGCAACGCCAAGGCGCACCTCGACCAGAATCCGGAGATGGCCAAAGAGATCGAAGAGAAGATCTACTCGGCGCTCGGCCTCGGCAAAGACCTCGTCACGCCGATTGACCGCGACAAGGACGCTTCGGCACCGATTGCCAGCGAACCGGCGGTAGCGGCGGTCGCGTAGAGAGCTGGGCCGGCCGGGCCTGGACACCGGGCCCGGCTCTCGCGAACTGCTCCGCCGGCGGCCATCGCAGGCCGACGAGGAGGCTAGGCGCCGTCGACCTCGTCCGGACGCAGCCGCTTGCGACCCTTCTGGTCGACGCGGCCGGTGCCGATGCAGTCGCGGCAGACAATCCATCTGCCCTCCGGCTCTGCCTCAAACCAGGTCCAGCCCGCGCCCTTGCAGGTCGCACAGCGGTCCTTCTCGGGGATTGCCCGGTCGCTCTGTGTCATCGGCAAAGCCTACATGGGCTCGGCTCAGTGACGTAGCGAAAGAGCCTCAGCGGCGCAGAGGCTCAGGGCCTTCATGGAACAACGTCTGGGAGCGCGGCCCAAAAAAGAGCTTCGCAGTGGCCTTTGTGCTCGGCCGGAGTCCGGCTAGCCGCTACGGGGCGCTTCGTACAGCAACACCGGCGCGCCGGCGCCCTCCAAATTGGGGATCGTGTTCTGCTCGCCGGTTGGCGGAAACGCGGGTAGCGGTTCTGTGGCCGGCGCCTGGAGCGTGAGGACGGACAGGTCAGGCGGGGCAGGACCGTGAGGAGGGACAGAGCAATTGCAGGAGAAGCGGCCGCGGACGACCACAAGGTAGACGGGCGTGTTTGCAGGGATCACACCGCCTCCGTCGCAATGGCACGTCGCCTGCAGCGCCAATTGGTGCGTCGTAGCGACTGCGTCTACCTCAAGCGGATGGCGATCACCCAGGGTCGCGGCGTCCCTCAGTGCGTCGGCGAGGAGTGTGGCCCTGGTGTCGGCGCTCAGTGGCCTCTGTGGCGCGCCGAGCCGCGCGGCGCAGCCTTCGCTTTCGCTCAGCGAGTTGAAATACCAGGTCTTCAGTTTGCTGCGAGAGATGAGTGCTTCGACCTTGCAGTGCGATGAAGACGCGGCCAATTCCACGGCGCCGCAACGAAACGACCAAGCTTGGGGTGTGTAGTCGCAATAGAGTTCTGACCCGCTGAACGAGCCGTTGGTGGATCCATGTGCCGACTTGTAGAAGTCGTATTGCTTGAGAAACTGCGCCGCACTGTACGGAGCCAGGTACGTTTCGCACTTACTGACGCTGACATGGCGACAGAGCCTTGCTGGGGGCCCGGCGTTGGCCTGGGCACTCATCGCGAGAGCAGCTGCAACCACAACGGTCAACAGAAGCGTACGCATAGTTGGGCATGCTACTGCGATCAGGATCGGTCGTGCCTGGTCCGCATCCGCAGGACACCAACTGCGCGCCTACGAGGTGTCGGTGCGAGAGCGCTACCACGTGAGCACGTGGTTCCGTAAATGCGCGGGCGCAAGCGTCGGCGCGATGCAATTCGGTTGCCGAGACGCTGGTTGTCCGTCAAGGTTGTCGCGTGCATGCCCATGAGTGGCTACGGCAGACGTTCGACACCGCGATGCGAACGACCAACCCACCCTATGAAGAGCTGCGTACTGAACTGCTCGCCCTGTCTGAGGCCGGTGCCCTCCTAAAGGATGACGCCGCGCGCGCAAGCGCTCAGCTGGAGGAAGCCGAGCGCGACAGGGCAATGATCACTCGGCGACGGCACGAGCGGGCGGTGTCCCTCGGCGGGGCTTTAGGCGGCGATCCGGACCGTCTTGAAGGGCTGCTCACACCGGAGCATCCGCTTGGCGAAATCGAAGGGATCACAGTCGTCGTCATGCGTGTCGAACTGTGGAGCCAGCGGCTTGTCGTCAGGCTGGAGGCTCTGCGCACCGAGATCACCGACGCGCTTGACATGGCGTTCGATACAGAGTGGAGGGCCTACGAGAGTCGATGGGTTCAGCGCCGCGCTGCTGCAGAGGCGGAAGATCTGTGGCCGCCCGAGCAGCCCAGCGTCCCGCGTCTCAGCGGACTGCCGCTGTCGGTGACGGATGACCTCGGAACCCGTTACCACGCGACCTTTAGAGCGACAGGCGGTTCTGAGCATCCGTGGCGGTCCGAGTGGCGCCTGGAACCGGGGGTACCTCGCTCGGCGGCGGTGCTGAGGATCGGACTCGAGCACGGCGAGGATGAAACAGAGCGCCTCGAGCTGCGTCCGCCTTGGCGATCCTGAGGCCGATAAGGCGTCTGGCCGGCTCCGACGGCTCTACGATGTGCGCGTGCTCGAGAGAAGACGGAATGCCTAAGACCTACCACGTGACGACGTTCGGTTGCCAGATGAACGAGCACGACTCCGAGCGGATGAAGGGCATGCTGCAGTCGCTGGGCTACGCCGAAGCGCCCGAGCGCGGCGAGGCGGACCTGATCCTGTTCAACACGTGCTCGATCCGCGAGTCGGCCGACAGCCGCTTCATCGCGCACCTGGGGGAAGCCAAACGGCTGAAGCTGGAAAGCCCGGACAAGCTGATCGGCGTAGGGGGGTGCTGGGCGCAGTCGGTCAAGGAGGAGGTGTTCGAGCGCTTCCCGTTCGTGGACGTGGCATTCGGACCCGGCCAGGTGCACAAGCTGGCCGAGTTTTTGACGAGCGACTCGCTGACAGCGCAGGGTTATTTCGAGTTTGAGGGCTTCACGGGTCACCTGCCGGCGCAGCGCGCGCGTCCGTTTCAGGGGTGGATGCAGATCAGCGTCGGCTGCAACTGCGCGTGCTCGTACTGCATCGTTCCGTCGACGCGTGGGCGCGAGGTCAGCCGCCCGATGCACGAGCTCGTGGCCGAGGCTCAGGCGATGGCCGCCGACGGCGTGCGCGAGCTGACGCTGCTCGGCCAGAACGTCAACTCCTACGGGCGCGATCTGCCGGCGCCGGACGGCGCGCCAGGTGTAGGTCGTCCGGCGCGCCCCAGCTTCGCCGGCCTGCTGCGGGCGATCGACGAGATCGACGGGATCCAGCGGCTGCGCTACACCAGCCCGCACCCGAAG
This sequence comes from uncultured Solirubrobacteraceae bacterium, assembly GCA_963819435.1. Lineage (GTDB taxonomy): Bacteria > Actinomycetota > Thermoleophilia > Solirubrobacterales > Solirubrobacteraceae > Palsa-744. The sequence continues at coordinate 108,329 of CAWFWA010000018.1, read as the reverse complement.
GACATGCGCGAAGACGTGATCCGCGCGCACGCCGAGCTGGCGAGCGTGTGCGAGCACATCCACCTGCCGCTGCAGTCGGGCTCGTCGCGCATCCTCAAGGCGATGCGGCGCACGTACGATCGCCGCCGCTACATGGAGCGTGTGGCGATGATCCGCGAGCATGTGCCCGATGTGGCGCTGACGACGGACATCATCGTCGGCTTTCCCGGCGAGACCGAGGAGGACTTCGCACAGACGCTGCAGGTAGCCGAAGAGGTCCGCTACGACGCGGCGTTCACGTTCATCTTCTCACCGCGCCGCGGTACCGAGGCCGCGCAGATCGAGACGGGTCTCGTGCCGCACCCGGTCAAGGTCGAGCGCATGCAGCGCCTGCTGGAGGTCGTGCAGCGCGCGGCGCGCGAGCGTGCGCAGCGCTTCATCGGGCGTGAGCTGGACGTGCTCGTGGAGGGCTCTTCGCGCACTGACGCCGAGCGCCTGCGCGGGCGCACGCGCCACAACAAAGTCGTCAACTTCTCCGGCCTGGCCTCGCCAGGGGAGATCACGCGCGTGCGGATCGACTCGGCGACGAGCCAGACGCTCGCCGGCGAGGAGCTGCTGCTCGCACGCGTCGGCGCGTGAGCCGGAGGATCAGGCGAAGGCGGGAACGGCCACGGTCGGGCCGACGGGCTCTTCGCCGGAGAGACACACGCGGTCGCGCCCGCTGCGCTTGGCGCGGTACAAAGCGGCGTCGGCGGCCTTGAAGACCTCGGCGTAGTCAAAGGGCTCACCGCGCAGCGAAGCGCCGACACCGAAGCTCATGGTCACGTCGAGGCCGCCGGCGACGTCATTGTCACCGACGCCGCGGCGCAGCTGCTCGGCGAGGGTCGCGGACTGCTCGAGATCGGAGCCCGGCAGCAGGATCAGAAACTCCTCGCCGCCGAGGCGGTAGGCGAGGTCGAAAGCGCGGAGTTGCTTGCGCAACTGGTAGGCGACCTCCTTGAGCACGACGTCGCCGACCGAGTGCCCGCGTGTGTCGTTGATCGCCTTGAAGTGGTCGAGGTCGCCGACGATGATGCCGATCGAGTCGCCGGTGAGCTGGGACTGCTGGGCGAGCTCAGCGACGCGCGTGCTCAGCGCCTTGCGGTTGAGCATGCCCGTCAGCTGGTCGATCACGGCGTCGCTGCGGTGCTGAATGTCGGAGCGCATCAACGGCGTGGAGAGCACCGCGACGCACAGCAACAGGGCGACCGGCGCGATCACGAGCACCGGGTTGTGAATGACCTGATGAGCATCGACGCCGAACGCAACAGCGAGCAGGATCGCGATGTTGATGATCACGCCAACGACCACGCCGCGCATCGGAAAGCGCGAGCTGAGCGTGATCACGGGAATCGCCAGCCACGCAAGGGTCGGCTCTTTTGCCCCGCCGCTCAGCGCCACCGCCCCGCCGATCACCAGGCCACTGCCGATCCAGGCGCCGAACATCAAGAGCTCGGGGCGCCCGACACGCGGCATCAGCAGATCGGCGGCGCCAAAGCACAGCGCCGCGGGAATCAAAAAGAGCGCGGGCCACCAGCCCAGCCAAGGGCCGCAGGCGATCAAGGCGACGGCGAGGATCGCAAGTGCACGCTGCCTCACCGGGCGCACTCGCTCCTCCATGTCGAGCATGCGTTCGCGGTCGAAGTCGTCACGGCAGAGCCAGGATGGACCGGCCGGCCCTGACTCGCGTGAGTGCGAATGATGCCCCGTCATCAGACCCTTGCTCGGCCCCTGCGATGCGAGCGATAACCGACGCGCGGGGGTCGTGGACGAACGTTTGCGTACGTTCGTCGTCTGCGACGAGCGGATGGGCGCCGGGTCGGCGGCGCCCACCGCACTCGTCGCTTGCACGGCCAGCCGTTACTGGCCGGCGGCGCCGGCCGGCGGCATCGCAAGGCCGGCAGGGGCGCCCGTCCCCGATCGTGGATCGGGGACGGGAGTGGCCGGGACTTTCGCCGCGCTGACAGCGCGAGCCGCGTTCTCGGTGGCCGTAGCGGCGGTGACGGGCGCCGCCGACGCGGCGCCAGGACCTAGTGCGCCGGCGACCATCGTCGCCCCGAGCAGTCTGGATAGGTTCATCTCGTCGTTCTCCTGAGGTCGTTCTGAGGGGCCATGGACTCATGCTGGCGCGCGGGGCTAAGGGCAGGCAAAACGGTGCGTTAGAGGGCACGTAGCGTCGGCTGGGAGTCCCGTGGGAAAGCGCGAACCGCCCGTCGACACGGGGTCTGCCGAGCGCTATGCGAACATACGTTCGTGCGCTGGAGCAATCTGTCCCTGAGCGAGGAGGAGCAGCGCAGCCTGCCTGGATACCGCGACGAGGCGATCGTGCGGCGATTCGACGCACCCGAGGCCCTGCAGACGCGCTTCTACGAGGTGCGTGCGCGCTCGGTGCTCAATCGCGTGCCCAAGCAGTCGCGCATGCCGTTTCGCTGGACGATCAACCCGTACAGGGGTTGCAGTCACGCGTGCCAATATTGCTTTGCCCGGCCCACGCACAAGTACCTCGGCTTCGACGCCGGCCGCGACTTCGAGCGCGAGATCGTCGTCAAGGTCAACGCTCCTGAGGTGTTGCGCGCCGAGCTCGCGCGCCCGTCTTGGAAGCGCGAGCACGTCGCGCTGGGGACGAACACCGATCCCTACCAGTGGGTCGAGGGTCGCTACAAGCTGATGCAGGGCATCTGGGAAGCGATGCGCGACGCCGCAAACCCGTGCTCGGTGCTCACGAAGTCGCCGCTGCTGCTGCGCGATCTTCCTTTGATGCTGCAGATCGCACAGCGCACGAGCTTCGGGGCGTGCCTGTCGATCCCCACGCTCGACGAGAAGGCGTGGCGCGCCACCGAGCCGCACACGCCCAACCCGCGGGCACGTCTGGAGGCGGTGGCCGAGCTCAACCGCGCGGGTATCCCGACGGGCGTGCTGATCGCGCCGCTGATGCCTGGGATCAACGACTCGCCGGCCCAGGTCGAGGAGCTGCTGAACCTGGTGACCGAGGCCGGTGCGACAAGCGTCAGCGGCATCGCGTTGCACCTGCGCGGAGAGGTGCGCCAGGTGTTCATGGGCTGGCTGCGCGAGCAGCGCCCAGACCTCGTGGAGCGCTACGAGCGGCTCTACCGCCGCGGCGCCTATGCGCCGCAGGAGGAACGCAAGCGCCTGTCGCGCCTGGTCCATCGCCGAGGGCAGTCGCATCGCTTTGTGCAGGTGCGGTCCGACCCCGCGGATGAGCTGGAACCGGCGCCGCCCCCGGCCACCCAGGAGGCGCTGTTCTGAGCTAGCGCATGCCGGCTTGGCCGGAAGCCATTTCGTCGGCGATCCTGTCGCCGCCGGAACGGCGGCTGACGGCAGCGCCAAACTCAGGTGCGACGCTCGCGACGATCGCGCCGAGGCGAACGGGGAGCGGCGCCACGTCGACCTCGCCCTTGTTGCGCTCGATGCCGCGGATCGTCGCTCGCGCAACGTCCTCCGGGCTGCGCGTTCCGACCGTGGATGGCAGCTCTGCGCCGGCGATCGCGAACATGCCGGCGTCGCGGATGAAGCCGGGCATGACCGTCGTCACGCCGACGCCGCTGCCGCGCAGGTCGATGCGCAGGCCGGCAGCGAAGCCGCGCAAGCCGAACTTGGTGGTCGTGTACATCAGCGAGACCGGCGTGGCCGCGCGGCCGCTGAGCGAGGACATGTAGACGAGGTGCCCGCGACCGCGCGCGAGCATTCCCGGAAGCAGTGCGTGTGTCAGCGCGATCGGGGCGCGCAGGTTGACGGCGAGAGCACGGTCGATCTCCTGCATGGTGAAGGTGTCCAGCGCTCCGGTGGCCGGCAGCGCGGCATTGGCAATCACGATGTCCACGTCACCGGCCTCGCCGGCGAGACGGTCGACCTCACCCGGCTCGACCAGGTCGACCGCCAGAGCGCGCGCGCCGAGCTCCTGCGCAAGCGGCTCGAGCACCTCGGCGCGGCGGCCAGTGAGGATCAGCTTGCCGCCCTCGGCGGCAACGGCGCGTGCGATCGCGTGACCGATGCCGCCGGTCGCGCCCGTGAGAAGAACATTCGCCCCCGAGATCTTCATCCCGGCAAGCCTATGCAAATACGCCGCCCCGGGCGCGCACGCCAGCTTCCGCGCCTGCCCGAGCGCGCCAGGCGGCGATACTGCGGCGATGAACACGCCTGGAGCGACGGCCGCTGCCAAGACGACAGGAAGCCCCGCCCAGGTGATCGCGCTGTTTGGCCCGACAGGCGTCGGCAAGACGGCAATCGCCGTGGCGCTCGCGCAGCTGTTGCGCGAGCGCGGGGAGGAGCCCGTCGCTGTCTCGGCCGACGCGCTGCAGGTCTACGCCGGCCTGGAGACGCTCACCGGGGTCGCCTCAGCCGGCGAGCGTGCCGCGCTCGATCACCGCCTGCTCTCGTTTCTGCCGCTCGACGCGACGTTCAGCGTCGGCGAGTACGCAAAGCTCGCACACGCGGAGATCGACGGGCTGCTCGGCGCGCGTCACACGCCGATCGTCGTCGGCGGGACCGGGTTGTACCTGCGCGCGGCGCTCGCCGATCTGGATCTGCGCCCAGCGCCCGAGAGCGGCACGCGCGAGCGTCTGATGGCCGAACTGCAGCAGCACGGCTCGCCGGCGCTGCACGCACGGCTCGCAGAACATGCGCCATCGTCGGCACAGGGCATTGAGCAGCAGGACTGGCGGCGCATCGTGCGCGCGCTCGAGCTGCTCGATGCCGGCGAGCTTTCGCCGCCGCGCGAGCACTCGCAGCTGTGGAGCGAGGAGCTGCGCCACCCGACGCTGCTAGCCGCGCTGACGATGCAGCGCGAAGCGCTGTACGCGCGCATCGACGCACGTGTCGAGGAGATGCTCACGGCGGGCGTGCTCGACGAGGTCCGCCGTGCGCACGCCGCCGGCGTGTCGATGACCGCGCGCAAGGCGCTCGGTTTCGACGAGCTGCTGGCGGGGGACGTGGAGGCGATGAAGCGGCGGACGCGCAACTACGCGCGGCGCCAGCTGACGTGGCTGCGCAAGCTCGCCGGTGTGACCGCGATCGACGTGACCGACCGCTCGGCGGGCTCCGTCGCGCAGGAGATCCTAGACTCCGCCGCCCGATGAAATTCGAGAAGTGGCAAGCACTTGGCAACGACTACCTGATCGTCGAGCGCGACGATCTGGCCTTCGAGCTGACGTCTGCGCGCGTGAAGCGCCTGTGCGAAGCGCACTTCGGCGTGTTCGCCGACGGTGTGCTGGAGCTGTCGCCGCCCGGCGATCCCGCCGACGTGGCCGATCTGCGCATTTTCAACCCCGACGGCTCAGAGGCCGAGCTGTCAGGCAATGGCGCACGTGAGGCGATCCTCTATCTGCGCAGGCGCGGGTGGACCGAGCTCGACAGCTTTTCGATCCACACCGCCGCAGGCAGGATCGCGCCACAGATCACCGGCCCGTTCACCTGCCGCGTGGACATGGGCCGGGCGAGCCTGACGTCAAAGGACTTCCCCGCGGGCCCGTCCGATGGAGCCGCCGAGCTGCGTGTCGAACAGCCGGCGAGCGCCGCGGAGATGGCGGCGGGCGCATCCTGGAGTGTGCAGCACGTCTCGATCGGCAACCCGCAGTGCGCGATTCGTGTTGACGACACGTCGGCGCTGCAGGCGCTGGACCTGGCCGCGGCCGGCCCCCCGCTGGAAGCCCACCCCGAGTTCCCCAACCGCACGAACGTCTCGTGGTACACCGAGCTTGCCGGCGGTCCCCAACCACGTATCCGGGCGCGCATCTTCGAGCGCGGCGTGGGGGAGACGCTCTCATCGGGCACCGGCGCCACGGGCGCTGCAATCGCCTACCTCGTCGCCGGCTCGCCCGAGCGGGCGCCCGGACCTCCAGACGCCGCCACCCGCGTCGTCGTCGTGCTCGACGGCGGCGAGCTGGAGGTCGAGGTGGCGCCGGATCTGCGCGTTCACCTGTCAGGCTGGGCGCTGCCCGTCTTCGCGGGGCAGCTGAGCGAGCAGCTCGTGCGCGAGCTGCGCGAGGCCGGCTGAGCGGGAAGTGTTGTAGCGGACCGAGATCGAAGGAGCTGGATGAGACCGAGCAAGCGCCTGGAGCGCATACCGCCGTACGCGTTCGCCGAACTGGAGCGCAAGATCGCCGACAAGCGCGCCGCCGGCGTCGACGTGATCAGCCTCGGCATCGGCGACCCCGACCGCCCGACACCGGCGCTGATCGTCGAGGCGATGCAAGAGGCGGTCTCGGAGGCCGAGACGCACCAGTACCCGTCCAACCGGGGACGCGCAGACTTCCGCGCGGCCGTGCGCGACTTCTACGCTCGCCGCTTTGACGTGAAGCTCGATCCCGAGCGCGAGATCATCCCGGCGATCGGCGCCAAGGAGGCGATCTTCAACCTCAACCTCGCCTTCCTGGACCCCGAGGACTACGCGCTGGCGGCCGACCCCGGCTATCCCGTGTACACCGGCGGGCCGTGGCTGGCAGGCGCCGAGCCGGTGTTGATGGCACTGGAGCCGGAGCTCGGCTTCGTGCCGGATCTCGGCGCGATCGACGAGGACGTCGCGCGCCGCGCCAAGCTGATGTACCTCAACTACCCGAACAACCCGACGGGTGCGCTTGCCCCGGAGGGATTCTTCGAGCGCGTGGTCGACTTCGCGCGCTCCTACGACATCCTCGTCGTGCACGACAACGCCTACTCGGAGATCGCCTTCGACGGCTATCGCCCGGCTTCGTTCCTGGCAACGCCCGGCGCGAAGGACGTTGGCATCGAGGTGTTCTCACTGTCCAAGGGCTACAACATGACCGGCTGGCGCTGTGCGGTACTGGTCGGAAACGCCGACGCGCTGCACACCTACTGGCGCCTGAAGACGAACGTCGACTCCGGTCTGTTCGACGCTGTGCAGCTCGCAGGCATCGCGGCCCTCTCGCCCGAGGCCGACGCCGAGGTCGCCTCGATGACCGAGCTGTATCGCCGCCGGCGCGATCTCGTGTGCGATGCGTTGCGCAAGATCGGCGTCGACGTGCACCCGCCGCACGCCACGATCTACGTGTGGGCACCGATTCCCGACGGCTATGAGAGCTCCGCCGCCTACTGCGAGCACGTGCTCGAGCAGGCGGGCGTCGTGGTTACGCCGGGCGCCGTGTACGGGCCTGCAGGGGAGGGTTGGTTTCGCATCTCGCTGACAACTCCCGACGCGCGGCTGGTAGAGGCCATGGAGCGTCTCGGGGCACTCGCCAAGTAGGTCACAACCGCTCTGCATACGCCGTCTAGACTGGATGGTGGATGCAGAGAAGCCGCAACGGCCGGATAACACCGGCGCAGCCGTCGCAGAACGGTCATGGGCCAGAGGAGCAGGCGCCGCGCGCGCGCCAGCGTGCGTTCTGCGTGGCGGCGCTGCCAAAGGGCGAGAACGACCTCGCCGAGCTGGCCGAGCTGCTGCGCACCGCCGGCGTGGGCGTGGTCGGCGAGATGGTCCAGCAGCGCGACCAGCCGCACCCGAACACCTATCTCGGACCCGGCAAGGTCGCCGAGGCGAAGGCCGCGGCAAAGGCGGCCGACGCCAATCTGATCGCCTGCGACGACGAGCTGACCGCGCGCCAGGAGCGCAATCTCGAGGAGGCCGTCGGCCTTCCCGTCGTCGACCGAACGACCGTGATCCTCGACATCTTCGCCTCGCACGCGAACAGCGCCGAGGGAAAGCTGCAGGTCGAGCTGGCGCAACTGGAATACAACCTCGCGCGCATGCGCGGCCTATGGACGCACCTGGAGCGGCTGGGCGGCGGCATCGGCACGCGTGGACCGGGCGAGACGCAGATCGAGACCGATCGCCGCCTTGCGCGCGACCGCATCGCGGCGCTACGCCGGCGCCTGGAGCACGTCAAGGGCACGCGCGCGGTGCAGCGCGCCGAGCGCGAGCGCGCCTCGCTGCCGACGATCGCGCTCGTCGGCTACACGAACGCCGGCAAGTCGACGCTGCTCAACGCGATGACCGGCGCGGAGGTGGGCGTGCGCGACCGCCTCTTCCACACGCTTGACCCGACCACCCGCGAGCTTCGCCTGAGCGGCCGCGCCCATCTGCTCACCGACACGGTCGGCTTCATCTCAAAGCTCCCGCACCAGCTCGTCGACGCGTTTGCGGCGACCCTGGAGGAGACGCGCCGCGCCGATCTGCTCGCGCACGTGCTCGACGCATCAGCGCCAGAGGACCAGGCCGATGTGATGCGTCACTCCGTCGAGCAGACGCTCGAGGAGATCGGCGCGGGCGACAGGCCGCGGCTGCTCGTGCTCAACAAGGCCGACCTGCTCGATCAGTCCGAGCGCGACGAACTACGCCTGCGCCACCCCGATGCCGTGCTCGTCAGCGGCGCCACCGGCGACGGTCTCGCAGAGCTCGGCGAGGCCATCGAGCGCGAGCTGGCGCACACGCTGCGAACTCTCGATCTGCTCGTGCCCTACGCCGACGGCGGAAGCCTGGCAGAGCTGCACGACGTCGCCGGCGAAGTCACGCGCGAGGACACGCCCGACGGTGTGCGCGTCCGCGCACTCGTACCCGCCCGTATCGCCCAGCGCTTCGAGCGCTTTGTGATCGTGCCGGCGCCGCGGCCGATCCCCTCCTAGCGCCGAATCGCGATTGACCGTCAGCGGTCGTCGCCGCTGCCTGACAACACACCGCGCTGCTGGCGCGAGAGCAGCTTGTCGAGGTTCGCCTGGGCGATCTCGTCGAGATCGAGCTCGAGCTCGCTGGCCAGCTGCGCGACATACCAGAGCACGTCGCCGAGCTCCTTGGACATCTTCGCGCGCCGCTCGTCGCCGACCTCGCCGGCGTCGTCACGGATCGCCTTCTTGGCGTGCTCGGCAACCTCGCCGGCCTCGCCGGCCAGGCCCAGCGCCGGATAGGAAAGCCACGCGCCACGCGGGTACTCCGCGGTGCGACGCGACAGGCGCTGGTACTCCGAAAGCTCCACCGCGCCGATCCTAGAAGGCCGACGCGCGCTGTCTGAGCGCGATCGCCGAGTTTGCGAGCTTCGCCGTAGCCGGTCGCCCTACAGCCCGGCCGCGTGGAGTGCGCTCGCGTGCGCTTCGTCCTCGAGCCGGTCGTCGAGCGGCGCCAGCGCGCCGACCTCGATGCGCAGCGCGCGCGCGATCAGCCAGTCGGCAAACCAGGCGTTCTTGGGCAGCAGCGGGCCGTGCAGGTAGGTACCGATGGTGTTGCCGTTGCGCGCGCCCTCAAAGCCACTGTGCCCGTCGTTGCCGAGCCCGCGCAGCACACGCCCCAGCGGGGCGCAGCCAGCTCCCAGAGCGGTACGCCCGCCATGGTTCTCAAAGCCCGCCAGCACGCGCTCGCCCGGCTCGCCGAGGTCGCCATCGAGGCGCACCTCGATGGCGACGTTGCCGATCAGCCGCCGGTCCTCCTCGCGCGTGGTGTGCACGTCGAGCAGCCCGACGCCCTCGATCGTCTGGCCACCGAGCGTGTAGGAGTTGCCGAGCAACTGATAGCCGCCGCACACGCCGAGCACCACGGCGTCGCGTGCGGCCGCCCGTCGCAGTGCGGCGCTCTTGGTGTCGATCAGGTCCTCCGCACACAGCCGCTGGTCGCGATCCTGCCCGCCGCCGAGGTAGAACAGGTCGTGCGCCTCGGCGTCGATCGTCTCGCCGAGGCCGCTCGCCGCAAGCTCGAAGCCGATCCCGCGCCAGCGACAGCGCCGCTCGAGCATCAGCAGGTTGCCGCGATCGGCGTAGATGTTCATCAGGTCCGGGTACAGCGCACACACGCGCAGCGTGTCCTGCGGCGAGGCGGGCGCGGCGGCGTCAGACACCGAGCACCACCACCACGCTGCCGACGTGCTCCTCTGTCGCGGGGATGTGATGGCGCGCGACCGGCCGCAGGCCGGCGACGCGAGCGTCTCGCTCGAGCTCGTCGGCGCTCACGCGATCCAGCACCACCACGTCGCGCTCGGGGCCGCCTGGCTGTGGTCGATCATGCGAGCTCGTCGGGCGCTCGGGTTCGGCCAGCACGCGCCGCTCGCGTTCGATCTCGATGCTCGTCGCGAGCTCGCTCACCCGCGTCGCGCGGCTGAGGTACAGAAGGCCGTCCAGCTCGATCCGCTCGGCGGCCGGGCCGACCGTCCCCTGCGAGCAGTCAAACGGCTCCAGCGACGCGAGGATCGCGCATGCGACCGTCGCGTCCGGGCGCAGGTGCTCGCGGGCGCAGCGCAGAAATGCCACGCGCCCCTGCGCGCCGCCGAGCAGCTGAATCGTTTGCATCGGTACCGCGCACAGCGCGAAGTCGTGCCGCTGCAGCGAGAACGAGCGCGCGTCTGCGCAGATCGTCGGCACGCTCAGCCCGAGCCGCTGCGCGCGCTCTGCCAGCGCCGCGAGCAGGGCCGGGTCGAGGTCCAGCGCCGTCACGTCGATGCCCGCGCGCGCGAGATCGAGCGACACGCGACCGCTGCCCGCGCCGACGTCGAGCGTGGGTCCGCCGGCGCGCGCAGCCAGCTCGCGCCACAGCGGCAGATCGGCGCGATAGCCACCGCACTCGAGGTCGTGCCAGACGACGCGCGCGTCGGTCGGCTGCTGCGCGCGGGAGCAAGCGCCTGCCGGGCGCGAGTCGCTCAGGACCATGAGCTGTCGACCTCCCCGCGTGCGACGAGCAGCTCGCGCAGGGACAGCATCGCCGTGTACGTCGGCAGGGCGTACAGGGGGGCGTCTGCGCCGGGGCGCTGCGCGGTCGCCTCGTCGAGTGCCGGGCCGAGCTCGGGCTCGACGCTGATGCGCGCCGGCTCGATCCCCGCGTACTTCATGCGCACGGCCAGCTCGGCGGCTCGGTTGCCGCTGCAGGTGAAGCTGTGAACACGGCCGGCGAGCAGCTCGAAGTCGGCATCCCAGATCCACGACACATCGCGCCCGTCGGCGATCTTGTCGTTGAGCACGCCCAGCACGTCGTGCTCGCCCGGCTCCAGCGCGAGCGTGCGCAGTACCTCGTTGGCGCCCGCCGGGTTCTTTACGAGCAGGATGCGCAGCTCGCGCTCGCCCGTCTGCGCCGCGCGCGCCCCAGGGGCGCGCCGCGCCGGGTGCAGCGTGACCGTCTCGGCGCGGCCGAACGCGGCCCTCGTCGCCTGCAGCCCGGCAGCGATGCTCGCCAGCGGGACCTCCAGCGCCAGTGCGAGGGCCGCCGCGCCGAGCGCGTTGTAGACGTTGTAGAGGCCCGGCAGCGAGAGGTTCACCGGCGCGCTGCCCTGTGGCGTGTGCAGGGTGAAGCTCGCCGAGCGCACGCCGTGCAGGCGCACGTCGGTGGCGGTGACCGCCGGAGTGGGGCGGCGCTGACCGCAGCTTGCGCAGTGGTAGTGGCCAAGATGACCGAGGTACACCGCGTCGAACACGTACGGGGCGCCGCAGCGACGGCAGTGCTTGGCGTCGGCGGCATGGGCCATGCCCGCGAGCGCCAGCGAGTCGTCCTCCACGCCGTAGTAGAGAACGCCCTCGCCCTCGCGCTCGCGCCCGAGGTCGGCGATCAGCGGATCGTCGGCATTGAGCACCAGCTGCCGAGCCTCGACATCCTTCGCCCAGCGCTCGGCGATCGTCTCCAGCTCGCCGTAGCGGTCGAGCTGGTCGCGAAACAGGTTCGCCAGGAGGATCGCGCGGGGGTGAAGCTGTGCCGCCACGGCGTCCAGCCACAGCTCGTCGACCTCGAACAGTCCCAGCTCGCCGTCGATCGCCGCGCCGGATCGCGTGGCCGCCAGCAGCGCTGTGGCGATTCCGCCGGCCATGTTCGCACCCGCGGCGTTGTGCACGAGTGCCACGCCGGCGTGCTCGAAGATGCCCGCGGCCATCGCCGTCGTGGTGGTCTTTCCGTTGGTCGCCGAGACGAGCACGCTGCCCTGCGCAAGGCGCGAGCCGAGCACGCCGATCGCGTCCTCCTCGAGTTTGAGCAGCACCTTGCCGGGAACGCTCGTGGCGCCGCCGCCACGCAGGCGGGCGAGCGCCGCCACGGCCCGCGCGATGGCGAGCTTCGGGGCAAGCGGGCCGGCCATCAGGCCGCCGGCGGTGGCTGCCCGCCGGCCCCGGGGGCGGGCAATGCCGCGTGCCGGGGCGCGGTGGAGCCGGGGGAGAGCGGCGCGAACGCCGAGCGTGGCGGGTTACGCTCGGGAACCAGCACGTCGACTGCGCCCGCCACCGCGCGCACGCTGACCGGCAGCTCGCCGATCGGGTCACCGTCGGCGTACATCGTGAACGGCCGGTCACTTGAGATCGAGACCTCGCGCGCACGGAACACGTGCACGCTGGGCTGGTTGATGTGGGTCCCCTTGAAGACGTTGGGGAGGATCTTCGTCAGAAAGGCCAGCTTGCCGATGCTCTCCAGCACGATGACCTCCAGCAAGCCGTCGTCGAGCATCGCGTCGGGCGCCGCGAGCATCCCTCCGCCATAGGCCTTGGAGTTACACGTACCGATCGTGTACGCGCTGAAGCTGTGCGTCTCGCCGGGGGGATCGAGCTCGATCTCAAAGCGCGCGGGCCTCCAGGAGATCAGTGCACGCAACGCACCGTAGGCGTACACCAGGCCCCCCAACCACGCGGGCGCCTCATTGGCGATGCGGTTGGCGTCGCTGTCAAAGCCCGCAGAAGCTATCCCCACGAACGTGCGAGCGTGCTGCTCGCCCGCCGAGCGCACCTCGCCGACGTCCATCGCGCGCGCCACCCCGTCGGCGATCGTCGCGCATGCCGACTGCACGTCATCGGAGATCCCGAGCACTCGCGCAAGGTCGTTGCCGCGCCCGCCAGGCAGCACGCCGAGCACGGCGCCCGGCACCGCGCGCAGCGCCTCGGCCACCGCGCCGACAGCGCCGTCGCCGCTGAGCACGACGACCGTTTCTCCAGCGCGTGCGGCCTCGACGGCGAGCTCTCGCGCATGCGGCAGATCGCGCGTGTCAGAGCGCTGAACGGTCAGGCCACGGGCACGCAATGCCGACTCGGCCTCGGGCGCCAGCCTGCGCGCACGCCCGCCGCCGGCAGCGGGATTGACGATCAGGCGGACGGGTGCTCCGACAACAGCCACGGCGCAAGCGTAGTGCCCGCACGAGGCACTCACGCAGAGGCGCCTGCAGCGCTAGGCGGCCGCGGCCTTTGCGCGATCACGCCGACGCCGGCCTACCGCCGCGGCGATGCCCAGTGCGGCGATCACGACGAACAGCCCGAGCAGCACGGCCGGAGCGGTGCCGATGCCGCCGAAGGGCAGCGAGACGAGCTCCACGATGCCGAAGCCGACGGCCAGCAGCACAACCACGAGGATCAGGATCAACACGATCCCGCGCAGGCGCGCGAGGATGCCGGCCGAGCCGGGCGGAATCAGCAGGCCCATGGCACGCAGCGCGAACAGCTGGCGTCCGGTCGGTGGTGTCTGCCCGAGGCGCTCGACGGCGCTCTTGAGGTCGCCCGCCCGCCGTTCGGCCAGCGCCAGCGACGCATCTGCCATGCGCCGCAGTTGCATCCGCTCCTGCGGGCGCGCGGAGGCGATCGCTCGCTGAAAGAAGCTGCGCGCCTGCTCGGCATCGAAGCGCTCGGCCGCGCGCGCGCCAAGGATCGCCAGGGCCGCCGACTTGTATTTCGTCTCGGCTTCGAGCTCCTCGTCAGAGCGCTGCTCTAGCGCCTGGATCGCCTCCAGGCCACCTCGCTGCTCCATCCGGATCTGGCGTTGTTTGGGTGCCACGGCGGCTCATTCTACGGTTTGCCAGCCGCCACGTCGGCGGCGGCCGTTGCGACGCCGCGATCGTTTGTCGCGCGACACCCGGCCGGGTATGCTCGGCCAATGCCCGGCGGACTCCGCACCACATCGCGCGCGCGCGCAGCACGGCTGTGCGTCTGCGTACTGCTCGCGCTGACCCTGACGGCGGGCACCTCGCCCGTCGCGCTCGCCGTGGGCGGAAACAGCGAAGGCGGGGCGTTCGGCGAACTCAGCGAAGGCGGCCGGGAAGAAACCACGAAAACGCAGAAAACAGAAACGACGGCTTCCACAGCTCCCGCCTCCAACTCCAAAAAAACGGTGATCATCGTCCTGCTCGCGGCCGTCGCCGTGCTGATCGCGATCGCCTACGTGATCGTTCGCGACGCCCGCCGCGTGGCGCCGGCGGGCGATCCACAGCTGGCCGAAGCACGATCCGCGCACGACTCCGCAGCGACACTGCGCAAGCGACGCGCGAAAGCCAAGGCCGCGCGCAAACAGCGCAAGCGCACCCGCTGACGCCGCCGGCCGGTTCCTGCGCCTGCCGCGTCCGCGGCGGTGCTGCGGTTCAGTGAGAGATGCGCACGCGGCGTCCGCGCCGAGGGGTCGCCGTGCGCACGCGGCGCGGAGAGGGGGGAGGCTGACCGCCGTGCGGGCCCCGGCGCGGCGCGCGCGGGCGCGGGCCCGACGGCAGGGGGCGGTGCGGATGGGGATCCAGCGGCCCGGCCGGCATCGCGTGGGTTCCGCCGTCCTCGTCGGATTGGCCCGGCGGCTCAGGCATGTTCATCGCCGCGTCGTTGCGGAAGGGAATCCACAGCATCAACGCAGCGATCGGGAGCTTGATCAAAGCGAGCAGCGCGATCAGCGTCCACAACGGCATAGCCCCGACGATGCTACTACTGCCCCGTGGACGTGGAGGCGCCCCATGCCGGCGATCGACGGGGCGCAGCGCGTGGCGGCACGCCCGGCGAGCTCGATGCGCTCGCGGCGTCTGTCTCGAGGTGCACGCGCTGCCCGCGACTGGTCGCCTGGCGCGAGCAGGTCGCGCGCGAGCGCCGAGCGGCCTACGCCGAGGAGCAGTACTGGGGGCGACCGCTTCCGGGCTTCGGTGACCCCCAGGCGCGCGTGCTCATCTTCGGCCTGGCGCCCGCGGCGCACGGCGCCAACCGCACCGGGCGCATGTTCACGGGCGACCGCTCGGGCGATTTCCTGTTCGCCGCACTGGCGCGCGCGGGCTTTGCCAACCAGGCGATCTCCACCGATCGTGCCGACGGATTGCAGCTGCGCGACGCGTGGATCAGCGCGGCGGTCCGCTGCGCGCCGCCGGCCAACCGCCCGACGCCGGCTGAGCGCGAGCGCTGCCTGCCGTGGAGCGTGCGCGAACTGCATTTGCTGAGCCGGATCGGCGTGGTGCTGTGCCTCGGCGGCTTTGCCTGGGATGCCGCCCTGCGGTTGCTCACTGCCGCGCGCGGCGCCAATGCGCAACCGCTTCGCCCCAAACCCCGCTTCGCCCACGGCGCGGAGGTGGCGGGCGAGCCCTACTCACTGCTCGGCTGTTACCACCCCAGCCAGCAGAACACGTTCACCGGCCGGCTGACCGAGCCGATGATCGACGCCGTGCTGCAGCGAGCCCGCGAGCTGGTGGATCTGAAGGGCTGACGGCGCCGGTCGGAAGGGGCTCGCCACCGCCCGCCTGAGCGACCGCCGCTCGCGACACTCGGCCCTCGGCGCTCAGCCACGCGGTCACGTCCTGAGCGCTGAGCGGGCGCGAGATCAGATAGCCCTGCCCGGCGTCGCAGCCGAGCTCGACGAGATGCTCGAGCACCGCCTGTGTCTCGATGCCCTCGGCGACGACGTGCAGGCCGAGGTGGCGTGCGAGATCGATCGTCGAACTCGCTATCGCCTCGCCACGCCTGTCCTCGCACAGCTTGGTGATGAAGGCTTTGTCGATCTTGATCTCGTTGGCGGGAAGCCGCGCGAGGTAGGCCAGCGAGGCATTGCCGGTGCCGAAGTCATCGATCGACACACCGACGCCGCGGTCACGCAGCTCGCGCAGCACCTCGATGGCTCGCGCGGGATCGGCCATCGCGGCGCTCTCGGTGACCTCCACCGTCAGTCGCTGCGCGGGGATCCGGTGGCGCTCCAGCAAGCGCCACGATCTGGCCCGGCAGGGCCGGATCGAGCAGGTTGCGCGCGGAGAGGTTCACGGACATCTCGAGATCGATGCCCTGCTCGCGCCAGGCGACCATCTGCTCCAGCGCACGCTCGACGACGCGCTCGGTCACCGGGTCGATCAGCGCCGTCTGCTCGATCAGCCCGATGAAGGCCATCGGCATGAGCAGACCGTGGTCGGGGTGTCGCCAGCGCAGCAGTGCCTCCAGTCCCGTCACACGTCCGCTCTGCAGGTCGATCTTCGGCTGGTAGTGAAGCTCGAACTCGTCGCGGTCGAGGCCTTCGCGCACCTGGCCGAGCAGCAGCAGGCCGGCGGGGTCGAAGCTGTCGTGATGCGTGGAGTAGACCTCGACGCGGCTGCGCATGGCTCTCGCGCGGGCCAGCGCGGTGTCGGCGTGGCGCAGCAGCTCATCGAGCCCTTCGTGCTCGCCTTCCAGCACGGCCGTTCCGATGCTCGTGTCGACGTTGATCGCGATCCCCTGCAGCTCGATCGGCGTCTCCATCGCTTTGTGCACATGCGCGGCCGTGCGCAGCGCGCCGCGCACGCCATCGGCGTGCGGGCAGAGGACCGCGTACTCGTCCGCTCCGATCCGTGCGATGAGCGTGTCGCCGCCGAGCTGCTGTTGTAGGCGACGGCCCGGTCTCGCGCAGAACAGCGTCGCCCGTCTGGTTGCCGAGCGTGCTGTTGATCTGCGTGAAACCATCGATGTCGATCAGCAGCACAGCGACGGCGTCTCGATCGTCGCGCCCGGCGGCGTCGAGGGCGGCCGATGCGCGTTCGCGAAAGAGTGTGCGGTTGGGCAGCTCGGTGAGCGGGTCATAGCGCGCCAGCACGTAGTTCTCGCGCGCCTGGCGGCGCAGCCTGCGCGAGGCCTGCGCGACGATCCGATAGAGCACCGCCCACAGCAACGCCAGGCCGATGCCGACGACGAGCACGATCACGCGCTTGTCGTGGGCGATCGCGGCAGCAATCGGGCGATAGCTCAGGTAGATCTCAAATACCCCTACGGGAGGACCGTTGTTTGCGAAGCGCAACGGCACGTAGACCTCGACCAGTTCGCCGAGGCCGACCTCGCTGTCCGTCTCGCCGTGCGGTTGCGGCGTGACGACCTCGCCGCTGTTGCCCCGCCCCGCGAGCGCGGCCCGCATATCCGCTGCCGGCACGAAACGCCGACCGATCAGGCTGTGGTCGTCCGAGTACACGACCTCGTCCGCGGCGTTCCAGATCTTGATGCGCGCCAGGTTCTCCGTCGCCGAGCGGGCTCGCAGCTGCTCGTCGAGCTCGTGGATCTGCGCCGGCGTCAGGCCGCGGGCGATCTCGTGTGGCGTCAGTCGCGGCTGGATGCCGATGCTCGCGATCAGCCGCGCGGACTGGCCGGCGTCGGCCACGCTGTGGGACTCCACCTGGTGCTCGATCACGCTCGTCAGCACGAACCCGAGCACAACCATCGGCACGAGGCTGGTCAGCGCGACCCGCTGGGTGAGCGTCAGGCGTGCGAGCAGGCGGCGGCACGTGCGCAGCAGCGGCATGCAGAATGCTTCGGGCTGTTGCGAGCGATCCTGAAGTGCCGGTGCGCGCCTGCAAACGACTGTGCGAGCGCAGCGGGGGGCGCCTTCGCCCGGTACCCGCTCAGGCCGCGCCGGCGGCGCCGGTCAGGCGCGCTCGCCCGCGCGCGGCGCGCACGGCCGCGCTCAGCGTGTCGATGTCGTAGGCGCCCTGATGGCGGCGCCCGTTGATGAAGAACGTGGGGGTGCCCGACACGCCGCTGGAGTCGGCGCTGGCGACGTCCTCGGCGATGCGCGACGCGTGCTCGTGGCGGCGGATCTCCGCCCACAGCCGCTCGACGTCCAGGCCGAGATCCTTTGCGATCGCCGTGATGTCCTGCGGGCCGAGCGCGTCCTGATGGCTGAGGAACGCGTCGTACACCGGCCAGAAGGCGCCCTGCGCGCCCGCCGCCTCAACCGCCTCGGCGGCGAGCTGCGCGCTGCCGTGCACGTCGTTGAGCGGCAGGTGGCGCCAGACGTAGCGAACGTCGTCTTCAGAGCTCGACAGCAGCTCGCGCACGACGGGCTCGGCGCGGCCGCAGTACGGGCACTCGAAGTCGCCGTACTCGACGAGCGTGACCGGTGCGTCGTCGGAGCCGCGGATGTGGTCGCGCTCGGGATCGACCTCCTCGGACAGGTCGATCAGATCCTCGGCGGTGCCGCTGATCTGGCGCGCGCGCACGCTGCTGGGCAGTCGTTTGACGAAGCTGAAGATCGCCCATGCCAGCAGCGGCGCGATGATCGCCGAGGCGAGCACGCCGAGCTTCGCCTCGGCCAGGCGCTCGCCTGAGAAGGCCAGACCTGAGATCAGCAGCGAGACCGTGAAGCCGATTCCCGCAACCGCGCCGCCGCCAACCAGCAGCGGCCAGCTGATCGGCGGCTTGGGGCCGTGCAGCGCCGGGCGCGAGGCCAGCCAGGAGGCGCCGAGGATGCCCAGCGGCTTGCCGACCACGTAGGCGACGACGATTCCCAGCGTGATCGGCGAGGAGATCGCGTCGCCGAGCAGCGACCCGGTCACGTGGATGCCCGCGTTGGCCAGCGCGAACAGCGGCACGACCACGTAGCTGGTCCACGGATGAAGCTCGTACTGCAGGCGCTCGTTGAGTGAGATCGCCGAAAGCACCCCCAGCTGCGCCGAGCGCGCAAGCTCGGGGGTCGGCTGCTCACGAAATGAGCGCGTGAGCTCGGTCGCGCGCTCGAGGTTTTCGCGCGCGGGGGGAAAGGCACTCGTCGCCAGGCCCGCGGCGAGGCCGGCGATCACCGGGTCGATGCCCGACTTGAACATCGCCACCCACAGCGCGACGCCGACCAGCACCGACGCCTGCCGTCCCCAGGCCGGCGCGAAGCGCAGCGACAGCAACACGCCGAACAGGACCAGCGCGACGATCAGCGCGGGCACGGATACGTGTTTGGTGTAGGCCGTGGCGATCACGATCAGCGCGCCGAGGTCGTCGACGACGGCCAGGGTGAGCAAGAAGACGCGCAGGCGCGTGGCCACGCGCGGCGTCAGCAGCGCCAGCGCACCGAGCGCGAAGGCCGTGTCGGTCGACATCGCCGCGCCCCAGCCGTGAGCGCCCGCGCCGCCGGCGTTGAACAGCAGGTAGATCGTCACCGGCACGGCCATCCCGCCGATCGCCGCCAGCACGGGCACCGCCAGCCGGCGGCGCTCGCGCAGCTCGCCCATGTCGAACTCGCGCTTGGCCTCCAGGCCGACGACGAGGAAGAAGAAGGTCATCAGTCCCTCGTTGACCCAGTGGCGCAGATCGGCCGAGATGCCGCTCGCGCCGACGTGGATTGACAGCTTCGTGGTCCACACCGATTCGTAGCTGTCAGACCACGGCGAGTTCGACCACAGCAGCGCCGCGATCGTCGCGCCCAGCAGCACGATCGCGCTGCCCGTCTCGGTGCTGAGGAAGTCGCGTACCGGCGTTGCCAGGTTTCGCGCCCAGGCTGTGCGCCCGATCAGTGGAGCGGCTTGCGCATCGGCCATCGCGCGATTATCGCGGGCCGCGAAGCATTACCCGGTGCTCGCGAACAGGGGTATCGAGGACTACCCCTGGGGTGGCTGTCCAGGAGGTCTCCGGACGCTGATGCTGTGGGTGTCAGATCAACCCATTCAGAGGAGGAGAAACAAATGCTCAACGTCTCACTCACCAACATCACGACGGACGCGCTGCGCAAGCTGCTCGCCGCACTCGCGATCGGCGCGATCGCGCTGGCGTTCATCGGCGCCGGCTCGGCCCACGCCGACACCAAGCAGGGCTCGGGCGGCGGCTCCAAAGGCTGCCTGATCGAAAACGACGGTCACCTCGAAACGGTCCCGGTGGGCACGAAAGTCAGCCTGCTGACGTGCGGGTCAGACGGCGAATGGCACTTCGGCTGGCTTGTCACGCAGATCAGCGCACCGCCGAAGAAAACAGTGAAAACCGTTGGCGTGACAGTCGTCCGTCGCGGCTCCGTGCAGGCCGCCTACGTCACACGCTGACGCGCGCAACATGGCAACTGCCCTGCGACAGTGAGCCCGCCCCGAGCGCAACGCGAGCGCGCCGGGGCGGGCAGAGCCGAAAGCGGCGCTGCGCCGGCAGGCCGGCTGGCGATCCACTTAGACTAAGCCGGTGGCTGACCAACTGGTCGTCGGCGGAGCACTCGGCAACTACCTGATCGACTCGGTGATCGGGCGCGGAGGGATGAGCGTCGTCTACGGCGCCAAGCACGCCCGGCTGGGCATGCCCGTCGCGCTGAAGGTGCTCGCGCCGGAGCTCAGCACCGACGACACCTTTCGCGAGCGCTTTCTGCGCGAGGCGCAGATCGCGGCGGGGATCGACCATCAGAACGTCATCCCGATCCACGACATGGGCCTGCACGAGGACTCGCTGTACATCGTCATGCGCTACGTCGCCGGCGGCGATCTGAAGACGCTGCTCAGCAACTCAGGGCCGCTCGACCCCGAGCAGGCGCTGTCGGTGCTCGCACCGGTCGCGCTCGCGCTGGACGCGGCGCATGCGCACGGACTCGTCCACCGCGACGTCAAGCCGGCGAACATTCTGATCCAGCGATCGCCGAGCGGCTCGATCGACCACGTCTACCTGACCGACTTCGGCATTGCCAAGAGCGCCGCCTTCAGCGGCGGGCTCACCGGGGCCGGGGCGTCGATCGGCACGGTCGGCTACATGGCGCCCGAGCAGCTGGAAGGCCGCGAGGTGACAGCGCAAACCGACGTCTACGCCCTCGCGGTGACCTTCTATGAGTGCCTGACCGGCCGCATTCCCCACCAGCGCGAACTGGCCGAAGGCATCCACCCGCCGGTGGGGGAGGTGGAGCCCGTCAGCCACGTGCGACCCGACCTGCCGCCGGCACTGGACACGGCGATCGCCAAGGGGCTTGCGCGCGACCTGCTCGACCGCTTCGACACATGCGAGCAGTTCATCGCGGCATGCCGAGCCGCTGTCGACGGGCACTCCGCGCCGGCGCCGGCGGGTACGGCCACGGCGATCTCGGCCGGCGAGCCGACCGAGGCGGTCTCCACGCCGCAGCTGGTGCCGACGGCCGCGGGACTGCAGACGCCGGCGATGGCGGCCGCGCAGGGCGCGAGCGGAGTCGACTGGCACGCCGCCACCCGGCGACCGCCAGCGGAGGGGCGGGGCGGGGCCCGGCCGTACGCGCGCGCTGATCGCCGTGCTCGTGGGCGCTCTCGTCGCCGCGGGGATCGTCGTGGCCGTCCTGTCGGTGTCCGGTTCCAGCAGCGCCAAGGGTGCGCCGTCGCAGGCGGCGCTGGCCGAGGTGCCCACCAACCACGTGACGGGCTCAGGCGAAGCGAGCATCCATCTGCAGGGCGACCGCGCGGCGATCACGGTGACTACGAGCGGCCTGGACAACGGCGCCGAACTGGTGCACCTGATGCACATCCACGCGGGCGGCAAAGGACAGTGCCCGCCGGCTTCGGCCGCGCGGCTGCACAACAACCACCTGGCGATCAGCACGAACGACGGGATCAACTACTACGGCCCTCCCGTGCAGGCGCTGACCACGCACGGCGACACGAGCGTGGCGAGCATTCTCGCCTTTCCGCGCTTCCTCTCCGGCGGCGACCTGCACTACACGCGAACGATCAACGTGCCGCCCTCGGTGGCCGCGGCGATCCGCAGCGACGACGCGGTGATCGTCGTGCACGGCACCGACTACGACGGCACGGGCATCTACAGCGGCGTGCTCGACGCCAGCGAACTCAGCAAGAGCGTGCCTGCCACGGCGACGGCGCCGGCGCTGTGCGGCCGGTTGGTCGGCGTGCAGAACGCCGGCTCGCCCGGGCGGTCCGCCGGCCGCGCCGGCCGCTACACGGCCTCGCTGGTCGTCAACGCCGCACTCACCTCACCGGCAGGGGCGTTCCCTGCCGGGGCGTTCATCTGCCACGTCGGCGGGTTCACGGCGCCGGCGCAGGACTCCGAACGTCGCACAGCCTCGGCGTGAGCGACGATCCACTCGCAAAGCACTCGCTCGCGGCCGCAGAGCTCAAGCAGCTGCTGTCCGCCGAACGCGCAGGCGACGCGTTCCTGGCGTTTCGCGACGAGCAGGGTGCGCTGGAGTTGTTCGCGTTCGCGCAGGGGGAGGCAGCGCGCGATGTGGCAACGACGGTCGGGCGCCGCGCCGAGGCCGACCTGTCGCTGGCCTGGGACAGCGAGGTTTCCGGTCTGCACGCCGAGCTTCACCACCTCGGCGGCGAGCTGGCGATCGTCGACGACGGCCTGTCGACGAACGGGACTTATGTCAACGGGCAGCGCATCTCAGGGCGCCAGCGGCTGCGCGACGGCGACCGTATTCGCATGGGGCGCACGGTGCTCGCCTACCGCTCCGCGCAAGCGACCCTCGTGCAGGAGACGGTCGCGGCGGGCGACATGCCGAAAATCGAGCTGACCGAAGCGCAGCGGCGCGTGCTCGTGGCGCTGTGCCGGCCGTATCGCGACGGCAGCTACGCGACGCCCGCCACAAACCAGCAGATCGCCGACGAGATCTTCCTCAGCGTGGATGCGGTGAAGATGCATCTGCGCACGCTGTTCGGCAAGTTCGCACTCGCCGAGCTGCCGCAGAACCAGAAGCGCGCCAGGTTGGCCGAGCAGGCGCTGCAGTTCGGCGTCATCTCGCCGCGCGAGCTCGCCTGAATCCGCTTTGGTGTTTACATAACATGCATTATCGAGCGTTGGATTTAGGCCGCGGGCGGGTCTTCGATGAGGTCGCCGAGGACTACGACCGACATCGCCCCGCCTACCCGGACGCAATCGTCGACCGCGCGTGCCAGGGCATCGGCGCCGGCGCCGAGGTGCTCGAGATCGGCTGTGGCACCGGACAGCTGACGCGCAGCCTGCTGGCGCGCGGGCTGCGCGTGACCGCCGTGGAGCCGGGCCCGCAACTGATCGCCCAGGCTCGACGGCGCTGCGAGGGTGCCGGCGACGTGCAGTTCGTCAACGCACGGCTGGAGGACGCCTCACTGCCGCGTAGCCGCTACGCGGCTGTGTTCTCGGCGTCGGCGATCCATTGGACCGACCCGGACGTGAGCTGGCACAAGGCGGCCGACGCCCTCGCCGACGACGGGAGCATTTCGCTGATCTCGTACTTCGGGCTGGACGATCCCCGCAGCGCCGCAGATCAGCAAGCCCTGCGTGGCGCCCTGGCGACGATCTCGCCCGAGGCGGCCGCCGGCTGGCCCGCCTACCGCGACCTCGCCGCCACGCTCGGCGGCGCCACGGCCCGGTGCGACAACGTATCGCAGGCGTGGGCGTGGCTGGGGAGCTATGAGCTCGCGCGCGGTTATGCGGCAGACCTGTTCGACGATGCGCAGGTTCTCGGTGTGCCGACCCTGCTGGAGCACACCGCGGACGAACTCAACGCGCTGCTGGGAACGATGTCGTTCTGGGAGGCACTGTCACAGCGTCAGCGCGACGCGCTCGTCGCCGAGACCCGATCGCTGCACGGGCGCCTCGGGCGGTCGATCCGCTCCAGCGTGGTCGCCTGCCTGCTCGTCGCACGGCGCCGGCCGCGCAGCTAGCCGGGCGCGGGCTCACCGCACGCCGCGACGGCTAGGCTGGCGTCTCCGAGACTCCGAGGCTCCGGGAGGACAAACATGGCTGAGACTCCGACGCTGTACGTGTGCCACGGCGACGACGGCGGCCCGCGCATCCATCCCTGTCGCCGCGTCCAGGAAGCGCTGCGCGACGCGGGCATCGACCACCACAAGGTCGTCGCCGCGCACGGCAGCCCGATCGCGTTCTTGCGCAAAGGCTCGCGCGAGGAGCTGCGCGCGGCGACCGGCGACACCAAGCTGCCGACGCTGAAGCTCGCCGACGGCACCACGCACACGCACTCGCGTGCGATCTTCGCCTGGATCCACGAGCAGGATCGCGACCGATGAAGATCTGCCGCGCCGACCTGCCGGGCAGCGAGTGAGCGCTGCGGTCTTCCGCGAGCGCCTGCCGGCCGGCGAGGCCCACGGTCTGCTCGTGCTGCACCACGGCCGCGGCGCCGACGAGCACGATCTGCTGGGACTCGCCGACGCGCTGGACCCGCAGCGCCGCCTGCACGTGGTCACGCCGCGGGCGCCGCTGACCGTCGCGGGCTGGCCCGGGCACCATTGGTATCTGGTGCCGCGCGTCGGCTTTCCCGATCGCGAGTCCTTCGACGGGACCTACAGGCTGCTCAGCGAGTTCCACGACGAGCTGTGGCGGCGGACGGGGGTCGGGCCCGAGCGCACGGTTCTCGGCGGCTTCTCGATGGGCTCGGTGATGAGCTATGCCCTGGCGCTCGGTGCCGATCGGCCGGCGCCCGCGGGGATCCTCGCGTTCAGCGGCTTCGTCCCCACCGTCGACGGCTGGCAGCCCGAGCTCGCCGGGCGCGCCGGCATCCGCGCGTTCATCGCGCACGGATCGCGCGACCCCGTGATCAGCGTCGACTTCGCCCGCAGCGCTCGCGAGCTGCTGCTCGCCGGCGGGCTGGACGTCGAGTACCACGAGTTCGCCGGCGGCCACGAGATCGACCCGGCGCACGTGCCCGCCGCGAGCCGCTGGCTGCACGACGCGCTCGCAGACCCGCCGCCCGGCTGACGAGCAAGCCCGGCCGACGAGCGCGCTCAGCTGACCAGGAGGTCGACGATCGCGGAGATGCCGACGACGACGATCAGCGCGCGCAGCACGTCGGGATGCAGGCGTCTGCCGTAGCGCGCGCCGAGCTGGGCTCCGACGATCGAAGTAACGGCGATGATCGCCGCCGGCGCCCACTCGACGTGCGCGGCAAAGATGAAATAGACGCCGGCGACCCCGTTGACGGTGCCGGCGAGCACGTTCTTCAGCGCGTTGGAGCGGTGCAGGCTCTGCGGCAACAACACCGCCAGGATCGCCAGCAGCAGGATCCCCTGCCCCGCCCCGAAGTAGCCGCCGTATACGCCGGTTATGTAAATCGCAAGCGGCAGCATCACGAGCGCTCGGCGCGAACGCGCCGCCACGTGGCCTGCCAGCGCCCTGTTCAGGCGCGGCTGCAGGACCGTCAGCACGAGCGCCACGGCGATGAACGCAGGTACCACGGCCTTGAACGCCGATGCCGGCAGCACGAGCAGCAGGACCGCGCCCGTCACGCCGCCGAGCAGCGACATCGAGCCCAGCTCGAGCGCGCGCCCGCGCTGGCCGGTGAGCTCCCGCCGGTAGCCGATCGCGCCCGAGACCGAGCCCGGCACGAGCCCGATCGTGTTCGACACGTTTGCCGTCACCGGCGCATAGCCGAAGGCCAGGAGCACCGGGAAGGTGATCAGCGTGCCGCTGCCGACGACCGTGTTGATCGTCCCCGCTGCCGTGCCCGCGATCGCGATCGCGATGATCTCGCCGAGGCCCATCTGCCGCTCAGGCCAGGAACTCGACGATCGAAGTGCCAAAGCGGGGATCGGCCAGCGCGGACATGTGATCGCCGTCGAGCAGCTGCAGGCGTGCATCGCCCAGCCCGTCGGCGAGCACCTGCGGGCGGATCGCCAGCGGATCCTCCTCGCCGGCCAGCACCAGCGTGGGTGCCGAGATGCGCTCCAGCGCGACCCCGCCGCGATGAATCGACTGCGCCTGGGCGATCAGCGCCGCCCGATCCGAGCCCAGCGCGTCGGCCAGCGAGCGAAAGGCGCGCGCGCCGGGCGAATCGATGCTCGCCGGATCCTCGGCCGACAGGGCTTCGATGATCGCGTCGTTTGCCAGCGCGCGCCGGTCCACCCCCCCGCACTCGACGATGCCCGAGCCGACGCCGCCGACGATCAATCGCCGCACCCGCCCGCCGGCCGCGGCAGCGAACAGCAGCGAGACGACCGCGCCCATCGAATAGCCGACGAGGTCGATCTCCCCCACCCCGGCTGCCGCCAGCAGGTCCGCCAGGTCCTCGGCCATGCGCGCCTCGCCGTAGCGGGCGGGGTCGTGCGGCTTGTCGGACTCGCCGTGCCCGCGCGCGTCCACTGCGATCACGCGATGTCCGGCGCCGGTGAGCGCGTCGACCACGCCGGTGGCCTGCCAGTTGGCCTGAGCGTTGGCGACGAAGCCGTGGTGCAGGACCACCGGCGGACGCGAGCCATCCTCGCCCCATTCGTAGTAGGTGAGCGCCAGCCCGTCGGAGGTGCTGAAGCGGTCTGTGCGGTCCATGCGCGTGAGCCTAGCTGCGCGCCTGCCTGTCCAATCCGCTCAAGTTCGGCGCGATTGAAGACGAATTACTCGGAGGTCACACGACGACGGGTAAACGATGGTTGGCGCAGACAACGGTTCAAGGATGGACGGAGGCTCGATTTTCGCGGTCGGGCTCGGCCGCGCGCGCAGACAGCGCTCGGCGATCCTCGCCGGACTGGCGCTGCTCGCTCTGCTCGCTGGGCTCGCTGCCGCGATCGTCCTCTCGCGAGACCAGGCGCGGTCGCAGATCCAGTCGAACTTCGCGTTGCGCAGCGCGAGCTCCGCACGCTTTGCCTCGACCTACCTTGCAGAGCAGGCCGAACGCCAGAACAAGGCGGCCACCAGTTTTCTCGCCACGCGCCGCGCCTCCGCGCGCAATTTCCAGACGATCGCGGCGACACTCAACAGCTCGGCGGCGGTACTGCTCGACGGCTCGGGCAAAGTGCTCGACGCCTATCCCTCCGCGCCCGGCCTGCGCGGTCGCGCCATCGCCTCGGGCTATCCAGACCTGAGGGCCGCAGAGCACGGGCGCGTCGCCGTCTCAGAAGTCATCTCCTCGCCCGTCACGGCCAACACCGCGACTGCGATCGCCGTGCCCTACTCGACGGCCGCCGGCAGGCGTGTGCTCAGCGCCGACTACACCGCGAACGGGCTCGCACTGGATGCACTGGTCGGGCACACGATTTCCTACCGGCAGCACGAGGTGTACATCGTCGACGCGTCCGAACGTCTCGTCGCGGCGAGTCCGATGACCGATGCGGTCACGCTCGCGCAGGCCAGCCCAGAGCTCGCACGAGCGGCCGCGCACGCGACGCACGGGCCAGTTGCGGTGCCCGGCGCGCCGAGCACCTTCACGAGCGCCCCGGTTCCGGGGACCTCCTGGCGCCTGTTGATCGCCGTGCCCGACAAAAAGCTGTACGGGTCGATCGCCGGGACGGCGCGCTACCTCCCGTGGCTCGTGCTCGCGCTCGTCGGTGTGCTCGGCGGGCTGCTGATCGCTCTGTTCGCACGCTCGCTCGCCGACCGCGCCCGCCTGACCACGCTGTCGGCGACGATGCGCCGCACCGCGCAGACCGACTCGCTGACAGGTCTTTACAACCGCCGCGCGCTGACCGAGCAGCTGACGCGCGCCGCGGCGCGCGCGCGCCGCCACGAGGAGCCGCTGTCGGTGCTGATGATCGACCTCGACCGCTTCAAGCAGACCAACGACAGCTTCGGCCACGAGGCCGGCGACGAAGTCCTGTGCACGGTCGCCGACTGCCTGCGCGAGGCCCTGCGCATCGATGACGTATACGGGCGCTGGGGCGGCGACGAGTTCCTCGTCGCGCTGCCGGTCACCGATGAAGCGGGCGCGAACGTCAGCGCAGAACGCCTTCGCGAGGCCGCCGCGGCGGTCGATCTGACGAGCATCGGCCTGCCCGACGGCGTGCCGCTGAGCATCGGTGTGGCGACCGGCACGCACACCAGCCCGATCGAGCTGATCCGCCAGGCCGACCTCGCGCTGTATCGCGTGAAGGCCTCGCGCCACACAGACGCACTCGCTTCGCGCTGAGCGCCTCCGGGCTCCCCGCCGCGGGCTCGTCCGCCGTGCATTCGACACTTGCTTTGTGGCCGAGCTGAATGACGCAACGCCCGCACCGACAGCGCGCCCGGGCTTCCTGCGCGACGCCGCGGCCACGCTGCGTCCCCCGCCGGGCGACCGCCACGGGCCGCTCGTGCCGATGATGGTCGTGCTGACGCTGCTCACCGGACTCGTCGACGCAGTCAGCTATTTGCGCCTGGGCCACGTGTTCGTCGCCAACATGACCGGCAATGTGGTGTTCCTCGGCTTCGCGCTCGCCGGCGCGGGCGGCCTGTCGGCGACGGCATCGCTGGTCGCCCTCGCGTCATTTCTGCTCGGCGCGCTCGCCGGCGGCCGCCTGGCCGCGCACAACGTCGCGCATCGCGGACGCCTGCTGCGCGCTGCCACGGTCGTGCAGACCGCGCTGATCATGCTCGCGCTGCTCGTCGCGCTGCTGGCGAGCGAACCGCTCGGCCAAGCCCTCCGCTATGCGCTGATCGTGCTGCTGGCGCTGGCGATGGGCGTGCAGAACGCCGCCGCGCTGCGCCTGGCCGTGCCCGAGCTGACGACCACCGTGCTCACGCGCACGCTCACCGGCCTGGCCTCAGAAGCGTCGCTGCTCGGCGGCGCCGGAGCGCACTCCGGGCGTCGCGTGATCGCCGTCGTGGCGATGCTGACTGGCGCGGTCGCCGGCGGCCTGCTCACGCTGCAGGTCTCGATCGCCGCGACGCTCGCACTGGCGCTCGCGCTGGGCAGCGCGCTGGCGCTCGCCGCGCACGCGCTGTCGCGCTCGACCGCTGCGTGGACGCGCGGCTGAGCGCGACCGCGCCGGCGGCGCCCGGTGACCGTGCCCGGGCGCCGCGGCGTGGCGCTATTTGACGGTCAGCGTGCCTTCCATGCCCGCTTGACGGTGGCCGGGGACCGAGCAGTAGAACTTGTACGTGCCCGGTTTGAGGTTCACCGACAGGCTCTTGGAACCGCCGCTGAAGGTCGGCGTCGCGCCCACTTTTTCACCCGATGACGATTCGATCGTCACGTTGTGGGCCAGCGAGGCCTTGTTGGTGAAATCAACCGACACCTTGCCGGCCTTCGCGCTGAGCGACTTGGTGTTGTATTCCAGCTGGCCTTCGGGGTTCGCTTCCAGGCTGACCTTCGACGAGCCGCCCGAACTCGTGGCTGCAGCGGGCGTGGACGTCGACGTCGACGCCGAGCTGGTCGTCGGCGTCGCCGCCGAGCTGGTCGTCGGGGCTGCCGCGGCGGTGCTCGCCGAGGAGCTGGAGCTCGACGATGAGCTGCCGCAGCCGGCGAGCGCGATCAGGGCCATCGCGAGCACGGGCGTCGCGATCGAGAACAAAGTGCGCTTGCGCGCGGAGCGTGCTGCTTGGAATCTCACGGTCAGATCCTCCAATGGTCGGGGTCGTCGGCTGTAACGACACCGCCCGGTGCAGATCCTTCCCGGCTGTCGTCGCGACCGGCGGGCGCCACCGTCACGACGAGCATACGCCGGGCGGGCCTTCGCGGGCCACTACCGTGATGCGGCGATGAAGCTCGAGCGCGCCATCCGCACCCGCCGCACGCACAAGGCGTTCGGCCCTGACGCGATCGACTCGGCCACGCTGGACGAGCTGTTCGAGCTGGCGCGCTGGGCGCCCAACCACCATTTGACCAACCCGTGGCGCTTTCGCGTGCTCGGCGAGCGCGCGCGTGAGCGGCTGATGGAACTCGCCGAAGCCGCGCAGCCGGGCTCGGCGGTGAAGCTGCGCCGCGCGCCTACGCTCGTCGCCGTCAGCGCCATGAGCAGCGGCGACCCCGCGCAGGACCGCGAGGACCTGCTGGCCACGGCGCTCGCCGCCTACATCGTGCTGCTCGGCGCGCACGCGCGTGGGCTGGCCGGCTACTGGCGCACCGTGCCGCTGCTCGATCGGCCCCCGGCGCGCGAGTTGCTGGGCATCGCCGCCAACGAGGAGCCGCTAGGGCTGCTGTACCTCGGCACGCCCGTGCAGGAGCAGCGCGTGCCCGAGCGCGCGCCCGTGCACGACTTCGTCACCTACCTGGACTGACGCAGCTCGCCCGGCCGCACGCGCGGCGAGCTGCGCCCGCGACGGCTATGCCGTCTGTGGCATCGGCTCGGCGCCGGTTGGCGGCCCGTCGCCCTGGCGCTCCTGCGCGGCGGGTTCTGGCGGTGCCGGCGCGGGCCGGCGCGCGGTCGCCTGCTGCACGCCGACCGCGCCGATCGTGCCGGCGGCGAGTGCCGCCAGCGCCCAACCGGGGCCCGCGCGTTCACGGCCGCGCGCTGCGTCCAGCGACAGCGGACCCGGCCCGACCTCGGCCAGCGCGAGCGCCGCCGCGATCAACACGACGTTGTACTCATAGCCGCCGTTCGTCGCCCACGGTCCGTTCTTGAAGTGGACCGTCCTGATCGCCGTGATCATCGTCGCCGTCAGCAGCGTCGCCGCCAGCGGCGTCTCCAGACCCGCGACCAGCAGCGCGCCGCCGCCCGCCTCCGTCACTCCGGCGGCCGTCGCGTGCACCTTGCCCGGGCGCAGGCCCAGCTGCTCGAAGGCCTCGCCCGTGCTCTTCAAGCCGTTGCCCCCGAACCAGCCGAAAAGCTTCTGTGTGCCGTGTCCGACGAAGAACCCTCCAACCGCAAGTCGCAACAGCAAACGTCCAATCTTCATATCAAGGCCTTTCTCGGGGGATTGCAGCCTCGTCTTGCGATACCCGCTGCACACAAAACGAACCAAGGTCCGTTTACGCGAGGCTAGCGCGTTGCTAAGGGGCCGCCGGGACCACCACGAGCGGGCCGTCGGCCGGCGCGAGCTCATCCGTCTCAAACGCCGGCCCGTCCAGTCGTGCAACGTCCTGCGCGCGCTCCAGGAACTCGTCCGCGGTCTCGAGGAAGCCGATCCGCGGCGTGCGGTAGTGCATCGGCACGACCCAGCGCGGCGAAAGGCGCGTGACGATCGCGGCGGCCTGCTCGGCGCCGACCGTGGGTCCGCCGCCGACCGGCACGAACAACAGATCGATCTCGCCGATCGCCGCGGCCTGCTGCTCGCGCAGCTCGGCCTGGCCGAAGTCGCCCATGTGGCACACGCGCACGCCGCCGAGCTCGAACACGAAGATCGTGTTGGGCCCGCGTTCGGTGCCGGCGCTGTCGTCGTGCTCGGAGGCGACTGCCACGACATCGCCAAGCGGCGACTGCAGACGGCCCGCCGTGGAGCGCAGCGTGTGCGGCTCGCCGTCGATCACCTCGACCCCGTTGTGGTCGACGTGCTCGTGGGTTATCAACAGCAGATCTGGCTCCAGGCCTGCGATCGCGGGGTAGTCCCACTGAATGCCGTGGTCGCGGCCGAACGCCGACATATCGCCGAACGGGTCGATCGTCACGGTTTTTTCGTCGGCTTCCAGGTGGAACGCCGACTGCCCAAACCACTCAACGCGCATGCTGCTCCTGTTCTCTGGTGATTGACCTGACATAGCTGCCGACCGGATCGCGCCCTCGTCTGCGAGTCGCTGCCGCCGCGCGGGCGTCGACAGGCAGGCCGGGGAGATCGTCGGCCTGCGCGGGCTCGCGCGGTGGCGCGTCGTCACCGTGGTGGTACTTGCCCCCGCGCGCCAGCGATGCCGCGGCGGCGATCAGGCAGGCGACGATCGCGAACAGGAAAGCCTCGTGCAGGCCCGAGCTGAACGGGCCGGAGATCAGGTGCGGAAAGAACGTGCGGCCGGTCAGCGCCGCCTGGCTGTGCGCGGGCAGCGCGCCGAGCACGTGCGGGCCGACGAGATGCTCGATCGGGTTGTAGCCGAGAAACGCGGCGAACAGGATCGACACGGGCGGAACGCCGGAAGCGCTGTGCGCGCTTGCCGCCGAGACGCCGTGCGCCTGCAGCCCGGTGGCCAGTGCGTGTGGCAGGTTGGCCGCCAGGCCGAGGATCATCAGCGTGAAGAAGATCCCCACCGACAGCACCTGCGCTGAGTTCTGGAAGGTCTGGTTCATGCCGCCGCCGGCGCCGCGGTCCTGTGGCGGCAGGCTGTTCATCACCGCCGCGCGGTTGGGCGACGCGAACAGGCCCATCGACACGCCCATCAAAAACAGCACGGCGGCGAACAGCCCGAAGGAGAAGTCGATCGGCAGCAGGCTGAGCAGCACGAACGCCAGCGCCGAGCCGAGCATCCCGCCGGTGGCAAACCAGCGCGCGCCGAAGCGGTCAGACAGATAGCCCGACGTCGGGCCGGCGATCAGCATGCCGAGCGTCAGCGGCAGCATGTACAGCCCGGCGCGCAACGGCGTGTCGACGTAGTCGACGCCGTGCTCGGGCAGCCAGATGCCCTGCAGCCAGATGATCAGCATGAACATCAGCCCGCCGCGCGCGACCGCCGAGAGGAACGTCGACAGCGTGCCGAACGTGAACGCGCGGATGCGAAAAAGCGGCAGGCGGAACATCGGGTTCTCCACGCGCCGCTCGATCGCCACGAAGGCGACCAGCGAGGCGATCCCTGCACCCAGCAGCGCGAGCACACGCGGGCTTCCCCACCCGGTCTGGCTGGCGCCGTAGGGGCGGATGCCATACGTGACCGAGACCATGATCAGGATCAGTCCCAGCGCGAAGGTCAGGTTGCCCCACCAGTCGACCGGCGCGCGGCGTGGCTGCGAGCGCTCCTCGAGCTTCAGATAGGCCCACACCGTGCCGAACAGCCCCACCGGCACGGAGATCAAGAACACCAGACGCCAGTCGATCGGCGCGAGCAGGCCGCCGAGCACCAGCCCGACGAACATGCCGCTGACGCCGACGATGTTGTTGATGCCGAGGGCCATGCCGCGCTGGTTGGCCGGGAAGGCGTCGGTGATGATCGCCGCGGCGTTGGCCAGCAGGCAGGCCGCGCCGATGCCCTGCACGATGCGAAAGACGATCAGGTAGGTCGCGCCCTCACGGCCGCTCAGCCAGTCGATCGTCAACAACAGCGACGCGACCGTGTAGATGACGAAGCCGAGGTTGTAGATGCGCACGCGCCCGTACATGTCCCCCAGCCGTCCAAGGCTGACGATCAGCACGCTGGAGACGACGAGGAAGCCGAGGATCATCCACAGCAGGTAGAAGCTGTTGGCCGGCTGCAGCGGGTCCAGGTGGATGCCGCGGAAGATCGCCGGCATGGCGATCAGCGTGATCGACGCGTCGAGCGTCGCCAGCAGCACCCCGAGCGTCGTATTCGACAGCGCGATCCACTTGTAGCGGTCAGAGCGTTCGGCATGAGCGACGTTCCCGTCTGCGCCCGCCCGGTTGTCCGCTCTGGAAAACATCCATCAATTATTATACAGGAAGACTGCACAGTTTGCCTGTGCTTCGGGTATAGTTGGGCCATGGCCACGACCGTCGACACGACGATGCTTGCCAGCCGGCTGCGACTCGCGCTCGGGCACATCGTTCGCCGCATGCGCGCCGAGCATCGTTTTCCGTTCACGCAGGGCTCGGTGCTCGGGCGACTCGATCGCGAGGGGCGCAAGTCGATCGGCGACCTCGCCGCGCTGGAGCGCGTGCGCCCGCAGTCGATGACGCAGACGATCGCCGACCTGGAGGCCGACGGTCTGATCGAGCGCCGCCCGGACCCCAGCGACGGCCGGCGCACGCTCGTCGAGCTGACCGAGCGCGGCCTGGCGACGCTCAGCGAGGACCGCCGCCACCGTGAGGGCTGGCTGGCGCGCACGCTCTCAGACGACCTCACTCCACGCGAGCAGCGGCTGCTCGCCGACGCACTGCCGCTGCTCGAGCGCCTCGCCGAACACGACTGACGAGCAGCGCGGCGTGTTGCACGCGACCGGCGCGCGAGCTATACACACGGTGCGATGACGACGGCGCATCAGGCGTACCTGCTGCAGGCGCGACAGATGCAGGCGCTGTCGTTCACGGCGCACATCCCGCTGGTGTGCTTCGGCATCGCCTTCCCGGCGATCGTGTTGTTCGTCGAGTGGCTGTACCTGCGCACCGGCGATGAGCTGTACCGCACGCTCGCGCGGCGCTGGACGCGCATCATGGCCGCGCTGTTCGCCGTCGGCGTGATCACCGGCACGATCCTCAGCTTCGAGATGGGGCTGCTGTGGCCGCAGTTCACGGCCACGTTCGGCAGTGTGTTCGGGCTCGGCTTTGCGATCGAGGGCTTCTCCTTCTTTCTCGAGGCGATCTTCATCGGCATCTACATCTACGGCTGGGGCCGGCTTTCGCCCCGCGCGCACCTCCTCAGCGGCATCCCGATCGTGATCGCCGGCCTGACCGGATCGCTGACGGTCATCTCCGTGAACGCGTGGATGAACCACCCGGGCGGCTTCAAGCTCGTCGGCGGGCATGTCACCGATGTGCACCCGCTGACCGCGCTGTTTGACAACAGCTTCCTCTGGCCGGAGCTCACGCACATGTACATCGCCGGCTACATCGTCTGCGGCTTTCTCGTCGCCGGCGCCTACGCGGTCGGGCGCCTGCGCGGAAAATGGGGCCGCTACGAGCGCACCGCGCTGGCGATCCCGCTGACGATCGCCGCGCTGGCATCGCCCGTGCAGGTGCTTGTCGGCGACTGGGCGGCGCGCGACGTGGCCACGCAGCAGCCGGTCAAGCTGGCCGCCTTTGAGGGGCTCGCGCACACGACCAAGGGCGCTTCCGAGCACCTGCTCGGCTGGTATCAGAACGAAACGGTCAAATACGGCATCGCGATCCCCAAACTGCTGTCGTTCTTGGCCTTCCACAACCCCAACGCCACGGTTGCCGGACTGGACACCGTGCCCAAGGACCGCCAGCCGCCGATCAACGTCGTGCGCATCGCCTTTCAGACGATGGTCGGCATCGGCACGCTGCTCGCGCTGCTCGGCGTCGCGCTGCTGTACGTGCGCGTGCGGCGAAAGCGCCTGCCGGAATCTGTGTGGTTCTACCGCGCCGTCGCGCTCGCCGGCCCCGCCGCGCTCGTCGCGCTGATCGCCGGCTGGGTGACCACCGAGGTGGGTCGCCAGCCGTGGGTCGTCTACCACGTGATGCTCACCTCCCAAGCGGTCACCGGCGCAGGCGGAATCGTCGTCGGCTACGCCACGCTCGCGCTCGTGTACCTCGGCGTCGCGTGCGCGGCCGCGTGGATCCTGCTGCGCCTGTCGCGCCTGCCGCTCAGCGACCGCGGCGGCGCCTCTTCACCGCCCGCTCCCGGATCGACCGCGGCGGCCTGACGTGCATCTGTATGAGATCCCGCTGATCTTCGTGCTGGCCGGGCTGGCGCTGTACGTCGTGCTCGCGGGCGCCGACTTCGGCGCCGGCTTCTGGCAGCTCGTCGCCGGGCCCGGCAACATGGGCGAGCGCATCCGCGAGCACGCGCACGAGTCGATGGCGCCCGTGTGGGAGGCCAACCACGTGTGGCTGATCTTCGTGCTCACGGTCAGCTGGACGGCCTACCCGACAGCCTTTGCGTCGATCGCCTCGACGCTGTGCATCCCGCTGTTCATCGCCGGCATCGGCATCGTCATGCGCGGCGCCGCCTACGCGCTGCGCGCCGGCACGGCCACAGCGCGCGAGCGCCGGCGCGTGGACACGGTCTTCGCGCTCTCCTCCGTGCTCACGCCGTTTGCGCTCGGCACCGTCGTCGGCGCGATCGCAGCGCGGCGCGTGCCCGTCGGCAACGCCGCCGGGCACCTGTTCTCGAGTTGGCTGAACCCCACGGCGATCATGGTCGGCGTGCTCGCCGTCGCCAGCTCCGCATATCTCGCCGCCGTGTTCATGGCCGCCGACGCACAGCGCCGCAGGACCGCCGAGGGCAGCGACGGCGCGCTCGTCGCCGCGTTGCGCGCGCGGGCGCTGCTGATGGGCCTGCTCAGCGGCGCGGTCGCGCTCGCCGGCCTGGTCGTGCTGCACGGCAATGCGCACTTCCTCTACACGCGCCTGCTGCACGGCAGCGCGCTCGGCGCGGTGATCGTCTCGGCCGTCGCCGGCCTGGCGACGCTGGAGCTCGTGCGGCGCAGCAGCTTCGAGCCGGCGCGTTACACCGCCGCATTCGCCGTCGCGGCGGTACTCGCCGGCTGGGCGCTCGCGCAACGCCCGCTGCTGCTCAAAGGGCTGACCGTGCAGCAGGCCGCCGCGCCTCACGACACGCTGGTGCTCGTCGTCATCGCCGTGCTCGGCGGCGCGACGGTCCTTTTCCCCTCTCTTGCGCTGCTCTTTCGCCTCGTGCTCGCCGGGCGCCTCGGTCACGGTCTCGAGGAGGGCGAGCGCCCGCGGCACGCCGCGGCTTCGGTACTGCGCGCATCGCGCTCCGGGCTGCTCGGGCGCGCGGCCGGCGCCTGCCTGCTCGCGGGCTTTGGCTTTCTCACCGTCGCCGAAGCCGGCTGGGCGCACGCGATCGGCGTCGTCGCGCTGCTCGGCTTTCTCGTGAGCGGCTTTCTCGCGGTCGCGCCCGCGCGGCTGGCCGAGGCCGATCCACGCTCCGGAGCGCCCGGCCCCTAGCCCCGGGCGCGAGCGGCTAGTAGGGCGGGTACTGGTAGGGCACCGGCGCGGGTGTCGTCGGTGGGGCCGGCGTGGTGTTCGGGCATGTTTTCTGCGTAGCCCGGCGTCGACGGAGTCATCGGCGGCGTGCTCGGCGTGGCCGGTTTGTGCGCCGTTTCGCCGCTGACCGCCGTCGCGGCGTGCCACTTGCCGCCGAAGCTTTCGATGCCCTGGCCCCTGGCGTCGCCCTTGGCGCGGTCCTGTGAGTAGCGGTAGAGCGGCTCGCCGCGCAGCGTCACCTGAAACGTCCCGTTGCTGCGGCGCAGGATCCCCAGGCGGCCCTGCACGCCGGGGCCGTTCTTCAGTTTCGCCGAGGACGAGCCGACCGTCAGTGGCGGCCAGAAGCGCAGGCATTCACTTGACCTGCACAGCAAATGCCTGCTCGTCTCCGGGCTGAGCGCGTACAACGTGCGCCCCTGCGAGCTGACGATCACCTGCTCGCCGAGCGTTGGGTTTGACGAGGCGCCGAGCGTCAACCCCAGATGCGCGGCCAGCGCGGCCGAGACGGCAAATGCCGAGACGAGCGCGACGGTCGCGAGGATGCGCGCGGTGCGCGCGCCTGCTGTCAGCGCCTGCCTGAGCATGTGTCTCCTTTGACGAGGTGCACTTAACGTGGGAGACGCCGCACGCGGCGGAACCTTTCAGACGGCTCAGCTCTCGGTGCGAATGACCACGTCGGCGACGTCGTGCACGCGCGCGCGCAGCTCCTCCTCAAGCTCGCTCGCCAGCCGGTGCGCGGCGGGAAGCGACTGGCCGGGCTCGACGCCCAGCGTGAGGAACACGACGCGTCCCGCGTCTGTCGACAGCAGCTTCACGCGCTTGGGCCCAGAGCCCGTGCGCTCGCGCACCAGGCGGTCGATCTCGCGCGTGGCGTGCGCGTCGGCGCTGACGTCGGCCGCGCGTGCGGTGAGCGGGCGCTCGAGCGGCTCGAGGTGCGTCTGCACAGCCGCCACGCCCGGACGCTCGCAGATCGCGTGCTCCACGCGGTCGGCGATCTGCTCCGCCTCCTGCAGGTCCAGCTCTGCGGGGAACTTCAGGTGCAGCGACACGTTCACCTCGTCGCCCTGGCGGAAGATCGAGATGTCGTGGGCCTCCATCACCAGCGGCTCGGCGAGCGCGATCGCGAGGACGCGCTCACGCAGGTCCAGCCCGCGTCGCCGCGGCTCCACGTGCACGACGACGTCTGAGCCCGGCAGCGCCTGCTCGACTGCGTCCTCGATCGAGCTCGCCGTCTGATGGCCCTCGACGACGGCCTGTCCCGGAGGCACGGCGACGACGACGTCGGCGAAGTAGCGTCCGGCGGACTCGCGCAGGCGCAGGCGACTGAGCTCGATGTCGCCACCGAGCTGCGCGATCGCCTGCTCGGCTGCCTCGCGCGCCTCGGCGGGGGTGCGGTCCATCAGCACGTTGGCGTTCTCGCCGATCAGCCGTACGGCTGCGGCGCAGATGATCGCCGCGACGACCAGCGCCGCCACCGAGTCGCCCTGCGCGAAGCCCGCATCGACGCCCAGCAGCCCGATCAGCACGGCCGCCGAGCCTGCCATGTCGCCGGCGAAGTGAAAGGCGTTTGAGCGCAGTGCGGCGCTGGAGAAGCGGCGCGCGACGCGCAGCGAGACGATCGTGCGGCTGAGGTCGACGACGATCGCCACCGCGATCACCGCGAACAGGTACCAGTGCAGGTGCGGTGGACGCTCGTTGCGCAGGAGGTGGCGGACCGCTTCGACGGCCACGAAGATGCCACCCGCGACGAGAATGCCGGCCTCGCCGAGCGCCCCCAGGTTCTCCGCGCGGCGGTGGCCGTAGGGATGCTCAGGGTCGGCCGGGCGCCCGCCGAGGCGCACGGCAAAGAACGTCAGCACGGCGGCGACCACGTCGCCGCTGGACTCGATGCCCGTGGAGATCAGCCCGAGGCTGCCCGTCGCCAGACCGACGCCGAGCTTCAGGGCGACGAGCAGGCCGGCCGCGGCGATCGACACGAGCGTCGTGCGCCGCGGCGTCAGCAGCTGCTCGGTCTCCTCGGCCGCGGACATCGCTAGAGACTAGGGTCCGCGCCGACGGCGGGCGGTGCGGCGGCGCACAGCCCCAGGCCTCGGGGCGGGCGAAAGGAATCGCGCCGCCAGACGTCTTGCAGGTAGTGCCCGAAGGCGGTCTGCACCGCCCGGGCTTCCCGCTCACAAAGGACTCTCCGATGCGCCCAACGATCGCCCTTTTGCCCGTGCTCGCGGCGTCGCTGACGCTCGCCGCATGCGGCGGCAGCTCCTACAGCGCCGGCTCCTCCTCAAAATCCAACGCAGCCGCCACATCCGCCGCCCAGACCGGTGCCCCGTCGGCCGGCTCGAGCACGGGCGCGACCGTCATGAGGGTCGCCAACTCCACGCTCGCAGCAACCGTGCTCACGAACTCCGCGGGCATGACGCTGTATCGCCTAAGCGGCGAGCATGCCGGCAGGTTCATCTGCGCGAGCACGGCCTGCCTGCAGGTATGGCACCCGCTCGTAGCGCCCGCGAACCACGCGCCTGCCGGCGCGGCAGGCCTGGCAACGGTCAAGCGCCCGGACGGGTCAGAGCAGGTCGCCTACAAGGGAATGCCTCTGTACACCTTCGCCCAGGACGCCCGCCCGGGCGACGCCAAGGGCCAGGGTCTGAAGGATGTCGGCACCTGGAATGCCGTGACCGTGGCCGCCCCGGCGGGCTCCGCCGCACCGGCCGCCACCACGACGACGGCGCCGGCGGAATCCTCGGGCGGCGGCTACCACTACTGAGCGCGCCGAGGGCGGGCCGGCGATGACGCTCGCCGGCCGCTCGCGCCCGGCTTCACGTCGTATGGTGAGCGCGTGGCGCACGATCACGCCGGGCACTCACACGCAGTAAGCGCGGACGCCGACCGCGGGCGTCTGGCGACGGCGCTCGCGCTGATCGTCGCGTTCGTCGCCGTGGAGATCTCTATCGGCATCGTCGCGCACTCGCTCGCGCTGCTGTCAGATGCCGGGCACATGCTCACCGACGCCGCGGCAATCGGCTTCTCGCTGGTGGCGATCGGCCTCGCCGCGCGCCCGGCCAGAGGCGCGATGACGTTCGGCCTGCGGCGCGTGGAGATCCTCTCCGCACAGGCCAACGGCGTCACGCTGCTGATCCTCGCCGCGTTCATCGCCTACGAGGCGATCCGCCGCCTGTTCGACCCGCCGGTCGTGCGCGGGTGGCTGGTGCTGATCGTCGCGCTGATCGGCGTCGCCGTAAACCTCGCCGCGGCGGCGACGCTCGCGCGCGCCAACCGCCAGAGCCTGAACATCGAGGGCTCCTTCCAGCACATCGTCACCGACCTGTACGGGTTCATCGGCACGGCCGTCGCCGCGGTCGTGATCCTGCTGACGGGCTTTCAGCGCGCCGACCCGATCGTCTCGCTGCTGATCGCCGCGCTGATGACGCGCTCGGGCCTGTCGCTGGTCAAGGCCTCCGGGCGCATCTTCCTCGAGGCCGCGCCAGAGGATCTCGATCCACAGGCGATCGGCCGGGCGCTCGTGTCCCAGCCCGAGGTCGTCGAGGTGCACGATCTTCACGTGTGGGAAATCACCAGCGGCTTCCCGGCGCTCTCGGCACACGTGCTCGTGCGCGGCGACAGCAACTGCCACGCGGCGCGGCGCGAGATGGAGGCGATGCTGCACGAGCGCTTTGCGCTCGACCACACGACGCTGCAGGTCGACCACTCAGGGGGCGAGCTGCTCGACATCCAGCCGGCCACGCACGCCGGCGAAACCGGCTGACATGAACCACTGACCAGGAGGCAAGAACGCATGACTAAAGCTCTGTACACGGCCGAGGCGCACGTCACCGGCGGGCGCGCAGACGGCCACGGGCGCACGGGCGACGGTGCCCTCGAGGTCGATCTGCGCCTGCCATCGGAGATGGGCGGGCAGGGCGGCGGAACCAACCCCGAGGAGCTGTTCGCCGTGGGCTACGCCGCCTGCTTTGAGGGCGCGCTCGGCACGGTCGCCAGGCGCAACAAACAGGAGACCGGCGACGTCGCGATCGACTCCAAGGTCTCGCTGATCACGACCGAGGAGCGCGGCTTCACGGTCGCCGTCGAGCTGCACGTGACGCTGCCCGACATGACCGACGCCGCCGAGGCAGTCGAGCTGGTCCGTGCGGCCCACCAGGTCTGCCCGTACTCCAACGCGACGCGTGGCAACATCGACGTGCTGCTCACCGCCAACGGCGCGCCCGTCGCCTAGGCGCTCTCCGGCCCGCTCCAAACGCGCGCTCGAGAGCAAGGCGCGGGGCGGCCGCTGCCAGTAGCGACCGCCCCCGCCCTGTGTCCTCCCCCGCCCTCTCCCCGGATCACTGTCGAGGCGAGCCGGGAAGTCGCGGGCGCGCTATGAGCTGCTGCCCGAGCTCTTGGCGGCCGAGTCGCTGTCGAGCTTCTCGCCGCTGGGCTTCAGCACGTACCAGCCGGCGCCGAAGGCCTTGGAGCCCTGGCCGTATGCGTCGCCGGAGTCCTTGTCGTCGTCGTAGAAATACAGCGGGTGACCCTTGTATGTGACCTGTTGTGTGCCGTCCGAGCGCATCGTCGTGCCGAGATCGCCCGACACGGCACTGCCGGAGGCCGTCGCCTTGCCTTCGCTGGTCACCGGCGGCCACACCTTCGCGCAGGCGCCACTGCACGAAGAGCTCGAGCCCTTGTCGGCCTCGAACAGGTACACGGTCAGGTGCTTGGGCCCGGCGGCAAGGATCGTGCCGAGCTTGCCGTGCTTGGTCGCGATCGTCATCGCCGAGCCCGAGGATGGCGCCGTCGCTGCGGCTGTCGATGCAGCCGTGCTCTGCGTGGGCGTGCTCGCGGCGGTCGATGCGGTCGTCGAGCTGCTGCTGCTCTACCGCATCCGGCGAGCAGCACCAGCGCCGACACGCCGGCCGCGCCGATGACTAGGGGTCTCTTCACTGTGGCCTCCTGATTGCTTGGATCGACGCGCTCGGCAGATGCCCAGCGCTCATCCGTCAGACGCAATCTCGTGGCGAACCTTCCCGGCCGCGGCACGCACGCCTGGACGCGGCGCCGTGCCGCCGGCGCGAGGCGCGCCCGGCGGGCGCTAGGCGCCCTGGCCGCTGGGCCGGACGAGCAACTCGTTGATGCTCACGTTGGCCGGCTGGCCGATCGCGAAGACGACCGCGTCGGCAATGTCCTCTGCGCGCAGCGGTGTGACGCCCTCAAAGCGTTTGGCCATCTGCTCGAGCACCTCCGGGCGGTTGTGGCCGGAAAGCTCCGTGGCGACGGCTCCGGGCTCGATCAGCGTGACGCGCACGCCGAGCGGCACGCACTCCTGGCGCAGCGACTCAGAGAAGGCGCCGACGCCGAACTTCGTCAGGTTGTAGACGCCCGACCCCGCTCGCGCCACGCGCCCGGCGACCGAGCTGACGTTGACGATGTGCCCCGAGCCCTGGCCGGACATCAGCGGCAGCGCGGCGTGCGTGCAGTAAAGAACGCCGAACACGTTGGCGTGGATCATCCGCCGCCATTCCTCGGTCGGCGCGCCGGCGATCGGACCGAGCAGCATCACGCCCGCGTTGTTGACGAGCACGTCCAGGCGGCCAAGCTCGGCATGGGTGCGCTGGACGAATGCCTGCGCCTGCTCCTCGACGCCGACATCGGTCTCGACGGCGATCGCGCGTCCGCCCGCCCCGACGATCCGCTCGGCCAGCGCGTCGATGCGCTCGGATCGCCGAGCGGCGAGCGCCACGGCCGCGCCTGCCTGCGCGCATGCCAGCGCGGTCGCCTCGCCGATCCCCGATGACGCGCCCGTCACGGCCACGACCTGGTTTGATAGGTCCCCGGTCATTCGCCGAGCTTAGCCACAAGGCCTCACCTCGGCGAGGAAGTCCACCGATAGGCGCTCACAGGCTCCGAGCGCGCTCTTCAGGCCAATGCGTGCCTTTTGGGTGCGTGCGGGGTTTATCTGCCGAGAACCCGCTTAGATTCGGCTTTCGACGGGCAGGTAAAGGCTCAGGGAGCGTCGAAGCAGGGCATCCGGGTGACCTCGCAGAAGATAATTGACAACGCAACTATCGCGGCGTATAATTCCGACTCCAAGCATCGGAATAGAAGGACCAAAATGTCAGATTCCCCAGTAACCACAGCCCCTGTCGACGAGACGACGCCCGCCACGGGCGCGGATCGTGAGTCCGAGGCTGCCGCCGACGGCGCCGTAACCGCTGCGCCCGATCGGCTCGACAACCCCATAGAGCGCCTCGACCTGAGCACGTCGGACACGTTCATCCCCGAGGCCGTCGACCAGCTCCTCGCGCACTCGCGCCGCTACCCCCTGCTTACTCCGGACCAGGAGATCGACCTGGCCCAGAAGATCGAGCGCGGCGACCTGCATGCCAAGGAACTGCTCGTCAACTCCAACCTGCGCCTCGTCGCCTCAAACGCCCGGCGCTACCAGAACCAGGGCCTGCCGCTCGGCGATCTCGTCCAGGAGGGCATGCTCGGCCTGATCCGCGCCTCGGAGAAGTTCGACTGGCGCAAGGGCTTTCGCTTCTCCACCTACGCCACCCTGTGGATCCGCCAGGCCATCCAGCGCGGCCTGGAGAACTCAGGGCGCACGATCCGCCTGCCCGTGCACGTCGCTCAGCGCTCGCGCAAGGTCGGCCGGGTCGAGCGTGAGCTGTCGGTGCGGCTGGGTCGCGAGCCCACGATCGAGGAGCTCTCACAGGAGACCGGACTGCCGATCGAGCAGGTCGAGGAGGTGCGCCACCAGCGTGCCGCGCTCGTCAGCCTCGACCAGCAGATCGGCGAAGACGGCGACACCGCACTCGGTGACCTGCTGCCCTCTGACGCCGAGGCGCCGGAGGAGACGGCTTGGGACAACGAGCGCGAGCGGATCGTGCATCGAGCGATCTCCGAGCTGCCCGAGACCGAGCGCACCGTGCTCACGCTGCGCTTCGGCACCGGTCGCGAGGAGCCGCAGACGCTCACCGCAATCGGCAAACGTCTCGGTTTCTCCGCCGAGCGCGCCTCACAGCTCGAGCAGCGCGCGCTGAAGAAGCTCGCCGAGTCTCCCGAGCTGGCCGCCTTGCGCGAGGCCGCTTAGCCAACGGCGCCCGTCCGGCGCCCGCAAGATTCGACAACGGGGCTCCGTCGCTGATGCGGCGGGGCCCTTTGTTGTTGGGTGAGGCATTTCAAGCTGGGGGTCGAGCCCCGCTTCGCTAGGCTGCGGCGAGAGAACGGGGCCGGCGGCGCCGGCCGGCCGCTGACAGCCAACACGGGAGGCTCGCGTCGTGTCCAAGTCACTGTGGGAGCGGACCGTCGAGACCACGATCGCGGTGGGCGAACGCATCCTCGCGCCGATCGAGCGGTTCATCGGGCGCCGGTCGCTGGTCGGCGATGCGACGTTCTTCGAGCTCGACAGCTTCCCGTGGGTGAAGCACATCGAGGACAACTGGGAAGTGATTCGCGACGAGCTGCGCGACGTACTCGAGGATCGTGAGGCGCTGCCGAACTTCCAGGACATCTCAAAGGATCAGATCGAGATCACCGACGACGATCGCTGGAAGACCTACTTCCTCTACGGCTATGGCTTTCAGGCAGAGCTCGGTGTCGAGACGTGCCCGCGCACGGCCGCGCTGATGCGCGAGATCCCCGGCATGACGACGGCGATGTTCTCGATCCTCTCCCCGCGCAAGCACATCCTCGACCACCGCGGGCCGTACAAGGGCGTGCTGCGCTACCACCTCGGGCTGATCGTGCCCGCCGATGCCGAGTCCTGCCGCATCCGCGTGGGCGAGGATCTCCGCCACTGGCGCGAAGGCCAGAGCGTGGTGTTCGACGACACCTTCAATCACGAGGTGTGGAACGACACCGACGAGACGCGCGTCGTGCTGTTCGTCGACGTGCTGCGCCCGCTGCCCGAGCCGGAGGCGACGATCAACCGCTGGATCGTCAAGGCGATCGGCTACTCGCCGTTCGTGCTCGATGCCAAGCGCAACCAGGAGGCTTGGGAAGAGCGGTATCGGGCGCGGCGTGCGACGCCCGCGCCGGCGGGCGAACCGCGCGTGGGGGCTCGCGCCTAGACCCCCGAGACGTCCAGGCCGGTCCCCTGCAGCAGTTTGTTGGCTTCGGAGTTGAGCACCGTGAACTCGCCGGTGATGATCAGCACGCCGAGCACGATCATCACGGCACCGCCGACGGCGATCATCACGGGGAAATGGCGCTTGACGACGGCCAGCGCGGTCGTCATTCGCTCGAAGGCAAGCGCGATCAACAGGAACGGGATCGCCAGGCCGGCGGAGTAGACGGCGAGCAGCAGCGCTCCGTGTGCGGCCGAACCCGACACCGCCGCCTGCGTGAGGATCGCCCCGAGCGTGATGCTCGTGCAGGGCGTCCAGGCGATCGCGAACGCCGCCCCGGCGACCAGTGGTCCGCCGCGCCCGGCCAGGCGCAGCAGCGACTCCGAATGCCACTCGCGGTTGAGCAGTCTCACGAACGGGCTCGCAAGGAAGATCACCCCGAGCGCGATGATCACGCCGCCGCCGATGCGCTCGAGCAGCTGTTTGTGGTCGTTGAGCGTCGAGCCGATCACCGTGGCGCTGAGACCGAGAAGGATGAAGATCAGCGAGAAGCTGGCAATGAACATCAGGCTCGGGACGAGTACGCGCTTGACACCGACGCCGTCTTTGAGGTCGTTCGGCGTGACGCCGATGACCGTCGACAGATAGCC
Organism: uncultured Solirubrobacteraceae bacterium; assembly: GCA_963819435.1. Taxonomy (GTDB): domain Bacteria; phylum Actinomycetota; class Thermoleophilia; order Solirubrobacterales; family Solirubrobacteraceae; genus Palsa-744. The sequence continues at coordinate 63,454 of CAWFWA010000018.1, read as the reverse complement.
GGGCACGATCGGCAGCACGCACGGCGACAGGAACGACACGAGGCCCGCGGCGAGAGCCAGCGGAATGCCCACGCCGGTCGCGGTGTCGGATGTCGACGCGAGCAGCAGCACGGCGTGGCTCATCGCGCTGTCACCGAGTCCGACGGCGGCTGGACCGTGGCGCGCAACTGGCCGAGCTCGCGCTCCAGGCGCGCGACGCGCTCGGACAGCTCCTGCAGCGCGCGTGCGGCGTCCTCGCCGCCCGGCAGCGCCTGCGGCGCACCGGTCGCCTCGGCGAAGGCCTCGGGCGTCTCGGCAGGCGCGCCGGGAGCGGTGCTCGTCGCTGTCGCCGGCGGCTGGGACTCCTCCTGCTGCAACAGCTGGGCATAACGCTCCTCCTTGTGCCCCGGGCGGCGCGCCAGGCGCTGCACGAGCTGACGCTCGATCAAGCGCACGAGCGTGTCGTGCACCTCGGCGAGGCCGGCAAAGGAGTGGATGCGCTCGCCGCGCTGCTTGAGCTCGCCGGGGGTCTGTGCGCCGCGCAACATGAGCACGCACATGACGGCCTGCTCGGCGTCGTCCATCGGCAGCGATTCGGCGAGCAGGTGGCGGTACTTGGCCGCGCGGCTCGCCCCGGCCAAACGCACCAGACCGTGGCGCTCCAAGCGATGCAGAGCGTCGCGGACCGTCGCCTCGTCGTAGTCGACGACCGGGTCGCGGTTGGTCGACTGGTTGCACGCCAGGCGCAGCGAGTTCAGCGACAACGGGTAGGCGTCGGGCGTCGTGCGCTGCTTCTCCAGCAGGCAGCCGAGCACGCGGACCTCGTTCGGCCTGAGTTCCATGTGCCCCGCCGCTGCGGGACTTGCGACGCTCGACGACTGCACGCCCACGATGCTACTGACTCCATTTCCGACGGCCTCATACACATCGGGCGTCGAAAACGCCCGCGTTTCGGGCGTTTGCCGGGCCGCTAGCTCACACAGCCGATCGCATACCAGTCGGACTCCAGCCCGGGAGTGCGATCGCAGAGCTCGCAGATGACCTCCAGAAGCGCACGACGGTTCGGCTCGGCGAGTTCTTCGAGGACCGCCCGGCTTGCCTCGTCATAGCCCCACGTCGCCCTGATCTCACCGTGGCCCATGGCAAACGCGGCATCCTCGACGCTTGTCGCTCGCAGGCCGTCCCAGAGGGACTCGATCGCGCCGGCGGGGGCGTCGTACCCCGTATGCGTTGTGATCGTGAACTCCATACCGCGAGGGTGGCGGACGCGCGGCTGCGCGAACACTGGACCTTGGTCTAGACCGCGCGGGCGCCTCGGGGATACTGAGCAGACGATGACGCAGGAGAACGTGGAGATCGTGCGCCGGGTGTTTGAGATCGCCGATGCGCAAGCTGCTTCGGCGTGGTGGCATCCTGAGATCGAATGGGTTGTCGCCGAGCAGCATCCCGAGGCCAGGACGCTCAGGGGCCCCGACGCGGTCATTGCATATTTCGGCGAATGGGAGGCGGCCTTGGATGACGCGCGCCTGGAGATCGACAGCTTCGTCGATGCCGGGGACTCCGTGGTCGCGGCGGGCGCGGTGCGTGGCACCGGAGCAGGAAGCGGGGCTGACGTGCAGGTTCCAATCGCCTTCGTGTGCACGCTTGCAGACGGCAAGATCGCGCGAGTCGAGGAGTACCTCGATCCTCCCGAGGCCCTCAATGCCGTCGGGCTGGCGCGGTAGCGCTGCGCGAACGCGCCATCGGACGCCCTGCGGGCGCCGCTAAAGTCAACGCGTGAGCAGCCAGCCCTTCTCTCAGGGCCGCTCGGGGGAAGGACGCCACTCACCGCGTCCGGAGCTCCGGCCCGAGGACGTACCCTCGACGCCGGTCTCGCTGCGCCGCGTGGCACGCCTGTTCGGGCCCTACCGCCCGCGGCTGAGCCTGCTGCTGGGACTGATCTTCGTGTCGGCGGCGCTCGGCGTGATCAGCCCGTTCCTGCTGCGCGAATTCATCAACGACGCCTACCCGCACCACAACACGACCCTCGTGATCGAGCTGGTCTCGGGCATGATCGCGTTGTCGATCCTCACGAGCGTGATCGGCGTCGCGCAGACGTGGATCTCAAACCAGGTCGGCCAGCGCGTGATGCACGACCTGCGCGCGGCCGTGTATGCGCACCTACAGCGCATGTCGCTGGCCTTCTTCACGCACACGCGAACCGGCGAGGTGCAGTCGCGCATCGCCAACGACATCGGCGGCATCGACAGCGTCGTCACGTCGACCGCCACGTCGATCGTCCAGAACGTCACGACGGTCGCCGCGACGGTCGTCGCGATGTTCCTGCTCGACTGGCGCCTGGCGGCGTTCTCGCTCGTGCTGCTGCCGTTCTTCGTGTGGCTGACGCGGCGCGTGGGCGAGGAGCGCAGGCGCATCCAGGCGGTGCGCCAAGGTCGCCTGGCGGACATGTCGACGCTGGTCGAGGAGTCGCTGTCGGTGTCGGGCATCCTGCTCGGCAAGACGATGGGCCGCTCGCCGGAGCTGGTGCGCCGTTTCGGCGGCGAGTCCAGCGAACTCGCCGATCTGGAGGTGCGCGCGCGCATGGCCGGGCGCTGGCGCATGGCCTCGGTGCAGATGAGCTTCGCGATCATGCCGGCGCTCGTCTATCTGTTCGCCGGCATCGACCACGGGTCCGGCGGCAATGCCATCTCGATCGGCACGGTCGTCGCCTTCACGACGCTGCAGACGCGCCTGCTGTTTCCGATCCAGTCGCTGCTGTCGGTTGGCCTGGAAGTGCAGACGTCGCTGGCGCTGTTCGGGCGGATCTTCGAGTATCTCGACCTGCCGGTCGACATCGTCGAGGCCCCCGACGCGCGCGCGATGAACGACGTGCGCGGCGACGTGCGCCTGGCGGACGTGTCGTTTCGCTACGCGCCCGAGGCACCGTGGACGCTGTGCGACGTCTCCGCCGAGATACCGGCCGGCACCAGCACGGCGCTCGTCGGCGAGACGGGCTCGGGCAAGACGACGCTCGCGTATCTCGTCGCGCGCCTGTACGAGCCAGAGCGCGGCAGCGTGAGCATCGACGGCGTGGACATCCGCGACATGACGCTCGCCTCGCTGGCCGCGACGGTTGGTCTGGTGTCGCAGGAGACCTACCTGTTTCACGCGTCGATCCGCGAGAACCTGCGCTTTGCCTGTCCGGAGGCCAGCGACGAGCAGATCGAAGACGCCGCGCGGGCGGCGCAGATCCACGAGCTGATCTCCTCGCTGCCCGACGGCTATGACACGCCCGTGGGCGAGCGCGGCTATCGCTTCTCAGGCGGCGAGAAGCAGCGCATGGCGATCGCGCGCACGGTCCTGCGAAACCCGCCCGTGCTGATCCTCGACGAGGCCACGTCGGCGCTCGACAACGAGACCGAGCGCGCCGTGCAGCAGGCGCTGGACGAGCTCTCGCGCGGGCGCACGACGATCGCCATCGCCCACCGCCTGTCGACGATCCGCGACGCCGACCAGATCCTCGTGCTCGACGGGGGTCAGATCGCCGAGCGCGGCACGCACGATGAGCTGGTCGAGCTCGGCGGGCGCTACGCGGCGCTGCTGCGCGGCGCCGACGTCGCCGTCGCTACGCCGTAGCTTCGATGTTCAGGCGCACGTAGTCCACGACGACCGGCTCGCCGAGCAGCGCGAGTACGTCGTCCATGAACGGCTCGCGCAGCTGCTCGGGCAGGTGCTGGTAGTGCGGCCCGAGCACGATCGTCGAGAGGAACTCGCGCGGCGCGTCCGGTTCCTTGGGCGCCGGCTGCAGCCAGCATTCGGCTTCGGCAAAGCCGCTGCCGAGCAGCCGCTGCCTGGTCTTGCTCGGCCCCGGCGTAGTTCCACGGCGGGCGAAAGTCGGCAAAGTGCGCGGCATACGGTTCGCGGTCGAGCACCTCGTTTGCGTGCCCGCGCAGCACGTCGATGTTCCCCTCTCCCCCGCACTGAGCGACGAGCCGCCCACCGGGGCGCAACGCGCCGTGCAGGCGTGCGAACAGCCGCTCGTGGTCTGCGATCCAGTGAAACGTCGCCGTCGAGAGGATCGCGTCGAACCGCTCTGGTGGCTCGAACTCGAGCAGATCGGCGACGCGGACGTCGGCGCCGGGGAGCCGCTCGCGGGCCGCTTGGACCATCGACTGCGACGCGTCGACGGCGATCACCCGTCCCCTCGGCAGGCGCTCGATCAACGCCTGCGTGATGCGCCCCGATCCGCAGCCGGCATCGAGCACCGTCTCATCCCCGCGCAGCTGCAGGCGAGCGAGCACTTCGCGCCCCAGCGCCTCCATCGGACCGGAGATGCGGTCATAGCTCTGTCCGTCCCACGTGCGCGTCTGCGGCATACGCCTGTACGTTATCACGTATAATTGTTATGGATGAAGGGTCACCAGGCCCTCCGTTTGCATGGCCGGTGTCAGACGGCCACGCGCGATGCCAGCTCGGCGATCACGCGCGAGAGCTGCCCGCCCTGCCAGGCGATCGGCGAGCGCAGCGGCGCTCCCGCCTGCTCGACCACGAGTGCCGCTGCTGGAATCGCCTCGGCGTAGCGCTCGCCGACGGCCAGCGGGTGTCCGGGATCGGCCTCGTCGCGGCTGGCGATCACGACCGCCGGCACGTCGAGCTCGGCGAGATCGTCGATCGACTCGAACGGGCGCGAGCGCGGGACGGCCTGCAGCGCGTCGGCGACGGCCAGCGGGTGCTCGTGCGCCGCCAGGCGCTGGCGCAGAACCTGCTCGACGGTCTCGCGCCAGTTCTCGGGAACGCTCGCCAGGTCATACGCGCGCACGAATCCGTCGACGCCACCGTCGCGCAGGCCACGCGCGAGCGCGTCCCAGCGCGCAAGCTCCTGCTCATCGCGCGGCGAATCGGGCTCAAACGACGGCGTGATCAGTGCCAGCGCGGCGACGCGCTGCGGTTGCGCGAGCGCCAGGCGCAGCGCCGTGTGCGCGCCCATCGACGCGCCGGCGAGCACGGCGCGCTCGATGCCCAGCTGGTCGAGCACCGCCAGCAGATCGCCGGCGAGCTGCCCATAGCCATAGGCCCCGGCGTCTGGCGCGGGCGAGGAGGCGCCGTGACCGCGCGCGTCGTAGGCGACGACGCAATGCCCCGAGCGCTGCAACGCGCGCGAGCCCATCACCACATAGCGGCGCGTCGCCGTGAGCCCGTGCAACAGCACGACCGGCACGCCCTCCCCGGCCCGCTCGCCGGCCAGCGACACGCCGGCCGCGTCGATCGTCAGCAGCCTGCCCTGCGCATCGCCGCCCACCGGCTCAGGCGGCAACGGCGGCGTGCTCGCGCACGAGCTCGGCCGCGCGCTCGGGGCGCTCCCAGAAGAACAGGTGGCCGACGTCGTCGAAGATCTCCAGGTGCGCGCCGGGGATGCGCGAAGCGGTCAGCCGGCCGTTCTGCACCGGCAGCAGGCGGTCGGCGCTGCCGTGAACGACCAGCGTGGGCGTCGCGACCTGGCCGAGGCGCGCGTTCGTGTCATGCGCAGCGCAGGCCTGCATCTGCTGCATGATCACCGGCAACGCCACGGCGCGGCGCATGGCGATCTCGCGGAACGTCGCGAAGGCGTCCTCGTCGTCCGCCAGCTGCGGCGACACGTTGATCTCCCAGCCGGCGCGCAGTGCGCGCTCGCGATCGCCCGAGACCATCGCCTCGACCAGCCCGGCGAGATCGGCTTCGCTGGCCAGCGCACTGCCCTCGCCGCCACAGTAGGTGCAGCCGAGCGTCAGCGTGCGCACGCGCTCGGGATGGTTGAGCGCAAGCTCCTGCGCGATCATGCCGCCCATCGAGATGCCCAGCACGTGCGCGTCGTCGAGTCCCAGCGCACCGAGCAGCCCGGCCGCGTCGTCAGCCATCTCGCGCGTGCTGATCGGCCCGTCCAATGACGTGCTCGCGCCGACACCGTGGTGGTCGTAGGCGATCGTGTCGAAGTCCGCTCGCAGCAGATCGAGAAACGGCTCGCCCCAGTGCAGCGCCGTGCCGCTCATACCCATGATCAGCAACAGCGGCGGCCCGTCGGCGTTGCCGCTGCGTTCGTAGTCGAGCTGGATGTCGCCCACGTCGATCAGCGTCACATACGCGATTCTACTCGCGCCACGCGCCACGCGGCAAGCGTGGCGACCCGGCGCGCTGGGCGCCCACGGCGCTCGCTAAAGCTCGAGCGCCATCTGCGGCGCGTCGGCGCCCGCGGACTGCCGAGCCGGGGCGGGCTTGCCGTGCGTGAGGCCCGCGACGCGCACGCCGAGCAGGCGCACCGGCCGGGCCGGCGCGTATTCGCGCAGCAGGCGCAGCGCAACGGCGAACACCGTCTCGTAGTCGCACGTAGGCGCGGCGATCGAGTGTGCACGCGTCACGGTCGTCCAGTCGTCGAGGCGAACCTTGATGCCGATCGTGCGCCCGGTGCGCGTGTTGGCCGTGAGGCTGTCGCACAGCGTGCGCGTCATCGCGGCGAGCGCCTCGACGAGCTTTGCGAACTCGTGCACGTCGTAGTCGAATGTGCGCTCGCGCGACTCCGAGACAACCTTGCGTGCCGCGCCGATCTCACCGTCGTGCTCAAAGCGCGCGCGGCGTGCGAGCTCGCGCCCGTGGTTGGGGCCGAAGCGCTCGGCGAGCATCTGCTCGGGAGCGCCTGCGACCGCTGCGAGCGTGTTGAGGCCGAGTTGCGCCAGGCGCGCGGCGGTCTTCGGGCCGATACCCGGGATCAGGCCCGGCGCTGCGGCGGCGAAGCGCTCGCAGGCCTGCTCGCGCGTGAGCACGACGAAGCCGGCCGGCTTCTCCGCGTCGGAGGCGACCTTGGCGACGAGCTTGTTCGGGCCGATGCCGACCGAGCAGGTCAGCTGCGTGGCGCGCTTGATGTCGGCGAGCAGGCGGCGCATCGCCGCGCGCGGCGAGTGCAGGCCGTCGAGGTCGAGATAGGCCTCGTCCAGGCCAACCACCTCAACGCGCTCGACGTGTTCGCGCACCAGATCCCACATCCGCCGAGAGACCGCCCGGTAGGTCTGAAAGTCCGGCTCCAGAACGATTGCCTGCGGGCACAACCGCCGCGCGCGGGCGGCCGGCATGGCCGAACCCACGCCGTATTTGCGCGCCTCATAGCTGGCGGTCGTGACGACCGCGCGCGGTCCCGAGCCGGCGACGATGACCGGCTTGCCGCGCAGCTGCGGCCGGCGCGTCAGCTCGATCGACACGTAGAACGCGTCGGCATCCAGGTGCGCGACGCGCAGGCTGGAAGCGGGCGCGGACATGAACAATCGAATTTAGCGCGAGCCGCGGCGGGCGCCAAAGGCACCGTTTGCCCTGGTAAGCGGGGGCGTTGTATGAGAACATTCTGCTCACTACCTGGAGGTTTGGCTCGAAAGGGGGGTCAAACCGGGGGACAACGCCCGCGCCCTGGCGCGGGCGCTCATGGATGGGAGACAGGCAATGCCGATTGGCCATGACGGACGGACGCAGGCGCGCAGGCGTGCGCGGGCCCGTGCCGTCGCCCGCCGCCGGGTGCGCCGCGCGCGGCTGGTGGCACTGCTGCTCGTCCTGATCCCATGCGCGCTGCTGCTCGGTTCGACGGTCTCGGCGAGCGCCTCCAGCGAAAGCTCGCTGGCCGAACGCCAGGCACGCGCCGCGGCCAAAGCCGCCGAACATCTGGCCCGCCACGAAGCCCAGCAGGCGGCCAACCGGGCCAAGCGCGAAGCGAACCTGCGGATCCGCACCGAACGCTCGGAACTGAACCACCCCAACGGCAGCCTCGTGTTCAGCTGCACCCAGGTGACCTGGAACTACAAAGGCTTTGCCGACGTGCCGGGCAACACCGTCGAACAGCAGCTGACGATCAACCACGACCAGACCAACCGCCTGTTCTCGACGTTCACCTTCGACGGTCCGACCGGCACCGCGGTCACGCCGCTGGACGGACATGCCGGCCGCTACATGGTCGATGCGTGGGCCAAATTCACGATCAACGGCGTGAAACTGCACTTCGACATGTACAAAAAAGTGATCTGCCCGCCCGCACCGGCTCTGACGATCGAAAAGCTCCAGCGCATCGGGCCCGGGACCGCCTACACCCCGTCGACGCTGACCGGCGAAGTCGGCCAGACCGTGGAATACGAGATCCTCATCAAGAACACCGGCAACATCGCACTCACGCTCAGTGCGCTCAGCGACCCGCACTGCGACCCCGGCACGATCATCGGCGGACCCGGGACGGGCACCCTGGCGATCGGCGACACGACGCTCTTCACCTGCACGCACCTGCTCAGCGTGGCCGATCAGACGGCCGGCTCCTACAACAACACGGCGAGCGACACGGCGACGCCTGTTGGCGAAGGCTCGCCGGTGAGCGGCGAATCGAACACGGTCGTGGTCACCGTCCCCGGCGGCAACAGCAACCCGGAAAAAGAAACGACGCCTGAAACGCCCGCGAGCAAAACCCCCACCACGGGCACGACCGCGACGCCGACCTCAGGTGTGCTGGCTCTGACCGGGTCGGCGGGCCTTGGCGGCAGCACGCCCAGCGGCGTGTCGCCGAAAACGGGCGTGCTCGCCTCGAAAACTAACGCGATCCCCTCGCTCAGCGGCCCGCACGGGTGCGTGCGCTCCAGCTTCAAGGCGAGCGTCAGGTCGGCGGGTGTGAGCAGCGTCGGCTTCTACATGGACAAGCACAAACTGCGTTCGATGACGGCCAGGAGCGCGCGCAAGGGCAGGATCACGATCACGATCAACCCGTCCACGCTGAGCGTGGGTGCCCACAAGCTGCTCGCGAAGATCACGATGGTGCCGGCCAGTTCAGGCGCCAAAGCAAGACACGCGACGCGCTCGATGACCGTCCTGCGCTGCAGCTCTGCCGTGCTGACGCCCCGCTTCACGGGCTAGCGTGCGCCCGCGCGCGGGGGTGCTGCGGCGCCGCGCGTTGCGGCTTGCCCGCCCGGCGATCGCAGCCGTCGCGGTGCTCGCCGTCTGTTCGATGCCGGCACGAGCTGCGCAGCCGCCCAGCGCTGCGCAAGCGGCGTCGCCTGGCGCTGTTTACACGCGCCTGTCCACGCTGCCCGGCGAATCACGCTGGGCCTACCCGAACGCCGAAGCGGCCGTGCACAGCGGTCCCTCGCCACAGGCGCCGCTTGCCGGGCACCTGCGCCTGCTGACGATCGACGAGCAGGCCGAGCTGTACGTCGCTCTCACCTCCGCGCACACGCCGTCGGGCGAAACCTGGATCAAGGTCGAGCTGCCGGGGCGTCCGAATGGCAAAACCGGCTGGGTGCCGAGCGGTGCGCTGGGCCCACTGCACATCGTCAGAGCGCATCTGCTGGTCGACCGCGAGCGCCTGCGCGTGACGCTGTTTCGCCAGGGGCGCGCGGTCTTCAGCGCGCCGGTCGGCGTCGGCAAGGCGAGCACGATAACGCCGGGCGGCAACTTCTACGTTATGGAGAAGCTGCGCGCGATCAACGGCCCGATCTACGGCCCGTTCGCGCTGGGCACGAGCGCCTACGCACCGACGCTCAGCGAATGGCCGGGAGGCGGCATCGTCGGCATCCACGGCACCGACGAACCGGGGCTGATCCCCGGCCGTCCGTCGCACGGCTGCATTCGCATGCGCAACGGCGACATCACGCGGCTGTGGGCGATGGTCGGCGTGGGCACGCCGATCCAGATCAGGTGAGCGGCCGGCCTCTCCCGTGAGTGCCCGGCGAGCTGCGACAGATTCGGTGGCGTGTCACCGCCAAGCCACCTTGGGATACGCTTGCATGCAGCCATGGACCTAACTTTCTCAGAGCAGGAGACGGCCTTTCGCGACGAGCTGCGCGAGTGGCTGTCGGCGAACAAGCCGGGCGAGGCGCCCACCGGCGAGGGCGAGGATGGTCAGTACGCGTGGCGGCGCGAATGGCAGCGCAAGCTGTATGACGCGGGCTGGGCGGCGCCGGCCTGGCCGACCGAGTACGGCGGGCGCGGCGCGTCGCTGACCGAGTCGGCGATCTACTTCGAAGAGCTCGGGCGTGCGCGCGTGCCGATGGCGGCGAACGTGCTCGGGCTGCTGCTCGGAGGACCGACGCTGATGGTGTGGGGCACAGACGAACAGAAGGATCGCTATCTATCGCCGATCCTCTCCGGCGAGGAGATCTGGTGCCAGGGCTTCTCAGAGCCCGACGCCGGCTCAGACCTGGCGTCGCTGAAAACCAAGGCCGTCAAGGATGGCGACGAGTGGGTCGTCACCGGCCAGAAGGTATGGACGAGCGGTGCGCAGTACGCCAAGTGGTGCATGCTCGTCGCGCGCAGCGACGGCGATGTGGCCAAGCACAAGGGCCTCACCTACTTCCTCATGGACATGGAGCAGGACGCCGTGCAGGTGCGCCCGCTGCGCCAGATCACCGGCGAGGCGGAGTTCAACGAGCTGTTCATCGAGGAGGCGCGCATCCCCGACGCCAACGTCGTCGGCGGCGTGGGCAACGGCTGGAAGGTCGCGCTGACGACGCTGATGAACGAGCGCGCGGGGCTCGGCTTCGCGCTGCAGATCCGCCTGCGCCAGCTGCTCGACGACGTCATCGCGATCGCCGCCGAGCGCGGCCTGCTCGACGACCCGCTGTACGCCGACTCGATCGCCGAGCTGCACGTGCGCTGCGAGTCGATCCGCCTGCTCGCGTGGAAGGGCCTGACCGACGTCGAGCGCTACGGCCAGCCCGGGCCCGAGGGCTCGCTGGTCAAGTGGCTGTGGTCGGACACCAACCAGCGCCTCACGCAGCTGGCCGTCGACGTCGTCGGCCCCGACGCGCTGACCGTCGGCGAGAGCTGGAGCTATGAGCTGTTGCGCGCACGCGGAAACACGATTGAGGGCGGCACCACCGAGGTTCTCAAGAACATCGTCGCCGAGCGTGTGCTCGGGCTGCCCCGCCTGAAGGTGGCCGCGTAGATGGACTTCGGACTGACCGACGATCAGCGCGACATCCAGCGTACGGCACGCGATCTGCTCTCAGAACGCGCGACCGCGGCAAGCGTGCGCGAGCACGCCGAGGCGCGCACGATCGACCAAGCGCTCTGGCGCGAGCTCAGCGAGCTCGGCTGGCCGGGCATCGCGATCTCAGAGACCTATGGCGGACAGGGCCTGGGACAGATCGAGCTGTCGATCCTCTGCGAGGAGCTCGGCCGCTCGCTGGCACCGGTCCCGTTCCTGCCCGGCACGATGGCGGCAGCGGTGATCGAGCAGGCCGGCTCGGCCGAGCAGCGCGAACGCTGGCTGCCGGGACTGGCCTCCGGCGAGACCTTCGGCGCGCTCGGCGCGACCGTCGACGGCGTGGCCGAGCTGGTGATCGGCGGGGCCGACGCACAGGTGCTGGTGCTGATCGACGAGGAGGGCAATGGCCTGGTGCTCGGCGCCGAGCAGGCCGACGTCACGCCCCTGGAGGCGATCGACCCCACCCGCTCGGCGGCACGCATCGCCGTGGGCGACGGCGCCGGCGAGGCGCTCGGCGACGCCTGCGCGGGACTCGGGCGAGCCCTCGTGTCAGTCAGCTCCGAGCTCGTCGGCGTGTGCGAGCGCGCGCTGGACATGACCGTCGCCTACGTCAAGGACCGCAAGCAGTTCGGCGTCCCGGTCGGCGCCTATCAGGCTGTCTCGCACCGCTGCGCGCAGATGCTGCTGGAAACCGAGAAGGCGCGCTCGACCGCCGCGTTCGCCGCGTGGACGGCCGACGCCGACCCCGAGCGCCTGGCCGAGGCGGCGGCGATGGCCAAGGCCGCGGCGTCGGACGCCGGGCGCGAGGTCACGGCCAGCGCGATCCAGGCGCACGGCGGCATCGGCTTCACGTGGGAGGCAGACGTTCACTGGCTGTACAAGCGCGCGCAGCTCGACGCCGCGCTGCTGGGCGGCGCAAAGCGCCACCGCGCGCAGCTCGCGGCGATCCTCGCCGACCGCATCGGCGCCTCGGCCGCCGCCTGAGACGCGCCGGCGAGCTTGGCGTGGAGAGCCTGATGTCGGCCGGCGATGAGACGACCGCAGCGACGCAGCCCGACACGCTGCGCGTGCGCCGCGAGGCGCTGGTCGTCGAGCACATGGAGTCCGAGAACGTGCACGACTTCGACACGACGCTGCGCACGTTCGGCCACCCGCGCTATGAGCTGATCGCAACGGGCGAGACGTTCGACGGCGAGCAGCAGGTCAGCGCCTACTACGCCGAGACGCGCGCGGCCTTTCCCGACCAGCGCAACGAGCTGATCGCGCTGCACCACGCAGAGGACTCGGTGATCGCGGAGTTCTGGCTGCTCGGCACGCACCTCGGCCCGCTGCGCGGCCTGCCGCCGACGGGGCGCTCGTTTCGCTGCCAGATGACGGCGCTGTTCCTCTTCGAGGGCGAGCGGCTGGTATGCGAGCGCGTGTACTTCGACCAGGCGACAATCCTGCGCCAGCTCGGGCTCGCGCGCGATCCGCGGTCCGCTGCCGGGCGCTTGGCGCTGGTGCTCAACCACCCGCTGACGATCGCCCGTGCGGCACTCGCGGCGCGAAGACACCCTTCCTAGGCGGCCTCGCAGCCAGGGCTGTCCGGCACTAGGGCGCCTCGCTCGCGCCGATGCGGTGCAGACGTACGGACGCGGCGAGCACCGCTATTTGTTCCTCCTGGTCGGGCCCATCCCCCGCCCGATAGGCAAGCAGGTCCGCACGCGAGCGCCAAGCCTCAAAGATGTTGATCCGCCCGTCGTCGAGCAGGTCGGGACTCAGCGAGAAATCCAAGCATCCGCTGACCTTCCGGGCATGCGCGACGATTCTCTCGCGGGCAGCGAGAAAGCTCGCGCGATCGGCCGGGTCGACGTGCAAGGTGCCGCAGACGACGATCTCTGGGTCCATGCCCACTTAGACGACGGCGGGGCGCTGCACTCATCGGCCGGGGTGACGCGAGCCGCTGGATCCGTCCACGCGGAGAACAGCGCACGGTAGGCTCGACGCGTACCCGGCGAGAGGAGCGGTCGTGAGCGAGGTTGTGCTGAAAGAGGTGCAGGACGGCGTGGCGACGATCACGCTGAATCGCCCAGACCGGCTGAACGCGTGGACCCAGCAGCTGGAGCGCGACTACTTCGCCGCGCTGGCCGAGTGCGCCGCCTCGCCGGAGGTACGCGCGATCGTCGTGACCGGCGCCGGGCGCGGCTTCTGCGCAGGCGCGGACATGCAGGAGCTGCAGACTCTCGGCGAGGACGGCGTGTCAGAGGATCAGCGCAACGGCGCCCGCACAGCGCAGACCTATCCGCTGACGGTCGCAAAGCCGATCATCGCCGCGATCAACGGCCCGTGCGCAGGGATCGGGCTCGTGCAGGCCCTGATGTGTGACATCCGCTTCGTCGCCGAGGAGGCCAAGCTGACGACGGCGTTCGCGCGCCGCGGGCTGGTCGCCGAGCACGGCATCTCGTGGGTACTGCCGCGCCTGGTCGGGCCGGCCGTGGCGCTGGACCTGCTGCTGTCCGGTCGCGTGGTGCTCGGGCGCGAGGCCGCTGCGATGGGACTTGTCAACGCCGCGATGCCGGCTGACACGGTGCTCGAGCGGGCGCTCGCCTACGCGCACGACCTCGCGGTCAACTGCTCGCCGGCGAGCATGGCGACGATGAAGCGCCAGGTGTACGCAGACCTCGAGCGCGCCGTGCCCGACGCGCTGGAGGCAGCCGACCGGCTGATGCTCGCTTCGTTCACGGCGCCCGACTTCGCTGAGGGCGTGACGAGCTTTCTCGAGCGCCGCGAGCCACACTTCGCCCCGCTGTCTGGCTGACGCGAACGGCCTAAGCGGCTGCGATCGCGCGCAGACGCACGCCGCCGACCTCGACGACGCCGCCCGCACGATCCAGCGCAGGCACGCCGGCAAATCCAAACTCGACGATCCCTTCGCCGGCGCCGGCAGGCGTCGCCACGAAGTCGACGGTGCCCGCATCGAGTGAGAGCGATGCCTGCGCGTCGTCCGCGCGCGCGGCGCCGAGCACCCTCCCCCACCTCTCGGCGGTGGCCGGCGGATCGCCGACGGCGACGGTGATCGCGGCGAGCCGTCCGGGCGCACCCTCGCCTGTGACGCCCGTCCACTGCGGGCCGCCCCAGCGCCAGGTGCCGTAGGGCTCGGAGCGATCGAGCGAGACGATCGCCCCGCGCATGTCCGCCGGGTGCAGGTGCGTGCCAGAGATGTCAGGCAGGTCAATGCGCCAGACGATGCGCACGCCCTGCTCGACGGCGCGCGTGCGCGCGCCGTCGAGATCCTGCAGGTCGAACAGGACCATGTAGCCGCCGTCGCCGCCGTGGCGCTCCAGGTGGCGCCCGGCGGCCGTGCCGGGCGCAATCGGCGAGACGATCTCCAAGAAGCAGTCGCCGATCGCAAAGACGGCGTTCTGCAGCCCGAACTCACCGACTCCCGGATCGCGAAAGGGCTCTGCGAGACCGAGCGCCGCGCGCAGTTCGTGCTCGACCGGCTCGAGCTCGGCCGCGACGAGCACGGCCTGGCGCAAGCGGACGCGCGGCGCGGACTGGCCCACGGCTCGCCTGCTCCTAGGCGCCGAGGCGCACGGGCAGCGTCTTCATCTGATTGAGAAAGCCCGATTCGACGTAGCTGGGCGTGCCGTCCATGGCGATGTCGGGAAAGCGCTCGAGCGTCTCCTCGAAGAGGATCTTCAGCTCCAGGCGCGCCAGCGCGGTGCCCAGGCAGAAGTGGCGCCCGCCCGCTCCGAACGCCTGGTGCTCGGGGTTGCGCTGCACGTCGAAGCGATCCGGGTCGTCGTACAACGACTCTTCGCGATTTGAGGAGACGTACCAGAGCACGACCTTGTCGCCCTGCTTGATCTCCTGTCCGTGCAGCTCGGTGTCGCGCGTGGCCGTGCGGCGGAAGTGCGCGAAGGCGGGGAACATCCGCAGGGACTCCTCGACGGCTCCGGCGACGAGCGAGCGATCCTCGAGCAGCAGCTGCAGCTGGTCGGGGCTTTCCATCAGCGCGCGCATGCCGCTCGTGTATGTGGCCTTGGTGCTGTCGTTGCCGGCAGCAACGAGCAGGAAGAAACCCATCACGATCTCGTGTTCGGCGAGGGTTTCGCCGTCGATCTCGGCGTTGACGAGAACAGTCGTGAGATCGTCGGTTGGGTTCTCGCGGCGCTCGGCGATCATCTTGCCGCAGCGCGCGAAGATCTCCGGGATGTCTTTCTCCAGCACGCCGTCGATGCCCTCGGGCGCGAGATCCTTGTCGTCACCGGAGAGCGTCGAGTTCATCAGTCGCGCCCAGATCGCGTCGTCCTCCTCGGGAATGCCCATGAAGCGCCCGATCACGCGCGAGACGGCCGGCTGGGCGATGTCGGTGACCAGGTCGCAGGTCTCGCGCCCGCGCACGCGCTCGAGCACGTCGACGACGATCTCGCGGATCTCCTGCTCGTGCGCGGCGATCCGCTTGGGCGTGAAGCCGGCCTGGAACAGCGCCTTCAGACGGTCGTGCTTGGGCGGGTCCATGCCGATGAACATCGCCTGAACGAGCTCCACGGGAAACACTTCGGAGACGGCGGTCACGCCGTGCGCGGAGGAGTAGGTCTGCCAGTCGCGGCTGACCGCGTGGATGTCCTCGGCCGTGGTCACCGACCAGAAGCCGCGCTCGTCGGGATACTCGCTGACGCGCTCGGTCCAGTGGATCGGGCACTTACTGCGCATCTGCTTGAACACCTCGTGCGGCGGCCCCTCGGCCCACAGGTCGTGCTCGGCTAGAAGCACGCTTTCGAGATCGCTGGATACGGACGCCATCTGGACCTCCCAGTCGTGGTCGCGGAGCGGTCGCGCGATCATACTGGCCGACTGGCCAGGACTGTCTAGACGCCGGTGCCCGGCGCGGGCGGGGCGCCGGAGCCCTCGCCGGCGGACGCGGCGCGGCCATTGGCTGCAGCGCCCGGCGCGCGCTCGGCGATGCGCAGCTCGCCGACGCTCAGCCGCGCGACCTCCAGGTCGCCGATCTTCAGCGAGCCGATCGCGCCCTTGCGGATGGCGAGCCTGCCGATCGCCAGCGCGCCGATCGCCATCGCGCCGCCGGCGATCGCTCCAGCGGCCAGCGCACCGATCGAAGCCGCGCCGAGCGCGCCGGCAGGCCGCGCGGAAACCGGCGCTGAGCGCCGCACGATCACCGCGGCGCCACGGCTGCGTGCGGCGTATGCGCGGCCGAATCGGAGGTTTCTTCGTTGAGATCGCGCACGCCCGCGGAGCTCACCCGCGCACCCGTGTCGGTGAGGCTCTGGGCGAGCGCATCGCCGGCGAACAGCAGCATGTGCGCGAGGTGTGCGTGCAAGGTCTGCATGTCATGTTCGCCCGCGTAGACGGCGCCGTGGGCGTCGGCCCCGGCCCCACGCAGGGCGCGCGCGAAGGGCGCGTTCTCCCGCGGGTCGGCGATGTGATCGGAGACCGCGCCATAGACGAAGGCGCGCAGGCCCTCACGGGCGATCGTCGGCTGCGCCGTGCGCAACTCGCCCGACAGGCCGTTGAAGAACCCGAGCCAGCTCTCGACGACGGCGAAGCGCTGCGGATGGCCGAGCGCGAGGTTCATCGCGCCGTAGCCGCCCATCGAGTCGCCGGCGATGGCGCGCCCGGCGCGGGCGGCGACGGTCGGCAGCGTCCGGTCGACCAGTTCCTGGACCTCGACGACATAGCTCTCATAGCGCGCACTGCCGTGATCGCGCCAGTTGTTGGCGCCGCTTCCGCCCTGGATCATCACGGCGATCAGCGGCGGGATCTCGTGGCGGGCGATCAGCGTGTCGAGCTCGCCCTGTAGGCCCAGTTCCAGAAACGCCGTGGCGGGCTGTTCGTTTCCGTGCAGGAGATACAGGACCGGATACCGCTGCGTCGTGTCGGCATAGCCGGGCGGCAGATAGACGTGAAAGGACCCGGTCGCACCGAGCGCGGCCGAGTCATACGTTGCGGAGTCGATCGAGCTGCCGGCACGATCCTGGCCGCCGGCGACGAGCGTCGCGGGCGGCGGAGGGGCGCTGACCGCGGGCGCGGCGCCTCGCGCGAGCGGGCTCGCTGCGTGCGAGCCGAGGATCGGATCGAGGCTCTGCGGGCCGTTGGCGACGAGCATTGCGCAAAGCACGGCGAGCGCACCGGCAACCAGGCCGAGTGCGAGCAGACGTGGATGCAGGCGCCGCAGCGGCGCGGACGTCGCATGCGCGACGCCCGCGATGCCGGCAGATGCCGTCAACGGCTCCAGGCGCGGCAGCGCGGGAACCCAGGCGGGCGGCAGCGCTTCGACGGCCTCGGCGGCCCGCCCCGGCCAGCTCCACTCGCCGAGCGTGTCGAACCAGACCTGCGTTCGCGATGTCTTGGCCGACGCGGGCATGCAGGGGATTCAACGAACGCTCAGCGAGAAACCCAAGCCCTGCACGAACCTGCCCAAAGCCGCGCAAGGCAAGACCGGGCGAGCGGCTGCGGCCGCAGGGCACGCGATCGCGCCCCGGCCACAGCCGGACTCAACCCTGCGCGCGGCTCAGCGCGTGCTCCAGACCTCGCCGGTGTCGCCGAACCCGAGGGCCTGCTTGGTCGCCTGCGTGAGATCAAATTCGCGCCCGGCGACATACGGGCCGCGGTCGACCACGGGCACGCGCACGGAGCGCCCGTTGTAGCGAAGCGTCACGAGCGTGCCGCAGGGGAGCGTCTTGTTGGCCACCCCAAGCGTCGCGCTGGTCAGCGACCCGCCGCAGGCGAGCCCCCCGCCACCGCCATACCAGGACGCCTCGGCGAGCCGGTAGACGTTGAGGCGACCGAGCGCGCGGTGTGCGGCTTGGCCCAGCGCGTCCCCGGCGAAGTCCACGCGAACGCGCTCGCTACCGGTGTCGCGCGGGACGTAGGTCAGCTTAAAGCGCCCCCGGGCGGCAGTGCGTGCCCGCGCAACGGTGCTCCAGCCGTGCCTGCCCATCGCCTGCAGCTTGATCGTGCGTCCGGCAACTGCGGGACTGAGCGTGCCGGCGATGCTCACGCGGTGGCCGTCGAGCACGTTCAACGTGCTCTTGTGCACATGCAGGGTCGTGCTCGCCGCCCGGCCGAGCGGTGGCGCGGTGAGCGCGGGCGTTGTCGAGACGATGTCAACGGGAGCAAGCGCAAGGGCCTGCTGCGCCGGTGGCGCGGGTGCGTACATTTGCTGCGAACCTCCTTGTGGTTCTGCCTACGGGGTTAGCTGTCGGGCTCACGGCCGGCCGACTGCGCGAACGGACGCGCGTAAGCCGGGCGTTACGGCCGCATCAGCGGCCGATTCGCCCCATCCGGCCAGTGGTGTGTCAGGCCGGCGGTGGGTTCCCCGATCGCCGCCATGGACGGCGGCGACTCAGCAGAGTCGAACAATTGTTCGTAAGCCTAGAGGTCGCCGGATGTGTCCTTCTGTGACGACGGACACACATTCGGACAACGTTTAATCCCCCATTTGCAGGCACTTCTCGCGCCGGCGATCGTGCCGCGCGCGGCGGGGCATGAGTTTCCACGCGAGAAGCTGGCCAGACAGCCAGGAATCGGTTATTGTCCTACCCGAGGCAACAGCCTCATCGTCTCCCTTTCTCCTCTGAAGAGCCGGCCGCCGTGGCCGGCTCTTCGTCTTCAGCAGGCTCGCGCGAGCGCGATGTGCCCGTCAGCGACTGCGCAATCGTGCGCATATCGGCTGGACGCGACGGGTATCGTCCCTGCAAATCGGTGTCACGGGGGCGCCGGCGAGATCGAAAGAGGGCCGGATGAACGCTGCAGGAAGACGGCAAGGACGAGCCACGCTGGGAGCTCTATTCGCACTGACCGCGGGGGTCGTCGCGCTGGCGCCGGCAGCCGTCGCAGCGCCGACGGTACACAGCTGTGCGAACAAGGCCGAGACGCTCGAAATCCCTACGGGCGAACCGGGCGCCGCACCGACGCTCTTCAAAACGACGGTCAAGGCGATCAGCATTCAGGGCGGCGGATGCACGACTGCGTACAAATTCATCGGCCTGGTGGAGAAGAACAAAACGACCAAACCGCCTGAGAGCTTCAAATGCACCTCCGGCCACTTCAAGGCGCCTGTTGGCTACGTGCCGCAGGTGTGTACGAAGGGCTCAGTGAAGATCAAGTTCGCACAGCAGGGCGGCTGACCGGCGCCTCTTTGGCTGCGCCCGACCCGGTGTCCGGAGTCCGGGCGGGTCGCAGCCGGGGCCACGCGACGTGGGCATACAGGGGCAGAGCCCGGAAACGACGGCCGGCGCTCCTCAGGCCGGGTCGATCGCCAGCGCGCGCTCGCCGCTCATGTGCGCCTCGATGCGCGTTTCGCCGGCCTCCCACACGCCCACGCGACGCCGGCCGGCGGCCTTGGCCGCATAAAGCGCGCGGTCGGCCACGAGCATCAGTGCCTCGGGGTTGCAATCCGCCTCTGACAAAGCGGCCACGCCTACGCTCGTGCTGAGCGGCGGCGTGTCGCCGCTGCCGCGCGCCTGCAGCTCGCGCCCGATGCGCTCGGAGAACGCCACGGCATCGTCCAGCTCCACGCCAAACAGCACGACGCCAAACTCCTCGCCGCCGACGCGCGCGAGCGTGTCGCCGTTGCGCAGCTCGCGCCTCAGCAGGGCGGCGAAGTCGCGTAGGACGCGATCGCCGGCGGCGTGGCCGTGCCGATCGTTGACGAGCTTGAAGTGATCGAGGTCGAACATCGCGAGCGCCAAGGGCAGCCTGCTGCGCTGCGCCCGGTCGCACTGGCGGCGAAACTCGACGTCGAACGCGCGCCGGTTGAGCAGGCCGGTCAGGTAGTCGGTGTCGGCGGCGACGACCAGCTGGGAGATCACCGCGGTCACGTGTTCGGCGAGCAGCTTGACGACCAGCGTGGTCAGCGTCACCGACACGCCCACGCCCATGAACAGGGCGGGCTTCATCGGGTCGTGCGACCACACGAACAGGGCGACGCCGAGCGTCACCCACATCAGCGTCAGGTCGGCGGCGACCTGACGTGTGGTGCAGAAGTAGGCCGAGAAGACCAGCGGCCACAGGTAGAAGAACGGCGTGGCCTCGATCGGGCGCGTCACGGCCATCAGCGCGCTGACGAGCAGGATCCCGTAGACGACCGTCACGCGTGCGACCCAGCGCCGGCCGGGAAGCAGCTTCCACACGACCGCCGCACCGAGGCCGAGCAGAGCAGCGATCACCCTGATCGCCGGATGATCGCTGGTGTTCGGATCGGGCAGCGGCAGCGTCGCCAGCAAAGTCGCCGAGCCGAGCAGGAACATCGCGACGCCGACCCAGCGCATCAGGTCCTCTGCGGCGCCGGCGTCTACAGCAGAGCGCTCCGGGGGCAGGGCGCGCGCAGACAACAGTCTGCGCGTGGCGGCAGGGATGCTCATCTTTGGAATCTCGGCCGACACCGGCCCGCGCTTGAGCATCTGAGCCCCGGCACGGCCAAAACAAGGAGCAGCCGCTCGCTGCGGCGTTGGCCCGACGAGGTCTCGCGGGCCCAATCGGCGGGGCCTCGTTGACGGCGGCTCGCCAAACCGCGACAATCGAGCGAGATGGCAAACCCGGACCGCCTGACGGCACTCGACACGACGTTCCTGCACCTGGAGGACGACTCGGCCGCGCACATGCACGTCGCCTCGGTGATGGTCTTCGAAGGCGTGGCGCCGAGTCCACAGGAACTCGTCGATCACATCGTCAGCCGCCTGCACCTCGTACCGCGCTATCGCCAGCGGCTGGCCAATGTGCCCTACGGCCAGGGGCGCCCGGTGTGGACCGACGACCCGCATTTCAACCCGCGCTACCACATCCGCCACACCGCGCTGCCCAAGCCTGCCGACGACAAGGCGCTCAAGCAGCTGGCGGGCCGGCTGTTCTCCCAGCGCCTGGACCGCTCCAAGCCGCTGTGGGAGATCTGGCTGGTGGAGAAGATGGCCGGCGAACGCTTCGCGCTGATCGCAAAGACCCACCACGCACTGGTCGACGGCATCTCCGGGGTGGACATCACGACCGTGCTGTTCGATACCGCGCCGGACCCCGTGCCCTCCTCGCGCCCGCCGGTCCCATGGACGGCCAAGCCGCTGCCCGGCCCGGCCAAGCTGCTTGGCGAGGCACTGCGCGAACGCACGACCGTGCCGGCCGAGATGGCGCGCGGGACGCGCGCGTTGCTGCGTGCGCCGCGCAAGGCGCTGTCGCAGGTCGTCGATGGCCTGGCGAGCATCGGCGCGACCACCTGGGCGGGCATCAATGCGCCGGCTCCGGACAGCCCGTTCAACGTCGACATCGGCCCGCACCGCCGCTACACGTTCGTCGACGCTGACCTCGAGCAGTTCAAAGCGATCAAGGCCTCGCTCGGCGGCACGCTCAACGACGTCGTGCTCGCCTCCGTGAGCCTGGCGCTGGGGCGCTACCTGCGCCGCGAAGGCGTCGACACCGACGAGTTGGAGCTGAAGGCGATGGTGCCGGTGTCGGTGCGCGCGGACTCCGACCGCGGCGCGCTCGGCAACCAGGTGGCGGCGATGTGGGCGCCGCTGCCCGTCGGCGTTCAGAACCCCGCGCAGTGCCTGCAGCAGATCTCACGCGCGATGGAGGATCTGAAGAAGTCCGGCCAGGCGGTCGGCGCGCAGGTGCTGACCAACCTTGCCGGCTTCGCTCCGCCGACGATCCTCAGCCAGGCCGCTCGTCTGCAGGCCCGCCAGCGCTTCTTCAACCTCGTCGTCACCAATGTGCCCGGACCGCAGTTCCCGCTGTACGTGCTCGGCCGGCGCCTGCGCGTGCTCTTCCCGGTCGTGCCGCTCGCTCGCCGCCAGGCGCTCGGAATCGCCGTGATGAGCTACGACGGCCACCTTGGCTTTGGCCTGCTCGGCGATTTCGACG
This sequence comes from uncultured Solirubrobacteraceae bacterium, assembly GCA_963819435.1. GTDB lineage: Bacteria > Actinomycetota > Thermoleophilia > Solirubrobacterales > Solirubrobacteraceae > Palsa-744. The sequence continues at coordinate 41,664 of CAWFWA010000018.1, read as the reverse complement.
CACTGCCCGAGCTGGAGGCGATCGCCACGGACCTCAAGTGGGCGATCGGCTCGCTCGCCCGCGCGGCCGGCGTGAGCCCGCCCGCCAAACGGCGGGCCAAGAACGCCGCAGCGCCGCGCAAGCGCAAAGCCGCCGCCGGGCGTACCGGCGCCGGGCGCAGCGCGCGCGCGAGCTGAGGTGCGCCTGGCCCTCTGTCAGATGAACGCCACGGTCGGCGACATCGCCGGCAACGCCGAGCGCATCCGCGCAGGGCGCGAGGCGGCGGTGGCCCAAGGCGCCGATCTGGTGCTGTTTCCCGAGCTTGCCCTGACCGGCTACCCGCCCGAGGATCTGCTGCTGCGCGAGCACTTCCTCGCCGACGCCGCAGCGGCGCTGCACGAGCTCGCGGCCGATACGCAGGGCACGATCGCCGTCGTGGGCTTTCCCGAGCGCGCCGAGCACGTCTACAACTCCGCCGCAGTGCTCGCCGACGGTGCGATCCATGCGATCTACCGCAAGGTCTACCTGCCCAACTACGGCGTGTTCGACGAGCAGCGCTACTTCCACGCCGGCGAGGGCGGCGCCGTGATCGACATCGGCGATCGCTCGGGTGCCGCCCGGCGCGTCGGTCTGACGGTGTGCGAGGACATCTGGACAGCCCGGACCACCCGCCGGCGACGAGTCGATCGCAGGCGCGACGCTGATCCTCAACATCTCGGCCTCCCCCTACCACGCGGGCAAGGGCGCCGAGCGCGAGCGGATGTTCGCCCAGCGCGCGCGCGACAACGTCGCCTGCGTGGCGTTCTGCGCGCTGGTCGGCGGCCAGGACGAGCTCGTGTTCGACGGCCACTCCTTCGTCACCGATCACACGGGAACGACGATCGCCAGGGCCGCGCAGTTTCGCGAGGACCTGCTCGTGTGCGATGTCGACCTGGAGGCGGCGGCGGCGGCTCGCCAAAGCAAGCCTCGACAGGGCGGCACGGCGCAATCCGCAGCTGCTCTGCGCGCGGGGGCCGGCGTGCAGGTGCTGCCGGGCCTGGCGCGGACGGGCAACGCGCGCGGCGGCAAGGCGACGGCGCCGGGTGGTCCGCTGGCGATGCCGATCGAGCCGATCGAGGCCGAGGTGTACGAGGCGCTCGCGCTCGGCCTGCGCGACTACGTCGAGAAGAACGGCTTTGAGCACGTCGTGCTGGGCCTGTCGGGGGGCATCGACTCTGCCCTCGTGGCCTGCGTGGCGGCGGACGCGCTGGGGGCGCAGCGCGTGAGCGCGGCGATCATGCCGTCTCGCTACTCCTCCTCGGGGACCCAGCAGGACGCGCGCGATCTCGCGGCCGCGCTCGGCGTGCGCGCACATGAGCTGCCGATCGAGCCGGTCGTCGGTGTCTACGACGAGACGCTCGCACCAGAGTTCGCCGGGTTGGCCGCACGACCTCACCGAGGAGAACCTGCAGGCGCGCGTGCGCGGCAACCTGCTGATGGCGCTCTCGAACAAGTTCGGCTGGCTCGTGCTGACAACCGGCAACAAGTCGGAGATGTCGGTCGGCTACACGACCCTCTACGGCGATCTCGCGGGTGGCTTCGCGGTCATCAAGGACGTGCCCAAGACGCTCGTGTACCGGCTGTGCGACGTGGCGCAACAGCCCCGAAGCCGCCGGCGATGGCCGTGTGCGCGCACCGATACCCGTGTCGATCATCGAGCGCGCGCCGTCGGCTGAGCTGCGCTCAGACCAGCGCGACGAAGACTCGCTGCCGCCGTATGAGGTGCTCGATCAGATCCTCCATGGCTACGTGGAGCTGCATCTCGGCCGCGAGCAGCTGATCGCGCAGGGCCTGCCCGAGCAGGAGGTGCAGCAGGCGACCAGGCTGGTCGACCTCGCCGAGTACAAGCGCCGCCAGGCGCCGCCCGGCATCAAGGTCACCGAGCGCGCCTTCGGGCGCGACCGGCGGATGCCGATCACCAACCGCTACAGGGGCTGAAGACGTGCGGCGCACCCTCCCCACCCCGGCGCGCGCCGCGCGCGACGGCGCGGCGCCGACCGGCTCGCCGCGCGGCTGCGACTGCTCGTGGGGTGCGCTTTGACGCTGGCGGCTTGCGGCGACACGCTGCAGGACCGCCCGATCCCGCACAACACGCTGGAGACGCTGCTCGTCGCGCCGTATCCGGTCTACTGGCTCGGGCGCTCCTTCGCCGGCATGGCAGATCACCGAAGCCGGCCCCGATCCGAGCGGCGCGTTCACGGTGCAGTACGGCGACTGCGTGGAGGGCGGGCAGAGCACCTGCGTGCCGCCGCTGCACATCGTCACCTCGCCGGACAACAGCTTCGTCGCGGGCGGCGACACGCCGCAGCGCAGCACGCAGGTGCGCGGCGTCGGCGCAGTGGTCGCCCAGGGCGGGCACACGATCGAGATCCCAACGGCCGGCGTGATCGTCGGCATCTACGCCGACAGCCCGCGCCTGGCCGCCGCCGCCGCGCAGACGATCGTGCCGATCAACGAGACCGGCGCGCCCGGCGCGGCCGCTGCCCGCGCGCCTTGCCGATACGGGCTTCGGCTCGACGCCGCTGCCGTCGCAGGTCCCCTCGCCCCTTGCGCGCGCTGCAGCTAGGACGCGCGCGCCTAGCCCAGCGACAGCCGCGCCTGGCCCTCCGGCGCCGGGCGCACGGCGATCGTCATGCGCGTGACCGGCACAGGATCGCCCGGCGTCGTCGGTGAAGCGCACGTCCCACACCCACGTCGTGCGGCCGCGGTGGATGACGCTTGCGTGCGCGTGTACGACGCCCTGAGTGATCGGGCGCAGAAAGCTCGTGTTGTTGGACAGGCCCATCGCCATGTTGCCCGCCGGCATGACCGCCAGTGCGGTGGCCAGCGAGGTCATCGACTCGGCGATCGACGCGTACAGGCCGCCGTGCACGAGACCGGCCGGCTGCTTGACCTCGTCGCGCGCGGTCACCTGCGCGGAGACTTCGCCCTCCGCGTACCCGACGATCTGCAGGCCGTAGAGCCGATCGAACCCGCTCACGGCGCCGTTCAGCTGCTCGATGCTCGGCTCGGCCATCCCGGCGCCACGATAGCCTACGAATCCCGCGAGCCGGCCGCCCGCGAGCGCTCCAAGCGGGCGCATAGCCGACACCAATGAGCCGACTCGACGACCTCCCCCCCGATCAGCGCGCCACGCTCTCGCTGCTGTTGCGCAGCCGCAAGAGCTATGCCGACGTCGCCGCCCTGCTGGACATCCCCCAGCGCGCCGTGCATGATCGCGCGCATGCCGCGCTTGCCGTGCTGGCCCCACGTCAGGCGCGTGAGGTCGCACGCCGAGCGGCGCGAGGAGGTCGGCGACTACCTGCTCGGCCAGCGCGCGGGCGTTGCCGAGCGTCTGGCGACGCGGACATTTCTGGAGGGCTCTGCGCCCGCGCGCGCCTGGGCGAATGCCCTGGCCGGCGAGCTGGCGCCGATTGCCGGCTCGCTGCCGGAGGTTCCGGCGGGCGCCGTCTCGGCCACGGCAACCGACGACGCGACCTCGGCGCCGCAGACGGGTCGCTCCCAAACGACCGCCGCCAGACGCTCGCGGCCCTCGCCTCCCAGCTCGCGCACCGGCGGCGCGCTGTTGCTCGCGGCGATCGTGGCGATCGTGGTCGTCGTCGTGGTGCTGGTCGCCGGTAGCGGCGGCGGATCGTCAGGCAGCTCGTCCTCCAGCGTCGCGAGCACGCCTGCGACGAGCGCGAGCAGCTCAACGGGCTCGACCGGCACTACCGGGACGACGAGCAGCAGCGCTGCGAAGGCCAAAGAAGACAAGCGCATCAACCTGAGCCCGCCCGACGCGTCCAGCAAGGCCGCAGGCGTGGCGGAGGTGCTCTCCGAAGGCAGCCAGTACGCCTTCTATCTGGCGGCCGAACACCTGGCGCCGAGCAAAGGCAAGGGCTTCTTCTACGCCGTGTGGCTTTACAACTCCCCAAGCAGTCACGAGCCGCTCGGGCGCAGCCCGGAAGTTGCCAGCAACGGAAGCCTGCAGGGCGGAGCGCTGCTGCCCAAGGACGCCGGCAAGTACCACACGATTCTGCTGACGCGCGAGACGAGCACGCAGCCGAGCAAACCCGGACCGGTCGTGCTCAGCGGTAGCTTCGCGCTGCACTGACGCGCCCTGCCGCTAGCCGCATGGACAGCGCGCGCCTTGCTAGGCCGATCGTCGATCTAATGCGATCGACTGATCGGCAGCAGCTTGCCCGGGTTCATGATCCCCGCGGGGTCGAGCTGGGCCTTCAGCGCGCGCAGTGCCGTCCAGACCCGCGTCGCCGACCTCATCACGCATCCAGGGCGCGTGGTCGACGCCGACGGCGTGGTGATGGGTGATCGTTCCGCCGCCCTGCACGATCGCGCGGCTGGCGGCCTGCTTGGCATCCACGCCACTGCGCAAGCTCCTCGCCCTCGCGCTGGCGGGCGACAAAGGTGAAGTACAGCGAGGCGCCCGTCTCATACAGATGCGAGACGTGGCACATCACCAGCCCCGGCGTGCCGCCTGCGCGCAGCGAAGCCGCGATCGCCTCGCTTGACGACACCGTGCAGACGTGTGCAGGTTCGACCACTGCGTCGCCGTCTCCAGGGTCTCGACCATCACGCCATGCGTGAGCAACTCGTCGCGCAGATACGGCGCGGCGAAGCGCCCGGCGCGCCAGGCCTCGCCGGGCGAGCGCCCGACAGCCAGCCCGCCGCCCGCGCGTGCGACGTCGATGCGCGTGATCACGCCTGCGCCGCACGTCGTGTCCGCTGCCCTCGAAGCCGAAGATCGCGATGCATCCATCGCGATAGCCGCGCGCGCCGAGGTACAGCCGCCCCAGGCGGCCCTTCAGCCCGCCCGTGCCGGCGAGCGCCAGCGACATGCGCGTCTCCTGCTCGTCTGACAGGCGCGCGACGTCGGGCGAGGCGCCCTGCTGGGCAAGCGTGCGCAGGACCTCCGTTCCGGCCGTGAAGTCCTCGAAGAAGATGCCCTCGTAGCGATGCTCGGCAGGGCGCGGCGCGCACGCGCAGCGACAGCTCGCAGATCACGCCGAGCGTGCCCTCCGAGCCGATCAGCAACTGGCGCAGCGAAGGCCCGGCGGCGCTGGCCGGCATGCGCCGGCAGGTCGATCGTCCCGGCGGGTGCGACGGCGCGCATCCCCTGCACCATCCGCTCGATCGCGCCGTAGCCGCTGGAGGCCTGGCCGGCCGAGCGCGTGGCCGCGCAGCCGCCCAGCGACACGTACTCGAAGGACTGCGGGTAGTGGCCGAGCGTCAGCCCGCGCTTGGCCAGATGGCGCTCCAGCGCGGGTGCGCGGATGCCTCCCTGCACGCGTGACCGTGCGCGACGCCTCGTCCAGCGCGAGCACCTCCCCCATGTGGCGCATGTCCAGCGAGATGACGCCGCGCTGCTCGCCGCGCAGCGGCTCGACGCCGCCGACGACGCTCGTCCCGCCGCCGAACGGCACGACGGCCAGCGACTCGCGAGCGCACAGCGCGAGCACCGCGCCAACCTCCTCGCTGGTGCCCGCCAGCACGACCGCGTCCGGAGCGCCACGTGGCTCCCCGGCGCGCAGGCGCACGAGGTCGGGATAGCCCTTGCCGGCGGCGTGCAGCACGCGTTCGGCGTGCTCTGAGCGCACGTTCTGCGCGCCGACGATCGCTCCCAGTGCGGATGTCGCCTCGCCGACAGCGACGGACGCGGGCAGGCGAACGTTCTCCAGCGCGACCGGCGGGCGCGGGGTAGAACGCCAGACCGACGGTCTCCGCGAGAAAGCCGAGCGCCGCGGCGGGCAGCCCGGGCGGATGGGCCGGGTCGCCCCAGCCCCACCAGCGCATCGGCTGCGACGCGCTCCTGCTCAGCCACTGACGCGCTCCAGCCCGTCGAGCGCCTCGTCGAGCGTCGCGGCCGCCGCGCGGCGCACCATGAAGCCGCCGAAGCGAGGAAAGAAGCCGCTGAGCTTCTGGCGCAGCTCGATCGTCACGCTCGTCTGCTCGCCCGCCGCCTCCAGCGTCACGAGCGTCTCCGATGCGCTGAGCACGCGCGCGAACGGCGTGCCCTCCAGCTGCTGCTCCCAGGCGAGCGAGTGCGTCTGCTCGTCGGCGCGCACGAGGCGGAAGTCGGCGCGCACGGCTTTGCCCTTCGAGGTGCGCATCAGCTCGGTGAAGGCGCCGTCGGCGACGTCCTCCACGCGCTCCACGCGCGGCCACCAGCGCGGCAGGTGATGGGGATCGCAGATCAGCTCCCACAGCTCCGCGACCGGGGCGGAGATCGTGCGGCTGCGGCGGGCGGAGGGCACGCGCAGGCCGCTCAGGACTCGTAGCTGATCGAGCGCGTGCGTCTGGTGCGGCGCCAGGCGCGCGCGCCCGTTGAGAAACGCCAGCTCGACCAGAAAGCCGCAGCCGGCCACCTCGCCGCCCAGCTGCTCGACCAGCTGACAGAGCGCGGCGGCCGTGCCGCCGGTCGCCAGCAGGTCGTCGTGCACGAGCACGCGCGCGCCGTCGCTCAGCGCGTCGGTGTGGATCTCCAGCTGGTTTGCGCCGTACTCCAGCTCGTACTCCGCGCTGATCGTCTCGTAGGGCAGCTTGCCGGGCTTGCGCGCGAGCACGAAGCCGGCGCCCAGCTCCAGCGCGAGCGCCGGCCCGAGCAGGAAGCCGCGCGCCTCGGCGGCGATCACGCAGTCGACGCCGAGCGGGCGCGCGAGCTCGGCCAGCGCGCGGACCGCCGCCGTCAGCGCGAGCGGATCGGCGAGCAGCGGCGTGATGTCCTTGAAGCCGATCCCCGGGCGCGGGAAGTCGGGAATCTCGCGAACCAGCGCGCGCAGGCTCTGGTCCAGCTCGACGCTCATCAGCGGACGATCTTGCGCAGGTCGCGAACGAGCAGCAGGTGCTTGAGATGCGTCGCCACGGCGGCGAGGTTCTCCAGCGCCTCGACGGCCTCCTTGCGCCGCTCGGGGTTGCGCGAGCGCAGTGCCGGAGCGAGGATCTGCTGCAGCAGGTTTGCCTCGCGATCGGCCGAGGAGCGGAACACGCGCAGGTTGCGCCCGCCGACGCCGTAGCGCGCGAGCTCGGCGACCGCCGCGACGATCTCGCGCTCGGTCTCGTCGAAGTAGCGCACGCCGCCGCGCATCTCGCCCTTGACGACGCCGAACTCTTCCAGCTCGCGCACGAGCTTGGCCTCCGCCTTGGTGTCCTCGAGCACGTCCTCCAGCGAGTACAGCGCGCCTGTCGCCTCGCCGACGCTCATGCTCGCGCGCCACGCGCGCATGCCCTCGCGCGGCGGGCGCCCGGGCGCGGGCGTGTCTTCGTCAGAGCGCCCCGCGGCCAGCTCCTGGCGGATCACGCGCAGCGGCAGAAACTCGTCGCGCTGCATGCGCAGGATCGTGCGCAGCCGCGCGACGTCTCCCTGGCCGTACAGGCGGTAGCCGCCGGGCGTGCGTCGCGGCGTCAGCAGCTTCTGGTCCTCCAGGTAGCGGATCTTGGAGATCGAGATGTCCGGGAACTCCTGCGCCAGCGCCTTGCACACCGCGCCGATCGTCAAAGACTTCTGGCGCGCGGCGCCGTCGCCGCGGCGTGCCGGCGGCGCCCGCGGCGTCCTCGCCGAGCGCGTCGACGTCGAGCTCCTGAACGTCGGCTTGGGGCGCCTTGGCCGCCATCAGCGCACGTGGAACGTCAGCTTGTACTTGCCGATCTGCACCTCGTCGCCCTCCTCCAGGCGCTGAGACTCGATGCGCGAGCGGTTGACGTAGGTGCCGTTGAGCGAGCCCATGTCGTCGAGGTACCACTGGTCGCTGCGGCGGATCAGCAGCGCGTGGTCGCGCGACACGGTCACGTCGTCGAGAAACACCTCAGCGTCGGGGCGCCGTCCGATGCTCGTGCGCTCGCGGTCGACGGCGAAGCTCTCGCCGACGCGCCCGCCGCCGGCGCGGATCACGAGCGCGGGACCGCGCGCGGTGACCTCCTCGATGTCCATCGGCACGAGCTCGCCCGCATCGTCGATGCGATAGGTCGCTGTGACCGGCTCGCCGGCCTCCTGCGCGCGCTCGAGCAGCGAGCCGCAGCGCTGGCAGTAGTTGGCTCCCTCGACGTTGACGAAGCCACACTCGGTGCAGTGCAGGGCCATCTTCTCTGCCGCTCCCGCTACCGGCCCCGCAAGGCGACCGTGCTCATCAGGCGTCCTCGGCCCCGGTGTTGGGCTGGTGGGAGGCGAGGATGTCGGTGAGCTGCTGCACGTCCTCGCCGGTGATCAGCACCTCGCCGCCGTCGTGCTTCTTGCGCAGGCGGTTGACCAGCTCGGCGCGCAGGATGTCGATCTTGCCGTGCAAGATGCGCCGCTTGTAGGAGATCTCGGTCTCTTCCTCGGTGAGCTGGCGGATCACGTCTTTGAGTTCGACGTCCGTCAGCGAGCCGAGGTCGGGGAACGTCTCGTCCATCGTGCGCTCTTCTCCTCGTGCGGGCTTGCGCCGGTCCTGCGCGAGAGCTTCCGCGCGGCCGACAGGGACGCGCAGTATAGACCAAACGGTCAGGCTGAGCTTGAGGCTGCGGGCGGCGTTGCACGCAGCGCCTGCAGCGCCGCTGCGCAGATACAGCGCCGTCGCCAGCAGAGCGAGCGCAAGCCCGACGAACAGCATCACTTCGCCGGCGCCTTCCAGGCCCGCCATGGCGAAGAAGAACGAACCCATCACGGGCGCCACGGCGATGCGCCCCGGCCAGTTGATGCGCAGGTCCACGCCGCGCGTCAGGCCGTAGCGCCCGAGCACGAGCATCGCCAGCTCGCGCGCTGCGAGCACAGCCAGCGCCCAGCGCGGCAACAGGTCAAAGCGCCAGCACACGACGGCGCCGGAGACGATCAGCAGGCGGTCGGTGACGGGGTCCATCAGCGCGCCGAGACGGCTGTACTGGCGGGTCACGCGGGCGGCGATCCCGTCGGCGTAGTCGCCCCAGCCGATCACCGCGAACAGCGTCGCCGCGAGCGCGCTGTTGCCGTCGCCGCTGGACAGCGCGACGATCAGAAAGACGGGGATCAGCGCCAGGCGCGCGAAGCCGATCGCGTTGGGGATCGTCCACGGGCGCAGCGGGCTGCCGCGCTGCGTCTCGGGCGGTGGCGGCCCCGACCGGTCCAGGCCCGACAGGCGCGCGAAGGTCAATCGCCGGCGCACGTTCGCCGCAGCCGTCGCGGCGCGGGCGCTGCGACCGCCTACGGGAGGCTCTGCCACAGCTCGTCCACCGCCGCGAGCAGCGCCGGCGGCTCGGCGCCGAGCGCGAGTCCCGGCGCATCCTCGCGCCCGCGGCGCCTCTGCACCTCGATCTCCCCGGACTCCAGCGAGCGGCGGCCGACGGTCAGGCGCAGCGGACAGCCGAGCAGCTCGGCGTCGGCGAACTTCTCGCCGGGACCGAGCTCGCGGTCGTCGTAGAGCACGTCCACGCCACCGGCGCGCAGCGTCTCATAAAGCGCGTCGCAGGCATCGCGCTCGGGCGTGTCCGGGCTTGCCCAGCGCGACCAGATGCACGGCAAACGGCGCGAGCGCGCGCGGCCAGGAGATGCCGTGCTCGTCGGCGAACTGCTCGACGGCGGCCGCGACGATGCGCGCAGGCCCGATGCCGTAGGAGCCCATCCACACGGGATGCTCGGCGCCGCTTCTCATCGAGGTAGGTGGCACCGAGCGGCTCGGAGTAGCGTGTACCGAGCTTGAAGATGTTGCCGATCTCGATCGCCGGCTCGACGGTGAGCGTCTGACCGTTGCGCGTGAGGCTCTCGCCGTCCTGCTGCACCTCGGGGTCGTTCAGCGCGACCTCAACGTTGGCCGCATAGCCATCGCCCAGCGCGACGCGATCCTCCCCGGCCGGGCACGGCGCCATGTACTCGTGCGCGCCCGTGACCGCCCATCACGCCGACGTCTGACTCCACGCGGTAGAAGCGCAGCCCGGTGCGCGCCATGATGCGGTCGTAGGCGCCGACGTGCAACTCATAGCGCTCGTCCAGCCCGGCGCGGTCGCGGTCGAAGGTGTAGGAGTCCTTCATCAGGAACTCGCGCGTGCGCAGCACACCTGCGCGCGGGCGCGCCTCGTCGCGCTCCTTGATCTGGAAGTGGTAGAGGATCAGCGGCAGATCGCGGTAGGAACGCACGATCTGCGCGATGTGAAACGTGATCGCCTCCTCGTGTGTGAGCGCCAGCACGAGCTCAGAGCCCTTGCGGTCGCTGAGCTTGAACAGCTCGTCGATCTCCAGCCGCCCGGTCCTGCGCCACAGCTCGGCCGGCTGCAGCACGGGCATCAGCATCTCCTGAGCACCGATCGCATCCATCTCCTCGCGAATGATCGCCACGGCGCGCTGGTGCACGCGCCAGCCGGCGGGGAACCAGCTCCACATCCCCGCGCCCATCTGGCGGATCAGCCCGGCGCGCACCATCAGCTTGTGCGAGATCGCCTCGGCGTCGGCCGGCGGCTGCTTCTCGGTGGGCAGGAGGTATTCGGAGAGTCGCGTCATCGTTCGCTCGCGCCGCGCGGGCGCACGGTTGCACTGCATCGAGCGTATACGCCCGTGTGGCGCGACGCCGCTCAGTCGACGCCGAGCAGCGCCGCCTCGATCTCGCGCAGGCGCTCGGTGTCGCCGCGGATGCCGACGATCGCGTCGTTGTAGATGAATGCCTCGGCGAGCCGCACGATCGCGTAGGCAAGCGCGTTGGGCGCGACCGCCGGGGTGTAGCGGCCGGCCTGCTGCTCGGCGACGATCAGCGCTTGACCGCCGCCACCGCACGCGGCTGAACGAGGCCCGCGCTGGACGTGAGCATGCGCAGCGCGCGCTCCTGCTCCTGTGCCAGCAGAAAGCGCATGCCGCGGCGTCGCCGCGAGCTCGCAGTTGAAGCGGTCGAAGGTCTCCAGCAACGCGCGCGCGCCGCCGCCGGGCACCCCCGCGCGAATCTCCGTCAGCCGCCGCTCGCCGAGCGTCGCCAGCAGCTCGCCGAGCAGCGTCTCGCGCGTCTGAAACCAGCGGTGCATGGTCGCCCGCGCCAGTCCGAGCTCGCGTGCGATCGCCTGGATGTCGATGCGTTCGGCGGCCAGAAAGCGCTCGGTGGCGAGCGCCAGCGCCGCCTCTCGCGTGGCGGCGGCCGGCCGGCCGGGACGGCCGGGGACAGCGCGCGTCATGCGCCCAGATTAGCTGTCGCGGCGGGCCGCTATCGATCGTCCGCGACCCGCCGCTCGGCGCCGTGCGCAGCGGGCAGCGCAAACCGCACAGGCGCGCCGACCGCCTCTGATAGAACAGCAAACGACCGCAGACTTCACGAGCAAACGACAAGGAGCATCCGACATGGCCTACTCCGTTCCGCCGCTTCCGTACGCATACGACGCGCTGGAGCCGCACATCGACAAGGCGACGATGGAATTCCATCACGACAAGCACCACCAGGCCTACGTCGACAAGGCGAACGCCGCGCTGGAGGGGACCGAGTGGGCGGACAAGCCGGTCGAGGACGTGCTGAAGAACCTCGACAGCCTCGGCGACAAGAAGGGGCCCGTCAAAAACAACGGCGGCGGCCACTACAACCACTCGCTGTTCTGGGAGAGCATGAGCCCCGACGGCGGCGGCGAGCCCTCCGGCGAGCTCGCAGCGGCGATCGACTCGGCATTCGGCTCGTTCTCCGACTTCCAGGCCAAGCTGAAGGAAACGGGCATCAACCAGTTCGGCTCGGGCTGGTCATGGCTCGTGCACGACGGCTCCGGCCTGGCGATCGTCGGCACGGCCAACCAGGACAGCCCGATCTCCAGCGGACAGACGCCGCTGCTCGGCGTCGACGTGTGGGAGCACGCCTACTACCTGAAGTATCAGAACAAGCGCCCGGACTACATCGACGCGTGGTGGAACGTCGTCAACTGGGACAAGGTCGCGGAGCGCTTCGCCACCGCGAGCTGACGGTCGGGCGAGCGGAGGGGCGCATGCGCCCCTCCGTGGGACCCGTCGCATGCGGCGGGTCAAGCGGCCGCATGCGACGGCCTACGACCCTCTACAGCGGCCCCGTGGCGATAGACGTGACCGCATAGAGCACGGTCATCGCAACGGCGGCGAGCGTTAGGGCGACGCCGATCGGCACTGGGAAGCGTCTATCACTGCCGCGAAGGCCGCGTACGGCGGCGGCCAGCGCGACCGTGCAGACGGCCCAGGTGATCGCCGCCACGACGATCAGGGCGAGGGGATTGCGCACGAACTGCGAATCGCTTTCGACGATGCTCGCCACCAGATCGGCGACCGCCAGCAGCTCCAGTAGGGATGCGAACGCCACCCACCCGACGTACGCCAGCATCCTCCACATCGCTCGCTTCGAGCCCATAACGGCATCATCGTTCCTCACCGCCAGTGCGGTGCGAACAGGTGCTTCTCAGCTGCGCGAAAAGCGGCGGCCGGCGACAGGCGACACAGCCTCGTCCATCTGCGTCGGAGAAGCGGCCGCGGCGGGCTCGAGCATCGACTCGAGCACCTCGGCGGCGCTGGCGTCGTTCTCGGCGGCAGCGGCTTCCAGCGCGGCGATCCGCTCGGGCGTCATCGCCGTGGCGTCCTCGTTCTCCTCGAGCCAACGGCGCGCCTCGGCGGCGGCGCGTCTCGTCGCGCTGCACGGTCTTGCCGGCGGCGTAGTAGCGGTCGATCTCCTTGAACAGCTCGTCCACAAGCTGCTCGGTCGGCACCTTCTTCAGCGGCTCGCCCTTGGAGTAGATCATGCCCATGTCTTTGGCGCCGGTGATGCCGAAGTCCGCGTGGCGAGCCTCGCCGATGCCGTTGACCGCGCAGCCGAGCACCGAGACCTCGATCGGGTCCTCGTAGGCTTCCAGGCGCCGCTCGACTTCGACGACGACCTTGTCCATGTCGAACTGCAGGCGCCCGCACGTCGGGCAGGCGATCAGGTCGGGGCCGCGCTGGCGCAGCTTCAGCGCCTTGAGGATCTCCCAGGCGACCTTGACCTCCTCCTCGGCGTGGAATGTCGACAGCGAGATGCGGATCGTGTCGCCGATGCCGTCGGCGAGCAGCGTGCCCAGCCCGACAGCCGACTTCAGCGACCCCGACCACTTCGTGCCGGCCTCGGTGACGCCGAGGTGCAGCGGGTAGGGAATCCGCTCGGAGAGCAGGCGGTTGGAGGCGATCGTGTTGGGCACCGAGGTCGACTTCATCGAGACCTTGAAGTTGTCGAAGTCCAGGCGCTCCATCAGCTGCACCGTCTCGATCGCCGCCGTGACGAGCGCCTCGATCGGGTTCTCGTACTCCAGCTCGCGCAGGTGCTTGGGCAGCGAGCCGGAGTTGACACCGACGCGCAGCGGCGTGCCGTGGATCTTCGCCAGCGCGATCACCTCGGCGACCTTCTCCGGGCCGCCGATGTTGCCGGGGTTCAGACGCACGCAGTGCGCGCCCGCTTCGATCGCCTTCAGCGCGAGCGTGTGGTTGAAATGGATGTCGGCGATGATCGGGATCGGCGATTGCGCGACGATCGTCTTCAGCGCCTCGGCGTCCTGCTCGCGCGGCACCGCGACGCGCACGATGTCCGCGCCCGCGTCGGCGACCGTGCGAATCTGCTCCATCGTCGCCGCCAGGTTGGCGGTCTCGGTCTTGGTCATCGTCTGCACGGCGACCGGCGCACCGCCGCCGATCGGCACGGGGCCCACGTGTATCTGGCGCTTGGATGCCATGCCCACATTGTAGGCGGGGGCCCTGGCGCAACCGTGACGCGGGCGTGAACGCCAGTGGCCACGGGCGATTGACTGCGCGAGAGCGCCTGCTCACGCGACGGCCCCTAACCTGCGCAGGCGATGTCCGATCCTCGAGCTCAACGCGTCTACGCGACCGCGCGCGGTCCGCTGGCGCGCCTGGCCTCTCCCCTTGCCGCTCGCGCCCGCAGCCGCCGCCACGCGCACTTCTTCGCGCTGGCGGGGCTGGCGCCCGACGCACGCGTGCTCGACCTCGGCTGCGGGCGCATCGGGCTGCGCGCGCTGGAGCCCGACCTGGACATCACCGGCGTGGACCTGCAACAGCGCCCGGACTACCCCGGTCCGTTCGTGCGCGCCGACGCCACCGCCGGCCTGCCGTTCGCCGATGACGCGTTCGACCTCGTGTACTGCTCGAGCGTGATCGAGCACGTCGCGCCGGCGCGCCGCGAGGAGTTCGCCGCGGAGCTGCGCCGCGTCGGGCGCGGCTGGTTTGTGCAGACCCCGGCGTTTTCGTTTCCCGTCGAGCCGCACGCCCTGCTGCCCTTCGCCCACTGGCTTCCTGTGACCCTGCGCAAGCGCTATTGGCGCCTCGGCGCCGCCGGCGAGTGGGAGCACATCTCGCTGCTTCGCCGAGCGGAGATGGAGCACCTGTTCGGCCCCGTCCTGCCCGAGCACGCCGGACCGCTCGTCAAGAGCTGGGTGTGCGTGCGCCCGCCGGGCTGAGGCTCGCCGTCAGCCGGCAAGACGGCCGATGTCGTTGCTGACACCGTTGATCACGAGGAAGAACAGCAGCACGATGCCCACCGAGCTGAAGCGGTACATGGCAACCAGCGAGATGCGCTTGCCGCGCAGCTTCTCGCCCAGCGACCACAGCACGTGTCCGCCGTCGAGCGGCAGGAAGGGAAACAGGTTGATGACGGCGAGCACGAGCGAGATGTAGGCGAGGAACACGAGGCCGATGCCGGCGCCCTCCTGCACGGTGGTGTGGGCTGCCTGCGTGATGCCAACGATGCTGCTGACTTCGCTGCGCGTCTTGGAGTTGGTCAGCGCGCGCACCAATCCTGTGAGCGTTTCGGTCGTCGCGTGCCACATCGACCCGACCGCCCCGCCCGCTGCCGCCAGCGCGCCGAAGTGCTTGACCGAGCCAAATGCGACGCCGAGCAGCATGCGCCCGGCTACTTCGTTGTAGCGGGGATACACCGCAAGCCTCAGCGTGTGCTTGCCGCGCAGCACGGTCAGCATCACGGGGATCGCCGCACGGCAGCCGTCGCGCAGCGGCGCGGCGCAGATGTGCTGCGCCTGTGCGCGAGCGCGCGGATTCGACGGTCACCGGCCCGCCGTCCATCGCGGTGATCTTGTCGCCGGCGTGCAGCACGCCCGTCGCCGCGGCCCCTTTCTCGAGTTCGAGTACCGACGTGTTTTCGTGGAACGCATGCAGCGACGGGTTCACGTTGTCAAGTGAGATCTCGCCCAGGATGCTGCCGGAGAAGAGCAGGGCCCAGAACACGACAAAGGCGATCAGCAGGTTGACGCCCGGCCCGGCGAGGATCACCGCGATGCGCCGCCACGGCGCAAGCATCGAGTAGCCGTTGACCGCCACGCGCAGGTCCACGTCCTTCAGCTCCTCGGGCGTCATACCGGTGATCTTCACGTAGCCGCCCGCGGGAATCGAGCCGAGCGCGTACTCGGTTTCGCCCATGCGAACGCGCGCGATCGTCGGCGGAAAGAACAGCGAGAAGCGCTCCACGCGCATGCCCACAGCCTTCGCGACGGCGAAGTGCCCGAGCTCGTGCAGCACGATCAGCGCCATGATCCCAAGGATCGTCAGAAGCCAGCTCACAGGCCCATGTTGGCAGGCGAGCGCGCGAGATCCGGCGGTTCAGGCCAGCGTCGTGACGAGCCCGGCCGCGACCTCGCGCGCCAGGCGATCGGCCTCGTACAGCGACTCGAACGCGAGCACCGGCTGGGCGCCGAGCTGTGAGAGCGTTCGTTCGATCACCTCGCAGATGCCGAGGAAGCGCATGCGGCCGTCGAGGAACGCGTGCACGGCCACCTCGTTTGCGGCATTGAGCACGCACGGCGCCGTCCCGCCCGCACGCGCGGCTTCGCCGGCGATGCGCAGGCACGGGAAGGCGTCGAGATCGACCGGCTCGAAGGTGAGCTCGCCGACGGTCGCGAGGTCCAGCGGCTCGATCGGAAGTCCGTAGCTTTCGCCGCCGTGCAGCGCATAGGAGATCGCGATGCGCATATCGGGCGGACCGAGGTGCGCGAGCATCGCGCCGTCGGCGAGCTGGATCAGACCGTGCACGAGCGACTGCGGATGCACGACCACGTCGATGTTGTCGTATGGCGTGCCGAACAGGTGATGTGCCTCCATCACCTCCAGGCCCTTGTTCATCAGCGTGGCCGAGTCGATCGTGATCTTGCCGCCCATCGCCCACGTCGGGTGGGCGAGCGCCTGCTCGACGGTCACATCTGCCAGCTCTTGACGCGAGCGCCCGCGGAAGGGCCCGCCGCTGGCGGTGATCGTCATGCGCTGCACCGCTCCAGGCGGCTGACCGGCGATCAGCTGGTGAAGCGCGGTGTGCTCGGAGTCCACCGGCACGATGCGCGCGCCGGTCGCCTCGGCCAGCGCGCCGACCAGCTCACCGCCGACGACCAGCGACTCCTTGTTGGCGAGCGCCAGGTCGATGCCCTCGCCGAGCGTCGCCACGGTCGGGCCGAGACCGGCCGAGCCGACGAGCGAGTTGAGCACGAGTTCGGCGCCGGACTCGACGACCAGGCGCACGAGGCCCTCGGCGCCGCCGAGCACCTGCCCGTCGGTCCACGCCTCCGCGGCTCGCGCCGCCGCATGCTCGTCGGCAAGCGCGATCTTGCGCACGCCCGTGGCCTGCGCCTGTGCGACCAGCTCCTCCCATGAGCGCTCAGCCGACAGGCCGATCACCTCGAGCTCGTCCGAGCGCGCGCACACGTCGAGCGCCTGCTTGCCGATCGAGCCGGTCGAGCCGAGCACGAGTACACGCTTGGGCATGGCCCGGACCCTACGAGGTCTGGCGCGACGCTTCAGCGCGCCGGGCGTCACGCAACGAAAAGAGCCCGCGTGAGCGGGCTCTTTCTCTGTCAGCGCCCAGGACGATGGGGCCTGGATGCTGCGGGGGTGGGTTGTGATGAGGCGGCCACGGAGGCAACCGCCCGATCGCGTGGTCGGCGAGTCCCGCCGCGGCGGCTAGCTCATACGCGGGTCCACGTAGAGGCCGAACAGGTGCGAAGTGCTGTCCTTGCCGATCGCTGTGAAGTGGAAGCGCACCTGGCGCACTTCTTCAGCCTTGCCGCCGAGCTGCGGGCGCACGTCGAAGGAGCGAGACAGCGCCCATTCTTCCTGCTGTCCGCGCAGCTGACCGGAGACCTTCGGCTTTTCTTCGGACTTCGTCCCGGCGTAGGCGACCGCTGCGACGACCGCGCCGCGGCCTTCCAGGGTCTGCACGTATACACGCGCCGTGGGATAGGCGAGCGTCACGCAGACGGGCGGGCTGACCGCTTCAGCGCCGCTGGGGAGGTTGAGCACCCGGCCGGTGGAGCCGTCCGGGCGCGCCGCTTCGATCACTTCGGCGCCGTTGGCGAGTTCCCACGCCGCTGCGCCTTCGTTGAATTCGCTGCCTTCGACGAGCGTGTAGTAGTTGCTGTCCTGCACAGCTTCGAAGGGCTGGGAGAACGTCTGCCCGGGGCAGACGGCCTGTGCGGTGCCGGCGGTGTTCGAGGCTTCCTTGCCCGTGCCGGCCAGTGCCGGTGTGGCGGAGAAGCTGACCACGCCGAGAATGGCGACGGCGGCGGTGCAGCTGAGCTTCCTTGCGAACTTGCTTGCCGTGGGGCGAGACAGAGACATGTGAGTCCTCCGTGACGTTCCACTGGCGACCGAGCTATCTCATCCTTGAGACCTCTGGCTTTGCGTCCCCGCCTCACGACGGGTTTGCCTTTTTCAGTGCTTGGGTTGGTTTTCCCTGCAGGGGCACTATCGGGCAGCTTCGTGTCGTCCTTTACGGGCAAGGACGTATGTATGAGCGGGCAACTCGCACCATTCGCGAGTCGTCCTCTGCGCGGTCGTTTCTTCAAGTCGGCCCGACCGCACGCGCGATACAGGGCACGGCGCCCATGTCCGTACACGCAATGCAAGAGGCCGAGCGCGCGCGCGAGCTGCACGTGCGCTTCCGCCGCCCGATCGACGCGACGCACCGGCGTGGCGTGCTGCTCGTCGGCGTCCCGTTTCTCGCGGCCGCGCTCGCCCTGGCGCTGCTTGGCAGCCACAGCGGGTTCTCGCCGGCCGTCGCCTTGCTGTACCTGGTCGCAATCGCCGCGGCCGGGCACGTGCGATTTGACGTCGGAGCGGGCTTCACCGTGCCCACGCAGGCCATCTTCGTGCCGATGCTCTTTGCGCTTCCTCCGGCGGTGGTCCCGCTGCTCGTCCCGCTCGCGCTCGCGCTGGGCATGGCGCCGGCGGTCGCGCGCGGGGAGACCTCGCCGAGTTGGCTGCTGACGACGCTCGGCAACAGCTGGTTCGCGCTCGGCCCGGCGCTCGTGCTCGTGCTCACGGACGTGCACACGCCGAGCGGGCACTGGGACGTGCTACTGCTGGCGCTCGCGGCGCAGTTTGCCTGCGACTTCGCTGCCAGCGCCGCGCGCGAGCGCATCTACAGCGGGCCCGGGATCCGCGAGCTGGTCGCCGAGTACCGGCCCGTGTATGCGATCGACCTGGCGCTGTCGACGCTCGGGCTGGCGGCCGCCTTCTCGATTCTCGCCGCGCACAGCCAGCTCGCGCTGCTGCTCGTCGCGCCGCTGTTCGGCATGTTGCGCTTCTTCTCGCGCGAGCGCCACGAGCGCCTGCAGCAGCTGGCCGAGCTCAACGACGCCTATCAGGGAACCGCACTACTGCTCGGCGACGTGGTCGAGGCCGACGACGCGTACACGGGCGAGCACTGCAAGGGCGTCGTGCGGCTGTCGCTGGAAGTCGCGCGCGAGCTCGCCCTCGACGCCGACCGCCAGCGCAACGTCGAGTTCGGCGCGCTGCTGCACGACGTCGGCAAGATCGCCGTGCCCAAGGAGATCATCAACAAGCCGGGTCCGCTCGACGAGCGCGAGTGGGCGATCATCAAGACGCACACGATCGAGGGCCAGCGCATGCTCGAGACGATCGGCGGGTTCATGAGCGAGATCGGCCTCATCGTGCGCGCCTCGCACGAGCGCTGGGACGGCAGCGGCTATCCCGACGGGCTGCGCGGCGAGGCGGTTCCCATCGAGGCGCGCATCGTCTCGGCGTGCGACGCGTTCAACGCGATGACCACGACGCGCTCCTACCGCGAGGCGATGCCCGCGAGCGACGCGCGCGCCGAGCTGCAGCAATGCGCCGGAACGCAGTTCGACCCCGCGGTCGTCGGCGCGCTGCTGCGCGTGAGCCCACCCGACGTTGAGCTTGAACGCGGTCGCAGACCTTCTGCCCGAGCACGCGCCTGCCCCGGCCGCAAGGAAGGCCCTCGACGGCGTGATTACGCCGGCTAGGCCGCCGCTGGCGCTTCGGCCCGCGCGGCCGAAGCGCAAGCTCGGGCGCCACGCCGCGCGAGAGTCCTCGGCGGCCAGCGGCCGCTAGCCGGTCCGGTCAGGCCAGCAACTGGCGCAGCGCAGCGATGTCCTCGTCGCGCTGAGTGAAGCGGGTGAGGTCGGGGGCTGCTCCCCGGCGTCCGACGCAGAGCCCTCGACGTCGCGGCGGTGGGCGTCGTTGCGCCGCTGAACCTCGTCGATCGCCACCTCGGCGTTGGATGTCGACCATTTGCTCGCCATCTTCGAGGCACGCCCCACGTCGCCTTCGTCGAGCGCCCCCTCGAGATCGTCCGCGCGCTGATCGTCGTCTGCGTTCATCGCCGCTGACGCTAGCGGAAAGCGCGAGCGAGGCGGGTCGCGCCCCGCGCGAGCCCAGCGGCGAGCACGCAGCGCCTGCCGATCGACCGATCGCGCGAGCCTGCGGAATACTGGCCGGGTGGCGCAGACGAACATCGAGCTGATCCAGGGGGCGATCGAAGCGGGCCTTCGAGGCGATCGGGTCACATTTGCCTTCACGGTGCGAGACAGCGTGGTTGTCCGCCGGCAGTTGTTTCTGTCAGAGCAGCAGGCCCGCGAGGCCGTGAGGCTCACGGAGTAGCCGATGTCCCAGGAGAACGTGACATCGCTCCGCCACGGCTTCGAGCTCTGGAACGTCGCCAGCAGCGCCGCGGACGAGAAGATTTGGCGGGCGGCGTTGGCCGAGATGGTCGCGGGCTATCACTCCGACGCGGAGGTCGACTTCTCCCGGACGCTTCCGGACTTCCCGAACGCCGGTGTCGTGGAGGCGATGAGCGGATGGGTCGAAGCCGCGCGCGGGATGTTCACTGACGTGCGCCTTGAGCCGACTGCCATCATCGACGCGGGCGATGCGGCGGTGGCCACGATGCGCGTCACCGGAACAGGAGGCCTGAGCGGCGCAACCGTCGACGCCGAGATCTTCTACGTATTCCGCTTCCGAGACGGGCTGGTGAGCGCTGCCACCACGTACATGACCGAGCAGGAGGCGCTCGAAGCCGTCGGGCTGGAGAAGTAGGCCGCGGGACGAGGCTCTACAGAGCCGGTGGATGCCGCCCTCAGACGTACGCCGCCCACACGTAGTAGCCGACGACGGCCGCGAACAGCACTGCGTCGAGGCGGTCGAGCGCGCCGCCGTGCGCGCCGAACAGGCCGCCGGAGTCCTTGGTGTGAGCCTCGCGCTTGACGAACGACTCGAACAGATCACCGATCGGCGCGACGAGCGCGACGGCGACGCCGAGCACGATCGCGTGCGTGCCGGGCAGCCATTCCTGATAGCGCCCGGCGATCCACACGCCGAGCACGGTGCAGAGCATGCCGATGAGTAGGCCCTCGACGGTCTTGTTCGGTGAGATGGTCGGTGCGAGCGGGCGTTTGCCGAAGGCCTTGCCGCCGAAGTAGGCGCCGGTGTCGCCGACGAACGTGCCGACGAGAACATCGATGACGATGCCGAGACCGTGCGGCAGCCCGCGCAGCATCACCGCGTGGGCGAGCGCCAAGCCGATCCACACGACGCCGAGCAGCGTCACCGACAGCCCGCCGACGCTCGGGCGCGGCTGCAGCAGCGTCAGGCCGAACAGCAGCGGCAGCGACGCGACGAGCACGAGCAGCACCTGGAACTGGTCGCCGTACAGCGCCGCAGCGAGCAGTCCCGCGAGCGCGACGAAACCTGCCAGGCGCACGGGGTGCGCGCGCGAGAACATGCCGTACAGCTCGTGCAGGCACACGCAGCCGAGCGCGAACAGTCCGAGCGCGAAGATCGTGCCGCCCTCGATCACCAAAAACAGCGCGACGGCGATCGCCGGGACGGCGGCGAGCAGGCGCGCGCCGAGGTCCGAGCGCGGAGCGTCGCCGGGCTCTGAGGGCGCGCGGCGGCGCACGAGCGGCCCGCGCGGCGGCCGCCGGCCGGCGCCGCGCTTGCGCCTTCGCGGGTTCTGGCCCGCGGGTGTGCGTGCGCGGCTTGCCATCAGCGCGCGCTCACCGCGCGCCGAAGCGGCGTCGGCGGCGGGAGAACTCGTCGAGGCAGTCGCGCAGTGCCTCGCGCGAGAAGTCCGGCCACAGCTCCTCGCGGAAGATCAGCTCGGCGTAGGCCGACTGCCACAGCAGATAGTTGGACAGCCGCTGCTCGCCGCTGGTGCGGATGATCAGGTCGGGGTCGTGCATCTCGGGCGCATACAGGCACGCGCGGAATTCCTCCTCGGTGCCACCGTCAAAGCGCCGCGCCGCGTCGAGGATCTCCGCGCGCCCGCCGTAGTTGAAGGCGACGAACAGCGTGATGCGCTCGTTGCGCGCGGTCAGCTCTTCGGCCCAAGCCATGCGCTGCACGAGCTCGGGCGAGATGCCGTCGCGACGGCCGATGAAGCGCATGCGCACGCCCTCGTCGTTCAGCTCGGGGGTTTCGCCGGCGATGCGCTGGGAGAACATCGCCATCAGACCGGCGACCTCCTCTGGCGGGCGCGACCAGTTCTCGGTGGAGAACGAGTACACCGTCAGCTCCTGCACGCCGAACTCGGTCGCGTCGCGCAGGCGCGCCTTGA
Source organism: uncultured Solirubrobacteraceae bacterium (assembly GCA_963819435.1). Classification (GTDB taxonomy): domain Bacteria; phylum Actinomycetota; class Thermoleophilia; order Solirubrobacterales; family Solirubrobacteraceae; genus Palsa-744. Next base: position 19,864 of record CAWFWA010000018.1, on the reverse strand, counting down.
CGGTGTCGGCGCCGGCGCTGTGGCCCTCGTTGACCGGTACGTCGTTCTTGCGTGCCCAGCGCCCGTTACCGTCGGTGATGATCGCCACGTAGCGTGCCGTTGCCGGCGCCTCGCCGGAGGACTCCGGCGCCGGGGCGGGATCGGTGGCCGACGCCTGTTGCCCGATCGTCGATCGGTCGGCGGCGCCCATCAGACTTCGAGGATCTCTTTTTCCTTGGCCTTGAGCACCTCGTCGAGGTCGCCAACACGCCCGTCGGTGAGCTTCTGCAGTTCGACCTCCGCGCGGTGCTCGTCGTCGGAGGAGGCCTCGCCCTCGGCCTTTAGCTCGCGCAGCTGCTGCATCGTGTCACGGCGCACGTTGCGGATCGCCACGCGCCCCTCCTCGGCGAGGTTGCGCACGACCTTGACGAGCTCGCGGCGGCGCTCTTCGGTCAGCTCGGGCACGGCCAGGCGGATCACGTTGCCGTCGTTTGACGGGTTCAGCCCGACGTCGGACTCGTTGATCGCCTTCTCGATCAGCTTGATCGAGGACTTGTCATACGGCTGCACGCTGAGCAGGCGCGCTTCGGGAGCCGAGACGGTCGACAGCTGGTTCAGCGGCGTCATCGCGCCGTAGTAGTCGACGACCACGCGGTCGAGTAGCGCGGGGCTGGCCCTCCCGGTGCGCACGGTGGAGAACTCGTGCTGGGCTGACTCGGCGGATTTGACCATCCGCTCCTTCGCGTCGTCGAGCAGTTCGTCGATCAGGCTGTCACCGGCCATCGGCTTCTCCTTGAGATGTCGCTACGAGCGTCCCCACGCGCTCGCCGGAGATTATCCGCGCGAGCGCCGTGTCGTCGTCCATGTTGAAGACGTTCAGCGGCATTGCGTTCTCCATGCACAGGGCGAGCGCCGTGGAGTCCATAACGCGCAGCCGGCGCTCGAGCGCCTGCATGTGCGTGATCTCGGGGATGAACTTCGCGTCGCGGTCGACGGCCGGGTCGGCCGTGTAAACGCCCTCCACGCCGTTCTTGGCCATCAGGATGATCTCCGCGTGGATCTCCGCTGCGCGCAGTGCGGCGGCCGTGTCGGTCGTGAAGAACGGGTTGCCGGTACCGGCGGCGAAGATCACCACACGGCCCTTCTCCAGGTGGCGCATCGCACGCCGGCGGATGTACGGCTCGGCGACCTCTGAGACACCGAGCGCCGACTGCACGCGCGTGTTGGTGCCCATCTTCTCCAGCGCGTCCTGCAGCGGCAGCGCGTTGAGCACCGTCGCGAGCATGCCCATGTAGTCGGCCGTCGCGCGATCCATGCCCGCCGCAGCGCCCTGCATGCCGCGGTAGATGTTGCCCGCGCCGACGACGATCGCCACCTCGACGCCCTGATCGCGCACCTCGGTGACCTGCCGCGCTACGCCGACCACCCGCTCGGGGTCGGTGCCGAACTCCAGCGTGCCCATCAGCGCCTCGCCGGAGAGCTTCAGCAGAATGCGTTTGAAGGCTGGGGCCATCGACGCGAGAGCCTACTCAGTCAGGACGCCGCGGACCGGCACGGAGCGACGTCCTGATGCGGCGGCGATTACTGGCCGATGCCAAAGCGCGCGAATCGGCGTACGACCACGTTCTCGCCGGTCTTGGCGGTGAGCTCGTCGCGCAGCTGCTGCACGGTCTTACCGTCGTATGCCGGGTTGTGCATCTCCTGCTCGAGCAGCACGATCGTCTCATACCACGAGTCGAGCTTGCCGGAGACGATTTTCTCGCGCACGTTCTCGGGCTTGCCGGCGGCCTCCTGCTCGTAGATGCGCGCCTCGGCGTCGCGCGCCTCGGCGGGCACGTCCTCGCGGCTGACGTATTTGACGGTCGGCGTGGCGGCGATTTGCATTGCGACCGCGCGGGCGAAGCCGACGAAGTCCTCGTTGTTGGCGACGAAGTCGGTGTTGCAGTCGACCTCGATCAGCACGCCCACGCGCGCACCGGCGTGGATGTAGGACTGCACGGTCCCCTCGGTGGCCGTTCGCTCGCCGAGATCCTGGATCTTCTTGCCCTGCTTCAGGCGCAGGATCTCGATCGCCTTGTCGATGTCGCCGGCGGCCTCGGTGAGGGCCTTCTTGCAATCCATCATGCCGGCGCCGGTGCGCTCGCGCAGCGCCTTGACGTCCTTCGCTGAAACCTCCACTGCGTTCATTGCGTCTGTGCCTCCTTGGCCGGCTCGGCGGCCTCTTTCGCGGTCTCTGCGGCAGGCGGCTCAGGCGCCTCGGCCTCGCTCTCTGCGGCCGTCTCGGGCGGGGCCGACTGCTCCTTGGCCGGCTGGGCGGCGTCGGGGCTGGCGTTCATCGGCGTGACCGACTCGGCCTGCGGCTCCAGCGAGGCCGGATCGGCGGGTGTCGCCGGCACGGGCGTGGTCTCGGGGGCGGGTTTCTGCGCAGCCGCGGCAGCGACGGCTTTTTCGGCCGTCGCTTTCTCGCCCGGCGCTTTTGCCGGTGCAGCGGGCGCCTCGGGCGCTTTGGCGGCGGCGGGCGCAGGGGCGTCCTGCGCAGGTGCAGCGGCGGGCGCGGGCGGAGTCTGCGCGGCCGCGGCGGCGGCGCGCTCGGCGGCAGCTTTCTCCTCTGCCTCTTTCTTGGCCTGTTCCTCGGCCTCGCGCTTGGCCTGCTCTTCGGCCTCGCGCTTGGCGCGGGCCTCCGCCTCGATGCGGGCCTTCTCCTCGGCTTCCTTGCGCGCGCGCTCCTCCTCGGCGCGGAAGACGGAATGACCCTCCTGCACGACCTGGCCGATCGCCTGCGTGATCAGCGCGCACGAGCGGATCGCGTCGTCGTTGCCGGGAACGACGAAGTCGATGCCGTCGGGGTCGCAGTTGGTGTCGACGAGCCCGATGATCGGGATGCGCAGACGGCGTGCCTCTTTGACGGCGATCTCCTCGGTTTTGAGGTCGATGACGAACATCGCGTCGGGGACCCGCTGCATGTTCTTGACGCCGCCGAGGTTGGCGCGCAGCTTGGCGAGATCTGCCTGCGCGGCCATGCGCTCGCGCGTGGGCAGCAGCGCGAGCTGGCCCTCGGTCTCGTAGCGTTCGAGGTCGTGCAGCCGGCGGATGCGCAGGCTGATCGTCTGGAAGTTGGTCAGCAGGCCGCCGAGCCAGCGGTGGTTGACGAACGGCATGTCGGCTGCTTCTGCGACCTCCTTGATGGTGTCGCGAGCCTGCTTCTTGGTGCCGACGAACAGCACTGTGCCGCCGCGGTGGGACAGCTCGTTGGCGAACGCTTGGGCCTGGTCGAGCAGCGCGGACGTCTTGACGAGATCGATGATGTAGTTGCCACCACGCTCACCGAAGATGAAACGGCGCATCTTGGGGTTCCAGCGGCGCGTCTGGTGGCCGAAATGCACACCGGCCTCCAGCAGCTCCGCGATGCCTACTTGAGCCACGGGTACTCCCTTTATTTATTTGATGATTTCCGTCTCGGTTGGCGCGGACCCGAAGCGACTTGGACTTCGTCGCTGCGGGCAGGGCCGCGACCAGATAACCCGAGACGGGTCGCAGTTCTGATTGACCGCTCAGGATAGCCGTTCGGCGCGGCCCAGTGCTGCCTGCAGATCGGCGGGCAGCGGCGAGACGACGTCGATGCGCTCGCCGCTGATCGGGTGCGCGAAGGCCAGGCGCGTGGCGTGCAGGAACTGGCGCTGCAGGCCGAGCATGCCGGCGGTGCCGTAGTCGGGGTCGCCGGCGACGGGATGGCCGATCGCGCGCAGGTGAACGCGGATCTGATGTGTGCGCCCGGTGTCGAGCTTGAGTCTCAGCAACGAGTGCTCGGCGAGCGCGCGGTCGAGCTCGAAATGCGTGCGCGCCTCACGCGCGTGCGCGCCGCCGACGGCCATGCGCGTGCGCACGCGCGCGTCGCGGCCGATCGGCGCCTCGATCGTGCCGCTTCGTGCCGGCGGGCGCCCCTGCACGAGCGCGAGGTATTCGCGTTCGATATCGCGATCTGCGAGCGCCTTCTGCAGCGCCGCGTGCGCTTGCTCGGAGCGCGCCACCACGAGCAGCCCTGAGGTGTCGCGGTCGAGCCGATGCACGATGCCGGCGCGCTCGGGGTCGCCGCCGGCGGCGCTGTGCGCGAGCAGCTGGGAGAGCGTGTCCTCGCGGTGGCCCCTGGCGGGGTGCACGACGACGCCGGGCGCCTTGTCGACGACGAGCAGGTGCTCGTCCTCATAGGCGATGCGAAACGGCTCGGTGGCTGGCGCCGGGACCGGCGCGTCGGACGTCATGCCCGCGCGCGATGTCGCGCATGGTCGATCACGAGGAACAGGATGGCGACGCCGAGCGTGATCGACATGTCGGCGATGTTGAACGGCGGCCAGCCGAGCGGCAGCTTGATGAAGTCGGTGACCGAGCCGGCGCGCAGGCGGTCAGCGACGTTCCCGACGGCGCCGCCGATGAGCATGCCGGTCGGCAGCCAGATGAGCGGCGCGTGGCTGTGCAGCGCGAAATACACGAGCAGCGCGAGCAGCGCCGCGCCGATCGCGATCGTCACGGCGATATGGCTGCCGGGCAGAAAGCCGAACGCGATGCCGTGGTTGCGCGTGTCGACGAGCTGCACGCCGGGCAGCAGTTTGCGTTCTTCGCCCTGCACGATCGAGCTTTCGACGGCGTGCTTGCTCAGCTGGTCGGCGGCGACGACGAGCGCGAGCACGAGCAGCGCGCGAAACCACGGGCCCGTCAGCCTGCGCGCGAGAGAGCCGGCGCGCGCGGGAGACTCTGGCGCGCGCGGCGCGCTCGCGGCGACTCGCTCCACGGGCGCGCGATCGTCGCTGGGCGACATCGGCGCTCAGCCGTGGATCAAATCGTTGACGAGCAGCGAGTTGACGATCTGCAGGGTGAAGATCGCGAGGATCGGGCTGAAATCAAAGCCGCCGAACGACGGCAGCACGCGGCGGAAGATGCGCAGGAACGGCTCGCACACGTCACGCAGGAAGCCGAGCACGATGTCGACCGTGCGCGAGTACGGCGGGCGCACGCCGACGGAGAACAGCAGCTGGATGACGATGTACAGGATGATCAGCAGCGTGTACACGTAGATCAGCGTCGACAGGTAGTCGGCGATCTGCGTGCGTGCGCTGGCGAGCACCATCGCGCTCAGCCCCGCTTCTCGAGCACGGCGTCGAGCGCGTCTGAGAAGGCCGCTCGCAGCCCGCCGCGCTCGAGCGCATCCACGCCGCGCGCGGTCAGCCCGCCCGGCGAGGACACCTCGCGGCGCACCGCGACCGTGTCGTAGTCGCGCCGGCGCAGCAGCTCGGCCGTGCCGGACAGCGTCTGCACGACCAGTTCGGCGCCCTGCGCGGCGGGGATGCCGCGGCGCACGCCCGCGTCGACCTGCGCCTCGGCGACGAGCGCCACATACGCGGGCCCGCACGACATCAGGCCCATGGCGACGTCGACGAGCGCGTCGTCGAGCACAACCAGCGTGCCCAGTTCGGCGAACAACTCGCCGACGGCCGCGTCGAGCTCGCCGCCTGCGCCGTCGGGGTCGGCGGCCTGCACGACGGCGCCCTGGCGCACCTCGACGGGCAGCGACGGGATGAAGCGGTAGACCGGCTTGCCGGGATAGGCGTCGCGCAGCGCTCCCAGCGGCGTGGCGGCGAGGATCGAGGCGACGGCCTTTGCGTGTGGTGCGACTTCGCCGGCGACGCCCTGCAGCTGCGCGGGCTTGTGGCAGAGCACGACGAGATCGGCGCGCCGCGCCACCTCTGCGTTGTCGCCAAGCGCCTCGCCACCAAGCTCGTCGACGAGCGCCTGCGCACGCTCGGTGACCGGATCGGCACAGAGGATCGGCCTGCCCCACCCGCGCGCGAGCGCGCGAGCCATGTTGCCTGCGCCGATCAGTCCTATTTGCATAGAGAGTTCACGCTGGCGCCGGTTTGGGCGAGTCGCGGTCCTGGCGGTCAGGTTCAAGTCTGGCAAGGACGCAGGAAGCGTGGCGTGCTTTGCACGCGAGCGACCGAGGACGCCGCCAGACGCCGGACATGGCCGTCAGGACTGGTTGAAGAAGCCCTTCTCGATGAGGCGAGCGCGCTCCTCGGCGGAGATCTCGACGTTGCGCGGGGTGAGCATGAAGACCTTGTCGGCGATGCGCTGCATGCCACCGTCGAGCGCATACGTCAGGCCGGAGGCGAAGTCGATCAGGCGCTTGGAGAGATCCGTTTCCGAAGCCTGCAGGTTGAGGATGACCGGGATCCCGTCCTTGAACTTGTCGGCGATCTGCTGCGCGTCGTTGAAGGACTTGGGGATCACCAGGTGCACGCGAACGTCGCCGTTGGCGCGCGCGACGGCCTTCAGCTGGGTGGTCGGTCGCCCGCCGCGTGAGCCGCCCTCGTCCTCGGCGAAGATGTCGTCGAACTCGTCGCGGCGCCTGCGCAGGCGGCGCACGTTCGGCCGCTCGCGGTAGCGGTCCTCGATCTCCGCCTCGGGCGGGCCGTCGTCGAAGTCGTCGTGGTACTCCTCGGCTAGGCCGAAGTAGACGAGCGCACTGTGCCAGGAGTCGCGGAAAGCCATTCGTGTAGATGCGTTTTCGCCCGCAAGGACGGATTCCCTGCTCATGCTAGAGATTCGCGCGCGCCGAACGCGCGCCGGACCCTGTGCGGGACGGGCCGCTAATCGTACAGTCTCGTGCCGATCCGCACGATGGTCGCTCCCTCCTCGACGGCCACGGCGAAGTCCTGTGAGGTGCCCATCGACAGCTGCTCCAGCCCGTGCTCATCGGCCAGCTCGCGTAGCGCGCCAAACCAGCGCCTGCTCTGCTCGGCAGTCTCGGCGAGCGGCGGCATCGTCATCAACCCCGCCACCGGCACCGGCGCGCGCGCGATGAACTCGCCGAGCCGCTCCGGCGCGACGCCCGCCTTGCCGGCCTCGCCGGCGATGTTCACCTCGATCAGCATTCCCAGCCCCGGCCGCGCCTGCTCGCGATGGCGCTGCAGCTCGCGCAGCGCCGACTCGGAGGCGACCGAGTGGATCAGCCGCGCATACGGCACGATTTCGCGCACGCGCCGCGATTGCAGCTGGCCGATGAAATCCCACTCGAACAGCTCGCCATGGGCGGCGTGCTTGGCGGTCAGCTCCTGCGCGCGGTTCTCGCCGACGAGCCCGATGCCCGCCTCGGCGAGCAGCGGCAGATCCTCGACGGCCACGTACTTGATCGCCGCCAGCAGCTGCACCTGCGCGGGCACGGCGACGGCGCGGCGCGGCGCGCGCTGCTGCGCGGCGTCGATCTGCTCGCGCACGCGCGCCACGTTCTCGCGAATGCGCTGCGCCGACAGCCCGGCGATCACATGCGCCATGCGACCCCCGCCTGCCGGCCCGCGCGCGCGCCTTCGCGCCGGTGTGAGAAGAAGCGCTCGTCGCAGATCGTGCATGCGTTTGCGTCGAGTACGCGCGCCACGCCGGCCGTGAGCAGCCGCTCACGCGCGATCGCGCGCAGGTCGATGTTCTGCGGCCGCGCGACGCTCACCCCGAACGCCGCGTGCACCTCCGGGCCGACCTCATAGCAGCACGCGCCCGCGCCCGGTCCGATCACCGCGACGAGCTCTGAGGTGCCCGCGCCGAGCTCGCGCAGCGCGCGCACGCCCTCGTCGAGCACCCCCGCCGCCAGGCCGCGCCAGCCGGCGTGCAGCATCGCCACGGCGTCGCCGCCGCCCAGCGCGACCGGCAGGCAGTCGGCCGTGAGCACCATCGCGCCGATGCCGAGCACGGCCGTGGCGTGGCCGTCGGCGTCGATCGCCACCGCCTCTCCCCCCGCTCCGCCAAGCGCGCGCACTCGTTGCACCTCTGAGCCGTGCACCTGACGGCTCGCGCACAGCCACCGCAGGTCGAGGTCCGCACACAAGGCGTCGCGTGCCGCACGTCCGCGCTCGTGCCCGTCGCCGGTGTGCGTGGACAGGTTGCCGTGCGCACGCGAGCTGAACAGCGCGCGCGCTCCTCCTGGCAGCTCACACGAGAAGCCCTCGGCGTGCTCGACGACGCTCGCGGGCATGCTCGCAGTGCTCACGCGTCCTCCAGCGCGGCGCGCAGCTCGTCCTCGCGCCCGTGCAGCTCGCCGTCCAGCTTGCGCATCAGCGAGCGGCGCAGCCGCGCTCCCACCTGCGGGCCCGCGGCGATTCCCGCGCTCAGCAGGTCCTCGCCGCCGATCGCCAGCCGCACGTGGCGCAGCTCGTCCAGCCAGCGCCGTGCCGCCGCGCCCGCCGCAGGTGCGCCGCGCGCGTCGGCGAGCGCCGCCGCAAGCGCGGTCGCCTCCAGCGGAACGTCGTGCACGACCTCATAGATCTGCGACGGCGTGCTCGCGCGCGTCAGGCGCTCGGCCACGCGCGGCGCGAGGATCGCGCTGTGCACGGTGCGCTCGCGCTCGGCGGCGGGGATCTCCAGCCCGTCGAGCAGCACGCGCAGGCGCGTCTCGTAGTCGGTCGTGTCGTAAGCGTGCTCGGGCAGCAGCAGCGATGCCAGCAGCAGCACGTCCGGCCAGGCCTCGCGCCGCGTCAGGCAGCGCGGCCAGTGCCGCGCGCGCGAGCGCCGCGTCGAGCTCGATCGCCTCGTGCAGCGCCGACAGCACGCCCAGCCGGTCCAGCGCTGCAAGCGCGGCGACCGGGTCGGGCTCGGCGAGCGCGAGGCGTAGCTCGGCGCCGATGCGTGCGTGGGAGACCGTCGCCAGCGCGCCCGCAGCGAGCGCCGCCGCGGCGAGCTGCGCGGTGTGCTGCTCGGGCTCAAAGCCCAGCCGCGCCCAGTAGCGCGCCAGGCGCAGCAGGCGCGTCGGGTCATCGAGAAAGCTCGCGTCGTGCAGCACGCGCAGGGCCGACTCGTCGAGGTCGTCGAAGGCGTGCGCCGCGGCACGCAGCTGTCCGCGGCGCACGCCGCCCAGCGCGAGCGCGATCGCATTGACCGTGAAGTCGCGCCGCAACAGGTCCTGCTGCGCCGTGCCCGTGCGCACGTCGGGCAACGCCCCTCCGAAGGCGTAGGACTCCGCGCGACGCGTCGCCACATCGACGCGCGCGTCGCCCAGGCGCACGACCGCCGTGCCGAACCGCTCGTGCGAGTCGACCCCACCACGCAACCCTTCATCCGCGAAGCGTTCATCGAAGTTCGCGACCAACTCTTCAGCGAACGTCACGGCCGGGCCGTCCACGATCACATCGAGCTCGCGTGGCGTGCGCCCGAGCAGCAGATCACGCACCGCGCCCCCGACCAGCTCCACGTCGTCGTGCCCCTGCGCCACGTCGAGCAGCTCGCGCCCGCCCGGCAGCTCGTGCACGACCGCGAGCAGCGCCTCTCCCCTCTCTCGTCGCTCGCGCACGCCCGCCCCCACGACGCCGCCGGCCTCAGCCGATCCGCACGGGGATGCCGGCCGCCGCCAGGTGCGACTTGGCCTCGCCGATCGTGTGGCGGCCGTAATGGAAGATCGAAGCGCACAGCGCCGCGTCGGCGCCTGCGCGCAGCGCCTCGGCGAGGTGCTCCAGCTCGCCCGCGCCGCCCGAGGCGATCACCGGCACGCTGACCGCCTCGCTGACCGCCGCCGTCAACGCCAGGTCATAGCCGTCGTTCGTGCCGTCGCGGTCCATGCTCGTGAGCAGGATCTCCCCCGCGCCGCGCTCGACGGCCTCGCGCGCCCACTGCACGACGTCACGGCCGGTCGGCGTGCGCCCGCCCGCCAGATAGGCCTCCCACTTGGAGGGATCGTCAAGTCCGCCGCCCACGAACGCGTCGGCTTTCGCGTCGATCGCCAGCACGACGCACTGCGAGCCGAACACCCCCGCCAGCTCGTCGAGTAGCTCGGGACGCTCGAGCGCCGCCGAGTTGACCGACACCTTGTCCGCGCCGGAATCGAGCACGGCCTGTGCGTCTCCTACCGAGCGGATGCCGCCGCCGATCGTGAACGGCACGAACACGTCGTCGGCCGTCGCGCGCGCCAGCTTGGCGATCGTGTCGCGCTTCTCATGCGTCGCGGTGATGTCGAGGAAGACGAGCTCGTCGGCGCCCTCGCGGTCATAGAACGCGGCCAGCTCCACCGGGTCGCCGGCGTCGCGGATGTCGAGGAATTCGACGCCCTTGACGACGCGTCCGGCGTCGACGTCCAGGCACGGGATCACACGCTTGAAATGCACGCCGTCACGGTAGCGGTCGACGGTGGCGGGAAAGTGCGGCGGCTAGGCGGCGAGCGCGTCCAACGCCTCGGCGACGGTGAAGCGCCGCTCGTACAGCGCCTTGCCGACGATCACGCCGTCGAGCGGCAGTCCCGCCAGCGAGCGCAGGTGCTGCAGCGTGCCGACGCCGCCGGAGAGGATCAGGTTGCCCTCGCCCGCCGCCTGCGCGGCGGCCGCGGCGTCCTGCAGGTCGGGACCGTCGAGCATCCCGTCGTGGTCGATGTTCGTGTACACGAACAGGCGCACGCCCTCGCCGCGCAGGCGTGTGATCGCCTCACCGACCGGCACGTCGGTGCTCGACAGCCAGCCATGTGTCGCGACGTGCCCGCCGCGCGCATCGACCGACACGACCACGCGATCTGGACCGTGCGCGTCGAGCGCGTGCGCGAGCACCTCCGGCGCGGTGAACACGGCCGTGCCGATGATCACGCGCCACGCGCCCGCCGCCAGCGCCGCGTCGACCGCCTCGCGCGTGCGCAGGCCGCCGCCGTACTGCACCGGCAGCCCGAGCTCCGCGGCGATCGTTCCCATGCGCACGACGTTCTCCGGCGTGCCCGACCTGGCGCCGTCGAGGTCGACGACGTGCAGGTAGCTCGCCCCTTCGCGCTTGAACGCCCGCGCGGCAGACGCCGGGTCCTCGTCGTAGACCTTCTTCTCGTCGAAGTCGCCCTTGACCAGGCGCACGGCGTTGCCGCCGAGGATGTCGATCGCCGGGTAGAGGTTCACGGGCCGCCGTCGGCGCCCGGCGCGCCGGCGTGGCTCGGCTGCAGTGCATCGGCGCAGATGCGCGCGAAGTTCGCCAGCAGCCGCAGGCCGGCGGCGGAGGACTTCTCGGCGTGGAACTGCACGCCGTAGAAGGAGCCCTTCTCGACCGCCGTTACGAACGGCGCGCCATAGGTCGCAGTGCCGAGCACGTCCTGCTCGCGCGCCGGCTGGGCCGCCAGCGAGTGCACGTGGTAGAAGGCGCATTCGCGCGGCAGATCGGCGACCAGGCGCGAATCCGGCTTCTCAAAGCGCACCTCGTTCCAGCCGATGTGCGGAAGCTTCAGCGCGCCGGCGCGCAGGCCATGCACCTCGCCGGCGACGATCCCCAGGCCGTCTGCCCCGCCCAGCTCGCTGGAGTGCTCAAACGCCAGCTGCAGCCCCAGGCAGATGCCGAGCACCGGCGTGCTCGCGGCGACGCGCTCGCGCAGCAGCTCGTCCAGGCCGAGCTCGCGCAGGCGCTCCATCGCGCGCGGGAACGCGCCGACGCCGGGCACGACCAGCCCGTCGGCAGCGCGCAGGCGCTCGGGATCGCCGCTGACGATCGCGCGCACGCCGACGTGCGCGAGCGCCTTCTCGACCGAGCGGCGGTTGCCCATGCCGTAGTCGACGACGGCGATCTCGACCGGCTCGTCGATCAGTGCGCTCATGCGGTCAGCGTTCCCTTCGTGCTCGGCACGCCGCTCTCGCTCGGGTCGATCGCCACGGCCTCGCGCAGCGCGCGCGCGAACGCCTTGAAGGCGGCCTCGATCATGTGATGGGCGTTGGAGCCCGCTTCCACGCGCAGGTGCAGCGTGAGCTTGGCGGCGTTGGCCAGCGCGCGAAAGAACTCCTCGGTCAGCTCGTGCTCGAAGCCGCCCGTCGAGCCCGGCGGCAGATCGGCCTCGAAGGCCGTGAACGGGCGCCCGGAGATGTCCAGCGCACAGCTCGCGCGCGCCTCATCCATCGGCACGGTCGCCGAGCCGTAGCGGACGATGCCCGCGCGTTGTCCGAGCGCCTCGTCGAGCGCCTGGCCGAACACGATCGCCGTGTCCTCGGCGGTGTGGTGTGCGCCGGTCTGCAGGTCGCCGCTGACGTTCACGTCGAGGTCGATGCGCCCGTGGCGCGCGAGCAGGTCGAGCATGTGATCGAGAAAGCCCACGCCCGTCTCGCGAGCGCCCGCGCCGGAGCCTTCCAGCGTGAGCGACAGGCGCACGTCGGTCTCGCCCGTGCGGCGCTCGATCGTGGCGGTTCTCTTGGTGTGGGTCTGCGGCCATCGCCTAATTGTCGCCGATGCGCGCCTCCATCGAGCGCGCGTGCCACTCAAAGCCCTCCGCGCGCGCGATCGGCGCACCCGCGGAGGCCAGCTTGCCGGCGCCCGCCGCCTCGACGTGGACCTCGGCCATGCGCCTGCGGAAGTGGCGCGGCGAGAGCATCGACGCAAAACGCGCCGCGCCGCCGGTCGGCAGCACGTGGTTGGAACCGGCCACGTAGTCGCCGAACGCGGTCGCGCTGAGCGCTCCGACGAAAACGCAGCCCGCCGTGCGCACGCGCGGCGCGAGCGCCTCGGCGTCGGCGCCGATCAACTGCAGGTGCTCGGGCGCGAACGCATTGGCCAGCTCGACCGCGCCGTGCGCGTCGAACGCGTCGACAAGCGCAAACGTCGCACCGGCCACGGGACGCTCGCCGTCCATCCGTTGCAGCTCGGCGGCGAGTGCGTCGTTGACCCCCGGGCCGCACGACGCGGCGACGACGAGGCTGCCCGCACCGTGCTCGCCCTGCGCGAGCATGTCCAGCGCGGCAAGGCGCACCTCGCGCTCGCCCACTTCGCCGCCGAGCACGACCAGCAGGTCGCTCGGCCCGGCGAAGCCGTCGATGCCGACCGTCGCCGACAGCTGGCGCTTGGCCTCCTGCACGTACAGGTTGCCCGGCCCGACGACGACGTCCGTGCGAGCGACCGTCTCGGTGCCGTAGGCCAGCGCCGCGATCGCCTGTGCACCGCCCATGCGATACACGCGCTCCACACCGCACAACCGGCAAGCTCCGAGGATCGCCGGGTGCACCTCTCCGTCGGCGCCCGGCGGAGCGCACACGGCGACGTCGAGCACGCCGGCTGCGCGCGCTGTGACGACGCCCATCGCCACCGTGCTCGGGTACGGCGCGCGTCCCCCCGGGACATAGATCGCGGCAGAAGCGACGGGGATCTCGCGCAGGACGATCCGCTGCCCCTGCGCCAGCGCAACAGTGCGCTGCTCGCCGACCCCCGCGTCGGCGACCTGCGCGACGTTGGCGATCGTCACCTGCAGCCCTGCGACGACGTCCAGCCCCAGCTGCTTGAGCGCCTCGTCGAGCTGCTCGGGCGCCACCTGCAGCGTGAGCGTTCCGGCGGCGGCCGTCGCGTCGAGGCGGCGCGTATAGTCGAGCACCGCGGCGTCGCCCTCGGCTCTGCACCCGCTCGACGATCTCACGCACGTCCTGCTCAACCGAGGCGCCGTCGGCGACCAGCGAGCGCAGGTGCGCGGCGACGCCGGCGCTGCCGCCGAGCCCCTCGAGCTCTGCGAGCGCGATGCGCTGCAGGCGCATCTCAGGCTGCGCTCGCGGCCGTCAGGCCGCGCAGCTGTCCGAGCAGCGCGTCGATCTGCGCCGCCTTGAGCTTGTGCGAAACCGGGTTGGCGATCAGCCGCGCGGTGCACACGACGATCTCCTCGCGCACCACGAGGTTGTTCTCGCGCAGCGTCGTGCCGGTCGCCGTGAGGTCGACGATCGCGTCGACCATGCCCGTCAGCGGAGCGAGCTCGACCGAACCCTTGACCTCGACGATCTCGCCCTGGCGGCCGGTCTGCTCGAGGTGGCGTTCGGCGATGCGCGGGTACTTCGTGGCGACGCGCATCACGCCCAGGCGCCGCAGCGACTCCAGCGCGGGATCCGGGCCGGCCTCTGAGGCGAGCACCATCGTGCAGCGCCCGAAGCCGAGGTCGAGCAGCTCGTAGACGTCGCGACCGGCCTCCTCGGGCGCCTGTGCGGTCTGCTCCAGCAGCACGTCCTTGCCGGTCACGCCCAGGTCTGCCGCCCCGGCCTCGACGTACGTGGGCACGTCGGAGGGACGCATCGTCACGACGCCGATGTCCTCGAACAACAGCTTGCGGTCGTTGGAGCGCAGCTCCTCGGTGTCGACGCCGAGCGCGGTCAGCAGATCGACCGTCCCGCCGAACAGCGAACCTCGGGGAACGGCGATCGTCAGGCCGTTGGTCGCGCTCATGCGCTTCGCCCGGAGACGACCGAACGCAGCTCGGCGAGCGCGCCGGTTCCACGTTCCTCGCCGGCCAGCGCCTGGTGCAGCGAATCGACATAGAGGGCGAAGCCGACGGCCGGCAGCGACCGCCCGAAGCGCCCGAGCAGCTCGTCATAGCGCCCGCCGCCGCCGATCGGAGCGCCGATCGCGGGGTCATAGACCTCAAAGACGGCGCCCGTGTAGTAGCCGATGTTGCGGATCAGCCCGAGGTCGAAGATCACGCGCTCGGCGACCTGCGCATCGAGCAGCTCGTACACGCGGCGCATACCCGTGACCGCCTCCACCGCCGCGGCGGGTGCATCGGTCAGCACCTCAGGACCGCCGCGGCGTTGCGCCACGCTCAGCAGCAGCTCGGCGTCGGCATCGGACAATCCGGCCTCGTGCAGGCGGTGCTCGAGCTCGACGAAGTTACGCCGCACGAGCGTTTGCAGCAGCCCGGCGCGATGGTCCTCGCGTACACGCAGGCTCTCCATCAACGCCGGGAACAGAGACGCGTCGCCGACGCCGATGCGGAACTCCTCCAGCCCGACTGCCTCAAGCGACGCGCACAGCACGGTGAGCGCTTCGGCCGTGCCCTCCGGCGCCGCAGCGCCGATCAGCTCGATGCCGGCCTGCAGCATCTCGCGCAACTGCCCGCGCTGCGGGCGCACCCCGCGGTAGGTGTGGGCGAAGTAGCAGAAGCGCAACGGCGGCTCGCTGTCGGCATAGCGCGTGGCGACCACGCGGGCGATCGGCGCGGTCATGTCCGAGCGCAGCACGAGCACCGCGCCGCTCTCGTCGAACACGCGGTAGGCCGGGCGCGCTTCGGCCATGTCGGCACGCGCGAGCACCGACTCGTACTCCAGCGCCGGCGTGTAGATCTCGCCGTACTTGTGATCGTCAAAGACGCGGCGCAGGGTGTCCGTTATCGCGCGGACCTCGCCCGTCTCCTGTGGGAGCACGTCGCGCGTGCCGCTGGGGATTGGGTGGATCATTGCGACCCCGAGATTACGCGGTTGCCTGGGACGTTATGCAGGAACGGGCTCGGTCGCGACGCGCTCGATGCGCGCGCCAAGCTCGCGCAGGCGCTCGTCGATGCGCTCGTAGCCGCGGTCGATCTGGCGGATGTTGCCGATCTCCGAGCGCCCGTCCGCGCAGAGCGCGGCCAGCAGCATCGCCATGCCCGCGCGGATGTCCGGAGACTCGACGCGCTCGCCGCGCAGTCGCCGCGGGCCTGTGATGATCGCGCGGTGGGGGTCGCACATGACGATGTCGGCGCCCATCAGGATCAGCTTGTCGGTGAAGATCAGCCGGTTCTCGAACATCCACTCGTGCACGAGGATCGAGCCCTCGGCCTGCGTCGCCAGAGCGACGGCGATCGAGGTCAAGTCTGCGGGGAACGCCGGCCAGGGACCGTCCTGGATCTTGCTCTTGTATTCGCCGACGTCGGCCTGCGCGACGAGCTTCTGCCCGCCCGGCACGAGCACGTCGTTGCCGTCGAGCTGCGAACGCAGCCCAAGGCGCTCGAACACCAGGCGAATCATGCGCAGGTCGCCCGGCACGGTGTCCTTGATGCGCAGTTCGCCGCCGGTCACGCCGGCCAGCGCCATGAAGCTGCCGATCTCGATGTGGTCGGGGGCGACGTCGTGCTCGCAGCCATGCAGGCGCTCGGCGCCGTTGACGGTGATCAGGTTGGAGCCGATCCCCTGAATGTCGGCGCCCATCTTCACGAGCATGCGCGCGAGGTCCTGCACATGGGGCTCGGAGGCGGCGTTGCCGATCACCGTCGTGCCGGGCGTGAGCGCGGCGGCGAGCAGCACGTTCTCGGTGGCCATCACCGACGGCTCGTCCATGAACACGTCGGTCGAGCGCAGGCCGCGCGGAGCGTGCAGCGCGATCGTGCCGTTGCACTCGACCTTCGCGCCCATCGCCCGGAACGCGTCGAGGTGAGGATCGAGCCGGCGACGGCCGATCACGTCGCCGCCCGGTGGCGACATCACGGCGCGACCGAAGCGCGCGAGCAGCGGGCCGGCCAGCAGGAACGAGGCGCGGATCGTCTCCGCAAGCGCCGCCTCGACCTCCAGCTCGCGCGCAGCCGCGGCGCACAGCGAGATTTCGTTGGCTGCGCGCCAGCTCACGGCCACGCCTAGCGCGCGCAGGATGTTGAGCATCGCCTCGACGTCGCGGATCCGCGGCACGTTGCGCACGATCACCTCGTCCTCGGTGAGGAGCGCAGAAGCGAGGATCGGCAGAGCACCGTTCTTGTTCCCGGCGGGGACCATCGTGCCGGACAGCGGTACGCCACCTTCGATGACGAACTTCTCCATGAGCTGTGGTGCACGCCGCCGTCGGCCCCATCGCGGGGCGATCGCATCGCGCCTGGCAAGCGTAACAGCCATCTGCACTGTCAAGTTCGCGCCGCGCGCGCACTCCCCTGCCGCGGTCCCGCCAACCTGTAGCGCGCCCATCTGCACCCCGTCCGCCCCCTTGCCGGGCCACTTCCCGACAAGCGGCTTTGCAACTCCGCTTGCAGGATCTGCACCCGCTATTTGGCTCTGGCATGCGGGTTTGCGGGGCGGCACGCGATGCGTACGTATGTTCGCATTCGGTCCGTCCGCGGGGACGCCTACCTTCTACGAACAGATGTTCGCAAAGGCAAAAACCTCCAAGCTCGCGCAGCGCACGCTCGGCGCCCTGCGCCTCACCCACTCGTTCCTGCTGCTCGAGGACGACTATCACGTCGACTGGGAGGTCGACCGGGACGAGGAACTGGCGCAGACACATCCGCACCGGGACGCACTGCGCGGGCCAGGGAGGCGCTCACGCCGAATCGGGCCTCGACGCGGCGGCGAACCCGCCGCCGCGACGCAAGCGTGCATCTCGCCCGTGCAGGCGCCGGCGCGGCCCGCAGGGCCCGCGAGGCGAGCTCGGCCGGGCGGCAAGCGAGCGTCTCACATGGATCCCGTGGCGGCATCGCCTGGCTGCGACGGCCATTCAGACCCCCGCCGCACCGCCTGAAAGGCCGCCGGCGTGTCCGGCGACAGCTCGAGCACGGTCATCAGCGGATAGCGGTGCACCGAGGCCACGCGTGTGTGCATACCCCGCGCCGGTGCAGCGGCGCGACCGTTTGGCGGTGCAATGTCGCTGAGCGGCCGCGTCAGGCCATCCACGAAGGCGTGGAAGGGGTGAAACGGACCGTGGATGTCCTCGCAGGCGTACACACCCCCCGGGTTCATGCGTGCGAGCAGGCATTCCAGCGTCACGGCCTGCTGATGCGCCAGGTGACCGCCATCGTCGATCACGATGTCGATGTCCGCCAGGTCGTCGAGCGTCGAGACCCAGAACGCAGGGTCACCCTGGTCGCCGATCAGGATCTGTACATTCGCGCCCGCAAGCGCAACGCAGCGCGGATCGCTGTCGACCCCATGGATCTGCGCGCGCGGTCCGAGGTAGTCCCGCCACATCGCAAGGCTGCCGCCGCCCGCGACGCCGATCTCCAGCAGCGTGACGTCAGCTCCGCGAAAGCGACGCAGGTGACGCTCGTAGATCTCCAGGTAGTGCCACCACTTGAACACGCCTGGGCCGCTGTCGTGTCCGTCGAGGTAGGCCTCGAGCGCGTTTGGCGTGCGAGCTGCTGCCGTCTCGCCGGCCGGCGCTCGCGCAGGAAGGTCGCGCGCGTAGCGGTAGCCGCGAGTGAAGTATCGCGCCGACGCCGCTGCGCGATAAACACCGCGCAGGGCGCCGCTGCGACCGGCCAGGCCTCGCACATCCAGCGTCCTGAGCACGCCCGACGGACCGGCCTTCAGGCCCGCCGCTCGTCACCCGGCCCCGCGTGATCGCGGGAGATGGGCGCCCTCAGCACGTGCCGTAGTTGATGTAGCCGGCGATGTTCTGCCAGCCGCTGACACACGTACCTGCGGCCTCGTGAACCCATTCGGCGGCAGCCCAGTGGTGCCAGGTACCTTCTATCCACTGCACGCCCGTTTCCTGTTTGCCCGCGTTCGTTGGCTCTGCTTCGTCGGCGAACTCTGCACCGGCTTCGACATCTTTTGTGTACGTTTCAAACCCGCCGTCGCACTCCGTCTGCACGGCGCCGATCTTGAAGCACCAGCTGCCACCGCCGATCGAGTTCACCGTGTAGGCATTCGGCACCCAGCCTTCCCGATCCGACCACGGGGCGAGGTTTTCCCAGTAGCAGCTGGCGGCGGCGCAGTTTTTGTATGCGTAGAACCAGTGCAGAGAGATGGCGTCGTATCCGTGGCCCGCCGTCTGGCCGTCCTCGACCCAGCGGTCGCCCGGGAAGTTTGCCCACTGCTCGTTGGTGACGAAGTCGCCGTTCTGCCAGTAGGGCACGCTCATCGCGGTGGTGATCTCGTTGGTCGAAAGGCCCTCGATTTTTTCGTTGCCATGCGACATGAACCATGCGGCAGTCGCGTAGCAATGGTGGTTTTCGCCGGCGCTACACGCGCCGCCGGACTGTTTTTTACCCCAGCTCGCCGATGCCGATGCGGTGAACATCAGGCAGAGCATCACGGCGGCGATCAATACGCGTGCTGACTTCATGTTTGTCCCCCTCATGAGATATTGCAGTAGAGCTTCAGGTGTCGGAGCTGGTGCGCTTTCACCTCAAGCGCGGCCGCTCCGCAGGTGTGTGCCGGCGTCCCGCTCTGCAGCCTCAGCACGTAGGCGCCGGGGGCCAGGCGCAGCGCAAAGCCGCCGCGCGCGCCCGTGACCGTCCGCCGCACGACCGTCGTACCCTGCACGGCGACGACCGTCAGTCCGCGCACCCCTTCCTGGGCCACCTGCTGGCGGTGAGGACCTCCGGAGTAGTAGGCGGTGCCCACGGCGTTCGGCGCGGGCGCCGCCGACGAGCTCGCCGAAAGCACGAGTGAGACCGCCAGCAGCGTCCCGGCCAGCGCACGCACCGGTCAGCCCTCCGTCACGGCGCCAAGCTGGCGCAGCTCGGCGGCGGGGCTCGACTGCACGTGGCGGCTGATCACACGTTCGCTGAGCGCGTCCACGACGACCTCCATGACGCTTCCTTCCGGCAGGCTCTGACCGCGCGGGACATGCGCTTCGTCGAGGCGGAACTGACCGCTCATCGTCACCACATACACCGGGCTTTCGCCAAACGGCCGTCCCGTGCGCGGGTCGGTCACGTTCGGAACGCCGCCTGCTGGATTCAGCGTTTGCATCGCGCCGCGCAGATCCGCTTTGGCGATCTGCACGTTTTCCGGCGCTGCATCACCCGCCGCGGTGGCGTCCATTCTCGCGGCGACGTCGGCACCTTCCACGCCACTCTGTGCCCCACCCGCCGGCGGCTGCGCCACGCCCGCGGCCGCCGCTCCGCCGATGCTCGCCACGCCGATTGTCACCCCTACCGCAAGCACAGACAACACCGCCAGCCATCGCAGACCTCTCATCTCACTCCTCCTCCGGAGCTGCGCCCCGAGCGTTCGCCGCAGCGCAGTCGCACGATCGTGTCGTCGGCGCCCCCGCAACGTTTTGTCTGCGCTGAAGCTAGCCTCCCGGCGCTTCCCTGGCGATAGATGTTTTTGACTGCTGCGACTGTTTCGCACCATTCGCATTACCCCCGCCGACCCGCGCCACCGGCCGCTCGGCCGGTCTATGCTGCGGGGCGATGAAGCAGCGCGTCACCGTCATCACGCTCGGCACGGGCGACCTCAAGCGTGCTCGC
>CAWFWA010000017.1:0-45446 GCA_963819435.1 uncultured Solirubrobacteraceae bacterium | reverse complement strand
AGGCGCTCACCGCGTGCATCGACTGGATCGTCGAGAGGACCGCGTCATGAGCGACCGAGGCGGCGCCGGCGAGACGCGCCGAAGGTCTCGTCAAGGAGAAGATCGGCGACTCCGGAATGGAGCTGCTGCGCGAGCACTTCGACGTCGATCTCGGCTTCGACTGGGGCGATCAGGAGCTGCCGAGCGGATCGGCGACTACGACGGCATCCTGATCCGCTCGGCCACCAAGCTGACCGCCGAGCTGATCGGCAGGCGCGCAAGCTGCGCGTGATCGGCCGCGCCGGCGTCGGCGTCGACAACGTCGACGTCGAGGCCGCGACCGAGCGCGGGATCGTCGTCGTCAACGCGCCGCAGTCCAACGTCGTCACCGCGGCCGAGCACACCATGGCGCTGCTGCTCGCGCTCGCGCGCAACATCCCGCAGGCGCACGCCTCGCTCCTCGAAGGCAAATGGGACCGCTCGAAATTCTCCGGCGTCGAGCTGTACGAGAAGACGCTCGGGATCCTCGGCTTCGGGCGCATCGGCCAGCTCGTCGCCCAGCGCGCGCGCGGCTTCGGCATGCGCGTGCTCGCGTTCGACCCGTTCGTCAGCGCCGAGCGCTACCGCGAGCTCGGCGTCGAGAAGGCCGCCGACAGCGACGAGATCTACGCGCAGGCCGACTTCATCACCGTGCACCTGCCCAAGACGCCCGAGACCGAAGGCTGGCTCGACGCGGCGGCGTTCGCGAAGATGCGCGACGGCGTGCGCATCCTCAACGTCGCCCGCGGCGGGCTGATCGACGACGCCGCGCTGAAGGACGCGCTCGACGCCGGCAAGGTCGGCGGCGCCGCGCTCGACGTGTTCCCGTCCGAGCCGATGACCGACTACCCGCTGTTCGCGGCTACCCGAACGTCGTCGTCACGCCGCACCTCGGCGCCTCGACCGCCGAGGCGACCGACCGCGCCGGCTATCAGAGCGCCGAGCAGGTCGTCGCCGCGCTGACCGGCGGCGTCGTCTCGACCGCCGTCAACATCCCCTCGATCGGCGCCGAGGACATGGAGGTGCTCGGCCCGTTCCTGCCGCTGGCCGCGCAGCTCGGCCGCCTGGCGATGGCGCTCGCCGAGGGCAGCTCGGTCGAGCGCATCGAGGCGGCCTTCATGGGCCGCATCGCCGAGTTCGACACGCGCCTGCTGACGCTCGCCGTGATCGGCGGCGCGCTGCAGGGCCGCACCGAGGAGCAGGTCAACCTCGTCAACGCGCCGACGATGGCCGAGCAGCGCGGCATCGTCTTCGAGGAGAAGTCCGTCTCCGAGGCGCAGGACTTCAACGAGCTGATCCGCGTCACCGTCGTCGCCGGCGGCGAGCGCGTCGCCGTCGCCGGCACCGGCATCGGCCCGAACCAGGTGCCGCACCTCGTCGAGGTGCAGGGCCGGCGCCTGACGATCGAGCTCGAGCCGCACGTGACGGTCTTCCGCTACGAGGACCTGCCCGGGCATGATCGGCCGCGTCGGCACGATCTTCGGCGCGCACGGCATCAACATCTCCTCGGCCGCGGTCGGCCACACGCCCGACGGTCACCGCCGGCGACGAGGCGTCGAGGCCGGCCAGCGCCTGGCGGCGATGGTCGTCACGACCGACGCCGCCGTGCCCGACGAGGTCGTCGACGAGATCGTCGCCTCCGAGGGCTTCGTCAACGGCTGGTCGGTCGACCTGGGCTGAGGCGGCCGGCGCCGCCTCGCGAGGCGGCGCTTAGCAGTCACTAACCGAATCGGGTAGGGTTGCACCGATGCGGGCGGTCGTCATCACAAAGCACGGCGGGCCGGAGCGTGCTCAAGGTTCAGGAGCAGCCCGATCCTGCGCTCGCTGCAGGCGAGGTGCGCATCGACGTCGCCGCGTCTGGGATCAACTTCGCCGACGTGATGGCGCGCATGGGGCTCTACCCCGACGCGCCCAAGACGCCGTGCGTCGTCGGTTACGAGGTGGCCGGCACGATTCTCCAGCTCGGCGAGGGGGTCGATGGGCTGACCCCCGGCCAGCGTGTGTTCGCGAGCACGCAGTTCGGTGGCTACGCCTCGCAGGTCGCCGTGCCCGCTGAAGACGTCGTGGCGCTGCCGGATTCGCTGAGCTTCGAGCAGGGTGCCGGCATTCCCGTCAACTACGGGACGGCCTGGGCGGGCCTGATCGGCTATGGCAGCCTGCTGCCGGGCGAGCGGGTGCTCGTCCACTCCGCAGGCGGCGGCGTGGGCATCGCCGCTACGCAGATCGCCAAGAGCGTAGGCGCCGAGGTGTACGGGACGGCTTCGCCGAGCAAGCACGCGCGGTGTGAAGAGCTCGGCGTCGACCACGCGATCGACTACACGCAGAGCGGCTGGGAGCGCGGCTTGCCGAAGTTCGATGTGATCCTCGACGCCGTCGGCGGCAAGAGCTTTCGCACGGGCTATGACCTGCTGCGACCCGGCGGCCGGCTCGTCGCGTTCGGCGCCTCCTCGCTGGTCACCGGACAGCGGCGCAACCTCGTCAGCGCACTGCGCACGGTGATCCGTATGCCGCGCTTCAACATGATCAAGCAGATGTCCGAATCCAAGGCCGTGATCGGGCTGAACATGCTCTCACTGTGGAAGGACCGCGGCACGCTGCAGCCCTGGATTGGGCCGTTGCGCCAGATGCTCGACGACGGCACCGTCAAACCGGTCGTCGCCGGCGACTTCTCCTTCGAGGAGGCCGGCGCTGCGCAGACGATGATCACCGAGCGGCGAAACGTCGGCAAGGTCGTGCTCGTCCCGTAGCAGCGCCGGGGCCGGCGAAGCCCGGCCTCGCTCCGCTCCGCGCCGGTCTCGCGGTTTGGCGGGAGCGGCTACGGTTGCACGATCGTGTCGCTTCCCGCCGAGGGTTATCAGCTCAAAGGCATCTCGCCGAAGGCCTACGAGCATCCGGCCGACCGCGCGGCGACCGCCGCACTGAAGGCGGTGCCGCACCTCGACACGGTCGTGCGCACGATCATCGAGTTCGGCTACGAGCGCGCGCTGCGGCGGGGCATCCTCGGCTCGGCGGTGCGTCTCGGCGAGGATCAGCTCAGCCACGTCTGGCACGCCCATGCGGTCGCCTACTTCACGCTCGATCTCGAGCCCGTGCCGGATCTGTATCTGATGCAGCAGCCGATCGCCAACGCGCTGACGTTCGGCGCAGGCAAGCCGTCGGTCGTGATCAACTCCGAGCTGCTGCAGTTGCTCGATGAGGTGCAGTTGCGCGGCGTGTTCGCGCACGAGGCCGGGCACGTGCTCTCCGAACACGTGCTCTATCGCACGGTGCTCGTGATCCTATGGCGCTGTCGTCGCTGCCGGGCGTGCCGCTGCCGCTGTTTCCGTTGCGCGCGGCGCTGATGGAGTGGTTTCGCGCGGCCGAGCTCAGCTGTGACCGCGCGGCCGCGCTGGTCACGCGCGACCCGCTGGCGATCTGCCGCACGCTGATGGTCATCGCGGCCGGTGCCGAGGCGGAGAACCTCGACCTCGACGCATTCATGCAACAGGGCCAGGAGTACCGCGAGAAGGCCTCGGCGTTCGATCGCTTCTCACGCCTGCTCAGCGACCTCAACCTCACGCATCCGATGTCCGTGCAGCGCGTTCACGAGCTGATGGCGTGGGTCCGCTCGGGCGAGTACGACCGCATCGTCGACGGCGTCTACGTCACGCGCGAGCAGCCGCAAAGCGCGCGAGCCGAGGCCGGAGACGCTGTCGCGCACTACGCCGAGCGCTTCAAGGACACCTTCCGCGAGCTCGGCGACTCGATCGAGGCCGGCGGCACGCAGCTCAGCGATTGGCTGCGACGCTCTCGCGACGATCACGACTCCGACGCCGACTGAGGCGGACTCGCGCGGTGCGCGACACCGGTGCTACCCTGCCAAAACAGATGTCGTTGCAGAACTCGCTTCTCTCGCTGCTCCTGCTCCCCCCTCGGGGGGAATAACGCGTGGCGGCCGCGTAGCCGCATACCCAGCAGAGAGGAACGTCAAGCGAGTCAGAGAAGGAGCACGAACGGCATGAGCACCTCAGCAGCCAGCACACCACGCGTACGCGACGAGTCCGATCGCGTGCTGATCTTCGACACGACGTTGCGCGACGGCGAGCAGTCGCCGGGCATCTCGCTGAACAGAACCGAGAAGCTGGAGATCGCCCATCAGCTCGCGCGCCTCGGTGTCGACGTGATCGAGGCGGGCTTTCCGATCACCTCGCCCGGCGATTTCGAGTCGGTCGAGGCGATCGCGCGTGAGGTCGAAGGGCCGGTCATCTGCGGCCTGGCGCGCACCTCGAGCCAGGACATCGAGGCCGCTTGGAACGCCGTGCGCGACTCGCAGCGCCCGCGCATCCACACCTTCCTGGCGACCAGCGACATCCACATCGAGCACAAGCTGCAGACCACGCGCGAGGACGTCAAGGGACAGGTTCGCGCCGCCGTCGCACAGGCGCGCGGATACACCGAGGACGTCGAGTTCTCGCCCGAGGACGGCTCGCGCTCGGATGTGGAGTTCATGGCCGAAGTGATCCAGATCGCGCTCGACGAGGGCGCCACGACGATCAACGTGCCCGACACCGTCGGCTACACGATGCCGCACGAGTACGCGGCCATGTTCGAGGCGCTTTACCGCCTCGTGCCCGATCTGCGAAACGTCGTCGTCTCGGTGCACTGCCACGACGACCTCGGCATCGCCGTCGCCAACTCGCTGGCCGGCCTGGAAGCCGGCTGTCGCCAGGTCGAGTGCGCGATCAACGGCATCGGCGAGCGCGCCGGCAACGCCTCGCTGGAGGAGATCGCCATGCTGCTGCACACGCGCGAGCCGAGCCTCGGGCTGTGGACGGGCATCGAGACGACCGAGATCGCGCGCACCAGCAGACTGGTCTCGCGCCTGACCGGCTATCAGGTGCAGCCCAACAAGGCGATTGTCGGGCGCAACGCCTTCGCGCACGAGGCCGGCATCCACCAGGATGGCGTGCTCAAGGAGCGCACCACCTACGAGATCATGGACGCGACGACCGTCGGGCTGAACAGCAACTCGCTGGTGCTCGGCAAGCACTCCGGCCGTCACGCGCTGAGCAAAGCGCTGGAGGAGATGGGCTTTCAGATCGACGGCCAGGCGCTCAACACCGCCTTCAAGCGCTTCAAGGAGATCGCAGACCGCAAGAAGCAGGTCACGGCGATGGATCTCGAGGCGCTCGTCACCGACGAGCTGCGCAGCGAGGACGTCGGCGGCTTTGCGCTGGATTGGTTCGAGGTCGAGGCCTCGTCGCGGCGCTCGCCGCACGCGAAGGTCTCGGTGATCGCACCCGACGGCGAAGCGGTCACAGGCTCGTTCACCGGCGACGGTCCGATCGACGCGGTGTTCCAGGCGATCAGCGCAGCCACCGGCGTCGCAGCCAAGCTCAGCGAGTTCACCATCGGCGCCGTCACCGAGGGCCACGACGCGCTCGGCGAGGTCTCCGTAGTGCTCGAGGTGCAGGGCGTCACCGGCGCCGGGCAGGGCGTGTCGACCGACATCATCGACGCGGCCGCGCGCGCCTATGTGCGTGCGCTGTCGGTGGCCGTCGCGCGCGCCAACATGAGCGACGCGATCGGCTTGCCCGAGGCGACGCCCTAGCTCCAGCCTCGATCCAGAGACGTCCTGGTGCGTCCGTGATAACGTACGATCGTATGGTCACAGCCGCCAACGCTAAGACGGACCGGCGCGCCGCCCAGGCACGCCACGCACCCGCGGACGCGGTCGAGGCGAGCGCGGTCGATCCTGGCGCGGTCGGCGCGCGCGTCAAGGCGCTGCGTGAGGCATCGAGCCTGTCGCTGCGCGACCTGGCCACCCGCAGCGGAGTGAGCGCGCCGATGCTCTCGCAGGTCGAGCGCGGCGAGACCAGCCCCACGCTGACCGTCGCCGCGCGTATCGCCGCCGGGCTGGACCTGCGCCTGTCACAGCTCTTGCGACTCGACGAGAGCGGATCGGTGACGATCGTGCGCAAGCCCCAGCGCCAGCGCGGCGGTAACGCCCGGCGAGGGCACCGCTTCGAGGTGCTCACCTCGGCCCAGCCCGGCCAGCGCGCCGAGTTCTCGCGCCACACGCTCGCGCCCGGCGGCGCCACCGGCGCCGCCGACGATCCACCCATGCACGAGCCCGGCAGCCGCGAGACGGCGCTCGTCGAGGCCGGCGGCGTCGAGCTCTACTGCGACGGAAAGCGCTACCAACTGGGCCTCGGCGACTGTGTCACCTTCGATGCCGACCTGCCTCACCACTTCGAGAATCCCAGCGGAGAGGAGGCCGTGTTCCTCGCGGTCGTCTCTGCGGGTTTGAGACGCAGCTAGTGAACGCCACCACGCACGCAGCGTGGACCCCGGAAGGGGTCCTCATCAAACAGACCACACAGCACACCGACGAAGAAGAGGGCCGATGACCATGCCACAGACACTGTTCGACAAGATCTGGGAGACGCACGAGGTGGCGCACGGCCTGCTCTACATCGACCTGCATCTCGTTCACGAGGTGACCAGCCCGCAGGCCTTCGACAGCCTGCGCATGGCCGGCCGGCCCGTTCGCCGTGCCGATCGCACGCTGGCCACGGCCGACCACAACACGCCCACCGACGGCACACCGATCGCCGCGCGCATCAAGGACGAGCTGTCGCGCGTGCAGGTGGAAACGCTCGAGCGCAACTGCGAGGAGTTCGGCGTGCCGATCTACTCGCTCGGCTCCGCGCGCCAGGGCATCGTGCATGTGATCGGACCCGAGCTGGGCGTCACCCAGCCGGGCATGACGATCGTCTGCGGCGACTCGCACACCTCCACGCACGGCGCCTTCGGAGCGCTGGCCTTCGGAATCGGCACGTCAGAGGTAGAGCACGTGCTCGCGACGCAGTGCATGGTCCAACACAAGCCGCGCTCCATGCGCATCCTCTATGAGGGCGACCTCGGCTTCGGCGTTACCGCCAAGGATCTGATCCTCGGCACGCTCGGACGGTTGGGCGTCGGCGGCATGACCGGCCACGTCGTCGAGTACGCCGGCCCGGCGATCGAGGCGCTGTCGATGGAAGGGCGCATGACCGTCTGCAACATGACCATCGAGGGCGGCGGGCGCGCGGGCATGATCGCGCCCGACGACACGACCTTCGCCTGGTTCAGCGACGCGCAGCGCCCGGGTGCTCCCGCCGGCGAGGAGCTCGACAAGGCGGTCGCGCACTGGCGCTCGCTGCGCACCGACGACGGCGCCGAGTTCGACCCCGAGAAGCTCATCGACGCCTCCAAGATCTCCCCGCAGGTCACCTGGGGCACGAACCCCGGCATGGTGCGCGCCGTTGACGAGAGCGTGCCCACGCTCGACGAGTTCGACAGCCCCGCCGATCGCGAGGCCACCGAACGCGCGCTGGCCTACATGGACCTGCAGCCCGGCACGCCGATCGAGCAGATCGCACTGGACCGCGTGTTCATCGGCTCGTGCACCAACTCGCGCATCGGCGACCTGCGCGCCGCCGCCGAGGTCGTGCAGGGGCGCAAGGTCGCCGACAGCGTCGACGCGATGGTCGTGCCGGGTTCCCAGCAGGTCAAGGCCGAGGCCGAGGCCGAGGGTCTGGACGAGGTGTTCCGTGCGGCGGGCTTCGATTGGCGCGTCGCCGGCTGCTCGATGTGCCTCGGCATGAACCCCGACATCCTGCAACCCGGCGAGCGCTGCGCCTCGACGTCCAATCGCAACTTCGAGGGCCGCCAGGGCCGCGGCGGCCGCACGCACCTCGTCTCGCCGCAGATGGCCGCCGCGGCGGCCATCGAGGGGCACTTCGTCGACATCAGGCAGTGGCGGTGAGCGCCGCCGAGCCGACCGCCGCGTGGCAGCGCGAGGGCGTCGCCGAGACGTTCCTGCACGATCGCGACGTGCTGATTCCGCTGCTCGACGTGCAGAATGACGTCATCCTGCGCGTGCTGCGTGCGCAGCAGCGGCCGATCGTGAGCTTCATCGACGTCGGCGGCGGCGACGGCGCCACCACCTCGCTCGTCCTCGGCGAGCTGCCCGGCGCCCACGGCATGGTGGTCGACTTCTCCGAGCCGATGCTCGCGCGCGCCGGCGAGCGGCTGCGGCCGTTCGACGGGCGCTGGCAGCCGGTGCGTGGCGATCTGATGCACGCTGCGTGGGTGCGCGATCTGCCGGCGGAGCCGTATGACGCCGCCGTCTCCTCGTTCGCCATCCACCACCTGCCCGCACAACGCAAGCGCGAGCTGTTCGCCGAGCTGTTCGAGCTGCTCGCGCCCGGCGCCACGTTCGTCGACATGGACTTCGTCACCGTCGACGGGCCTCTACTCGGCAGCTTCGACGCGCAGATGGTCGCCAACCTCGTCGCCGCCGAAAGCCAGCGCGACGGCGGACGCTCGCCGCAGGAGATCGAGCGCCACCTGCTCGGCCATCTCGACGGCGACGAGGACCAGCCCGACAGCGCCGACGATCAGCTGCGCTGGCTCACCGACGCCGGTTTCGCCGATGCTGAAGTCCACTTCAAATGGGGCGAGGCCGCCGTGTTCGGCGGAACCAAGCCGCAGGGCGAGGGCGACGACAGTTAGGCACGACGCCGGACGTTCAAATCAAAAGCGAGCCCGGAAGGCTCGCTGACGACTTCAAAGGAAAGCGATGGAGCAAATCAGCGCCATTGCAGGACCAAAGGAAAACCCATGGACCCCATAAGCGTCATCTCAGGCCCAATCAGCCACCTCGACCGCGTAGACGTCGACACCGACCAGATCATGCCCAAGCAGTTCCTCAAGCGCGTCGAGCGCACGGGCTTCGGCGAGTTTCTGTTCTTCGACTGGGCCAAGGAGCCCGGCTGGGAGCTGCCGGCCAACCCGATTCTCGTCGCCGGCGAGAACTTCGGCTGCGGCTCCTCGCGCGAGCACGCGCCGTGGGGCCTGCAGGACTACGGCTTTCAGGCGATCGTCGCGCCGAGCTTCGCCGACATCTTCTACTCCAACTGCACGAAGATCGGCCTGCTGCCGGTGGTGCTCGACGCCGAGGACTGCCGCGCGCTGGCGCACTCGGGCGCCGGCGAGGTCGACCTGCTCGAGCAGGAGGTGCGCTTCGCCGGTCGCGAGGTCGCCTTCGAGATCGACCATGAGATCCGCCACCGCCTGCTCAACGGCCTCGACGACATCGCGCTGACGCTCGAGCAGGCCGCCGAGATCGACGGGTACGAGACAGATCACGACCGCGACCGCGGTTGGGCGACGGTCGCCACGACGGCGCTTTAACCGGCGCCTCCACGCATCCGCTGTCTCAAGAGGAGGATGTGAGCCACCGATATTGTTCAAATGGAGCGCGACCACGCCCGAGCAGGCCCCTGGTGGGCAGACAGGCATCTGAGGTTGAGTCTGCTCTTCGCGGCGCTCGTCGCGGCGGTGTTGGCGCTTCTCTCGATGAAGGCCGGGCTCTTCGGCGCGGGCGGTGGGCCCGCGCAAGCACGTGGGACAGCTTCCTCGCCCGCGTGTCCTGCCCAGGGAGCTCCGGAAGTGACGCGCATTCCGACCGGCCAAGTCGCCGATCTGCGAAGCGCGTCCTCGCGGATCATGCCGCGGCGAGTCGGGCGCGTGTACGAAGCGGGAACGATCACGACGAGCAACCTGTGGACAGACGATCTGCCCTTAAAGCAGGTCGCGGCGAGCAAGCTCGGGACAGACGTACCGGCGGGCTATGAGGTCCGCTGGTGGGTGCTCAACCGGCAGGGGAATGAAGACGACGTGGTTGCCGACGTGCTCGAGTTCACCACGCGAGCTCGAGCCGAAGACGCGCTCGAACGAGCCGCAAGTACGCGCTGCCGTCACCATGCCGCGGCACATCCCGGACGCTCGCCCTCGGAGGCTCGACAGCTCGTTTGGGTAAACCCGGACAATGCCCGCGAGTGGGATGTGCTGTTCGTGCGCGGTCGCCGGCTCTATCGCGTCGCCGATGTCCCGCCAAGCTACCCGCCTGTGACCGGGCAGGCCGAGCGCAGGCGTCAAAGTTCTGGCGTTGCGGCTACCACGCAGGCGCTCGCGTGCGCGCTTCCGGCCGCGGCGTGCCAAGGCCGTGGCGGCTTCGCTCGGGTCGGCGACCTGGCAACGCTCACGAGCAGTCCATCGCTCGCACGCCACGGCAGCCGCGCGCTGGAGCGGACTGACGCGAGGGCTTACGCGCGAGCGGTGAACCTGCGTGGATACGACGTGCCCGACATGAGGCGGATCGCACCGGAAGCTCCAGCGTCTCAAGCGCGCGCGGACTCGAGCACGGTTTCAGGGTGCGTAGGACCCCGGTCGACTCCCACCGTGGCGGCGATCGACTCGCCCGTGTTTGTCGCCCGCGGTCGTCTCCGCTTCGCGCTCGTGGTCTCCCGGGTCATCCTGCTGGCGACCGAACGAGCCGCCAACCGCTACCTCAACGTCGTCGCCAGCGCGCGTGCTCGCGCATGTATCGCTCGGGACTACCGACGGGGCATAATTTCGAGGGCGATCGCCGCGCGCGGCCAACTTCGTGTCGGTCGCGTCTCGGTCTCGACGCTTGATGCACCCACCCCCGCGAGCTATCGCGGCGTCGGGTCGTATCAAGGCGTCGGCGTGCGGCTGGTGATGCAGACCAGCTACGCCACGCGCCTTGGAAGGCGCGTGCAGCTGCCGTTCGTCGCCGACAGTTTCGTGTTCGCCGATGGCCCCGCGGTCGTCGTATTGACCGCCGAGAGCGCCTATCGTCCCTTCAGCCACGCCAGCGAGCAGTATCTGCTGTCGAAGCTCGTCGGCCGGGTCGAGGCCAACCGAGGCTGACCGCGACGCCACGACCGCCGGCGCTCGCTAGCGTTCCCGGCGAGATGAGCCACCACATCGTCACGCTGCCCGGCGACGGCATCGGGCCGGAGATCATCGAGCCGACGCTGGAGCTGCTCGAAGCGCTCGGCGACTTCGAGTTCCAGGAGCACCTGTTCGGCGGCGCGTCGATCGACGCGCATGGCACGGCGCTGACCGACGAGGTGCTCGCCGACTGCCGCAAGGCCGATGCCGTGCTGCTGGCCGCGGTCGGCGGGCCCAAGTGGGACACGACCGACCCGGCCAAGCCGCGCCCCGAGCAGGGCCTGCTCGGTCTGCGCAAGGGCCTGGGGCTGTATGCCAACCTGCGCCCGGTCAAGCCGCTGCCGGCGCTGTATGAGTCCTCGCCGCTGCGGCGCGAGCGCATCGAGGGCACCGACCTGCTCGTCGTGCGCGAGCTGACCGGCGGCATCTACTTCGGCGAGAAGACGCGCACGGAGGACTTCGCCTCGGACGTCTGCGCATACAGCACCGAGGAGATCGAGCGCATCGCGCGCACGGCGTTCGGCGCGGCGCGCTCGCGCGTGTCGAGCGTCGACAAGGCCAACGTGCTGGAGACCTCGCGGCTTGTGGCGCCAGGTCGTCTCAGAGCTGCACGCGCGCGAGTTCCCGCACATCGAGCTCGAGCATGTGCTCGTCGACAACGCGGCCATGCAGCTGGTGTCCGCGCCGCGTCACTTCGACACGATCCTCACCGAGAACATGTTCGGAGACATCCTCTCCGACGAGGCCGCCATGTTGACGGGCTCGATCGGCATGCTGCCGAGCGCGTCGCTCGGTGGCGACGCTGGGCCCGGGCTGTTCGAGCCGGTGCACGGCTCGGCGCCGGACATCGCCGGGACCGGCAGCGCCAATCCGCTGGCGATGTTCCTCTCGGCGGCGATGATGCTGCGCCACGGGCTCGGCTTGGAAAGCGAGGCGACGGCTGTAGAATCGGCCGTTGAAGGGGCGCTGGACGCGGGGCTTCGCACCGCCGATCTCGGAGGCTCGGCCGGCACCATGCAGGCAACCGAGGCAGTGCTCGCGAACATCTAACAGGAGCTCTAGTGAACGTGGATCCCACCGACCTCATATGGATGAATGGAGAGTTCGTCGCATGGGAGGACGCCAAGGTCCACGTCCTGACGCACGGCCTGCACTACGGCACCGGTGTGTTCGAGGGCGTGCGCTGCTACGACACCGAGCTCGGGCCCGGCGGTGTTCCGCAACGCCGAGCACGTCGAGCGCCTGTTCCGCTCGGCGGCGCTCTACTACATGGACATCCCGTACACGCGCCGAGCAGCTGCGCTCGGCGACGCTCGAGCTGGTCGCGCGCAACGGCCTGCGCGAGTGCTACATCCGCCCGATCGTCTACCGCGGCTACGGCACGATGGGCCTGAACCCGCTGGACGCGTGCGTCGACGTGACGATCGCCTGCTGGGAGTGGGGCAAGTACCTCGGCGAGGACGGAAAGCACGACGGCGTGCGCGCGAAGGTCTCCTCGTGGCGGCGCATCGGCCCCGACTCGCTGATTCCGCACGCCAAGGCTTCCGGCCAGTACCTCAACAGCGTGCTCGCGAAGGTCGAGGCGGTCAAGTCCGACTACGACGAGGCGATCCTGCTCGACGACCACGGCTACGTCTGTGAGGGCACCGGCGAGAACATCTACGTCGTGCGCGACGGCGTGATCGCGACGCCCGGGCAGAGCAACTCGATCCTCGACGGCATCACGCGCCGCTCGATCATGCAGCTCGCCTCGCGACCTCGGCTACACGGTCGTCGAGCGCGACATCGCGCGCGCCGAGATGTACCTCGCCGACGAGGTGTTCATGTCGGGCACGGCCGCGGAGATCGTGCCGGTGCGCGAGGTCGACGACCACGCCGTCGGCACCGGCAAGCCGGGCGAGATCACGCGCGTGATCCAGTCGGCCTTCGACGACGCGATCCACGGCCGCTCCGAGCGCTACCGCGAGTGGCTGGACGTCGTCAACGCCGAGCGATCTGGAGACGCCCGCCGGCGAGGCGCCGTCGCCGAGCGCCACCGCCGCCGGCTAGGCAGCCCGATGAGCGAACATACAGCTATACGACGCCACGCTGCGCGACGGCATGGGCGGCGGTGGGCTGACGCTGACCGCCGAGGAGAAGCTGCGCGTCGTGCACGCGCTGGACGCGCTCGGCGTGGACATGATCGAGGCCGGCTTCCCGGCGTCCAACCCCAAGGAGCAGCAGCTGTTCGACCTGCTCGCCGCCGAGTCGCTGGAGACGCGCCGAGATCGTCGCCTTCGGCATGACGCGCCGTCGCGAGGTGCTGGCCGAGGACGACGAGGGCCTGCGCGTGCTCGCCGAGTGCTTCGCGCCGGTATGCACGCTCGTCGGCAAGGCCTCGCTGCTGCACGTGGAGAAGGTCGTGCGCGTGTCGCGCGAGGAGAACCTGGCGATGATCGGCGAGTCGATCGGCTTTCTCGTGCGCAGCGGCAAGCGCGTGCTGTTCGACGCCGAGCACTTCTTCGACGGCTTCGCCGAAGACCCCGGCTACGCGCTGGACTGCCTGCGCGCGGCAGCCGACGCCGGCGCCGAGCGCGTGGTGCTGTGCGACACCAACGGCGGCTCGCTGCCGCCGCAGGTGCGAACCGCGCTGGCCGTCGTGCGCGAAGCGCTGGCCGGCACCGCGCTGGGCATCCACTGCCACGACGACTCCGGCTGTGCCGTCGCCAACACGCTGACGGCCGTCGAAGCGGGCGCAACGCAGGTGCAGGGCACGGTCAACGGCATCGGCGAGCGCACCGGCAACGCCAACCTGATCACGATCGTCGCCGACCTGCAGCTGAAGATGGGCGTCGAGCTGCTCGCGCCCGAGCGCCTGGCGCGGCTGACCGAGACGGCGCACTTCATCGACGAGCTGCTCAACCGCGCGCCCAACCCGGCCCAGCCGTACGTCGGCAAGCACGCCTTCGCGCACAAGGCCGGCCTGCACGCCGCCGGCGTGCGCGCCGACGCGCAGACCTTCGAGCACGTCGACCCGGAGCTCGTGGGCAACGGCCGCGACGTGCTGATCTCCGAGCTGTCGGGCAGCGGCACGGTGATCGAGAAGGCCGCCGCGGCGAACATCGACCTGTCGGGCCGGGCGGCGTGGGCGGGTCCGGCGCCGGGCGCGGACATCGCCGCAGCAGGTCGTCGAGCGCGTCAAGCAGCTCGAGCACGAGGGCTTTCAGTTCGAGGCCGCCGACGGCTCGTTCGAGCTGCTGATGCGCAAGGAAGCGGGGGCCTATGAGCCGCTGTTTCGCCTGGAGTCCTGGCGCGTGCTCGTGGAGAAGCGCGCCGACGGCAAGGTGGTCACCGAGGCGACGATCAAGATCTGGCTCGGCGAAGAGCGCTACGTGCGCACGGCCGAGGGCAACGGCCCGGTGCACGCGCTCGACGCGGCGCTGCGCGACGCGATCGGCGAGCTGCACCCGCACCTGCGCGACATCGAGCTGGTCAACTTCAAGGTGCGCATCCTCGACGAGACCAAGGGCACCGGCGCGATCACGCGCGTGCTGATCGACGCGTCCGACGGCCACGACACGTGGGGCACGATCGGCGTCTCGGAGAACGTCATCGCGGCCTCCTGGGACGCGCTGGTCGACTCGCTGGAGTACGGCATGCAGCCGGGGCGCCAGCCGGCGCCCGGCGCCGGACGCGCCGACGGCCGGCCCTTCCGGCAGGGCTTAGGTGGCCAGACGCGCAGGAGGTCGTGCCGCTCGCGCGGCCGGTGCTGGGCGAGCGAGGAGGAGCGGGCGGTCCTCGAGGTGCTGCGCTCCGGGCAGCTCTCGCTCGGCCCGCGCGTGGAGCAGTTCGAGCGGGCGTTCGCCGAGCACGTGGGCGCGCCGCACGCCAGCGCCGTCTCCAGCGGCACGGCGGGACTTCACCTGGCGCTGCGCGCGGCCGGCGTGCGCGACGGCGACGAGGTCGTCACGAGCCCGTTCTCGTTCGTCGCCTCGGCCAACGCGGCGCTGTACGAGCGCGCGCGACCGGTGTTCGCCGACATCGACCCGCTGACGCTCAACCTCGATCCGCAGGCCGCCGCGGCGGCGGTCACCGAGCGCACGCGCGCGCTGCTGCCGGTGCACATCTTCGGCTACCCGGCCGACATGCCGGCGTTCGAGCGCATCGCCGCAGCAGCACGACCTGGCGATCGTCGAGGACGCCTGCGAGGCGCTCGGCGCGCGCCACGCCGACGGGCCGAGCGTCGGCGCGCGCGGGCACGCGGCGGCGTTCGGCTTCTACGCCAACAAGCAGCTGACGACCGGCGAGGGCGGCATGGTCGACGCTCGGCGACGAGCACGGCCAAGGCGCGCATCGACTCCGAGCGAAACCAGGGTCGTGCGCCGGACATGGGCTGGCTCGACCACGATCGGCTGGGCTTCAACTACCGACTTTCGG
Organism: uncultured Solirubrobacteraceae bacterium; assembly: GCA_963819435.1. GTDB lineage: Bacteria > Actinomycetota > Thermoleophilia > Solirubrobacterales > Solirubrobacteraceae > Palsa-744. The sequence goes on along the minus strand of CAWFWA010000017.1, from coordinate 30,227 downwards.
ATATCGCTTGCGCGATCGGGCTTGCGCAGTTGCAGCGACTGGAGCAATCGCTTGCCGCGCGCGCGGCGGTCGCCGAGCGCTATCGCGAGGAGCTTGACAGCGGTGGACGGGCCTGACGCTGCCGTGCGCCGACGCCGGCGGCGACGTGCGCGGCTGGTTCGTGTTCGTCGTGCAGCTGCCGCACGAGCGTGGATCGCGACGAGACCGTGCGCAAGCTCGCCGCAGGCGGGCGTGCAGAGCAAGCCGTATCTGCCGGCGATCCACCTGATGAGCTTCTACCGCGAGCGCTTCGGCCACCGCGAGGGCGAGTTCCCGGTGTGCGAGGACGTCGCCGCGCGCTCGCTGGCGCTGCCGTTCTTTCCCGGGCTGTCAGAGAGCAGATCGCGCGCGTGTGCGTGGGCTGCGCACGGCGATCGGGCGCTGAGCAGCCCTGCGCGACTCCCGGGCGGATCGTCGGCGTGTCTCTCAACGCGCGCGCGGCGTGCGCGATTATCGAATGAGCCCAGCGGCGCGACGAGCGCGACGGCGCGTGGAAAACCCCAGCGCCGCCTGCGATGCCGCCGCGGCGGGCCTCGCGGAACCGGCGACCTTGAAGGAGCGCAGCATGGCGTCAAACGCTCGAGCAGGAGACACGACAGGCGAAATCGCGGCAGCGGCCCGGAGCAGCGCAGGGCGTGCGCGCGAGCGCGGCCTGGCAAGTCGAGCCTGCCGCAGGGCCCGCCACTGCCGACGTTCGCGCAGGCGGCGATCTGGGCGCTGCGCCCGCTGGCGCTGATGGATCGCTGCGCGGCGCGCTACGGCGAGATCTTCACGCTGCGCGTGCGCGGGCGCCCGTGGGTGCTGATGAGCAACCCCGCAGCACGTCAAGCAGGTGTTCACGACCGACACGACCCGCTGCGCGCCGGCGCCGGCGAAGCCAATCCGCTGCTCGGAGCCGCTGCTCGGCCCAGCGCTCGGTGATGCTGCTCGACGAGCCGCAGCACATGGGCGATCGCAAGCGGCTGCTGCCGTCGTTTCACGGCCGGCGCATGGCCGACTACGCGGCGATGATGGACGACGTCGCGCAGCGCGCAGATCGCTCGCTGGCCGACCGGCGAGCCGTTCGAGCTGTGGCCGCGCATGCAGGCGATCAGCCTGGAAGTGGTGATGCGCTCGGTCTTCGCGGGCATCGACGAGCGCCGCGGCGCGCTGCTGCGCGAGCGCCTGCGTGAGCATGACCGACTGGATCAACCAGCCGCGGCGGCTCGCGCTGCTGGCGGCGCTCGGCTCGCGCTCGATCACCGCCAGCGGCGAGTTTCGCGAGGTGATGGGCGAGGTCGAGCCGGTCGTGCTCGACGAGGTGCGCGAGCGCCGCGCGCGGGCGCGCCGGACGAGCGCCGATGACATCTTCTGGATGCTCGAGCGCTCGCACCTGCAAAGCGGCGAGCCGCGCCAGCGAGCAGAAGATGCGCGACGAACTCGTGACGATGCTCTCGGACGGCCCGACTGCGACGTCGCTGGCATGGGTGTTCGAGCGCCTGCTGCGCCATCCCGACAAGCTCGCGCGCCTGCGCGACGAGGTGCTCGGCGGGACAGCGAGGAGTACCTCGACGCCGTGGTCAAGGAGACGCTGCGGCTGTGCCCGGCGGTGCCGCTTGTGATGCGCCGGCTGACCGAGCCGATGCAGCTCGGCGGATACACGCTCGCGCCCGACACGATCGTCGCGCCGTGCGTCTATCTGATGCACCGCCGCGCCGACATCTATGTCGACCGCAGCGAGCTTCAGCCCGGAGCGCTTCCTCGGCGAAGCGGCCGGCACGTACACGTGGATCCCTTTCGGCGGCGGCGTGCGCCGCTGCGTCGCCGCGTTCTTCGCGCAGCTGGAGATGAAGCGCGTGATCCAGCGTGCTCGCGAGCTCGAGCTGAGCCCGGCCGCGGCGGGCGCGCGAGGGCGCGACGCGCAGCTCGGTGTCCTTCGCGCCCGACGGAGGCGCGCGCGTCATCGCCACGCGCCGGCCTGCGCGCGGCCGCGGGGAGGCCGTCGCGGCCTGAGCGCGGCGCGCGCCAGGGCCCGAGTGCGAGCGGCGAGTGGGCAGCGGCGAGGCGGGAACCGCGCGGGCGGCGGCCGTAGACTGGTCGCCGTGTCGCGCTTCCACGAGCCCCAGCACGCCGACTTCCACCGCCTGAACGCTTCGCTGCAGTTCGATCGGCGGCTGTGGCCGCAGGACCTCGCGCAGTCGCGCGCGCACGCGCGCATGCTCGCCGCGCGCGGGATCGTCGCCGAGGAGGATCGCGACGCGCTGCTCGCGGGCCTGGATGCGGTGGAGGGCGAGCTGCGCGACGGCAGCTTCCCGTTCGACGGCGGCGACGAAGACATCCACATGGCCGTCGAGCGGCGCCTGACGGAGATCGCCGGGCCGGTCGCCGGGCGCCTGCACACGGCGCGCTCGCGCAACGACCAGGTGGTGACCGACCTGATGATGTACGCGCGCGAGAGCTGCGCGCGGGCGCGCGCGGCGATCGGCGAGCTGATGGCGACGCTGCTGGCGCGCGCGCGAGGAGCACGCCGACTGGCCGATGCCCGGCTACACGCACCTGCAGCGCGCCCAGCCGGTGTACCTCGGCCATCACCTGCTGGCGTACTTCTGGATGCTCGCGCGCGACCGCGCGCGCTTCGCCTTCGCCGAGGCGCAGGCGAGCTCGCTGCCGCTCGGCTCGGGCGCGCTGGCGGGCGTCAACTTCGACACCGACCGGCAGATGGTCGCCGACGAGCTGGGCTTTGAGGGCGTCGCGGCGAACTCGATCGACGCCGTCTCCGGGCGCGACTTCATCCTCGACTACCTCAACGCGGCGGCGACCTGCTCGACGCACCTCTCGCGGCTGGGCGCCGAGCTGGTGCTGTGGTCGAGCGCCGAGTTCGGCTTCTGCGAGCTGCCCGACGCCTGGAGCGCGGGCTCGTCGATCATGCCGCAGAAGAAGAACCCCGACGCGGCCGAGCTGCTGCGCGCAAAGGCGCCGCGCGTGGTCGGGCACCTGGCGGCCTTCCACGGCGTGATGCACGCGCTGCCGCTGACCTACAACAAGGACCTGCAGGAGGACAAGGAGCACATCTTCGACGCGGCCGACACGCTCGAGCTGACGCTCGCGGCGGCGACGGGCATGCTCGGCGGCGTGCGCTTCGATCGCGAGCGCCTGCGCGAGGCCGCGTCGGACGAGCTGATCGCGGCGACCGACGTGGCCGACCTGCTGGTGCGCCTCGGCGTGCCGTTTCGCGAGGCGCACGGCGTCGTCGCGGGCCTCGTGCGCACGGCGCTCGACGCCGGCAGACGCTGTCGCAGCTCAGCGACGAGCAGCCCGCACAGCACAGCGAGCCGCTGGCGGCGCACGGCGAGGAGTTCCACGCGGTGCTCGCGCAGGAGTCGTGGCTGGAGTCGAAGGTGTCCGAGGGCGGCACGTCCTCGGCGCGCGCTGGCCGAGCAGCTCGCGCGCGGCGCGCGCGCGAGCTCGGCCAAGGCACGCCGCGCGGCCGCTGAGCCTCGGTCGCGCGCAGGCAACGCATCGAGAGACGCTGCCGCGCTCGTTCTATGACCGCCCGGTGCTGGAGGTCGCGCCGGAGCTGATCGGCTGCGTGGTCACGCACGGCGAGACGTCCGGCGTGATCGTCGAGACCGAGGCCTACCACGAGAGCGAGCCGGCCAGCCACGCCTACGCCGGGCTGACGCCGCGCACGGAGGTGCTGTTCGGGCCGCCGGGTCGCGCCTACGTCTATCGCTCCTACGGCATCCACGCGATGCTCAACGCGGTGTGCGAGCCCGACGGCGTCGGCGCCGGGGTGCTGATCCGCGCGCTCGCGCCGCTCTCGGGGATCGAGCTGATGCGCGAACGCCGCGGGCTGGTCGCCCAGCGCCCCGCGCGCGACGGCGACCTCTGCTCGGGCCCGGGCAAGCTCACGCAGGCGATGGGCATCCGCTTCGACGAGAACGGCACGTCGCTGTCGCGCGGCTCGATCCTGATCGGCCCGCGCGTGGGCGAGTGGAGCGAGCCGGAGGTGTCGATCGGCACGCGCATCGGCATCACGCACGCGGTCGAGCTGCGCTGGCGCTTCTGCGCGAGCGGCGACGTGAACGTGTCGCGGCCGCGCGTCTGTAGGGCGCACGCGGCCTCGCCGGCGGCGAGCTAGCCGCCGGGGCTCACGCCGCCGGTCGGCGACGAGGGTTCAGACTAGGCCGGCGGTGTCGATTCGCTCGGCGCCGGGCTCGCTTCGGGAGCCGCCGGCGCGGGCGCTTTTTCGGGCGTCGGGCTCGGCGATTCGGTTTTCTGCGCGCCGGCTTCGCCACCGCCACCGCCTCGGGGCGCCGACGATTTGCCGCCGCCCTTGCCCGATTCGCCGCCGCTGGGCGCCGAGTTGGAGCCTGCGCTGGAGGGCGCGGAGCTTTCGGGCGTGCTCGTCGTGGCGCCTTCGCCCGATTCGCCGGACTTCGGCTTCTTGCCCGCCGCCGCTTCTTCGGCGCGCGTCTTGTCGATGTTCAGCGCCGAGGTCATGAAGTCGTGCCAGATGAGCGCTGGGTAGGTGCCGCCGAGCACCGGGCCGCCGTTGAAGGCGGTGGTCATCGGCACGAGGCTGTCGGGGTAGCCGACCCACACGGCGACCGTGTACTTGCTGTCCCAGCCGACGAACCAGGCGTCGCCGTAGTTGGACGTCGTGCCGGTCTTGCCGGCGGCGAACTGGCCGATCGCGGCGGCCTTGCCGGTGCCGTACTGCAGCACCGTCTCGAGCATCGAGGTCTCGGTCGCGGCGATGCTCGCCGGGCAGCACGGCCTTGGTCTTGACGTGGTTGACGTCGTGGTGGCTGCCGTCGGGCAGCGTGTGCTTGCCGGCGTCGACTTCCTGGATCGCGACGGGCTCGCCCTCGGCGGCGAGCGTGCCGCTGACGCGCCGCCCGCCGTGGGCGATCGTCTCGTAGGCGTGCGCCATGTCCAGCGGCGTGACGCCGACGGTCAGCCCGCCGATCGTCATCGCCGGGTTGGTCGACAGCGGCGTGGTGATGCCCATCCGGTGGGCCAGGCGGGCGATCTTGTGCGTGCCGACTTTGAGACCGACTTCGGCGTAGATGGAGTTGTCGGAGAAGGCCGTCGCGCCGGTCAGCGTGTTGGAGCCGGTGTAGTTGCCTTCGTCGTTGTGCACGACGAACTTTTCCTGCCCGTGCGTGTTGGGCACGTAGAAGGTCTTCTGCTTGGACGTCCACGAGGAGTCCGGCGAGATGCCGGCCTCCAGCGCGGCCGCCAGGTCGAATGCCTTGAACGACGAGCCCGGCTGGCGCTGGCCGTTGATGGCGAGGTTGAACGGGCTCTTTGCGTAGTCGCGCCCGCCGACCATCGCGCGCACCTCGCCGGTGGAGTTTTCGATCGCCACGAGCGAGGCGGTCGGACCGCCGGCGTAGGCGAGGTAGGCGTTGACGGCCTGTTCGGCGGAGTGCTGCAGTTCGATGTCGAGCGTCGTCTTGACGCGCAGCCCGCCGTCGAACGCGCGCGCGGCGCCGTAGCGTTCGATCACCTGCTGCTGCACCCAGCTGGTGAAGTAGCCGGCGTCGACGCCTTCGATCGTCTGCTCGGTCGGCGTCTGCACGTCCTTGTGCGGCAGGCAGCGACTCGGCGATGCTCTGTTCGTAGACCGTCGCGCGTGATGATAGCCCTGCGCGAGCATCTGGCGCAGCACGGTGTCGCGCCGTGCGCGCGCGGCGACCGGGTGCATCGTCGGGTCATAGGCGGTCGGCGACTGGATGATGCCGGCGAGCAGCGCGGCCTCCCACGGCTGCAGCTGCTGCACGCACAGCTCGTGCGTCGGCTCGCCGCAGCCGAGGTGGTTGACGTCGTGGCCGAAGTAGGTCTGCGCGGCCGCCTCGATGCCGTAGGCGCCGTTGCCGAAGTAGATCGTGTTGAGGTAGGCGGTGATGATCTTGTCCTTGGACCACTTGTGCGAGAGCTGGAAGGCCAGCGCGACCTCGCGGAGCTTCTCGAAGATCGTGCGGTGCGACTGCGCCTGCAGGGCGTTCTTGATGAACTGCTGCTCGATCGTCGAGGCGCCCTGGACGGAGCCTTTGTGGGCGATGTCCTGAAAGAACGCGCGCGCGATGCCGCGGATGTCCACGCCGCTGTTGGTCTGAAAGCGCTTGTCCTCGATCGAGATCACCGCCTGCTTGACGATCGGCGGGATCTGCGCCGGGCGTGACGATCACGCGGTTCTGCTGGCTGACGACGCCCAGCGGGTGGCCGAGGTCGTCGAGCAGCACCGAGCTCTTGGCGTCCTTGAGCTGGGAGAACTTGGTCAGCGACGGCAGGTCGGAGGCGACCGAGATGAAGATGCCGAAGACGAACGAGACGAAGCCGAGCACGAGCACGGCGAGCACGATCGCGACGAAGCGCAGCCGCTTCAGGCGCGGCTTGGTGCCCGCCGGGCTGTCGCCTGGCTCGGGGGCCGGGGCGGGCGGTATGTCAGGGCGAAGCTCAACGCTCATCGGCGGTTGCAGGCGAGGACCCGAGGGCGCCGGGAGGCGGATCTCGAGGCGACGCCGGCCACGGGGTCCAACGCGGCGCCGAGGGACCCCCGCGCCCGCGAGAGTCTAGCATTGGCGCCGATGCCCGACGCCACCGATGCGGCCGCCGAAGGACCCCGCACGGCTGGCCGCCTGGCTGTCGCGCAACGCCGTCGACAGCCTGCCCGACGGGGCGCTGGCGGCGAAGCTCGCGGCAGGCGCGCGAGCAGGGCCGCCCGCTGCGCGTCAAGCTCGGCATCGACCCGACGGCGCCGGACATCCACCTCGGTCACGCGGTCGTGCTGCGCAAGCTCGCCGAGTTCCAGCAGGCCGGCCACAAGGTCGTGCTGATCATCGGCGACTACACCGCGCGCGTCGGCGACCCCTCCGGGCGCTCGGAGCTGCGCCCGATGCTCTCGCCCGAGCAGATCGACGAGAACGCGGCGACCTTTCAGTCCCAGGCGCTGAAGATCCTCGACGCCGACCCGGAGCGTCTGGAGGTGCGCCACAACGGCGAGTGGCTGGACATGCCGATGGCCGAGCTGCTGGGGCTCGTGCGCACGACGACGGCCGCGCAGCTGCTCGAGCGCGACGACTTCGCCAAACGCTGGTCGGCCAACGAGCCGATCTCGCTGCTGGAGCTGCTGTACCCGCTGCTGCAGGCCTATGACTCGGTGGCGATCGACGCCGACGTCGAGCTGGGCGGCACCGACCAGAAGTTCAACCTGCTGCTCGGCCGCGACATCCAGCGCGCCTACGGCAAGCCCGAGCAGGCGATCCTGACGATGCCGCTGCTGGTGGGCATCGAAGGCCAGCGCAAGATGTCCAAGTCGCTGGGCAACCAGATCGGCGTGACCGATCGCGCCGCAGGAGATCTACGGCAAGACGATGTCGATCCCCGACGAGGCGATCGCCGAGTACCGCGCGCCTGCTGCTCGAGCGACGCGTCGACCCCGCGGCGAGCCGCCGCGGAGCGACCCGCGAGGTGTGCGGCGGCGCGACGCCGCAGGGCAGCTCGGCGCGTGACGCCAAGCGCGCGCTCGCGCGCGAGCTCGTGGCCTGGCTGCACTCCGAGCAGGACGCGCAGGACGCCGAGCGCCACTTCGAGCGCCTGTTCGTCGAGCACGACACGCCGGAGGAGATCGCCGAGGCGAGCTTCGCGCGCGACGGCGCCAGCGTGCACCTGCCGGCGCTGATCGCCGCGGAGTTCGGCATCTCCAGCTCGCGAGGCGCGGCAGGCTGATCGACCAGGGCGGCGTGACGCTGGGCGACGCCGCGCTGCCGACGCGGCGAGTACGATGTGCCCAGCGAGCGTGCCGACGGGCAGGTGCTGAAGGTCGGCAAGCGCCGCTTTCGGCGCCTGCGCGCGGCTTAGCGCTATACTTCGTCGTTCGCCCGCAAGCGCGTCCCCGGACGCTGGGCGAGTAGGTCTCCTCAGAAGGAAGCACCTTTCGAGAGGCTTGACGGTCTTTGAAAACTCAACAGCATGCGCATCTACGATCGATTTCGATCGTGGTGTGCGTCCAGGTTCGACCCGTCAGCGGGAGCGCTTCGTAGCGCATCCGCGTGACGGCAAAGAGTCAAGTAGAGCAGTACCCCGTCATGGTTCGAGACCACGGTGTATAGGTCTCGTGCAGTTCCATGACAGCTTTTCGTGAAGTTCTTCACGGAGAGTTTGATCCTGGCTCAGGACGAACGCTGGCGGCGTGCTTAACACATGCAAGTGGAGCGACGAACCAGGGCTTGCCCTGGGGCAGAGCCGCGAACGGGTGAGTAACACGTGGGTTACCTGCCTTGATGACCGGGACAACCCGAGGAAACTCGGGCTAATACCGGATGTGCCCGCAAGGGGAAAGGAAGCTTCGGCCTCCGCATCAAGATGGGCCCGCGGCCCATTAGCTTGTTGGTGAGGTAACGGCTCACCAAGGCTTCGATGGGTAGCTGGTCTGAGAGGACGATCAGCCACACTGGGACTGAGACACGGCCCAGACTCCTACGGGAGGCAGCAGTGGGGAATCTTGCGCAATGCGCGAAAGCGTGACGCAGCAACGCCGCGTGGGGGAAGAAGGCTTTCGGGTTGTAAACCCCTTTCAGTTGGGACGAAGCTTCTCCGGTGAATAGCCGGACGGAGTGACGGTACCTTCACAAGAAGCACCGGCTAACTACGTGCCAGCAGCCGCGGTAATACGTAGGGTGCAAGCGTTGTCCGGAATTATTGGGCGTAAAGAGCGTGTAGGCGGCCCCATTAGTCCGCTGTGAAAGTCCAGGGCTCAACCCTGGAATGCCGGTGGATACTGTGGGGCTAGAGTCCGGAAGGGGCGAGTGGAATTCCTGGTGTAGCGGTGAAATGCGCAGATATCAGGAGGAACACCAATGGCGAAGGCAGCTCGCTGGGACGTGACTGACGCTGAGACGCGAAAGCGTGGGGAGCAAACAGGATTAGATACCCTGGTAGTCCACGCTGTAAACGATGACAACTAGATGTGGGGGGTGTCGACTCCCCCCGTGTCGAAGCTAACGCATTAAGTTGCCCGCCTGGGGAGTACGGCCGCAAGGCTAAAACTCAAAGGAATTGACGGGGGCCCGCACAAGCAGCGGAGCATGTGGTTTAATTCGACGCGACGCGAAGAACCTTACCTGGGCTTGACATGTGAGTGACCGGCGTGGAAACACGTCTTCCCTTCGGGGCACTTTCACAGGTGGTGCATGGCTGTCGTCAGCTCGTGTCGTGAGATGTTGGGTTAAGTCCCGCAACGAGCGCAACCCCCGTCGCATGTTGCCAGCATTCAGTTGGGGACTCATGCGAGACTGCCGGTGACAAACCGGAGGAAGGTGGGGATGACGTCAAGTCCTCATGCCCCTTATGTTCAGGGCTACACACGTGCTACATTGGCGCATACAGAGGGCTGCGATACCGCGAGGTGGAGCGAATCCCTTAAAGTGCGTCTCGGTTCGGATTGCAGGCTGAAATTCGCCTGCATGAAGGCGGAGTTGCTAGTAATCGCGGATCAGCATTGCCGCGGTGAATACGTTCCCGGGCCTTGTACACACCGCCCGTCACACCACGGGAGTGAGCAACACCCGAAGCCGGTGGCCTAACCCGCAAGGGAGGGAGCCGTCGAAGGTGGGGCTCGTGACTGGGGTGAAGTCGTAACAAGGTAGCCGTAGCGGAAGCTGCGGCTGGATCACCTCCTTTCTAGGGAGCACCTAAGCGGTGCCCCGATCCAGGATCCGTCGCAAGACGGGTCCGCGCGGTCGCCGAGCCCTCGAGGCAGGCGATGTCCAAGCGGATCGGGCCTAGCATGTCGACCGAACCTGGCTGGATGGCCGCCGTCCGAGAGCCTCCCTTACTACTTGGGGAGCGCGATCGGACCAGGCCGCAAACGACCCCAGCATGCTGTTGAGTTTTGAGAGACCGGCGTCCGCCGGTCATCCGCGAGGACACGCCACCAGGGCGTGACCATCAAGGCGCGGAGACCGGCCGGCGTTCATGCCTCTCCACGGTCCTTGAAAACTGCACAGAAGCCACATCAGCCGCCATCGATAAGCGGCGGCTGAATAACGGGTATCACCGGGCCCTCTGTGAACTGGATGCTTCGCAAAAGGCATCCAGGACGCTTTGGGCCAGATCACCGTCAAGATAGTAAGGGCACACGGTGGATGCCTTGGCACCAAGAGTCGAAGAAGGGCGTGAACGGCTGCGATAAGCCACGGTTAGGCGCTTAATAGCCTATGACCCGTGGATTCCCGAATGGGGAAACCCAGCGCTGGTAATGCGGCGTTATCCCCGGTTGAACACATAGACCGGCGGAGGACAAGCAGGGGAAGTGAAACATCTCAGTACCCTGAGGAAAGAAAATCAAAAGAGACTCCCTGAGTAGTGGCGAGCGAAAAGGGATCAGCCCAAACCTGGCAGATGTAAGCGGACATGCGTTGTCTGTCGGGGGTTGTAGGGCGTTTGTTCCGAGCCATGTCCGGCTCGGCGGAAGTTACAAAGTCATGCGGTAGTCGAAGCGCGTGGAACCGCGCACCATAGAGGGCAACCGTCCCGTAGACGAAACTGCATGGCCTTCCGTCAGACGTTCCTGAGTAAGTCCGCGCCCGTGAAACGCGGACTGAACCTGGGGGGACCACCCTCCAAGGCTAAGTACTCCTTGGTGACCGATAGCGGACTAGTACCGTGAGGGAAAGGTGAAAAGTACCCCGGAAGGGGAGTGAAATAGTACCTGAAACCGCGTGCCTACAAGCGGTGGGAGCAGGCTTGTCCTGTGACCGCGTGCTTTTTGCATAACGAGCCGGCGAGTTACTCGTCTGCGGCAAGGTTAAGCGATGAGCGGAGCCGTAGCGAAAGCGAGTCCTAATAGGGCGACATAGTCGTAGGCGGTATACCCGAAACTGAGCGAGCTACCCATGGGCAGGCTGAAGCGGGGGTAAGACCTCGTGGAGGGCCGAACCGACCTAGGTTGAAAACTGGGCGGATGACCTGTGGGTCGGAGTGAAAGGCTAATCAAGCTCAGTGATATCTGGTTCTCTCCGAAATATATTTAGGTATAGCCTCGGATAAATTGCGTTTTGGCCGTAGAGCACTGTTTGGACTAGGGGCCCTACCAGGTTACCGACTTCAGGCAAACTCCGAAGACCAAAACGTTTACTCCGGGAGTCAGTTGCTGGGGGATAAACTTCAGCGTCAAAAGGGAAACAGCCCAGACCGCCAGCTAAGGTCCCTAAGTACTAGCTAAGTGGGAAACGATGTTCGAGTGCATAGACAACCAGGAGGTTGGCTTAGAGGCAGCCATCCTTGAAAGAGTGCGTAACAGCTCACTGGTCAAGTGTTCGAGCGCGGACAATGTAACGGGGCTCAAGCTAGTCACCGAAGCTGCGGGTGCGTGAGACTTTCGAGTCGATCGCGCGGTAGGAGAGCGTTCCCATGCCAGTAAAGCGGCGGCGTAAGCCAGCCGTGGAGGCATGGGAAGTGAGAATGCCGGCATAAGTAACGAAAGAGGGGTGAGAATCCCCTCCACCGATTGCCCAAGGATTCCTGAGTAAAGTTCGTCTGCTCAGGGTTAGTCGGGACCTAAGGCGAGGCCGAAAGGCGTAGTCGATGGCCAACAGGTTGATATTCCTGTACCACGTCGCTTCCGTTTGACCGATGGGGGGACGAGGAAGGCTAAGGGAACCCAGGCGATGGTTATCCTGGGGTAAGCATGTAGGGGTGGTCCTTGTCAAATGCGGGACCGCATAACCTGAGGTGCGATGCCAGCTGGCACTAAGCCGGCGAGTCCCCGACGCCATACCTCCAAGAAAATCCTCTAGGGAGGAAGCGCGTGCCCGTACCAAAACCGACACAGGTGGGCAAGTAGAGAATACTAAGGTGATCGAGATAACCCTCGTTAAGGAACTCGGCAAAATCGCCCCGTAACTTCGGGATAAGGGGCGCCCCAGTAGGGTGAAGCTCTTCGCGAGTGGAGCCCGAGGGGCCGCAGTGAATTGGCTGAAGCGACTGTTTACCAAAAACACAGGTCTCTGCTAAGTCGTAAGACGACGTATAGGGGCTGACGCCTGCCCGGTGCCGGAAGGTTACGTGGAGTTGTTAGGACTTCGGTTCAAAGCAGCGAAGCTAAGCCCCGGTAAACGGCGGCCGTAACTATCAGTTGACCGAGGTAGTTGTAAAACCTGGCTATATGCTGGAACATCCGAGTATCCCGCACTACGAGTGCCGTCCCATGTGGGCGGTACCGTGAAAATGTGTCGGGTGCGGACAATCAGCAGGAAAGGCCATTCATAGAGGCCATACCGGCCTCGCTCGGTAGCTTCTTGTCCGGATTCGCTCTGGGAGAGGGGAGCTTCATGGTTGGTCTGCCGCAAGCGCGGCGACTCACGCACGAGGCTTCAGGACTCTCAGCGGCCTTCAACGTCTCGCAGCAGGATCGCGAGCCGCTGGATCTCTTTCGGGAGACTCTCGGGCTGCGGGACGCTGCGACAGGCGGGAAACGGTGGCTGGTATTGGGAGGTCAATCGACTTTCCGATCTGGCCAGCCGGATCGTGCCGTTCTTCGACCGGTTTCCGGTCGTGGGAGCGAAGGCAAAGTGACTATCGGGCTTTGGAAGGACGCAGTTCGCCTGCTCTGCACGCCGGTCGGTCTGAGCGATCAGGACTACCACCAGGTTCTTGCTCTCCGGGAACGGATGAACCGCGGTGGGAAGAGACGCCATCGAATGGATGGAATCCTCAGAGACTATACGCCGGGCCCATGCGACCTAGAGCGGTCATGGGATGAGATAGTCCGCTCTCATGGGCGACCATGAGAGTCCGTCAGAAATGAGCGGACCGCTCGAGCGGTGGTTGCGTGCTCGAGTAGTAACAGTCAGGAACGGTCCTAAGGTAGCGAAATTCCTTGTCGGGTAAGTTCCGACCTGCACGAATGGCGTAACGACTTCAGCGCTGTCTCAACGAGGAGCTCGGTGAAATTGCAGTCTCGGTGAAGATGCCGAGTACCCGCGGCTAGACGGAAAGACCCCGTGAACCTTTACTACAACTTGGTATTGGAGTTCGGTGCATTTCGCTCAGGATAGGTGGGAGGCTTTGAAGCGCTGGTTGCGGCTAGCGTGGAGCCAACCTTGAGATACCACCCTTGGTGTATTGGATTTCTAACAGCATTCCGTGAATCCGGGTGCTGGACAGTTCCAGGCGGGTAGTTTGACTGGGGCGGTCGCCTCCCAAAATGTAACGGAGGCGCACAAAGGTTCCCTCAGCACGGCCGGAAATCGTGCGTAGAGCGTAAAGGTAGTAAGGGAGCTTGACTGCGAGACTGACAAGTCGAGCAGGTGCGAAAGCAGGTCTTAGTGATCCGGCGGTAGCAAGTGGAAGTGCCGTCGCTCAACGGATAAAAGGTACTCCGGGGATAACAGGCTTATCGGGCCCAAGAGTCCACATCGACGGCCCGGTTTGGCACCTCGATGTCGGCTCGTCGCATCCTGGGGGTGGAGTTGCTCCCAAGGGTTGGGCTGTTCGCCCATTAAAGCGGTACGCGAGCTGGGTTCAGAACGTCGTGAGACAGTTCGGTCCCTATCTGCCGTGGGCGTTGGAGAATTGAGAGGATTTGTCCCTAGTACGAGAGGACCGGGATGAACGCACCTCTGGTGTATCTGTTGTCCTGCCAAGGGCATTGCAGACTAGCTACGTGTGGATCGGATAACCGCTGAAAGCATCTAAGCGGGAAGCCGGCCTCAAGATGAGTTCTCCCATCCCCTAGAGGGAGTAAGACCCCTGGTAGACCACCAGGTTGATAGGCCGGATCTGGAAGGACGGTAACGTCTGTAGGAGACCGGTACTAATGGGTCGAGGGCTTGACGGATTTTTTTGTGATGCTCGTTTGTGTGGCGCTGTGCAGTTTTGAAGGACCGGGGAGGCTGGTCTCTCGCCTTTTTCCGGTGGCTTTGGCGAGGGGGAAACACCTCTTCCCATTCCGAACAGAGCAGTTAAGCCCCTCAGCGCCGATGGTACTTGGCCCGCAAGGGCCTGGGAGAGTAGGACGCCGCCGGTTTATTTGGACAAGGGCCGCCCCCGAGGCGGCCCTTCGTCGTTCTCGGCCGCGACTGCGGCGTCTGCCGGGGACGGCGCGCTGCGGCGCCGGTCGAGTCACTCGGGCAGCGTGACGCCCCCGTCGGCGCCGAGCTGCCAGTGCGGGTTGTGCGCGACCTCCCACGGATGGCCGTCGAGGTCGACGAACACCGCCGGAATAGCCGCCCCAGAAGGTCTCGCCGGGCGCTCGCGCGATGCGTCGCGCCGGCGCTCTCTGCCGCCTGCGCGATGCTCGTCGACCTCGGCCGGCGAGCCGACGTTGTGCGCGAGCGTGATGCCGCCGTATCCGCTGCCGAGCTCGACGCCGCTGTCCTCGGCCAGGCGCTCGCGGTCCCACAGCGACAGCACGCTGCCGCCGGTCTGAAAGAACACGACGTCGTCGTCCGCGCCGGCGCGGCTGCGCCAGCCGAGCGCTTCGTAGAACGCGCGCGCTCGCTTGAGGTCCGACGTGCCGAGGGTTATGACGCTGACTCGCTGTTGCATCTGGACCCCCAAGAATAGGCGCGAGGTGGGCGGTGGCGCAGTGGCTTCAGTGGCGCAGAGGAGACCGCGCTGGCCGAGCGCGCACCGACGGCGCTGCCCGCGAGGCTCTCGCCGGATCCGCGGCACTGGACCGATCGGCGACAGGCAGACGTGGTCGCGTGCAGCCGGCTCGCCGATGCGGCGCGCGGTCGCGCGCGCGCGAGCGCCTCCCGGGCCCGCGCAACGGCACTCGGTGCGGGTGTGTCTGCGTCAGTTGCTCATCCCCGTCGACCTCCCAGTCGACGTCGTAGTCGTCCTCGAGCGTGAGGAATGAGCGGGTGAGACGCAGGGCGCCGAGCGAGCGCTGCGCGAGCTTGGAGGTTTGGCGCTTGCGAACATCTGTTCGTAGAAGGTAGGAGGGCGCTCGGACGGAGCCGATACGAACGTACGTACGTATCGCGCATGACCTCGCAAACCCGCATGCTAGAGCCAAATGTGCGCGGATCGGGCTGCAAGCGGAATTGCAGAACGGGCGCTCGCAGGGGCACTCGGCGAGCGATCGAGGCGCGCCCGGGAAGGCGTCCGCGAGCGCGCGCCGCGCAGCGGGCAGGGTAGTGCGCGCGCGGCGCGAACTTGACAGTGCAGATGGCTGTTACGCTTGCCAGGCGCGATGCGAACGCCCCGCCGTGGGGCCGACGGCGGCGTGCACCACAGCTAATGGAGAAGTTCGTCATCGAAGGTGGCGTACCGCTTTCCGGCACGATGGTCCCCGCCGGCAACAAGAACGGTGCGCTGCCGATCCTCGCATCGTCCCTCCTCACCGAGGACGAGGTGATCGTGCGCAACGTTCCGCGCATCCGCGACGTCGAGGCGATGCTCAACATCCTGCGCGCGACTCGGTGTCGCGGTCAGCTGGCGCGGCGCCAACGAAGTCGCGCTGTGCGCGGCCACGGCGCGCGAGATCGAGGTCGAGCAGGAGCTCGCCGAGCTGATTCGCGCCTCGTTCCTGCTCGCCGGGCCCGCTGCTCGCGCGCTTCGGCCACGCCGCGATGGCGCCCCCCGGCGGCGACGTGATCGGTCGGCGGCGCCTTGATCCGCACCTCGACGCTTTCCGCGCGATGGGCGCGAAAGTCGACAGCAACGGCGGCATCGTGCTCGATGCGCCGCACGGCCTGCGTTCGACCGACGTGTTCATGGACGAGCCATCGGTGATGGCCACCGAGAACGTGCTGCTGGCCGCCGCGCTGACGCCCGGCACCACGGTGATCGGCAACGCCGCCTCAGAGCCGCACGTGCAGGACCTCGCGCGCATGCTCGTGAAGATGGGCGCCGACATCCAAGGCATCGGCTCCAACCTGATCACCGTCAACGGCGCCGAAAAGCTGCGCGGCTGCGAGCACGATGTCGCGCCCGACCACATCGAGATCGGCAGCTTCATGGCGCTGGCCGGCGTGACCGGCGGCGAGCTGCGCATCAAGGACACCGTGCCCGGCGACCTGCGCATGATCCGCCTGGTGTTCGAGCGCTTGGGCCTGCGCTCGCGAGCTCGACGGCAACGACGTGCTCGTGCCCGGCGGCCAGAAGCTCGTCGCGCAGGCCGACGTCGGCGAATACAAGAGCAAGATCCAGGACGGGCCGTGGCCGGCCTTTCCCGCCGACCTCACGTCGATCGCCGTCGCCATGGCCACCCAGGCCGAGGGCTCGATCCTCGTGCACGAGTGGATGTTCGAGAACCGCCTGATCTTCACCGACAAGCTGATCCTGATGGGCGCCGACATCGTCATGTGCGACCCGCACCGCGCGATCGTCACCGGCCCGCGTCGTCTGCGCGGCGAGCGCGTCGAGTCGCCTGACATCCGTGCCGGCATGGCCATGCTGCTGGCGGCGCTTTGCGCCGAGGGCCGCTCGGAGATCGGCAACATCCGCCAGATCGACCGCGGCTACGAGCGCATCGACGAGCGCCTGCGCGAGCTCGGCGCGCGCATCGAGCGTGTCGCCACCGAGCCCGTTCACGCGTAGCGTCCCAACCAACTGCGTAACCTCGGGGCGGCATGATCCACCCAATCCCCAGCGGCACGCGCGACGTGCTTCCACAGGAGACCGGCGAGGTGCGCGCGATCACCGACACGCTGCGTGCGGCCTTCGACCGCTCCGGCTACGGCGAGATCTACACGCCTGCGCTGGAGTACGAGTCGGTGCTCGCGCGCGCGGACATGGCCGAAGCCCAGCCGGCCTACCGCGTGTTCGACGAGTCCGGCGCGGTGCTGGCGCTGCGCTCGGACATGACCGCGCCGATCGCACGCGTCGTCGCCACGCGCTACGCCAACAGCGAGCCGCCGCTGCGCTTCTGCTACTTCGCACACTGCTACCGCGGCGTACGCCCCCAGCGCGGTCAGCTGCGCGAGCTCCTGCAGGCGGGCATCGAGCTGATCGGCGCGCCCGCTCCCGAGGGCACGGCCGAGGCGCTGACCGTGCTGTGCCGCGCGCTGGACGCCGTCGGGCTGAAGGACTACCGCGTCGGCATGGGCGACGCCTCTCTGTACCCGGCGTTGATGGCCAGCCTCCAGGTCCGCGAGCCAGTGCGCGAGGGCCTGCTGGAAGCGCTCGTGACGTCGCGACTTCGTCGAGCTCGGCCGGCGCCTGCACGACGCCGGCCTCGACGGCGAAGCGGCCGAGCTGCTGCTGGAGGTTCCCCAGCGCCGCGGCGGGGCCGAGCTGCTGACCGACGCGCCCGCGCCGGTCGTCGAGGCCGTCATGGGCATGCGGCGCGTGTATGAGCTGCTCGAGCCCGACGTCGCCGAGCGCGTCATCTTCGACCTGGGGCTGCTGCGCAACATCGGCTACTACACCGGCGCGGTGTTCGAGGTCTATGACCCGGCGCTCGGCGCGCCGATCGGCGGCGGTGGTCGCTATGACGAGCTGCTGGGGCGCTTCGGACGCCAGCTGCCGGCGGTCGGCTTCGCGCTCGGACGTCGACCAGCTGCACCAAGGCGCTGGCCGGCGAGGAACGCGGCACGGGGCTGCTGCTGGCGGGCTCGGCCGACGGCGCGAGCGGGGAGCAGCGGTGAGCGCCACGCAGGGGCTCACGTTCGCGGTTCCGCGCGGCGCGCTGTTCGCCGGCACGGTCGACCTGCTGCAGGCGCTGGGTGTGGACACCGAAGAGCTGCGCGCCAACGACCGCAAGCTGCTGTTCGAGGACATCGGCGTGATCACCATGCGCCCATCAGACGTGCCCACGTATGTGGAGGCCGGCGCGGCCGACCTCGGCGTGACCGGCAAGGACGTGCTGCTGGAGCAGCTCGGCGACGCCCCCGGCGAGCACGGGCGCGACGTGTATGAGTTGATGGATCTGGGCTTCGGGCGCTGCACGATGGTCATGGCCAGCGAGGCCGGCCCTGACCCGGCGGTCGAGTCGCTGCGCCGACTGGGCGTGATGCGCGTCGCGACCAAGTACCCGCGCATCGCCGCGCGCCACCTGGAGGAGACCGGCAGGCAGGGCGAGATCGTCGAGGTCAAGGGCTCGGTCGAGCTCGCGCCGCTGACCGGCATGGTCGACGCGATCGTCGATCTCACGGCGACCGGAACGACGCTGCGCGAGAACAACCTTGTCGTGCGCGAGGAGATCGTCGTCTGCACGGCGCGGCTGATCGCCAACCCGGTGGCGCACAAGCTCAAGGCGGCGCAGATCGACGCGCTGCTGGCTGCGCTGCGCGACCTGTCCGTCGCGAGCTCCTCCTGAGATGCGCCTGCACCGCGTCGCGATTGCGGAGCTGGAAGGGCTCGGCGGCCCGGCCGGCGTGGCCGCACATCTGCGCGGGCTGATCGCCGACGCCAGCTCGGTCGAGCATGACGTGCGCGAGATCGTCCAGCGCGTGCGCGCCGAGGGCGATGCGGCGGTGCTCGACTACACGCGCCGCTTCGACGCGACCGCCGCGCCGTCCGCCGCGCAGGAGCTCTCGCTGCTGGTCTCGCCCGAGCAGCTCGACGAGGCGATCAAGCGCCTGTCATTGGACGTCGTCGCCGGCCTGCAGGTGACGATCGCCAACGTCGCACAGGTCGCCGACGCGGCGGTCGAGCAGGGTCGCACGGTCGCGCTGGCCCAAGGCCAGCAGATCGCGTTGCGTGAGATTCCGGTCGCTTCCGCGGCGATCTACGTGCCAGGCGGGCGCGCGCCCTACCCGAGCACCGTTGCGATGGGCGTCGTGACGGCGCGCGCGGCGGGCGTGCTCGATGTCGTCGTATGCGCGCCGCCCGACGCCGACGGCGAGATCCACCCGGCGATACTCGGCGCGTGCCGGTTGTGCGGCGTGGAACGCGTCTACCGCATGGGCGGTGCGCAGGCGATCGCCGCGCTGGCCTACGGCACCGACACGGTCGAGCGCGTGGACGTGGTCGTCGGACCCGGCAACCTCTACGTGCAAGAGGCCAAGCGCCAGCTCTCGGCGACGGTCGGCATCGACGGCTTCGCCGGCCCGAGCGATCTGATGGTGGTGCTCGGCGCGGAGGTCGGCAAGCGCGAGATCGCGCTTGCGGCGCTGGACATGCTCGCCCAGGCCGAGCACGGCGAGGGCAGCCTGGTGGTGGCAGTGTCGCCCGGGCCGGGCGTCAACGACGCGCTGGCCGCGGAGCTCGCGCGCCTGGACTCCGAGCTCCCGGCCGGCGGCGGTGCCTTCGCGCTCGTCGACGCCTTCGACGCCGGCGGCGCGCTGGAGCTCGCCAACGGCTTCGCGCCCGAGCACCTGCAACTGATCGGCGCCGACGCCGAGGCGCTGGCGCCGCGCGTGCAGTCGGCCGGCTGCCTGTTCGTCGGCGCTGCAAGCGCGACGGCCTTCGGCGACTACGTCGCCGGCTCCAATCACATCCTTCCCACCGGCGGCGCCGCGCGCTTTGCTTCGATGCTCTCGCCGCGCCACTTCCGCAGGCGCATGGCCGAGGTGCGCATCGACGCTTCGGGCGCCGGCAAGCTGGCGAGCGCCGGCGCGCCGATCGCGCGCGCCGAGGGCTTTGAGTGGCACGCGCGCTCGATGGAGGCGCGCATCGGCGACAATTAGGCGATGCCGGCAGACACGCCCAACAGAACCGCCATGATCGAGCGCCGCACGGGCGAGACCGACGTGCGCCTGTCGCTGACGCTGGAAGGCTCCGGCGCAGGCACGCGCGACACCGGCGTGGGCTTTCTCGACCACATGCTCGACCTGCTTGCGCACCACGGGCGCATCGACCTCGACGTGAAGGTCAGCGGCGACCTGCAGACCGGTGCGCACCACACGGCCGAGGACACGGCGATCGTGCTCGGCCAGGCGCTCGACCAGGCGCTCGGCGAACGCATGGGCATCGTGCGCTACGGCGCCGCGACCGTGCCGATGGACGAGGCGCGCGCGAGCTGTGCGCTCGACATCTCCGGGCGTCCGTTCACGGCCTTCGAGGCGGAGCTGCCGCCGGGCTCGACCGGCGGCTTCGAGCACGAGCTGACCGAGGAGTTCTTCCGCGCGCTGGCAAACGCCGCCAAGCTGACGCTGCACCTGCGTGTGGAAGCGGGCACGAACGCGCACCACATGATCGAGGCCGCCTTCAAGGCATTCGCGCGCGCCCTGCGCGAGGCCGTGGCGATCGACCCGGACGAGCGCGGCGTGCCTAGCACGAAGGGCACGCTGACGGCATGAGCGCGCTGATCGACACGCCGGTGGAAATCGCCGTGGTCGACTACGGGATGGGCAACCGCCGCTCGGTGGAGAAGGCGCTGGTGCACGTCGGCGCGCGTGCGATCGTCAGCGGCGAGCTCGAGCGCCTGCGCTCGGCCGACGGGCTGGTCGTGCCTGGAGTCGGCGCGTTCCCGCGCGCGATGGAGCGCCTGCGCGAGGCCGGCCTTGACGAGCTGCTGCGCGAGCGCATTGCCGCCGGCACGCCGGTGCTTGGCATCTGCCTGGGCCTGCAGCTCGCGTTCGACTACTCCTCAGAGCTCGGCGGCGCTGACGGCCTGGGCATCGTTGGCGGCGAGGTGCACGCGCTGAAGGCGCCTGAGCTGAAGCTGCCGCACATCGGCTGGAACGAGGTCCGCTTTGACAAACCGCAGTCGCGGCTGATCGCCGATCTGCCGCGCGAGTGCGCCTTCTACCACGTGCACTCCTTCGCGGCCGAGCCGGCCAGCGAGCAGGACGTGCTTGGCACGGCCGCCTACGGAGCGCCCTTTGTGACGGCTGTGGAGAAGGGCTCGTTCTACGGCGTGCAGTTCCACGCCGAGAAGTCCTCGGCGGCTGGCCTGCGCCTGCTGGCGAACTTCGCGCGCATCTGCGCCGACGCCGCGGCGCCCAGCCACGTCGGCGCGAGCGCGGCCGCCGGCGCGGGCGCGTCAGACATCGATCAGTGAACCTCTATCCGGCGATCGACATTCTCGGCGGCAACGCCGTGCGCCTGGTCAAGGGCGACTTCGAGGCGAAGAAGGTCTATGACCTGGACCCGCTGGCTGCCGCGCGCGCGTTCGCGCAGGACGGCGCGCGCTTTTTGCACGTGGTCGACCTCGACGGCGCCAAGAGCGGCGAGCCGGTCAACGTCGTGCGCATGGCCGCGATCGCCAACGAGCTGGGCCTGCCGGTGCAGTACGGCGGAGGGCTGCGCACGTCGGCGGCGGTCGACGCGGCGTTGGCGGCGGGTGCCTGGCGTGTGATTCTCGGCACGGCCGCATTCACGGCTCCGCAGGTGCTCGCCGACGCGCTGGACAGGCACGGCCCGGAGCGCGTGCTGGTGTCGATTGACGCGCGCGACGGGCTGGTGGCCACGCACGGCTGGCTGTCGACGACAGACGTGCCCGCCCACGAGGCGATCGAGCGCCTGCGCGAGCAGGGCGTGAGCACTTTCGTGTTCACCAACATCGACCACGACGGAATGCTCGACGGGCCGGTCGCACAGGAGTCCGAGCAGGTCGCTCGCTCGGCGGGAGACGGGCACGTGATCCTGTCGGGCGGCATCGGTGAGCTCGAGCACCTGCGCGCGATCGCCGTGCTGCGCGCCGAGCGCGGGCTGGACGCACTGGACGGCGTGATCGTCGGCAAGGCGCTCTACGAGCGGCGCTTCACGGTCGCACAGGCGCTGCAGGCGCTCGCCGACTGATCCAAGCACCGTCGACCGCTACCGTGACGGCGTGCACTTCAAGCGCGTGATTCCGTGCCTGGACGTCGACGCCGGGCGCGTCGTCAAGGGCGTCGAATTTCTCGACATCCGCGATGCCGGAGACCCTGTCGAGCTGGCCTCGTTCTATGACCGCGAGGGCGCCGACGAGCTGGTGTTTCTGGACATCACGGCGACGCACGAGAAGCGCGACACGATCGCCAAGCTGGCGCGCGCGACGGCAGACGACGTGTTCGTGCCGTTCACGATCGGCGGCGGCATTCGCTCGATCGAGGACGCGCAAGCGGTGCTCGACTCAGGCGCGGACAAGGTGTCGGTAAACTCGGCGGCGCTGGAGCGCCCGCAGTTGATCGACGAGCTGGCCGAGACGTTCGGCTCGCAGTGCGTCGTGCTGGCGATCGACGCCAAAGCCGATGCGTTCGTCGGCGGCGGCCTGGAAGACCCGTCCAAGTGGGAGGCCTATCTGGCCGGCGGACGCACGCCGACCGGCCGCGACGTGGTCGAGTGGGCGCGCGAGGGCGTGCAGCGCGGCGCCGGCGAGATCCTGCTGACGAGCATGGACCGCGACGGCACCAACGACGGCTATGACCTGCCGCTGATCACCGCGGTCAGCGACGCTGTGAGCGTGCCGGTGATCGCCTCGGGCGGCGCGGGCGAGCTGGAGCACCTCGTGCAGGCGCTGCGAGCGGGCGCCGACGCGGCGCTGTGCGCGTCGATCTTCCACTATGGCCGGCACACGATCGCCGAGGCCAAGTCGCACCTGGCGGCGGCCGGCATTCCCGTGCGGATCGGCTGAGGCCGGACGGACCCGCGGGGGCAGGCGTGAGCGAGCTGAGCGACGGCTACAGGGGCGAGGCCGTGCTGAACGGACTGGGCGAGCTTGCGGGCGGACGCGAGCTGCTGGAGCTCGCACAGCACCGCGCGGATGTCGAGCTGGTGGGCGGCGCCGTGCGCGACCTGCTGCTGGCTCGCCGCCCGCGCGAGCTCGATGTGATCGTCGAGTCCGGCGCGCCTGACTTTGCGAAGGAGCTTGCAGATTTTTTCGATGGCCGCCTGACGGCGCTCGGCGTGCGCAGCGAGGTCGACACGCACGAGCGCTTCGGCACGGCGGTCGTGCGCTTCGACGGCGGGCGCATCGATGTGGCGGGGCGTCGCGCAGAGTCATACACCGCGCCGGGAGCGCTGCCTGACGTTCGCGCGGGCACGCCCGAGCAGGATCTGCTGCGCCGCGACTTCACGGTCAACGCCATCGCCGTGGCGCTCGGCGGCGAGCGGCGCGGCCAGTTGCGCGAGGCCCCGCATGCGCTGGAGGACCTGCAGGCGTCGCGCCTGCGCGTGCTGCACAACGGCAGCTTTCGCGACGACCCCACGCGCATGCTGCGCATGGCGCGCTATGAGGCACGGCTGGGTTTTGCGCCAGACGAGCACACGGCGAACCTGGCCGAGCAGGCGATTGCCGGCGGCGCGCTCGACACGGTCTCGCCGGCACGAATCGGCGCCGAGCTGCGCCTTGCGCTCGCCGAGAGCGATGCGGTGGCGGCGCTGGAGGCGATGCAGCGCCTGGGCGTGCTGTCGGCGCTGCACGAGGCGATCGAGCTGGACGCGCCGCTGGCCCGTGCGGCGCTTGCCGCACTTCCGGACGAGGACGCGAACGCCTGGCCGGACGTGCTGCTGCTGGCTTCGCTGCTGCTGCCGCAGCGCAGCTATGACGCGCACGACTACGAAACGCGCCTGCGCGTGCTGCTCGATCGCTACGAGTTTCCGGCCGCCGAGCGCGAGCGCGCCGTGCACAGCGCGCTCGTGGCGCCGCGCCTGGCCGAGCGCCTGCGCCACGCGCAGACGCCGTCGCAGATCTACGCGATCGCACACGACGCTGCGCTGGAGGCGGTCGCGCTCGCCGAGGCACTCGCGGCGGCGCACGGCGAGACACAGGCCGCCGACGCGGCGCGGCGCTGGCTGTGGCAGTTGCGCAAGGTCAGCCTGGAGATCGACGGTGAGGATCTGCTGCGCAGCGGCATCCCCGCCGGCCCGGAGGTCGGTAGGCGTCTGCACGGCGCGCTGATGCGAAAGCTCGACGGCGAGCTGGCCGGCGCGGCCGACGCTCGCGAGGCCGAGCTGAGCGCCGCGTTGGAGGCGCAATGAGTGCGGGACGGCGCTCGTGAGCGACTCGCGCGCGCGAGTGGTCGAGCACGCCGAGGGCTTCTCCTGCGAGCTGCCCGGCGGCGCATATGCGCTGTTCGGCTCGCGCGCGCACGGCAACCTGTCGACTCAGACCGGCGACGGCCACGAGCGCGGCCGCGACGCGCGCGACGCGCTTGTGCACAGACCTCGAGCTGCAGTGGCTGTGCGCGAGTCGCCAGGTGCACGGCACGCAACGTGCAGCGCGTGCGCGCCGTCGCCGGGCGCGGGGGAGAGGCGGTGGCGATCGACGCCGACGGACACGCCACGGCGCTGAAGGGTGTCGGCGCGATGGTGCTGACGGCCGACTGCCTGCCGGTGACGCTGGCCAGCGACAAAGCAGTGGCGACGCTGCATGCCGGCTGGCGGGGGCTGGCGGCCGGCGTGCTGGAGGAGGGCGTGCGCAGCCTGCGCGAGCTCGGCAACGGCGAGACAGCGGCGACGGTCGCCGTCGTCGGCCCCGGCGCCGGCGTCTGCTGCTACGAGGTCGGGCCGGAGGTGCACGCGGCCTTCGGCGTGACGGTCGCCGGCGCGCAGAACATCGACCTGCGCGCGATCGCCCGCCGAGCGGCTGCTGGACGCGGGCGTCGATCAGGTGCTGGACGCACGCGCGTGCACGATCTGCGACGAGCGCTTCTTCTCACACCGGCGCCAAGGCGCGCGCGCCGGGCGCCAGGCGGCGATCGCATGGCGCAGCTGATCTCCGGCCTGCAGGCGCAGCGCATCGCCGACAACGTGGCCCGCGTGCGTGAGCAAATCGCCGCGGCGCGCGAGCATGCTCCGACGCGCGCGCCCGGCGGCCGGCGCGCGGAGGTCGAGCTGCTGGCGGCGGTCAAGTACGTGGCCGTCGACGATCTGCCGCTGCTGGCCGAGGCGGGCATTGGGCTGGTCGGCGAGAACCGCGCACAGGAGCTCGCGGCTAAGCACGCCGCGCACGGCGCGCTGTTCGAGTGGGACTTCATCGGTCAGCTGCAGAGTCGGCGCGTGCGCGAAATCGTGCCGTACGCGCGGCTGATCCACTCGGTCGCGTCGGAGTCTGCGCTGCGCGCGCTGCAGCGCTGTCGCGAGCAGGCTCGGCCGGACCTGCGCATTCTGATCGAGGTCAACGTGGCCGGCGAGCAGGGCAAGGCCGGCGTGGCACCGGCGCATCTCGGCGAGTTCGTCGCCAAGGCGCCCGTGCCGGTCGCCGGGCTGATGACCATGCCGCCGCTGGCCGCCACCGCGGAGGACAACCGCCACTGGTTCGCCGCGCTGCGCGCGTTGGCCGACGAGCACGGCTTGCTGCATCTGTCGATGGGCACGTCGCAGGACTACGTCGTCGCCGTGCAGGAGGGCGCGACCATCGTGCGCATCGGCACGAGCCTGTACTCTTAGCGCGCGCTTGGCGGACCGCTTTGCCACGCGCTCGCCGTGCGCTTGGCGCACGCGAATGTCTAGCATGAGCAGGGAATCCGTCCTCTCGGGCGAAAACGCATTTACACGAATGGCCTTTCGCGACTCCTGGCACAGTGCGCTCGTCTACTTCGGCCTAGCCGAGGAGTATCACGACGACTTCGAGGAAGCTCCGCCCGAGGCGGAGATCGAGGATCGCTACCGCGAGCGGCCCAACGTTCGCCGCCTGCGCCGGCGCCGCGACGAGTTCGATGACATCTTCGCCGACGAAGAGGGCGGCTCACGCGGCGGGCGACCGACGACCCAATTGAAGGCTGTCGCGCGTGGCAACGGCGACGTGCGCGTGCACCTGGTGATTCCCAAGTCGTTCAACGACGCGCAGCAGATCGCCGACAAGTTCAAGGACGGCATTCCCGTGATCCTCAACCTGCAGGCGTCCGAAACAGACCTCTCCAAGCGCCTGATCGACTTCGCTTCCGGCCTCACCTACGCACTCGACGGCGGCATGCAGCGCATCGCCGACAAGGTCTTCATGCTGACGCCGCGAAACGTTGAGATCTCCGCCGAGGAGAGAGCCCGTTTGATCGAGAAGGGCTTCTTCAACCAGAGCTAGCCGGGCCTGCTTGGGCCCGGCCGGCCTCTAGTCTGGACCCGGTATGCAAGTTGGACTGATCGGTGCAGGCAACATGGCTCGTGCGCTTGCGCGTGGGTGGGGCAAGCCGGTTCTGTGCGCCGATCCGGTCGCCGCGCGCGCTGATGCGCTGGTCGCCGAGTTGGGTGGCGAGCGGCTGGCTGACAACGCCCAGGTGGCGCAGCGGGCCGATCTGGTCGTGCTGTGCCACAAGCCGGCGCAGCTGAAGGCGGTCGCCGGCGAAGTCGCGCCGCACGCCAAGGCCGTCGTGTCGATTCTCGCCGCCACGCCGCTGCTGGCGCTGCGCGATGCCTACCCGGACAAACCGGTCTATCGCTTCATTCCCTCGCTGCCCGTAGAGGTGCGCCAGGGTGCAGTCGTGCAGGCCGCCGATCCGCATGGCTCCGGCGACCAGCTCGACACGGCCGTCGCCGAGCTGTTCGCTGAACTGGGCACGCTGGTCGTGCTCGACGATGCGCTCGTGGACGTCGCCATGGGGCTGATGTCCTGCGGGCCAGCGTATGTGGCGCTGGTCGCCGAGGCGCAGGTCGACGCCGGCCTGCGTCGCGGCATTCCCGCCGCACAGGGCGCCGAACTGGTCGTGCAGACACTTTCGGGAACCGCCGAGCTGCTGCGCCGGCGCGGCTATGACACGGTCGCCGTGCGCCGCGAGGTCTCCTCGCCCGGCGGCCTGACCGCGCGCGGCGTCGATGCCCTGGAGCGCGGCGGCCTGCGCGCTGCCTTCTCCGATGCGCTCGACGCGGTGCTCGAGCCGAGGAGCTGAGCGCCGTGGTGCTCGCCAGCGCACGAACGCAGATCGCGGAATACCTGTCGACGCTCATCTACGTCTACACGCTGCTGATCATTCTCTACATCGTCATCCAGCTGCTGTTCAGCGTCGGCGTGCGCCCGCCGTACTCGCGCTGGACCGACATCGTGCTCGGCTTCCTGCGCGACGTCTGTGATCCGTTCCTGCGCATCTTCCGCCGCGTGCTGCCTTCCTTCGGCGGCTTTGACTTCAGCCCGATCCTCGCGATCTTCACGCTGCAGATTCTCAACTCGATCGTCGTCAACGACCTGATCCACGGCTGAGCGCCGATGCGTGCCGCTGGCCCATGGCTGCGCGCCGTGCTCGTGGTGGCGCTCGTCGTGGCCGCCGACCAGCTCTCAAAGCACGCTGTCGAGAGCTCAATCGTGCAGGGCGAAGAACGCAAACTGCTGCCCGGCGTGCAGTTGGTCGACACACGCAACAACGGCATCGCCTTCGGCTTTCTGCCCGGCAGCCACGTTGCTGTGACCATCGCGATCGGCTTGGCGCTGCTCGGCCTGCTGGTGTACTTCGCGCGACACAGCCACGCCAAGCTGATCTGGCTGCCGACAGGCATGCTCATCGGCGGCGCCGTCGGAAACGTCATCGACCGCCTGCGCGCCGGCTCGGTGACCGACTTCATCAAGCTGCCGCTCGGATGGCCGCCGTTCAACCTCGCCGACATGTGCATCACGCTCGGCGTCGTCATCTTGTTCCTCGTGATCGACCACGAGCGACATGCCCGCGCCTGACGCGCGCGAGCCCGCGCCTGCTGCCGAGCCCGCCGGCGAGCCATTCCGCGTCGCCTATGAGGATGAGCATCTGCTGGTCGTCGACAAGGCGCCCGGCGTGGTCGTGCACCCGGCCAAGGGCCACCGCCAGGACACGCTCTCGCAGCTGCTCGCCGCCAGCGCCGCCGGCGGCGACCCCGAACGCGCCGGCATCGTGCATCGCCTCGATCGCGACACCTCCGGGCTGCTTGTCGTCGCACGCTCCGACCAGGCGCACGCGGCGCTGCAGCAGGCACTTGCGCGGCGTGAGGTCGAGCGCGAATACGTCGCTCTCGTGCAGGGTCGCCCGCCCTCGCGCAGCGGCACCATCGAGGCGCCCATCGGCCGTGACGCGCGAGTGCGCACACGCATGGCCGTGGGCGGCGCGCACGCGCGCGAGGCGCGCACGCATTTCAAGCTCGATCGCACGCTGGCCGAGCACTCGCTGCTGCGCCTGACGCTCGACACCGGCCGCACGCACCAGATCCGCGTGCACCTGCGCGCCATCGGGCTGCCGATCGCCGGCGATCGCGAGTACGGCGCACCCGGCGCGCTCGGCCTGCATCGCCAGTTCCTGCACGCCGCGCGCCTGGCCTTCGCGCACCCGCTCAGCGGCGAGCCGGTCGAGGTGCATTCGCCGCTGCCCGCAGATCTGCAGGCGGCGCTGGAACGCGCCGAACGGCTATCCTGAGCGGCCAACCAGAACCTCTACCCGTCTCGGGTACAAGGTCGCGGCCCTGCCCGCAGTGACGACGTCCAGTCGCGCTTCGGGTCCGCGCCCACCGAGCCGGACATCATCAAATAAATAAAGGGAGTACTCCGTGGCTCAAGTAGGCATCGCGGAGCTGCTGGAGGCCGGTGTGCATTTCGGCCACCAGACGCGCCGCTGGAACCCCAAGATGCGCCGATTCATCTTCGGCGAGCGTGGTGGTAACTACATCATCGACCTCGTCAAGACGTCCGCGCTGCTCGACCAGGCTCAGACGTTCGCCAACGAGCTGTCCCACCGCGGCGGCACCGTGCTGTTCGTGGGCACCAAGAAGCAGGCCCGCGACACCATCAAGGAGGTCGCCGAAGCGGCCGACATGCCGTTCGTCAACCACCGCTGGCTCGGCGGCCTATTGACCAACTTCCAGACCATCAGCCTGCGCATCCGCCGCCTGCACGACCTCGAACGCTATGAGACCGAGGGCCAGCTGGCGCTGCTGCCGACACGCGAGCGCATGGCCGCGCAGGCCGACCTGGCCAAGCTGCGCGCCAACCTCGGCGGCGTCAAGAACATGCAGCGTCCGCCCGACGCGGTCTTCGTGATCGACCTCAAGACCGAGGAGATCGCCGTCAAAGAGGCGCGCCGCCTGCGCATTCCGATCATCGGCCTCGTCGACACCAACTGTGACCCCGACGGCATCGACTTCGTGATTCCCGGCAACGACGACGCGATCCGCTCCTGCGCGCTGATCACGCAGGCCATTGGACAGGTCGTCCAAGAGGGCCACTCCGTGTTCCGCGCCGAGGAGGAACGCGCGCGCAAGGAAGCCGAGGAGAAGGCGCGCATCGAGGCCGAGGCCCGCGCCAAGCGCGAGGCCGAAGAGCAGGCCAAGCGCGAGGCCGAGGAACAGGCCAAGAAAGAGGCCGAGGAGAAAGCCGCCGCCGAGCGCGCTGCGGCCGCTGCCGCCCAGGCTCCGCCTGCTCCAGCTGCTCCCGCGCCGTCGCAGGACGCCCCGGCGCCGGCTGCCGGCAAAGCGCCCGACGCGCCTGCTGCGCCGGCCAAAGCGCCCGACGCGCCTGCTGCGCCGGCCAAAGCACCCGACGCGCAGGCTGCGCCGGCCAAAGCACCCGAGGAGAAAGCGACAGCTGAAAAAGCCGTCGCCGCAGCCGCCGCGCAGAAACCCGCGCCCGAGACGACGCCTGTGCCGCCCGCGCCGGCCGATCCGGCCACGCTGGAGCCGCAGAGCGAGTCGACGACGCCGATGAACGCGAGCCCCGACTCCAGCAAACCGGCCAAGGAGCAGTCCGCGCCGCCCGAGACCGCCGCCGAGAGCGAGGCCGAGGCGCCGTCGGAGCCTGAGGCGCCCGCAGAGACCGCGAACGAGGCCGCCGAGCCGGTCAAGGAGGCATAGAGGCAATGAGCGCAGTTGAGGTTTCGGCCAAGGACGTCAAGGCGCTGCGCGAGCGCACCGGCGCCGGCATGATGGATTGCAAGAAGGCCCTCACTGAGGCCGAGGGCGACATGGACAAAGCCATCGAGATCCTGCGCCTGAAGCAGGGCAAGAAGATCCAGGATCTCGGCGAGCGCACCGCCACCGAGGGAACCGTCCAGTCATACATCCACGCCGGCGCGCGCGTGGGCGTGCTCATCGAGGTCGACTGCAACACCGACTTTGTCGCCAACAACGACGATTTCGTCGGCTTCGCGCGCGCGGTCGCCATGCAAATCGCCGCCACGCCCACCGTCAAATACGTCAGCCGCGACGACGTGCCGGCGGACGCTCGCGACGCCGAGGCGCGCATCTATGAGCAGGAGGCCGCCGACAAGCCCGAGAACGTGCGCGAGAAAATCGTCTCCGGCAAGCTCGATTCCTGGTACGAGACCATCGTGCTGCTCGAGCAGGAGATGCACAACCCCGCATACGACGGCAAGACCGTGCAGCAGCTGCGCGACGAGCTCACCGCCAAGACCGGCGAGAACGTGGTTGTGCGCCGCTTCGCCCGCTTTGCCATCGGCCAGTAGGCCGATTGGGTGACTGGGTAGGCTCTGCCGTCGATG
>CAWFWA010000016.1:0-188559 GCA_963819435.1 uncultured Solirubrobacteraceae bacterium | reverse complement strand
CTCGCCCGCGTGCACGTGCTCCTCGATCTGGCTCACAAGGAACACCTCGTAGTCCATCGACAGGCCGAACAGCACCGCGAACATGAACAGCGGCACGTAGGACACGATCGGCACCGGCCCCTTCAGGCCGATCAAGCCGGCCAGCCACCCGTACTGGAAGACCGCCGTCAGCACGCCGTAGGAAGCGCCGATCGACAGCAGGTTCATCACCGCCGCCTGCGCCGGGATCACCGCCGTGCGGAACGCCAGGATCAGCAGCACGAAGCTCAGCGCGATCACCACGAGGATCTGCAGCGGCAGCTTTTCCGAGATGCGCGACGCGAGGTCGATGTAGCCGGCCGTGCTGCCGCCCACGTCCGCCTTTACGTCCGTGCCCTTATCCGCCGCCGGGATCACCTGCGAGCGCAGCTTTTCCACGAGGTCCGTCGTCGCTTCTTCGGCCGGCCCCTTCGCCGACACCGCGTTGAAGAACGCCGTCGTCCCCGCCTTGTCGAGCTGCATCGGCGTCACCGCCGCCACGCCCGGCGTCTGCGACACGTCCTTCTGCAGCGTCGCCAGGCGCGGGTCACCGGTGCGCGGGTCGCTCTGCGACGACGCGGACGTGCCCGAGGACGAGGACTTGCCCGACCCCGAGCCGGAGCCCGAGCCGACCGGCCCCGGCCGGTGCCTTGGCCGGCGTGCCCAGGCTGACGGCGACGATCAAGGGGCCGTTGATGCCTGCGCCGAAGCTCTTTGCGAGCAGGTCATACGCTTTGCGCGCGGTGGTCGATGTCGACAACGCGGCCGTGTCCTGCTGGCCGAGGTTCAGCGACAGCAGCGGGATCGTCAGCGGGATCAGGATCGCCAGCGCGGCGAGCCCCGCGATCCACGGATAGCGAGCGATCTCGTTAGCCCATTTGGCCCATAGGCCTTTGTGGATCTGCTCGTCGGTCGGCTGATGGCGTACGCGCAGTGAGTTGACGTGCGGCCCGACGATCGCGAGCGTCGCCGGCAGCAGCGTCAGCGCCGCGAGCACCGCGACGACCACCGCGATCGCGGCCATCAGCCCGAGCGTCGTGATCAACGGGATGCCGGCGACGGCGAGCGAGACCAGCGCGATCGTCACCGTGCCACCCGCGAAGAACACCGCACCACCCGACGTGGCCGTCGCGCGCGCGATCGACTCGTCGATCGACAGGCCATCGCTCATGCCGCGGAAATGTCGCGTGACGATGAACAGCGCGTAGTCGATGCCCACGCCCAGGCCGATCATCGTCGCCAGCGTCGGCGCGACCGTCGGCACCGTGGCGACGTGGCCGAGCATGCGGATGATCGCCAGCGTCGCCAACAGCCCGACGATCGCATTGAGGATCGGCAGCAGCATCGACACGACCGTGCCGAACGTGAGCGTCAGGATGATCATCGCCGCGATGATCCCGATCAGCTCGCTGGACTCGGTCGCGGGCTTTGAGACCTTCTGGCCGAGCTGGCCGCCCGTCTGCACTTCCACGCCGGCCGCCTTCGCCGGATCGGCCGCGTCGACGATCTTCTGCACTTCTTCCTCAGACAGTTCGCCCGGGCTGACCGACAGCGTGACCGACATGTAGCCCGTCGTCTTGTCCTTGCTCAGCGCGCTCGCTCCCTGCGGCGTGAGCGGGTTGACGACCGATGCGACCTTCGGCTCCTTGGCGACCGCCGCCGCTGCCTTGTTGACCGCTTCGGCGTTCTTGGCGTCAGTCAGCTTGCCGCTCTGCGACGTGCAGCACGATCGGGCTCGAGCCGTTGGCCTGGTCGGGGAACGACTTGGCCAGCGCGTCCGTCGAGGCCTGGCTGTCGGTTCCCGGCAGCGAGAGGTTGTCGTTCGTGTTGTCGCCGAGCCGGTGCGAGACCGCCACCAGCGCGATCGTCGCGACCAGCCACACGGCCAGCACGACGAAACGGCGCCTGATGCAGAACTGCGCGACGCCTGTACAGCACCCCCGTCATGGGCGTCGCTACCCCCTTGAAGTCGGTCCCCGGCCGGCGAATCCTATTCGGCGAGGCTCTCGAACACCGCCGCCATTCCCTGCCCGCCGCCGATGCACATCGTCTCCAGGCCGTAGCGCCCGCCGCTGCGGCGCAGCTCGCGCAGCAGCGTCGTCGAGGATGCGTGCTCCCGTCGCGCCCACCGGGTGACCCGAGCGAGATCCCCGATCCGTGCACGTTGACGCGCTCCAGCCCGTCGGGCAGCTCCCACTCCTCCAGCACCGCCAGCGCTTGCGAGGCGAACGCCTCGTTGAGCTCGATGCGGTCCATCTCGGCGAGCGTCAGCCCGGCGCGCGCAAGTGCGCGCTGGGTAGCGGGGACCGGCCCGATGCCCATCGTCTCCGGCGCCACGCCCGCGACCGCCCACGACACCAGCCTGGCGCAAAGGCTGCAGCCCGAGCTCGGCCGCCTTCTCGGGGTGCGTGACGATGCACACGGCCGCGCCGTCGTTCTGCCCGCTCGCGTTGCCGGCCGTGACCGTCGCTTCGGAATCGCTGCGCCCCATCAGCGGCCGCAGCGGCGGCCAGGCGCTCCAGCGTCGTGTCCGCGCGCGGGTGCTCGTCGTGCTCGACCACGCGCTCGCCCCTGCGGTCGGCCACGCTCACCGGCACGATCTCCTGCGCGAACGTTCCGTCCTGCTGCGCGGCGATCGCTCGCTGATGGGAACGCAGTGCAAGCTGGTCCTGATCCTCGCGTGAGATGCCGTACTCGCGGCGCACGTTCTCCGCCGTCTCGATCATGCCGCCGGCCACCTCGTGGTAGGCGCCGCCGGCGGTCACGCGGGCACGCGCCAGCCGGTCGGCCAGTTCGACGCCGCCGCCCTTGACGCCCCAGCGCATGCCCATCGCGTAGAACTCCGCCTGGCTCATGCTGTCGGCGCCGCCCGCAAGCACCAGCTCGGCTGCGCCCGTCTGCACCTGCATGCAGCCGAGCGCAACCGCCTGCAGCCCCGAGCCGCAGCGGCGGTCCAGCTGCAGCCCCGGCACCTCGATGCCCAGGCCCGCATCGAGCGCCGCGACGCGGCCGATCGCCGGCGCCTCGCCGTTGGCGTAGCACTGGCCGAGGATCACGTCCTCGATCTCGCCCGCCGGCAGCGACGTGCGTTGCACCAGCTCGGCGATCACCGTCGCCGCGAGCTTGGCGGGCGGAACGTCGCGGAACACGCCGCCGAAGCCACCAACCGGCGTGCGCAGCGGTTCGCAGATGACGGCGTCGCGCATGGGCGCGCAGACTGCCACAAATCCGCTCACGGGGTTATGGAGCGACCGGGGGCCGAGACACTAGCCCCGCGGTCGCCCTCTACCCGGATGACCTGTAGGCCTTCCGCAACAACTCCTCGGCAGCGCGTTCTCGCGCCTTTAGCTACGGCGACCCGGCGCCCGCGAATGACCGCTGCACGAGCGCCTCGACGCGCTTGTGCACGCGCGCCAGCCGCTCGGCCCCGCGCGCCGGCGGGATGTGCCCGGCCGACACGGCGGACGCGACGCGTGCGCGCCTGGCGCTTTCCAGCGCGGCGATCAGGCCGGCGCTCGACCTGCCGGGTGTGGCGTCGGCGACCTGCGCGAGCGTCTTGCCTGAGCGCAGGTTGGACCGCAGCTGCGCCGCAGCGACGCCGAGGTACTGCGCGGCGACCGCGCCGGCGCCGCGCGGGTGTGCGAACAGCGCGGCGCCGCTGTGGCTGTGTGCGCCCGGCCCGCCGGGGCGATTGACCTCCGTTGCGACGCGCCGCGCGAGCTTTGCGCCGGCCGCCGACAGCCTCGCGCGCCGCGCGGCGACGAGCGCTTCGGTCAGTCCGGCGGCCGACTTGCCGCTCGTCGCGCCGGCGATCTGCGCGAGCGTCTTGCCCGAGGCCAGCTCGCTGGAAAGCTGTGTCGTGGACAGGCCGAGGTAGCCGGAGGCCACGGAGAGGTCGCGCACGCGGCGCTCGTGCGAGTGCTTGTGCCTGGGCGGATTGCTCTGGCCGGTCGCCGACACCGCGGCGATCGAGCCCGCCGCGAGCAGCGCCACGACGGCCGCTGCGCCGACTACCTTCTGTTTGACGCTGCGCTTCATTACGGCCATGTTGACCCGCTTCCCTAAAGACACCCGTCCCACGCACTAAATGGTACGTAAAACGAGCTGGCTGACCAGCAGGAGGCTCGTGCCCGCCGGCAACGCAGCGGGCGTCGTGTACGGCGTGATCACCGTCGGCGCGCTGATGGCCGCCGAGGCCGGCCGCCACGAGTCCTACGTGGACAAAGTCGCCTCCGCGCTGGTCGCCACGCTGCTGTACTGGCTGGCGCACGCCTACGCCGATCTGCTCGGGCGCCGCCTGGCGACCGGCGAACGACTGACCGCGGGAACGCTCGCGCGCGCCCTCGGCCACGACTGGGCGATCGTGCGCGGCGCCGCACTGCCGCTGCTCGCGCTGGTGGTCGCGTGGATCGCCGGTGCCAGCCAGGAAAGCGGTGTGACCGCCGCGCTGCGCACGGCCGTGATCACCGTCGTCGTGTTCGAGGTCGTTGCCGGCGTGCGTGCCAAATCGACGCCCGCAGAACTCCTGCTCAAGGCGGCCGTCGGCGTGACGATGGGCTTGGCGATCCTCGCGCTGAAGGGCATCCTGCGCTGAGCTGACGCCGCGTGCGCGATCGCCCGCATCCGCGGCGCCGCGCAGGTTCGTGACGTGCCCGGCGTGCGAGCCGCCGCGGCGACCGCTCGCGGTTGGTTGTAGACAACGCGCTGCAGACCTGAAACGATCCTGACAACCGGACTCTATGCGATGATCCGATTTACAGATCAATTCTGGGAGATCGAATGTCAAGGATGCAGACCGAGCAGGGCGACTCCGGGGAGTCGCCCGCCCCGCTTTATCAACGCCTGCCGCACGGGCCGCACCGGCTGGGCTCCGAGGCGGTGCTCCGTAACCAGCGCACGCGCATGCACGGCGCGATGGTCGAGGCGGTCGCGATCAACGGCTATGAGCGCACGAGCGTCAAGCAGGTCGTCGGCCTGGCGGGCGTCTCGCGACGTTCGTTCTACGAGCAGTTCGCGAACAAGCAGGAGTGCCTTTTGGCGACCTACGACCTGATCGCCACGCGCGGCGCCGGCCGCGTGAGCGCCGCCTACCGCAGCGCGGGCGGCGACGCCGAGCAGCGCATGCAGGCGGCGTTCGGCGAGCTCGGCCAGGCGATCAGCGACAACTGGAACAGCGCCAATCTGGCGATCCTCGAGGCACCGAAGGCCGGTGCCGCGGCGCTGCTGCGCCTGCGGCGCGCCTCGGCGACCTTCGAGCAGATGCTCGCGGGCTGCTTCGAGCACAGCGCCGAGCCGAGCCCGCTGCCGGGTCCGGTGATCCGTGGCATCGCCGGCGGCCTGCACGCGGCGCTGTCGGACTGCCTGCGCGAGGGCACGGCCGAAAATGCGCCGGCCGTGACCGAGGAGATGTTCCGCTGGACCTTGCTGTTTCAGACGCCGGCCGCCAAGCAGCTCGCCACGCGGCTGTCCGAGCGCGCGCGTGCGGCGCTCGTGCAGGGGCGCAAGGCGCCGCGCACGCCGGCGCGCGCGAATGTGCGCTCAGAGCGCCCCGACGATCGCGAGCGCCTGCTCGAGCAGGCGCTGCGCCTGGCGGTCGTGGAGGACTACCGCGAGCTGAGCGCGCCGCAGATCGCCGACGCGGCGGGCGTATCGATCGACGCGTTCTTCGAGCTGTTCGACGGCAAGCAGGAGTGTTTCCTGGCGGCGCTGGACATGCTCGGCGAGCAGCTGATGGCGCTGACCGGGGACCCCGAGCTGCGCTCGGCCGACTGGCCGTGCGCGGTGCGTCGCACGATTGGCGAGATGATGCGCTTTCTCGCCGAGCGACCGGTCTATGCGCAGACGATCGCGGGCGGCGTGTACGCGGCGGGGCCGGAGGCGATCGAACGCAACGTGCGCCTCGCGCGAGGCATCGCCGCGCGACTGACCGAGGGTGCTCCGCACGAGCCCCATTCCAAGCTGGTCCTACAGGGTGTCGCGGGAGCGCTGTCGCACACCGTGCGCTGCCAGGTGGCCAGCGGTCAGATCCAGCTGCTGTCGGTGCTCGCGGACTACCTGTCCTACATCGTGCTGGCGCCGTTCATCGGCGCCGAGCAGGCGGCGTCGCTGGTGATCGAGTGGTCCTAGACGATCATCTGGCGCGCTTTTTGCGCTGCAGGCGTTCGGCGAGGTAGGTGAGCACGATGCCGAACAGCACCGAGACCACGATGATCACGATCAACGGGGCATGACCGGAGCCGAAGACGTAGCTGACCCTGACTTCTTTGAGGTTGAAGACGGCGAACAGCGTGAGCAGGATCGCGAGCACGACCAGCGATGCGGTACGCGCGGTCTCTCGTTGACTGCGCTTGGCCGCACCGGCGTTAGCCGACGGCTGGCCTTTGCCCGGTATCTGCGCTGAGGTGGACATCGCGGACTCGATGCTACTCGCTGGCGCGCAGCTCGTCGGCGACCCACGTGCAGCCGACGGAGAGGTCCTCGACGCCGAGCGCGGCGGCGACGTTGAGCGCCATGCCGTGGCGGAAGAAGTCGTCGATGCGCTCGGCGTCGGCGCCCGACAGCTCGCGCGCGAGGTCGACGAGCTCTGCGTAGCGGCGACGTACGCACGCGCGCACGACCTCGTCGTCGCAGGCGGCGTAGGACTGGTGCTGGAGCATCAGGTAATCGCGATCTGAGAGCAGCATCTCCTTGTAGGCCCGCCCCATCGCGTCGAGCGCGTCGTCGCACTCGGGCGCAGCCTTGCCGTCGGCGTACTCTGCGGCGGCGCGGCGAAACGTCTGCGCGACGCGCTCGAAGCCGCGTTGCAGCGCGGCGAGGAACAGGTCGCGCTTGCTGGGAAACAGGCTGAACACGTACGGCTGGGCCACGCCGACGCGCCGCGCGATGCGCTCCACGGGCGTGCCGTGCAGGCCGCCGTGGGCGAACTCGTGCGCGGCGGCGGCGATCAGCTCCTCGCGGCGCTCGGCCGCGGGAACGCGCCTGCGGACGGGCTTGGCGGCGGCGTTCACACGTCCCTTCCTACCACGACCGGCTCGCGACCGCCCGCGCCGAGTCGCCTTGGCCGATGCGCGCGCGGCGGCTCGGGCGCGAGGTCCTCCTCGACGACGGGCGTGCCGAACGGCAGCGCCAGCACGACGAGCGCGCCGGCGCCGAGCACGGCGACGCCGACCCAGAGGGCCGGGATCAGGCCGTCGACGAAGGCCTGTGGCGAGCTGTAGCCGCCAGAGCTGGTGAAGACGGAGGCGAGCACGGCGACACCGAGCACGCCGCCGACCTCGCGGATCGCGTTGTTGGCGCCGGAGGCCTGACCGGCCTGATCGGTGCGCACGGAGGAGAGGATCGCGTTGGCCGACGGCGCGAACACGAGCGCCATGCCTGCTCCGGCCATGACGAACGGCACGATCATCTGCGAGTAGGCCAGATGCGTTGACGTCATCAGGTTCAGCCAGGCGAGCGCGCCGGCCTGCAATGACAGCCCGGCGAACATGAACGGACGGCTGCCGAAGCGCTCGGAGAAGATGCCCGCGAG
Source organism: uncultured Solirubrobacteraceae bacterium (assembly GCA_963819435.1). Classification (GTDB taxonomy): domain Bacteria; phylum Actinomycetota; class Thermoleophilia; order Solirubrobacterales; family Solirubrobacteraceae; genus Palsa-744. The sequence goes on along the minus strand of CAWFWA010000016.1, from coordinate 181,013 downwards.
CGGCGCGACGACCATCGTGCCACCGGTCCACACGAGCAGCTTCAGGCCCGCCTGGAAGGGCGTGTTTCCGAGCACGTTCTGCATGTACTGCGAGAGGAAGAAGATCGAGCCGAACATGCCGAAGTACATCGTCAGCGAGGCGACGTTCGTGACGGCGAAGGAGCGCTTGGCGAAGAACGACATCGGCAGCATCGGCTCAGGGGTGCGCAGCTCGAGCGCCACGAACGCGGCGAGCAGCACGCCACCTGCGATCAGCGAGCCGAGCACCGTCGCGCTCGTCCAGCCCAGCGACTGCGCGCGCACGAGCCCGAAGACGATGCCGAACAGGCCGCCCGACGCGAGCGCGAGGCCGCGCAGGTCGAGCTTGCCGTACGGGCCGCGGCTCTCGGCCAACCAGCGCGCGGCGAGCGGTGCCAGCAGCAGGCCGATCGGCACGTTGATCCAGAAGATCCAGTGCCAGGAGATGCTCTGTACGACGGCACCGCCGACGAGCGGCCCCAGTGCAACGGCCACGCCGGAGATTCCAGACCACACGCCGATCGCCACGCCGCGGCGATCCTTGGGGAAGGCTTCGGCGAGCAGCGTGAGCGTCAGCGGCGTGACGATCGCCGCGCCGGCGCCCTGCACGGCGCGCGCAACGATCAGCAGGTCGGTGCTGCGAGCGAGCGCAGCGGCCGCGGAGGCGCCGGTGAAGACGGCCAGCCCGAGCAGGAACATGCGCTTGCGCCCGAAGCGGTCGCCGAGCGCGGCGCCGGTGAGCAGCAGCACGGCGTAGGCGAGCACGTACGCGTTGACGGTCCACTCCAGCGACTGGATGGACGCGCCGAGCTCGCGGTGGATCGTCGGCAGCGCGACGCTGACGACGAGGTTGTCGAGCACGACCATGAAGAGCGCCACCGAGACGATCCCGAGGGTCCAGCCGTTCCTGCGCGATATGCCGCTCATCGTTGTTCCTTTCGAGCCGTTTTCCGTTCCATGCGGCGTGATATTAGCAGTCGCTAATAATTATTAGGAGAACGGCCTTGCGGCCGGGTTTGTTCGCGTGTGGCGCCGCCGGGCCGGCCGCGACGACCGCGGTGCCGTCCGCCGCCGTGCGAGGAGGGCGAGTTCGCGCGGCGAATACCATCAGCACGATGCGACCGACGATCTCGAGGACCCTTGCGGGGATGCTGTGCGCAGGCGCCGTGGCGCTGCTGGTCGCGTGCGGCGGCAGTACCAAGACGGTCACCGAGGCGAGCACGCCGCCGCTGACCCAATCGACGGCGACGACGTCGACCGCGCCGGCGACGAAGTCGACGGGCACGGCGACGACGCCCAAGCCGACGACGACGACGACCCCGTCGACAACCACGCACGCTGCGCCCGAGCCGGCGTTCACGCAGAACGAATCCAAAGCAGAAGGGCTGAGCGCCGCGTCGGCGGTCGTGCGCGAACGCGGCTACACGCCCAACGACGCCTCCGACTACCACTCCGACCAGGCGCTGCGCGTGCTCGTGGGGACGCGCACGGGCTCCGGCGACGGCTACGGCCAGCAGGCCTTCTTCTTCGTCAACGGCCGCTATATCGGCACCGACTCCAAGGAATCGAGCGCGACGCTGAAGGTCGTCTCGCAGACCGACACGGAAGTCACGCTCGGCTACCCGCTGTATCGCAAAGGCGACCCGCTGAGCAGCCCCAGCGGCGGCGAAGCGAAGGTGACCTTCCAGCTGAACAACGGCAAACTCACGCCGCTCGGCAAGATCCCCTCCGCGAGCACCTCCGCAGCTCTCAGCCGCCAGTAGGACGCCGCGGGCCGGCGCGATACTGCGTCCTTACCGATCGTCGATCGACGGGATCGCCGGTCGGCCAGCTCGCGTACGAAGTACGCCACGCTCCCTGTGTCCTTGTCTGGCCCTCGGCGCCCTACCCCCCGCGAACGCAGGTTCAACCGAACCGTGGCCGGGAAGTTCGTAAGGTGAGAGCCGAACTCTGCGGACAGCGAGGAAAGGGATTTGCGATGAGCACGACGATCGATGGGCGCGCGGCGGAGCTGCTCGAGGGCAAGAACTTCTGCCACGTGGCGACCAGGCGCGAGGACGGGACGATCCACGGCACGCCGGTGTGGGTCGACGTGCAGGACGGACTGCCGACGCTCAACACGGCGGAGGGGCGCGCCTGGCCAAACAACCTCGAGCGCGACCCGCACGTGACGCTGACGGTGCAGAACATGGAGAACCCGTACGAGTACGTGGAGATCCGCGGCCGCGAGGCCGAGCGCACGCGCGAGGGAGCCGACGAGCACATCGACTTCCTGGCGAAGAAGTACATGGACGCCGACAGCTATCCGCTGCGCAAACCGGGCGAACAGCGCGTGATCATCCGCGTGGCGCCCGAGCACGTCAAGGTCTTCGGCAGCTGACGAGCGCGCCTGCGCCGCGCGGTCGGTGCGCTAGGCGCGCCGCAACAGCCGTCGCCACAGCGATGGCGGTCGTGGCTGCGTGCGCAGCCACTCGTCGCGCAGCACGAGGCGGCCGTCGCGGCGCGCGGCGAGCACGCAGGCGGTGTGCGCATGGCGGCGGCGGCGCGAATCGCCTTCGGGCGCGATCAGCATATGCTCGCTGAGCGCGGGTAGATGATGACTGCACAACGGACAGCGATACGTCGCCGGCTTGCGATTCGCCGCACGGCGCACCGTCCACCATTGCGCGGGCGCAAGCTTGGACATGGCTCCATTGTCGCGCCGCTGACGGCAACGCTGGCGGCGACCGTCGCCTTGGGCATCGGCGTGGCGCTGGCACGCGCCGAGCGTGAGCGGCGCGCCGCCGGCGAGCGGCGGGCTCACAGCCATCGTTTCGGCCTGCTGTCGGGCGAGCGCGTCGGCGAGGGCCTGCGGCGGATTGCGCTGGGACAGGCCGACGTGGCGATCGAGGCGATCGAAGGGCGCGCGAGCGGACACTCGCCGCAGCGGCGCGTGCACGAGGCGCGCAAGGCGCTCAAGCGTCTGCGCGCGCTGCTACGGCTGGTGCGCGATGAGCTGGGCGAGCAGGGCTACGCACGCGAGAGCACGGTCGTGCGCGAGGCGGGCAAGGGCCTGGCGCGTGCGCGCGATGCGCAGGTCCTGCTGGACACGCTCGACAGTCTGATCGAGCGCAGGCCGAAGAGGCTGGGCCGCCGGCGCGGCGTGCAGCGCCTGCGCGCGCGGCTGGCGATCGAGTGCGACGGTGCCGCCGAGCTGGCGCTCGCGGATTGCGCGCGGCGCGGCGCGGCGCTGGAGGAGCTGCGCGCGCTGCGCGGGCGCATTGCCACGTGGCAGCTCGCGGACTCGGGAGGCATCGAAGTAATCGAAGCGGCGCTGCAGCGGCTGTATGGCCAGGGACGCCGGCGCATGCGCCGCGCGCGCCGTGCCCGACGCGCGCGCGGGCGCCGGCTGCACGAATGGCGCAAACGCGTCAAGGACCTGCGCTACGCCGCGGAAATGCTGCAGCGTGGCGACGAGCAGACGGACAAGCGCCCGCACGGGCGCACCGGCGCGGCCGCCAAGACGGCCAAGCGCGCGCGCAAGCAGGCGAGCACCAACGCGGCGTTCATCGCGCAGACCGCCAAGCGCGCCGACGACCTCGGCGAACTGCTCGGCGAGGAGCACGACCTGGCGGTGCTTGCAGCACGCGTGCGCGAGGAAGCAAAGGCGACGCGTGCCTCGGGCGCCCCGGGTCCGGGCACGCGCAAGGCGCTGCACAAGGCGATCGCGCAGCGGCGAAGGGGCCTGCGCGAGCGCGCGCTGCGCGACGGGCGGCGCCTGTATGACGACAAGCCAAAGCGGTTCGTGCGGCGGATGCGCGCCGCCTCGACGCTGTCCTCGCTCAGTCGACGCTGACGATCGTCAGCTCGCGCGTGCCTTTGGGCAGCGCGACCGACGTCTTGTCACCGGCCGAGCGGCCGAGCAGCGCTGCGGCGACCGGCGATTCGGCAGACAGCTTGCCCTCGGCGGGCGCGGCGTCGTGCGAGCTGACGATGCGCCAGGTCTGCTCGACCCCGTTCTGGTCGCGAACGTGCACCGTGCAGCCGAAGCTGACGAGGCCGGCGGGTGAGGAGGTCGCCTCCTCGACGACGACGGCCGCGGCGATGCGCTCGCGCAGGCGCGCGATCTTCGTCTCCAGGTGCGCCTGCTCGTTCTTGGCGTCGTGGTACTCGCTGTTCTCCTTCAGGTCGCCCCATTCGCGGGCGGTCTTGATGCGCCCGGCGATCTCGCGGCGGCCCTCGCCCTCGAGCGCGGCCAGCTCCTCGTGCAGCTCGGCCAAACCGTCGGCGGTCATCATGTTGGCGGCATCGGACACGCCGCTGAGACTATCCACTTGGCGCACGGCTCAGAAGTACGTGCTGGCCGGCGAGGCCAGCAGCGCGTAGATCTGCACGATCGCGGCCTGGTAGAGCAGCTGCGCGGAGGCCGGCGATCCCGCCACGAACAGGTCGTCTGAGAGGCGCAGGTTCTGCCAGGCGTAGTCGACGTAGGCCTGCGCGAGCTTGGGCCCGGGCGGGTCGTGCGTGACGGAGTCGAGGTAGAGGACGTTGCGGAAGTAGATCGACGGGAAGAACGGGTTCTCGGCACCGAGGCGCTGCGGGGTGAAGTAGGCGCGCGCGAGCTGCGCGGTCTGGCGCGCCTGGTAGAGGTAGGCGCCGTTGCCGGTGCTCTGGTAGAGCAGCGTTCCGGCGCCGATCATCACTCCCTGGTTGTAGCTCCAGTAGGTGAGATCGAGCACGCCGTGCGGGCGGATGTGGTCGGCGTACAGGCCGTTGGGCTGCAACAGGCAGGTGCGCACCCAGTTGTAGGCGCCTTCGGCGAACTGCAGGTACTGCACGTTGCCGGTGATGCGGTACAGCTGTGCTGCGAGCTCCACGGCGGGGCCCGTTGTGATCGTGTTGCGATCGGTGTTTTCGGCGTTGTTGGAGAAGGGGATTCCCCCCGGGCAGGCGAGGCTCTGGTCGGTCGAGAAGCCCGCCATCTCGAAGGCCATGATCCCCTCCGCGTAGCCGAGCGCGCCCGGGTCGTGTGTCTTTTTGTAGATGCGCGCCATCTCGATGCCGATCCAGTCGTTGTCGTCGTAGTACTTGGCGCCGCCCGGGCCGGTCGGCGGCGCGGCGGTGCCGTCGAACGCGGCGAGCGTGCTCGTGTACGTGCCTTCGGGTGCGCCGGAGTTGTTCGTGTCGAGGTAGTTGCGCACGCCGATCAGCCGCGCGTGCAGTTCGGGCGCGATGGAGACGGGCAGCCCGGGGACGTTGCTCATGCTGACGGTCGCGGCAAACGCCTGCGAGAACGGCCACAGAAACGAAAAGGGTTCGCCCTCATACAGGCCGGAGCCGCGGATGTAGTAGTAGCGCTGCATCGCTTCAAAGGCGGCCAGCGCGCGCGCCGGGTTGCCGCGCAGCACGGGCTTGCGCGGCTTCTTTGGCTTGGTCTTGGCGGCTGCCGCAGCGGCGAGCGAGGAGCGGCGCGGACGGCTGAACGGCCGCACAACCGCGTTGGGATAGGAGGAAGCGCCCGCGCGGTGTTTGAGCGCCGCGCCGGCGTGGCCCTTGGCGCTGCTCGCAGCGCCGCGGGCCACAGCGCTCGATGTGAGACCGAGCACGGCGGCGCAGGCCAGCGTCGCGCACAGCGCGAGCGCGCCGGCGCGTGGCGGCGAGGCGTTTGCGCGCATGGGTGCGGGCGCAGTTTTGCTCGGTCTCGGGTGCCATCGGCTCAGCAAGGACAACAGGCGAGAAGGTCATTCGATTTGGTATACGGATGGCCGGGTGTCCTGCGACTACACCACGGTGGGGCACGTAACGGTCGACGTGATGGCCGACGGGTCGCGCCGCCCGGGCGGCGGCGCCTTCTACAGCGCGCTGCAGGCTGCGCGCCTGGGCTGGTCGGCGCGCATCGTCACACGCGGCGTCGCGGGCGAGATCGAGGACCTGCTGGCCCCCTACGCCGCCGAGCTCGACGTGCACGTCGAACCGGCGTCGCACACGACGACGCTGCAGACATCGATGGCCGACGGGGCGCGCGCCCAGCGGATACTCGCGTGGGCCGGCGAGATGGGCGCATTGCACGAGCCGCACACGACGATCCTGCACATCGCTCCGGTGGCGCGCGAGACGGGTCCGTGCCGATCTGCCCGCGCCCGCTTCGTCGGGCTGACGCCGCAGGGGCTCGTGCGCAGGTGGGCGGCGCTCGGTGCGCTCGTGCGCCCGCAGGAGCTCGATCTTGCGCTGCTGCCTGGCCACTGTGACGCGATCGTGATCAGCTCGGCCGAGCGCGACAGCTGTGCGTCGCTGCTGGCAGGCCGCGAACACGCGGAGGCGGGCGCGCCGCCGCGGCCGCTGCTCGCGGTGACCGACGCGGCGGGGCCGACCGAGCTGCATCTGGCGGACGGGCGCACGGCGCGCGTGGCTGTGGCGCCCGGCGTCGATGCGCGCGACGACATGGGCGCGGGCGACGTGTTCGCGGCGGCCTTCTTCGTGGCGCTCGTCGAGGGCTCGGCCCCCGAGCAGGCGGCGGCGTTCGCCAACGCAGCGGCTGCCGTGCGCATCGCCGGGGAGGGCGCGGCGGCGATCGGCGATCGTGGCGCAATCGGCGCCCGCGCTACGGCTACCGCGTAGCCGGGCGCTCAGCGCAACGCGTCGTCGAGCAGCTGCTGCAGCTCGTCGCCGGCCAGCTCATCGGCGCGTCCGCACGCGCGCTGGGCGAGCTGCAGGCTGCCGCCCACCGGGCGCCATCTCGACGACCGACACGCGCGCGGCGGGGGCCACGCCGTGAACGGTCGCGACGATCGGGTCGACGAAGATCGGCCCCGCACGGAACACGCTGCCGATCAGCCCGACGGGAAACTCGTCGTCGCCTCCGCCGAGTCCGGTGTGGCCGATCACCGCCGCGATCTGCGCGGCGAGCTCGTTGGCGCCGCGCGTGTACAGCTCGTGCGCTGCGGCGTCGCCACCCTCGGCGAGCTCGCACGTGCGCACGGCAAAGGCGGCGATCTCGCCCTTGCTGAGCGGCTTGGAGTAGACGAGCGCGGCCAGCGCCTCGACGCTGGCCACCGCGAAGAACTCGCAAGCTGCGGCGGCGAGCGCGGTCTGCGGTCCCGAGCCGTCGCGGTCGGCCAGCGCCGCGCGGATCGATTCGGTGCCGAGCCAGTAGCCGCTGCCCTGGTCGCCGAGCAGGTGTCCCCAGCCGCCGACCCGCCACGCCCGCCCGCCGGGCCCCACGCCGAAGACGTTTGAGCCGGTGCCGGAGATCGCGCCGACGCCCGGGCGCCCGCCGGTCGCGGCCGCCCAGGCGCCGACCACGTCGTTGACGACGATCCAGTCCTCCGTACGTGCCGAGCGGACGTTGCGGGCGATCGCGTCGGTGTCGGTGCCGGCGACGGCGAGCACCGCGCCGCCCAGCTCGCCGTCGGAGATGCCGGCGCTCTGAAGCGCACGGTCGGCGGCCTCGAGCAGCGTGTCGACGGCCGCGGCGGGGCCGACGGCGTCCTCGTTGCTCGGCCCGCCCGCGGCGATGTGCACGGCGCGCTGCTCGAGATCGAGCACGGCGGCGAGCGTCTTTGTCGCGCCCCCGTCGATGCCCATCACATAGCGCGCCCGTGTCGCGGGCCGGCGCTCGCTCTGGACGAGTGCCTCGGGCAACTGCACGAGCGAGTCGCGGTTCATCGGACTGATCCTGTCAGGAATGCGCCGGCGGACTAGGATCGCCGTCGATGCAGGCGAAGCCGATGTTCGCGAGCGCATCCGCTGCAAGCGGCATGTACGAGTCGTTCTACCTGCGCGCCGTCTCGCGCAGCGAGCCGCTGGGCGTGTGGATCCGCCACACGGTGAGCAAGCCGCCCGGCGCGCCGGCACGTGGCTCGGTGTGGTGCACGGTGTTCGATGCCCGGCGCGGGCGGCCGTTCATGCACAAGCTGACGAGCCCTGCGCTGAGCGTGCCGGCGAGACGGCTGGATCGCGGTGGGCGGGCAGGGCGAGAGCGAGCAGGGCGCGGCGATCGGTCCGCGGTGGGCCAACGGTGTCTGCGGAGACGCTCGCTGGTCGCTGGAGATCGCCTCGCAGGAGCCGCCGTTGCGCCATCTGCCGCGCGAGTGGCTGTATCGCGCGCCGCTGCCGCGCACGAAGCTGACCAGCCCGGCTCCGCTGGCAAGCCTGCACGGCGAGCTGGATCTGGCCGGCCGCCGCATCGTGCTCGACGGCTGGCACGGCATGGTCGGCCACAACTGGGGCGGCGAGCATGCCGAGCGCTGGATCTGGCTGCATGGCGTTGACTTCGCGCAGGCCGACGATGCATGGCTCGACGTCGCGCTGGGTCGCGTGACGATCGCCGGGCGGATGACGCCGTGGGTGGCCAACGGCGCGCTGTCGATCGACGGGCGGCGCGTGCGGCTGGGCGGCATCTTGGCGCGCGCCCTGCACGTGCACGAGGGTGCTGATGGATGCACGGTCAGCCTGCCCGGCGAGAACGGTACGCGCGTGCAGCTGCGTGCACGCGTACCGGACCACACCGCCGCCGGCTGGCGCTACGGCGACCCGCATGGCGGCGACGGCCACGACGTCATCAACTGCTCGATCGCTTCGCTGGAGCTGGCGGTGTCGCTGCCGGGCGAGCGCAGCGAGCGCACGCTGTCAAGCGCCCACGGCGGCGTGTACGAGCTGGGCATGCGCGAGCGAGACCACGGCGTGGCGATCGCGCCGTTCGCCGACGGCTGACCAGCTCCGGGCGGCTACGCGGCGCGCGGCCGCGTCCGCGGCACGCGGAGGGGCGTGGCTGGGCCGGCGAGGGGTGCCGGCCCAGCCACTGGAGACGACTGCGAGCCGCATCCGCGCGACTCGGAGATCTCAGGAGTGAGACGAAGCATCAGGAAACGGAGAACCTGATTGCTCAGTGATTCTATCAGGATTAGGGGCTTTTTCAACGCGTGGCCTCCGATGCTCGCTGGGGGTAGGCTGGCGCCGATGAGACGACGCGACGCGACGCCGCTGTAGTGCGCTACGCGAAGGGGCTGCAGGAGGTCGGCGATGGCCTGTATGCCTACCTGCAGCCGGACGGCGGCTGGGGCTGGAGCAACTCCGGCCTGGTCGTCGACGGCGAGCGCACGCTGCTGATCGACACGCTGTTCGACCTGCGCCTGACCGAGCAGATGCTGCGCGAGATGCGCGCGGCGGTCCCGGCGGCGGCCCAGATCGACACGCTCGTCAACACGCACGCCAACGGCGACCACTGCTACGGCAACCAGCTCGTCGGCGACGCGGTGATCGTCGCGTCGCAGCAGACGGCCGCGGAGATGAGCGAGCTTCCTCCCGCGGCGATGGCCGCACTCGTCGCACAGGCCCCGCAGATGGGCGAGCTGGGCGCGTTCTTCTTGCGCTGCTTCGGCGCGTTTGACTTCGAGGGCATCGAGCTGGTGCTGCCGCACGAGACGTTCAGTGGCGAGCGCGCGATCCGCGTGGGCGACCGCGAGCTGACACTGCTCGAGGTCGGCCCCGCGCACACGCGCGGTGACACGCTCGTGCATGCCCCTGCCGAGGGCGTGCTGTTCACCGGCGACATCCTCTTCTCCGGTGCCCACCCGATCGCCTGGGCCGGGCCCGTGTCGAACTGGATCGCGGCGTGCGAGCGGATCGTCGCGCTCGCTCCGCAGACGATCGTCCCCGGCCACGGGCCGCCGAGCGAGCTGGAGGCGGTGCTCGAGCTGCGGGCGTACTTCGAGTACCTGTACGAGCAGGCGCGCCTTTGCCATGGCGAAGGCATGACGCCGCTGCAGGCGGCGCGCTCGCTGAGCCTCGACCGCTGGGCCGAGTGGGGCGAGAGCGAGCGGCTGGTCGTCAACCTCGCGAACATCTATGCCGAGCTGGACGGCGACCCTGAGCCGCTGAACCCGCTCGCCGCCTTCCAGCAGATGGCCGAGCTCTCGGCCGGCGGCTGACCGGCAACCGTCTCGGCGCGCGCGCCGCACGCGGCCGACAGGTGCCGAACGAAAGACGGGCCCCTTGCGGGGCCCGTCTCACTGCATCATCCGAAGGCTGAGACGCGGCTCACATGAGCCGGCACGCCGCTGGAATGGCTACTGGAATTCGAGGTTGCCGCCCATTGGGACTTCCTCGAGCAGTTCGCCGGTGTATTTCCCGGAGTGGCGTTCTTCTTCAGAGGATTTGAACGATTCGCACTGTCCTTCGCCGTATTCGAAGTGGATCGCCTTCCATTCGTTGGTGATGGCGAGCTTGTTGAATTTTTTTTTGCTTTTTTCGAATTCTTCGTTGCTGTATGTCGCCGCTTCGAATTCGCCGCCTGGTTTTTTGATTGCGGCCTTCGGGAGCGTCTGTTCGGGGAGTTTGATGATGCACTTGATCGAGCTGATCTTCATTTCGATCGTGCCGCCCTTGAGCGTCGTGTTGCCGACTTCCACTTCTTCGCCTTCGGAGCCGATTTCGACGAATCCGTTGGCGTGGTATTCGACGTCCAGCGGCGTCACGAACTTCGTTTTGAGGAAGATCGGGTTCGCCGCCGATGTGCGCCTGGGTCGCGCAGTTGCGCATCTTCTCTTCAAGGAAGAGCGTTTTCTGCGATCCGGCCACGCTCGAGCCCGTCGCCGTCAGTTTTTTGCATTCGATGTGGAACGGGCCCAGCGAAAAGACCTGTTCTTCGCCCTTGGCCTTCGTCGCACCGCCCGACGAGATGAATTCGCTTGCCAGCGCGGGTGCAGCACTCACTGCGAGCGCAGCCATAGCCAGCACCGTTGCAATCTTGAAATGCCTCATGTCTCCAGTGTCTCCTTCCGCCTCAGTCGCCCAGATGGGGCCGTCCCTCGTGGCCCTCGTGGCAGTCGTCCCGTGTCCCTGCCCCAAACCGGCCCCGTCCGATCCCGGGGCTCAGCCGTCGTACCCTACCACGAACGGACGCAGATAAACCGAAGATTTCTCGGCAAATGAGAGGGTCGCGCGGGCGCTGACGCGAGGCCGCTGCCGCCTTATGGGGCCGGGGTTTGTGGGCGCGTGGAGCGCCGGGCTGTAACCGAGCAGAACGAAGTTCGCGAGCGCGCGATCGAGTTCCGCTTCGGCACCGGAGATGCGCTGCTGCGCTTCGGTGTAGCCGGTCGCGCTGCGTTCGGCGGCCGCAGCGGCGAGCGCGCGGTAGCCGTCGCGCGCTCGCTGCATCGCAAAGGAGAGCGCCTTTTGCAGCGCCGCGGTCGAAGGCGACGGTTCCAGCTGTGACACCGATCGGCCGGACCTGGCGAAGCCATCGGCCAATTGCAGCGCGAGCTGCTGTGCGCGCGCCGCCGTGATCTGCGGGTGCAGTTCGCGCTTGAGCGCGACGCGCAGGCGGTCGAGTGACGTGACCGCCGTGGCGATCTTCGCCGCGTAGCCCGCTTCGGGCGTCAGCTGGAAGACCTGCGACTGCCCGAGCACCGTCACGCCCGAGACGATCCCTTCGCACGCGCGCATGTACGGCGAGGTCGATGTTGGCGCAAAGCACGCCAGCGCCGTCGGATCGCCGCCCGAGTTCGGGATCACGAAGAGTGTCAGCGGCACCGCGAAACCGGGACCGCTGAATTGCGTGTAGCGGTAGGCCTGCCCTTCGACGAGTTCGACGACGGCCGTCTGCGGGAGCTGCTTCAGGCCCGCCACGAAACGCCGCGGCAGCGGTCCGAGTTCCCCGGCCGGCAGCGTGCCGACGATCAGCCCGGCATTCGCGCCGGGGCGCGCAGCGACGATCAGCTGTGAATGGGCGATCGCCAGTCCGGGGATGCGTGCTGCTGCGGGCGAGCGCTTCCAGCCCACGGGGTATTCGATGAGCACATGGGCGCTCGTGGCGGTCCTGCCGGCTTCGTTTGCGGAGCTGCCCGAGCGCAGGTGCCCGGCCGCGTAGCCGAGCACTGCTACCGCAACGAACAGCGGGATGACGGCAACGGGGAGGCTGCGCGGGCGGTACAGCGTCGGCCGGTTGCTGGGCGCCGACAGGCCACGCCGGGAGTAACGCATCGGGAGGCTATTCCGAGGTATCGAAGGTGGCGCCCGTGCTCGGCTTCGACCGTGCCCTTCCGGGCGCGGCATGCCGCGACGAGGTGGATTCGCTTTTGTGCGGAGCGGCCGCGGCCTGCGTGGGTGCGGGTTCGGAGACTGTTGCGGGCGGCGTCTGCGACACGGGCGCTTCGGCCGAGCCTTCCACGCCGAGCACGCGGGGGGTCGTCGTCACCGGCACCTGCGCTTCGCTGGATGCCGGCTGGCTTGCAGGCTGGACGCGCGGCTGCACGGCGATCGACACGGGTACCGCGCCGGCGGCCGGCGAGCCCCCGCTCAGGCCGCTGGGGATCGCATGCCCGCCCGCGGCCACCTGGGCTGAGGGCGCCCCGGCCGACGAGCCCGCGCCCGTGTGGAAGAAGCGCCCGACGGCGAAGAAGCACGCGAACACGATCACCAGCGATACCGAGAGCACGAGCCACTGGCCCCTCATCGTGGCGTCCGCGCCGCCGATCCGCACGCCGAGCCAGCGGTAGCGCAGGTCATACAGCGCCTCGCGCAAGCCGTTCATTACGCTGCTCACGACGTGGGGCAGGCGATCGGCGCCGCGCTCGCGGCCGACAGGCAGGAGTCCGAGCGCAGCGGCAGCTTGTGACGGCGGATCTTAAAGCTCGTGAACTTGCCGATCTGGCCCGGCTTGGTGATGCGGATCTGAAGCACGACGCCGGCGCGCAGCGCTCGCTCAAAGCGCGTGAAGGTGAGCATCACCACGCCGCCTTTGCTCTTGTTCTTCGCCGATGCGGTGGCCACGCGGCTTTCGGACTTGGTCTTGCAACCGGTGCCCTTGCACGTCACCGCGACCGTCGTCGTCAGCGGCGCCTGCACGGTGAGCAGCCTGATCCTGACGCCCGAGCCGGTCTCCGCGCCGGCGATGCGCACGATCGGAAATGGCTGCATCAGCTTGAGCCCCGCCGGGACCACCGCGATGGTCCTCGTGGCGACGCTCGTCAGGCCATTGGCGTCGGTCACCCGCAGGTGCACGACGTGCGATCCGGCGCTCGCAAACGAGGTCGTCGTCTCAGAGGGTGCCGGCGCGAACGAGCCGTTGCCGGCGACGTCCCACGAGAACGCGCCGATCGGGCTCGAGCCATTGGTCGAGTTCGACACCAGCGAGACGCTCTGGCCGACGGCTGGGGTTGCGGGGACCCAGGTGAAGGAGGCTGTGGGGCCGCTTGGGCCTGGGGCCACGGGTGCGATCGTCGTGGGGGACGGCACCTGGACGCTGAAGATGACCGGCAAGCTGACGCCTGTCGCGCCTTCGCCGTCTTCGACTTCCGCTTGCGCCGTATAGATGCCGTCAGCCAACGGCTGAGCGAGCGTCGCGCTCCAGAGTTCGCCGGAACTTGTCATGGCTAGTCTGCTCAAGCGGCTTCGCCAACGGCGGACGTTCCACGGAAGATCCTAAGGTCCACCGCACTGATTCCCGAAACCGCTTCGGCCGTGAACCGAGGCGTCGCGCTCGAGGAAACGAGGGTGCCACCCTCCGACGCAAATTCGGGCGTCGACAGGGTCACGAGCGGGCCGCCGCTTCCGATCGTGAACGTTCGGGTGCTGCCGCCGGGCACGCCTACTGGGTCTTCCTGGATTGCGTCGCACGTAGTACCCGCCGGGGGGGAGTTTGAGCAATCCCGATCGCCACACTTCGCCCGCACGCACTCCAGACACTTCTTGGAGCGGTGGTTCACTTTCGGACGCGCCCCCTTCGTACACCTTCAGAATCACATTCGCGCTATCTCCCGGATCATCTCCGGCTTGACCACTAAATTCGACGCTCTCCGCATTGATCGTAGGCGGAAAGATCTTCACGGTGGGCACCTTCGTGTTGACTTCGAACGTCGTCTCCATTGAGCCCACCGATCCTTCTTGGCTTTGTTCGGCTACCGCGCTGTAGTGCCCATCTGCCGACAGCGGTACGGGACCAGCAGACCACACGCCTCCTGACGGCGAAACGACTTGGACAATCGGCGGTCCAGAGCCGTCGACCGTCAACGTGATCGGATCGCTTGGATCGCTCGTAGTTCCTTCGAAGGAGACGTGGCGAGTGCCGCTCACGCCTTCCCTTTCGGTCGGAGTCGCGGAGCGCGTGATTTCGAGCGTAGGCGCCGCTGCCTGCGCCGCCGCGACGTGACCGAGCACGAGCAGCACCGCCGCAGCGGCCACCGCCAGCCCGACCCTGCGTTTCGTCTTCATGCCCCGCGTCCAGCTTTCGACCATGTCGCCTTCGATCCGACCAGGAGGTTCCGTCCTCGACACCGTCCATCCCCGGCCGGCGCCGCGTGCAAAGAGCAATGATAAGGCTGTCCCCGCTCCGTCGGAGCCAGCGGGGGCGCAAAATGCGGAGTCGGAACACCGGGCGCGACGAGCTTCTGCTCTGCGCGGCCCAACGTCCTTGCAAAGCCGCGCAATCGGCGCGGCCCAAGCCCGAGGCCACCCCTCGGCCTCGGGCCGCCGCGCGCTAGGGAACGACCGGCAGCTGCAGGTATGAGTCGTGCGTGCCGCCGTGGAGAACCGTGATCGTCCCGCCGAGCTCCTGGCCGAGCGTCGGCAGCGTCGGCAGGCCGGTGACCGTGTTCGCCGTTCCGATCGTCAGCCGTAGGCGGTCGCCGGCAGGGACGACGACTCCGGTCGGATAGATCTCGACGTTGTATTCGGCGGCTTCGCCGGGCGTGACCGCCTGCTGGCTTTCCTTCGTGAAGGGATGCCACGGACGGGTCACGATGTGTTTTGGCCCGTACGTCTGAAGGCTGGGGTCGATCGCGCGCTGGCTGGCCTGCAGGAACCCGGCGGTGATCTGATTTGAGGCACCGTTCGGTTCGACCTCGCTGAGCACGGCGACAAGGGTGCCGTCGGTGGCGCTGAGCTTTGCCCAGAGGTTGGCCGTGATCAGCCCGGTGATCTTCGTCGCTGCGCCCAGCGGCTGCGAGCTGTACGTGAGCGAGCTCGCCTCGTAGGTGTTGTTCGTGGTGTCACACAGCGCGTTTGAGCCGGCGCCGGCCGTCCACTGCGCGGTCTCACGCGAGCACGGGCTCGACGCGGGCAGCAGCGGCGCCAGGTCGCCCGATTCGCTCGCCGGGGGCTTGCTCGCCAGCGAGCCGTCGTGCACCGAGAGCGGCGCCGAGCCCGACGATTCGCCGTTCAGGTAAAGACGTTCGTACTTCGTTTTCGGCAGGGGGAATTTTGCAAAGTGTTCCCAGCCGCTGCCGCCGATCGGGTAGAGATTGACCTTCGGCGTCTTCTGCACGCCGTTCTTGGCACCTTTCAGCCAGTGGCCGAACCACTCTTCCTTGATGTTCGGGTCTTCATAGGCCGGCCCCTGAGTCACGTGGTAGTGCGGCGACATGAACAGCACGCGGTCCTTGGAGTTCTTCAGCGATTCCCAGAGCAGCGGCTCGCCGCGCTGGAAGAGGTCCCACCAGCCGCCTGTGATGACCACGGGAACGGTGATTTCGCTCGCACGCACGACCGGTGAGCGCTCCCTGTAGAAGGGCCCGTCGTAGGCGGCTTCTTCGCCGAGCGCCGCGCCGAGGACGTGCTGGACGCTGAATTCGGCGTTGCCGAAGAGGTGTTCCAGATACACCGTCGCGGCTTCCTGGGGGTTCTGCGCGGTGTCTGACGGCGGCAGATCCGAGAGCGCGGTGACGAGCCCGAGCCACAAGGGTATGAACCCTGTGTCGATCGAACCGCCCTGAAAGGTCACGTCGCGATAGGCGTCGGCCATCGGGATATCGGCCCAGACCGCCTGCACCGCGCGGGGCTTGCCTTCCTTCACGCGCGCAGCGTCGGCCTCGGCGATCAACAGCGAGGTGATACCCATGTAGGACTCGCCTGTTGTCGCCACGCTTCCGTTTGACCAGGCCTGCGCCTGGATCCAGTCGAGTACCTCCTTGTAGTCCTGCTGGGTCCGTTCGCCCCACGATTCCCATTTGCCGCCGCTGTCGCCGGTGCCGCGATCGTCCATCACCATTACCGCGAAGCCTTTTTCCGCAAGCGCCGGTTCGTCGCCGGCGATCCCCTGGGTGGTGGAGCCGGAACAATCGGCGCCGGCCGGATCGGCCGCGTCCTTGTTGTAACCGGTGGCGGTCAGCACTGTCGGGTAGTGCCCGCTGCTCGAAGGCAGATACAGGTCGGCGCGCAAGATCACGCCGTCGCTCATGGGGATTTCCACGTTGCACAGCGCGACCGTGGCGCCTGCCGTCGACGCGCAGATCCCGGCGACCAGCGCGGCGAGAAACGCAACGATGAGAGTTCGCCGCAGTCTCCGGCGCGCGCTTGCGTGCTCCGCCTGCGACGGACGGCTCTCCTCACGACATGGGCCATGGCTCATGAACGGCTCCCCTTCCACCTTCTGTCCTGCTCCCAGGCCGGGTACGACTCCATCCCACCCGGCTCCGCACCAACCCGACCAGCTTCGGTCGAGTGCCGCAATACCCGATCAAGGCGGTGCGCAAACGCACGTGGCGCCGGGCCATGTCGCGCCGAAGCCGATGGCGCTACCTGGCCGATGGGAGGCAGCGGTGTGAGCAGCCCGCTGCGACGCGCCCGAGAGGATTCGAACCTCTGACCTTCGGTTCCGTAGACCGACGCTCTATCCAGCTGAGCTACGGGCGCAGAGCCGCCAGTCTAGTCGGTGCTCTCAGCGACCGGCGTTGGCGCACGCCCCGGCCTTGCGCGTGGGACGCGGGCCTCGGCGAAGCCCACCATGCGTCCCGTGCGCTCGTCCCACAGCTTCAAGCGCACCGCACGCATCCCGTCCATGAAGGTCAGCGTCGGCACGTCGTGGAAGATCGCGTTCTCGTCGTGCGCGCGCTGCAGGTTGTAGTTGGGGATGCGCGCGTTGAGGTGGTGCACGTGGTGCAGGCCGATGTTGCCGGAAAAGAACTGCAGGATCTTCGGCAGCTTCAGATATGAGCTCCCGCGCAGGGCCGCATCGGCGTAGCTCCACTCGCCCGATCCCTCCCAGTAGGCGTCCTCGAACTGGTGCTGGACGTAGAACAGCCAGATTCCGGCCGAGCCCGCAAGCATCACGGTCGGTCCTTGCACGAGCAGGAAGTCCTCCCAGCCGATCAGCCAGCACATCGCGCCGACGAACGCCGCCAGCGCGATGTTCGTGCCGATCACGCTGCGGCGCATGCGCGGTCGCGCGTCCTTGGCGACCAGCCGCGGGCCGACCAGCAGCGCCGCGATCGGACCGATCCCGAACATCACCAGCGGGTTGCGAAACAGCCTGTACATGAGACGTGCGCGCGGCGCCAGCTCTTGGTATTCGGCGACCGTCAGCGTGTGCACGTCGCCTCCTCCGCGGCGGTCCAGGTCGCCCGACGTCGCGTGGTGGATCGCGTGGTCGTGGCGCCAGCGCAAAAACGGCGCGTACACAAACAACCCGAGCACCGTGCCGAGCCATGCGTTCGCGCGCTTTGAGCGCAGCAGCGAGCCGTGCGTGCAGTCGTGAAAGAGGATGAACGTGCGCACCAGAAAGCCGGCCGTGGGGATCGCGATCGCGAGCACCAGCAGGTAGGAGATGCTCAGGCACTCGTACATCACGGCCGACAGGCCGAGGTAGGGCAGCACCGACGTGGCCAGTTCGCGCAGGCTGCGTCCCATGTGCGGCTCTGCGTACGGCGCGAGGTCCTCGCGCCAGAACGGGCGCTGCGCGCGAGGCGCTGAGACCGCGATGTTCATCGTCGGCGACTCGTCGCCGACGTGCAAGTCGATGGAGCTGCGCGGTCCGGCCGCACCGGCTGGGCGCTGCTCAGAAGGGCCCTGCAACGTGTTCTCTCTTTCCGGTCCCGTCACGCCTGCGAAGCGATCGCAGTCCCGATGGCTATGGCCTGCAGCATGTCATGTGCGCCGGTCGCCCGCAACCGGCTACCAACCGATGTACGGCTCGCGTGCTCTTGGGCCCGGCTCAAACCGGTTTGTCCGCCGGCGCGTGGCGCTCGCGCAGGTTGCGCGCGATCCAGCCGCCGAGCGCACCGAGCAGCATGCCGAAGATCGCGTCGATCACGATCAGCAGTGGCGGGAAACCACCGAGCGAGACCTTCGCGTGCGTGCCCGCAATCGCATGCGCGACGAGGATGCCGATGGCGAACAGCACGCCTCCCACGAGGCCGCGGTCGGCTCCGCCCCAACCATCCTGGTGCTCGAAGCCGGCAACCACCGCCCCCAACCCGGCGATCACCGCGAGCGCCCAGTACACGCCCGCCGAGACGCCGAGCACGATTCCAACGACCGCACCGAAGATCAGCGGGACCGCGCCGCCCAGCGCGATCTGCACCGGTCGCGGCCGGTCGCGAAACAACGTGATCCTGTGCATCGCGCTCCTCCCTGTTTCCCTCGAACTGCGTCCCGCCGCGACAGTACCAGGCGATCCCCCGCGTGTGACACACCGCCGCGCGTGTTGGAGGAGCCGGTCGAGCACGCGGCCGCTGCGGGCCGGCCGGCATCTACAGTCCGTCGATGCTCTACGTCGCGCTCGGCGGCCAGGCACTGCTCATCGCCGGCGCCTTCTGGTTGGAGACGCGCGCGAGCCGCGACACGACGGGCTCGCCGGTGCGCCTCGCGCTCGTTTGGAGCGCTACATGGCTTGCGCTCGGGCTCCTGCCGGCGCTCTGGTTCGGGCTGTTCGACAGCCCCCACGCGGCCGGCTCCTACGCCGCGGTGTACCTCATCGAGCGGGCGCTCTCGCTCGACAACGTGTTCGTGTTCGCCGTGCTCATCGCCACCTTTCAGATCCCCGACGCCGAGCAGGACAGGCTGGTGTCGTTCGGCGCACTGTCGGCGTTTGCGCTGCGCGTTCCCGCGATCCTGCTCGGCGTGGCCGTGTTCAACGCGTCGCACATCGTCGGCTACGTGCTCGGCGCGCTGCTCATCGTGCTCGCCTGGCAGACGGCCCGCTCGCGTGGGCAGCAGACCACGGGCACCAGCCGCGTGGTGGCGATGCTGCGCCGGCGCCTGCCGCTCTCAGAGCACGTGCCTCGCCGCTGGCTGGTCGTGCGCAACGGGCGGCGTGAAGTCACGCCGCTGCTGCTGTGCCTGATCGCGATCATGGTCGCCGACCTGACCTTCGCCGTCGACTCGATCCCCGCCGCGCTGGCCATTTCCAACGATGCGACGTTGCTGCTCACCGGCAACCTCCTGGCGCTGCTCGGACTGCGTGCGCTTTTCCAGCTCGTGGCGATCGCCCGCGAGCGCCTGCTGTACATGGACCAGACGATCGCCGCGCTGCTCGCGCTCGTCGGCGTCAAGCTGCTCGGCGGCGGCGTCGTGCACGTCGGCCCGCTGGAAAGCCTCGCGGCCGTCGTGCTCGTGCTCGGTGCGGGCACCGCCGTCTCGCTGCGCGCTAGCCGGCCCAGCGGCGCAGGCCACATCCCGCGACCTTCCTAGCCGCTTACGCGCCGCCGTCGCTAGATCAGCCCGACCTGGCGCAGGATCGAGACGGAGTCCGAGTACACGTCCTTGCGCTTGACCTTGCTTGCCTCGAAGGGGATCACGTCCATGCCCTCCCACTCGATGCGCTTGCCCGACGGCTCGGCGACGATCTCGCCACGAGTGAGCGGCTTGACGTGCGTCGCGCTCGCCGTCCACTCCTGCACGACGAGGTCCTCGCGCACGTACATGCGCCGCGTCTTGAACTCGATGTCCGGCCACGACCGGAAGATCTGCGCGATGTGCTCGAGCGCCTCCGCGCCCTCGGCGCGCTCGCCGGCCGTGTGGTTCTCGAACACCATGTCCGGCGCGTGCATCGTCGCGATCCGCGCGACGTCGTGCGCGTTCCACGCATCGTTGTAGGCGTCGATTGTCTGCTGCAGCTGATCCGTCGCGGCGCTCATGCCCAGCTCATCGGCTCATAGCCGCTGGAGCGCGGTGCCGAGACGATCAGCACCTCCGCCGTCTGCTCGGAGTCGTTTCGCACCGTGCGCTTGTGCTCCGGGTCCAGGCGCGCGAACGTGCCTGCCGGCAGCGCATGGTCGTCGCCGTCGATCACCAGCGTCGGGCTGCCCTGGAGCACGAGAAACAACTCCTCCTGGTCGCGGTCGACCTCGTCGTGTTCGGGGATCTGCTCTCCGCGAGCGATCTCCACCACGTTGATGCCGAACGACTCCAACGCGAGCGTGCGGCGCACGAGCTGCCAGTTGCCGACCGTCTCGCAATCCGCCCGCCGGGCGAGCTTGAAGCTCATCGCGACCTCCCTGGTTCGACGCAGTCCGCCACCCCGGCGACCCACGCAACCGACCATACACCCGGCGGACGCCCGTCACACATCGGCGGACACCGCGCGAGGTAAGCTCGTCGCAACGCACGAAGCTCTATCTGGAGGCGCGACTTGTCGCCCGAACACGTTGACGTGCTGATCGTCGGTGCAGGCCTGTCAGGCATCGGCGCGGCCTGCCACCTGCAGTCCGACAGCCCGCAGAAGTCCTACGCAATCCTCGAGGCGCGCGACGGCATCGGCGGAACCTGGGACCTCTTCCGCTACCCGGGCATCCGCTCGGATTCCGACATGTACACGCTCGGTTATTCCTTTCGCCCATGGGAAGAGGCCAAGTCGATCGCCGACGGCTCCTCGATCCTCAACTACGTCCGCCAGACCGCCGCAGACCACGACGTCGAGCGCCACATCCGCTTCGGCCATCGCGTCGTACGCGCGCAGTGGTCCTCGGCCGACGCGCGCTGGACCGTGCAAGCAACGCGCGAGGACACTCACGAGACCGTCGAGCTGACGTGCGGCTTCCTCTTTATGTGCACCGGCTACTACCGCTACGACGAGGGGCACACGCCGCAGTTCGCCGGCACCGCGGACTTCCGCGGGCAGATCGTCCACCCCCAGCACTGGAGCGAGGACATCGAGCATGCGGGCAAGCGTGTCGTCGTGATCGGCAGCGGCGCCACCGCGGTCACGCTCGTCCCCGCGCTGGCCGAGAGCGCCGAGCACGTGACCATGCTGCAGCGCTCGCCCAGCTACGTCGTCTCGCTGCCCGGCGAAGACCCGCTCGCCAAGCTGGTGCGCCGCGTGCTCCCGGCCAAGGGGGCTTACTCGGTCGTGCGCTGGAAGAACGTGCTCGTGGCGATGATCGTCTACCAGCTCAGCCGCCGCCGCCCACGTCTGGTCAAGCGCCTCGTGCGCCGCGCGATCGAACGCCAGCTGCCGCGCGGCTATGACGTCGACACGCACTTCAGCCCGAGCTACAACCCTTGGGATCAGCGCATGTGCCTGGTCCCCGACAGCGACCTGTTCACCGCGCTGTCTTCCGGGCGCGCTTCGATTGCCACCGACCACATCGACACCTTCACGCCGGATGGGCTGCGCCTGCGCTCGGGCCGTGAGCTGCAAGCCGACATCGTCGTCACCGCCACAGGGCTGAACCTGCTCGCCCTCGGGGGCATGCAGATCGCAGTCGACGGCCGCGACGTCGAGGTCTCGGAGACGATGGCCTACAAGGGCATGATGCTCAGCGGTGTGCCCAACCTCGCGCTGTCCTTCGGCTACACCAACGCCTCGTGGACGCTCAAGGCCGATCTGACGTGCGGCTATGTGTGCCGGCTGCTCAACTACATGGACGAGCGCGGCTACGCCTACTGCACACCCACCAACGACGATCCGTCGCTGACGGCGGAGCCTTTCCTGGACTTCTCATCCGGGTACGTGCAGCGGTCGATTCACCTGTTCCCCAAGCAGGGATCGCACGTACCGTGGCGCGTGCATCAGAACTACGCGCGCGACATGCTCAGCCTCCGGCGCGCGCAGCTCGAGGACGGTGAGCTGCGTTTCTCACGCGCCGCCTCGGTCGTGCCGGCGAGCGAGCCGCTGGCAGTCGCCGGGGCATAGGCGCGAACGTGCCGCGCATCCCGCCCCTGCCCGAGCCCGAGTGGAGCGACGAGCTGCGGCCGATCCTCGAGGCCACCCCACCCGGCTTCGACGTGCGACTGGGCGACAACAACATCTTCCCCACGCTCGCCCGCCACGAGCAGCTGTTGCGCGCATGGCTGCCGTTCGGCGGCTTTCTGCTTGGCCGCGGCGTGCTCAGCGCGCGCGAGCGCGAGCTGCTGATCCTGCGCACGGGCTTCAACTGCGGCTCTGACTACGAGTGGGGTCAGCATGCGCGCATCGCAGAGCAGATCGGCATCTCGCGCGAGGAGATCGCACGCGTCGCCGCGGGCCCCGAGGCGCAGGGCTGGTCGCCCACCGACGCCACGCTGCTGCGCGCCGCCGACGAGCTGCACGAGCACGCGAAGATCGCCGACGACACCTGGGCAGCGCTCGCGGAGGGTCACGACGAGCGTGGGCTGCTGGAGATCGCAATGCTAGTCGGGCATTACCACATGGTCGCCTTCGCGCTGAACTCCGCCGGCGTGGAGCTGGACGCGGGGCTCGACGGGCTGCCCTAGCCCGGCCGGGCTAGCTCGGCGGCGGGCGCCGACGATCAGCTTTCGATCGTGACGAGCGTGCCTATCGGCGTATACGGGTAGATCTTCGCGGAGTCTTCGAGCGGGAGCTCGACGCAGCCAAGGCTCTGCGGCGTGCCGAAGGAAGAGCGGTTGAAGTTGTGCAGCGCGTCGCCGCCGTTGAAGTAGCTGACCCACTTGATGCCCGGGTCTTCGTAGTGGGAGCCATCGGGGTTCGTGCCGCTCATCGTCGTTTCCGGAAGGTGCTCGAACACTGGGAAGGTGCCAAGTTCGGTTTCCGCACCCGAGATGCCGGTGTTGGCCGGCGAGGTCAGCACCGTGTGCCCGTCGTGCCACAGCGTGAGCGCCTCGGGCACTTCGCGATGCACGTATACATAGCTGTAGCCGCTGGTCAGGCGCTTGCCGGCGATCGCCGAGGCGATCAGCTTCTGCCACACCGCAGCTCCCGGCAGGCCGTCGACCGTCAGGCCGTTTTCGTCCTCGAACTTCATCAGCGCCCCGCGCGTGATCGTGTTTTCCTTGCCAGCGCTCCACATCGCCTGCAGCTGATGGGGAGTGTCGCCGTAGCGCCACGCGAACGCGCCGCCGGGTGCGTTGACTGCCGCCTGCGCCTCGGCGGCCGGCGTGTGCGCCACGTCGGCGCCCGCCGGATGCCACACCAGCGGCATGTAGCCGGCCTGGGCGAGCAGCTGCTGCAGGCGCAGCGTCGAGCCGGGCGGAACCGTCCATTCGACCGTACTGGTCTCGTGCAGCGCACCGCCGGGTCCGCCGGTCACCGCGACGGGACGCGGCAGCTGCGCGCGCAGGTGCGTGCCAAACGCCGCGCCCAGGCCCGACGGCTTGAAAGCGAGCGTGTGGCTGTTTGCACGAAACCAGTGCCCGGGCGTGCTCGGCGTGAGGCTCGGCCGCTGCGATCCCAGCACCGCACTGACAGGCTCCGAGAACGTCAGGTAGAGCGTCGTTGCCGGTCCCACGTTTACGCCTGCCGCCGGCAACGACACCATCACCGCGGAGTGAGACGGCGGGAACCAGCTCACCTGCGTCGGCGGCCCGACGGTCTCCCACGGCCGCGGCGCGGCGGCGATCTGCACCGTGCCCGTGGCCGCGCGCGAGCCGAGCGATATGGAGGTCCGCTCGCCCGGTAGCTGGTGCGTGCGCGTGGCGGGGCCGCTGCCGTAGGCAACGGCGCTGACCGGCTGGTCGAAGGCCACACGCACACCCGCGCCAGGACGCACGGTCATCCAGCGCGCCTTGACGTGAGCCTGGGGTGTCCGCAGCGTCAGATGCTCGCTGCGCTCGTGCCCCAGTGCCCACCCGAGCCACCCCGGACGGCGCACCGTCACGTCGACTGAAACCTGCTCGCCCGGCCTCAGGCGCTGCAGCGGCGTGAGACGCCCACCAACCACGGCTACCGGAATCGCCCGGCCGCCGGGGCCGAACGCGTGGACGTGCTCGATGCTGCCGCCAAACGGCTGCACGCTGACGTGGGCGAGTGCCGTGGAGTCGCCAGCCAGCGTCACTCCCGAGAACGCCAGCACCACCGCCGCCATCACGGCGACGACCGCGAGCGCACCCGCAAGGACACCGATCAGCAGGCGCGTTCGACGATGCGGGCGCGTTCCGGCATGAGCGAGTGCCGATTCCGTCGCCATGTGAAAAGGATACGGCGGGAAGGGGCGACGACCTGCAGGTTCTAGGCGAATTGCTCAGTGCGTCGAACGAACCGCATCTGCCTCGAGCGTGCGCTTCACCACTTCGGTTCCCCGCTGCATCGCCTCGCCGGTCGGGCCGGCGAGCTCGTCGGGCAGCAGATCGGCGGTCCACACGAAGCGAGCACGACCCTCGCCCTCGGCGAACACCTGGGTCGAGCCGTTGTGGTGGGTGTATGGGCCGTCCACGACCGACCACACCAGCCGGCGGCTCGCGTCGTCGAGGTCGACGAGGATCTCGCGCAGCTTCGTACCGTCGGCGAACGTCACGATTCGATCGGCGCCATCGAGCTGCGTGTCGACGACGAACCCCGGGACCAGGCGTTCGTGCAGCGCACCCCAGTCGCGCGCGGCGGCCCACACGTCCTCGGGTCTGGCGTCGATGGTTATCTCCTTGCGGATGGACGCCACTGTGCCTCCTCTGTCGGTTATCTGCATGCCGCCTTCCGAACTACGTGCGGCACAAAACGGAGAGGGAGGGATTCGAACCCTCGAACGAGGTTGACCCCCGTTACGCGATTTCCAATCGCGCCCGTTCAACCGCTCCGGCACCTCTCCAGCTTTGCCGTCGTGCCGTGAGCGGCGCGGCGGCCCCGATCCCGACCGGCGATCGGGTGGGCGGCAGCGTGAAGGCTACGACACGAGCGCCCGGCCCGTTGCTAGGCTCCGCGCAATGCTTCTCGCGATGAGCAAAGCGCTCAGCATTGACATCGGCCTGATCGCCACGTTCGGCGGCATCGGCGTGGTGGTCAACGTGATCATCGTGTACATCGCCATCCAGATCCGCGGCGAGCGCCAGCAGAACCGGGAATACCGCGAGCAGCTGTAGCTAGGCGATGTAGACGGGCGTGCCGACCGGCGTCTTGTCATACAGCGCGATCACGTCGGGGATCCGCATGCGCACGCAGCCATGCGAGGCGTCGTGGCCGATCGAGCTGTACTCGCTGGGGTCGATGCCGTGGATGCCGGCGCCCCCTTCGAAGGACATGAAGCGCGCCTTCAGCGGGTCCTGCGGTCCCGGCGGGACGACCGTTCCTGCGAGCGCGCCGGCCCAGGCTTTCTTGGGCACGTACCACGGCGGGTCGACCTGCTTCCATTCGATGTGGTGCAGCCCGGCGGGCGTTTCCAGCCCTTCCATGCCGACCGCAATTTCATACGTGCTGGCCAGTTTGAGGTGCGTGTACAGGCGCAGGCGGAAAGCCGAGCGGTCGACGATGATGTAGGCCGGGTACTGGCTCGCCAGCTCGGACGTCGTGACCTTCGGCTTTACGACACGAACCGGGACGGCCACAGTGCGAGCGCGTCCTGTGGATGCGAGCGCGCGGGTGATGCGACCGCCCAGCCGATCGCTGTCGACGGTCATGCCGTTTTCGCCGGAGACCTCGGTCAGGCCGCTCGCGCTCGCCGCGACGGTGGCCTCGCGCGGCGCCTTGTTGACGCTCGCGCGTACCTGCGCGGTCAGTCCACCCACGGCCGAGTGCGAGTAGCTGACAACGAGCGGGACGTCGCGCTTGACGCTGCCGCCGAACAGCCCGCGGAACGTGCGCGTGAACACCGACCCCCGGCGGCTGGCGTCGACCGCCTGGGAGACCATGTTGGCGGCATCGACCGTGACGCCCGCGCGGCGCGCGCTCAGCGTCCAGGTGTGCGAGCCCGAGCGAACCGTCACCGGCCGGTTCAGCGGCGCGATCAGCTCCCGCTCGATCTTGCTGCGCGCGGCCGAGGCACTGAGGCCACCGACGTTGACGCCGTCGATCGTCACGCCGTCGGCGATCTGCTCGCGCCGCGAGTGGTCGTAGATGAGCATCGCAGCGGTCAGCAGCACGAGCACCGCGACGGCGGCGCCAGCCGCGATCGGCAGGCGGCTGCGGCGCGGGGTCGGGGCCGGCGGTGGTGCCATCGTGGATGCGCTCATGCTCTCAAGGAGGTGTGCTCGGCCGGCGAAGATCGCGGGTCTTCGAGGTATACAGCTTCGGCGGCGTTGGGGGATCACCCTGCAAACGCGCGCCCACGGCTGTGGGACCTGAGCCGGCCGAGTCGCCCGAGGGGCCGCCACGACCAGCGGTCGCGGCGGCCCCTGAACGAGAGGGAGGAATGAGGAGATGCGCGCAGCGCGATCCCTGCCCTGCGCACGACGCATGTTCGCGCGTCAAGGCGCGCGTCACCCTGGCCGGTTGTCCAGAGATTCGTCGCCCGAACTCTGACCGACGCGATGCGTGGGGCGGGGCCGGGAGCGGCGCCGGCCTCAGCCGGCCGACTGCGCCTCTTCGCGATGCGTCTCTTCGCGCGCGCGGCGGTACTCGTTGACGACTATGTCGGTGAGCTCCTCAACGGAGGTCTCGGAGGTTGGCTTGTCCAGCGCGATCGCGCCGTCCTGGATCATGCTCACGCGGTCGCATGCCTGCAGCACGTGGACGTAGTTGTGCAGGATCATGATGATCGAGACCCTGCCCTCGGCCTTCAGGCGTGCGACGAGGTCGAGGATCTGCGCCCCCTCTTTAGCGCCCATCGCGGCGAGCGGCTCGTCGAGCAGGATGATGTCGGCGTCGCCGTTGACCGTGCGCGCCACGGCGATCGCCTGGCGCTGGCCGCCGGACAGCCGCGCGACGGCGACGTCGATGCGCGGGATGTTGATGCCGATCTCATCCAGCGCCGTGCGCGCTTCGCGCTTCATCTGCCGGTTGGCCAGCAGCGGGAAGGGCTTGAGCAGGCGCTCGCGACGCAGGAAGAGGTTGTGATAGACGGAGAGTTCGTCGATCAGCGCGAGATCCTGAAAGACCGTGTCGATCCCTTTCGCGCGCCCGTCGTCGACGTTTTTCGGCGCGTACGGTTTGCCGTGCAGGAACATCTCGCCGGAGTCCTGTTTCTGAAAGCCGGCGAGGATCTTGATCAGCGTCGACTTGCCGGCGCCGTTGTCGCCGAGCAGCCCCAGCACCTCGCCTTTTTTCAGGTGCAGGTTGACGTCGCGCAGTGCCGTCACCGGGCCAAAGCGCTTGGCGATGTGTTCGACGCGCAGCACGTCGTCGGGTGCCGACGTGGGCGGCACCACCGGCTCCACCGAGCTGGGGTTCGCGTCAGCCACTTCCGCTGTGCCCCCTGCGCGCGCGGCCGACGAACACGTTTGCGGTCATCGCCACGAAGATAGCCAACCCCGTGTAGAACAACAGGTAGTTGGCGTTGACACCCTGCAGGATCAGCCCGTCCTTCAGCACGCCGAGGAACAGCGCGCCGATCAGCGCGCCGACGACCGTGCCGGAGCCTCCGGTGAGCAGCGTGCCTCCGATCACGGCCGCGGCGACGGCCAGGAACAGATATTCGTTCGGTCCCGCGGGATCGGGCTGCACCGTCGCCGAGCGAACAGCCTCGAAGATGCCGGCCAGCCCGGCCGTCAGGCTGCACAGCATGAAGTTGCGGATCGTCACGAGCGCGACCTTCACGCCGGCCTCGGCGGCTCCGAGCTTGTTCGAGCCGATCGCCACCGTGTACAGCCCCCAGCGGGTGAACGTCAGCACGACCTGCAGGATCACCACGATCCCGACCGCCCAGATCAGCTCCGAGTAGGTGCCCCCGCCGAACACCTTGCCGAACGTGCCCAGGGGCGGCTGCCCGCCGGGCGTGGCGACGGGTGTGCCGTGCGAGATGATCAGCGCGAGCCCCTCAAACGCGAACAGCATTGCCAGCGTCGCGACGAACGAGCTGATCCCCACCACAGCGACGAAGAAGCCGTTGAGCGCACCGATGGCCATGCACACCAGCAGCGCCACGATCACACCCGGGACCAGCCCCAGGCCAAGGCTGGTGTTGAGCTTGTAGAAGAGGATCGGGGCGAACAGATACATCCCCGCGATCGACAGGTCGATCTCGCCAAGGATCATCACGAAGATCTCGCCCGCCGCGAGGATCGCAAACGGGGCGAAGTACGGCAGCAGCGTCTTGAAGTTGTCGCCCGTGAAGAAGCTGCTCGTGTTGGCCGAGAAGTAGATCGCCGTGACGATCGTCACGACGATGATGCTTCCCTCGCGCAGCGCGGTGGCGCGACCGAGCAGCTGCCTGCCGAACGACGGGCCCCGAAGCGAGTGCTCCGGGGCCTTGGGAGCCGGCGGCTGCGCCTCTGCCGCCGGTCCCCCTGTCGCGCTTGCCATCTCGTTTACCTTGCTTAGCCGGTGCTTGACCTAGGCGCCCGAGATGACCTTGGCGGCCGTTGCGGTGCCCTCATAGCGGGATTTGCTGTTGACGTAGGGCACGATCGTTTCCTTGTCGAGGAACTTCAGGCCCGTGTCGGCTTCATAGATGCCCGACAGCGTGCCCGAGACCTTGTACATGAACAGCTGCAGCACCGGCAGAAAGCCCTGCAGGTATGGCTGCTGGTCGATCGTGAATTCGATGTCGCCCGCTTTGAGCAGGGTCTGCGTCTGTTCGGTCAGGTCAAAGCCGCCGGCCTTGACCTTGCCGCCGAGGCTGTACTTCTGCATCACTTTGGCGAGGCTTTCCGTCGAGCCGCCATCCACGGCGTACATGCCCTTGGTGTTCTTGTGGCCGACCCAGTAGGCGTCGATCGCCGAGAGCTCGCCTGGAACTGCGGCGCCTGTGGCGACCGTGTGCAGCGTGATCGGCTTGCCGGATCGCTTGACGGCCGCTTCGGCACCTTCGATGCGCGGCTGCAGGTTGGCCGAGCCGGGCGTCGCGATGAACAGCGCGACTTCACCCGAGCCGACATCGGCGACGATTCGTTCGCCCATCTTTTCGCCGGCCTTCTTGAGGTCCTGGCCGATGTAGGAGAGACGCGCGTTGCCGGGCGCGTCGGCGTTGTAGGCGACGACAGGAATGCCCGCCTTGATCGCAGCTTCAACCGGCGCATTGAATGCGTGCAGGTCGATCAGCGCCACGGCGATCCCGTCCGCTTTTGCCGTGACGGCGCTGCTGAGCGCGTTGACCATCTGGCTGACGTTCGAGCTTTCCGATCCCGTCCACTGGTAGGAGCAGCCGAGCAGCTTCGAGGCGTCGGCCGCGCCGTACTGCGTCGGCGTAAAGAAGGGGTTCGTCGTCACGTGGTTGACGAACACGAATTTGTAGCTGGGGTGCGAACCGAACACGCTCGCGGACCCGCCGCTTCCCCCGCTGGACGCGCTGGATCCGCAAGCGGCGAGCAGCGTGCTCACCGAGCCGACACCAACGCCCGTCAGGGCGGTGCGTCGAAGGAAGGAACGGCGGTCAAATCCCGGGCGGTCGATCGTCGGCACCTGGGCGCCGTCGTGATGCTCTATGGCATCGTGGCCCTGATCGGTCTCTGGCATTTCACTCTCTCCTCTGATCGAGGGCCGCGCCAGGGTCGGCGCCGCACCCATCGCATTACTTCCCGCGAATCTACTCCTTCAGTCAAGTACTTTCATTGCGCTCTTCCGGACGGGCGCAAAAACCCCTTTTTGGCGCCGGGGGCCGCAGGGTAATAACCTCGCACGATGGCCTCAGGCTCCGCCGATCAGTCCCCGCGCGAGCCCGCCCCGGGTGAGCGCTACGGCCCGCTGTCGCTGCTGCGCATGCACAAAGACGACGGCCGCTCGCTGATCCTCTACGAGCGCACCGACGGCGCCGAGTCCGACGCGCCGGCGGGCGACGGCGAAGCCGCGAGCGGGCCGGCCGACGATGGCGGCCGCGGCGACGAGCAGGCGTGAGCGAACAGCGCTTCAACGAGTTGCGCGGCGAGCAGGTCGTCTACGCGATCGACCGCCAGGACCGCACGTTCCTGCCTGCGCGCGAGCTGTGCCCGCTGGACCCGACGCGCCCCGGCGGCCCGCCGACGGAGATCCCCTTCGAGTCGTTTGAGATCGCCGTGTTCGACAACCGCTTTCCCTCCTTTCAGACGCCGGGAGGGGCCGCCGAGGTCGTCGTGTACACCGACCGCCACGACGGCTCGTTCGCGACGCTCCCGCCCGCGCGCGCCGAGGCACTGATGTGGGTCTGGCGTCATCGTTATGAAGAGCTCGGTGCGCGCGAGGATGTCGACTACGTGTTGATCTTCGAGAACCGCGGCGTGGAGGTCGGCGTGACGCTGCACCATCCGCACGGGCAGATCTACGGCTATCCCTTCCTGCCCCCCGTGCCGGCGCTCGAGCTGGCCGCCGACGAGCGGATGGGCGGCTGCGCGGTGTGTGCGCTGCTGGCGCGCGAGCTGGAGAACTCGTCACGCGTGCTGATCGAGCACGAGGGCGTCGTCGCGTACGTGCCGTACGCCGCGCGCTGGGCCTATGAAGCGCACGTGGCGATGCGCGAGCACCGTGCGAGCCTGCTCGAGTGCGAGCCACAGGAGCTGCGCGAGCTGTCACAGACGCTGCAGGCGCTCGTGCGCGGCTACGACGCGTTGTTTTCCCGCCCCTTCCCCTACGTGATGGTCGTCCACCAGGCGCCGACGTCGGCGCCGGCTGGATCGCCGGCCTGCAAAGGGCATCTGCACGTCGAGTTCTACCCGCCGCTGCGCACCGCCGAGAAGCTGAAGTTCCTCGCCGGCTCCGAGCAGGGGGCCGGCACGTTCATCTCCGACACGCTGCCGGAGGAGTCGGCCGCCGCGCTGCGCGAGGCGATCGCCCGTGGCAGCTGAGCGCGCCGTCGCGTTCGCTCCCGGGCGCGTCAACCTGATCGGCGAGCACACCGACTACAACGGCGGGCTGGCGCTGCCCTTCGCGATCTCCCAGGGGGTCGTCGTGCAGGCCCGCGCGAGCGCTGACCAGCAGATTCGCGCGCACGCCGGCGATCTGGATGAGGACGATTGCATCGCGCTTTCAGACCGCGCGCGCAGCGACGGCTGGCGTGCGTTCGTGCGCGGCACCGTGGCCGAGCTGTCGGACGCGGGCACACCACCGCCGGGCGCGAGCCTGGAGATTGGCGGCGACCTGCCGCGCGGCGCAGGCCTGTCCTCCTCGGCGGCCTTGGAGATCTCGCTGTGCCTGGCGCTGCTGGCGCTCTCGGGCGAGCGGATCGAGCCGCTGCGAGCCGGCGCCGCGGCAGGCGCCGACGCGGCGCGCCGAGCGCGGCGCGTGGAGATCGCGCGGCTGTGCGCGCGCGTGGAGAACGACTGGGTGGGCGCGCAGACGGGCCTGCTCGACCAGCTCGCGTCGCTGTTCGGTGCGCCCGACAGCGCGCTGCGCATCGACTTCCGCACACTGGACATGCAGGCCGTGCCGCTGGCGCTGGGCGACTGGCGGCTGTTCGTGCTCGACTCCGGTGAGCGCCACGCACACGCCGAGGGCGGCTACAACGAGCGCCGTGCAGAGTGCGCTGAGGCGTGCGAGCTGCTCGGCGTGTCACTGCTCAGCCAGGCCGGCGCGGCGTCGGTGAAACGTCTGCCCGAACCACTGCTGCGTCGCGCGCGCCATGTGCTCAGTGAAAACGAGCGCGTCAATGAAGCCGTGGCGGCGCTGAACGACGGCGACATGCCGGCGCTCGGGCGCCTGCTCGACGCGGCGCACGTGAGCCTGCGCGACGACTTCGAGATCTCCACGCCGGCGGTCGAGGCGACGGCCGCACGCATGCGCGACGCCGGCGCGGCCGGCGCGCGGATCATGGGCGGCGGCTTCGGCGGCTGCGTGCTCGGCCTGTTCGCTGCTGGCACGCAGGCTCCCGAGGGAGCGATCGAGGTGCGCCCGGGCCCCGGCGCACACCTGCGCGAGGATTGAGCGCGCTCACAGACGCGCGGGCGCCGAGCGCGTAGAACGCAGGACGCTCAGGCACCGCGGCCATCGCCCGGCTCCACAGCCTTGCTCGCCGCCATCACGACGCCGCCGCCGAGGCTCATGCGCCGCACGCTCACGTCGACCAGCCCTGCCGCATGCCAGTAGGACACGAGGCGCGCCGGCGGATGGCGCTCGTAGTAGCCGCGGATGCTCGGACCGAGAAAGCGCCCGACCTCGGCCCACTCGCGCGAGGCCAACCGCCCGAGCGCCGGCAGGCCGACCGCCGTGTAGAACCTCCACGCGGCGCGCGCGGGGGGCCACGGCGGCACGCCGAACTCCAGCGACGCGACGCGTCCGCCCGGCTTGACCACGCGCGCCAGCTCGCGCAAAGTCGCCGGCGGATCGTCGACGTAGCGCAGCAGGTAGGTGACCGTCAGCGCGTCGAAGCTGTCGTCGTCGAACGGCAGGCGCTCAGCCTGGCCTTCGATCAGCTCCACGCGCGCGTCGCCGGCGAAGCGCGCGCGTGCGCCGGCGAGCATCTCGGCGCTCTGGTCGATGCCGACGACCGAGCAGTCGCCGCAGCGTGCCAGCAGCTCGGCGGCGACCATGCCCGTACCCGTCGCCACGTCGAGCACGCGCGCGCCGCTCGCCGGGGCGACCTCGCCGACGAGCGCGCGGCGCCAGCGCGGGTCCTGCCCGAAGCTGAGTGCCGAGGAGAGCACGTCGTAGCGGCGCGGAAGTCCGCGAAACAGGTCAAGCGCCTCGCGCTTGCGCGCGGATCGCCGGTCGCCGGGCGCAGCGCCGGTCGCGCCGGTTGGTGGGTTCGCGCTCATCTGGTTGCCGATCTGAAAGGCTAACCGCGTCGCGCCTCCCGCACTGCGCTGGCCAGAGCGCGAAGCGCACACACCCGTCATGAGCTCACCCACGACCACCGGCAGACCGTTTATCGCTGTCGTCACCGGCGCCGGCAGCGGCATCGGCGAGGCGACCGCGCGCCGTCTGGCGCGCGAGACCGGCTACTCGGTCGTGCTGGTCGCGCGTCGCGAGGATCGCCTGCGGGCGCTCGCGCGCGAACTGGGCGAGGATCGCGTGAGCGTGCTCGCGGCCGACCTGCTCGACGAGCACGCGCCCGCGCGAATTCGCGATCACGTGATCGAGCAGCACGGGCGCCTGGACCTGCTCGTCAACAACGCCGGCTCGGCCTGGCGAGCGCGCTTTGCCGACGGCGGCTACGAGAACGTGCGGCGCACGATGGAGATCAACTTCGACGCGCAGGTGCGCCTGACCGAGGCGCTGCTGCCGCTGCTGCGCGAATCGGCGCCGAGCGCGATCGTCAACGTCTCCTCGACCGCCGGGCGCGTCGCGCGCGCGGGCTCGGGCGCCTACAGCGCCTCGAAGTTCGCGCTGGCGGGCTGGTCGGATGCGCTGTGGGCCGAGGAGCGCCCGCACGGCGTGCACGTCGGGCTCGTGCTGCCCGGCTTCATCGCGACCGAGGGCTTTCCACAGTCGGAGCTGACCGAGAAGCTGCTCACGCGCTGGATCGTCTCGACGCCCGAGCGCGCCGCCGAGGCGATCTTCCAGGCCGGTGTCGGGCGAGCGCCCGAGCGCTACGTGCCGCGCCCGTACGGCATCGCCGCCGCGCTGCGCGTGATCGCCCCGTCGCTGGTGCGCCGCGTGCTCGGCGGGGGCGCCGCTGCGGTGATGACGACGACCACCGGCGCAGACCTGGCAGATCGCCAGAACGGCTCCACGCCGGCGGACTAAGCTGCAGCGATCGCCACACGCGCACTGCTAGCCGGGGCGACCGGCTTCGTCGGCGGCCGCCTGGCCGAGTCGCTGATCGCCTCCGGCGCGTCGGTCCGCTGCATCGTCCGCGATCCGTCGAAGGCGCAATCGCTGGAGCGCCTGGGCTGTGAGATCCGTGAAGGCGACGTGACCGACGAGGCGAGCCTGCGCGGCGCCGGCGAGCAGATCGACGTCGCCTACTTCCTCGTGCACGCGATGGCCGGCGGCGCCGGTTATCAGCAGCGCGAGCACGACGGCGCCGCGAACTTCGCGCAGATGGCCAAGCGCGAGGGCGTGGCGCGCGTCGTCTACCTCGGCGGTCTCGGCGACGAGAACGTCTCCGAGCATCTGCGCAGCCGCCACGAAACCGCGATGACGCTCGCCGCAGACGGTCCGCCGCTGACCTACTTCCGCGCGGCAATGGTCGTCGGCGCCGCCAGCGAGTCCTACCGCACGATCCGCCATCTCGTCAAACGGCTGCCCGTGATGATCGCTCCGGCGTGGCTGCGCAACGCGACGCAGCCGATCGGCATCGACGACGTCGTCGACTACCTGCGGCGGGCACCCGAGGTGCCCGAGTCGGCCGGGCGCGAGGTGCAGATCGGCGGCCCCGACGTCCTCTCCTACGCCGACATGCTCGACCGCATGGCGCTGGCGATGAACCTGCGCCCGCGCCCGAAGCTGCCCGTGCCGTTCATCACGCCGTGGCTGTCGGCGTTGTGGCTGGGCCTCGTCACGCCGGTCGACACGAACGTCGCGCGGCCACTCGTCGAGGGACTGACGACGGAGACGATCGTCACCGACCCAAGCGGCGCCGCCGCGTTCGCGATCTCCCCCGCGCCGTTTGACCAGACGCTGCGCAGCGCGCTTGACGAGGAGCGCCGCGCGAGCGGCGACGGCGGGTAGGCTCACGCCAGGCGCCCCCGGCGACGACCACCCGAGATCAGGAGACGGCGATGCTCATCACGACCATGAACGACCTTCCCGGCTATGAGATCGAAGAGGTGCTCGGCGAGGTCTTCGGGCTGACCGTGCGTGCGCGCAACGTCGGCGCGCAGATCGGCGCCTCGTTCAAGTCACTCGTCGGCGGCGAGCTCAAGGGCATGACGAAGATGCTCGCCGAAGGCCGCGTGCACGCGCAGGAACGCCTCGAAGAGGAGGCCACGTCCAAGGGCGCCGATGCTGTCGTGGCATTCCGCTTCGACACCTCCGAGCTCGGCACGACGTGGACTGAGATCTGCGCCTACGGCACGGCCGTGCGCGCGACCAAGCGCTAGCCGCCGCGCCGGCGGCCCGACGGCGAGGGCGTGGCGCTCTGCGACAATCGCCGCCAATGCGCCGCCCGCTCCTCACGCTCGCGCTCGTGCTCGCCGGCGCACTGCTCGCGGCCTGCGGCAAGGGCTCCATGACCACGTCTGCCGGCGTGCGGACGGTCATCGTGCCCCAGGCGTCGTCGTCGTCGAGCAAGGCCCCGCCGGCCGGCCAAGGCGGCGAACAGCCTTCGGGCAAGCGTCGGGCGCTGGCCTTCGCGCGTGCCGTCAACCTCACGCCCGCCGACGTGCCGGGCTTCGTGGCGACCGTCAAACACGACAAGAACTCCGCCGGCGAAAAGCGCTTGGAACACCAGATGCTCAGCTGCGCGGGAATTGGCGGTTCGAGCCGGACGGTGTTCGAAGAAGGCTCCAAGGACTTCAAGCTCAAACACCAGATC
Organism: uncultured Solirubrobacteraceae bacterium; assembly: GCA_963819435.1. GTDB lineage: Bacteria > Actinomycetota > Thermoleophilia > Solirubrobacterales > Solirubrobacteraceae > Palsa-744. Next base: position 145,719 of record CAWFWA010000016.1, on the reverse strand, counting down.
CTCGATCTCGGCGTCAGCTCGGAAGTCGCCGTGCAGACCAGCGCGGCAGATGCCCAGAAAGCGCTCGCGGCGATCCGCAGTGCACACGTGCGCGGTTGCTTCTCGAACTACCTGCAGCAGATCTTCAAGGGCGAGCGGACAAAGGACGCCAAGCCCGGCCGGGTGACGATCCAGTCCGGGACGCCACCGGCGCCGGGCATGGACGGCAGCTTTGCCTGGCGCGTCACGGCGACGTTCCTTGTGCGCGGCATCAAAGTGCCGATCTACCTGGACTTCCTCGGCTTCGTCGACGGGCCCAGCCAGGTCACGCTGCTGAGCTCGGGACTGCTGGCGCCCTTCCCGGCAGCCGTCCAGCAGCACCTGTTCGCGTTGCTGCTGGCGCGCGCCAAGAGCCACAAACCATGAGGAGGAGTGCGCTGTGAGCGAGACCTGGAATGCCGTCGACGGCTACGTCGAGGCTCAGCTGATCGGCGCCGACGCGGCGCTCGACGAGGCCGTCGCTGCGGCCGCACAGGCCGGGCTGCCGCCGATCGCCGTCACACCGAGCCAGGGCAAGCTGCTGCACCTGCTCGCGCGCTCCAGCGGCGCACGCACGATCCTCGAGATCGGCACGCTCGGCGGCTTCAGCTCGATCTGGCTGGCGCGCGCGCTGCCCGCGGGGGGTCGTCTGACGACGCTGGAGGCCAATGCGCAGTACGCGCAGGTGGCTGCCTCGAACATCGCTCGTGCGGGTCTGTCAGAGGTCGTCGACATTCGCGTCGGCAAGGCGCTCGACACGCTTCCCGGTCTCGCCGACGAAATCGCCGAGCCCTTCGACCTCGTGTTCATCGACGCCGACAAGGTGCACACGCCCGACTACTTCCAGTGGGCGGTGCGGATGTCTCATCCGGGCAGCCTGATCGTCGCCGACAACGTGATCCGCGACGGCTCGATCGTCGATCCGGCGAGCGCCCAGGACCCCGCCGTGATCGGCTCGCGCCGCCTGCACGAGATGCTCGCGGACGAGCGATCGGAGATCGGCGGGCGGGTCAGCGCCACGACGATCCAGACGGTTGGCGCCAAGGGATACGACGGCTTCACGCTGGCGCTCGTGCTCGGCGAGGGCGACTCCCGCCATGGCGCCGGCTAGCGCTGGGCAGCAGCGCACGCGGCGCGCCGCGTGCGCTAACGCGACAGGTAGCGCAGGACGTCCCCGGCGTCTTCGTGCAGCGCCGCCTCGTCGTTGCGCGTGATGCGCTCGAAGGGCTCGAGCTCAACGTCGCGCCCGGCGATCCTCCAGAGCGCGACGGCCCGCCCGCGCACAAGCGCGAAAGCGCGAAACAGCCCGTTGTTGGTGACCAGCGTCCTGTTCTGACCGACGATCGGATCGCGCGAGCACCAGCCGAGCAGCAGTGGGTCAAACGCGCCGAGCAGGCGCGGCGGCGGATCGGGCGCTGTCGCCGCTCGTCGCGTGCGCTTGAGCTCCAGCAACCCGTCGGGGCGCTCACGCAGCTCGCGCGCGATCGCCGCCAGCCCCGCGCGGGCATCGCGCAGCGGAAGGCCCGCCCAGCGCGCGAGATCGCGGTCGTCGGCGGGGGCATGGCCTTGCAGATAGCGGCGCGCCAGCTCGGACAGCGCGAGCCCGCGATCGACGTTCGCTTTTGGACTGAGCCATTCGGCGACGAGCGCGTAGGCGTGCTCGGAGCCGGCCATCGGCCCGCGCACGATCAGACCGCGCAGCGAGGCGAGCATGAGCAGGTGCACGAGCGCCTGACCCTCGGTGCGTACACCCGCCGCATCGATGCGTTCGCGCAGTGACGCACGCGTCAGCGGACCGTCGGCGCGCAGCGCACGCTCGATCGTTCGCACACCGCGCTCGGCGGCGTCCGGCGTGACGCCGACCTGGCGCAGGCGACGGTTGCAGCCGGTGAGCAGGCCCGGCGCGCTGAGCGCGTGCAGCCAGGCGTAGTCCTCGCTGCACACGAGGTGCAGCGTGCCGCGATTGAGCCACGTGATCAACAGCGAGCGATCGTCGGTCAGGGCGGCGTCGACGTCGGCGACGGTCAGGCCGGCGCTGCGAGCGCGAATCGCCAGGCGCGCGCCGCGCGGATCCTGGCCCTGCACCGCCAGCAGACGGCGTGCGACTGCGACGGGGTCACGCGCGGGTCGCCCGGCGAGCAGCTGCGAGCGCAGGCGTTCGGCGGTGATGCTGCTGGTGGGCGAGCCGGGCAAGCGCTCACAGATACCAGCAGCGCCGGACCTGCGAGCAGGCTAGGCGGCGAGGCGCTGGAGCACCTCGTCGGCGTCGGTGCCGTGTGCGCGCAGCGCGCGCTCGAACACCGTCCCGTAGACCTGCATGACGCCCATCAACACGTCTATCGTGCCAACGCCGCCCGCGCCGCGGCCGAGCGCCTCTCCCACGGCGGCCTCGGTCACCAGCGCGATCACGTCGCGGTGCTCGGGATTGATCGCCTGCGAGAAGCGCTCTGAGTCGACCAGCTCGCGCCCGGCGCGCAACGAGTCCTCGCTTACGCCGAGTGCCTGCAGTGCCACGCCGACCTCGCCATGCAGTCGCAGGATGCGCAGCCAGCGCTCGGCCTCCTCCTCGGGCGTGCGCGCGAACGGGATCGCGGTGGCCGCGATGCCGAGGACCATCGCCGCGTCGGGGGCCAGCTTCGGAGCCGAGCTCATCGCGACACCTAAGAGGCACTCACCGCTGACAGCGCAGCCGTGTGGACGACGTTGTCGTGCTCGAGCATGGCAATCGGCGGGCCGTCGCCGAAGCTCAGCTCCACGAGCACACTCTCGCGGCGATCGAGCTCGGCTCGTGCCGCCTCAATCGTCGCCGCAGCGGCCGCAGCGCTCATGCCGCAATCACGCAGGAAACGCTCGGCGCGCCCGCCGGCGAGCATCGCGGAGTCGAGCTCGAGCAGCTCGTGCCGGGTGCAAGGGCTGCCGCTGCCGTCCTCCACGCGCAGCAGGCATGCGGCCATGTCGTCCGGGCGGGCGTCGGTGCGCTCGGCGATGCTGTCGAGCAGCGCCGCGGCACTCGCCGAACGGCCGAGATCGTTCAGTGCGACGGTCAGGCGCTCGGCGCCGAACAGGTCCTCGCCGACACGCGCCTCGGTCACCCCATCTGTGTGGAAGCACAGCCGCGCGGGACCGGGGATCGAGATGACGGTCTCGCGGGTTCCCGTGCGCATGCCGGCGCCGAGCGGCGGCGCCGAGCAGGCGGTCGTCAGCTCGACGGCCGGCGAGCAATCGGCCTGCTCCTCGCCGTCGTCGTCGCCGAGGACGACCGGCGGCGGGTGCCCGGCACTGGCGTAGGTCAGCGTGCGCTCGCGCGGGTGATATACGGCGGCGACGACCGTCGCGAACGTGCCCGCGAGCTGGCGGTCGAGGACGGTCCCGGCGGTCTGCAGCGCCTTGCGCGGCGAGAGGCCGGCCTCGAGGTATGCGCGCACGGTGAAGCGCACGAGCGCGGTGTGCGGGAGCGCCTCGCGCCCGTGGCCGGAGACGTCGCCGACGATCACGGCAAGGCGCCCGTCCTCGAGACCGAAGACGTCATAGAAGTCGCCGCCCGCGCCAGGACCGTCGGCCGGCCGGTAGGCGACCGATGTGCCGACCGGCCCCAACCGTGCGGGCGGAACTGGCAGCAGCGCGGCCTGCAGCAGGCCGACGTCCTCGAGCAGTTGGCCGCGCTGGCGCATCAGGCGCCGCGTACGCGCTCCGGACAGTCGCGAGCGGATGGCGAACGCCAGGGCCAGGGCGATCAGCGCGGCGATGAGGATGCGCACGGGAGTCGGCACAACGCCGACGATGCGCGTGAAGGTCTTGACGATGGCGGGCTGGGTGGCCGCGGTGTGCGTGGGTTTGGCGCCCGCGTGCGGCGAGGCGCTCGACGTCGCCGGGCTCGCGCCCGATGCGGCCGGCAGCGTCACGGGCGCGGCTGCCGGCACAGTGCTCACGCCGCCGGCGACGGGCGTCTTCTTGGCGCGGTGCGGCGCAGGCTGGGCCGCGCGCAGCGCGTGCACGCCGACGCCGCCGACGCTCGGCGTGAAGGAGACGGTCGAGGCTTCTCCGGTGCCGCCCGCGGGGGTCGGACCGGAAAGCGCGAGCGAGGCTGCCACAGCCGTGGGTTCGCCCGAGGAGGCTTCGGCCTCGGGCCTGCCCTTGGTTTTGCCCGGCGTCAGCACGGGCGTGGAGGAAGATCCTTCGCCTTCTTCAGCGGGTTTTTCTTTTTTGACTTTTTCTTTGTGGCCTTTTTCTTTTTTTACTTTTTCTTTTTTGGTTTTTTCTTTTCGCGCGAGCGCTTCGGCGCCCTGAGCCGCGTCGCCGCTTGCCAGGCCGGCGCTCTGGCCACTGACCTGAGCTTCGGTCGCTTCGCCGGCGCCGGCGCCCTGCTGATGGCGGCGTACGCGGGGCTTGGGCGCTTCGCCGTCGAACCTGCGCGCAGGCGGCCCTGCGGCGGCCGGCACTCCCGCAGACGGGGGAGCAAGCGGGCGAGCGTGCTTGACGTGCCCGGGCGCAGGCGTTTCAGCTGGTGCGCCAGGCGATGGTGCTGCGACCGGCGCGGGCGCGGGCGCTTCGTTCTCGGCGGCGCGTTCGGCGCGCCTGCCGTGCGGCGCGACTGTGGCTTCCACCTGCGTCGTGGAGCTGGTGGGGACGCTGACCTTGGCGGCTTGCGCGGTGGGCAGCGCGCCGAGTACGACCACGCAGCATCCACCGGCGAGCACGACAGACGCACGCCGTCTGGCGCGCGCTGCTCGCGTCGGCTGGGTAGCGTGACTGGCCACGGAAGGCCTCGCTCCCCTCAACCGATCCGCGCGGAGTTTCCTTGAACGTGGGCGAGCGCCTGCTCGAGCGTCGGAAAGACCGCGAAGACGCCGTCCATGCCCGACAGCTCGAAGATCTTCAGCACGTTGGTGTTGACGCAGACGATCGCCAGGCGAGCACCGACGTCGAGGCTCCGGTTGACGCCGACGAGCACGCTGAGCGCCGTCGAGTCCATGAATCTGACGCGCGTGAGATCGACGACGAGCTGCTTGTAGCCGGCGTCCACGGAGTCCACCAGCGCCCACTTCAGGCTGGGCGCTCGGCCGAGGTCGAGCTCCCCTTCCAGCGCGACCACACTGGTGCGCTCGTCCGGCTGGGTCTGGATGATCCCGAACGGCGCGGTCAGGTCCTCTTGGCTGGATGTCTTGGCGGTCGTCAGCATTGCGCTCCTCTAATTCACACGCTCTTGCGGCTGCTTCGGCCAGCGAGGGGTGCGAGCATTACGCCGGCCGCCACGGATCGAACGTGTGTCCAGTTTGCGACCACGAAATGATCTGCGGGTAGTGCGAGACTGCGCTCGTGCCAGACGCCCTCCCGGAGCTGATCGTGCCCGACGCGCCGGCTTGGCGTGCCTGGCTGGCGGCCAACCACGGCGACGCCGCCGGCGTCTGGCTGGTGCTCGCCAAGAAGGGCGCCGAGCACCCGACGACGCTGTCATACGAGCAGGCGCTCGACGAGGCGCTTTGCCATGGATGGATCGACGGTCAGGTGCGCCGCCGCGACGAGCGCAGCTTCCGCCAGCGCTTCACGCCACGGCGGGCGCGCAGCCAGTGGTCGGCGCGCAACGTCGGGCACATCGAGCGCCTGCGCTCAGAACGTCGCATGCGCGCGCCCGGCGAGCGCGCGGTCGCCGCGGCGCAGGCGGATGGGCGGTGGGACGCGGCATACGCCGGCGCTGCCACGATCAAGGTGCCCGACGATCTCGCCAGTGCACTGGCGGCGGAGCCGCGTGCTCAGCAGATGTTCGCCGTGCTGACCAGCCAGAACCGCTACGCCGTGTTGTTTCGCATCGACGGCGCCAAGCGCAGCGACACGCGGGCGCGGCGCATCGAGAAGTTCGTCGCGATGCTCGCGCGCGGCGAGACCGTGTACCCGCAGCGGCGTGGGCTGCCCGACTGACCGAGTCTCGCGCGCGCACGCGCGCGCGCGAGCCGCTGCCTAGGCGCTATCGCCGGCCGCGCCGGCCACCGGGCGGCCCATCCACACGTGCGCGATGCCGGCCTCCTCAAAGGGCTCGGACTCGACGCTGAAGCCGGCGTTCTCATAGAGCGCTTTGGCCCTGATCTGCGCGGCGAGCCGGACGTGGCGATGACCCGCCTCACCCGCACGGGCGACGGCGAGCGCGAGCATGCGCGAAGCGATGCCGCGCCCGCGCCAGCCGGCGAGCACGGCGACGCGACCGATGCGCGCGACCTCCTCGTTGAGCAGCAGGCGGAGCGTCGCAACGACGCTGGAGCGATCGCCGCGCTCGCCGGGACCCAGCGCGACGAGGTGCAGCGCAAGCTCGTCCAGCGCGTCGGGCTCCTCGTCGAGCGGCACCCCCTGTTCGCCGCAGAACACGCGCACGCGCACGGCCAGCGCACCGCTCAGGTCCTGCGCACCCTCCGACCAGCGGATCGGGATGTCGGCGCCGGCCATGCACGTCAACATAGCGCCGGCCGGCCCGCGCGAGGCCGTGCGCACAGTGAGCGAAAGTCGGGCCCGATCAGGCCCGGCCGTTGCCGCCACGGCGGCGAAACGGCGACTGCAGGTCGCCCGCCTCGAACGGGCCGGCCGCATCGCCGCTGGTCGCGTAGCGATACAGCGCGACCGCGAACGTCTGGCGTACGAGCAGTTGCAGCGCGACGACGGCGGCCAGCGCGAGTACGCCGGCGACGATGATTGCGTCGCGCGCGGCGGGCACGTCGTTGGTGGCCACCGCGCCGGCAGCGAACACGACGATCACGCCGAGCATCGCCAGGCCCATCCACGCACCGATGATCAGGTTGCCGCCGATGCCCTCGCCCCAGCGCTTCTTGACGACGTGTGCGGAGCGTTTGAGCGCCTCGGGCGCCGAGCAGTCTTCGAGCGCGAGAATCGGCACGGCGAACAGGCTTGCCAGCGACCAGCCGAGACCGACCAGCCGCGCGGCGATGCTGCCGCCCAGCGGCAGGCGGCTGGCGGCCTGCTCGAGCACAAAGCCGACGACCGCGGCGATCAGCGCCCACACAGCGACGGCGCCGATGCGGCGCACGGGGACGGCCAGCGCCTGCCCGAGCGTGAGGCGGCGACCGTCCAGCGCGGCCGCGGCGGCCGCGGCGATGGCGGTGTTGAGAAACACGCTGAGGAAGGTCAGCGGGTAGGCGAGGATCAGTGCGAACAGGGCGATCTGGCCCCCCGCAGGCGGCCGTGGTGAAACGAGCCGCTGAGGATGAAGATGGCCGCCAGTCCGATTCCGCCGACGACGACCGACAAGCCGCCGAGCGTGAGCAGCGCGCGATCGTCGCGCACGACCTGCCACGCGGCGCGCGTCAGCCGCCAGGAGCGTGACAGGCGTCCCTCGCCTCCCGGTGTGGTTTCGGCGCTCTGTGATGCGGACACGTTCGCTCTCCTTTGAGGTTTCGCCGGCGCGATGGCCGCGCTCAGTTCTACCTATCGGATCGGCGCGCCGAGCGCTGTAGCGCCAGGCCACGGGCTGGACCCCGCTCAGCCGCCTCCGAGCGACGGGCTGGCGAACCCGTCGAGCAGCGCATCCACGGCGAGCGTCCAGCGGCGGTCGACGGAGGCGCGGCTTGTTCCCAGCCGGCGCGTGTTCTCAGCCGCGGCGAGCCCCTGCGCCTGCGCGACCAGCACGTGCGCGATGTCCGTCTCATCGCCGTACAGCACGCCGGCGTCGATGCAGCGGCGCACCTGACCGACCACGAACTCACGCGCCGAGGCGCTCGCGTCTCGCTCCGCCGGTCCCGGCGCGAAGTCGGTGAACGGCCGCGAGAACATCACCTCCGACAGCACCGGATAGGTGCGCACGAAACCGCGGTACAGCGCGATCAGCTCGCGCACGTCGGCGCGCGGGTCCGACGACTCGCAAAGTGCCCCCAGCCGCTCGCGCAGCAGGCGGAAGCCCTCGAAGAACAGCGCCCGCACCAGGCCGCCCTTGTCGCCGAACAGCTCGTACACGGCCGCCGTGGAGGTTCCCGCTTCGCGCGCAACCGTGCGCGTGGTGAAGGCGGCGACGCCTTCGCGCTCCAGCAGCTCGCGCGCGACCGACAGCACCGCGTCGCGCAGCTCGGGCGTGCGCTGCTTGGGCCGCGGCATCGCTAGCCCGACGCGGCTTCCATAACGTTGTTCTGAAACACTGTTACATTATACGCGCGACGACGGCGTACTCCACGACACGACAGGAGGCACACATGGCAGAGCTGGCGCAGTACCGGCTGGACGGTCCGATCGCGACGATCGAGATCGACGACGGCAAGGTCAACGCGCAGTCGATCGCGATGCTGCGCGCGCTGTACGCGGCCCTCGACCGCGCCGAGCAAGACGATGCGGTCGTCGTGCTGCACGGTCGCGAGGGCTGTTTCTCGGCCGGATTCGACCGCACGGTCTTCGCCGAGGGCGTGGACGCGGTGCTGGAGATGCTCACGCTGGGCGCGACGCTCGCCGAGCGAATCCTGGCGAGCACTCGGCCGGTCGTCGTCGCCTGTAGCGGCCACGCGATCGCGGCGGGCGCCTTCCTCGTGCTGGCCGCCGACCTGCGAATCGGCGCGGAGGGTCCGTTTCTGATCGGCCTCAACGAGGTGCGCATCGGGCTAACCGTTCCCTCGTTCGCGATCGAGCTCGCGCGCCAGCGTTTGACACCGGCGCACTTCGACGCCGCGGTGGTGAGCGCGACGATGTACTCGCCGCACGATGCGCTCGCGGCAGGCTTCCTCGACCGAGTGGTCGCGCCGGGCGACGTGCGCCAAGCGGCCACGGAGGCCGCGACCGATCTGGCGGCGCTCGACGGCCGCGCGCACGCGGCGACCAAGCTGCGCGCTCGCGCGGAGTCGCTGAAGCGGCTGCGCGCGGCCATCGAGGACGAGCTCACGCCCGCCGGCATACAGGCGGCGGCCTGATCGGCTTGCGCTAGCCGAGGAAATCGAGCATCAGAGCGGCCACGCGCTCGGGCTGCTGGGCCATGAAGGCATGCCCGCCACCGGCGATGCGCGCGACTTGCGTGCCGGGCCAGCGCGCCGCGAGCGCGTCGGCGTTCTGCGGCGGGATCACCACGTCCTCGCTGCCGCAGATCGCAAGCACCGGCGGCGAGCCGACGCCCGGCAGCGGCTGCGCCTCGGCGTGCCACGCGAGCAGCGCCCGCTCCTGCGCCTGCAGAGCTGCCGGTGAGAGCTGCGCGCGGGCGGCGGCGACGACCTCGCCGAACTGGCGGTCGATCTGCGACGCCACGTCCGGCGGGAACAGCAGCGAGATCAGGCGAGCCGCCTGCTCACGAGGCGTGCCGGAATGGTCGGTCAGTTGCGCCCACACATGCGGATCGGCGGCGGCCGCGGCAGGGCCGGGGGGAGCGCTCGCGAGCAGCACCAGTGCGTCGACGCGCGCGGGCGAGCGGAGCGCCAGGCGTTGGGCAACGTAGCTGCCCATCGACCAGCCGGCAACCGCCCCGCGCTCGAGGTCCAGCGCGTCGAGCAGGCGCTCCAGATCGGCGGCCATCGCGTCGATCGTCAGCCCGAAGGGGTCGCCGAGGTCCGATTCGCCCATCCCGCGGTTGTCCGGACAGATCAGCCGTCGCGAGGCGCTCAGCGTGTCCAGCAGCGTCGGGTCCCAATCGGCCGACGTCGCCGCGTAGCCGTTGACGAGCAGCAGCGGCTTGCCGGCGCCGGCGGTACGCCAGCAGAAGCGCCGCCCGTCGATCTCGATGCAACGCAGCCCGCCATCGCTGCCCTGGCTCGTGCTCACGGCCCCGCCTGGGCGATGCCGACGACGTGCACCAGCCAGCGGGCGAACAGCTCGCGCGCAAGCGAGACCGTGTGGCGCTCGGCCGCATCGACCTCGGCGAGCAGCGCAGACGGCGCACCCTCGCCGCGCAGCTCGCGCAGTTCCTCGACGAAGGCCGGCTCGCGCATCCACCGCTGCGCCAGTGCCGTGTCCACCTCGAGGTGAAACTGCAGCGCGTAGGCGCGTCCGTGCACGAAGGCCTGCTGCTCGTAGTCCCGCGAGCGCGCGAGCTGCACGGCACCGCCGGGGAGCTCATAGGTCTCGCCATGCCATTGCAGCGTCTGAAAGCTCGACGGCGCCACTGCGAACACCGGATCGCCCGCAGCCTCGGCGGTGAGCTGCACGGGCAGCACGCCGAGCTCAGCGCGTTCGCCGCGCGACACGCGCGCGCCGAGGCCGGCGGCGAGCAGCTGCGCCCCCAGGCACACTCCCCAGAAGGGTGTGCCGGCAGAGACGGCCTCGGCGATCAGGCGCTTCTCCGGGACGAGCCACGGGTGCCCGGCCTCGTCGTTGACGCTCATCGCGCCGCCCATCGCGATGATGCCCGCGTAGGCGCGCCAGTCGGGTAGCTCCTCGCCGGCGTCCAGGCAAACGCGCGTGAAGGCGATGCGCCGGGCGAGCAGCTCGTCCTCATAGACGCCGGGCGGCTCACAGCCGGCGTGCTGCAGCACGAGGATCGGCCGGCGCTCGGAGCTGTCGCTCATTCGGCGCAAGTGTAAGGCCGGCTGCTAGGAGCCGGCGAGTTCGAGCAGCTTGATGACGGTCGTCCAGTTGCGCGCCGTGACGGTCACGCCAAGCGCCTGACGCCCGAGCTGCGCTGCCAAGCGCGAGCGACCGACGCCGTCGGGGAGCCACGCGTAGATCTCGCGGCCGTGCGCAACGATGCGCTCTCCGCCGGCCGCGCGCTCGGCGAGCTTCTCGACGGCGGCCTTGTCGGGTTTGCCCGAGCAGAAGCTCACCTGGTAGAGCTTTGGGTTGTCGGCCAGCCCGCCGAACGGATCGCGCTCGATCACCTTCGCCAGCTGGCTGCGCGTACGCACGATCACGCCCACCTCCAGGCCGAAGCGCTCGGCGATGATGCGCTCGCACTCGCGCTCCAGCGCGGCGGGCGAGGAGCCGCTGTCGAGCACGACGTTGCCGCTCTGCACGTAGGTACGCACATCGCGCATGCCGGCGTCTGTCATCGCCTCGCGCAGCGCGGGCATCGCCACGCGGTTGCGCCCGCCGACGTTGATCGCACGCAGGAGGACGATCTGCTTCACCTTGCGGCAGCCTAGCGATGAGTTTTCAGGCGTAAGCTCGTCCTAGCTGCAGACCCCAACTCCGAAGGAGGATCCGATGTCGGACACGCAGACCAAAAACCACATCTCCCAGGTCGGCACCGTGATGGTTCCCGTCGCAGACCAGGACGCGGCGATCGCCTTCTACACCGGCAAGCTCGGCCTCGAGCTGCGCGCCGACATACCGTTCGGCCATGGCGACCGCTGGGTCGAAGTCGCGCCGGCCGGCGCCGACACGACGATCGCGATCATCGCGCCGCGTCCCGGCGACCCGACGGGCGTGGAGACGCGCATCGCGCTGTCGAGCTCGGACATCGACGCGGACCACGCCGAGCTGAAAGCCCGCGGCGTGGACGTCGACGACGAGGTCATGCGCATGGGCGACCCCGTGCCGCCGATGTTCTTCTTCCGCGACCAGGACGCCAACACGCTACTGCTCGTGCAGACGAGCTGATCCAGCGGCGACGGTGGCCGGGCTCAGCTTCAACCTGTCGGTTTCGCTGGACGGCTTCATCGCCGGGCCGAACCCGAGCGAGCAGGACCCGCTAGGCGAAGGCGGCATGCAGTTGCACGAGTGGGCGTTCGCACTGGCTGCGTGGCGCGAGCCGCACGGAAAAGACGGCGGCGAGGTCAACGCCAGCACTGCAGTCGTGGAGCAATCGCTGGCGGACGTCGGCGCAGTCGTGATGGGCCGCAAGATGTTCGGTGGCGGCCCGGGGCCGTGGAGCGAGCGGCCCTGGGATGGCTGGTGGGGCGAGGACCCGCCGTTTGGAGTGCCCGTGTTCGTGCTCACTCACCACGAGCGCGAACCGCTGGAGAAGGCCGGCGGCACGACTTTCCATTTCGTCACGGACGGAATCGAGGCGGCACTGGAACGCGCGAACAGCGCGGCCGGTGGGCGCGGCGTCTCGCTCGCGGGCGGCGCTGACGTCGCGCAGCAGTACCTGCGCGCAGGGCTCGTCGACGAGTTCTGCCTGAGCGTCGTGCCGGTGCTGCTCGGCGGCGGCACGCGGCTGCTGGAAAGCCTCGGCAGCGACATCTCGCTCGAGCAGGCCGACGTCGTGCAGGCGCCGGGTGTGACGCACCTGAAATACCGCGCGCTGAGCTGACCGTCTCTCAGCGCGCGGGCGCGGGTGGGGACGCGGCGGTGTGCCCTGTGGATGCGCGCGCGACGGCGGTCGTCGTCACCGATACCGCGAACGCCGCGGCGAAGCCTCCGCCCGCCTCGACGACCGGCAGCGCATCGCGGCTGATCAGCGCGTTGGTCGGCGCGGTCATCGGCTCAAAGCACACGAAGCTCTCACCGGCGGGCGCATACAGCTGGGCGAAGGAGTAGCCCTCGCGCAGCTCCAGCTCGATTCGCCTGGCGCCCGCAGAGACGGCGAATACGGCCGGGTGGCGCAGACCGGCGTAGGCGTCGTCCAAGCTCTCGTCGCCGAGCGGGAAGCGGTCGCGCGCCAGCGGCTCGGCGACGCCCGTGGGGATCATGCGATCGTCGAGCAACAGTTCTCTCGTGACCGGTAGCTCGACCTGCCAGGCACGGCGATCGCTGCCGGGCAGCGTGAGGTATGGGTGGTAGCCGAAGGACACCGGCACGGGCACGGGGCTGTCGCCCGGCGCGTCGACGCTCGTCTCGATCGTCAGTGTCGCGTCGTCAATCCGGGCGCGCACTTCGAGCACGTGCGCGAACGGGAAGATCTCCAGCAGCTCGGGGCGCTGCCAATGTAGCCGCGCGCGCAGCTCGTTCGCGGCAGCGGAGGGCCGGCCGAGCACCTCCCACTCCAGCGAGCCGGGGATCGCGCCGTGGATCGGCAGCCCGTTGGGATCGAACTTCAGCAGTGGGTTCTCGCGCGCGAGCTGCACGTCGCCGTGCGGGCCTGGATAGCGCAGGGCGGCGAGCCGGTTGGCCCACGGATACAGCAGAGGGATGCCCATCGTCGAGCCACGCTGTGCGTAGGCGCGCACGCCGGAGCGCCCGGCGAGCAGCTCGGCGCCTTCGTGGCGCAGCGAGCTGCAGACCATGCCGGCGCTCGGAACGAAGGTCGCCCTCAATCGCGATGAGCCGATATCGACCGTCGGCGGATCGTTCGCGCTGGCCATCGGCGAATCGTCTCAGTCGGCGCCGGCCGGCGCGACCTGCGCACCGGGCACGCGCACCGACGGCAGCACCAGCAGCGCCACGAGCAGTCCCACGGCGAAGATGCCTGCAGCCCACCAGAAGGCTGTGGTGTAGCCGTGGATCGCTGCCGCGTTGGCGAGATCGGGCGTCCCGCGATGGCTCGTCGCGTAGCTCGCGGCGGCGCTGGCGAACAGCGTGCTCAGCAGCGCCGTGCCGACCGAGCCGCCAACCTGCTGGGACGTGTTGACCATTGCCGAGGCCACTCCGGCCTCGGTGCCTTTCACCCCGAGCGTCGCCGTGCTGAACGCCGGCGCGAAGATGCAGCCCATGCCGAGTCCGATGACGAGCAGGCCCGGAAGCACGTTGCGGGCGTAGCTGCTGCCGACCGTCAGCTGCGCGAAAAACACCATCGCGCCGATGCCGAGGACCATCCCGGCGACGACGAGCGGCTTGACGCCGACACGGGCGAGCAACTTCGTCTGCACGGTCGTCGAGGTGACGACGATCACGGCCGTCATCGGCAAGAAGGCGATGCCGGTCTTCAGCGGCGAGAAGCCGAGGTTCTGCTGCAGATAGAACGTGAGGAACAGGAACACGCCGAACACGCCAGAGCCGGCGAGCGCGATCGAGGCGTACGCGCCACCGCGAGCGCGATCCCACACGATGTGCAGCGGCAGCAGCGGATGCGCGGCACGGCGCTCGACCATCACGAACGTGCTGAGCAGCACCACGCTGAGAGCGAGCGCGACGATCGTCACCGTGGCGGTCCAGGAGTGTGTCTCGGCGTTGGAGAAGCCGTAAACCAGGGAGAACAGGCCGACCGTCGCGACGAGCACGCCCGGCAGGTCGATTCGCGGGCGCGCGGGGTCTCCCTCGTTGCGCAGCAGACGCAGCGCGACGAACGCGGTCGGCACGGCGATCACGAGGTTGACGTACAGACACCAGCGCCAGGAGAGCGCTTCGGTGAGGACGCCGCCGAGCAGCAGCCCGACCGACGCGCCGCCGCCGGCGATTGCGCCGAAGATGCCGAACGCCTTGGGACGGTCGGGAGAGTCGGCGAAGGTGACCGTCAGTAGCGACAGTGCCGACGGTGCCAGCAGCGCGCCGAACATCCCCTGCAACGTGCGCGCGGCGACGAGCACGGCGAAGGACTGTGCAAAGCCGCCGAGCGCCGAGGCGAGCGAGAAGCCGATCAGGCCGCCGATGAACGTCCACTTGCGACCGAACAGGTCGCCGAGCTTGCCCCCGAGCAGCAACAGGCTGCCGAACGCCAGCGCGTAGGCGGTGATGATCCACTGCCTGCTGTCCGTCGAGAAGCCCAGTGAGCGCTGCGCCGACGGCAATGCGATGTTGACGATCGTCGCGTCCAGCACGACCATCAGCTGAGCGACTCCCAACAACGCGAGCACCGCCCAGCGGTTCGGTGCGGCGCCCGGTTTGGGCTGAGAATCGACCACCGAACGACCGTAGCAACCGACCCGAGCCGAGTCGGCGCTTCTAGATCGAGCGCCTAGTCCTCGGCCGCGACGAGCGCCGGCTGCACGATCAGCCGCTGCAGCCGCCGCGCCGCATCGAGGTGGTCACCCGTCCAGATCATGCGCACGGCGGTCGCCGTCGCCTCGCCGTCCTCGCCGCTGAGGTCACGGCGCACGGCGTCGACGAGCCTGCCGTCGGCGACCTTGTCGTGGGCCAGCGGCTCACGCGGCGGACGGCCGTCGGCGAGGCTCGCGGCGAGTTCCTCATACCAATCCCTGACGACCCCGCTGGAGCGCAGCAGCTCGGCGCGCGCGGCCGAGCGGTCGCCGACGGCGGCGCCGTCCTCGCGCTGCCACAGGTCGAGCACCGCGTCGGCCGCCAGGCGCAGACCGCCGACGCCGGCGACGAGGCTGGTCATCTCCGCGAGCGGCACCGGCTTGGCGCCGCGCTCGGCCAGGTAGCTGCGAAACGTGTCGTCCAGGCGCCGGGAGGCGGCGGCGGCGCGGGCGGCGTCCTGCTCGGGCGCCTGGACCGCCACCGCGCCGGCGTCGCAGCGGCGCATGCCGAAGTCGACGGCGCTCGCGAGGTAGTCGACGCTGTCGACGTATGCGTCGGCGAGCGCGCGCCGCAGCGCAGGCCCGGCGCCGCGCGGCCAGAACAGCAGGCCGACGACGAGGCTGACCGCGCAGCCGAGCGCGATGTCCTCAACGCGCAGCAGCCCGATCTTCCATCCGGCCGGCTGGATGATGTTGTAGAGGAACACGAGCGTCAGCGTGAACGCCGCCTGGCCTGCCGCGAAGGAGATCGCCGCCGGTGCGATGCCCGCGAGCAGAATCGCCGGCGGCAGCAGGAACCACAACAGTGTCGTGTTCGTGCCGATCAGCTGCAGCAGCACGCCGCCGACGACGAACCCGGCGACCGTGCCGAGCAGGCCGCGTACGACGTTCTGCCCGGTGTTCAGCGCGTTGGAGCGCAGCACCGAGAGCGTGCCGAGCACGACCCAGAAGGAGTGCTGAACGCCCGTCTCGTTGGCGACGAGCACCGCAAGCGCGAGCCCGGCCGCGCCGCGGACGCTGTTGTGCAGCCACACCGAGTTGCGATCGACGTGCGAGCTGGCGCGCTCCTGCGCGGCGCTGAGCGTCCCGGACAGGCCCTCGGGCTGGCGCCCGAGCAGGCGCGCAAGCCAGCTGCGCCGCTCGGCCGCCGCGGTCAGGTCGATGTTGGCGGCGATGCTCGTAACGGCGAAGCCGAGCTCTTGCGCACGAAAGCTCGGATCGAGCGACGTGATGAACTCGCGCGCCGGCATCTCGCCGGCGCGCCCCGGGGCCGTCGGGCTGGCTGCGCACGGGAAGGTATGCGGCAGCGCCCCGCTCCAGCTCGTCGAGCACGCTGCGCAACTCGCCCAGCGAGCTCTGCAGGGCGGCGCGGTCGCTCGCCACCGCGCCGAGCATCTCGGCGCCGCGCTCGAGCACGCCGGCGGCGGCGATCTTGACCGCACACGCCGGGCGGTTGAGCGGCGTGTGCGGCGTCGGGCGTGCCGCCTGGTCGACGATCGCGCTGAGCCAGCCGAGCTCGTCGACGAGGCGCACGGTCGCCCTGCCGGCCGTGCTCAGGCTGGCCGGGCGATACGGCGTGGCGAGGAACACTCCGCGCAGCGTCTCGACCGATGCGTCGGCCTGCGCGACGGCATGCTCATGATCGTGCGCGAACGCCGCGTCCTCGCCGCTGAGCCGGTAGGCGACCTCCGCGCGCAGCCGCGCCGCCAGCGCTCGGCAGGCCGCCGACGCGGCGTCGCGCATCGGGCCGCGCGTAGGCGTCGGCCACAGCAGCGCGACGGCGAGCAGCGCGGCGCCCGAGGCCATCGCCCACCCCTCCAGCCGGTCGGGGATCGAAGACGCCGGGCCGGCGAGCGTGACCGGCAGGATGAACGACAGCAGGAGCGAGGTCGATGCGCCGGCGAGCACGGAGCTGACGACCCCCGAGAACAGCACGGCGAACGCGACAACGCCCATCGTCAGCGCCGACAGCCACACGCTCTGGGAGACGAGCGTGCCGAGCGTGACGAGCAGCAGCCCGACGAGCGCGAGCAGCGCCTGCGCCTGCAGGCGCTCGCGCAGCGGGCCGCCGAAGTCGACCAGCAGCAGCATGGCGAAGGACCCGAACGCCGCGAACGTCGCGAGTGCGGGGTTGACGATCACCTTGTCGCCGAGCGCGAACAGCGCCGGCATCACGATCGCCGCTCGCCCGGCCCGCCGCAGCGCCGCGAAGTCGCGATCGCGCTTGCCTAGCCACTGCAATGGGTGCACGTGCCGCCGTCCTGCCTGTCGCGGGGTCTGGAGCTCGCCATGCTAATCCGGGCGATCGCGCGGCGCTCGGTTCCCGGGGAAGTCAGTGCCGCGGGCGCCGCGGCGGTGCCGCCAGGCGCCGGGTGCCGGGTGCCGGGTGTCGCCTCGGCGGCGCCTCAGGCGCAGCCTCGTCGGGCCAGTGCCCATGCAGGTCCAGGTAGTCGCGCGCGGCCTCCTCGGCGTCGCGCTCGCGATCGCCGTCGACCGACGCGCGATACAGCCAGTTCAACGCGTAAACGGCCAGGCCGGCGCTGACGATGCCCGCGCCGCCCTCGACGTCCGCTTCGCTGCCGAGCGCCATCACGACGATCCCGCCGAGCACGACCAGCGCCGGCACGACGTAGCGGACGCCGAACATCAGCCGTGCCGTGCGCCTGGCACCGGCACTGTTTGCACCGTCCTGCGGACCGTCGGTGCCGACCGGGTTGCTCACGCGGGCGCGGGCGCCTGTTCGTCGATCGAGTCGACGCGATCGGGATAGAAGGCGACGTGGTCCTTGATCTCGGCGACGGCGTCGTAGGGCTCGCGATAGACCCACACCGCGTCCTTGGATCGCTCGCCACCCGCGGGAACGCTGAAGTAGGAGGCGTCGCCCTTGAACGGGCAGTAGCTGACGTGCTCGCTGGCGGCGAGCAGCGACTCGTCGACGTCTGCGAGCGGGATGTATTGCACGGGCGGGTAGTCGGCCTCGCGCAGCGTCAGCGCGCGCGCGGAATCGGCGACGACCTTGCCGGCCACCGACACGATCACGCGATCGACGTTGGGCTCGACGGTGATCGGGTGCTCTGGGCCCGGCTGCATGATCGGCTTGTCTGCCATCGCTTGGGTTCCTCTCTGCGCGCTTGCATGTACGCCCCCTGGGGGGAGGCTGTATGACGCTAGCGCGATGGAGCGCGGGTTCCGCCGCGTTGCCGGTGCGTCAGGCGTTGGCGCGCCCGAGCGCGAGGGCAAGCGCATGCTCCTCCGAGCGGCCGGCCCGGGCGATCGCGGGCGCAGCCATCGTGGCCGACAGACCGGGCGTGACGGTGACGCTCGCCTCGCCGGCCGGCGGGCGCTCGATGCGCAGCAGCGCCGCACCGTGGGCCTTGACGGTCTCGCGCGCACGATCGAGGACGCCGGCGAGATCGCCGGCGGCGCCGCACGCCGCGAGGAAGGCGGCGAAGCTCGGGCGAGCGAGCGCCGGGCCGTCGAGTTCGAGCTCCTCGACGGACACGTGGGGAGCGCGCGCGCCGACGGCGCAGGAGATCACGCACGCGACCATGTCGTCGGGCGTGGCGAGCGCCTCGTCGCTGACGCGCTGCAGCAGCAGCGAGGCGCTGTCGGATCCACCCAGCCCGTCGGCGAGCTCGATCAGACGCTCGCGGCCGAGCAGGCCGTCGGACGTGCGCGCCTCGGGCAACCCATCGCTGAAGAAGCACAGCTGCCCGCCCGCGGGAACGGAGATGGTGGTCTGCCTGCGGCCGGTCGGCAGGTCGCAGCAGATCGGTGCAGAGCAGCACACGGTGAGCGGCTCGGGCACGTCGAAGCCGATCGAGATCGGCGGCGGATGCCCGGCGCTGGCGTAGGTCAGGCGGCCGTCGCTGCCGTCGTAGATCGCCACGACGACCGTCGCGAACTGCATCTGTCCCGGCTCTGCGAGCACCGAGCCGGCGAGCGCCAGCGCAGCACGCGGTTGCAGGCCGGCCTTGAGGTAGGCGCGCAGCGTGTAGCGGGTGAGTGCGGCCTGCGTGAGCGCGCCGCGTCCGTGGCCGGCGACGTCGCCGAGCACGATCGCGACCCTGTCGGACTCCAGTGCGAACAGGTCGTAGAAGTCGCCGCCCGCGGCGGGGCCGTCGGCGGGCCGGTAGGCGACCGACACCGAGAGATCGCCGAGTCGCCGGGGGATCACGGGCACGAGCGTCGCCTGCATGACGTCGAGGTCGCCGAGCAGCTCGGTGCGCTGGCGCTCAAGCCGCCGCGCGCGCACTGCCGCCAGGCGCGAGCGCACGGCAAACCACGCCGCCACGAGCGCCAGCAGCAGGATGATCGGCTTGCTCCAGTCGGGAACCGGTACGGGAAACGGAATGTCGCGCCCGATTTCGCTGAGCGGGTTGCTCGACGCAGGCTTGGCGGGCGAGCTGTGCGACGCACGCTGCGTGCGTCGCGCCTGCGCCGGTGCGCCGGCCGCCGCCGTGGCAGCCGCGGCACCTGCGCTCGATGCGGAGGTGCGCGTCGGCGCTGTCGCTGCTCCGCGGCCGGCCGTGTCGCGCTGGGGGGACCTGTGCGAGCGTGCGGTCGCCGTCTTGCCGGCGGCGCTCGTCACACGATTCGTGGCAGCTTTCGCGGCGAGCTGCGTGGCGCCCGCGGCGGAAGAGCCCGCATTCGCCGAGCTTGACGCCGAGCGCGAGCCGGACGCCTGCGAACCTGTCGTGCTGCCGGTGCCGGGCAGCGAGGGGGTCGAGACGGGCGCGACGGGAACCGACGGAGTCGCGACGGGCGGCGCGGGGACGGACACCGGCGGCACGGGCAGCTGGGGTTGGGGCAGCGAAGGGGCCTGCACGGTCGTCACGCCGGGCACCTGCACGCGCGGCGCGGGCGAGACTTCGACCGTGGCGATCGGACCGGCCTGCACGGTCACGGTGGGCAGGACTTCGCCGGTGAGCGGTGCGCCCGCCGCGGCGCCGGCCGTGAAGGCGATCAGCGCAAGGCTCAGCGACAGCGCTATCGCCACCCCGGTGAGCCGGTGTTTTGGAGACGGCCTCATGCTTATCCCCCGACCCCGCAATCCAGTGGAATCGTTCGACGATGATCCCACACGCGACAGGCGCTGTGGCCATTTGTCGGGCGCTGCGAGCCGGCGCTCAGACCTGGTCGCGGTAGAAGCCGAGTCGGGCGAGCGGCTCGACGAGCTCGTGCTCCTCGTAGGACAGGTGCGACAGCAGCGCGTCGCTCAGCAGGTCGATGGCCGCCTGCAGGCGCGCGAAGTCGTGCGTGTTGATGTGCGCCACGAGCGCGCCGTCGACCTCCTCGATGGCGTCGTGGATGACGAGGTGCTCCTCGGCGAGGCGGTCGATGACCGGCGCAAGGCGCGCGTCGCTCTGCGCGAGGTGCGGGAAGATCGCGTCGTCCTCGAGCCCGTGGTGGCGCGCCACGGCGTGGCAGTAGCGCGAGCAGAACGCGCCGAGCGTCCAGTCGTTCTGGCGCATCGCCATCTCGTTGAGCGCCGAGCGCGCGTCGCCGGCGTCGAGCGCGCCATCGCGCACCTGCGCGACGATCTGGCGCAGCTCTGAGAGCTCGCGGCGCAGCATGTCGTGCACGTCGACGAGATGCTGGCCGACCTGGCGGCCGGTGTCGGAGTACTCGAGCTCGGCCGGCGACGGCGGCCTGTGCGGCCGCGTGCTCTCGTCCCACGGTTCGGCGGCACTGTGGCGGTTGCCGTCGTCGGGCGTCGGCGTGACGCCGAGGCGCTCGTACTCCGTGCCTGCAGGCGGAGGGGTCGGGGACATGTGCCCAACTTATCCTTCCTATATTGAATTTATGGTTTTTCGCGTATGAGGATCCGGCGGCTCGGAGCCAACGGACCGGAGGTATCCGCGGTGAGCCTCGGCACGATGGGCATGTCCGGCGCGTATGGCCCGTCCGACCGCGCGGAGAGCATCGCGACCGTCCGTGCGGCGCTCGACGCCGGGGTCAACCTGATCGACACGGGCGACTTCTACGGGATGGGTCACAACGAGCTGCTGCTCGCCGAGGCGCTGCGCGGGCGACCGCGCGAGGACTACCTGCTGAGCGTGAAGTTCGGCGCCCAGCGCGGCCCCGAAGGGGCGATACTCGGCTTCGACGCCAGCCCGCCGGCCGTCAAGACGGCGCTGGCGCACACGCTGACGCGCCTGGGCGTCGATCACGTGGACGTCTACCGCCCTGCACGGCTCGATCAGCGGGTACCGATCGAGGAGACGGTCGGTGCGATCGGCGAGCTCGTGCAGGCGGGCTACGTCCGCCACATCGGTCTGTCGGAGGTCGGCGCGGAGACGATCGCGCGCGCCGCCGCGACGCACCCGATCTGCGACGTGCAGCTGGAGTACTCGCTGATCTCGCGGGGGATCGAGCAGTCGATCCTGGGGCGCTGTCGCGAGCTGGGCATCGCGATCACCGCCTACGGCGTGCTCAGCCGCGGGCTGATCAGCGGTCACTTCAGCGCCGAGCGCGAGCTGGCGGCCGGCGACTTCCGCGCGCACGCGCCGCGCTTCAGCGCAGAGAACCGCGAGCACAACCTCGCGCTGGTCGACGAGCTTCGCGCGCTCGCGCAGGCCAAGGGAGTGACCGTCGCGCAGGTCGCGATCGGCTGGGTGCTCGCCCAAGGCGAGGACGTCGTCGCGCTCGTCGGCGCGCGCACGCGCGAGCGTCTTGGCGAGGCGCTGGGGGCGCTGGACGTCGAGCTGAGCAACGACGAGCTGGCCGACCTGCAGCGCGCGGTGCCGCCCGACGCGGCCGTCGGCGAGCGCTACCCCGAGCACGGCATGGCGACGCTGGACAGCGAGCGCGGATGAGCGCGCAGCGCCTCAGCGCGCCCTGAGCGCACGCCACACGGCCGACGGCCGGGCGGCGACTTTCGGGCCGAGCACGAGGGCGAACACCGTCAGCCCCAGCCACGGGCGCAGGTGCGGGCGGATGCGCGCGATACGGCCATCGGGCGCGAGGTCGAAGACCATCGCGTCGGTGAGGCCGAGGCCGGCCACCTTGCCGGCGCCGACGAGCACCGAGCTCGCTCCGTCGTTCAGCTGCGAGGTCCAGCGCAGACCGCGCATGCAGCCGTACACGTGCGTGAGCAGGAAGCGCACGTCGTCGGTGCCGCGAAAGACCATGCGCCCGGAGATCGGCGAGACGAGCTCGACGTCGGGTGCGAGCGTGTGCATCAGCGCCGCGATGTCGTTTGCCTCGGAGGCCTCTCGGTAGCGGGCGATCGCGTCGTCCATGCAGTTGATTATGGCGCGGCGCGTGCTGCGCAATGCTTGTCGCATGAGCAGGTCCAAGACGAGCGCCGGCCTGTTGCCCTACCGCGTGCGCGAAGGGCGCCTGGAGGTGCTGATCGCGCACATGGGCGGGCCCCTGTGGGCGAACAAGGACGACGGCGCGTGGTCGATCGTCAAGGGCGAGTACGACGCGCGCGAGGAGGACGCCTATGAGGCGGCGCTGCGCGAGTTCGCCGAGGAGACCGGCCACGAGCCGCCGCGGGGCGAGGCGCTCGCGCTCGGCGAGATCCGCCAGCGCAGCGGCAAGCGCGTGGTCGCGTGGGCGATCGCCGGCGAGCTCGATCCGGCGACGGTGAGCAGCAACACATTCTCCATGGAATGGCCGCCGCGCTCGGGCGCACAGCAGGAGTTCGCGGAGATCGACCGCGTCGCGTGGGTCGACGCGGCGACGGCGCGGCGCAAGCTCGTGGCCGGCCAGGCGGCACTCGTCGATGCGCTGCAGGGGCACCTGGGCGCGCCCGCGGCAGCGGACGGGCGAGCGGGCTAGGCGGCGCTGGCGAGCGCGCGCGGCGCGCCGGTGATGTCCAGCAGCATCGCGCGCAACGCGGCGACGCGATCGGCGCCGTAGCGCTGCACCCACTCGGCCTCGATGTCGGCGATGATGCAAAAGCCGGTCTGCTGGGCCTCGCTGCCTCGCTCGGTCAGGCGGATGATCTTCGCCCGCCCGTCGCTGGGGTCGGCGATGCGCTCGGCGTAACCGAGGCGTTCGAGGTCGCTGACCGCCTCACCGACGGCCTGCTTGGTCATGCCGGCGAGCTCGGCGAGCTCGGTCAGGCGCATGCCCGCGGGGACGATGTTGCCGAACACGCACCCGTGAGCCCCGCGGATATCGGCATAGCCGGCGGCTTTGAGACGAGTCGACAGCTCGTCGATCAGGCCGTCCGCCGCGGTGAACAAAAGCGCCACGAAATCTTCTCTAGGGTCGTCGCGCATTTGGTCAGGTTCCATGATAAGGTCGCTTGATCAATTAGCCTTACAAGGCTTCCTGACCAATCTTATACGGCGAAGTGGAGGCTGTCAATGACTCGCAAGTGGTGGACCCTCGCAGCGGTGGTGATCGCGACGTTCATGCTGCTGCTTGACATAACCGTCGTGAACACGGCGCTGCCGAAGATCGAGCAGGGCCTCGGCGCCAGCTTCACCGACCTGCAGTGGGTGATCGACGCCTACGCGCTCGCCCTGGCGACGGTCGTGCTTACGGCCGGCTCGCTGGCCGACCGCTTCGGGCGCAAGCGCTCGTTCCTCGCCGGCCTGGTCGTGTTCAGCGCGGCATCGCTTGCGTGCGCGCTGGCGCCGAGCGCGGGCTTCCTGATCGCCGCGCGCGCCGTGCAGGGCATTGGCGGCGCGGTCATGTTCGCGATCTCGCTGGCACTCGTCGCGCAGGAGTTCCCCGGCGGGCGCGAGCGTGGCATGGCGATGGGCATCTACGGCGCGACGATCGGCGTGGCCGTCGCTGCCGGCCCGCTGGTCGGCGGCGCGCTGACGCAGTCGCTCGGCTGGGAGTCGGTCTTCTACATCAACGTGCCGATCGGTATCGCTGCCGTCGCGATCACGGCGGCGAAGGTCGCCGAGTCGCGCGACCCGAGCGCCACGCGCGCGGACTGGCCGGGCGTGGCGACGTTCACGGGAGCGCTGTTCATGCTTGTGTACGCGCTGTTGCGCGGCAACGCCGAGGGCTGGGGCAGCACGATGATCGTGTCGCTGCTGAGCGGCGCCGTGCTGCTGCTGGCGGCGTTCGTGACGATCGAGCGCCGCTCGGCGAACCCGATGCTGCCGCTGGAGCTGTTCCGCAGCCACGCCTTCACGGGCGTGCAGATCGCGGCGTTTGCAATCAGCGCGTCGCTGTTCGCGCTGTTCCTGTACCTGACGCTGTACCTGCAGCAGTTCCTCGGCGACTCGCCGCTCGGAGCGGGCGAGCGCTACCTGCCGTTGACGGTCGTGACGTTCGTCGTCGCCGGGCTGTCGGGCGCGTGGGTCTCGCGCATCGCAGCGCGCGCACAGCTCGGAGTCGGCCTGGCGTTCGTCGGGCTGGGACTGCTGTTCATGTCCGGCCTCAGCGCAGGCGACGGCTGGACTGCGCTGCTGCCGGGGTTCGTCCTCGCGGGCGTCGGCGCCGGCGTAGTCAACACGGTGGTGGCGGACGTCGCGCTGAGCGTCGTACCGAAGGAGAAAAGCGGCATGGCGGCGGGCATCAACGACACGTTCCGCCAGGTCGGAATCGCCGTCGGCATTGCCGTGTGGGGAGCGATCTTCACGGCGCGCGGCGCGAGCAAGGCAGAATCGCTCGCGCCGGCGGCGCACGGCCACGGCCGCCAGCTGGTCGAAGCGGTGTCCGCAGGGCGCTTGCACGACGCGGTAGCGGCGCTGCCTGTGGGCGCCCGCGCGACAGTTGGGCATGCCGCACGCCAGGGGTTCCTGTCGGGCTTGAACGAGATCCTGTTGTTCGGCGGCGGCCTCGCGCTTGTCGGCGCGCTGGCGGCAGCCGTGCTGATCCGCGAGCGCGAGATCGAGCGCGAGCCGGCGGAGCCCAGCGAGGCGATCGGATCGGCCGTTCCCAGCGCCGCGTGAGCGCGCCGGCGCCGCTCAGTCGCCGGAGATGAGCTCGTACCCGAAGGGTTCGACCTCGCCGGTGTCCGAGCGGCGCACCCAGCCGATAGCGCCGCCGCCCTCCGCCTGCGGCGACGCCTTTGACGTTGACGCCCTCGCCGGGCGGCGCGAGCGCACGAACACACCGGCGACCTGCCGGCCCTCGATCTCGACGTTCACGCGCTGGCCGGGCGCGAATCGATTCTCCCCGCTCATTCCATCGAGAATATGACCGCAAGTCGCCGAAGGTAAACAGCGCACTCCTCGGCCGGGCGCCCGGCACGCTGCGACTAGCATCGAGGCGGTGCCCGCGCCGAGCCCACGCGAATCGCGCAGCGGCGCACTCGTGTGGGTGCTGATCGGCGTGACGATGGTCACGGGCATCATCAGCAGCCTGGGCGCGCCGTTGATCCCGTCCGTTGCACGCGCGCTGCACATCTCGCTCGACAGCGCGCAGTGGTCGCTGACGGCGGCGCTGCTGTCAGCCGCGGTCGCGGCGCCGATCATGGGTCGGCTGGGCGACGGCCCGAGGCGGCGTCAGACGATCGTGGGCGGTCTGACGATCGTGTTCGCCGGCAGCATCATCGCCGGCCTTGCGCAGTCGCTGGTCGTGCTGATCGTGGGGCGCGCGATGCAGGGCGTGGGCCTCGGCCTCGCGCCGGTGACGATGGCGGCGGCGCGCGACCACCTCTCCCCCGCGCGCTCGCCGGGCGTGATCGGCACGCTGTCGGTCGCCGGCGCGGCCGCGGTCGGCGCCGGCTATCCGATCAGCGGCCTGATCGCCAGCGAACTCGACGTCCACGCGGCGTTCTTCTTCGGCGCGGTGATGAGCGGCATCGCGCTGCTCGCCGCGGCGCTGGTGATCCCGTCGAGCTCGAAGACGAGCGCGGCGCGGCTGGACGTGCGCGGAGCGACGGTGATCGCGGCCGGGCTGATCGCGCTGCTGCTGGCGATCAGCCAGGGTGAGCTGTGGGGCTGGGGCTCGCCTGCGATCGTCGCCCTGTTCGCGGCGGCCGCGGCGATCCTCGCGCTGTGGGTGCGCATGCAGCTGGCCGACCAGGCGCCGCTGGTCGACCTGCGCCAGCTGCGCCACCGCGCGGTGCTGACGGCCGATCTGGCGGCGGTCGTGCTGGGCGTGGCGATGTACATGTTCCTCACGCTGGTCACAGAGTTCGTGCAGGAGCCGCGCACGCTCAGCTACGGCCTCGGCGCATCGACGCTCGTGGCGGGACTGTGCCTGGTGCCGTTCTCGGTGATGGGCCTGCTGGCGAGCCGCACGACGCAATCGCTCACGCGGCGGCTGACGGCGAACGCCCTGCTGATCTACGGCTCACTGACGATCGCCGCGGCCGGAGTGTTCTTCGCGCTGGCACACGGCGCGCTGTGGGAGGCGTTCTTCACGATGGGCGTAGTCGGCGTGGGCTTCGGCTACACCTTCGCGGCGATCCCGGGGATGATCGCCAGGGCGGTGCCGGCGAGCGAGACCGGCAGCGCGATGGGCCTCTACCAGGTGATCCGCTACATCGGCTTCTCGCTCGGCAGCGCGCTGGCGGCGTCGATCCTCGCGGGCGACACGATCGCCGGGCAGGTGACCGAGCGCGGCTACGTGGCCGCGCTGTGGGTCGGCGCGGGCGCGTGCGCATTGTCGGCGACGGTCTCGTGGCTGCTCTCGCGCGGAGCGCCGGCGGAGTCGCCACACGCGCTCGCGGCGGGTGAGCGCGAACGGCTCGTACGCGAGGAGGCCGAGCTCGCGAGCGCCGGCCTGGTGGGCGTGGAGGGCGAGGAGACGCACGCTTAGGTGCAGCACACCGTCGAGCCACGGGGTAACCTCGCGCGCTCGAACGGAACGCAACGGAGGAGCGCAGTGAAGCGGAGTTGCAGGTCGTGGCGGAAGGTGCTGCTGGTGTGCGTGTCGGTGGCCGCGGGATGCGCCGCGGCGGGACCATCGTCGGCTGCGGCGATCGAAATCACGGAGTTCCGGAACACGCTGGAATCCCACCTTCGCCGGGATCACCAACGGCCCGGAAGGCAATCTCTGGTTCACGGGCAAAGGCTCGATCGGGCGGATCACGCCGGCGGGTGCGATCACCGCATTCAGCCCGCCGGCCTGAACCCTGGCAGCAAGCCGGTCGACATCGTCGAGGGCTCTGACGGAAACCTGTGGTTCAGCGATCACGGCACAACGGCGGCGATCGGGCAAATTACGCCGGCGGGCGCCGTGACGGAGTTTCACGAAGGACTCGGTGCGGGCACCGCACCGGGCCCCATGGTCCTTGGGGCGGACGGAAACGTTTGGTTCATCGACGAAGGAACGCAGAAGATCGGACGGGTCACGACGTCCGGCGTGATCACGGAGTTCCCGCTCCCCGCGATGAACAGCAAACCCAACGCCATCACGGTGGGCCCGGACGGCAACGTCTGGTTCACCGACGAGGGGACACACGCGATCGGCAAGGTGACGCAGGCAAGCCTGCCCGAAACCCCACCGACCGAGTTTCCGATCGAACCAGAAAACCTGACTCCGACGGCGAACCCCACGGAGATCACGGCGGGCCCCGACGGCAACGTGTGGTTCAGCGACGAGCACGCCGAGGCAATCGGGCGTGTCAAGACAAATGGCACGATCACCGAGTTTCCTGTGAACCCGAAAGCTCGAAAGCCATCCGGACGCGCTCACGGCCGGTCCGGACGGCAACGTCTGGTTCGTCGACCAGCAGGCGGGCCACCGTGCGATCGGTCGGGTAACCCCGACCGGAGAAATCACGAGAGTTCGACGAAGGGCTGAATCAGGAAAGCCTGCCCGACGACATCACGCCGGCCGCGGACGGCAACCTGTGGGTGGAGCAGTCGATGCCCGGAGGGATCGCGCGGATCACGCCCGCCGGCGTGATCACGCAGTTCACATCCGGTGTGGACCCGCTCGCCGGCAGCAGACGGCGATCGCGATCATCGAAGGCCCGGAAGGCAATCCGTGGTTCAGTGCGCTCGGCGACACACCCGGTGATCGGCAAGGTGGACCTTCAGCTCGCCAAACCGGGAGGCGGCGGCGCCACGACGACGACGACCTCCACCCCCGACCACGACGACGCCCCCGGCGATCGTCAAGCCGCGCTCGGTCTACCTGCTGACGAGGACGACGTTCGGCGATCAGCTGCTCGCGCTGACGAGTCCGCCGCCGACGGTGTGCACCGCCAGTGGCAAAAGCATCGCGGTGCGCTTCGCTTCGACGTCTATCGCCGGCTCGCGCGGCACGAAGCTTCGCTTCACGAACGCGGCGCTGTACGTCGACCGCGGCATCGCGCGCAAGCACAGGTCGACGATCACCTCCAACGGCAAGAAGAAGACGATCACGAAGATCGTGTATTCGCCGAACGCCACGCTGACTCGCGTTCCCGTCGTCGCTGATGATCCGCCTCGGCGCGCTGCACAAAGGCTCACACGAACTGGCGGTCAAGGCCTTCTACAAGAAGACGGTGACGGCTCACGGCCGCAAGAAGACCGTTGCGGTGAACAAGACGCTGAGCACGCACTTCGGCGTCTGCTAGCCGGTGGATCCGGCGAGCAGCTCGCCGTAGCGCTGCAGTCCGTCGGTGTCCGCCCGGTCGGCGCGGAAACCGATGTGCCTGTCGGGACGGACCGCCAGCAGAGCGAGGCCCGACACGCCAAGTGCGTCCGCGGCGGCGGGGTCGATGACTCCGGCCGGCACCGGCGGCTCGGGCACCGTCGCGAAGGCGAATGCGGCGTCGAACAGCGTCGAGCGCGTTGCGATCGCCTCCAACTCAGCCAGCAGCGCTGGCAGCTCGCCGGCACGCTCCTCGCGCGCAAGCGCTATCAACGTATGCCCCGGCCTGTGGGTCAGCTCGTGCAGCCGTTGCGCGGCGGCCCGCGGAAGCTGCACCGGCCCGAGATCCGGCAGCCGCTCGCCGGGGCTGACCGGGCCATCGCCTGGCGCACGGAGAACGATCGGCGAGCGGCGGTAGTCGATGTTCAGCTCGGCCTCGGCCACCGCTTCGCTGTGGACGACATCGCTGCTGGCGAAGTTGGTGCGAACTTCGAGGTCGCGCCGGGTACGCGCCTCGGGACCGTCAAAGCGGCCCATCGCTTCCATCGCATCGCCGGAGTCGGCGATCTCCTGGGCGACGGGGCGCCGCTCGGCGGCGTAGCTGTCAAGCAGCTCCGGGGCGGCGCCGTCGCAGACAAGCGCGAGCTTCCAGGCGAGGTTCTGGGCGTCCTGAATGCCGCAGTTCATGCCGTGGCCCTGGTCTGGTGAGCAGACATGCGCAGCATCGCCGGCGAGCAGGATGCTGCCGGCACGGTAGCGCTCGGCCACCTTGGCGTGGCACGTGAAGCGGCTTGCGTTTGCGATGTCCTGAAGAAGGATGTCGGGCTGATAGACGGCGAGCACCGCTGCGGCCTCGGCTACGAAGTCGGCGGTGGGAGAGCTCGGGCGCGTGTATACGCGGTAGCGCCGGCCGGGAAGCGGCGTGAGGATCACCATCGTTTCCTCCAGGTAGACAAGGGTCGTTTCGAAGTCCTCGCTGCGACCGGCGAGCGTGACGTCGAAGACTGCCCAGGGCTCGGCGATGTCATGCCCGTTCCAGGCGATTCCGGCGGCTTGGCGCGTGACGCTGTGGTACCCGTCGCAGCCGACCACCCAGCGGGCGCTGAGCGCCGTGCGCGTTCCGTCGTGCTCGAGGGTCGCGACGGCGGCGTCCTCGCCGCCCTGCAGCTCGACGAGACGCACCCCCCGCTCGACCGTCCCGCCGCGGTCGCGCAGGTAGTCGCCGAGGAACTGCTCGGTGGCCTCCTCGGAAAGGCCGAGGTTGTACGGGTACGGGGCGCCCGACGCGCTGAAGTCGAGCTCGGCGACGACCTCGCCGGCAGAGTGCAACCGCGCGGCGCGTTGCGGCACGCCGGCGTCGAGAAACCGGTCGACGAGCCCGAGCGACTCGAATACCTCGAGCGAGCGCGGGTGCACGACCGTAGCGCGATCCCAGTGCTGGGCTTGCCCGAGCGAATCGATCAGCCGGCAATCGGTCCCGCGCCGCCTCAGCTCGGCAGCGAGCAGCAAGCCCGTGGGCCCCGCACCGACGACCAGGACCTCGGTGTCCATCGGCGGCTTATACCACCTCGACTCGGCCGGCAAGACGTGGCCCGCGCGGGCCACACCGGCGCTATGAGGCGGGCGGCTGGTCGATGCGCACGAGGTTGCCGGACGGGTCGCGCACGGCAAAGTCGCGCGTGCCCCACGGCTGATCGGTCGGCTCCTGCACGATCTCGGCGCCCGCGGCGCGCAGCTTCTCGAAGGCTGGCGTCGAGGTCGTCGGTGTGGAAATGAACGCCGTTGAGCGCGCCCTTGGCGACGAGCGCCGCGAGCGCGTCGCCGTCGGCGGGGCTGCCGTTGAGGTAGTTGGTGAGGACGATCGCGACGTCGGGCTGGGTGGCTGCGCCGACGGTGATCCAGCGGAAGTCACTGCGGGCTACGTCGTTGCGCAGGTCGAGCCCGAGAGCGTCGCGGTAGAAGGCCAGAGCGACGTCGGGGTCATCGACGAGCACGAAGCATTGCGAGAGGGTTAGGTTCATGCGCACGAACAGTAGGGAGCGGCGCATCCGTCCCGTTTCTCCGATCCTGCTCGGTTTTGCGGCTCGGCCGCGTGAGGTCCTTGGCGATGCAGCCCGGGCACGCTCGCGAGCGCTGCGTGGTCGCGAGCGCGGTAGGCCGTTGGCGTCTCGCCGACCAGCTCGGTGAAGCGCGCGCTGAACGAGCCGAGCGACGAGCACCCGACCGCCATGCAGACCTCGGTGACCGAGAGCCCGCCGCGGCGCAGCAGCGCCTTCGCGCGCTCGATTCGGCGTGTCATCAGGTAGGCGTAGGGCGTCTCCCCGTATGTCGCGCGGAACTGCCGCGAGAAGTGCGCGCTGGACATCAGCGCGGCGCGCGCGAGCGCCGCGACGTCGAGCGGGCGCGCGTACTCGCGGTCCATCAGATCGCGCGGCGCGAGGCGCAGGTGCGCGAGGTTGGCCAGCTCCTGCTGCGTCACGGAGCGATCCGCTCCGCCAGCTCGACGATGACGCCCTCCGGGCCGCGGATGTAGCAGAGGCGATAGCTGTCCTCATAGCTCTCCAGCTCGCCGACGAGCTCCGCGCCGCCGGCGCGCAGGCGGTCGACGGCGGCCTCGATGTCGTCGACCGCGAATGACACATGGCGCATGCCCGGGGTGTTCGCCGGCGCGTGCCGGTCCCCGCCCGCGCCCGCCGGGGCATGGAACTTCGACAGCTCGATCCGTCCATGACCATCGGGGGTCTGCATCATCACGACCTCCGCCCGGACGCCCTCGAGCCCCACCACGCGGTCGACCCAACTGCCCTCGACCGGCGCCTCGCCTTGCAGCTCGAGACCGAGCTCGACGAAGAAGGCCTTGGCGGCGGCGAGGTCGTCCACCACGATGCCCACGTGCTCCATCCGCTGGACGGTCATGCGTTCGACGCTAGCGCACGATGGCGGCAGCAGAGGCGTGCGCGGAGGAGGAAGAACGACCGGACTGAGGGTAGGCTGACGCCATGCCGATGCCGAAACGTTCGAGCGTGGAGGACTTCTTTGCGCAGCTCAACGACATCCAGCGGCCGCATCTCGATGTGCTCCGGCAGCTGTGCCGCGATG
This sequence comes from uncultured Solirubrobacteraceae bacterium, assembly GCA_963819435.1. Lineage (GTDB taxonomy): Bacteria > Actinomycetota > Thermoleophilia > Solirubrobacterales > Solirubrobacteraceae > Palsa-744. The sequence continues at coordinate 114,454 of CAWFWA010000016.1, read as the reverse complement.
CCGACCCGCAGGCGCGCGAGGAGCTGAAGTGGAATCTGCCGGTGTACGTGCGCGACAAGAACACGAACCTGTGGATGCTCCAGAACTTCAAGAACCACTGCTCGCTGCGATTCCCGCCGCCATTCTTCGCTACCCAGAAAGCCACCGTCGAGGCCACCGGTTACGAAGCCGGCGAGGGCTTCATCAAGCTCCCCTACGAGCGTGAGCTGCCGATCGAGCTTCTGAAGGCGCTGCTGCAGGCCCGCGTCGATGAGTACGAAACGAGCGGCGCCGGCTGGAATGACCGCTGAGGCGTCGGTGCCGTTCACGCTGAGCAGCCTCAGAGAGGATCCGGCAGACGTTGGGTCCAACTTCGACGGCGCGCCGGACCTGGAGTTCCGTCTCGCGGGCACGGCGCTCGAGCTCGAGCGCTCCGGCCTGAGCTATCAGCGCATCCCGCCCGGATACCGGTTTCCGTACGGCCACACGCACAAGCGCCAAGAGGAGGTTTTCGTCGTCGTGGGCGGCAGCGGGCGGATGAAGCTCGACGACGAGATCGTCGCGGTCAAGAAGTGGGACGCCGTGCGCGTTTCGCCCGGAACGTGGCGAGGCTATGAGGCCGGGCCGCAGGGCCTTGAGATCCTCGTCTTCGGCGCGCCCCATCTCGGCGAGAACCCGCGGGAAGACGTCGAGGGTCAGCGGGACTGGTGGGGGTAGGCTGTGCCCGTGAGAGACCAATGACGATCTCGATCAGTGGCCAACGGCAGCCGAGCATCTGGGCGAGCGTGGTCAGCGACGACGCTCGCGCGCTGCTGGAGTGGCTGCTTGCGATGGGCTTCTCGCAGGACCTGTTGATCGCCGGCGAGCCCGACGGGGCGATCCATCACTGTCAGGTCGACTGGCCCGAAGGCGGTCGCGTCATGCTGGCGAGCACCGGCGAGCGCCCGACGCCCTGTCGGCCGGGGACGAGCTCACTGCACGTCGTCACGGCTGATCCCGACGCCGTGATGTCCCGAGCGCGCGCATTGGGTGCAACCGTGGTGCACGAGCTGACCGATCAGCTCGACTACCCGTCGCGCGACTTCACCGTGGCCGATCCTGACGGGAACCACTGGACGTTCGCGACGTTCGCGGGCTAGCAACCTAGTCTTGCCGGCGCCCTGGCAGCTCACGAGCCGCCCGTCCCGCCGCGTGAGCGGCCGCCGCCCGGGAGCGCACATTCAACCTGCGGTAGATCTCCTCCAGATGATGGCGCACCGTGTGCTCGCTGATGCTCAGCGCCAGCGCGATCTCCCGGTTGGGTGAGCCCTCCCAGACGAGGTGAAGCACGGCCGCCTGTCGAGCCGTCAGGCCGAGCGAGCGCAGCGCCGTGAGCGTCGGCCTCGGGCTGGGGTAGAGCGCGATCGCGTCCAGCGTGCCGACTTTCCCGTGGATGTAGTCGGCTGTGACCTCGCCGCAGTGGAGTGCGAGCGTGAGTCGTTCGCGTCCTGAGCCCCCTGCACGCGCGCCCCGCTGTCGTTGCCCCCATGCCTGCAGCGCCTCGAAGGGGGAGCGCTCGCGAACGATCTCTCGCAGCAGCCGCTCCGCGTACGGGTGCGCCGGCTCGAGCGCGCCGCTGCCGTGTACGAGCAGCACGGCGGCCGGGCCGCGCCCGCCTCCTTCTCCCTCCAGAGCGCCGAGCACGACGCCCAGCCGGGCCCGGTCGAGCAGGTTGCGATAGACCGGCACGATCAGATGGCGGGCCCGCTCGAGCAGGTCGCGCTCGTCGTCTGAGAAGTCGCCGCGCGTGCGGCTCATCGTGATCCCGATCAGCTGCCCGCTGGCCGGCACCGTGAAGGCGATCTGAGCCTCTGTGCCCGTTTCGCGATAGACGAGGTCGTAAAGCTCGAGCGCCCGGAAGCTGCGGCGGCTGATGAAGTCCGACATGCGCTGGGCGCTGGGGTCGCCGGTGCTTGCGAAGTAGGCTGCCAACGGGTTCTCCAGGATCAGCTCGGCGAAGCGCCGGCGTCGCTCCGGCCCGGTGGTGCCCAGCGATTCCATCGGCTCGGCCAGCACCAGCGCCTCCGGCGGGTCGCGGCAGATCTCGTTGTAGGACGCGATGTCCGCGTCGATCAGCCCGTGCAGCACCGACAGCACGCCACGACGGAACTGCGCGAGATCGTCCATCGCCCACAACTGCGACGCGGCGCCCGCGAGAAGCTGCTCGCTGGAGCGTGGCCCCATCCGTGAAAAATAGGGAAAACGTCCCATGCGGGTCGCGCCGCCCCGCAATAGGTTGCACCGCGGACGTGTTTGACCTCCAGCGCCACACCATGCCCACTGCGGCAGCTGCCGCGAACTCGAAAGGACCGCCACCCATGCAGTCTCACCTCAACCGGTCTGCGATCAGATCTTTGCTCGCAGCTAGCGCGCTCGCGCTTCTCTGCCTGGCGTGGTCCGCCCGGGCGCAGGCAGCCCCGCTGCCCACCATGACGCTGACCATCACCAGCAGCTCGATTACTGTCGCCGGCTCCACTCAGTCAGGCGGCGTCAACGTCATCGCCACCGCCACCGGCGTCAAAGAAGCCAGCGCGGTGCTGTTTTTGATCAAGCCCGGCGTGACGAACTCAGAAGTCGAAGCCGGGCTGGGCGGGAAGAACCCCAACAACACATCCAAGTACGGCTCGATCGTCTTCGACGCCGAAGTCCCGACAGGCAAGGGCGCTGAAGCGCAGACCTACCTCCAGCCCGGCAAATATCTCGCGCTGCTCCCAGCGGAAGGAAAAGGGGCCAGGGCCCACACATTCTTCACCGTCAGCCCTTCGGCCTCACCCGCGGCGCTGCCGGCTCCGCAGGCGACGGTCCGGTCGATCGAGTTCGGTTTTCTTGGCCCGAAGACCCTGCACGACGGCGAACTGGTGCGCTTTGAAGATGAAGGGTTCCTCGTGCACATGGACGTCGCTTTCCCCGTCAAGAGCCTGCGCGCCGCCAAGCAGGTCGTACAGGGCATGCGCAGCGGACGCGAAAAGGGCCTTCAGAAGCTCGCCGCCGGCACACCCTTCGAGTTCCAGGGGCCGGTCTCCCACGAAGCCTTCCAGCAGGAGACGATCACCGCGAAGCCTGGCTGGTATGTGCAGGCCTGCTTCATGGAAACCCAGGACGGGCGCGTGCATACGGTGCTCGGGATGGAGCGGATCATCAAGATCGCGAAGTGAGTTTCGCCCGCCTCGCTCCGCCCAGCCGTCGCGCATAGGCGCTTGGTTACGCTTCAGCGCGTGGAGCTGCAGCGGCGAATTGCGGAGGGCACGGGTGAGTTCTTGCTGTTCGCGCTGACCCCACCGCGCCTGACGACCGAACCGGAGCAAGCCAGTCAGATCGCGGCGAAAACGCTCGAGCGCCTGCGCCCTGTGGGCCTCGACGGCCTCGTGCTCTACGACATCGATGACGAGAGCGACCGCAATCCCGAGGAACGTCCCTTTCCGTTCCTACCCACGATGGACCCAGCCGACTACCTCGCTCGCTATCTCGTCGGCTCGGATGTGCCGGCCATCGTGTACCGCGCAGTGAGCAAGTATCCAGAGCAAGGTCTTCGCTCGTGGCTCAGCGAACAAGCCCCAACCCACGCGCTGTCGGTGTTCGTAGGCGCGTCCTCTCGCGAGAAGGCGCCAGCAACCTCTCTGTCGCGAGCCTACGAACTCCGGACCGAGGTGCGCCCCGATCTCCTACTCGGCGGTGTCGCGATCCCAGAGCGGCACACGCGCGGGCGCGGGGAGCATGTCCGCCTGCTGGCGAAGCAGGCGGCAGGTTGTTCGTTCTTTGTCACCCAGATCATCTATGACGTCAATGCCGCGAAGAGCTTGGTCTCCGATTATCACTACGAGTGCGCCGCTCGTGACGTCAAGCCGGCACCGATCGTGTTCACGTTCTCGGTCTGCGGCTCGCTGAAGACGCTGGATTTCGTTCAGTGGCTCGGCGTCGATGTGCCGCATTGGATCGAGAACGAGCTGCGCCACGCGGACAACACCCTCGACGCGTCCTACGATCAAGCCGTCGCCACGGCCGTCGAGCTCATCGCATTCTGCCGGCGCGTGGGAGTTCCATTTGGGCTCAGCGTCGAGAGCGTCTCGATCCGCCAAGTCGAGATCGAGGCCTCCGTCCGCCTCGCCACCCGGCTAAAGGCAGAGCTACGTCGCTAGTCCCTACGACGCCCAATCGCCGCTCACACAGTTCGCAGCGCCACTGTGGGCGGCAGCCGAGACGCTCGGATGGCCGGCATCAGGCCGGCGAACGCCCCGATCAGGATGGCGGAGGCGATACCGCCCGACCAGGCTTCGACGGGAATGACGATGGCCCAGTGCTTCGTGCTGGCGTAGATCGCCGTGGCGAGGATTCCGACGAGCACGCCGACGATGCCGCCGAGGACGGCGAGCAGGATCGACTCGGCGAGGAACTGCGTGCGGATTTGCTGCTTGGTCGCGCCGAGTGCCCGGCGCAGGCCGATCTCCGAGCGGCGTTCCAGCACGGAGATGATCATGATGTTGGCGACGCCGACAGCGCCCACGATCAACGCGACGATGCCGAGCCCGAGAAAGAGGCTGTCGAACGCCCCGGCCGCGGCGGCGCGCGCGGTGAGCACGTCGGAGGGCTGGCTGACGTTGACCTGGTTGGCCGCTTCGGGGTTGGCGGTCGGCGCGAGCAGCGCCTGCACCGAGGCCTCGTGGCCGGTGGCGACGCGCACGTAGATCGTGCTGGGTGGGCCGGCGGTCTGCTCGCCGCGGACGATGCTGACGTAGCCGAGGTACTTCTCAGCGGCGGGGTAGCCGACGAGGGCGCTCGTGTCGATGTCGGTGGCCAGCGGTGAGGGCTCCAGGATGCCTGCCACGTTGAACCACTGGCCTCCGAGCCAGATCCGCTGATCGGAGTAGACGCGGTCGATGCCCAGGCGCTCGGCAGCGACGGCGCCGAGCACGGCGACCGGCTCGCGGGCGGTACCCGCGTTGAGCCACGCGCCGCGGGCGATGCGCGGTGCCGAGCACGCCCGGCAGGTTCAGGCTGGTCGCCCGCACCTGCAGACCGCCGCTTTCAGCCGCCGGGATCACTGAGCTGCGGTAGACCTTCTCGTTCTTCATCAGGCCCGTGTGCGCGAGCGCCTGGACGCTGTCCAGGAGGCTGATCCGCCCGGGCGCTTCGAGCGGCAATTGCGCTTCCTGCCCGGTGAGGCTCTGCCCGGCTTCGACGGTCAGCAGGTTCGTGCCGAGACGGTCGATCTCCGCGAGCAGCCCGGCCTGCGACGAGGCCGACAGCCCGAGAATCGCGACGATCGCCGCCGTGCCGATCGCGATCCCCAGCCCGGACAGCGCGGCGCGTAGCGGCCGGACGCGCAGTCCGAGGCTCGCAAGCCGCAGCCCGTCGCGCGGCGACAACCGCGCGGCGGTTGCACTCATGCCATGGCTTTGACGTCGGAGACCACCTGACCGTCCACCATCCGGATCTGGCGCGGCAGTTGCTCGGCGAGGCCGCCGTCGTGCGTGATCATGACGATCGTGGCTCCCGCGTCGTTGAGCTCGCGGATGAGCTTCATGATCGATGCGCCGGTGCTCATGTCGAGATTGCCCGTAGGCTCATCGGCGAGAACGATCGCCGGATGCCCGATGAGGGCCCGGGCAATCGCGACCCGCTGGCGCTCGCCCCCGGAGAGCTTGGTCGGCCTAAACGTGGCGCGGTGTGCGAGGCCGACCTGTTCGAGCGCCTCATCTGCGCGCTCGTAGCGCTCGGCTGCCGGGGCACCGGTGTAGAGCAGTCCGTCGGCTACGTTCTCACGCGCGCTCGCGTGTTCGGCCAGGAAGAACTGCTGAAACACGAAGCCGATCTGCGTCGCCCGCAACTGCGACAGCTCGCGGTCGTCCAGGTGTGCGGCATCGACGCCGCTGATCCGGACGACGCCAGCGGACGGCCGCTCAAGCGTTCCCATTACGTGCAACAGCGTGGACTTGCCCGATCCGGACGGTCCGACGACCGCCACCAGCTCACCGGGCTGTACGGAGAAGGACACTCCGCGCAGCGCGGCAACGGGCGGCTGCTCGCCGTAGACCTTGGTCACCCCATCGAGCTCCAGAGCCGCAGTCATAGCGACGGCACCACCACGCGATCGCCCGCGCGAAGCCGGCCCTGCACCTGGACGCGCCCACCGCCGGTGTCGAACAGGCCCACCGTCACCGCGACGAGTTCGCGTCGACCTCCGGCCCGCACCACCTCGACCGCGAAGCCGCCACCGGACTTGCCGACCAGCGCGGTGGCCGGGACGCTGAGCGCACTCTGCACGCCTGCCGTGGTGATGTCCACCTGAACCGGCGCTCGATCGAGCCCGCGAGCCTTCCGCGGGTCATCGAGGCTGATGTAGCTCGGGATGGTCGCTTCCGCGGCGCCGGTGCCCTGTCCGGCGGGGGCTTCAGCGACGCGTCCAAACCCGACGACCCTCCCCGTCACGACCGTGTTGCCCGGCAGCGTGATCTGGGCCCGGTCGCCCCTCTTGACCTGGCCTTGCTGTGACGGTTCAAAATTGACCTGCACGTGCAGCGCGTCGGAAGTGGCGCTCAGGATGGGCGCACCCGGCTGCGCGGGCGCACCGGGCTCGCTTGTGACCTTGGCGATCCGCACCGACTCAGGCAGGAACACCGCGTCACCGCTGGGCAGCCCTCCGGTCACGGCGAGGCCCTTGCTGCGCTGGAGCACCTCCAGCGCCTTCTCCGTCGCACCGGTGAAACGACTTTCGTCGGTCTTGACTCGGACACCGGCCTTCGCGTCGTAGCCGAGCTCGCGCAGGTTGCGGTTGAGCTGGAGAACGTCCTGGCCCGCATCGCCGGTTTGGAGCGCGCGGTAGGCCGGGACCGCTCCGCACAGCAGCAGCACCGGATGCTCGTCGACCCGGTACAGGACGTCACCGCAGTCGACCTTGTCCCCGATTTCGGGCAGCTCGGTGTAGACGCCCCGGGCCTGGTCGATGACGGAGTACGGCGAGCCGTCCGGTCGCGACCTGTACGTCAGAGTCCCGTCCTGGGAGACGATGGCCGAGAGCTTCCCCTGCTCGCACCTTGGCGGTGTTCGGCGGTCCCGCCTGGGCGTCGCCGGTCGCGTGCCCAGCGCCGGACAGCACGACCACGCCGCCGATGACCGCCGCGGCAACCAGGACGGCCGCTGCGGCCAGCACCCAGGTCTTGGGCTTCACTGGCCCGCCGCTGCTTCTGCCAGGACACTGCGGCACTTCTGCGACGGCGGCGTTGAGAATGGTCATGCCGCCCGCTGGTCGCCGAGGATGGGATTCGGTAGGTGTTGATCAGCGGTTCACCGTTGGCGGGGTCCGGAAAGTCCTTCACGCCGTTCTCGCGCATGCATTGGGCGAACCTGAGGCTCGCCGTCTGCTGTTTGGGTGTCCGTTTCGCGCTCAAACGTGCCCGGCGGCTGCAGGGCTTTGCACGCGTTGACCGCCCTCTGCCACACCGCGGGGCTCACGTCGATCCCGAAGACGAATTCGCCTTTCGCGTTTGCGTCCGGGAAGTGGGGGACGCCGTTCGCCCGCATGCACGTCGGCGAACTTCACCGCCTTGTCCTGACCGGTGGCGTTCTTGCCGGCGGCCGTGCCGGTGCTGCTGGCCGTGCCGTCGGCGGTGCCGGTCTGAGAAGGTGCGCTCGACCCGCAGCCCGCGCCGAGCAGGGCGACCAGCGCGAGGGCGGCCACGGACCGCAATTTTCTACTCATGTTCGCTCCGTATGCGTGGGGGTTTGATCACCCCGTCATTGAAGGCGGCGCGATGTTGCCGGCACGTATGCGCTTTTACATACGCCGGCGATATGCGCCGGTGAGCCGGATCGGCTCGGCCCACGCCGGGCCTCCAGCCTCGCTCAGGTCATCGAGGCGACGACGCGGCGGCGGATTCGCACCGTGACGCGGAGCCCGCCGCCGGCTCGGGGGGTGAGGGTGAGGGTTCCGTCGTGTGCCTGGGTGATGCTCTTGACGATCGCCAGGCCGAGGCCGACGCCTGCGTGGTCGGCGCGGATGCGTTCGTCGCCGCGAAGAAATGGCTCGGCAAGCGTGGAGACCATCTGTGGCGCGAGCGTCTCGCCGGTGTTCTCGACCGTGAGCTCCACGGCGTCGGGGCGAGCGCTGGTCGAGACCCAGACGGTGCCTTGGTCGGGCAGGTTGTGGACGATCGCGTTGTGAACGAGGTTCGTGCTCAACTGCAGCAGCAGGGCGCGCGAGCCGATGGTGGGCGTCGCCTCGACGGAGGTCTCGATCGTGACGCCGCGCTCTTCTGCGAGGGGGAGGAGCGTTTCGGTGGCCTCCTCCGCCATCAGGGACAGGTCGACGTCTTCTCGGGTGAAGGACCGCTGGTCGGCGCGGCTGAGCAGGAGCAATGCCTCGGTGAGGTCGATCGCTCGGGTGTTGACGGCGTGGAGGCGCTCGACGAGCTCGCCGTTGTCGCGGTTCGGGTCGTTGCGGGCCACGTCGAGGAGGGTCTGCGTGATCGCCAGCGGGGTGCGCAGCTCGTGTGAGGCGTTGGCGGCGAACCGCCGCTGCTCGGCTACGTGTGCCTGGAGCCGCGCGAGGAGGCCGTCGATCGTGTCGGCGAGATCCTTCAGCTCGTCGCGGGGCCCGGACAGCGCGAGGCGCTCGTGCAGGTTGCGCTCGGAGATCTGGCGAGTGGTCGCCGTCATCGCCCGCAGCGGGCGCAGGACCCGCCCCGCGACCAGCCAGCCGAGCGCGATCGAGACCACGGTCATGATCGCCAGCGCGATCCCGGACCGGACGAGCAGCTGGTGGAGATCTTCGGCGTGAGCGTGGAGGGCCCGGGCGTATTGCTGTTCGGCGGTTTGGCGCACGTAGTGCGCGACGTCCGGGTTCGCCAGAGCCTTCTTCAGGGCGCGCGGGCCGGCCTGGCCGTGCGCGCTGCCTCCCGCGACGACCAGGTCGGGGCCGCCGGCCCTGCGGACGAGGATGTAGGTGATCGCGAGCAGCACCGCTCCCGAAACGAGAAACAGGCCGCTGTAGAGCAGGGTCAGGCGCAGGCGGACTGTCCGCGGGGGCAGATGCAGCATCCGACGTGGGATGAGCCTCGCGCGGCGCGGCTCTATCCAAGATCCTCGTTCCTCGCCCGGGTGTCTGGTTGAGCGTCGATGCGGTACCCGACGCCCGGCGCGGTGGCGATGATCGTCGGGTTCGCCGAGCCGTTTGCGCAGCGCCGAGACCGTGATCCGCACGGCGTTGGTGAACGGGTTGGCGTTCTCATCCCATGCTCGCTCCAGCAGTTCCTCTGCGCTGACCACGCCGCCTTCGGCGGCGACGAGGACCTCGAGGACGGCGAACTGCTTGCGGGTGAGCGCGATGTAGCGGCCGTCGCGGTAGACCTCGCGGCGGAACGGATCCAGGCGCAGGCCGGCGATCACTCGCACGGGCGGTCTGGCGTGGGCGCGTCTGCGGTCGAGCGCTCTCAGGCGCAGCACGAGCTCTTCCAGCTCGAACGGCTTCGTGAGGTAGTCGTCGGCGCCGAGCCCGAACCCGGAGGCCTTGTCATCGAGACGGTCGGCCGCCGTGAGCATGAGGATCGGCATGCCGCTGCCGGAAGCGACGATGCGTTTGGCGATCTCATCGCCGGAAGGTCCGGGAATGTCGCGGTCGAGGACGGCGATGTCGTAGGCGTTGACGCTCAGCAGCCCCAGAGCGGTGTCACCGTCACCGGCGACATCTGTCGCTATCGCCTCCAGGCGCAGCCCATCGCGTATGGCGTCCGCCATGAGAGGCTCGTCCTCGACGAGTAGCACGCGCACGATCCGATGCTACGAGGTGGCGCATATCGTCGGCATATCCAAAAGCGCTTACGCGCGGAGAACACCGCGCTAGGCAGTCTGCGGGCGTCTACCGGATGATCGCCTCCTCACTTTGCCCGCCGATAGCGGATGTGCGTGGCAAGCGGAGAGTGGAGCACCTCGACCGGCTCGAACCCGAGCGACTCGACTCCGTCGAACAACCGCTCGCCGGATCCGAACAGGACGGGGACGACGTCGAGCGTGAGTTCGTCGATCACTCCGGCGACGAGCGCCTGACGGACGGTCGAGGCGCCGCCGGCGATGTCGATGCCATCCTCGCCGGCCGTCTCACGCGCCCGCGCGTAGGCGGCCTCGAAGCCCTGGGTGACGAAGTGGAAGCTCGTGCCCCCCTGCATCTCGATCGGCTCGCGAGCGTGGTGGGTGAGCACGAAGACCGGCGCGTGGTAGGGCGGCTCGGAGCCCCACCATCCATCCCAGTCCTCGTCCCACTCGCCGCGGATCGGCCCGAACATGTTGCGGCCCATGACGTAGGCCCCGCGCGAGCGCATGAGCCAGCCCTCTGCCTTCGCGTCGGCCTCGTTCGCGCGCTCGTCGCCGAGGTGCCAGGTATGCACCTCCCTGCCGCGCTTCCCCAGGGATTATCGCGACTCTGGTCCGGTCCGGCGACGAAGCCGTCGAGCGAGATCGACATGTGGCAGGTGGTGTCCGGCATCGGCGTCCTCCGAGTCGTTGCGATTTTGCAAGCGTCGGCACGGTACAGCGCTCGGCGAGAGCTAGCAACGGACTGGACCCGCCCCGGCGGCCTATGCTGCGCGCCGTGCGCGACCCACGCCCGGCGCTCACCGCCGCTAGTGACGAGCAGCGACCAATACCGTCGCGGCGACGATCTGCGCCCGAGTTGCTCCCGGTCCTTTTGCCCCAACGAAAGCGACCGCCCCGAGGGACGGTCGCAGATAAACGGACATAGCGGGGGCGGGATTCGAACCCGCGACCTTCGGGTTATGAGCCCGACGAGCTACCAGACTGCTCCACCCCGCGTCGCTGCATCAAGTTCTAGCAAAGATCGGACTTCTCGCAGGCGCTCGGGCAGGCTCTAGCATCCCGGCCGTGCGCGTCGCCGTGGTGGACATCGGAACGAACTCCACCCGGCTACTGATCGCCGACGTGGACCGCGACAGCGGGGCGCTGCACGAGCTTGTGCGCCACTCGCAGGTGACGCGGCTGGGCGAAGGCGTCGACGCCTCCGGCTCACTCTCCGACACGGCGATCGGCCGCGTGCTCGCCACGCTCGCCGGATATCGCCGTGAGATCGACGAGCACGAGTGCGAGGCGAACCTGGCCGTGCTCACATCGGCTGTGCGCGACGCTGACAACGGCGAGCAGTTCGCCACGCGCGTGCGCGAGGAATTCGGCCTGGACGCGCGCGTGCTGCGCGGCGAGGAAGAGGCGCAGCTGACGTTCCTCGGCGCCATGTCGGGGCGCGCCGGCGAGGGCGCGAGCGGCGATTCCTCACAGAGCAAGCCGACCGTCGTCATCGACGTCGGCGGCGGCTCGACCGAGTTCGTCGTGGGCGCCGGTCGGGCGGCGGGCTTTCACGTGTCCTTGCAGGCCGGCGTCGTGCGCATGAGCGAGCGCCACATCGACTCCGATCCGCCGGCGCCCGAGGAGCTTCAGGAGCTTGCGCGCGACGTGCGCGAGATCTTCCTCACCGGGCTACCGGCCGAGGAGCGCGAGCGCGTCGCATGTGGCGTCGCCGTCGCCGGCACGGCAACGTCGGCGGCGTCGATCGACCAAGAGCTCGATCCGTACGACCCCGCGCGCGTTGACGGCTATGACCTGCAGCTCGGCACGATTGAGTTGCTGCTCGCACGCCTGGCCGACATGGACGAACGGCGCCGCCGCGACGTGGTCGGTCTGCACCCCGACCGCGCGCCGACGATCGTCGCGGGCATGATCGTGCTCGAACAGGCGCTGCGCGCGTTCGGCCTCGAGCACGTCGAAGTCTCAGAGCACGACATCCTGCACGGCGGCGCGTTGCGCCTCGCCGGCGTCGGCTGACAGCCCCACCGTGCCGGCGGTCGTCGGGCGCCGCGCGTGCGCTCAGGCGAGGTTGGATTTGCGCGGGTAGACGACGGTTGGATCGGTGAGCACATTCACCAGCGCCGGCTTGCCCGAGGAGAAGGCGCGCTCCAGCGCGGGCTTTACGCCCTGGGCGCTGTCGACCAGCTCGCCGTGACCGCCGAGCGCCTCGACCACCTGGTCATAACGCGTTTCCGGTCGCAGCTCAGCGGCCACCGAGTAGCCGTATAGGAACTCCATCGGGTGCTTCTCCAGCGCCCAGATGCCGTTGTTGCCCATCACCGCGACCACATTGACGCCGTGGCGCGCGAGCGTGTCGAACTCCATCCCCGAGAAGCCGAACGCGCCGTCGCCGATCATCAGCACGACCTGGCGCTCGGGGTGTGCGAGCTTCGCCGCAAGCGCGTAGCCCGGCCCGGTTCCCAGGCAGCCGAACGGTCCCGGGTCAAGCCAGCATCCGGGCTGGTAGCTGTCGATCACGCGCCCGGCGTAGGAGACGAAGTCGCCGCCGTCGCCGATCACGATCGCATCGCGATCGAGCACTTCGCCGAGCTCTGCATAAAGGCGCATCGGGTGCAGCGGCGCACGATCGTCCGCACGCTCTGCCCGCTCACCCTCGCGGCGCTCTGTCTCAGTCGCGCGCAGCTCGGCCACCCACGCCTCGCTCGCCAGCGCCTTGGCGCCGGCCGCCACGCGCAGGTCCTCGAGCGTCGACTCCAGCGGTCCGTAGCACTCGGCGGCTGCCGCGCGCGGCAACGCACGCTCCGGTTCGGCGACGTCGACCACGACGATCTCCGTGTCCGCGCCGAAGGCCGCGCCGAAGGCCAGACGGAAGTCCATCGGCACGCCGATCACGAGTGCCACGTCGGCGCCCTGCAGAGCCTGAGAGCGCGCGCGGCTGAAGAACAACTCATGGTCGGCCGGCACGCACCCACGCGCGAGGCCGTTGAGGAAGACCGGAATGCGCAGCGTCTGCGCGAGCTCCAGCAGCTGCTGCTCGCCGTGACCCCAATAGAGGTCGGTACCGGCCATGATCACCGGCCGCTCGGCATCGCTGAGCAGCTCGCCGGCGCGCTCGATTGCCGCCACCGAGGCGCGCGCTGCAGCGTCGGGTACCGGCGGATCCTCGCCGGGAGCCTGCTCGGGCGCCTCCATGAACACATAGTCCAGTGGGAAGTCCAGAAACGTCGGGCCGCTGTGGGGCGCGAGCGCAGCTTGAAAGGCCAGGTCGACCAGACCGGGGATCTCCTCGGTGCCGCCGGCCGTCGCCGCGAGCTTGGTCAGCGGCCGCACGAAGGGAACGTGGTCGATCTCCTGCAGCGAGCCCTGTCCCCAGCGCAGCGCGGGCGCGCGGCCGCCGAGCACGACCATCGGCGAGTGGTTGGCCTGCGCGGAGGCCATCGCGCTCATGCCGTTGGTGACGCCCGGGCCGGCGGTCAGGGCGCACACGCCCGCCTCGCGTGTGACCTTCGCCCAGCCCTCGGCGGCGAACGCGGCAGTCGACTCGTGGCGCACGTCGACGATGTCGATCCCCTCCTCGCGACAGCCGTCGTAGATCGAGAACAGGTGACCGCCGGAGAGCGTGAACAGCTTGCTCACGCCGTGCGCCTTCAGGCGCCGTGCGATCAGCCGGCCGCCGTGGAAGGTCTCGGTCTCCTGCGTGCTCTCGCTGGCCATCGGCGGCGACTCTATCCACTCCGCGTAGCGTCGGAATGCCCGGGGTGGGAGTCGAACCCACAAGTGCCGTCTAGGCCATCGATTTTAAATCGATTGCGTCTACCGTTCCGCCACCCGGGCCAGTGCCTGCGGGAGTCTAGGGAACCTGCAATCCGCCTCACGGGGCCGCAACTCAGGCGTTGTTAGCGTGTATTTAGGTCTGGATGAGGTAATTGAGTTCCTGTGGAGGCTTCCGCACTAAGACATTCCAGCGCAGCGCCCGCCTTGCGCGGGCCGACGCCGCTTTTGCGCCTGCAGTCAGACGAGCGGCTGATCGCGATGACCCGCCGCGGCCAGCACGCCGCCTTTGAGGCACTCTGCTCGCGCTACCAGTCGCGCCTGCTGTCCTTCTGCCGGCACATGCTCAACTCGCGCGAGGATGCCGAGGATGTGCTGCAGGAGGTCTTCGCAGCGGCCTTTAACGCGGTGCTCGCCGATGAGCGCGAGATCAACGTCCGTCCGTGGCTCTACCGCATCGCGCGCAACCGCTCGCTCAACCATCTGCGCCGTGCATCGGCCGTCGGGGTCGACTCGATGGATATCCACTTCGCCGACCACGGCATGTCCACCGGCGACCGCGCGATCCGCCGCGAGAGCTTTCGCGAGCTCCTCACAGACGTGCACGAGCTGCCCGAGACGCAGCGCACGGCATTGCTGCTGCGCGAGATCGACGCACTCTCCTATGAGCAGATCGCCCACGCGATGGAGACGACCGTTCCGTCGGTCAAGTCGCTGCTCGTGCGCGCGCGCATCTCGCTCGCCGAGGCCGCCGAGGCGCGCAAGCTCAGTTGCGCGGAGGTGCGCCTGGAGCTCGGCGAGGTCGCCGAGGGCCTGGTCAAGCTGAGTGCCCCCGTGCGCCGCCACGTGCGCAGCTGCGATCGCTGCCGCTCGTTCAAGAAGCAGCTGAAGGAGAACAACCACGCGCTCGCCGCCGTGCTGCCCGTCGGCCCGCTGTTGATCTTCAAGAAACTCATCCTCGCCAAGCTCGGCTCGGCATCGGCCGGCAGCGCGCACGTCGCCGGAGGCGCCGGCGCGACCGTCGGCGCGGGGGCCGCTGCAGGCGCCGCCGGAGGCGCCGGTGCCGCGGGTGGGATCTTCACCGTCGGAGCCGGTGCGCTCGCGACGAAGGCTGTCGCCGGACTCGCCGCAGCGGCGATCGTCGGCGCCGGCGTCGCCGCCGACCAGACCACGCATCACCGTCACGCAGCACGCTCGCGTGCTGCCACGGCCTCCGTCGTGCGGCCCGTGAGCGAGCCCGTCGTCGTCGCGGTGAGCACCCAGCCGATGGCGGTCGTCCATCATCGCCACGCAAGCGCCGCCCGGCGTGTGCGACAGGTTGCGAAGATCGCCGAGCCCGCCCGCCCTGTCGTGCCCGCGACGGCCGCCCCCGCTACGCCGGCAAAGCCGGTCGCGCCCGCCGAACCGCCGGTCACCCAGGTCACCTCCGAGTCGACTCAGCTGCCCAGCTCGGCGACCGCACAGCCGCCGCTGACTGTCACGCCTGTGACGACCCCTACGACGAGCACACCGGCGCCCGCGAGCACCACCCCAACCGAAGCGCCCCCCGTTGCAGGCACCCCGGCTACGAGCACCCAGCCCCCCGCGCCAGCGCCGACGCCGACGGCCATCGCCGGCAGCGAAGCGCCGGGCACGCCCGTACCGCCCGCGCCCGGCGCCGACGGCGCATCCAGTGGCGAGCCTCAAGCAGATCCGGTGGCGGCATCCACGCCTCCCGCTTCGGCAGCCGCGGCCCACCGCGTCGGCTCGCTCGCCCGCGGCTGGGGCGCTCGTGTGCATCCTGCGCGCTAGCCGAGCGTAAATGTCTTCAGCGGCTTGAGCAGCACTCCCGCCGAGGCCACTTCAAGCGGCGAGGTGACCTGCGAGTTGGCCGTCGGTGAGGTGAGCATCACGATGTTCACGCCTTCGCGCTGGCCCGCGCGCTGAGCGACCAGCAGCACGTCGCGGCCCCACATCGTGCGACCGGCGACGCGCGTCGTGTACTCGATGTTGTACGCCGGCACGGCGTTCACGCGCGTCTTGCCCTCGCCCCGCAGCACGAAGTCCGCATCGTGTGCGCGCAGCCCGCGGATGTAGGCGGCCGCGTAGAGCGCCTGCACGCCCGTCAGCGCTCCGCTGTAGCGAGGCAGCAGAAGCGGTCGCACCGCATAGGAGTCCTCGAGCACGCCGCCCGCGCCGTGGCGCTCGAGCCTGACCCACTCGCCCGGCCGCGCCGGCTCGCGATACAGGCCCCGGTAACTGAAGCTGAAGGGAACCCGGCCACCGCGCGAGTAGTGCGTGTTCTCGAGCGTCAGAAAAGCGCCGACCGCCAGCGCGATCGCAGCCACAACGAGCACTCGTACCAACGCGCGCGTCAGCGGCGAGGATGCACGCCAGCGCGGTGAGAGCAGGCGCCCGAGCGTGGGTCCGTACTCCGCCTTGATCGGCACCGCGGGCAAGTGGGCGCCCGCCTACTCGCCGATCGAGAACAGCGATTCGAGATCGTGGCGCGAGAACGCTGCGAAGGCGACCATCGTCTGCGTGCGCAGCACCCCCGGCAGGGCTCCGATCTCAGCCGTGACGACGTCGGCGAGCTGCTCGTGGTCGGGCACGCGGACGATCGCGACGAAGTCCCACTCGCCGGTCACCGAGTAGGCCTCGCCGACGCCCTCGATGTCCGCGAGCGCCGCGCCGAGCGACGAGAACGCGTCGCGCTCAACCTCGATCAACACCACCGCGTTGGTCATCGTCATCTGTCCGAATCATAGGGCCGAGCGCTCGTCGCACGCGTCCGCACGCCACGCTCGACCGGCGTGCCCGGCTGCGCCTACAGCGAAGCCGACTCGCCGCGCTGCAGGCCGGCGCCGACGAGCAGGCCCAGCACCCCGCCGGTCACGCCCGCCAGCCAGCTCGCTTCGGGCAGCCTCAGCACGAACGGCATCGCCAGCAGCAATGCGGCGAGCGCGGCCGCGCCGAGCAGGTCTCCCTCGTAGTAGTCGCCCGCGCGCGCGGCACGCAGATCCGGGGCTGCCCATGCGCCGAGCAGCGCGAGGGCACCTGCGTTGGCGCCGAGCACGGCTGGGAACGGGTAGACCGCGAGCGCCACCAAAGCGCCTGCCGCGCCGGCGCCGAAGAACAGCACGAGCACGAAGATCGGTCCCAGCCGGCGCTCCAGCAGCCAGCCGAAGATCGCCACGACGAGCAGCGCCACGAACGCGTACAGACCGCCGGCGACGTAGACGAACTGCGTCGTCAGCAGCTTCCACCAGTCGCCGTGCAGCGGGCCGGCAACGGCCAGTTTGCCCGGACCGAGGTATCCCGAGCGCAGCAGCACCCACATCACAGCACCCGCCGCGACGATCGCGATCGTCGCGTACGGGCGCGAAGCGTCCACCGCGGCGAACGAGCGCAGCGGGCGGCGCGAGCGAGTACGCCGTGCCGCCGGCTTGGGGGCGCTGCCCGGCGCTCCCCAGCGGCCGCGCAATCCGCGCAGCTTGGGCGAGGCCTCGCCTTCGCGCGGGAGCTTCGGCGCGCGCCGTCGCAGGCGATGGCCGCAGTACGGACACTCGGTGATGTACGGGCTTACCTCCGAGCCACAGTGCTTGCAGACGACGAACAGATCGGCACCGGAAGGCATCGTGCGCTCATTCTATGGACCTCCCAACCCCCGCCGAGCAGCCTTTGCGATACTCCGGGCATGACCCTCGGATATGACCAGAAGCTCTACATACTCGCGTTTGACCACCGCGGCTCCTTCCAGAAGAAGTTCTTCGGGATCCAAGGCGAGCCGGATGCCGAGCAGACGGCGATCATCGCCGACGCCAAGCACCTCATCTTCGAGGGCATGCTGCAGGCCGTCAGTGCAGGCGCAGACCCCTCGGTGACAGGCGTGCTCGTCGACGAGCAGTTCGGCTCGACAGTGCCCGAGGAGGCCCATCAGCATGGCCTCAAGCTCGCCATGCCGGCCGAGCGCTCCGGGCAGAACATGTTCGACTTCCAGTACGGCGACGAGTTCGGCGAGCACATCGAACGCTTCGGGCCCGATTTCACGAAGGTGCTCGTTCGCTACAACCCCGACGGCGACGCAGAGGAAAACCGCGTGCAGCTCGGCAAGCTCAAGCGGCTGAGCGACTGGCTGGTGGCGCATGACCGCAAGTTCCTCTTCGAGCTGCTCGTCCCGGCCGAGCCCGCCCAGCTCGCGGCCGTCGGCGACGACGCCGATCGCTACGACGCCGAGCTGCGGCCCGAGCTGATGCGCCGCGCGATCGCCGACATCCAGGACGTCGACATCGTCGTCGACATCTGGAAGATCGAGGGTGTCGATGAGCGCTCGGACTGCGAGATGCTCGTAAAGCAGGCCCGCACCGGCGGACGCGATGGCGTCGTCTGCGTCGTGCTCGGCCGCGGCGCCAACGACGACAAGGTCGATCAGTGGCTGCAGGCAGCCGCGGGCGTTGACGGCTTCGTCGGCTTCGCCATCGGCCGCTCGATCTGGTGGGACCCGCTCAAGGCCTACGTCGACGGCAAGATCGAGCGCTCAGCCGGCGCCAAGCAGATCTCGGAGAACTTCCTTCGCTTCGTACAGGTGTATGAGCGCGCCGAGGGCAAGACGCCCGTCGCTTCCTGAGATGCGCCATCAAGGCGCGTGGCTGGACCGACGGATGGATCGTCGTCTCTGCCAAGGACGCAGAGAGCGTGGCGGGCTTTGCCCGCAAGCGACCGAGGACGCAGGCAGAGACGACGAGGCGCCGTCACCATGAAGATGAAACAAAGCCTGTCGGAGTGGGAGCAAGCTTTCGTCAAAGAGATCTCGCTCGACCGCCATCGGCGCGACTCGCTGCGTCGCACGGCCGAGCAGCGCACGCTCAAACGCGAGGTCGACCGCCGTCACAAGCGCGGATCAGTGCGCTTCGTGCTGCTCGTGCTCACGCTCATCCTCACCGCGGCGGTCGTCACCGTGGTGATGTTCCGCACGCTCTACCTGCTGCTCGGCTAGCGACGCCGGTTAGCCCTCGCCGAGGTCTCCGAGGGCGTCGTTGACCTCGCTGCGCGCGGCGTTGTCCTTCGCTGCGGACTCGTCGATCGCACCGTCTTCGCGGTGGATCTCGAGGTAGATCTCCTTGCGAAAGACCGGGATCTCCTGGGGCGCCTGAATCCCGATTCGGACCTTCTCGCCCATCACCGAGAGCACCGAGACCTCCACATCGTCGCCGATCATGATGCTCTGGTTGGACTTGCGCGTCAGAACCAGCATTCGGTGCACCTTCCTGTTGGCCGCTCGCCCGGCGCAACCCCCCGACCGCCGGTGCGCCAAGCATAGTCACAGGACCGGGGGAAAGCGAACGACGCGCACCGCCGCAATGAACCGGGCTTGCCGCGCCCGCTTTGCGCTAGTCTCCCGGACCGTCCATGCCTCGTAAATCACTACGACCGAACCTCAACCAGATCCGCGCGTGGGTCCGCCAAGGCCGCACCGACGCGTGGGTGGCCCACCAGCTCGAGGTGAGCGTGCGTGACATCGAACAGTTCAAGCGTCAGAACGATCTGGCTGAGGAGGACGCCGCCGAGGGCTCGCCCGTCGGCGAGTACCCCGATGAGATCGACCTGCGCGCCGAGGACGACGCGCTGATCGCCGCCGAGCTCGAGGCCGCCGAGAAGGAGGCCGCCGAGAAGGAGGCCGAACGGGCCAAGGCAGAGGCCGAGGAGAAGGCGTCGCGCTCAAGCGACGAGGAGGACGACGAGGACGACGGCGAGGCGCCCAAACCCCGCGCCCGCCGCCGCCGCGGAGGACGCGGGCGCCGCGTGCTCGGCTCGCGCGCCAACGCCGCCTCAGGCCCGCTGGAGGGAACGTTCGACCACGGCGAGGAGGGCTATGGCCTGTGGCTGGACCCGGCCATCCAGGACAACCCCGTGTATGCCGAGCACTGGGCCGGACACCGCCCTGTCGAGGTCGCAGTCGAAGAGGACTGCATCATCATCCGCCGCACCGGCGACGACGACTAGCGCTTAGGCGCCGACCTCCCTGCGCCCGCCGGCATAGTCGGCGGCCTCGCGCAGGTAGCGACCGAACGCCGCATCGACGACGACCCCCGCCTCCCACGCGAACGGGTCGTCCGGCGCGACCTTCATGGCCACCTGCAGACACCACGACGTCCCGTCGTCGTACAACGTGACGAGCTCCTCGGCGAAGAAGCGCCCGCCCAGGCGCCGGCGCAGCTCGGCGACGAGCGCTTCGGTCACCCGCTCCATGCGCGGGCGCCGCTCTGCGGGCTCGGCGCGCAGGCGCCGCTCGCCCTGCTGCCACTGGTAGTTGGCGGTCTCGAACGACACCGCGCCGAGGCTAGCAGCGGCCTGCGGCTCAGTTGTTCGGCAGGCCCGGCGCGATGTACTGGCGCTCGCCCGACTTCTTCATGCCCAGGCTGCGCGCCTCGCCTTCGATGGTTCCCTGCCTGCCCAGCGCTTCGTGCTGGCGCACGAGCGTCTTGTGTTCGCGTTCCATCGCCGAGACCGTCGCACGGTCGTGGCGCGCCTGCCCCCACGTCGAGAGCATGTGGATCCCGGCGCTCAGGTAGAGCACCAGCAGCACCACCAGGACGGCGAGCATCGCCAAGCGTCCCAGCCGGTCCCAGCGAACGCGCGCGACCGGGCCCGCCCCCGCGCCGCGGGCCGAACGTCCGCGTACGGCACTGGGCCGCCTCCCAGCAGACAGGCCGGCGCGCGCTCGAGGGGTGAATGCTTCAGGCATCCGTGACTGCTTCGCGCCCGGCGGCCGACCTCCTGCCGCGCGCCCCTCGATCGCCGCCGGCTGCGCGCGGGCGGCCCTGCAGCGACTAGCGGAAGACCGAGCGCCCGGGGAACTGGGCGTCGGCGCCCAGCTGCTCCTCGATGCGCAGCAGCTGGTTGTACTTTGCCACGCGGTCCGAGCGCGACGGCGCGCCGGTCTTGATCTGCCCGCAGCCGGTGGCCACGGCCAGATCGGCGATCGTCACGTCCTCGGTCTCTCCCGAGCGGTGGCTCATCACGGCCGTGTAGCCGGCCTCGCGCGCCATCGCGATCGCCTGCAGGGTCTCCGAGAGCGTGCCGATCTGGTTGACCTTCAGCAGGATCGAGTTGGCCACACCCAGCTCGATGCCGCGTGCCAGGCGCTCGGTGTTGGTCACGAACAGGTCGTCGCCGACCAGCTGCACGCCGTCGCCGATGCGCCCGGTGAGCGTCTTCCAGCCGTCCCAGTCCTCCTCGTCCATGCCGTCCTCGATCGACACGATCGGATAGCGCGCCGACAGGTCGGCCCAGTAGTCGGCCAGCTCCGCTGCGCTGAGCGTGCGTCCCTCGTGCTCGAGCACGTAGGAGCCGTCGCTGTAGAGCTCGCTCGCGGCGGGGTCCAGCGCGATCGCCACATCCTCACCCGGCGTGTAGCCGGCCGCCTCGATGCCCGCCATGAGCATCTTCAGCGCATCCTCGTTGGAGTCGAGATCCGGCGCGAAACCGCCCTCGTCGCCCACCGCTGTGCTCAGCCCGCCGTCGTGCAACGTGCGCTTGAGCGCGTGAAAGACCTCGCTGCCCATGCGCAGGCACTCCGAGAAGCTCGGCGCCCCGCAGGGCACGATCATGAACTCTTGGAAATCGACTTTGTTGTCGGCATGCGCGCCGCCGTTGAGCACGTTCATCATCGGCACCGGCAGCACGCGCGCGGCATCGCCGCCCAGATAGCGCCACAGCGCAAGGCCCTCCTCGGCCGCCTGCGCGTGCGCCGCGGCCAGCGACACACCGAGGATCGCGTTGGCGCCGAGGCGCGACTTGTTGGGCGTCGCGTCGAGCGCGATCAGCGCGTCGTCGAGACCCTGCTGATCGGCAGCGTCGAGCCCGCCGACAGCCTCGGCGATCTCCGTGTTGACGTTCGCCACCGCGCGCCCCACGCCCTTGCCTCCCCACGCTGCGCCTCCGTCGCGCAGCTCGGTCGCCTCGAACTCGCCCGTCGAGGCGCCGGAGGGCACCGCGGCGTGGCCGTGCGCCCCTGAGCGCAGGCCGATCTCCACCTCCACGGTCGGGTTGCCGCGGCTGTCGAGGATCTGGCGTGCATGCACACGCTCGATCTGGCTCATCTCACCACCCTGCCGCTGCGCCAGGCTCGCGATCTCGGCATCGACCGAGTCGCGCCTATTTCGTTGAAGTGGTGGCCGGCGTCGTCGTGGTCGGCACCGCGGGCGTCGTTGTCGACGGCGTCTTCGGCGCTTTGTACTGCTTGCAGTCGGTCACCACGTAGCCGGAGCGGCAGTCCGTTTTCGACATCCACTTCTTTTTGAATTCTTTGACGAACTTGCTCAGCGCCGTCTGCTGTGCGGTGGCTGTCAGCTGCGCTTTGATCGACGCTTCGGCCTGCTTGAGCGACTGCTGACTGCCCGGCGTGACCGACTGAACCTCGAAGATGTAGTAGCCGAACGGCGTCTTGATCGGTCCTGTGAGGACGTTCTTCTGCGCAGAGAAGACGGCCGTGTCGAGCGCCTTCTCCTCCTGGCCTTTGACCACGCCGGTGAGCTTGCCGCCGTTGGACTTGCTCGTCGGGTCGATCGACACGCGCTTGGCGACGCTTTCAAAGCTCTTGCCCGATTCGACTTCCTGCTTGGCCTTCTTGGCCTGGGCTTCGGTCTTGGTGAGGATGATCAGCAGGTTGCGCTTTTCAGCCACACCAAAGCGTTTCGGGTTTTCCTTGTAGTACTTGGCGATCTGCGCCTGTGAGACTTTCGACTTCTCTTTGACGATCTTCTGCTGGATTTTCTGCGACAGCAGGTTCAGCTTCACGCGCAGCAGCAGGTCGGACACGCTCTGGCCCGACGTTTTCAGGAATTTTTCGAATTCCGCCGCCTTCGGGAACTGCTGGCTCTTGATTTTTTCAAACTGCTTCTTGACTTCCGCGTCGGAGATCTTCACGCCGAGCGATTTGGCTTCGCCGATCACCCAGTTTGAGGAGATGAGGAACCCGAGCACCTCCTGCTGCAGCGATTTGTACTGGCTCGCGCACTGGGTCTTGAGCGCCGCTTCGGTTGGCGCCGTCTGCCCTTTGGCCGGTTTCGCGGCGGCTTTGGCAGCGGCAATGCAGGCCGTGTAGTTCGGCGGCACGGGGATCGTCGGTGTGCTGCCGGGAGTCGCCGCGCTCGATGCCGCTGCCACGCTCAACCAGTGGTTGAACGTGTCTTTGGTGATCGAGTTGCCGTCGACCGAAACGACGGCGTCGCCGGGTATGCCACCACACGCGGAGAACCCCACGAGGGCAAACAAAACGGCGCCTAGCGCCGGGATGATGCGAATTGCTCTGGGCACGACGCGGGCACTCTAGCGGAAACATCCCAAGGAGTGCTTAACGAATGCCTAAGTGCCAGATCAAGCCGCTTCGCGGGTTACCGCCAGCAGAACGTCCGCCGCGCGCACGACGGTGGGGAACCGTTGCTTTCCATCCTTCGGAACGCGCACCGACATCTGCGCACGGCCCGCTTCATACAGCGCCTCGGGCAGCTCCTCGCGCAGTCGCTTGGCCCGGCGCGAGTCCAGCTGGATCGGCACGACCGCAAGCCTGTCGCCGTGAAAGCTGACCGTGCGCGCGCCGGCCTGGCCGAACTTGATGCGCGCGCGCTGCAATGCCAGCAGGTTCTCCAGCGGCTCCGGTACAGGCCCGAAGCGATCCTCGAGCTCCTCGCGCAGCTGCTCCACGTCAGCCACCTCGACAGCCGCCGCGATCCGCCGGTGCACGTCGATCTTCGCCTGCTCATAGGGGATGTAGTCGGCCGGCACGTACGCGTCCACATTGACATCCAGGCGCACCGGGTCGGCCGGCTCCGCGCCGTCGCCGTTCTGCGCGGCGCCCGCCTCGCGCTCGGCCTCGGCGACCGCTTCGTCGAGCATCTGCATGTACAGCTCAAAGCCCAGCGCCGCGACGTGCCCGGACTGCTCGTCGCCGAGCAGGTTGCCCGCCCCGCGGATCTCCAGATCACGCATCGCGATCTTGAAGCCGGCGCCCAGCTCTGTGTAGTCCGACAGCGCTGACAGGCGCTGGGCCGCATCCTCGGTGAGCGCCTGCGCGGAGTCGTAGAGCAGGTAGGCGTATGCGCGCTCGCGGCTGCGCCCTACGCGACCGCGGATCTGGTACAGCTGGGCCAGGCCGAATGCGTCGGAGTGCTCGACGATCAGTGTGTTCGCATCGGGGATGTCGATGCCCGACTCGATGATCGAGGTGCACACGAGCACGTCCGCGCCGCCGCGCAGGTAGTCGAGCATCACCGTCTCCAACTCGCCCTCGCCCATCTGGCCGTGCGCGACGACAAAGCGCACGCCGGGGCACAGCGCGCGCAGGCGCTCGGCCGTCTCCTCGATCGACTCCACGCGGTTGTGCAGGAAGAACGCCTGCCCGCCTCGCTCGTGCTCACGCACGATCGCGCGCTTGACGAGCTCCTCCTCGTACTCGCCGACGTATGTCTTCACCGGCCGGCGGCCCTCCGGCGGCGTCTCGATCACCGAGATGTCGCGCAGCCCCGCCAGTGACATCTGCAGCGTGCGCGGGATCGGCGTCGCCGACATCGAGATCACGTCCACGCGTAGCTTCAGCTGGCGCAGCAGCTCCTTCTGCTTGACGCCGAAGCGCTGCTCCTCGTCGACGATCAGCAGGCCGAGCTCCTTCGCGCGCACGTCGCGCGAGAGCACGCGATGCGTGCCGATGAGGATGTCGATGCGCCCGTCGGCAAAGCCCTTGATCGCCTCTTTCTGCTCGGCGGCCGTGCGAAACCGCGAAACGTGCTCGATCGTCATCGGGTAGTCGGCCAGGCGCTCGGCGAACGTGCCGTAGTGCTGCATCGCGAGGATCGTCGTCGGCACGAGCATCAGCACCTGCTTGCCGTCGTTTGCGGCCTTGAATGCCGCGCGCAGCGCCACCTCGGTCTTGCCGTAGCCGACGTCGCCGCAGATCAGCCGGTCCATCGGACGCGGCGCCTCCATGTCGGCCTTCACCAGCTCGATCGCCTCGCGCTGGTCGGGCGTCTCGGTGAACTGGAAGGCCTCCTCGAACTCGCGCTGCCAGTCGGTGTCCTCTCCGAAGGCGTGGCCGGTGCGCCTGCGGCGCTCCGCGTACAGGCTCAGCAGCTCGCCCGACAGCTCCTGTGCGGCGCGCCGGGCGCGCGCCTTCATCGTGTCCCAGCGCGTGCCCCCGAGCTTGCTCAGCGGCGGGCTGTCGCCGCCCGCGCCGACGTAGCGTGAGATCTTCGCCAGCTGGTCGGTGGGCACGAACACGCGATCGTCGCCCTGGTATTCCAGGTAGAGGTAGTCGCGCGTGACATCCGCCACCGTGCGCGTCTCAAAGCCCGCGAAACGCGCCACTCCGTGATCCTCGTGGACGACCACGTCGCCGGCGCGCAGCTCGGTGAACGAGCGCAGCGCGCCGCGCCGCGCGCCCGAGCGACCGCCGTGCGCGCCGCGATCGGCACCGCCGCGCTCGGCCCTGCGCCGGCGCAGCAGCCGGTGCTCGGGGAACACCGCGAGCTTCAGCGACGGCGCGACGAAGCCTTCACGCAGCGACGCCGCTGCGAAGCGCAGCGACGCCTCCTGCGGAGACGCGCCCGCATCGACGCCCTCGCCCAGCCAGCTCGCTTTGAGTCGCCCCAGGTTGTACGCGGCGCGCTCGCCCTCACCACGGCGCGGGAACGTCACGACCGTCCGGTAGCCCGAGCGCACGAGCTTCTCCAGCTCCGGCTCGGCCTCGCCGAGCGAGCGCGCGGCCGTGTCGGCCGACTGCGCGCGCAGCTCCACGTCCTGGTCGGCTGAGATCGCCGACAGCCAGATGCGCGCACGCTGCTTGACCGCCGCCTGCACGCTCTGCGGGCTGACGTACAGATGGTGTGCGTCCTCGTCGCCGAACGCCGCGCACACGTCCGTCCAGTGATCGCTCAGCGCCGGCGCCAGCTCCTCCTCGGCGGCCACGACCACCTCGGTGCGCTCGCCGACGAGGTCCAGCAGCGCGCCGAAGCGGTCGACCGGCAGCAGCTCGGCGATGTCCGGCCGCGTGTTCGCGCCGTCCTCGCCCGCGCGACCCCGCGTATCCGCGGCGAGCTCCGCGCCGACCACAGCGGCCAATTCGCGATGCTCCTCGGCCAGCTCGGCCGCGGGCGCGATCTCCACCTCCTGCACGCTGCCCAGCGAACGCTGTGTGAACGTCGAGAACCAGCGCAGCGACTCGATCTCCACGTCGAACATGTCCACGCGCACAGCGCGGTCCTCGGTCGCCGGAAAAACGTCAAGCAGACCTCCGCGCAGCGCGAACTGCCCGCGCTCCTCGACCTGATCGACACGTTCGTAGCCGGCGGCGACGAGCTCGCCCGCGCACTCGTCAAGGTCCAGCAGCTCGCCCACGCGCAGCGTGAACGAGTGCGGGCGAAGCGCCGGGTCGGGCACCTTCTCCGACAGCGCCACCGCGCTCACGACCACGACCGGGTGCCCGTGCCTCTCAGACTGCCCAGCCTCGCCACCGAGCAGCGAATCGAGCGCTGCCATGCGCAGTCCGACCAGGTGGGGCGGCGGCGTCAGATGCGACTCGTAGGTCACGCCGCGCGTCGGGTAGTAGCGCACGCGCCGCGGCGCCAGCCATGCGCGCAGATCGGCGGCCAGGTCGCGTGCCGCGCGATCGTCGCCGACGACCACCAGTTGCGAGCGATCGCGCTGCTCGTCGCGATCGGCCAGCGCTGCGATCAGGTACGGGCGCAGCGACGAGGAGACGAACGCGTTGCCGCCGTCGCGCGCGAGCGCCAGCGCGGCAGTGTCTTCTTCGATGTGGGAGAGGAGCGATCTGAGCGGCATGTGCGGGGCCGCTCACACAATAGACGCGCCCTGACAGCGCTCAGGCAGGGCGGGGAAGCTGCGCGTTCAGCCCGCCGGCGACTGCGCCAGCACGACGTCCTCGACCTGCTCGCAGGCCCGCTCGATCAGCTCGTCGACCTGCTCGCGACCCTCGCGAAAGCGCCCGAGCACGTGCGCCGAGACGATCTCCGGATCGCTGCTGTCAGGCCGTCCGACGCCGACGCGCACGCGCGTGAACTCAGCGCTGCCCAGCTCGCGCTTGATCGACTTCAGCCCGTTGTGCCCGGCCAGGCCACCGCCCGTTCGCGCACGCACCTCGCCGAACGGCAGGTCGATCTCGTCGTGCACGACCAGCACTCGCTCGGGCGCCAGCTTGAAGGAGCCGCGCGCCGGGCCGACCGAGCGGCCGGCGTCGTTCATGTAGGTCTGCGGGCACAGCACCGCCACCCGCACGGCCGGCCGGCCCGGCTGCGCCGCCGGCGCGTCGCCGCGCACGCGCCCCTCGGCGATGCGGCCGCGGAAACGGTCCTTCGCGCGCGGCAGATCCCAGCGCCGCTGCAGCGCCTCGGCGACCATGAAGCCGACGTTGTGGCGCGTCTGCGCATACTCGCGCCCGGGATTGCCGAGCCCGACGATCAACCAGTCGACCGCCCCGCCGCCCCCAGCGAACGGGCGTCGCAGGAGCGCTACTCCTCGCCGGAGGAGTCCTCGCCGTCGGCGTCCTCGCCCGAGCCCTCCGCGTCCTCGCCACCCTCGCCGACGAGCTCGGTCTCGGACTCGACGTCCTCCTCCTCCTCGCTCTGCAGGCGCGGCGGTGAGAGCGTTGCCACGGTTATCTCCTCGACCTCGTCGAGCAGCGTCACGCCGTCTGGCATCGCGATCGCATCGAGACCGATCGTGTCGCCGATCTGCATCTCTCCGACAGCGTGCTCGATCGACTCGGGGATCGCCGTCGGCAGCGCCTCCACGTTGAGCTCGCGCACGATCTGCTCGAGAATGCCGCCTTCCTTGACACCCGGCGTGTCGTCGATGCCGGTCAGTTCCAGCGGCACGACAGCGTGGATCGCCTGGTCCAGGCGCACGCGCAGCAGGTCGATGTGCACGGTCTGGCCACGCACCGGGTCGCGCTGGGCCTCCTTGAGCACGACCGGCGTGCCTTTGCCGCCGTCGATGCTCAGGTCCAGCACGGCGCCCGACCTGGCCAGCGCCAGGCGCAGGTCGCGCGCGTCGACGTCGAACCCCTGCGAGTCGCCGCCGCCGCCGTACAGCACGCCGGGGACGCGCCCGGAGCGACGCAGGCGCCGCGCCGCGCGCGAGCCATCCGCCGCGCGGCTGCGTACATCCAGTTTTGTGCTCGAGTCGGCCATCGGAAGCCCGAGGACTCTAGCAATCCCCCGAGTTGGGGATCGGCGCGCTGAGCGACTGCAGGTGGATGTGGATGCCCGTCAGCGCGTTGCCCGTGCGCCGCACGACCACGCATTGCACAACCGGCGCGCGGCCGATCACCGTCCAGGCCAGGCGCGACGCGCCCGTCGCGCCGGTCAGCGAATACGCAGTCGGCGATTTCAGCGAGATGATCTTCGGTTCGCCCGCCCGGCGAAGCGCGCTTGCGTTCGCGCGCACGATCGCCACGCACGACGTGCTCTCGCGGCAGCCCGTCAGCTTGGCGAGCATCGCCTGCGGCTCGCCGTGCGCCTGCGCGGCCAGCAGCGCCGACTCGTCGTCGCGTTCGACGTTCTCCACCGACAAAAAGCGCGCCAGCGCGCCGCTGATCGCCAGGAACAGCAGCACGCCCACGACGATCAGCGCGATGCGCTTCAGGGCCGGCGGGTGGCGTTCGTGGGCATCGCGCCTGACAGCGTAGAGGCCGCTCGGCCCCGGCCCTGCCACAACGACCAAGAGCCGCCACGGGCGTGGCGGCTCTCGCGACAAATGCCCAGCTCAGCCGAGCCGTGCTACATCGTGAAGCCGCATTCGTTTTCGTAGCCCGTTTTGTAGGCGTCGTTGGCGCGTTCGCGTTCGCGCGTGGCTTCCTCGGTGTTGCCCGAGCGGTGAGCCGCGTCCAAGCGCTGCAGGTCTTCGTTGAGCATTTCGCCCAGGTCTTTGCAGGGGCCGCTCACGACCTGCTTCTTGACCGCCGTTGTCGTCGTCACTTTGCGATAGGGGTTGATCGGCTTGGCCTGCGAGACGGCCGGAACGAACGACATGGCGACGAAGCCCGATGCGATGAGAGTGACTGCGGCGGTGCGGATCTTGGAGCTGAGCATTTGCTGTGCCTCCTGATGGGCGAGATTGGCTTGTAAGACCATCCTCGCCCCGCCCGCCCGTGGCGGAAAGGCACCCTAGGGGGTGCACCCGCGTTACCCGCGAGGTTCAATCGCTGCTGAATTACCCTGACGGCGTGCGCGAGTCGCTGCCGCTTCCGCTCCCGTTCCCATGTCCGCGCCGCCGGACACCGCTCGACCGCGTGCCGCGCATTAGAACGTGGCGCGACACATGAAGCCAAAGCCAACGCACGCCACCTGGGTCTGGTGGGGCGGCGCTGTGATCACGTTCATCGTCGGCTTCGCGGTGTTCGCCGCCGACGGAAGCTGGGGGTACGCGGCGATCGCCGTCGTGGGCGCGATCGCCGCGGGCAGCTACTGCGCGTCACTCGCGCGCCGCTGACGGCCGTTCCCCCGGCCGTTCCCCGCCTCGAAATCCAGCCGCGCGCCTAGAACAGCTGGTTCTCGCCGCCGAACACCTCGCTGACGGAGTCGTCGACGAAGATGCGCCGGATCGAGTCGGTCAGCAGATCCGCGCACGGCAGCACGCGGATGTTCTGCGGGCGGTCCGGGCTGACGGGGATCGTGTCCGTGACGACGATCTCCGCAAAGCCGGCCGTGCTCAGGTTCTCGAACGCGTTACCCGAGAACACCGCGTGCGTCGCCGCCGCATAGACGCGCGCGGCGCCCTCCTCGTAGACCGTTTTGGCGGCCGCCGCGAGTGTGCCCGCGGTGTCGATCATGTCGTCGACGATCACCGCCGTCTTGCCCTTCACGTCGCCGATCACGTAGCCGATCTCCGCAACCTGCTGTGCCGGGCGCTCCTTGTCGAGGATCGCCAGCTCGGCGCCGATCTTCGAAGCGAAGTTCTTGTTCAGCTTGACCCGGCCGGCGTCCGGCGCGACGACCACCAGGTCCGACAGCCCGAGGTCACCGAAGTACTGCGTGAGCATGAACAGCGCCGTCATGTGGTCGACCGGCTTCTGGAAGAACCCCTGGATCTGGCCCGCGTGCAGGTCCATCGTCAGCACGCGGTCCGCGCCCGCCGACTCCAGCATGCGCGCCACCAGGCGTGCCGAGATCGGCTCGCGCGGCGCCGACTTCTTGTCCTGGCGCGAGTAGCCGAACCACGGCGTCACGGCGATCACGCGGTGGGCGGAGGCGCCGACCGCCGCGTCGATCATGAACAGCAGCTCCATCAGCGCGTCGTTGGCCGTGATGCCCGTCTGCGGGTTGCCGCAGATCGACTGCACGATGAACACGTCCGCGCCGCGGATCGACTCCTCATAGCGGCAGTACACCTCACCGCTGGAAAACGTCTTCAGCGTGATCGGGCCGAGGTCCACGTCGAGCTTGGCGGCGATGTCGATCGCCAGCTGCGGGTTCGCGCGCCCGCTGAACAGCATCAGCCGCTTGTTGTAATCGATCGGCAGGCTCGCACGCGAGACCGCGCTCGTGTCGATCGCGCTGCTCATGTCTTCTCGGAGTGTACGGGGCGTTCCCGTCGCTCGGCGTATTGCTCGACGTTGTGCTGCCTGGCCCGCGCGATCGCCAGCGCACCCTCGGGCACGTCCTCGGTGACGACCGATCCGGCCGCCGTGTACGCGTCGTCGCCGACCGTCACCGGCGCAACGAACGAAGTGTCCACCCCGCCGTGCACGCGCTTGCCGATCGTCGTGCGGTGCTTTGACTGCCCGTCGTAGTTGGCCGTGATCGTGCCCGCCCCCAGGTTTGTACCCTCGCCGACGTCAGCGTCGCCGATGTAGGACAGATGCGGCACCTTCGCCGCCGCGCCGATGTCCGAGTTCTTGACCTCCACGAACGTGCCCGCCTTGGCGCCCTCGCGCAGCGTCGCGTCCGGGCGAAGATAGGCGAACGGGCCGACCGTCACGCCGTCCTCCAGCAGGCAGTCGACCAGGTAGGAGTGCTTGATCGTGCAGCCGCTGCCGATGCGCGTGCGCCCCTTGATCGTCGTGAACGGCTCGATCGTCGTGTCCTGGCCGATGCGCACATCCACGTCGATCACCGTCGCCTGCGGGTCGACGATGTCCACGCCGGCGAGCATGTGCGCGCGATGGATCGCCGCCTGGGCCAGCCCGCGGGCGTGTGCCAGCGCGACGCGGTCGTTGACGCCGAGCATCAGCGCTGGGTCGTCGAGCACATGTGCGGCGATCGTGCGCCCGTCGCCTCGCAGCAGGTCCAGCGCCTGCGGCAGGTACAGCTCGCCCTGCGCGTTGTCGGCGCTCAGACGTGGCAGCGCCTCGCGCAGCGCGCCCGCGTCGAATGCGTAGATGCCGGCGTTGACCTCGCGGATCTGCAGGTCCGCGGCGGTCGCATCGCCGTCGCCCTTCGTCTCCACGACGCGCAGCACCGCGCCCGCGTCGTCGCGCACCACGCGTCCGTAGCCGCTCGGATCGTCAACGATGCTCGTGACCATCGTCGCGGCCGCGCCGCTCTGCTCGTGCGCTGCGATCAGGCCCTCGATCGCCTCTGCGCTGAGCAGCGGCACGTCGCCGCTCAGCACGACCACCGGCCCCTCGACGCCGCCCGGCGTGACCGCGTCGACATGCTGCATCGCCGCGGCGACTGCGCCGCCCGTGCCGTTGGACACCGGCTGAAGCGCCAGCTCGACGCCTTCGGGCAGCACCTGCTCGAGCGCCCGCGCCGGCGAGTCGACGACGACCACGCGCCCCGCGCCCGCCGCGAGCGCCGCGCGCACCGGCCACAGCACCATCGGCACGCCGCACAGCTCGTGCAGCACCTTCGGCGTGCGTGAGCGCATTCGCGTGCCCTGGCCCGCGGCGAGGATCAGGACTGTCGGCGCCATCACAGGCATGCTAACGCTCGTTCTCGCCGTGCATTGGCGCCAAGAGCCGCAGCTGGGGGGCAGGGATTCGAACCCCGATTCTCAGGACCAAAACCTGATGTCCTGCCATTGGACGACCCCCCAAGGGGACGGCACGATCATATGACGTGGACACCCGGCGCACTTGGTCTGATCGACGCTCGCACTGCCGGGCTTGAACGCATTTCGAGGCCCTGCCGCTGCGGCTCTGCACCCCGTCCAGCGGCTCGGCTCGCCGGCAGCGAAGTCCGCGCGGCGACGGCCGACGTGTGCACTCCGCACAAAGACGCGCGAAAAGCGCGAGTAAAAACCGTCAAAACGGGTTAGTAACCATCCGATCTGAAGGTTCTGCAAACATTCTTGCACTTGCGCCGGGGAGCCAGCACAGCAAGGAAGCGATCGGGCGCCCTCCTTGCGGCTGCGCTGCTCGTCGTCCTGCTCGCGCTCGCCGCCCCCGCCGCGGCCGGCGCCGACGGCCCTCTCGCGAGGGCATCGGCGACCGCATGCCCGGGTGCCCACGTCGTTCCCTCTGGGCACAATGCCGCGCTCGTCGACGCGGCCACGCTGTGCCTGATGAACCAGCTGCGCGTCGCTCACGGCATGCACCCGCTGATCTTCAACCGCGCACTCGCGCGCATCGCCTCGGGCCAGGCCTCAGACATGGTTCGCGGGCACTACTTCGCCGATCAGAGCCTCTCCGGGCAGTCGCCGCTGTCGCGCATCATGGCCTCCGGCTACGTCGCGCACGCGGCCGGCGGGCGGCTGCTGACCGCGCAGAACATCGGCTTCGGTACCGGCCCCAACGCCACACCCGCCGGAATCGTGCACGCGTGGATGCTCTCGCCGCCGCACCGCGAAATCATGCTCACGCCCGCATATCGCGACGCCGGCGTCGGCGCCTCGCCCTCCGTGCCGTCGGGGATCGCCTCGCGCTGGCTCGGCGGCACCTACGCCGTCGAGTTCGGCACGCGCCGGCGCTAGCTGACCCGCACGCGGCCGGCCACGCGGCCGGCGCTCAGGACCCGCGGCCGGAGCGGCGCGGCACGCGGCCGCCTTCAGCCCCCGCCTCCGACGCCGGACCGCCCGCCGAGGCGATGCCCAGCACGCGCATCGACTTCAGTCCCAGGCTCAGCTTCTCGCGCCCGTCGCTTGAGCTCACGTCGTGCCCGGACAGCTCGCGCACGCGCTCCAAGCGGTAGTAGATCGTGTGGCGGTGCGTGAACAGGCGCTGCGCCGTGCCCGCCACGTTGCCGTCAGCCTCCAGGAAGGCCTCCAGCGTGCGCACCAGCTCCGTCTCATACTGCTCGTCGTAGGCCACCAGCGGCTCGACCGTCTCGTCGTAGAAGCGCTGCAGCTCGGTCGGGTTCTCGCTCATCGCCGACAGCAGCAGCCGGTAGGCGCCCGTCTGCTCGAACGCCAGCGCCGCCCCGTCGGCCGAGCCCTGCGCGACGTTCGCCGCCAGCAGCGCCTCGCTGGCAGCGCGCGGCAGGTCGGCCGGGTCCTCGGTGATGCGACTGCGGCCCAGCGCGAACGTGTATCCGGCCAGCCCCGCCTCCATCTCGCGCAGGATGCCCTCCGCTGCACGCGCCGCCGCCGGCTCGTCGCCGCCCGGCACCAGCAGCAGCACCTCCGCGCCGAGGATCCCCTCGCGCTCAGACAGCGCCGCGATCGAGCGGTTGGATACCGCACGCGCGCCGCGCTCGGCGATCGCGCGCACGCGCCCGCGCCAGCCCTCGTCGGTTGGCGCCTGTGGATGCGCCCGCGCGACGATCATGCTCGCCCCGTCCTGCACGTCCAGTGACAGGTCCTTCGCGCGCGCCACCAGCTCCTCGCGCCCGGTCAGCTCACGCGCCAGCACCGCTCTCAGGAAGTCCGCCGCGGCGGACTCCGAAGCGCGCTCGGGCGCGCGCACGCGCTCGACCTCCGAGGCGATCATCGTCGCCAGCAGCCTGCGCATCGAAGCGCTCGGCTCGGTTTTCGCGCGCATGTGCAGCGCGCCCACGACCGTGTCCGCCACGCGCAGCGGGATGCTCGTCACGCCCTCTCCCTGCGACAGCAGCGAACGCTCCTCCGCCGGCGAGCGCGCCGCCACCGCCAGCGTCGCGCCCCATGCGTCGCTCACCGCCAGGCTCGCTTCCAGCGCGCGTGCTGCCGCACGCACGACCTCCGGCAGCCCGGCTCCCGACTCGACAGCCTCGGTAATCGCGTCGAGCGCGGCGTAATCGGACATCGCGGCGTGCTTCCTACAGCAGGATCGCGGCGGCCGCGGCGGCCACGCCGATGCCAACGAAGACGGCAAGCACATACAGCGTCAGCAGCGTCGCCGCCACCCGTTGCCAGAACCGCGTGTACGCGGTCCACGCGGGCACCAGGATCAAACCGGCGTACAACGCCAGGCCGAAGGTCGCGGCGCAGGCCGCGACGAGCTCGTTGATGGTCGTTCTGCTCATGCCGTCTCCGGCTCAGATTGTGACGCACCAGGCAGTCGCCCGCACGTCGCCGGGGCGACTGTGCGCATCGGCACTTGCGGCGATGCCCGGCCTCACCGCAGCGGCGTGGCCCGCCCGAACGCCGCGTCGACCGACCTCGCGGCGATCGGCGCCGGCGCGGAACCCTGCAGCTGCGCCGCCGCGCGTTGCGCGCGCCCGGCCGGGTTGGCGTGCGCGAACAGGCCCACGACAGTCGGTCCCGAGCCGCTCACCAGCGTCTCCTCCGCGCCCGCCTCGCGCATGCTCTGGAGC
Organism: uncultured Solirubrobacteraceae bacterium; assembly: GCA_963819435.1. Classification (GTDB taxonomy): domain Bacteria; phylum Actinomycetota; class Thermoleophilia; order Solirubrobacterales; family Solirubrobacteraceae; genus Palsa-744. The sequence goes on along the minus strand of CAWFWA010000016.1, from coordinate 80,198 downwards.
GCCCGAGCGATCGCCGGCGACAGCGACACCGCCGCCGCCTGCAGGTCGTTGTGCAACAGCTCGCGCGCACGTGGCAGTGGTGCGCCCAGCTCCAGCCCCGCGCGCAGCTGCTCGCGGCGCTGCTCCAGTTCGCCACGCTCGCGCTCCAGGCCCAGCGCGTCGGCCTCTCTGTACACGTCCGCCGTCGACAGCCCCCCCTCGGCCGCCAGCACGAGCAGCTCGAGCGCCGGAAACGGCGTGGCCAGCGCCTCCAACTGCTCGCCCGCGCCCGTCGCCAGCCAGCGTCCCGGTGCGACCTGCGCCGGCACGTCGGCGCCCAGCCGCGCGCCCAGCTCGCGCAGCAGCTGCTCGTCGCCCAGCCCCGAGGCCAGGCGCGCCAGGCGCAGCGTGGCCGCCGCGTCCGCCGAGCCGCCGCCCAGTCCCGCCGCCACGGGAATGCGCTTGTCGATGCTCAGGCGCAGCGGCGGCGCCCGCCAGCCCGTCGCCTCGCGAAAGCTCTCCAGCGCCCGCGCGGCGAGGTTCTCCTGCGGTGCGCCCGGCAGGCCCGGACACACGACCTCGTCGTGCTCGGCGCCCGGCGCCGCGCTCTGCATGCGCAGCTCGTCGGCCAGCGAGATCGACTGCATCACCGTCACCAGCTCGTGGCGACCGTCGCCCTCGCGGCGCTCGCCCACGAAGAGGCCCAGGTTGACCTTCGCCGGCGCCAGCGCGCGGTAGCTGCCGAGCCCGCTCACAGCGCCAGCGCCAACGCCAGTGCGCGGAACTGCTCCGGCGACAGGCGCTCCGCTCGCACGTCGCTGCGCAGCCCCAACTCGTCGAGCGCCGCGCGCACCTGCTCGCGCGAGCGCCCCGCCGCGCCGCCCGACAGTGCCAGCGAGCCGACCAGCGTCTTGCGCCGGTGCGCGAACGACCCCGCCACCAGGCGACGCAGCGCCGGTGTCGTCGGCGGCGACGGCGCTGCGCCGGCAGCGTCCGCCGGCGGGGCCTCGCGGCGGCGCAGACCGACCAGCACCGAGTCGACGTTTGGCACCGGGTAAAACACCGTGCGCGGTATCGCGCGCAACACGCGCACCTCGCACGCCAGCTGCGCGAGCACCGACGGCGTGCCGTACGCGCCGCCGCCCGGCGCCGCCGCCAGCCGCTCGCCGACCTCGCGCTGCACCATCGCCACCCAGCTGCGCACCTGCTCGAGCTCCTCGATCGTGCGCAGCACCGCGCCCGCGGCGATGCCGTACGGCAGGTTCGCCACGACCTTCGTCGGCGCCGGCGCCAGCGCGCGCAGTTCGAGCGTCATCGCGTCACCCCAATGCACGGTCACGTTCTCGTGCGGCGCCGTCGCGTCGTCCAGCGCATCGCGCAGGCGCTCGTCGATCTCCACCACGTGCACGTGCGCCGCACGCTCGGCCAGGTGCTCTGACAGCACGCCCAGGCCGCCGCCGATCTCCAGCACCACGTCCTCGGGGCGCAGGTCGGCCGCGCGCTCGATCACGCCGAGGATGTTCGAGTCGACGAGGAAGTTCTGCCCGAGCTCGCGGCTCGGTCGCACGCCGAACTGACGCATCCGCCGCAGGCTCGGCTGCACGGGAGCGTCGCTCACCGCCGCGCTCACCAGCCGAACACGGCAGCCGCGTTGCGCTCCACCGTTGCGCCGAGCTCCTGCGCGCTCACGCCGCGCAACTCGGCGACGAACGCCAACGTGTGCGCCACGTAAGCTGGCTGGTTGCGCTCCTTTCGCACCGCCTGCGGCGTCAGATATGGCGCATCGGTCTCCACCAGCAGCCGGTCATCCGGCACCGCCTTCGCCGCCTGCGCGAGGTCGGCCGCGCTCTTGTACGTCACGTTGCCCGCGAACGAGATCGCATAGCCGCGCGACACGCACTCCTGCAGGCGATCGGGCATCGAGAAGCAGTGCATCACCACGCTCACGCCGTCGGCCTGCGCGCCCAGCTGCTCGAGCGTCTCTGAATCGGCGGCGCGCGAGTGGATGACCAGCGGCTTGTCCGTCTCGCGCGCGAGTGTGATCTGCGCCGCGAACGCCCGCTGCTGATCGTCGCGCGGCGCGCCCTCGCGGTAGAAATCCAGGCCCGTCTCGCCGATCGCCACGCAGCGCTCGTGTTCGGCCAGCGCGCGCAGCTCAGCCAGGTCGGCGTCGTCAAAGCCCCTCGCCGCGTTTGGATGGCGCCCGATCGCCGCGTACACCTGGGGGAAGTCCTCCGCCGCAGCCAGCGCCGCACGACACGACTTGCCGTCGATGCCCACCGTGAGCATGCGCGTCACGCCCGCCGCCGCCGCCGCCGCGACCAGCTCGGTGTCCGGCGGCTCGCACAGCTCCAGGTGCGTGTGCGAGTCGATCACCCGGGCGCACCCCCGTCGAGCTCGCGCTCTGCGCGGTCCTTCGGGAACAGCGGTCCCAGCGGCTCGACCTGCTCGATCCCGCCCATGCCGAGCGACGCGCCGGCAAGCGACAGGCCGGGCGCACCGAGCGCCGCGAGCAGGCGTTCGCAGCTGGCCGGAAGATACGGCCACAGCAGCACCGTCACGCAGCGGATGCCCTCGGCGAGCGTGCGCAGGACGCGGTCCAGATCGCCCGCGCGAGCCTCGTCCTTTGCCAGCTGCCACGGCGCCTGCTCCTCGACGTAACGGTTCAGGCGCCGCACGCGCTGCCAGATCTCCTCCAGTGCGACCGTCAGCTCGGCGCGGTCCAGACACTCCGACACGCGCTCTGACAGGCCGAGGAAGTCCTCGCGCAGCGCTGCGTCGATCTCGCCGGGCGCGAGCGTTGCGTCGCGATAGCGCTCGATCATCGCGATCGTGCGGCTGGCCAGGTTGCCCAACTCGTTTGCCAGCTCGCTCTCGTAGCGCTGCTCGAAGGCCGCAGTCGACACCGAGCCGTCCTGACCGAGCGGCACGTCGCGCATCAAATAAAAGCGCAGCGCGTCGGCGCCGAAGCGCTCGATCACGGCGAACGGGTCGAGCACGTTGCCCAGCGACTTGCTCATCTTCTCGCCGTCCATCAGCAGAAAGCCGTGCACGAACACGTGCCCGGGCAGCTGCAGCCCGGCGGCCATCAGCAGCGCCGGCCAGTACACGGCGTGAAAGCGCAGGATGTCCTTGCCGATCAGGTGGTACTCCGCCGGCCAGAAGGTCTGCGTCAGGTCGGCAGCAGACTCCGCGTCGAGGCCCGCCGGCGCCGGCGCGTAGGAGAGCGCGCTGTAGTAGTTCAACAGCGCGTCAAACCACACGTAGAACACGTGCTCGGAGTCCCACGGCACGGGCACGCCCCACGTCAGCTTGTGGCGCGTCAGCGGCACGTCGCGCAGGCCCGAGCGGATGAACGACAGCGCCTCGTTGTAGCGCGTGCGCGGCACCACGAAGTCCTCGCGCTCTGCGTACAGCGCCTCCAGTCGCTCCTGGAAGGCCGACAGCTTGAAGAAGTAGCTGTCCTCCTGCTCGCGCGTCAGCTCGATGTGGTGGATCGGGCACAGCTTGCCCTCGTCGATTTCATTCTCCGCCTTGAAGTCCGCGCAGCGCGGGCAGTACCACCCCTCGTACGTGCCCTCGTACACAAACCCGTTGTCGCGCACCAGCGAGAGGATCTCCTGCACCTTGGCCATGTGCTGCGCATCGGTGGTGCGGATGAAGAAGTCATTGCTCGCGTTCAGCTGCGGCGCCAGCGCCTTGAAGCGCTCGGCGTTCTTGTCGGCCAGCTCCTGCGGTGTCACTCCCAGCGCGTGCGCCGCGTCGGCCACCGGCTCGCCGTGCTCATCGGTGCCCGTCAGGAAGAACACCGCCTCGCCGCGCTGGCGGTGGTGGCGCGCCATCACGTCGGCTGCGATCGTCGTGTACGCATGCCCCAGGTGCGGCGCCGCGTTGACGTAGTAGATCGGTGTCGTCACGTAGAAGGACATGCCGCGCTCAGGCTACTGTCCTGCCGATGCCTCGCTCGTCAACGCGCGGTAGAGCTCGTTGGCGCCGACCCCCGTCAGCCGCGCGATCGCCGTCGCTGCCGGGCGCGCACGCGCCCCCGCGGCGACCAGCGCACGCAGCGCAGCCAGCGCCTCGCCGCGCGAGCGCGTTTCACCGGGCGCCGCCGCAACCACCAGCACGATCTCGCCGCGTGCCGTGTCTGACTCGTAGTGCTCGGCCAGCTCGCCGGCCGCTCCGCGGCGCACTTCCTCGTGCAACTTCGTCAGCTCACGGCACACCGCCACCGGGCGCTCGGCGTCGAGCTCGGCGAGCGCGCGTAGCGTGCGCGCCAGCCGCTTGGGCGACTCAAACGCCACGAGCGTCTCGCCGGCCTCTGACAGCAGCGCCGCGAGCTCTGCGCGCTTGCGCGGCAAGAAGCCCACGAACAGCCAGCGGTCGGCCGGCAGGCCCGAAGCGACCAGCGCCGTCGTCACCGCGCTCGGTCCCGGCAGTACCTCCACCTGAACGCCCGCCAGCAGGCACTCGCGCACGAGCGCGAACCCCGGGTCCGACACCAGCGGCGTGCCGGCATCCGACACGAGCGCCACGACCGCACCGGCAGACATGCGCGCCACCAGCTCGCGTGCGCGGGCCCGTTCGTTGTGCTCGTGCAGGCTCACGAGCTTGCCCGACAGCCCGTGCCGGTCGAGCAGCACGCGCGTGTGGCGCGTGTCCTCGCAGGCGACCTCGTCGGCCTCTGCGAGCGCCTGCAGCACACGCAGCGTCACATCCTGCAGGTTGCCGATCGGCGTCGGGCAGACGACCAGCCGTCCGCCGGCCACCTCCGCGGGAGTCATGCGGCAAATATAGGGTCACGGCGAATGTCGCCTGAGCCAGATCCCCCGCCGCCTCCCTACCGGCGCTATCGCACGCGCCCGCGCCTGTTCGGTGGAGCTGCCGGCGAACGCGCCGACGCCGACCTGCGCAAGCGCGACGCGCCCAAGCGCGTCGGCGGGCGGCGAGGCTGGCGGCGGGGCGATCACGCCCCGCTGACGCCGGGGCGCAGCCGCGCCCAGCGCGTCGCCGACTGGCTGCGGCAGATGACCGTAAAACGTGCCGTCCTCGGCCTGCTCGCTCTGATCGTCGCGTGGCTGCTGTTGTCGCTGGCGCTGTTCTTGATCAGCTCGCACTTCGAGCGCACCTCGCCGCCGTCCGACGTCGCCGCGGTGCTCGACTCGGCCGGCTACCCGCTCACGTCGGTCAACAACATCCTCGTGCTCGGCTCCGACCGCCGGCCCAAGGGCAGCAAGGAACCCGGCGCCAACACCTCCGGCCCCAGCCGCTCGGACTCGATCCTGCTGTTGCGCATCGGCGGCGGCCACGACGCGCGCCTGTCGATCCCGCGCGACACCGTCATCCCGATCGCCGGGCACGGCGAACAGAAGATCAACGCCGCCTACGCCTTCGGCGGCCCCGCGCTGTCGATCTCCGTCATCAAGCACTACCTCGGCATCCCCATCAACCACCTCGTCGAGGTGAACTTCGAAGACTTCCCGCAGCTGATCGACGCGATGGGCGGCGTCGACTACACCGGCGGCTGCATCGTCTCGCGCGTCGACGGCGGCTTTTCAAACGGCGGCTTCACGCTGCGCCTGCCCAAGGGCACCCATCACATCGACGGCAAGCAGGCGCTCGCGCTGGCCCGCACGCGCGAGAACCTGTGCGCGCCAAACGAGACCGACATCCAGCGTGAGCAGCACCAGCAGGCGCTGTTCACCGACATGAAGGACCGGCTGCTCTCGCCGTCGAGCTTCTTCCGTCTGCCGCTGATCGCCTGGAACGCCCCGCCCGCGATCATCTCCGACATGAGCGGGCCGACGTTGCTCGGGCTGTTCGGCGCGCTCGCCACATCCGGCACGCCGCCCACGCGCGTGCTCACGCCGACCGGCGCCGTCACGCTGCCCGACGGCGAGCTCGGACTGCGCGTCTCAGAAGCGCAGCGGCGCGCAGCCATCGCGCGCTTCATGGGCGGTTGACGCTCAGCTCTTGCTGTCGGAGGCCCGTTTGGCGGGCTTGCCCTTCGACGACGACGAGTCGCCCGAGCTCTTGGCGCCCTTGCTGTCGCCGCCGGAGGACGAGCCGGCGGAATCGCCACCCGACGACGAGGAGCTGTCGCTCGACGAAGAGGTGTCTTTGGTTGAGGAGTCCTTGGAGTCCTTGGAATCCTTGGACGAGGATGAGTCGCCGGAGGACGAGCCCTCCGCGGCGGCCGCCGTCTCGCGCTGGCGCTTGCGCGTGCCGTAGTCGGTGTTGTAGAAGCCTTTGCCCTTGAAATGGACGGCGGGCGGGTGCAGCACGCGCTCGACGGGCACGCCGGTGTCAGGGTCGACAGTCAGCGCCTCTTCGCTGAAGGACTGCTGAAGCTCGAAGGTCGTGCCGTCGGGCCGGCGGTACTCGTAGATCGGCATGTCGAGCGGCTAGTCGGTGAGCAGCGCACGCGTGGCGGCGATACCGGCCTGCACGGTCGCGGTGAAGTCGCGGTCGGGCTCGGCGAGCATGCGCAGCGCGAGCCCGTCTGCAAGTGAGAAGAGGATCTCGGCGATCGCCTCGGGCTCGGCGTGCAGGTGCAGGATGCCCTCGCGCTGGGCGCCGGCGAGCATCGCCGCGACCTGTTCGCGCGTGCGGCGCATGAGGCCGGCGTACTCGGCGGCAATGTCGCTGTTGCGCCGCGACAGCGTGAACAGCTCGAACACGAGCGTGACGAAGTCGGGGTCGTCGTGGACGGTCTCCTGCAGGTTCTGCGCCATCAGGTCGATGTAGTCGTCGGCCGTCCGCGCGCTGGCGAGCTGGTGCTCGAGCAGCTCCATGCGCAGCTCGCAGTCGCGGCGCACCGCCTCGACGAGCAGCTGCTCCTTGGTGCCGAAGTAGTAGTGCAGCAGCCCGCGCGACACGCCGGCCTCGCGCGAGACGTGGTCGAAGGTGGCGCCGGCGGTGCCGCGGCGCGCAACGCTGCGGCGCATCGCCTCGACGATGCGCTGCGCCTTCTCGCCCGACAACGAGCGTCCGCCCGGCGCAGTGGGCGCCGAGCGCTTGCTCGCAGGATCCTTCTCTACGGCGTCGGTCTCAACGACGGCGTCGACGGCTGCGCTCATCCGTGTCGACGCTCGCGACTAGGCCGAAGCGCCGGCGGGCGCCGGCTCCGCGGGAGCAGTGGTCGAGCTGTAGTCGAACTCCTCCTCGGCGCCGAACAGCACGTCGAGCACCTTCGACCGCAGGCCCTCGCTGAGCGCGATCGCCAGCACGCCGGCGACGCCGAGCAGCAGTAGCGAGCGTCCCATGCCACCGCTGCGGCGGCGCTTGGGCGGCTCGCGCAGCGAGCTGGATGCGTCGCGCAAGGCGTTCGCCGCCTCCTTGAGCTCGCGCTGGAGCTTGCGGTCCTCGAACAGCGCCTGTGTTGCCGGCTTGCCGTTGGTCATCCGCCCGTAAGCGCTGCGGGCAGCGCCGTAGGCGGTGATCAGGGAGCCACGCAGTTCTTCGTCTGCGAGCAAGCGCTGCAGGTACTGGTTGCGCTGCGCAGCGCGCGCAGCTTCGCCGGCCTTGTTGATCCTGTCCTTAGCTGCCATCACCGAACCTCGTCTCTGCCGAAGCTTTGCTGGGTCTGCAGCCAATATACCCCGCGAGAGCTCACCGAATGCGCGCGGTTGTGAAGCGGCGTGCACCTCCAAGGCCGATGCACGCTGGCCGACATGCGAGGCTTGGCTGCAATGCCGACGTTTCAAGCAAGCGTAACGGTGCTCGGCCTGCTGCTGATGCTCGGCGCGCTCGTCTCCGGCGTGGCGCGGCGCTCGATGCTGTCGCTCGCTGCGCTGTTCGTGCTGGCGGGGTTCGTGATCGGCAACGGGGCGCTGGACTGGGTCGACTTCCGCGCGCAGTCGGGGTTCGTCGAGGACCTGGCGTTCGCAGCGCTGATCGTGATCCTGTTTCGCGACGGCCTGGAGGTGGAGGGCGAGATGCTGCAGCGCGAGTGGCACCTGCCGCTGCGCAAGCTCGTGCTCGCGATGCCGCTGACGACGATCATCGCGGCAGCGGCGGCGCGCTGGCTGATCGGCCTGTCATGGACGGAGTCGTTTCTGCTGGGCGCGCTGCTGGCGCCGACCGACCCGGTGCTGACGTCGAGCATCGTGACCAACGCGCGCGTGCCGCGCCTGGTGCGCCACTCGCTGAACCTCGAGTCCGGGCTCAACGACGGCCTGGCGCTGCCGGCCGTGCTGGCGTTCACCGCCGCGCTGAGCGCCGACTCTCACAACTTCGTGTGGTGGCGCTTCGTCCTGCAGGATGTCGGACTGGGGTTTCTCTACGGCATCGCCTGCGGCTGGATCGCATCGCTGCTGACGCCGCGCCACAGCGAGCGCCCGCCGGAGGAGCGGATTCCGACGCACCAACTGTCTCTGTTCGCGCTGGGCGTCGCCTTCGCGACGTACGGCTTGACCGTGATCTCGCCGAAAGGCAACGGCTTCATCGCGGTGTTCGTCGCCGCGATCGTGCTGAGCGTCCGCCGCCCGGACGTGCGCGAGCACTTCGAGCGCAACTCCGAGGAGATCGTGGAAATCGTCAAGCTGGGCATCTTCTTCGTGTTCGGCTCGCTGCTGACCGTCCACGCGTTCACGCGCGAGGGGTGGGTGGCGCTGGCGTTCGTCGCGGTGATGTTCGTTCTCGCCCGTCCGCTCGCCGTGTGGCTGGCGCTGCTCGGCACGCGCACCGACGCCGCCACGCGTCTGTTCATGGGCTGGTTCGGGCCCAAGGGCGTGGCCTCGATGACGTTCGCGCTGATCGTGCTCGATCGTCACATTCCCGGCGGCGTGCGCATCTTCGACCTGACGGCGCTGGTCGTCTTCTGCTCGATCATCGTGCACGGCCTCAGCGACACGCCGGGTGCCGGCTGGATCGCCAGACGTGCCGAGCGCGGCCAACGCGCCGGACGCGCTCAGGCGTGAAGCGCGGCCTGCTCCTGCGCTGAGGGAAACGCCCACGCGGCACGCGAGCGGCGCTCCTGGCGAAAGACGAAGCGCAACTGCTGCGGCGGGCGCAGCTGCGCCTCGTTGGGGCGGAACGTCGCGCACGGCTCAGACAGGTCCAGCGCGCACAACAGATTGCAACGAAAATAACATTCGTCACAGCTCACCTTGCGCGTCACGCGCTTGCCCTGCGTCCCCTTTGCCACGCACTGCCTCCAGCCACCGTCGATTGATCGGACGCTAAGCATCAAAGCAGCGCGTGACCGCGGTGGCACAGGCCCATCTCGCAAAACGCAGACAAAACCATTTACTACTCGCAAAGAGCCACATTGACGTCAAGGCGATGTGACAGTTGCCCCAAAGCGGCCGCTCTTTGCGCGTAAAAGCCGGGACGCGGCACGGGCCTCGTCATGATGGTGCGCGATGCGCATCCTCGTCACCGGCGCAAGCGGCTTCGTCGGCTCGCTGATCGTTCCGCGCCTGCTCGCCGATGGGCACGACGTGCGCGGGCTGACGCGCGATCCGGCACGTGTGAGCTCGCCGGCCGAGCTCATGCGCGGCGATGCGCTGACCGGCGAAGGACTCGCACCCGCCCTGGACGGGGTGGATGTCGCCTACTACCTGATCCACTCGATGGAGCGCATCGAACATGCCCGCGACCGCGCCAGCCCGTTTCAGGAACGCGAGCGCATCGCCGCGGAGTCCTTCGCGCGGGCCGCATCGCAGGCGCACGTAGGGCGCATCGTGTATCTCGGCGGCCTGCTCGGTGACGCGGGTGCCAATTCACACCTCTCGCGCCACCTGTCCAGCCGCGAGGGCGTCGAGCGGATCCTGCTGGCGGCGGTGCCCGACTCAGTGGCGCTGCGCGCGTCGATCGTGATCGGTGCGCGATCGCGTTCGTTTCGGTTGCTCGTGCGGCTGGTCGAGCGCATGCGCGTGCTCGCGCTGCCTGCCTGGCGGCGATTTCGCACACAGCCGATCGACGAGCGCGACATGGCGCAGATGCTCGTCGCCGCAGCCACCGCGCCCCTCGGCGGGTACGCGCTCGACGTGGGCGGCCCGGACGTGTTGTCCTACGGAGAGATGATCGAACGCATCGCCGACCTGATGCTCGTCAACCGCCCGTCGGTCGGGCTCGGGGTGAACGTCACCGGCGTGGCGGCACGCGTCGCGGCCGCGATCGCGCACGAGGACCCGGAGCTCGTGCTGCCACTGATGGAGAGCCTCAACGGCGATCTGCTGCCGGCCGACGATCGTGCCGCCGAGCTGCTCGGCGTGAACATGCACTCATTTGACTCAGCGGTGGAACATGCGTTGGGCGAGTGGGAAGCTCGCGAGCCGCTCGCGGCACGTTGATGGATGTGTCGGCTGAATGAGCCTCGTCTGCGTCTCCACGAGGATTGAAGCCGCGCGCGAAGCCGTGTGGGACATGGTCATGGATCCTCGCCGGCTGGGCGACTGGGTGACCATTCACCGCAAGCTCGTGCACAACGACGCTGGCCCGCCGCGAGTGGGCTATGAGATGGAGCAGCAGATCCACCTGCGCGGTGTGAGCCTGGATGTGCGCTGGAAGCTCGTCGAGTGCGATCCGTGCGTGCGTGCGGTCTGGGAGGGACGCGGTCCCGCCCGCTCGCGAGCGCACACCGAGTACCTGCTCAGCGGTGAGGATGGTGCGACACAATTTGACTATCGCAACGAGTTCCGGCCACCGCTGGGCCCGGTCGGTGCGATCGTCAGCAGAGCGCTCGTCGGAGGTATTCCCGAACGAGAGGCAAACCGCTCACTTGAACGTCTGCGTGCAAACTTGGAGAAGCCGGTGGTTACGGAGAACTAGTGTAAGGTGCTGCGCGATCAGAGAAGTGACGATTTAGAGCATATTTAACTAGTGATGAGGATGTAACCGTGACCGACTTTCTTGACGAGAAGCGACAAGAGATCGCCCAGCGACTGAAAGAGCTGAAGCCCTCAGTCGATGAGTACAGCCGCCTCGAGGCTGCCGCCGCCGCGCTCCAGGGCGTTGGAGGAGGTACTGCCACTACCACCACGACCGCTTCACCGCGTCGCCGCGGTCCGGGCAGGCCGCGTGGCTCGGTCAACCGCAAAAAAGCCGGCACCGCAACTGCCGCGCCCGCCAAAGCTGGGCGCAAAAAAGCGGGGCGTCCCGCCGGTCGTCGCGCCGGACGGCGTAAAGGCAGCGGCACGCGCGCCGCTGAGGCGCTGTCGTTCGTACAGGGTCAGCCGGGCATCACGATTCCCGAGCTCGCCGCCAAGATGGGCATCAAGCAGAACTACCTTTACCGCGTCCTGCCGGGACTCGAGCAGGAAAAGAAGGTTGCCAAGCAGGGCAGAGGCTGGCACCCCAAGGGTTAGTCTCGGCGCCCCTGGCGGCGTCCTCGGGGACTTATGTGCCGATCGTCGATCAGATGCGATCGACTGATCGGCCAGCACATCACGTCTCCTGTGTCCTTGCCAGGAACACCGATCCGTCACCCTTCAGGTTTCGAGTTAACGAATTGGAGCGCGGTCTTTGGCCGCGCTCCTTCTCGTTAACCACCAACGTCGGCTCGTGGCGTCGATGCTGGTGCGCAGAGCGCTAACGCGTGGAAGGGCGATCGCGCATCGCGCGGACCAGCAGATAAAGCATCGCGGCGAGCAGCGCGGGCGCGAGCGTGAGGCTGGGAACGACGTCGCCGTGGCCGATTCCCGAAGCGGCGATCGCCACGAGCATCGTGGCGGCGAGCAGCGCCGCCACGGGGACGATGCAGATGCGCAGCACCAACAGCACGCCGCCCGCCGTCTCCAGCACACCGGCGAGGATCTCCAGTGCAGAAGGCCACGGCAGGCCGAACTCGCGGAAGGCATGCAGCTCCCAGTGGTGGAACACGAACTTGACCAGCCCCGCGACGATGAAGATCGCGCCGGTCGCGATCGCGACGTTCGTGCCGGCGCGATCGTTGCGCAGCGTGGCGCGAATCGCTAGATCAGGCCCTGGTCTTTGACGGTGTCGCGCTCCTCGACGAGCTCGGCCACGGACAGGTCGATCTTGCTGCGCGAGAAGTCGTCGAGCTCGATGCCCTGCACGATCGAGTACTCGCCGCCCGAGCAGGTGCACGGAAAGCCGCTGATCAGACCCTCCGGGACGCCGTAGGAGCCGTCGGAGGCAATGCCCATCGACACCCATCCGCCGTTCGTGCCGGTCACCCAGTCGTGCACGTGGTCGATCGCCGCGCTCGCGGCCGAAGCGGCACTGGAGGATCCGCGCGCCTCGATGATCGCTGCGCCGCGTTTGCCGACGTTCGGCAGGAATTCGTTCTCCAGCCAAGCCTGGTCGTCGACCACACCCGCGGCCAGCTCGCCACGCACCTTTGCAGTGAACAGGTCGGGGTACATCGTCGGCGAGTGATTGCCCCACACGCCCATCTGCGAGACGTCGGTGACCGCCACCTCGGCCTTCGAGGCCAGCTGGGCGATCGCGCGATTGTGGTCGAGGCGCATCATCGAGGTGAAGCGCTCGCGCGGGATGTCCTGCGCGTTGTTCATCGCGATCAGGCAGTTGGTGTTGGCCGGGTTGCCGACGACCAGCACCTTCACGTCGTCGGCGGCCTTCTCGTTGAGCGCCTTACCCTGCACCGTGAAGATCTTGCCGTTCTCCGACAGCAGCTCCGCGCGCTCCATGCCCTTCGTGCGCGGGCGCGACCCGACGAGCAGCCCGATGTTGGCGCCGTCGAAGGCGTCGTTGGGGTCGTCGTGCAGGTCCAGACCCGCCAGCAGCGGGAACGCGCAGTCGACGATCTCCATCGCCACACCCTCCAGCGCACCCATCGCCGGCGGTATCTCCAGCAGGCGCAGGTCGACCGGCTGGTCGGGTCCGAGCAGCTGACCGCTGGCGATGCGAAAGACGAGGCTGTAGCCGATCTGCCCGGCGGCGCCGGTGACCGTTACACGTACGGGATTGCTCACTTGTTCATCTCCTGTTTTAGGTTCTCGTCGATCGAAGCAAGGAACTCCTCGGTTGTCTGCCACTCCTGCTCCGGGCCGACGAGCAGCGCGAGGTCCTTGGTCATCTTGCCGCTTTCGACAGTCTCGATGCAGACGCGCTCGAGCGTCTGCGCGAACTCGCTGACCTGCGGCGTGTCGTCCATCCGCCCGCGCGCCTCCAGGCCGCGCGTCCACGCGAAGATCGAGGCGATCGGGTTGGTCGACGTGGGCTTGCCCTGCTCGTGCAGGCGAAAGTGGCGCGTGACCGTGCCGTGCGCGGCCTCCGCCTCGACGGTCTGCCCGTCGGCTGTCATCAGCACGCTCGTCATCAGCCCCAGCGAACCGAAGCCCTGCGCGACGGTGTCCGATTGCACGTCGCCGTCGTAGTTCTTACACGCCCACACGTAGCCGCCTTCCCACTTCAGCGCGGCGGCCACCATGTCGTCGATCAGGCGGTGTTCGTAGGTGATGCCGGCGGCTTCGAAGTCGGCCTTGAACTCACTCTCATAAATCTCTTCAAAAAGGTCTTTGAAGCGGCCGTCGTAGCGCTTGAGGATCGTGTTCTTGGTCGACAGGTACACGGGGAATCCGCGCTCCAGGCCGTAACGCATCGACGCACGGGCGAAGTCGCGGATCGAGTCGTCGAGGTTGTACATCGCCAGCGCGATGCCGCCGCCCGGGAAGTCGTACACGTCGAGCTCGATCGGCTCGCTTCCGTCCTTGGGCGTGAACGTGAGCGTCAGCGAGCCCTCGCCCGGGACCACCATGTCCGTCGCGCGGTACTGATCGCCGAACGCATGGCGGCCGATCACGATCGGCTTGGTCCAGCCGGGCACCAGGCGCGGCACGTTGGCGATCACGATCGGCTCGCGGAAGATCACGCCGCCGAGGATGTTGCGAATCGTGCCGTTGGGCGAGCGGTACATCTCCTTCAGGCCAAACTCCTCCACGCGCGCCTCGTCGGGCGTGATCGTCGCGCACTTGACGCCCACGCCGTGCTGCTTGATCGCTTCGGCCGCTTCGACGGTGATGCGATCGTCGCTCGCGTCGCGGCTCTCAATGCCAAGGTCGAAGTAGCGCAGGTCGACGTCCAGGTAGGGAAGGATCAGCTGGTCCTTGATGAACGACCAGATGATTCGCGTCATCTCGTCGCCGTCGAGGTCGACGAGCGGGTTCTTCACCTTGATCTTGGCCATGGCTTGATCCTTCAGCGGTAGCGGGCGGGGCCGCCGATGCTATCCATCGCGCGTCCAGCGCTGTTCGATCGGCCCCGCCGGAGATCCGGCGTAGCCTGCCGGCGCATGGGCCGGCGGGTCGCGACGGCTTGCCCGCGCGGGCTAGGGCCGGCCGTTCCAGCTGGCCTGAGAGCCGTGCGCGACGAAGACCTTCGCGCGACCGCCAAAGAACGGGATGGTCGCGACGCGCCCGCTCGAGGCCGGTTCGAGAAAGCTGCCGTCTTCGATCAACAGCGTCTTGCCGTCGGCCGACAGCCCCGCCCCCTGCACCGCGTGGCCGTGAACACGCACGCGTTGGGCGCGTCCCGTGTGGACACGTACGGTCCAAGCTTCGCTGGTGTCCTGTCCCTCGAACTCGGCGAGCAGGCGCCCTCCGTCGTCGTTGTAGGCGACGGCCAGCGGCACGAGCCCCGAGACGAGGCTTGGGACGCGCGTGTGGGTCACCTGGCGCGCACCCGGACCATGCGGCGAGCGCATCCAGATCTGGTAGACCGGTGCGTCGTTTCGACGCAGACGCTCGCGGTCATAGAAGACTCCGCGCTCGGCCCACACAGGGTTCAGGCTGCGCCCGTCGCGCGTCAATGCGACCGTGCTCGTCCCGTCGGGCTTGCTGCGGTAGAGGTTGACCGGCGCGGCCGGCGATTGCGAGGCGGAGCGACCGTAGACGACTTCGTCGCTTCCGTTGGGCGCGAAGCTCGCTCCGTAGATCTGCCCGCGCGCGATCATCTTCACGCTGTCCAGGCCGATGTTGACGATCGCCAGCCCGGAGCGGTGCGCCGCGTGCGCGACGGCCGTGGACTGCACCTGAACGACGACATAGGCGAGGTCGCGCGACCAGGCGAGCGGCTGCACGGTTTCGTGAGCCAGGTTCAGGAACTCGAGCGGCGGACGCCCGCTTCCGTCGCTCCAGTAGATCGCCAGAGCCGGGCCCGTTTCGGCGCCACGGCCGGTGCCGAACTGCGACGCCGCGACCTGCTGTCCGCTCGGTGCAATCAGCGGGACGGTCCCCGGACCGATGCGCATCTTGCCCGTGCCGTCCGTGCGCACCGTCCACACGGTTGCGGGCGAGCTCGCCGTCTGCGTGACGTAGGCGACGACCGGGCTCGGGTCGGTCCTCAGGGGAACCAGGCGAACGGCGCCGCCTTTGGCGAGCGCGCCCGCTGCGCAGACCAACGAGACCGAGGCGAGCGCAGCACCCAGCCAAATCGCGCGCACCGAGGCCGACCGTCGCCGCCTGAAGTCATCACCGATACCGGCCGCCCCCAACCCCATCCGCTCAGATTACTAGCGCGCCACTGTCCCGGCAATCGGGATCGGCGCTGGACACCGACACGACCGCTCGCATAGCCCCCGCGCGGGCGAATCTCTGCGAGACTGTCCGCATGGCCAGCACGCTGCCGCGACCTGACCGGACAGGCGCGACAAACTCGCCGTACCGGACGCACACGGTCTTCAACCAAGCGCCTGCGCTGGCGGACATCGACGTGTATGCGAGCAACCTGCCGCTCGTCGAGGCGACCGAGCGCGAGGGCGCAGGCTGGGTGAGCGAGCGGGCATCTGCGCTTGGGCGCTTTGTCGGTGGCGAGCCCCAGCAGCAGTGGGGGCGCCTGGCCAACGAGAACGAGCCGGTGCTGCACACGTTCGACCGTTACGGCAACCGCATCGACGAAGTCGAGTTCCATCCCGCCTGGCACCAGCTGATGGCGATGGGCGTGGAGCACGAGCTGCATTCGCTGCCGTGGACCAGCGAAGAGCCGTTCGCGCACACCGCGCGCGCCGCGCTGTACATGACCGCGATGCAGGCAGAGGCCGGCTTCTGCTGTCCGATCACCATGACCTTCGCGGCGATCCCCGCGCTGCGCGCCCAGCCCGAGCTGGCGGCCGAGTGGGAGCCGCTGCTGACCGCGACGTCATATGACCCGCGCCTGATCTCGCCCGCGCAGAAGGGAAGCGCAATCTCCGGCATGGCGATGACCGAGAAGCAGGGCGGCTCTGACGTGCGCGCGAACACGACCGTCGCACGGGCGCTCAACGGCGGCGGCGCCGGAGCCGAGTATGAGATCACCGGACACAAGTGGTTCTGCTCGGCGCCGATGTGCGATGTCTTCCTCGTGCTCGCGCAAACCGACGAGGGACTGTCGTGCTTTTTGCTGCCACGCATCCTGCCCGACGGGGAGCGCAACCAGTTCCACATCCAGCGCCTGAAGGACAAGCTCGGCAACCGCTCCAACGCGTCCAGTGAGATCGAGCTGCACGGCGCCTGGGCGCGCATGGTCGGCGAGCCAGGCCGCGGCGTGCCGACGATCATCGAGATGGTCGGCCACACGCGCCTGGACTGCGTGATCGGCGCAGCGGCGGGCATGCGCACCGGCGTCGTCAACGCGACACACCACGCCGAGTACCGCCAGGCGTTCGGTAGGACGCTGATCGACCAGCCGCTGATGCGCAACGTGCTCGCCGACCTGTGCCTGGAGTCCGAGGCGACGACGGCGCTGGCGATGCGCCTGGCGCGCGCCTATGACGAAGCGCACGCCGACGCCGAGAACGGCGACAACGACACCGACGCGCAGCTGTTCAAGCGACTCGCCACGGCCGTCGGCAAGTACTGGACGTGCAAGCGCGCACCGAACCACGCGTTTGAGTCGCTGGAGTGCCTCGGCGGCAACGGCTACGTGGAGGAGTCGGGCATGCCGCGCCTGTACCGCGAGGCGCCGCTGGCCTCCATCTGGGAGGGCTCGGGCAACGTGATGAGCCTCGACGTGCTGCGCGCACTCACGCGCTCGCCGCGCGCGTTGGAGGTGTTCTTCGACGAGCTTCGCCAGGCGCATGGCGCAGACGAGCGGCTCGACTCGAGCGTGCGCAAGCTGCAGGCCCAGTTCGCCGATCCGGCCACGCTGGAGACCCGCGCGCGCCGCGTCGTCGAAGGCATGGCGCTGTGCCTGCAGGGCTCGCTACTCGTGCGCAACGCGCCACCTGCCGTCGCCGACGCCTTCTGCGCCTCGCGGCTGGGCGGCGACGGTGGCCTGGAGTACGGCACGCTGCCCGCCGGCAGCGATTTCGACGCGATCATCGCGCGCAGCCTGGCGCACGGCGACTGACGCCGCGCGGGCGCGCTCCGCGCCGCCGGCCCGGCCGCGCTGCCACAAACCCGCGCCCACCTACCATTGAGGGGTATGGCACCGCGCACGAACATCCAGCTGGCCCGCATCTTCGGCATCCGTGTCGGGGTCGGCGTCAGCTGGTTCGTCGTGCTGTTCCTGTTCATCATCTTCATCACGCCGATCTTCCACAACCAGCTCGGCGGGTCACGCACGACGGCCTATCTGGTGGCGGTCGCCTCGGTGTTGTCGTTCTTCACGTCGCTGGTCCTGCACGAGCTCGGGCACGCGCTCGTCGCGCGCCGCCGCGGCCTGCAGGTGGCCGGGATCGATCTGTGGGCGCTCGGCGGCATCACGCGCACCGAGGAGGCACACGACCCGAACACCGAGCTGCGCGTGGCGGCCGCCGGTCCGCTCGTGACGCTCGCGGTGATCGTCGCCTGCGTCGTCGCGGGACGGCTGCTGACCGACAGCTCGAGCTTCTTCGAACTGGCCGTCGCCGAAGAAGGCGTGCGCGCGACGCCGGCGCTGGTCTGGCTGAGCTGGCTGGCGACGATCAACGTGCTCGTGCTCGTGTTCAACCTCGTCCCCGCCTTCCCGCTGGACGGCGGGCGCATCGCGCACGCGTTGATCTGGTGGCGCACCGGCGACCGCAACCGCGCGACACACGCCACCGGGCGCGCCGGACAGGGCTTCGCGCTGCTGCTCGGCGCGCTCGGCCTGTGGTGGCTGGCGACCGGCTCGGGCTCGGCGGGGCTGTGCTGCGTGCTGCTTGCCTATTTCCTCTACCAGGCGGCAGGCGCGGCGGTGCTGCAGGGGGCCGTCGGGCGGCGCATCCAGAGCATCACCGTTGCCGACATCATGGACCGCGAGCCGGTGACCATCCCGGCCGGCGCGACGCTGCTGGACGCGCACGAGCAGTTCTTCCTGCGCTACCGCTGGCCGTGGTTCGCGGTGGTCGACCCGGCGCGCCACTTCCTCGGCGTCGTGCGCGCCACGCGCGTGGACGCCGAGATCTCCGCCGGTCGCCCGGCGCTGCCCGTCGGGGAGGTGCTCGACGAGGACGTCCACGTGCGCATCGACGAGGCCGAACCCCTGGAATCGCTGCTCGGCTCGGAGGGCCTCGGGCGCCTCGGAGCGATGGTCGCGGTCGATCAGGACGGGGTGCTGCGCGGCGTCGTGACGCTCGCCGAGGTGCGCCGCGCGCTGCGCGCGGCGACCTGAGCGTGACGCGGTCGCAGCGGTCAAGCGTTATAGAGTCCCCCGCGCAGCGACCCCATTTTGCCCACGTAGCCGACCTCAGAGAGCCATGCCAGCACACGACGTACTGATCATCGGGGCCGGTCTCGCAGGCCAGCGCGCAGCCCTCGCCGCCGCCCGCGAAGGCGCGAGCGTGGCGATCATGAGCAAGGTCCATCCGGTGCGCTCGCACTCGGTGGCGGCCGCCGGCGGGATCAACGCGGCGATCAGCCTCGATGACGATTGGCACTCCCACGCCTACGACACGGTCAAGGGCTCGGACTTCCTCGGCGACCAGGACGCGATCGAAGTGATGTGCTCGGAGGCGCCCGGCGAGGTCATGCACCTGGAGCACATGGGCGTCACCTTCCACCGCAACGACAGCGGCGAGATGGACCTGCGGGCCTTCGGCGGCGCCTCGATGAAGCGCACCGCGTACGTCGCGGACATCACCGGCCAGGCGCTCCTGCACGTGCTCTACGAGCAGCTGATGAAGCACCACGAGACGGTCGAGCGCTACGAGGAGTGGTTCACCACGTCGCTGCTGCAGGACGGCCAGGGCCGCTGCTGCGGCGTGATCGCGCGCGACGTGCGCAGCGGGCGCATGGAGGCCTTCACCGCCAAGAACGTGATCCTCGCGTGCGGCGGCGCCGGCCAGGTCTACAAGCCGACGACCAACGGCCTGATCGTGACCGGCGACGGCATCGCGATGGCCTACCGCGCCGGCGCGCCGCTGATGGACATGGAGATGGTCCAGTACCACCCGACGTGCCTGGTCGAGACCGGCATCCTGATCACCGAGGGCGCGCGCGGCGAGGGTGCGCACCTGCTCAACTCCGAGGGCGAGCGCTTCATGGAGAAGATGGCGCCCAACAAGATGGAGCTGGCCTCGCGCGACGTCGTCTCGCGCGCCGAGCAGATCGAGATCAACGAGGGTCGCGGCGTCGGGCCGGGCGGCACGGGCATCTATCTCGACGTGACCGTCGTGCCGCGCAAGCGCACGCTGGAGGCGCTGCGCGAGATCGTCAACCTGGGCAAGGACTTCGCCGGCGTGGACATCACGCGCGAGCCGATCACGATCCGCCCCGGCCAGCACTACATCATGGGCGGCGTGAAGACCGACATCGACGGGCAGACGCCGATCGAGGGGCTCTACGCGGCCGGCGAGGTCGCCTGCGTGTCGGTGCACGGCGGCAACCGCCTCGGCGCCAACTCGCTGCTGGACACGCTGATCTTCGGGCGGCGCTCGGGCGAGCACGCGGCGGCGCGCGCGGCCAGCATGGCGATGCCGGAGATCGACACGCACGCGCAGCTGCGCCGCGACTCCGACGCGATCGACGCGATCATCAACCGCCCGCGCGACGGCCGCCGCGTGTCGGAGATCAAGAACGAGCTCGGCGAGATGATGAACGCGAAGGCCGCCGTGTTCCGCGACGAGCAGGGCCTGCAGAGCGCGCTGGAGACGATCGCGCGCCTCAAGGAGGAGGCCGCCAGCGCGTGGATCGACGATCGCGGCACGGTCTTCAACCAGGACGTGCTCGGCGCGATCGAGCTCGGCTACATGATCGACTGCGCCGAGACGACCGTCGTCGCCGCGATCGAGCGCAAGGAGTCGCGCGGCGCGCAGTTCCGCACCGACTTCCCCGAGCGCAACGACGAGGAGTGGCTCAAGCACATCGACATCACCCTCGACGGCGACCGCCCGCAGGTCAGCTACTCGCCGGTGACGATCACGCAGTGGCAGCCCGAGGAGAGGAAGTACTGATGGCCGAGACGCACAAGCCAGCCGAGGAGTTCAGCTTCCGCGTTCGCCGCTATGACCCCGAGTCGGGCGAGGCGCCCTACTGGGACGAGCACACCGTCGAGCTCGAGCCGCACCGCTCGGTGCTCGAGGCGATCCTGCAGGCGAAAGACCGCTTCGACGGCTCGATCGGCATCCGCTGCTCCTGTCGCCAGGCGATCTGCGGCTCGTGCGGCGTGCGCGTCAACGGCGAACCGGCGCTGGCCTGCCACACGCACCTCGACGCCGCGCTGAAGGGCGCCAAGGACGGCGTCATCGAGATCGAGCCGATGGGCAACATGCCGGTGATCAAGGACCTGATCGTCGACATGGACGCGGTCCACTGGAAGAAGGTCCAGCGCGTCACGCCGTGGCTGATCGCCAAGCAGCCGGTGCCCGAGCGCGAGTACATCGTGCCCCGCGAGTCGATGGTCGACGTCACGCAGTCGATGGCCTGCATCCAGTGCGGCGCGTGCGTGTCGGACTGCCTGGCGATGGAGGTCGATCCCGGCTTCATCGGCCCGGCGGCGCTGGCCAAGGCCTACCGCTTCGTCGGCGACCCGCGCGACGACCAGCAGTTCGAGCGCCTCAACGACCTCGCGCAGGACCCCGAGGGGATCTTCGACTGCACGCACTGCTTCAAGTGCGTCGAGGCCTGCCCCAAGGACGTCAACCCGATGGGCCAGATCATGCGCCTGCGCCGCATCGCGACCAACGACCAGCACATCGTCGACCAGAACAACGGCGAGCGCCACGAGGCGGCGTTCACCACCCTGATCAAGGACAACGGGCTGCTGTGGGAGGCCGAGCTGCTGCCGCGCTCCTACGGCGGCAACTCGTGGTTCGGCAAATTCGCGCCGCCCGCGGGCAAAGAGCTGCTGAGCTCGCTGCCCTCGATCGTCAAGGCGCTGATCCGCGGCAAGGTGACGCCGATGGGCGCGCTCAAACCGCACAAGATCCCCAAGGCCGACCTGAAGGCCGTGCAGGCGATCTACGACAAGGTCGAGGGCCGCGAGGAGCGCTTTGAGCTGAACCTGTACATCGCCGGCGAGGACGAAGACCAGGTCGCCGAGGACGGGCACGTGCCGGGCGGCGAGACTCCCAGCGAGTCGACGCCGCTGCCCGACGCTGCAGGAACAGAGAACCCCGATGCTGCCGGCGGCGAGGAGCACGCGCCGCGCGCCGACGACCCGACCGGCGAGGGTCCGGGCGAGGGCGCCGACGCATCGAGCTCAGACACGGAAGGGAGCGCGCAATGAAGGTCGCCTACTGGCCCGGCTGCGTCAGCCGCGGCTTCACGCCCGAGCTGCACGGGTCGATGGCGCAGGTCGCGCCGCTGCTGGACATCGAGCTGGTCGAACTCGACCGCGCGTGCTGCACCGGCGCCGGCGTGATCGCCGAGCACAACCAGGAGCTCGCCGACACGCTCAACGCGCGCACCTTCGCGCTCGCCCAGCAGGTCGACGGAGCGGAGCTGATGATGAACATCTGCTCGACCTGCCAGGGCGCACAGAGCGAGTGCCAGGAGCGCCTGGACGCAAGCTCGGACTACCGCGCGCAGATCAACGAGACGCTCGCCGGCGAGGGACTGACCTACGAGACCGGCCTGACCAACAAGAACTTCCTCTGGCTGCTGGTCGAGGAGCTCG
This sequence comes from uncultured Solirubrobacteraceae bacterium, assembly GCA_963819435.1. Taxonomy (GTDB): domain Bacteria; phylum Actinomycetota; class Thermoleophilia; order Solirubrobacterales; family Solirubrobacteraceae; genus Palsa-744. Next base: position 58,298 of record CAWFWA010000016.1, on the reverse strand, counting down.
GCCTGGACGAGCTGCGCTCGCGCGTCAAGCGCCCGCTGTCGAACCTCAAGGTCGGCCCCTTCTACGGCTGCTACATCGTGCGCCCGCGCAACCGCCTGGGCATCGACGACGAGCACCCGCGCGACGACTACCTGCATCAGGTGATCGAGGCGCTCGGCGGTACCGTCATCGACTACGCCGGCATGCGCAAGTGCTGTGGCTTTCCGATCATCACGATGAACAAGGAGGCGTCGCTCAAGCAGGCCGGACGCCACCTCGGCGACGCCGCCGACGCGCAGGCCGACTGTCTGGTCACGCCCTGCCCGCTGTGCCACCTGAACCTCGACCTGCAGCAGCCGCTCGCCGAGCAGGCGGTCGGCCGCGAGCTGGACATGCCGGTGCTGCACCTTCCTCAGCTCGTCGGCCTCGCGCTCGGCCTGGAGCCGAAGGAGCTGGGCATGAATCGCCACGTCGTGCGCCCAACCTCGGTGATCGACTGGTCGACGTCGGTCGTCGGCGCCACCGCCGCCGGCGCGGGCGCCCCAGCCAACGGCTGGTAGCGACCGGCCGGCGTCACGGCCCGGCTCAGCCCGCGCCGAGCTCGGCCAGCAGCGCCTCGAGCGCTGCATAGCCCTCGTTGAGCCCGACTTCCATACCCGCGCTGATCATGCCGTCGCGTTCCTCGGTGGTGTGGAACAGCGAGTGGATCGTCAGACGCGTTTGCTCGTCGAGATCGGCGAACGTCGCCGTGTCGACGAGCACGTGGCCGGGCATGCCCTCCCATTCGAAGGTGTAGACGAGGCGCTCGGGCGCGACGACCTCGCGATAGACGCCGCGAAACGCCGCCTGCGAGCCGTCCTCGTTGTTCTCGACAAATCGCCACGCGCCGCCCGCCTCGAGCTCCTGGCGCTCGACGACCGTTCTGGTTGAACTGCGACCCCACCAGCGCGCGATCAGCGCCGGATCGGTGAACGCCGCCCACACACGCTCGCGCGGCGCGTCGAAAACGCGCTCGGTGACGATCTCGCGCTCGCCCGGCGTGGTGAGCGCCGTCTCGTTGGTGTTTGCCGCCTGGCCTGGGCTCATCGCTGCTCTCCTTTGGTCTCGCGCAGGAACTCGCCGAGGCGGTCGAGCCGCTCGTCGAGCATGCGCCTGTATGTCTCGAGCCAGTCGTGCGCGTCGTCCAGCCGGCGCGGGCCGAGCTCGCAGCGGCGGCTGCGGCCGACCTTCTGCGTGCTCACCAAGTGCGCCTCCTCGAGCACGCGCACGTGCTTCCTCGCGCCCGTCAGCGTGATCGCAAACGGCGCCGCGAGCTCTGAGATCGTCGCGCTGCCGCTCCCCAGACGCTGCAGCATCTCCCTGCGCGTGGGGTCCGAGAGTGCCGCGAACGTCCTGTCGAGCCCCTGATACTGAACCATCTAGTTCAGTATAGCGCGAACGCATAGGCTGCGGGCGTGAAGATCCTCACAGTCGTCGGCAACAGGCCGCAATTCGTCAAGGCAGCGGCCGTGTCGGGGCCTTTGCGCGAGCGCCACGAGGAGGTGCTCGTGCACACCGGCCAGCACTACGACGACTCGCTCTCGCGTGTGTTCTTCGCCGAGCTGGGACTGGCGCGGCCCGACCGCGAGCTGGGCATCGGCGGCGGCTCGAACACCGGGCAGACGGCACGCATGCTCGGCGCGCTCGAGCCGCTGATCGCCGAGCTGGCACCGGACGCGGTGCTCGTATACGGCGACACCAACTCGACGCTCGCCGGCGCGCTCGCTGCATCGCAGGCCGCCACGCCGGTCGTGCACGTCGAGGCCGGCATGCGCTCGTTCGACCGGCGCATGCCCGAGGAGCTCAACCGCGTGCTCACCGACCACCTCGCGGCGCTGCTGCTGTGCCCCTCCGACACGGCCGCGGCAAACCTGCGCGCCGAGTCGATCGCCGGCGATGTGCACGTCGTCGGCGACGTGATGGTCGACGTCGCGCTTCGCCGCCAGCCCTCGGCGCGCGCCGACGAGGGCACGCTCGCCGCGCATGGTGTGCGTCGCGGCGAGTACCTGCTCGTGACGGCGCATCGAGCGGGCAATGTCGACGATCCGCGGCGCCTGCGTACGCTACGTCGAGCTGATCGCCGCGCTTCCGGCGCCGGTCGTGCTGCCGCTGCATCCGCGCACGCGCGCGCGCCTGCTCGAGGCCAAGCTGACCGGCGAGCTGGAGGCGATCGACGGTCTGCGCATCAGCGAGCCGCTCGGTTACCTCGAGTTCAGCGCGCTGTTGTGCCAGGCGCGCGCCGTACTCACCGACTCCGGAGGCGTCCAGAAGGAGGCGTACCTTGCCGGGGTGCCCTGCGTGACGCTGCGTGCGAACACCGAGTGGGTGGAGACCGTCGCCACCGGCTGGAACGCGCTCGTCGACCTCGACGCCGGCGCCGCGCTGGCCGCGCTGGCGGCGCCCCCGCCGCACGAGCGCCCGGCGCTGTATGGCGACGGGCGAGCCGCCGAGCGCTGCGTCGAGGCGATCGGCGCGCTGGGCGCGCGCGCGGGCGACGCGCCGTGAGCGTCGAGCGCCCGCAGCCCGTGCGCGTGGGCGTCGTCGGGCTCGGCTACTGGGGTCCCGAACCTCGCGCGCAATTTCGCCGCGATCGACGGCTGCGAGCTGCGCTGGCTGTGCGATGCCGACGCCGGCGCGCGCGAGCGCTTCGGCGGCGGCTTCCCCGCCGCGCGCACGACCGATGAGCTCGAGCAGCTGCTGCAGGACGACGAGCTCGACGCGGTCGTGCTGGCCACGCCCGTGCCCACGCATGCCGAGCTGGCGGTGCGCGTGGCCGAGGCGGGCAAGCACTGCTTCGTCGAGAAGCCGCTGGCGACCAACGTCGCCGACGCCGAAGCGGCAGTTGCCGCGGCCGCCAGCGCGCGGCACGCTGCTGATGGTCGGGCACCTGCTGGAGTACCACCCCGCGGTCGAACGTCTCAAGGCACTCGTCGACGAGGGCGAGCTGGGGCCGCTGTTCTACCTGTACGGCAACCGGCTGAACCTCGGCAAGCTGCGCGCCGACGAGAACGCGCTGTGGAGCCTCGGCGCGCACGACGTGTCCGTCGCGCTGCGGCTGATCGGCGAAGAGCCCGTCGAGTGTCTCGCACACGGCGCCTCCTACGTGCGCGAGGGCGTCGAGGACGTCGTCTTCTGCTACCTGCGCTTTCCCTCGGGCATCGTCGCGCACCTGCATCTGTCGTGGCTTGATCCGCACAAGGAGCGGCGCCTGACGGTCGTCGGCGCCCGGCGCATGGCGACGTTCGACGACATGCTCGTCGAGGGCAAGCTTGCGGTCTACGACAAGGGCTTTGACGAGGACGCGCGCTCGTGGGGCGAGTACATCACCCGCTCGGGCGACGTCTTCTCACCGCGCATTCCCAATGCCGAGCCGCTGCGCCTGGAGTGCGAGCACTTCGTGCAGTGCGTGCGTAGCGGCCAGACGCCGCGCTCGGACGGCGAGAGCGGCCTGCGCGTGGTGCGCGTGCTCGAACAGCTTCAGCGCTCGCTCGACGGCGGGTGAGCGAGACAGCTGAGCGCCTCCCCACGCTCAGCAGCCCCGCACCCCCCCTGCCCCGCTAGCCCGGGACGCGTCGCCCGGGCCAAACTCGTCTCGCCGTCAGGCCCAGCTCGCCCGTCGCCGGCGATCGCCCTCGGCCGGGCGTTCGCGATGTATGCGACGGTCCGCCCGCAGAACCGGGCCGACCCGGCGGCCCACTCCGCGCAGCACGTAGGCGTCGCGCGAATAGTTGTACCCGAACACTGGCGTGAGGAGCATCAGCCAGTGCCTGGAAACGTAGTGGCGTGGTCGTCGATTCGTTCGCAAATCTCGTCATCCCTGACTAGGAAAGCTTGTGCAGGATTGCACATCTCCAGCGCTTTTGTGTAATCGGCGCGCACTTTTTCGCAGATCGGAGCGCCGATGCGCAGCTTTGCCGAGCTTTGCGCGGAGATGCCCGTCGCCGGCGCCGTCGCGCTGCTCCGCCGTCGCGCGCTAGAGCGTCTGGCGCGCGGTGAACGGCTCTTCCTCGGCCACCGTTCCGGGACCGGACAGCGCGAACGCGCTGTGCAGCAGCTGCACCGCCTGCGGCACGCGATCGCGGTCGATCACGCAGGAGATCTTGATCGGCGAAGTCGCGATCAGCTCGATGTTCACGCCCTCGCGCGCGAGCACGTCGAAGACCTTTGCCGCCACGCCGGGGTGCGAGCGCATTCCGGCGCCGACGATCGACACCTTGCCCATCTCCTCGTAGCTGTGCAGCTCGGCGAACGCGTCGCCGGTCAGCGGCTCCAGCGCCGCACGCGCGGCGCGCATGTCCTCACGCGGCAGCGTGAAGGAGATCTCCGCGCGGCCGCCGTCTGAGGAAGGTTCGCTCTGCACGATCATGTCGACGTTGATGTTCACGTCGGCCAGCGCCCTGAAGATGCGCGCGGCCGCTCCGGGCTCGTCGGGCACGCCGCCCAGCGTCACCCGAGCCTCGGATGTCGAATGCGTGACGGCTGTGATCAGCGGCTGCTCCATCGTTTCTCCCTCTGCGACGACAACGGTACCTGGCGCGTCTTCGAATGACGAACGGCAGTGAATGCGCACGCCATGGTTGCGCGCGTACTCGACCGAGCGCAGCTGCAGCACGCCGGCTCCCGAGGCGGCCATCTCGAGCATCTCCTCGAAGGAGACCGTCGGCAACTTGCGCGCGTCGGGCACGATGCGCGGGTCGGCCGTGAACACTCCCGAAACGTCTGTGTAGATCTCACACACCTCCGCCCCCAGCGCAGCGGCGACGGCGACTGCCGTCGTGTCCGAGCCGCCTCGCCCCAGCGTCGTGACGTTGCGCGCCGTGTCCGACACGCCCTGAAAGCCGGCGACCAGCACCACGTTGTCCTCGTCCAACGCCGCCTTGATGCGGTCGGCGCGCACGTCGATGATGCGCGCCTTGGTGTGCGACTCGTCGGTCACGATGCCCGCCTGCGAGCCGGTCAGCGAGATCGCCCGGTGGCCGAGGTCGTTGATCGCCATCGCGCACAGCGCGCACGAGATGCGCTCGCCGGTCGACAGCAGCATGTCCATCTCGCGCGGGTCGGGGATCTCGGAGACCTCCTCGGCCATCGCGATCAGCTCGTCGGTCGTCTTGCCGCGCGCCGACAGCACCGCGACCACGCGGTGGCCCGAGTTCGCGCTTGTCGACGATGCGCCGCGCCGCGCGCTTGATGCGCTCGGCGTCGGCGACCGACGTGCCGCCGAACTTCATCACCACGACTCCGGACATGCCTCGCAGGATATTGCGCGCCGCTGCGCGCCGGGCGCGGCTCAGTCGTAGTCCTGCACCGTCATGCTCCAGCGCGCCGAGTCCGAGCCGCCGGAGACAGACACACGGTAGAGCCCCGCGCCGCTTTCGAACGTGTGACCGTGCCCCGAACCGGAGCTCAGGTCGAAAGCTTCCACGCTCGCTCCCGTGGCCAGGTTGCTCACGTGCGCGCTCGGCCCGAAGCACACCACCAGCAGCGTGCACGAGCCTTCATACGACATCGCGTAGCGCACCCGCCAGCGCCGCCCCTCGATGCGAAACGGCACAGAGTGGCCGCTGCCGTCGCTGGAGAACGTCGTCAGCGTGCGCCAGCGCGGCTGCTCGGCGATGGCTCAGCACGATCGTCGCGCCGCGGCGCACGCTCGTGCCCGCCCGCGGCGACTGAGCGGTCACGCTGCCGGGTGTCGCGCCCAGCCCGGGGACGAGCGACGTGCGGTAGCGCAGGTGCGCCGCCGCGAGCGCACTGCGCGCCTGTGGCGACGAGCGCCCGACGACGCTCGGCACCTTCACGCGCGGGACCCCACCCCCGCCGCCGACCCCACCCCGCGCGCGGCCAGCCACACGCCCAGCACCGCGACCACCGCGAGCAGCGCGAGCAGGCCGCGCCGGCGGCGCGCACCCGGGTGCGTGCGCACGCCGTGCGGCGCGCGCCGTTCGGTCGCCACGTGGGCTGGGTCCGCGACCGTCTCGCCGGCGTGGCCGGGCCGAGGCGCGCGCGCCATCAGACGCGTGCGCGCGAGCGCCTTCGTCTGCGGGCTCGCGTCATCTGCCGAGCCGCCGTTGGCCGCACGGTGCCGTCGCCGCGCCCCGTCGGCGCCGCTCGCCGCGGCGATCGCCGACCGGCTCGCCGAGTCCCGTCGCAAGCAGCGCATCGGCCATCTGGGCGGCGTCGGTAAAGCGCTCCTCCGGCTTCTTACGCAGCGCGCGAGCGACGATCTCGCGCAGCTCGGCGGGCACCGCAGCCGGCAGCGGCGGCGGGTCGTCCTGCACGTGGCGCAGTCCCAGCTCCACCGCCGAGCCGTGCACGAACGGCGGTTCGCCGGCGATCATCTCGTACAGCACCACGCCGGCGCTGTACACGTCGGTGGCCGCCGTCGTGCGCCGCCCGCGCGCCTGCTCGGGCGCCATGTAGCGCGGCGTCCCGGCGACCGTCGCCGAGAGCGCCTGCGAGGTCCCGCCGCCCGCCAGGCGCGCGACGCCGAAGTCGCCGACCTTCACGCGGCCGTCTGACGAAAGCAGCACGTTGGCCGGCTTGACGTCGCAGTGCACGATCCCGCGCGCGTGCGCGCTCGCCAGCGCGCGGCACAGCTGCTCGGCCACCTCGACCGTCTCGGCGAGCGCCATCCGGGCGCGCTGCAGGCGCTCGGCGAGGCTCTCGCCGTCGACCAGCTCGGCCACGTAGTACGGGCCCTGCTCGGCGTGGCCGATGTCGAAGATCTGCACGATTCCCGGGTCGCTGACGCGCGCCAGCATGCGCGCCTCGCGCTCGAATCGCTCCACCCACGCGCTGTCCTCGGCCCACCATGGCTTGATCACCTTGATCGCCACCGGGCGGCCGAGGCGCCGGTCAAAGCCTCTGTACACGCGCCCGAAGGCGCCCTCGCCGATCAGCGCGTGCAGCTCATAGCGTGCGTCCAGCGCGCTGCCTGCGAGATCTGGCGCTGCCGGCATCGGCTCAGTATTCCGCGTGCGCGCCGGCCCGCGGCGAGGGACTGAGCGGCGGCCTGGACTGGGTCGGCCGGCGGTCTGCCCTAGACCGTGCGACGCCCGGCGAACGCCTTGCCCAGCGTGACCTCGTCGGCGTACTCCAGATCCGAGCCCACGGGCAGGCCGCTGGCCAGGCGCGTGACCGTCAGCTGCGGCGAGCGCATGCGCAGCTCCTCGGCGATGTGCAGCGCCGTGGCCTCGCCCGTCGTCGTCGGATTCGTCGCGAGCACGACCTCGCGCACACGCTCGGCGTGCGAGCCGTTCGCCGCGTCCGCAGGCACCGCCTCACCGTTCGCCGCCGCTGCGCCGCTGTCCCCCGGTGCCACGCGCGCGAGCAGCTCGGCGATCTTCAGATCCTCGGGGTCGATTCCTTCGATCGGCGACAGCGCGCCGCCGAGCACGTGGTAGACGCCCTGGTACTCGTGCGTGCGCTCCATCGGGATCACGTCGCTGGGCTCCTCCACGACGCAGATCACGCCATGGTCGCGGCGCGTGTCCTGGCAGATGCGACAACGAGCTTCGTCGGTCAGGTTGAAGCACACCTCGCATAGACCGATCCGCTCCTTGACCTCGCGAATCGACTCGGCGAGCGCCGCCGCGTCCTCGGAGGAGGCGCGCAGGATGTGAAAGGCCAGCCGCTGTGCGGTGCGGTTGCCGATGCCCGGCAGCTTGGACAGCTCGCTCACCAGGCGCTGGACGGGCGGGGCGTAGGAGGCGCTCACAGGCGTGCGCCGGCTACAGCCCGGGCAGGCCGAGGCCGCCGAGGTTGCCCATGTCCAGGCCGCCAGACGCGCCGCCGAGCTTGCGCGCGGCAAGCTCCTGGGCTGCGCGCAGCGCCTCATTGACCGCCGCGAGCACCATGTCAGCGAGGATCTCCACGTCCTCGGGGTCGACAGCCGAGGGGTCGATCTCGATCGACTTGACGTTCAGGTCGCCGGAGATCTTCACCGTGACCATCCCGCCGCCGGCCGACGCCTCGACGATCTCGTCCTTGAGCTGCTCCTGTGCGACCTCCATCTCCTGCTGCATCTTCTGAACCTGCTGGAGCATCTGCTGCATGTTCGGCATGCGCGGCTGCTTGGGCATCTCAGGCGCCTTTCTCTTCGCTGGTCAGAGCCTACGCGCCATTGGTCGCGTCGGGGCCGGCGAATCGCGCTGCGCGTCGCCGTCGGCCGCGGCGACCGGCGCCGCAGCCCATTCGCCCGGCACCTCCTCGGCGTCGAACTCGTCCATGAAGCGCTTCAGCCACTCCTCCTCGCTGCCGGGCGCCGGTTGCGCGCCGTCCTCATCGGCCATTTCGTCGTGCAGCTCGTAGGACAGCCGCCAGCGCCGGCCGGTGATGTCCTGCAGCGCGGCCGTGACGGCGGCGCGATTGTCGGGGTTCTCGGCTTTCTTCTTCAAGAACGGCGCCGTCGCCGAGAACGCCACCGTGAGGTCCTCGCCGGTCACCTCCACCGGGCGCGCCTCCTCGATACACGCGCCGAGCAGCGCGTTATCCGTGCGCACGAGGTCGACGACCGCCGGCCACCACGCCAGCAGCGGCGCCAGGCCCTCGGCGACGCTCGCCGGCGCAGCGTCGCCCGACGGCTCGCCGAGCGCCGCGCGTAACGCGATCGGGCACCGCAGCGATCGACGCCACCGAGACCTCGACGAGCTCCGCCGGCCCCCCATCGGCCGACGGCTCGGGCTCTGCGGACAAGGCGGCGGGCGCGACCGAGCCGGCGACGTTCGCGACCTCCCCGGAATCCGCGGCGGGCGCTCGGCGAGACCTGAGCGGTCGGCGCGGTGGCTGTCGGCGACGTCGCGGGCGCAGCCTGCGCGGAGCGCTCTGGTGGTGCATCGGCTACCGCAGGCCGATCGGCGACCGCGACGGGGCCGCGCGGCTCGGCCGGAGCCACCTCGCGCTGGGAGGCAACGGCATCGACGCCGCCGGCCTCCAGGCGCTCGATGCGCGCGAGCAGCGCGCTCGTCGAGGAGTCGACATCGGGCCTGGCGGCCTTGACGAGCGCCAGCTCGAGGCGTGTGCGCCCGTCGGCGCCCGCGCGCACGAGCCTCCATCGCGCGCGCCGAGCGCCTCCAGCAGGCGTACGACGAGAGCGCCGGGCACGCGCTCGGCCTGCGCCTGCAGCGCGGCATCGGCCTCGGGCGTCAGCGACAGCTCGCTCGGCACTTCGCCGAGCGTCTGCACGACGAGCAGCTCTCGCGCGCGCACCTCCAGGTCGCCGGCGAACGACGCCGCCTCGCGGCCCTGCTCGGCGCATTCGGCGAGCAGCACGAGCGCGCCGCGCGCATCTCCCGCGGCGACTGCGTCGACCGTCTCTTCCAGCAGGCGCGCGTCGGCCACGCCGAGCACCGCGAGCACGTCGGCGAGCACGATCTCCGAGCCGCTGTAGGTGACCAGCTGCTCGAGCGTGCCGAGCGCGTCGCGGAAGCTGCCGGTCGCCGAGCGCGCGAGCGCCGAAATGGCCTCGGCGGGGATCTCGATCCCTTCCGCCTGTGCGGTGCGGCGCACGACGCTCGCGATCTGCTCGACCGTCGGACGGTGAAAGTCAAAGCGGTGGCAGCGATCGACGACCGTGGCGGGTACCTTCTGCGCCTCGGTCGTGGCAAGCACGAACACGGTGTTCGGCGGCGGCTCCTCGAGCGTCTTCAAGAACGCGTTCCACGCGGCGGTCGAGAGCATGTGCGCCTCGTCGAGGATGTACACCTTGCGCTTGCCGCTGACCGGCGCGTACGCGACGCTCTCGCGCAACTCGCGGATGTCGTCGACGGAGTTGTTCGACGCGGCGTCCATCTCGATCACGTCGAGCGAGCTGGCGCGGGCGATCGACAGGCACGAGTCGCATTCGCCGCACGGCTCGGTCGTCGGCCCGCGCTCGCAGTTCAGACAGGCCGCGAGGATCTTTGCCATCGACGTCTTGCCGGTGCCGCGCGAGCCGACGAACAGGTACGCGTGGTGCACCTTGTCGCGCTCCACCGCGTTGCGCAGCGTGCGCACGACGGGCTCCTGGCCGACGACCTCGGCGAACGAGCGCGGGCGGTGCCTGCGGTACAGCGAGGGCTGCTGCTGTTGTGGCTGCTGTGGCTCCGACACGTTCTCGGCTCTGAGTCTACCCACGCCCGCGACCCCACCCAGCGCCCGCCAGCGGGTAGCGTGCGCGCTCGTGACCGCCTCGATCAAGCCGCGTGTCGCGCGTCTCGCAGCCCTGCCGGCCGTGCTCGCGGGGGCAGTGCTGCTTCGTTTGATCGCGGGCGTCGGATTTGCCAACTACGACACGCTTTACGCGCTCTCGTGGGGCGGACAGCTCGCGCGCGGCGAAACGCCCGCCTATGAACTGCCGATCGCGCCCACGCCGCACCCACTGATCGAGGCGCTTGGCGTGGTGCTGTACCCGCTCGGCCCGCGCGCCACCGAACGCATCGTCGTGTGGCTCGGCTTCGTCGCGCTGGCGGCGTGCGGCTGGGTCGTCTACCGCCTCGCCGGGCTGTGGTTCGGCCGCGCCGCCGGCGTGATCGCGGCGCTCGTCCTGCTCACCCGCGTGCCAATCCTCTCCTATGGCGTGCGCGCGTACGTCGACGTGCCCTACCTGCTGTTCGTGCTCGGCGCCGTGCTCGTCGAGGCGCGCCGCCGCAGCGACGGCGGGCGCCCAGCAGCCGTGCCGGTGCTCGTGCTGCTCGCCTTCGCCGGCCTGCTGCGCCCTGAGGCGTGGGCCTTCTCCGGGCTCTACTGGCTGTATCTCGTCGTCTCAGAGCGACGCGGCGCCGATGAGCAGACACGGCGCTCGCGGCGCTCGCTCGCCGGGCTCACGCTGCTCGCCGTCGCGGCCCCGCTGCTGTGGGTGCTGAGCGACCTGGCGATCACCGGCGATGCGCTGTGGTCGCTGACGAACACGCGCCACACCGCGCGCGCGCTGGATCGCATCACCGGCATCGCCAATGTGCCCGAGTACATCCCGCGGCGCATCGGCGAGATCCTGCGCCCGCCGGTGCTCGCCGGCGCGGCGCTCGGCGGTGTGCTGTCGCTGCTGTGGCTGCGCCGCCGCGCGCTCGGCGGTGCCGTGACGGGCGTGTCTGCGGTGCTCGTGTTCATCGCCGTGGCCGTCGCCGGCCTGCCGATCAACACGCGCTACGGCTTTCTCACGGCGGCCATCCTGTGCGTCTTCTGCGGCGCCGGCGTGTTCGGCTGGACGCGCCTGCAGCGCGAGGACGGCCGCCGCCGGTGGTGGATGGGCGCCGGCGCGCTCGTGCTCGTCGCGCTGATCGCCTTCGCTCCCTCGCAGTACCGCAGCGCGCACCGCGAAATGGACAAACTCGCGCGCCAGCAGAGCATCCAGAACGACCTGCTGGCGCTCGTCGGCAGCGGCTCGATCAGCCTGCGCTGCGGACCCGTGGAGGTTCCCAATCACGCGCCGATCCCGCTGCTCGCGTTGTATCTGAAGACGAGCCCGGCGAACGTCGTCAGCGGACAGCTGGGCGCGGTCGCCGACGGCGTCTACGTCGATCCGGCGAGCAAGCAGGTGGAAAGCGACTATGTGCTCGACCCGCATGACCCGCACCGGGCGGTCAACGTGCCGCCTGGCTTCGTCGAGGCCCGCGCCAACCGCTCCTGGCTGATCTTCCGGCACTGCGCTTGACGCGCGCGGCAAGGCACGGCCGGCCCGAAGGCGGACAAAATGGACCGTGCACCCCTCGTCGAGACTCCGCCTGCCGATCGCCTGATCGCCGTCCGCGACTCCGGTCCGGGAACGCCCGCTGCGCCTGCCGGGGATCGCTTAAGGCTGCTTCCTTCCGGACCTGACCTGGTTCACAAGCCGACACCGCGCGGGACCCGGACCATCGACGCCCCGAACGACGGAGCGACCGGAGCGAACCCCTCGGAGGGGAATTCAGCCCCGCTAGAGCGGATTGCGGATTCAGGGCACCGCTACCTCCCCGCCTAGCACGGTCCGCGGCCGATCCTAGCGCCGATAGCCGCGCGGCCGGGCCGGCGCCGGCCGAGAGACAACATGCGCGCACGCGCGCCAACTCCGTTAGGCTGCCCGACCGTGAACTACTCAAGCGTCCTCCCCACAGCTTTCAAGCGCGCGAGCGCGCGCGCCACCGTCGGCCTCGCGGCGCTCGCCGCGGCGGGCCTGATCGCCGGTTGCGGCGGCAGCAGCTCCAGCAGCACGATCGGCGTCGGCAACGAGAACAAATCCGACGAAACGCTCGTCAAAGCCGGCGAAACGGCAGTCGCCAAGACGCCCACCAGTGGCCCCCTGGCGACCGAACCAAAGGTCACGCCGCCTACCGGCGCGGCACCGGCGAAGCTTGAAAAGAAAGACCTGATCGTCGGCACCGGCAAGGAAGCCAAAGCGGGAGACACGGTCACCGTCAACTACGTCGGCGTCCTGTACAAAGGCGGCAAGGAGTTCGACGCGTCGTGGAAACGCAAAGAACCGTTCCAGTTCAAGCTCGGCGAAAAACAGGTGATCCCCGGATGGGACCAGGGCGTCCCGGGCATGAAGGTCGGCGGCCGGCGCGAGCTGGTCATCCCCTCCGAATTGGCCTACGGCAAGACCGGCTCGCCGCCGTCGATCCCTGCGAACGCGCCGCTCGTGTTCGTGATCGACCTGCTCGGCACGTAGGTCCGCCGCGCCGATCCGCGGGCTGGCCCGCTTGACGTCGCGCGCGCGGCCACGCACGCCGGGCGCCTGGCTGCTGTGCGCCGTCGTCGCGCTCGCGCTGACGATCGCTGGCTGTGGCGGCGCGGGCAAGCACTCGACAGCGGCTGCGCAGAAGCTCCAGCGCGAAGACCTGGCGGCGACCTGCCGCGTGCTTCAGGGGGCCGAGGGCTCCGTCGAACGCGAGGTCGCCGCGACGAGGGCGGCCTGGCCGCTGATCGCCAACGGCCTTGGCTCTGGCGCGCGCTCGCTGTCAGGCACGCCGGTGCTCGCCCGCGCGACGCTTGCGGCGGGCCGGCTGCGCCTGCCGGCGCTTTTCGGCGAAGCGCAGGCACGCACGCTGACCGGCCCCGCTTCCGAACTCTCGGGCCTGTTTCGCAGCTACGCGCTGCTCAGCGTGCGTGGCTGGAAGCTGCTCGACGCGCAGCTCGCGCAGATTCGCTCCGGCCCGCCGGCGAGCGCGCGCTTCGCCGCCGAAAACGCGCCTCTGTACATCGAGAGCATCTACGACGGGCATTTCACGCTCGCGCAGATCGGCAAGAAGCTGTTGGCCGCCTACGACAAGCTCGGCGGTCCCACAGCGTTCGGCGCATCGCTGACGCAGGCTCAGGTCAACGCGCTCGCGCGCACCTACTCCGAAGCCCACGACCGACTGCACCCGCACGTCGCCGTACGCCTGGGCTCCTAGCCGGCGCGAAACGGCTCACGGGGCTTCCACGACCAGCAGTGCGTTGCCGTCCGGGTCGCGCATGTGGAACATCGCGGGCTGCGGATCGGTCAGCAGCACCGCGCCGATGCTGATCTCCCGCGCAGCGCCCGGCCGCGCGACTTCCGCGTCGACGTCGAGACCCTTTGCGCCAAGCTGCGCGTGCGTGGCATCGATGTCGCCGGTGTTCAGGATTATGCCGGTGTCGACTCCGGCCGGGGCATTTGCCGCCGGCGCCACGAGCGCGATGCCCGCGCTGCCACCCGGCGGGTATGCCTCCACCCAGCGATACCCGTCACCAAATGGGACATCGTTGCGCCGCTCGAAGCCGAGTGCTTCGTAGAACGCAAGTGACCGCTCCTGGTCGGCCGATCCGACCACCACCAGTTGCAGTCTGCTGATCAGGTCTGTGTTCGCGCTCATCCGGGGCCTCCTTGGCCTGGTCTGTCCACTGCAAGCTGTGACGCGCACCGACGCGGAAAATCATCAAATCATCAAACCCATAAACGCCGCGGTCCTGCGATGATCGATCCGGCTACGCCACTCGGCGTCGCATCGAACTTCAAGGGGAGGAAGCAACATGGCCGAGCGAAACCGCCGCCTCGTACTGGCCGAGCGTCCGACGGGAATGGTCGACGAGAAGACCGTGCGCATGGAGGAGGCCGACGCGCCGGCGCCGGCTGACGGCGAGGCACTTGCGCGCGTGCGCTACATCTCGATCGACCCGACGATCCGCACGTGGATGGACGATGCACCCGGCTACCTGCCCCCGATCGCGATCGACGAAGTTGTGCGCAGCGGCGGCATCGTCGAGGTCGTCGACTCGAACTCCGACCAGTACAAGGCCGGCGACCTGCTGTTCGGCTTCAGCGGCTGGCAGGACTACGTGCTCGCGAGCGCGGCCAACGGCTACCAGCCCCTTCCCGACGGCGTCTCGCCGACGCTCGCGCTGAGCCTCTTCGGCATCACCGGCCTGACCGCCTACTTTGGCCTGATCGACGTCGGCCGCGTCAAGGAGGGCGACGTGGTGGTCGTCAGCGGCGCAGCCGGCGCCACCGGCTCGACCGTCGGGCAGATCGCCAAGATCAAGGGCGCCGCGAAGGTCATCGGCATCGCCGGCGGTCCGCAGAAGTGCGCGTCGATCGTCGACGAGCTCGGCTTCGACGAGGCGATCGACTACAAGAACGACAACGTTGCCGCGCGCCTTCGCGAAGCCGCGCCAGATGGCATCGACCTGTTCTTCGACAACGTCGGCGGCGAGATCCTCGACGCCTGCCTCGCACAGCTCGCGCTGCGCGGGCGAATCGTGCTGTGCGGCGCCATCTCCGGCTACAACGACCGTGGCGCCGCAACCGGGCCGGCCAACTACGCCAATCTGATCATCAAGCGCGGGCGCATGGAGGGCTTTCTCATCCTCGACTACTTCGACCGCCTCGATGCGGCGCGCGCCGAGATCGCCGGCTGGCTCGGCGAAGGCAAGATCAAGTCCTCCGAGCACATCGTCGAGGGCCTGGAGAACGCACCCGACGCACTCAACCTGCTGTTCACCGGCGGTAACACCGGCAAGGTGATCGTGAAGGTCTAGATGCCGGTGGCGTCGCCGGGCAGCTCAGGCGCCGGGTCGGTGGTGGCCTCCTCGCGGATCAACCAGTCGGCCACGGTGCTGATCACCAGGCCACCGGCGGCGTCGGGCAGCGCCGCGAGCGTCTCCGACAGCTCGGCCGAGACGAACGTGACGTCTCCGGGCGCAAGCAGCGCCGACCAGTCGTCGTGGTCCTCGCCGAGCTGCTGTGCGGGTCCGCCGGCCACGCGCCTGGCCATCTCGGTGAAGACCGCCGGCGACTGAGCATCCTGGCCGTCCATGCGGGTGCGCACGACGCCGAGGCGGTCGGCGTTGCCGCGAACGAGCGCGACCAGCGGCGTGGCCGCCTCGGACGTGGTCGCTGCGGCCGCCAGCGGCGCGTTCTGCTGCTCGTTCTGCACCCCCAGCGGTTCGGCCACCAGCACGAGCGTCGCTTCCTGCGAGCGCCCGACGCGCAGCGCACCGTGCAGCACCGAGCTGTCGACGATCGTCATCAGCTGGCCGTCGATGCCCACGGCGCTGACTATCTCGCCCAGGCGCGCAAGTGCCTCCTTCGGTGCGAACGGCGCCGATTCGGGCACCACCAGCACAGGGTGCACCACGCCGCCGTCCGCACGCGCGATTCGGTGCGCGACCGTCAGCGCACCGGTCGCCGCCTGCGCGTCGGCCACGCCGACGACCACGCGCGTGCCCAGCGGGCTCGGCCCCTCGGGCAGCGCAGCGCGAGCCGTCGCGCGGTCGCCGACCAGCGTCGACGCGAGCACGCTCACGAAGATCACGACCAGCACGGCGTTGACCACGGCGTTGCTGAACAGGCCCAGCTGAAAGCCGATCACGGTTGCCGCCAGTGTCGCCGCCGCCTGCGCGGCGCTGAGCGAGAACAACAACCCGGCCTGCGCGCGCGAGAAGCCGAACAGGCGCGCGCTGAGCTGCGCCGCCAGCGCCTTGCCGCCGAGGCAGGCGACGATGAACAACCCGGCCAGCCCGAGCGTTTCGCCCTTGACCATCACGCCCGGGTCGAGGATCAGCCCGACCGATACGAGGAACACCGGAATGAACACCGCCCCGCCGAAGAACTCGATGCGGTCCATCAGCTGGCCCTCGTTGGGCACCAGGCGGTTCATGCCCAGGCCGGCGAAGAACGCGCCGACGATGCCCTCGATGCCGAACAGCTCGGCGACCGTCGCCGCCGACAGGAACGCTGTGATCGCGACCACGTAGCGCACCGCCCGCTCGGCGCCGAACCAGCGAAAGGCGTAGCTGCTCAGCAGCGGCAGTGCCCACAGGCTGAAGCCGATCAGCACGACCATGCCGACGACGATCTGGGCGCCTACGTCGAAGCTCGAACGGTGTCCCTGCACCGAGCCCGCCACGGCAGCCAGCACGACCAGCGCGAGCGTGTCCGTCAGCACCGTCGAGCCGACCGCGGTGGCGACCGCCGGGTCTGACGCCAGGCCCGCCTCTTTGACCGTCGGGTAGGTGATCAGGGTGTGCGATGCCAGCAGCGAGCCGAGCAGAATCGCCGCGAGTGTTTCCCAGCCCAGCGCAAGACCGACGATCGTGCCCAACGCGAACGGAATCGCGAACGTCAGCAGCCCGAACGTGACCGCCGAGCGCCTGTGCTTGCGCAGCAGGTTGAGGTTCAGCTCGACGCCCGCGACGAACATCAGATACAGCAGCCCAAGCTGTCCGAGGTCCGGCAGCGTGTTGTTGCCCGCACCGATCAGCGTAAGGCCGTGCGGGCCGATCGCATAGCCGCCGACCAGCAGCCCGATGATCCCGGGAATGCCCGCGCGGCGAAACAGCACCGGGCCGAGCAGCAGTACGGCGAACACCACCAGGAACTCCCACGGCGCGCCTTTGGGCGAGGAGATTTCGATCAGCGCAGCCGTCATTCCTCGGTCCTCAGCACGGGCACGTCTTCGGCTCCCCCTTCTTCGATGTCCGCGTGCAGCCAGCGATGGCCGAGGCGGTCGATCTCGCCTTCGGCATTCAGGCTGCGCAGCGCCGAGTCGACCGCTTCGGTGTTGTGAGAGCCCGACGGCAGCGCCGCGCCGAGCGCCGCTTCGCTTGGCAGCTGCGCGACGACCGAGTACTTGCGAGGCGATTCCCGCGCATAAGCGAGCGCGACAGGCAGGTCGAGCAGCACGGCGTCGACGCGCCCATCAGACAGCGCCGCCAGCTTCTCGCTCTGGTGCTCGAACACCAGCGTCTTGGTTGTCGGTTCGATCTGCTTTTCCAGAGCTTCCTTCAGCGTCGTGTCGTTCTGCACCGCCCAATGCAGACTGCGCGCGGCGTTCACGTCGGCGACCTTGGTGCCCGGGCGCACGACGATCGCCGGCGGAGCCTTCAGGTAGGCACTCGAGAAATCCAGGTACTGCTCGCGCGCTTCGGTGATCGTGATGTCCGACAGCGCGAGATCCGCTCCGCCCAGGTCGCCCCGCACGAGGCCGTGAAACGGCACCTGCACGACCTTGATCTTCGACAGGCCGAAGCGTGATGCCAGGGCCTGCGCCAGCGCGTACTCAAAGCCGCCCGTCGGGTGCGCGAACGTCCCCGCCCAGAAGCCCGGATCCGGGACCTGCGCGGTTGCGACCGTCAGCGTGTCCGGCGTGCGCGGGGTGAACGAACCGGCCGCGCCGTTGCCCGCGTTGGCGCAGCCGCACGTCGCCAGGGCAAGGACGACAAGCGCGGCGGCGAGCGTCGCGCGAAGCGGCGACCTGTTCGTAGGCGCGGCGGGCATGATGTCGGCACTGTAGGCATCGGAGCCCGCGAGAGGTTTCGCGGGCTCCGCGCGCTCGGCCGCCTGCCGCGGCTCTCGGGGCGTGGGGTAGTGTCCGCCCGACAGCAAGGTCTGCCCGCCGCGCCGCGCCGTAGCGGGCCACGCCAGTGGTGTCACCTGGGGAGATGACGACAACGAGCGAGACAGAGCAGCCCGGCGCCGGCCCAATCGGATCGGTGCGGGGCAGCGGGTGGCCTTCGCGACCTGCCGTCGTCGCGCTCGTCCTGGGGCTGGTCGTCACGGCAGCGCTGTCGGTGACGACCGCGCTGCTGCACGACCACAACGAACGTCGGCTGCTGCGCCTGCGCGCGCGCGAGCTCAGCCTCGTCTTGACCGCGGTGGTCCCCTCGGTTCAGACGCCGCTGGCCTCCGCGGACGAGTTGGCCGACGCGACCAACGGCAACGCGCAGAAGTTCCGTCGCTTCATCGATTCCTATGTAGGGCCGCGGCGGCAGTTCTCCTCGGCGTCGCTGTGGAGTCGCGGGCCCCACGGGCTGAAGCCAACGGTGGTCGTGGGAGCTGCTCCGGTCATGGCCTCGCGCCCGCAGCTCGCGCTCGGCTTCTTCGGACGAGCGCATCGGACGCCCGAGCTGAGCGTCGTGGGGTTCTTGTCCTCCTCGCCCCCGCGTTTGGGCTACGAGTTCAGCACCCCCGGGACGGTTGGGGGTTTCATCGCGTATGCAGAGAGTCCGCTGCCCGCCGATCGCAGATCGAAAACCGCCAGCGAGCAGGGGTTCTCAGACCTCCACTACGCGCTCTATCTCGGGAAGTCACCCAGCTCGAGCCAGCTGCTCGTGACCGACGTCCACAGGACTCCGCTGACCGGTAACACGGCCTCGACGGTCGTGCCCTTTGGCGACGCTGCGCTCGATCTCGTCGTGTCGCCCAAGGGCGCGCTCGGCGGAGCGTTCTTCACCGATCTTCCCTGGGTCATCGTGTTGTTCGGGGCGCTGATCTCGATGGCAGCGGCACTGATGACCGATCGCATCGCCCGGGGGCGCGGCCATGCCGAACAGCTCGCCTCCGAGCTCGACAGCGTCGCCAGCGAGAACCGTCGGTTGTATGACCAGCAGCGCACGATCGCCCAGACGCTCCAGCATGCGTTGCTGCCCACATCGCTTCCCGAGGTCGCAGGGATCCAGACCAGCGCGCGTTACGTCCCGGCGGCCTCCGGCATCGACGTCGGTGGCGACTGGTACGACCTGCTGAGCGTCGGCGATCAGAAGCTGGTCCTGCTGCTCGGTGATGTCTCCGGTCACGGACTCGAAGCGGCAACGACGATGGCCTCGCTTCGCCACGCAGCCTTGGCCTACGCGGTCAAGGAGCCCAGACCCGGCGCCGTACTGGAAAGTCTGTCTGCATTCGTGGCGAGCACTCCCGGCCACTACTTCGCAACCGTGATGTGCGCTCTGCTGGACGTGCGGGCCTCGCAGATGACGATCGCCAGCGCTGGGCATCTCCCCCCGCTGCTCATCGTTGGACAGCAGAGCGACTACGTCACCCAACGCATCGGACCGGCCATCGGCGTCACGCCCGATGCGCGCTACGAGGAGACATCGGTGAGCACGCCGCCGGGCGCGACACTGATCGCCTACACCGATGGTCTGGTCGAGCGTCGCGGTGAGATCCTCGACGTCGGCTTGGAGAGGCTTCGCGAGAAGGCCACCGGTCCGGTTCTGGAGCTCGACGATCTGATTAGGATGATCGCGCACGACATGTCATCCGAGAGCCACCACGATGACACCGCGATAGTGGGAGTCAGATGGCGTCGCTAGAAGGTAGCCCGGGCGCGGAGCTCGAGATCTCGACGACCGTGGATTCACACGGCGTTGTGTCGATCGCGCCCGCTGGTGACGTCGACCTCTCCAATGCGACTCAGCTCGCCGAGGCGGTTTCCGCGGCGCAGGAGCGTCATCCGCATCGCCTCGTCTTCGACCTGGCCGATCTGAGGTTCATCGACAGCGCGGGCATCGCCGTCCTCGTAGCCGCCACGAACGCCATCGAGGACGTTCGCATCCGCGACCCCTCGCCGATCGTCAGCCGCGTGATCGAGCTGACGGGGCTGGCGGAGGTTCTGCCGACGGAGCCACGATGAACGCGCGGCACTTCGACTACGCCCCGGAGGCCGTCAGCGAGGCGCGCCGCCATGTTCGACGGGTTTTGGAAGCTCAGCCTCGTGACCTGGTCGACGTCGCCGAGCTGCTCACCTCGGAGCTTGCGACGAACGCCATTCGCCACGGAGAAAGCGGCTTTGAGGTGAAGATCGAAGTCGACAAGAAGATCCGCGTGGAGGTGCGCGACGAAGGTGCCGGTCGCCCCTCGGTCGTCTCGGCGGGCCCGAAAGATCCGTCGGGCCGCGGCCTGGGCATCGTTGAGGCACTATCAAGCGCCTGGGGAGTCATTCCCACGGCCAACGGCAAGACCGTCTGGTACGAACTGCCGCTCGCTGCAAAGCAGGAGCGCTCCAGCTCGAGCGTCTCCGCCGAGCATCCGACGGGCAGAGCCTCGGGATCGGCATCATCGCGCTCGTCTCGTGGACGGGTTCGCCAGAGGGGAAGCGGCAAACCGGCCTGCCGCGGCACGACTGCAGCGGGCTCTCGGTAGAAGCCGGACACCGTAAACTCAGCCCAAGGGCGCGTAGCTCAGTGGGAGAGCGCTCGCTTCACACGCGAGAGGTCGCAGGTTCGAAACCCGCCGCGCCCATTTGAGCAACCGCCCGTCAACTCGGGCGTTCTGTCTCTGCGCTAGCGTTTTTCTGCTCGGCTGCTGAACCCTCTGAAACGGCGCGGGTGTCTTAGCGCCCACGATGCCCCCGTTTCAGGCGTGCGTACGGTCAACTTGCTGCCCATCCTGACCGACGAGCTTGGCGACTACGTGTGTTTCCTCTCAGCGCCAACCGGGTATCCCCCAACCGGGCAGGGAACGCCTGTTGCCGCACCCCCCAGCACCTGATAAAGCGCACAGCCCCTTGAGGGAGCGGCTCAGAGGGCGATATGAGTGCGGGGGTCGCTCGCGGCGCGTAGCCCCCACGCGTCGCGAGCACGTTCTTAGCGATGCCTCGCCAGGGACCCCCGCAGGCCGTCGCGAAGCTTTAGTAATCGTCCGGCGTGCCGATAAGTCAGCACGGGGGCCGCACCATGAAGGCTAGATCGAACCCAAATCTCGGCGCGGCCCGCCGCAGGCAGGTCGCGATCGCCGCCCTAGCGCTTGCCGCCGTGCTCGGCGCTATCGCATTTGGCATCCAGCAGTCCCACGAAGACACGAAGTCCCAGCTGGAAAAGAATTTCCGCGCGCGCGGGCAAGCATCGGCTGAATTCGTTTCGTCTTTCGTTTCCCAGCAGGCCGCCCGCGAGACGCTGACCGCGCAAAAATTCCTGGCTGGCCGTAGAAGGCTGGGGCCGGAATTCAACCGGACGGCGGCAACGTTCGGTAGTTCGGCCGCAGTGCTGCTAGACAGCTCCGGTCGGCTGATCGAGGTAAAGCCGACGGCTCCGGCGCTCATCGGGTCCAAGATCGCGCCGAAGTACGCGCATCTGACAGCGGCCGAGCAGGGCCACGCTGCCGTTTCCGGCGTCGTTCCTTCGGCGGCTCGCCATCAAGCCGTCATTGCGATTGCGGTGCCCTTCAATACCGCTGAGGGTCGGCGCGTCTTCAGTGCGGCCTATCCGGTGTCCAAGACCAACCTCGCGAGCTTCGTCGAACACGTAATCGCTACGAAGCCACATCTCGTCCTGCTCGTGGACGCCAAGGGCAACGTGATCGCCGGGAACCCGACGTCGGGCGCGAAGAGCTTGCGCGAACGCGCGCCGAATCTCGCTGCTGCGCTCGCCGGAGCTCAGGAAGGCGGCCTCGACCTCGCGGGCAGGCGAAGCACGTTTGTCTCAGTGCCCGTCGCCGGGACGAGTTGGCGCTTGGTGATCGTGGTACCAGACTCCAAATTGTTCGCCTCGATCGCCGGGCCGGCTCAATGGCTGCCATGGATCGTGTTCGCGCTGATCGCGCTGCTGGCTTGCGTTGTGTTGGGGCTGTTCTCGCGCTCCATCGTGGCTCAGGATCGGCTCAAGGTTCTCTCAGAACGGCTAGCCCAGGCCGCCCGCACGGATGCGCTGACCGGGTTGGCCAACCGCCGCTCGCTGCAGGAACGAATCCCGCAGCTTTGGGCCTATGCTCGACGCCACCAAGAGCCGCTGTCGGCTTTGATGATCGACTTTGACCGTTTCAAGCAAGTAAACGACGCTCACGGACACGACGCAGGCGACGCCCTGCTGTGCGCGGTCGCAGACTGCATGCGAACCGCCTTTCGGGGCAGCGATTTGTTCGGGCGGTGGGGAGGCGATGAGTTTCTGGCGATCTTGGCGAGCACCGATGAGCAAGGCGCGCGGCTCGCGGGCGAGCGGCTATCTGCCGAGGTCGCCAAAATCGACACCGCCGCCTACGGGCTCGCTCAGCCGATCACGCTGAGCATCGGTTGCGCCTCGGGCGTTGGCATCGCGGCGGAGGACTTGATTTCTCAGGCCGACGTTTCGCTGTTTCGCGCGAAGCGAGAAGGACGCGGGCGCGTGGCGGCTGCCCAAGCCGTCTAGTCGTAGTAGCGGTCGCCCTCGCCAGGCGTCCCGCATCCGGGACCCTGGCGCTGCGGACGGTGGGCTTAGACTGATCGAGACAGCCGGCGGGATACTGAGCGGAGGATGTCTGAGCAGTCCCGACCCTGAAACCTGGTGAGCTCACGCAGCGTCTGTTTGGCTGGTAAACGAGGGCGACTTTGACGGGATGATGAGCTTGTTCGGCGCCTATTGCCTTTGCGACGTGACGCCGTCGGGACTCGGCGCCCGCTCTGGGACCACTATTCGCAGAGCCCGCGACCGCGGCGGCGTGCTTCCACGGCTGCGCTAGTGCGCCGCTACCGGCGCGCGCTGACGGCGGCCAAACTCGACCCTCCTCACCGAGTCCATGCCCTGCGGCACTTGGGCGCAGCAACGATGACGCCTCGGCGCCATCGGATGCGTGGTTCGGCGTTTCCTCGGTAAACACGGGCTCGAACGCTCAGCCACTCGCAGCGAGCAAAGCTGACCGTTGTGTCGCCCGCCGACTGTCGAGTCTGACGACGAGTGTGTGACGGGTGGTAAAGCAGCCGAGAGACCTGACCGATATACCCAGGATGCGACGTCCTCGCCGACTAGCGTTCGTCACGACGCTGCTTGCGATCAGCCTGCTCTGCGGTGTGGGATCGGCAGCGGCGGCGCCGACGATGAACGAGTTCGCGCTACTGAGCGGCGGGCGCGGTCCGGCCGGCATCGCCGCCGGCCCTGACGGCAACGTCTGGTTCGTTGAGAGCGCGGGCTCCGGCGGCATTGGCCGGATCACGCCGGCTGGCACGATCACGGAATTCACAGCCGGGCTCAGCGGACCAGCGGAAGGAATCGCACTCGGTCCCGACGGAAACCTCTGGTTCACCGAGCCGTCTCAGGAAAAGATCGGCCGAATCACGCCGTCCGGCACGATCACCGAGTTCTCAATCCCCGGCGGCCCGCCCGGTAAGCCTGCGGGGATTTCCGCGGGGCACGATGGAAACCTGTGGTTCACGATCTCGACCGGCCAGGGCGGCATCGGGCGTATCACGCCGACGGGAACGATCACGGAGTTCACGGCTGGCCTCACGTCAAACAGCAAACCCCTCGCAATCGCCGCAGGTCCTGACGGCAATCTGTGGTTCACGGAGACGGCAAATCCTGCACGAATAGGCCGAATCACGCCCGAAGGCACAATAACCGAGTTCTCAACCGGACTGACCGCCAACAGCAAGCCACAGAGCATCACGGCCGGCCCCAACGGCAACCTTTGGTTCACCGAGGAAGCCAATCCTGGACGGATAGGGCGGATCACGACGACGGGCACGATCACCCAGTACGAAACAGGGCTCCCGTCGAACATCAGGCCAGAAGGGATCACCGCCGCCAACGACGGCAACCTCTACTTCACGGAGTTCAACAACCCCGGCGAGATCGGCAAGATCACGACCGGCGGCCTGATCACCCAGACGGCTACGCCGACGAACAACAGCCAACCGCTGGGAATCACCCACTGGACCCAACGGCAACCTCTGGTTCACTGAGGTCGCCAACGGCGGGAAGATCGGAACGCTCACCGTCGCGCCGAGCGTAGGGGCGCCCGGCGCCTCCAACGTCGGTGAGCGTTCCGCAACGTTTGCGGCCCCCGTCGGAGCCAACTCGCAAGCGACCGAATACTTCTTCCAGTATGGGCCGACCAGCGAATACGGCTCCCAGACTGCAACGGCGTCGGCTGGGAGCGGCGCCGTGCCTGCTGTCGTGTCCTCAAACGCGATCGGGCTTGCGCCGACGACGAGCTACCACTTCCGTGCGGTCGCGACGAACGCGAGCGGCACGACTTACGGCCCGGATCAGACCTTTACAACGGCCTCGGCGCCCAGCGCGACCACGCTGGCTGCGACCGGCGCGACACTCGCCGGAGGAATCTTGCGTGGGTCGGTCGATCCGCAGGGGCAGACGACGACCTATCACTTCGACTGGGGTACCACCACCGCCTATGGAAGCCAGACGCCGCTCACCGACGCGAGCGTCGGCTCGGACAGCAGCGAACACGCAGTCGAACAGGCCCTCGGCGAACTCACGCCGGACACCAACTACCACTTTCGCGTCGTCGCGAGCAACTGCGGCGGATGCGCGGAAGGGACCAGCTACGGGCAGGATGAGACGTTCACGACGGCCCCGGCGCCACTTGCAGCGACCGAGGCAGCACAGGCCGTGCAGCAAGGCACCGCCACGCTTGCAGCAATGGTGAACCCCCAGGGTGCAACGACGACCTATCACTTCGATTGGGGCACGACGCACCGGCGTACGGCAACCGGGCGCCTATGGTCGATGGCGCCGTCGGCTCAGATAGCAGTGAACACACGCTCTCTCGGGCGCTGGCCGGGTTGACGCCGGCCACGATCTACCACTACCGCATCGTCGCCAGCGACTGCGAGGGCTGCGCCTCGGGCACGACCTACGGTGCCGACGTAAAGTTCACCACGCAGGCTCCCGCCGAGTCCATCCACACCGGCTGGCACGAGCTCGCCGAACCTGCGAATACTGGTCCCCGCGGCTGTCGGCCCGCCGGCACTGGGCAAGACCGCTGTTGCCGGCGTGATCTCTGGTGTCGTGCTCGTCCGTGTGCCGGGCGCGACGGGGCTCGTGGCGCTCGGGCCGTCGCAGAACATTCCGATCGGATCGCTAATCGATGTCCAGCACGGCACCGTGCGCCTGACCACCGCAGTCAACATGACGGGCAAGGTTCAGATCGCGAATCTATGGCACGGCTCCTTCACCGTCGGACAGCGCCCCGGACATGGCATGACGACGTTCATGCTGCCGCCGCCGTCGGGCTGTGCTGCCATCGCCCGGCGCGCGCGCACCGCCGTGGCGAGAGCGGCACGAGCCAAGGCGCCGCCGGCCCTTTGGGCCAAGGACAACCATGGCCAGTACAGCACTCGCGGTCAGAACAGTGTCGCGACCGTGCGCGGCACCTACTGGGCGACCACCAACCGCTGTGACGGGACGCTCACGACCGTAAAGCAGGGTCTCGTCAGCGTGCGTGATCTGCATCGACATCGCACGATGCTCGTCCGTGCGGGGCACAGCTACCTGGCAAAGCGCTCAGCCAGGCGAGCCCTGACGCGTGAGGCGTCTGAGCCTGACCCCGAAGACACTGGCCGTCGCAGTAGCGGCCCTCGTCGCTATGGCCGGCGGCCTCACCGCTTACTTGGCGGACGCTTGGCCTCGCCTTGAGAACGACACGCTCGACATGCGCTTCAGTGCGCGTGGTGCATCAAAGGCGCCGGGCGTGGTCGTCGTGGCGATCGATGACAAGACCTTCTCCGAGCTACGCCGACAGTGGCCGTTCCCGCGCAGGCTGCATGCTGACGTGATCGATCGTCTAGCTAGCCGACGGAGCGCGCGCGATCGCCTACGACGTGCAGTTCACAGAGCCGACGGACAGACGCGACGACCTGGCGCTCTACGAATCGATCGCGCGCTCCAAATCGCCGGTCGTGCTCGCGACGACAGAAGTGAACGCCTCGGGCCAGACCGACGTGCTCGGCGGAGAAGCAGCTCTCAAGCAGGCGCACACCGTTGCCGCCGCAGCCAATCTGCCGGCTGAATCTGGTGGGGTGATCCGTCGTTATCCCTTCTCGCTGCTTGGCCTCAAGGGCTTTGCCGTCGCTACTACCGAGGCCGCTGGAGCCACTGTCACGCGCTCGGGCTTTTCCGACGACCGCGCGCTGATCGACTTTCGAGGCCCGCCCAAAACGATCAGGACCGTCTCCTACGCCGACCTGCTCGAAGGGTCGCGTCGAGCCACAGGTCTTCCGCGGAAAGATCGTCGTCGTTGGCGCGACATCGGCGACCCTGCAGGACGTCCATCAGACCTCCACGACCTCCGCCAGCCCGATGGCCGGACCAGAGATCCAGGCCAACGCTATCTGGACGGCCTTGCACGACAATCCGCTCCAGCCCGCACCCGGATGGCTTGCGCTGATCGCGATCATCCTTGGCGCCTTGATCCCGCCGCTGGCCTCGCTGAGGTTTCCGGGTCCTCGCCTCACTGATGCTGGCCGCTGTCGTTGCGGCAAGCTATGTGCTCCTCGCTCAAGCCGCGTTCGAGTGCCGGCACCGTGCTAGTGCTCACCTATCCGCTGGCGGCCTGGGCGGTGGCGTCGATCGGCACGGTCGCGGCGAACTATGTCGGTGCGTTCATCGAACGAAACGCCTTTGCACCAGCAGTTGCGCGAAAGCCAGCTCGAGCTGATTCAACGCCTCGCCCAAGCCGTCGACACGCGCGACACCGAGACCGGTGAGCACATCCAGCGCATCGGCAGGCTCTCTCAGCAGTTGGCCCTGCAGATCGGCTGGAGCGAGGAGGACGCCGAGATGCTCCGCCACGCAAGCGCGATGCATGACATCGGCAAGATCGGCATCCCCGATCACATCCTGCTCAAGCCGGGAAAGCTTGACCCAGGAGGAGTGGGAGGTCATCAAGGCACACACGACGACCGGCGCGCAGATCCTCGCCGACTCGTCTAACCCGCTCGTGCGGATGGCCGCGACATCGCCATGTCACATCACGAGCGCTGGGACGGAAGTGGCTATCCCGCGGGGCTGAAGGGGGAGGAGATCCCGATCGCGGCGCGCATCTGCGCGGTTGTGGACGTCTATGACGCGCTGCTCGCCAAGCGCTCCTACAAGGAGTCCTGGACTGCCGAGCAAGCGCTCGCCGAGATCCAGCAAGGCAGCGGTACACACTTCGATCCCCAGCTCGTTGCGGCTTTTCATGCGCTGGCGCCGCGGCTTGACTGGGCGCTAGGCCGACCCGATGAGGAACACCACACCCGCGTACCAACCCCTGACGCCGGTCGCCATCGCTCGTGTCGGGCCTTCACCAAGCCGCCCGCCTGATGGGCGCGTCGCGGCAATCATCCGGGCGAAACTCGAACTATGTGCCTGTGCTGGCCTGAAGATCATCGAAGATCGACCGCACAGCCCAGGGCTGTGCGTGTCTGCCCGACTTGGTCTGCGAGGTCAGCCTGCCAGTCGCCTGATCGTTCCTCGGCCAGGGCGTCGCGAAGTTCTCCGGATCTCCCCGATTCATCGCGGCAACGCCACGGAGCACGATCGCCACGTTCACCTGCGAGATCGCCTAGGCCTCCAGCCCCACGGCTTTGAGGGCATCGGCGCGATCTGTGAAGTCATCCACCGAGGAGATCTTCCCCTCGCGGAAGCGGAAGACCTCAAAGATGCCGCCTGCGATCTCGACGCCGCTTGCCCTGGCGTGGCCCGTGAATCGCAAGAGGGCGACCACGGCATCCCCGTACTCACGGGTGCTCTCGGCGTGCGTGGTGTGGTCGTCCGCCCACGCTTCGGACCACTCGGCCATCCAACGGCGCATTGCGTCGAGCCCTCGGCGCTCTTGGCTATCGGTAAACGTGGGGACGGGCCGGAACACGATGTCCGGCGCGAGGAAGCTCAACCATTCGTCAATGTCGCGGCGGTTCCACGCCGCATAAAGCGAGCGCACGAGGTCGAGGTTCTCCGACATCGCCTACCCCCGTCCCTCGGCGAGGCGTTCGGCGGCGGCACGCGACCGCTTCACATCTTCGTGCGCCGACCCGCGCATCACCATTGCACCGACCCACTCGCCGACCCACCCGTCTCGCGTAGTGACCCAGCCGGCCAGCGTGTCTCGCGCCCGTGTCTGAGCTTGCGCGAAGCCCTCGACCTCCTGCTCGCCGGCCGGTGCGACGACGCGAAAGCGGTCTGCGCCGAGGCTCCAGATCTCGACCTCTCCGATCGTGATGAACGGGCCGGGCTGCGTTCGTCTGCCAAGCCTCGGGCTTGCATCGCCTACTCCGCCAGCCCCGCGGCTGTGAGGGCCTCGCGCATCGTTAGGTAGCTGACGGCCGAGAAGATCCGCTCGTCCCGATAGCGAAACACGTATACGAACTCTCCGCCCACGGCGGCCCCGCTCGAGGTGCCCTTGGCGGTCATCCGCACCCGAGCCACAACCGCATCGTCAGCCTCTACGTACTCGATCGGCTCGATGTTTACGTCGCCGAACGCTTCGCGGGCCCGTTCCGTCCAGGCAACCATCGCCTCGCTGCCTCGTATCGGCGAGAAGTCCGGCAGGGTTCGGCTGTAGTCAAGCTCCGCGTCGGGGTGATATGCCTCGACCATCTGGCGCAGGGCCGACTGCCGGGTCGGCTCGTCGACATCTTGCCGCATGGCGACGTTCCAGAGCCCGAAGCCCCGCCGGATTACTGCCACTTTCTCCTGCGACATCGCCTACCGCCGTTCCTCGGCGAGGCGTTCGGCGGCAGCGCGGGACCCCTCCACATCTGCGTGCGTCGACCCGTGCATCACCATCGCACCGACCCACTCGCCGACCCACCCCTCTCGCGTAGCGACCCAGCCCGTGACTCCCGCTGGGCGCGCGTCCTGGCGCACCACCGCGAAGGTGATGCCCCGACCCAGATCTAGGAACTCCTCCGGGCCGTAGGTGAGATCGTCGAACGAGCCGAAGTAGTCGGCAAGGAAGCCGCAGATGGCGTCTCGGCCCTCAAATACACCGACGCCCCTATCCGACAAGTCAAGGACTCCTTCAGGAGCGAAGAGTCGGCCGATCGCCTCGAGGTCGGCCCTGTTGTAGGCCTCGATGAGGCTACGGAACAGTTCGTCCAGCACGGGGGCCGTGGACTCCTCAGACATCGCCCGTCCAGTATCCCGCAGGCTCCTGCGATCAGGCCAGGTCGGCTAGGTCCCGCGACGTTTGTCGAGGGGCACCTCTCGGCGGGGGGTCGGGCGAGCGGCTTGC
Organism: uncultured Solirubrobacteraceae bacterium; assembly: GCA_963819435.1. Lineage (GTDB taxonomy): Bacteria > Actinomycetota > Thermoleophilia > Solirubrobacterales > Solirubrobacteraceae > Palsa-744. Next base: position 29,167 of record CAWFWA010000016.1, on the reverse strand, counting down.
CGACATCACTTCGGCTTCGCTTCGCCCCACCTCGTCGACAAGCGGTCGTACGCTCGTCGTGAGTCCTTAGGACGCTGGCGAAAAGGCGCCCGACGGGTTTGCGGGCGCCCCAACACCGTCGAATCGTGAGGAATCCTGGGGACTCGAAGAGCGGGGGTGGTCGCCCCTCCAACCTGCGTGAGGGCCAGCAACGCCCGGCGCTTCCTGCACCTGTTCAGTCGCTTCACAAGCGAGAGGTCGCAGGTTCGAAACCCGCCGCGCCCATTTGAGAAACCGCCCGTGATCCCCGTGGGCCTTGGGAGCAGACCGTTCTGACGATCCGCCCGCGACCGGTCCTGGCCTACTCCGCCGCCGTCCCGCCCGGCGTCGCCGCGGACCGTTCGGCGGTCTGCGTCGCCTCGCCATGGTCGAGGTAGGTGCGGATGCGCGAGATGCTGCCGTCGCGAAAGTCGTACACGCCGCCCCACGGCGCATCGCTCGGTGCGCCGCTCGCGCGCCCGCGTGTGCGCAGCCGACCGAGCGCGAGCACGCATTCGCCCAGATCGCGGTACTCCGCAGGTATCGGGCGAAACTCCTCCCAGGTCTCATCGAGCTCTGTGAGGAAGGCCTCGATCCCGTCGCGTCCCCGATAGACGTCGCCCCCGACACGCGCGGCGAACACCGGGAACCACTCGAAGTCCGCGGTCGTCAGCGCAGCGAAGGCGTCGATGTCGCGCCGCTCGACCGCCTCCATGAGGGCCTTGGTCAGCTCGACTTTGTTGAGCGTCATGGCCGTGTGAGTATCTCGCGAGGAGCAGATGACGGCCGCCCCGGTGCGATTCGGATCGGCGATACTCGCAGCGATGCGCCCGAAAGCATCTCCTCGTCGATCTGAGCTGCCGTGATGCGCTGCGCGGAGTGCTCGGCGGAGAATCCCGCCGGCGCACGTTTCTGCATGGAGTGCGGCGCGACGCTGCCGCGCAGCTGTGCGGCCTGCGGCAGCCGGGCGCCCGACGATGCGCGCTTCTGCATGACTTGCGGCGCGCAGCTGACACACGCCGGGCCGGCGGCGACCGAACGCGGCGACGATCGAATGGCGAGCGGCGGCGCAGCCCGTAGCTCGCAGGAACCTGACGAGCGGCGAACCGCGACGGTGCTGTTCGCGGACCTGTCGGGCTACACGGCGATCGCCGAGCGGCTCGACCCCGAGTCGGTCAAGCGCCTGCTCGAGCAGATCCTCACGCGTCTGGGCGAGGAGGTGAGCAAGTATGGCGGGTACGTCGACAAGTTCATTGGCGACAACGTGATGGCGATCTTCGGCGCCCCCGTCGCGCACGGCGACGATGCAGAGCGCGCCGTGCGCGCGGGACTTGGCATGCAGGCGGCCATGGGCGGTGTCAACGAGGCGCTCGCACAGCAGCACGGGGTGACGTTCGCTCTGTGCGTCGGCATCAACACGGGCGACGTGCTTGCCGGACACGTCGGCGACGGCTACACGGTGATCGGCGACAGCGTGAACGTCGCCGCCCGGCTGCAGGCGGCGGCCCGCCCCGGGACGGTGACGGTCGGGGGCCCGACTTACCGGGCGACGCGCAACGCGATCGAGTACGACGGCCTGCCCGAGCCGCTGCAACTCAAGGGCAAGGCCGAGCCCGTGCACGCATGGGAGGCGATCGCAGCCGTCGGATCGCCGGCCGCTACCGCGTCGATCGCCGAGCCCGCGCGTGCGCCGCTGGTCGGTCGCGGCGCGGAGCTCGCGCAGCTGCACGGCCTCGTCGAGCGCGTCCGGCAGAGCCATCGGCCCCATCTGGCCACGGTGATCGGCGAAGCCGGGGTTGGCAAGTCGCGCCTGCTGGCGGAGTTCGAGCAGAAGCTGGCGCTCGCACAGAGCCCTCCCGTCATCCGGCGCGGCCGTTGCCTGCCTTATGGCTCGAGCATCGCCTACTGGCCGCTCGGAGAGGTGATCCGCGCGGAGTGCGGGATCGTCGATGGCGATCCGCCGGCGATGGCCTGGGAGAAGCTGTCGCTGCGTCTGGGCGAGCTGCTCGGCGAGCCCCAGCACGAGCCCGCTGGATCGTCGCCGTCGAAGGCGACGCTGATCGGCCGATTGCTGGGCATCGAGGCGCCCGGCGAGCCGCCGGCGTCGGAGGAGCAGGACGCCCAGCGTGCGCGTGAAGCGATCTTCGCGGCTGTGCGCTCGTGCGTCGAGGGTCTCGCGCGCGAGCGGCCGTTGGTGCTCGTGTGGGAGGACATTCACTGGGCCGACGAGGGAATGCTCGATCTGATCGAGCATCTCGTGCGCTGGACCAGGGCACCGGTACTGCAGATCTGCCTGGCTCGCGAAGAGCTGCTCGAGCGCCGCCCGGCCTGGGGTGGTGTGCGGCGCGATGCCACGACGATCTTCCTGGAGCCGCTCGGGGAGCTTCACACGCGCGAGCTGATCTCCTCGTTGCTGGCGAGCCAGGACCTGAGCGAGAGCGTCGTCGCCGCGGTCGCCGCGCGCGCCGAGGGCAACCCGTTGTTCGCCGAGGAGATGGTGCGGCGCCTATCCGAGGAGGAGGGAGCCAACGCGGCCGAGCTGCCGGCGACGGTGCAGGGATTGCTGGCGGCGCGTCTGGACTCACTGGAGCCCTTTCAGCGCCGTCTGCTCGCACACGCGGCGGTCATCGGCAGGACATTCTGGGAGGCGGCACTCGCACCCGTCGTGGAGGCGGAGGGAGGCGATCTGCAGGACGCGCTGCGGGCCCTGCGCGAGAAGGAACTCGTGGTGACCGGCGAGGCGGCGGGGCTGGCCGGCGAGCCCGAGCTGGCGTTCAAGCACGCGCTGATCCGCGATGCGGCGTACGAGATGCTGCCGAAGGCCGTGCGCGCGCAAAAGCACTTCGAGGTCGCGCAATTCATCCAGCTGCGTGCCGGCGAACGCGTCGAGGAGGTCGTCGCGCTGCTCGCCGAGCACTACGGGCGTGCGGCCCAGCTGGGCACCGAGCTGAGCTTGGCGCCGGCCGAGCTCGAGCCCTACCGCGTCAATGCGCTTCGCTACATGGAGGCTGCGGGCGACGCCGCCACGGCCTTCTACTCCAACGCCGAAGCGTTCTCGCAGTATCGGGCCGCCGCCGAGCAGACCGCAGGCGACGCTGACGCGCTGGCGCAGCTGCTGGAGAAGCAGGGCGACGTCGCGTTGCGCCTCGGGCGCGTGGACGCGGCGATAGACGTTTGGGAGCGGGCGCTCGAGCATCACCGCAGCGAGCAGGATCTCGAGCGAGTCGCCGAGCTGCACCGCAAGATCGGCGCCGCACTCGCCCACAAGGGCGAGCGCAAGCAGGCGATCGAGCACCATCAGCGAGGCATCAACCTGATCAAGGACGGCGAGCCCTCGCTCGTGCTCGTGCGCCTGTACGAGGAGGCGGCGTGGCTGTACACGCAGACCGGCGACAACATGCTCGCGATCTACGCCTCGGAGAAGGCGCTGCGCTTGGCCGAGCAGCTCGGCGAGGTGCGCGCGGCAAGCCGCGCGCACGGCATCTTCGGCCGCGTCTTCGGGCGCATCGGCGACAGCGCCAAGGCACGCGAGAACCTCGAGCGCGCCGTCGAGCTGGCGAGGGGCTCTGACGCGCACGAGACCGTGCTCGCGCTGACCGCGCTCGGGCACCACCTGGAGAGCTCGGAGGGCGACTATCCGGCGGCCGCCGGTGCGTACGGCGACGCGCTCGCACTCGCACAGCAGATCGGCGACGTTCCCGCGGAGATCGAGCTGCACGCCGCGGCGGCGCAGCTGGCGCTCTACGCCGCCGACTGGGAGCAGGTCAAGCGCTCCAGCGACGCGAGCGCCGAGCTGTCAGAACGCGAGGGGCTGGTCGGCAAGCTCTGTCTGCCCTACGCACTGCGCGGGCGGCTGCACTGGCGCCTCGGGGCCTGGAAGGACTCCGAGCAGTCCTACAGGCGAGCGCACGAGCTGGCCGAGCAGATCGGCTGGTCGGAGGTCAGCTTCGACGCGTTGTTCGGCCTGTCCAACACGCTACGCGACCAGGGCGACGTGCAGGGCGCGCAGGCCGCCCTGTCGCGCGCGCTGGAGGTGTGCGAGCGCGCTGGGCTGATCGTGCAGTCGATCCAGGCCGGCTCGGCGCGCGCCGTGTTGCACAGCATCTCCGGCAACGCCGAGCGGGCGCGCGAGGCGGCCGACGAGGCCGTGCAGACCGCCGAGCGCGTGCACTACCCCGTCGGCCAGGCAGCGGCGCTGGAAGCGGCCGGCCTCGTGGGCGCGCTGCCCGACGCACTCGAGGACCTGCGCAACGCGCGCGGCGCCTGGCAGCGCCTGCAACGCCCGCTGGAGGCCGCGCGCTGTGAGCTGCTGCTGGGACAAAGGCTGATCGAGGGCGATCGCGAGGCCGGCGTCGCCTCGCTGCAGCAGGCCGCCACCGAGTACGACGCGCTCGGCGTTGCTCACCTGGCACAGCGCGCGCGCGAGCTGACGGGGTCGGCGCCCGCGACCAGTCAGTGATTCGCGGCTGCGGCCAGTCGCGCGAAGCTCAAGCGCGACAGCCCGAGCGCCGGACCGGTCTGCGGGTGCGATGCAGGCCCCGCGCCGAGCGATGCCCTCCGGCTGAGGCCCGGCGCGACGTGGCGGGCGACGGTTCAGCAACTCGCGGGCCGGCGACGGAGTAGGTGCCGCTGGTCGGCTGCAGGTTCATCTCCATCGCGCCGTAGTCGGTGAACGAGCCGCCGGAGATCTGAAAGCTCTCCAGTGGCTGCAGGCAGCCTTCGTTGACACCGCACACGAAGATCGCGGCAGAGCTGACGTGCGAGATCGTGTTGTCGGTCCAGCGGCTGACGCCGGCCACCGTGTCGTACTGAAACCACGCCAGGCCCACGGCGCCGTAGGAGATGCGATTGGCGGAAATCGTGCTGTTGCGATAGCGCGCGGAGATCCCGTCGTCGTTGAAGTGCGAGATCGTGTTGTCGGTGATCGTCGAGTCGGCGACCTTGTCGTAGATGCCGTGCGTGCCGTATGTGTCGGCGGGGTTCAGGCCGGTGCTCGTGATCGTGTTGCCTGTGACCAGGAAGTCGCTGCCGCCGGCAGGGTCGCCCGGAGCCCCGGCCGTGTAACCGAGCAGCATGCCCGAGTCGCCAGTTTGGTTGATCGTGTTGTCGGCGATCGTCCAGTCCTGGCCCTCTGCGTTGATCCCCAGGCCGGCGTGTTCGATCGTCGTGTGCAGGATGGTGATCCCGTCGCCGTCGCCCTGAAACCCGGCGCCGGCGATGCCACTTTCGCCGCCGAGGATCAGGTCGTGGAAGGCCAGGTTCTCGCCGCTCTTGAACCACACCCCTTGGATGATCCTTGCTTGGCCCTGCCCGTATGACCCGAAGCTGATCGGGGACGCGCTCGTTCCTGTGACGCCTTCTCCCCAGCCGGGCATCAGTGCGTCGTCGGCGAACGTCGCGCCGCCCTGGAAGAGCACCTCGTCTCCGGGCTTCAGGTTCGCCCGGTCGACCTGTGCGACCGTCTGCCAGGCTTCTGCGGCGCTGGTCCCGGAGGCGGCGTCCGAGCCACCGGGCGAGACGTAGTAGGTCGTTCCCGAGGGTGCCGGAAGCACCACCTCCAGGGAGGCCCGATCGGCCGCGACGCCGTTCGCCACCCTCCCGCCCCTGCGATGGAACGTCGCCGGGCGACCACGGTGGCCCCTGGCCCTGACGCAGGCGTGCCGCGTGCCATGGCCGCGCTTGGCCACGGGCTTTGTGGCGCTGTGGGCGTATACGGCGGCCGGCATGCACAGGACGATCACCGTGCTTGCCAGGCAGCCGCTCAGATTGCGCAGGCGCATGCCTCAGCCCTCGGCACACAAAGCCCGCACGGCAACCGAAGGACAGGCGAAATGGACGAAGTTCGCGGCCGCGGCCCCAAGGATTCGCGCCCTGTGACGACATGCCAAGCCGCCGATGCATTGCCGCTTGCGCCTAGACTCACGCCTCGTGAAGCGCGTTCGCGGCTCCGCAGCGGCAGCGGGGTCCCCCAGCGGTTCGCGGCCCCGCGTGCTCACGCTGTCGCTTGACGCCGGCGCAGGCTACGGCGGCGCGGAGACGCTCGCCTATGAGCTCGCGTTGCGCCTGGATCCGGCGCGCTTTGTCAGCTACCTGTGCACGATCCGCGCGCCGGGTCCGGCGCAGCGTCCCTCGCAGGCACGCGAGGCAGCCGAGCTCGCGAGCGCGGGCGTGCGACTGCTGACGCTGAATCAGCCGGGGGCCGTGCTGCTGACGCCGCGCGCATGGGGGCGTCTCTATGCCCTCTTGGCGCGGGAGTCGATCGACGTCGTGCATGCGCACATGCCACGTGCCAGCGTTCCGGGAGCGCTGCTCGCGCGCCTGGCACGAGTGCCGGTGATGGTCAGCCACGAGCACGGCTCGGCGCTGGAGGGCAAGCGCGTGCGGACGTTCCTGGACCGCGAGGTGGTGGCGAGGCTGAGCACGGCGATGATCGCCGTCTCGGAGTGGGATCGGGCGCAACCTGATCGCCCGCGAGCGCATCCCTGCCGATCTGATCCGCGTCATGGCCAACGGCGTCTCCCCGCAGGAGACCGTCGCGGCGGGACCGCCCGCCCTGGCGAGAACCGCCGGCACGCACTTGATCGGCGCCGTCGGCCGGCTGTACCCGGAGAAGGGATTCGTCTACCTGATCGAGGCGGTCGCGCTGCTGCGCGACAGCGGATACAGCGTGCACTGCGTGATCCTCGGCGAAGGGCCGCAGGCGGGCGAGCTGGGAGAGCTGGTCGAGCGCCTGGGCGTCGGCGAGCAGGTGCAACTGCTCGGGCGCCGCGACGATGTTGACCGGGTGATACGCGAGCTGGACGTCGCCGTGCTGTGCTCGGTCCGCGAGGGCAGCCCACTGGCGATGCTCGAGTACATGGCGGCCGGCGCACCGATCGTGGCCAGCGCCGTCGGCGGGGTGCCCGAGCTGATCGACGACGGCGTCCACGGCCTGCTGGTCGCGGGCGCCGACGCGCAGGCACTGCACGATGGGATCGCCCGGCTGCTCGACGACCGCGCACTGGCCGAACGGCTGGGAGCCGCCGCGCGCGCGCGGCGCGCCGCTGAGTTCGACCTCGACGGCCTGATGCGGCGCATCGAGGAGCTGTATGACGAGCTGCTGGCGCGCAACGGCCGGGCCGCGCATCGGACCTGAGGTCTGCAAGGCTCCAGATCGTGCGCGGTCGGTCGATATGACCGCGAGCTCGATCTCGATCATCGTGAGCCCTTCGTGAACGAACCAGAGCCCATCAAACAGCGGCGCATCGGGCCGATCGTGTGGCGCGAGAAGTACGTGATCCTCGCGTCGGTCGTGCTGCTGGTCGCGCTTGCGCTCGTGTACACCGAGACGGCCGCAAAGACATACCAGGCCACCGCGATCATCGAGGTGAGCCTTGCGACCGGCGGCGTGGGCAGCTCCGATCCCACGGCCGACCAGGCGCTTGCCCAGGACTACGCGACGCTGCTCGCGTCGTCGGTGTTCCTGCGGACGGTCCGCAGCGAGGTGGACGGCGGCAGATTGAGCCTCGCCCAGCTCGAGGACCGGGTGAGCGCAAGCTCCACGGAAAAGAGTGCGCTGGTCACACTTCACACGACCGCGCCGACCCCCGTCGAGGCGGAGACGATCGCTTCGGGGGTCGCCGGCGGCTTCCTCACTCACCTGCAGCAGAGCGCTGCCGGCAGCACGACGAAACTCCAAGCGCAACTGCAGGGGCAGATCGCTGCGCTGACGGTCAAGCTCGGTGCGCTCGAAGCGCGCGCTGCGGGCCCGGCAGTGGCTGCTCAGATCGCCTCTCTGAAGGCCTCTCGCCAGGCCTTGGTCCAGCAGAGCGCGACACTTGTCGCCAATGGCCTCGCGCAGGGCACGAGCGCCACGCTCTCGGCGCCGCCGAGCGCCTCCTCTGCCCCGGTCAGCCCCAAGCGCGCACTCGACCTGCTGGCAGGCCTGATCCTCGGCCTGATCCTCGGCGTCGCGCTTGCCTGGGCGCGAGAGACCTTCAGGCCCGCGATCCACTCGGCCGGCGATCTGAAGAGCCTGACCGATCTGCCGGTGCTCGCCTCGATCCCACTGAACGCCCGCGACGACGCGGCCCTGACCGAAGCCTACCGCGTGCTGAACGCCAACTTGAGGTTCGTGCTGCGCGCCAATGAGGCGCGCATCGTGACCGCCGTCGGGCTGAACGCGAAGGTCGGGAAGTCCTCCACGATCGAGGGGCTCGCGCGCGTAGTGGGCGCCGAGCGAAATGTCCTGGTGGTCGATGGCGACATGCGCACGGGCATGCTCTCCCAGCGTCTCGGCCACGGAGATCACGTGGGTCTGATCGACGTGCTGGCGCGCGACGCGCGGCTCGACGATGCGATCGTCGAGCTCGCCGACGGCGTCTCGTTGCTGCCCACGCGGCCGTCGAACGAGGACGTGTCAGAGCTGCTCTCCTGGCGCCGGACGCTGGCGCTGATGTCCGAGCTGCGCACGCGCTTTGACCTGGTGCTGATCGACTCCCCGCCGCTGGCCGGTCTCGTCGACGGCCTGATCCTCGCCTCACAGTCCGATTCGGTGCTGCTCGTCGTGCGTGCCGGGCTGACCAAACCGTCTGACATCGCGGCGGCAGCCGGCAGCCTGAAGCACAACAAGACGCCGATCGCCGGCCTTGTCGTCTTCGAGGAGCTGGTCGTCGATTCGTACTACCCGGCGACCGGCCGCGACGCAAGAGCCCGTTCGACCGGGGCAGCGTCCTGACCGAGCGGCAGTCCCGGCTTCTGCTCGGCGGCGGTTGGTTGCTGGGCGCCTTGGCGCTGGCACCTCTGCTCAGCAAGCCTGTCGTCGCGGTCGGCCTGCTGCTCGGCCTGCTGGCGCTCGCGCTGGCGTGGCGCTCGATTGCCTATCCGATCGGCCTGGCAGGGGTCCCGACCGTCCTCGACGCGTTCGCCGGCTCCAATCCTCTGCCCAAAGGCGCCACGACGTTCCTGCTCGCGGCGTGGCTCGGCGCAGCGGTGGTGATACTGCTGCTGCGCGGCGAAGGCGCCGCCGGCATCCGCGGGCTCGTCTCGCTGCCCGTGGCGATGGCATTCGCGCTGCTCGCCCTGATGATGCTGCGGCTCGGTGCCTCCGGCGATCAGAGCTACGGGATGGAAAAGATCGAGCTCTACTTCGCGGACTGCCTGGTGCTACTGGTGGGAGCCGTGTTCCTCGGCGCGAACCGCCGAGCGTTCAGGCTTTCCTTGCTGCTCACGCTCGCCGTCGCGGCGGCCGAGGCCGTGTACCTGATCGGGGAGATCTTCAGTGGAGCCTCGGAAACGTTCGTGGGCCGCTTTGCGGTGTCCGCTCAGGAGGGGCCGATCCTGCTCGGGCGAGACGGCGCGACCGGCGCTCTGATCGCAATGTTCGTCGTGCTGGCCTGGCCGCGCGGCTGGGTGCGCACGAGCGCGATCGTGGCTCTGCCGCTGTGTCTCATCTCGCTGGTCGCGGCCGGCTCGCGAGGTCCGGTGGTGGCGGGCGCGGTGGGGCTGGTCACGCTGCTGTCGCTCGTCGGCGCGGACCGCCAGGTTCGCCGGCGCCTGGCGGTGTTGATCGGCGCTCTGGTGGGTGCCGCGATCCTCGTGCCGTTCGTCGTCCCCGGATCGGCGGTAGGGCGGTCGCTTTCGACGATCCTCGGCAGCGCCAGCGGGCTCTCCAGCAACGGGCGCTCGACCCTTTGGGCCAGCGCTTACACGGACCTTTCGCATCATCTCTTGCTCGGCATCGGCACCGGCGGCTTCGGTTCCTTGAACCTCGGCTATCCCTACCCGCACAACATCCTGCTCGAGATCGGTCTCGAGCTGGGCCTGCTTGGCCTGCTGGCGTTCGTGGTGATGCTCGCGAGCATCGGCATTCGCCTTGCGCGCCTGTGGCGGGAGACCAGGCTGGGCGAGCGCCTGGACGCGTCGCTGCTGATCGCCCTGCTCGCGTCCGCGGTCGTCAACGCGTTCTTCTCGGGCGCGCTGGCGGACAACAAGGACATCTGGAGATGGGGCGGGATCGCGCTCGGCATGTATGCCTACCGAGAGATGAACCTCACAACCGCGGCCAACCGTTCGTGGGCGTAGGGATCGCGCTTGAGCTCCCTACGCGACGACGGGCTGGTGATGGTCTGCGATGTCGATCTCGACACGCCCGACGGCGCGCGCACGCATACCGTGGAGGTCGCTCGCGGCTTTGCGCGCGCGGGCCTGAACGTTCATCTGATCGCCCGCGGCGCCGACCCCGGTCTGCAAGGCGTGCGCTACAGCGGCGCGCGCGGCCGCGAGTGGGAGCGAGGCCGGCGCCTGATCAGCGTCAATGCGCACACGATCGCGGCCCTGTGGCGCGAGCGCCGCCACGCCCGTCGCCTGTATGCGCGCCACAAGTGGACAACATTGCCGCCGACGATCGTGGCGAGGCTGCTCGGCTATCGCGTCGTAACGGAGGTCGACGATGTCCCGTATGGGCGGGGCTATCGAGGTCCGATCTCCAGGCACATCGACTACTTCAATCGTCTCGTCACGTTCCTCATGGGACGGCTCTCGCACGGCGTCGTCGCCGGCACCGCGGAGGTCCAAGCGCTGCTCGTCGCGCAGTTTCTGATCCCGCGCGAGCGCATCGGCGTGATCCCGATCGGCGTCGATGTCGGCTACTTCGCCGACCTCGATCGCGTGGCTGCGCTCAGCCGTGCGGGCCTGGATCCGGGTCACCGCCACGTGGTGTTCGTCGGGCACTTCGCGACCTGGGTCGACTTCGACACGCTGCTGCGCTCATTCGCGATCGTCGCCCGCGGACGACCCGACGCGCGCCTGGTGCTCGTCGGCGACGGCGAGCAGCGAGCGTACGCGCAGGAGACGATCCGGGCACTGGGCATCCAGGGCGCAGTCACGCTCACCGGCTTCGTGCGCGACCGCGAGACCGTTCGCGACCTGCTCGCCAGCGCGACCGTGCTTGTCGCTTCACACCACGGCGAGCACCTCAACCGCATCGGCATGAACGCCACCAAAATCGCCGAGTACCTCGCCAGCGGGCGGGCGGTGGTCGCCAAGGACGTGGCGCGCCTTCGCGAGATGATCGAAGAGCCCGGCGCGGGCCGCGTTGCGCGAGATCCCGAGGAGATGGCCTCGGCGATCCGGTCGCTACTCGATCCGGTGCACGCCGACCCCGTCGGGGCCGTCGGGCGCGAGCTGGCGGCGAGTCGATACTCGTGGGACTCGACCGTTCGCCGGACGCTGCCCATGTTCACCTCCCCATGCTCGCCCGACTGACCGCACTGCAGCGCAACGCGCACCGCGGCGAGCTGGCGCGTGCACTCGCGGGCAGTGCACGACGAGCCGCTCGCGGCGGCGCGGACCGCCGCGACCCGCCCGAGCAGCTGCAGGCGACCTACCGGTGGCTCTGTCAGGCCCACGATGCCGGAGGCGACGACGGCGTGTGCGGCATCTTTGATCTCTGGTCGGGCACGTGGTCTGAGTCCTATCCGGAGACGACGGGCTACATCATCCCGACGCTTCTGGCGCTGGCCGAAGCGCGCGACGACGACGAGCCTCGCCGGAGGGCGCTGCGCATGGCCGACTGGTCCTGTGAGCAGCAGATGGACGACGGAGCGGTGCTGAGCGGCCTGCTGGGCATGCATCGCGGCCCGGCTGTCTTCAACACGGGCCAGGTCGTGTTCGGCTGGGTGTCCGCGTTCCAGCACAGCGCCGAGCAGCGTTACGCGCTGGCCGCTCGGCGAGCATGCGATTGGCTGCTCACCAACCAGAGCCCCGACGGCGCCTGGCGGACCAACCTCTCGGTGATGACAACCGCTCCGGTCTTTGCCTACAACGTGCGTTGCGCATGGGCGCTGGTGTACGCCGACCAGGTGCTCGACGAGCCACGATTCGCCGCCGCCGCGCGGCGCGCCGCCGACTGGACGCTGCAACAGCAGAACGGCGCGGGGTGGTTTGCCCACAGCGCCTTTGCGGTCGGCGAAGTGCCGCTGCTGCACACGATCGCCTACGTGCTCGAAGGGCTTCTGGGCATGCACGCGTTCACGCGCGAGGCGCGCTACCTCCAGGCCGCCCGCAGGGCGGCCGACGAGCTGGTGCGCTGCCATCAGACCGGCCGTCTGGCCGGGCGACTGGACGAGCGGTGGCAGCCGACGGTGTCGTGGCGCTGCCCGAGCGGCGAGGCCCAGCTCGCCCTCGTCCTGCACCGCCTCGCGCGGGAGGTCCCCGACCGCGGCTATCGCGAGGTGGCAAGGCGCTTGGTCGTCGAGGTGAGTGCGGCGCAGTCGAGCGTGACCGGCGGCGGACGCGGGCTGCCCGCCAGCGGGCCGGCAGCGGGTGGCGTACCGGGCTCGGCTCCGCTGTGGGGCGCCTATGTGCGCTTTGGTTTGCCCAACTGGGCCGCGAAGTTCCTGCTCGACGCGCTGATGCTCGAAACCCTGGGTGTCGACGAACCGGCGTTTGCGACAGCGGATAAGCGGACGTCGCCAGGCCCGCGGCGATGACGGGCTCGACACCCGGCGCGCAGCAGCCGACCGTCACGGCGGTTGTCGCCACCAGGCCGAACTTCGTCAAGATGGCACCGGTCATACAGAGCCTGCTCGACGGCGGGCGTGTGACGGTCCGCGTGCTGCACACCGGCCAGCACTACGACCCCGCGCTCTCCGACAGCTTCTTGGCCCAGCTCGGCATGCCGGCGCCGGACGAGAACCTGCGTGCGGGATCGGGCTCTCATGCCGAGCAGGTGGCCAAGGTCCTGGTGGGTGTCGAGTCCTCACTGAAGCGCCGGCGCTCTGACGCGATCGTCGTCGCCGGCGACGTGAACTCGACATTCGCCGCCGGACTCGCCGCCGCCAAGCTCGGGGTGGCCGTCGTTCACGTCGAGTCCGGTCTGCGCTCGGGCGATTGGTCGATGCCCGAGGAGATCAACCGCGTGCTCACCGATCGCCTCTCCGACCTGCTGCTGTGCACGTCGGCTGACGCTGTCGACAACCTCGCTCGCGAGGGCATCGCAGGCGAGCGCGTCTCGCTGGTTGGCAACACGATGATCGATTCGCTGCGCCGGCTGGCCGCGCGCGCCGAGCGCGAGAGCCCGCTGTCGAGGCTCGGGCTACAGCCACGCGGTTTCGCGCTCGTGACGCTGCATCGCCCGGATCTCGTCGACGACGACGAGCGTCTCGCCGGCGTTCTTAGGGTGCTCGAGCAGCTCGCTGCGCAGCTCCCTGTCGTCTTTCCCGTGCATCCGCGCACGCGCGAGCGCATTGCGCACCTGGCGAAACCGGCCACGCGCGCCGTACGCCTGCTCGAGGCGGTCTCCTATCTCGAGTTCATCGCGCTGCAGAGCGCAGCGCGCCTGGTCGTCACCGACTCCGGCGGCGTGCAGGAGGAGTCCAGCGCCTTGGGCGTGCCGTGCCTGACCTATCGCACGACCACCGAGCGACCCGTCACGATCGAGCTCGGTACCAACCGCCTGATCGGCACCGCGCCGGCCGACCTCGCAACCGCGTTCGCAGAGGAGCTGGCCCGGGCGCGCGACTTCGCGCCCGCGCAGATCCCGCTGTGGGACGGAAAGGCCGGCCCCCGTGCCGCGCGGGCGATCGAGGAGTTCGTCGCGCGACGCTCGTGGACGCGATGAGTCGCGATCCGCAGGCCAAGCCGGTTCCCGCACGCATCGCCTCGGCACGCAGCGCCATGGCGCTGCCCGAGGACAGCCAGCTCGCCCGCTTCGTCACGCTGAACATGCTCGGTCAGGGCGCCAGCCTGGCGATCGGGTTCGCCACGTCGATCGTGCTGGCTCGACTGCTGGGTCCGGCGGGGCGCGGGCTGCTCGGACTGATGCTGTCGGCGAACCTGCTTGTCGTCCTGCTGACCGCGATCGGCCTGCCGACGGCCGTCACCTACTTCTCCAGTCAAGCCGACGCCGATCCCCCGGCGATCCTCGGCGACTGCCTGCTCCACGCGTTCGTGCTGGGCGCGGTTCTGATCCCCGTCAGCTGGCTGCTTCACGGTCCGATCGCCGAAGGCCTGGGTCGTGGCGCCGGCGGTCTGACATGGGTGCTCGTGGCCGCGCTCGTGCCGCTGTCGCTGCTGGACTGGACAACCAACAGCCAGCTGCAGGGCGCGCTGCTGTTCGCGCGCGCCAACGTCGTCGTGGTGCTGTCGCGCCTGCTCTACGCCGTCGCGGTCGTGGTCCTGCTCGGCGTGCTGTCGCTGGGCGTCGAGGGCGGCGTGATCGCAACGGGTGTCGGCTCGCTGGCGATGATCGTCCTCTCACTCCCCCCGCTGTTGCGAGCGGGGCGGCCACGCCTCGATCGAAGGCTGGGCCGGCGTCTGTTCGGCTACGGCGCAAAGGCCCAGATGGGCTCGATCCTACAGCTCGCCAATGGCCGCCTGGACGTGCTGATCCTGCAGATCTACCGCCCGCTGTCACAGGTCGGCTACTACGTCGTCGCACAGACGGTCGCCGAGCTGGTGGTCGTGCTCGCCAACGAGTTCCGCTGGACGGGCATGGTGCTCGTGACCAGGTCGCAGGGCACCGAGCGCGCGGACACGTCGGCCGACACGGTGCGTCATTTCACGCTCGTCGGGGCGGCGGCGGCGGTCTTGAACGTGCTGTTCGGCTCGGCGGTGATCCTGCTCGGCTACGGATCGCGCTTCCAAGCGGCGGTCGCACCGATGCTGATCCTGCTGCCGGGGGTGTGGATGCTGGGGATCGGCATCGTCGTGCAGGGCGACCTCTCGGGCCGCGGCCGGCCCGGCCTGGCATCCGTTCTGACCGGCGTCTCCGCCGCGGTGACGACCGGCCTCGACTTCGCGCTGATCCCGCCGCTGGGGACGACGGGGGCTGCGCTGGCGTCGCTTTGCGGGTATTCGACGCTCGGGCTCGTGTCGATCGTCGTCCTGCGCCGCGTCAGCGCGATCCCGCTGCGGGAGCTTGTCGTGCCCACGCGCGCAGACCTGCGCGTCTACACGAGCTTTGTGCGCGAGCGCGTGCGTCGCGCACGCGGCGGCAGTATTTCGTGACCCGCGCAAAGGCCCGCGCATTCACCGGGCGCTGCCTATGATCGACGCAGTGCAGGAGATCGGTTGTGTGCTGTGTGACGGCGCCGGCAGCACGCCGGTCATCCACGAGGGCGGCTTCACCGGTCGACAGTGCGCCGGCTGCGGTCTCATCTTCGTCTCGCCGCGCCCCAGCCGGGCGCAGATCGATGCGGTGTACCGCGAGGGCGAGGCGCATCTCTCGCCGCAGTGGTTCGTACAGGGACGCGAGGCGATCGCCTCGCGATTGCGCGCGCGTCGCGACGCGCAGCTCGTCCAGCGCCACGCAGGCGGCGGTGCGCTGCTGGAGATCGGCCCCGGTCGCGGGACGTTCCTGGCTGCAGCGCGCCGCCGTGGCTTTGACGTCTTCGGCGTCGAGCTAAACCCCACGCAAGCGTCGTTCATCCGTAGCGAGCTGGGCATCGCCTGCGCCGAATCGCTGGAGTCGGCGCAGGAGCTCGCCGGCGGGAGCTTCGACGTCGTCTACCACCGCGACGTGCTCAGCCATTTCTACGATCCGCACGAGGAGATGCAGCGCCTTCGGGGATTGCTGAAGCCTGGCGGCCTGCACATCTTCGAGACGGGGAACCTGGCCGACGTCGACCACCGCTATCTGGCGCTGATCGCGTCCTTTCAGTATCCCGACCACCTGTTCTTCTACGGCGAGACCAGCCTGCGCAAGCTGCTCGATCAGACGGGCTTTGCACACGTGCACACCCATCGCTGGTCCGTGCTGGGCGAGCGCCACCTGCGCCATTGGATCGACCGGACCCGCGATCGCCTGTGGCGCACCGCCGGGCGTGACGATGCCGACCCCGACGCCGCGCGACACGCCGTGCGCCCCGAGCCGGCCGCTGCCCGCTCAAGGGCAGGCCGGCTCGCGCGCCAGGCGCTCGATCTCCTCTACTACGCCCTGCAGGTCAGCGTCGGGCGGCTTCCCGTCAGCGAACGCGTACCGCAAACGCTGATCGTCGTAGCTCGCAAGCGCTGAGCAGCGTCACACGGGCACATGCGACGGGCCGCTATCGCGCGCAAGCCCGAGGGCCTCGGCGTAGACGCCGATTGCGCCGCGCACCATCGACTCGGTCGTGAAGCGGTCTCTGACCGTCTGTAGGGCGGCGGCGCCGAGCCGCTGGCGAAGCTCGGCGTTGGCGATCAGCTCGCTCAGCGTGGCGCTCAGCTGCGCCGGGCGGCGTGCGGGCACCAGCAGACCGCTCTGCCCGTGCACGATCGCCTCGCCTACCCCGCCGACATCGCTGGCGACGATCGGCAGGCCCAGCGCCATCGCCTCGAGAATGACGTAGGGAAAGGCCTCGAACCAGGACGCGAGCACGAAGACGTCGGCGCCGCGCACGACGTCGACCGTGTCCGCGTATTCGCCGAGGAAGTGCACCGAGTCGGCGACCCCGAGCGCCTGCACGCGCTGTTCCAGCGCACCGCGCAAGGCCCCGTCGCCGGCGATCGCCAGCTGCGCGCCAGGCTGGGCGGCTGCGACCGCCGGCCACGCGTCGAGCAACGTCTCGACTCCCTTGCCGGGCCTCAGCTGGCTGACCGTGCAGACGACCGGACCGCGCGAGGCGAGTGCGGCCACGCGAGCATCGGGCTCGCCGACGGCGACGGCGGGAACATCGACGCCGTTGTGGACGATCCTCACGCGACTCGCAACCGTGACCGTGCGCGCGAGTCTGGCCTCGGCCTCGCAGACCGCAAGCACGCGGCTGGTCAGCAGGCCGAGCCCACGCTCGGCCTCGCGATAGACGGTTCGCTCGACGCGGCCGAAGAACCCGGCCATCGCGTAGCCGTGAGGCGTGTACAGGACGGGTGTTCGCGGACGGAGCAGCCGTGCGAGCCGTGCCACCGCACCCGCCTTTGAGCTGTGCGCGTGGACCACGTCGGGGCGCACGCGGTCGATGATGCCGGCGAGCTCGCCGATCGTCGCGCCGTCGGAGCCAGGTGCGATCGCCCGCTGCATCGCCAGCGGCTGATAGTCGCCGGGCGCCAGGCGCCCGCGCAGCGCGAGGGGTGGCTCAGGGCCGCACAGCACCGCCTCGTGGCCCGCCGCACGCAGCCCGGCGAACAGGTCTTCGACGTGCCGCGCCACGCCGCCGTCGATCGGCTGGTGCACGAGCAGGACACGCGTCACGTCCTGCCCGGCCGATCGCGTACGCGCTGTCTCAGGCGGCCATCCACGCGCGCATGCTAGCGGCGCTTCGCCGTCACGCTCACCTCGTGCCCGGCACGACCGTCACGAGCGCCCCGCTGGCCGGCGGGACGCCGACACTGACGGCGCCGTGGCGTACAGCCGAAGCGGGCGCCGGTTGTGCCTTCCACGAGCCGTCGGGTGCGACTTCGCTTTCACCGAGCGTGGTGCCGGTCGTCGCCTGCAGCGACTGCCCGTTGAGCGCGACGATGCTCGCCCCGGCGAAGGCGGGACCGACCTTCAGGCGCACGACCACGCCGTGCCTGGCGGGCGGGTCGTAGTCGAGCACGACGAAGCGCAGGCTCCCGTTCGGCGTGAGAAAGCCGGAGACCTGCACGTTGGCGCCCTTCGGCCGCACGCTGACGGTGGTGGGCAGCGGCTGGGCGCCGACCAGTTCGCGTGCGATCAGCAGCGCGTACCACTCCGGCTGAGCCACGAGCTGTCCCGTCGAGAGCTCGTACGGACCGGCGGCGCACACCGGCGAGTAGCCGTTGCAGTTGGTGGGGTTTCCGTGCATGTTCACGCCGACGGCGCCGGAGGCCATGACCTGCGGCAGGAAACCGGCCGCCCACAGCGCCGAGGCGAACGTGTTGCTGATGCCGGCGGTCCCACCGCAGGACACCGAGTTGGTCTCGTCGAGGCGAAACTGCCGGCCGCCGGCGCGCGAGATCGCCACGTAGCGACGCAGCGAGCCGACCTCCTTGGCGCGAATTGTCGGGCTGAGCAGACGCGTGATCGAAGGTGGCGGCTTCTGTTCGCAGCCGAGCGGGTAGTGGTGCCCGGTGAGCAGCGCCGGCTGCTCGGCGACAGCCTCGCCGGGGCCCCACGTTTCAAAGGCGCTGGAGCCGGACACGTCTGGCCCGTATACGGGGATGCCGGGCGCGGCCGCTTCGATCGCGCCGCGGTAGACGGCAGTTTCTTCGGCATACGGGCCAAAGCCCCACCCTTCAGAGCGCATCGCGTGCTGCGCGTAGGAGTTGGGCTCGTTGCCGATCTCGATCGCGGCGAGCCATTCGCCGAGCGCCGCCTTCGCGGCAGCCACCTCGCGCGCGGCAGCCTGCGGTTCGAAGTGCACGATGCCGACGGTCAGCACGATGTGCCAGCCGCTCGCCGACGCCAGCGCCGCCAGCTCGCGGAAGTCGTCGACGTCGACGACGTTCGTCGCCCACGCGGGACGCGGCGTGACCGTGTCGGTCCAGGCGATGCGCGTGTCCGCCGACACGCCGCCGAAGCGCAGCAGGCCGGGACCGAGCGAGCGCAGCATCGTGACCAGGTCGCCGCGGTCGGAGTAGCGCGCCATCTGCGGCAGCGCCGACATCTCAAACGACAGCCCGATGAAGCCCTGCGGGACGGCCGGGCCGGGGTGGCTCCGGTCGACGGACACCGACACGGTCGGTTCGCTGGGCTTTCCCGGCGCTGCGGACTTCGCCTGAGCCGCGGCCACACTCGTCAGGCCCAGCGCGAGCACGAACGCAAGCGCGAGGCCTCGCCTGGCGCGATGCAGCCCCGCGGCGGCTGGTGAACGTTGTGATCCCATCGACGGACCTCAGTAAACAGGCCCGAGCGCGCGCGTGCGCCTGGTCGTACTACGTGGGCGGGGACTTCTGGTGCTACGGCGCGCGGGATGCGCTGCGCGCCGCCTCACCGCTCTCGGGGGCGCTGCGCGAAGCGTTCGCCGAGGAGCAGGCGGCGCTCGGTTAGCGCCCGGCGCACGAGCTCACCCGGCCTCGACCCGCCGCTTGAGCTCGCCGGGCCGCCCGTTGACGAAGATCGCGCGGGTTGCCGCCTCGACGGGGCCGCGGATGACGAGCCCGAGCATGCGCCCGGGATCGATTTCGAGCGTGTAGATGGCGCGCGTGCGCCCGTCGCCGATGTCCTGCAGCTGCCACGATCCTTCGACTGACTTCAGGTCGCCCTTGACCTGTGTCCACGTCAGGCGGTGGGGGCCGTCGTAGGCGAAGCTCACGTGCGCCTTGATCGTGCGCACCTTGATGTCGTTCTCGGTCTCGACGAGCGTCGCGCGGCCGGCGTCGTCGTGCTCGAGCACGGTCAGCCGGTCGAGCCCGCCCTGCCAGTCAGGTGCCGTGGCGACGTCCTCGACGACCTGCCAGACGTGCTCGAGTGGAGCGTCGATGTCGGCGCTTGCGTTGCCGCCCAGATTTCCCACAGGAGCCTCCGAGATTCGCGTTGGACGAGTTCGCCTGCTCAGACGGTAGCTGCCGGACGGCCGGCGAGGGCGCCACGAGCGCGGGCGGCTAACGTGAGGGGATGGCCGTGTCCCCTGCGCTGATCGAGTTCCCGGCCGACGACACTCAGCGGGCGCTCAGCTTCTGGAGCGCGCTGCTCGGTGCGACGCTACAGCTGCGCGGCGATGGGCAGGGCGAGGGCTGGCAGAGCAAGCCGGCGAGCGGCGACGGCGCGGCGAGCGTGGGCGTGCACGAGCGCGGGCGCGGCCCGGGAGACTCGTTCTCGCTGCCGTACTTCGAGGTCGACGACATGCAGGCGACGGTCGGGCTGGTGCCATCGCTCGGTGGCAGCGTGGTGCATCCGGGCGAGCGCTGGTCGATCTGCAAGGACTCTGAGGGCAATCCCTTCGGGCTCGCACTTCGCACATCACGACGGTAAGGGAGCAGTTGAGATGGATTACGTGAACCTCGGCTCGACGGGCCTGCGCGTGTCGCGCGTGTGCCTGGGCATGATGAGCTTCGGCAACGACTCCGAGCGGGCGTGGGTGCTCGACGAGGCGGCTGCCGAGCCGATCGTGCGCGCGGCCGTGGAGGGTGGGATCACGTTCTTCGACACCGCCGACACCTACTCGGGCGGCGCCAGCGAGGTGGCCACCGGCCGCCTGCTGTCGAAGCTGCTCACCCGCGACGAGCTGGTCGTCGCGACGAAGGTGTTCATGCCGATGACGCCCGGCGAGAACGGGGGCGGCCTGTCGCGCAAGCACATCCTCGGCGCAATCGACGCGTCGCTGGCGCGCCTGAAGATGGACTACGTGGACCTCTACCAGATCCATCGCTGGGACCCGCGCACGCCGATCGAGGAGACGATGGAGGCGCTGCACGACGTGGTGCGCGCGGGCAAGGCGCGCTACATCGGCGCGAGCAGCATGTTCGCGTGGCAGTTCGCCAAGGCTCAGCACGCGGCTGAGCGCCACGGCTGGACGCGCTTTGTCTCGATGCAGCCGCACTACAACCTGATCTACCGCGAGGAGGAGCGCGAGATGATCCCGCAGTGCATCGATCAGGGCGTGGGCGTGATCCCCTGGAGCCCGCTCGCGCGCGGCGTGCTCGCGGGCAACCGCACGCGAGCCGGCGAGCGGCACACCACGCGCTCTGACTCCGACCCGTTCACCGACTACCTGTACAGCCAGCCGACCGACTTCGACGTCGTCGAGCGCGTCGCCGAGGTGGCCGCCGAGCGCGACACGTCACCGGCGCGCATCGCACTGGCGTGGCTGCTGCACAAGCCGGGTGTCACCGCGCCGATCGTCGGCGCGACGAAGCTCGAGCACCTGCAGGACGCGCTGGCGGCCGAGCAGCTGGAGCTTTCAGCCGAGGAGATCGCCCGCCTGGAGGAGCCCTACGCGCCGCACCCGGTGCTCGGGCACGGCTAGCGAAACGTCGACGCTTCGCGGAGCGGCGTCCTCGCTCGCTCGCGTGCCGAAGCCGGTAGACACTCGCTTCGCTCGCATCCCCCGTTTCGGCCAGCACGCCACGCTCACTGCGTCCTTGCTCCCCTCGGTCGACGCTCCGCTAGAAGCCTCAGGCAGGCGCGGGTGGGCGCGCTAACCCTTGCGCTGCAGCGCGACGACGGGGATCTGCCGCGTGGTTTTCTGCTCGTAGTCGGCGAACTGCGGCATCAGCTGCTTCTGCTTGCTGAACAGCCGCTCGCGCTCATCGCCCTCGGTTACGACGGCCTGGACCTCGACGGTGTCGCTGCCGACCTCGACGGTAGCGCTCGGATTGGCGCGCAGGTTGTGAAACCAGGCGGGGTTCTCGGGTGCGCCGGCCTTGGAGGCGAAGATGACCATGCGATCGCCGTCCGGCTGGTAGACGACGGGCGTCGTTCGCCGCTCACCACTCTTGGCGCCGGTCGAGGTCAGCAGCAGCACGGGCGCGCCCTCGAACGGGCCGCCGACCTTGCCGTCGTTGGCGCGGAACTCCTCGATCACTTTGCGGTTGAACTCGCTCATCTCCGACACGTCGCTCTCCAATCCTCGGGGTTCGCCCGAGCCTAGCTGCAACGACGAGCGCGCACGGCAGGTTCAGAGCGCGCGGAGCACGCCAACGGAGCTCCCTACGGCACGAGCTGCACGGGCAGCGTCTTGAGCTGGTTGAGGAACAGCGATTCGACGTGCTTGGGGTGCTCGATCATGTGCACGTCAGGGAATCGCGCGAGCGTCTCCTCGATGAGGATCTTCAGCTCCAGGCGCGCGAGCGCGGTGCCGAGGCAGAAGTGCCGTCCGCCGGCGCCGAACGCCTGGTGCTCCTCTTCGCGGCGCAGCTCGAAGCGGTCGGGGTCTGAAAAGCGAGTCTCGTCGCGATTTGACGAGGCGTACCACATGACTACCTTGTCGCCGGCCTTGATCTTCTGACCGTTCAGCTCGGTGTCGCAGGTGGCGGTGCGGCGGAAGTGCGCGAAGGCGGGGAACATGCGTAGAGACTCCTCGACGGCGGCGGGTACGAGCGAGCGGTCGTCGAGCAGCAGCTGCAGCTGCTCGCGGTCCTGCATGAGCGCGCGCATGCCGGAGCAGTAGGTCGCCTTGGTGCTGTCGTTGCCGGCGGCCATGAGCAGAAAGAAGCCCATGACGATCTCGTGATCCTCCAGGCCCTGGCCGTCGAGCTCGGCGTGCACGAGCACGCTCGTGAGGTCGTCGGTGGGGTTCTCGCGGCGCTCGGTGATGAGCCTCTGGCAGCGCTCGAAGATCTCGGGGATGTCTTTGTGGACGGCACCGTCGAAGCCGTCGGGGTTGAGGTCTGGGTCGCCTGCGCCGAGCGTCGAGTTCATCAGTTTGGCCCAGATCAGGTCTTCCTCCTCGCTGATGCCCATGAAGCTGCCGATCACGCGCGAGACAACCGGCTGGGCGACGTCGGCGACGAGGTCGCAGGTCTCCCGGCCGTGCAGCCCGTCGAGCACCTTGACGGTGATGGCGCGGATCGCGTCCTCGTGGTCGGCGATGCGCTTGGGCGTGAAGCCGCGCTGGAAGAGCGCCTTCAGGCGATCGTGCTTGGGCGGGTCCATGCCGATGAACATCGCCCGCGCCAGCTCGATGGGGAAGCCGGCGGCCGCGACTACGACGCCGCCGAGTTCTGAGGAGTAGGTCTGCCAGTCGCGGCTGACGGTGTGCACGTCCTCGGCCGTGGTGACCGACCAGAAGCCCGGTTCGTCGGGCAGGTCTTCAAAGCTCTCCGTCCAGTGCACGGGGCACTTGCTGCGCATCTGCTTGAACGCCTCTTGCGGCGGCCCGTCGAGCCACAGCTCGCGCTCGGTCAGTTCAACGCTCTCGATGTCGCGCCCGACAGTTGCCACGGAAGCCTCCAAGGTTCGTCGATCCCGGAATCGGCCTCGATCATACTGGCTGCGCAGCCAGTTTTTCCTATTGATGCTTCGCGGTGGTTCAGAACCGTTCGAGCACGCGCCCGATGGCGGCCGTGCCGAACTCCACGGCGTCGGCCGGCAGCCGCTCGTTCTCAGCGTGGATCAGCTGCATGAATGGCAGCTCGGGCGGGAGCTGCATGGGCAGGAAGCCGTAGGTCTGCACGCCCAGGCGCGAGAAGAAGCGCCCGTCGGTGACGCCGGGGAGCAGCATGGGGATCGCTTTCGCCGACGGGTCGAGCTCGCGCAACGCGCCCGCCAGCGTCTCGAACATCGCCAGGTCGGGCTCGCCGGCGACGGGGTCGTACTGGCCGATCTCGAAGTCGATCTCCACCTCGGTGAGCGCGCGCAGCTCGGCAAACAGCTGATCGGGCGTGAAGCCGGGCAGCAGGCGCCCGTCAAGCGACAGCTCGATTTCGTCGGGGATCACGTTGACCTTCTCGCCGCCGGAGACGATCGTCGCGCTGACGGTGTTGTGCAGCAGCGGGTCGAAGATGCGCCCGCGGTCGCCGAAAGCGTCGAGCAGACGGTCTGTGAGCCGCGGCGACAAAAGGCCCTTGAGCGGCAGCGCGAGCGTCGACGGCACATCGGCGGCGATCGCCTCGATCATCGAGCGCGCGACGGGCGTGACGTGCACGGGCAGGCGCCGGCGGTCGAGCTTTTGCAGTACCCGCCCGAGCTTGCCCATGGCGCCGCCGCGGATCGGCATGGAGCCGTGCCCGGCGGGCCCGCGCAGCGTCGCGCGCGACCAGCAGACCTGCTTCTCGGCGACCATGATCGGGTAGAAGCGCCGGCCGGCGACATCCATCGTGAAGCCGCCGAACTCGCCGATCGAATAGCGCACGCCGTCGAACAGCTCGGGGTGTTCGCGCACCATGAAGTCCGCTCCGAGCGGACTGCCCGCCTCCTCGTCGGCGAGCAGGCAGAGGATCACGTCGCCGGGGGGCTGCACGCCGCTCGCCTTGGCGCGCATGAACGCGGCGAGCATCATCGCCACGCCGCCCTTCATGTCCAGGGCGCCGCGGCCCCACACATAGCCGTCGGCAAGATCGCCGGCGAAAGGTTCGTGCTGCCACTCGCCGCGCGCCGCGACTACGTCGACGTGTCCCTGCAGCAACAGCGGCGGACTGTCACCGCGCCCGGCCAAGCGCGCGATCAGGTTGGGCCGCTCTGGCTGCTGGGCGAAGATGCGTACCTCGCAGCCGAGCTGCTCGAGCAGGCCCTTGATCCACTCGATGCACTCGCGCTCGCCACCGGGCGGGTTGCTCGTGTCAAAGCGCAGCAGGCTGCGCAGCAGCTCGACGGGCTGGTCCTGAAGGGCGGGAGGCGCCATCGCGACATTCTCGCCGATCGGCGTGCGCAGTTGCCGGCAGACCTGGCCAGGGGCGTAGTCTCATTCGCATGGCCTACGAGCCGGCAAGCATCGGGGGCAATCGCGTCAAGCGGGCGGCGATGGCAGCTGCGACGGCGTTCATCGCGATCAACCTTTGGACGGGCGCGCCGCTCGTCGCCCTTTGGGTGGGCTCCCAGGCGTCCGGAAAAACCGTGCTGAGCATGCAGGCGCTGTTCGTCGTCGTGCTCGTGCTCGCGCTGCTGCTGGCACCGATGGTGCTGGCGCTGGCCTGGTTGAACGAGTCCTACAACACGCTGACCGGCCGGCCGCAGGGCGAACGCCGCCTGCGCTGGCTGCGCAGCATGAACACGCAGGGCGAAGACAATGCTGAGCAAACGGGCATCAGCGCGCTTGAGCGCATCGTGATGACGAGCGTCTACGTGGCGGTGGGCGCGCTGCTGGTGTGGTTCTTCTTTTTCGCACACTCGTCGCTTCCCGGCTGAACCGCCCGCCCACAAGCCGCCGTTCGCCTCGACGCAGACAGCGCGGCGCACGTTCACGACCGGTCGCCGCGGCGCTACGCGAGGGGATGGCCGAGTGGGTCACTCCCGACGGCGTCTACGCGCCCGCATCCACCTGGATCGTCACGGCCGACGCGCCCCGACTGGCCGCCGGCCGCCGGTCTGGCGACTGGGCCGGTTTGTACGATCCGCCGATGCGATGGGGCGCAACTCGGCGATCGCTGCGCTGCTGGCGGCGATCGGTCTGGCAACCGCCATGCTGGCCGGCTTCGGCTCGTCGGCAACGGGCGCTCCGGCGAGGACCTCGCGAGCACACGATTGCCACAGCAGCGCGCCGCCGATCATCCACGACGGCTTTCCCGAGCCGCCCACCCGCTACAGCGCAAACGGTGTGCTCGACACGACGTTGCGCGCCTCGCTGGGCAAGGTGCTGCTCAACCATCGCCGCGTGACGGCGCTGAGCTACGACGGCAGCTTCCCCGGCCCGACTCTCGTGATCTGCGCGGGCGACAAGCTGAAGGTGCACCTCGTCAACGATCTGACCGAACCGACGAACCTGCACACCCACGGCTTCCACGTCTCGCCGGAAGCCAACCACGACAACGTCTTCCTGCGCATCGAACCGCATCACAGCTTCGACTACGAATACGACATCCCCAACGACCAGCCGGCCGGTGCGTACTGGTATCACCCACACCTGCACATGTTCGTCGAGCCGCAGATCTTCGCGGGACTCGCCGGAGCGATCGTGCAGGAGGGCGGTCTCGACGACCTGCCGGCGTTGCGCCACGTCCCGCAGCGCTGGATCGTCATCCAGAACACGCAGGTGAGCGCCGGCAAGATCGTTCCGGTCGGGCAGTCCAGCGAAGCGGGATCGAAGCTCTACGTCAACGGCACGATCGACCCGACGGCGAAGATCCGCCCCGGCCAGTTGCAGCGCTGGCGAATCTTCAACGCCGACGCCGACCGCTTCGTTGTCCTGCGCCTGCCTCGCTCACAGCGCTTCCAGCTGCTGGCCGAGGACGGCCACACGCTCGCCCGAGCGCTCACCGTCAAGACGCTGATGATGGCCCCCGGCTCGCGCCGCGAGGTGCTCGTCCGCGGAGGCCCTGCGGGCGCCTACCCGCTGAAGGCGATCCCCTTCTCGCAGTTCCCCGGCGGCGACAAGCAGGTCAACGGCGGGCCGGTGCCCAACGAAACATTGCTCACGCTGCGCTCGGGCGGGCGCCCGCAGCTCACGCGCCTACCCGCGCACATGGTGCTGAGCAAGCCGGTCGACCTGCGCACCAAGCATGTTGACCGCGAACGCACGATCGCCTTCAGCCAGATGACCGAACCGTCGGGCGCCACGAAGTTCATGCTCAACGGCATGACCTTCGACCCCAACCGCACGGACGTGACGATGAAGCTGGGTTCGGTCGAGCGGTGGACGCTGGTCAACGAAAACAACGAATGGCACACCTTCCACATCCACACCAACGACTTCCAGGTCGTCAGCGTGGCGGGCAAGCCGGTGCCGTACGTCGACTACGAGGACAACGTCGCGCTGCCGCCCGAATCAAAGACGGTGATCCTGATGCAGCCAATCGATTTCACGGGCAAGTTCGTCTTCCACTGCCACATCACCTTCCACGAGGACCACGGGATGATGGCCACGGTGCAGGTCGTGCGCGAACCGACGGCCGCGCAGGCGCGGCGCGCGGTCGTGCGCGACGGCGGCCTGGCGATCAGCTCGGCGGCCTACGGATCGACGGCGCCGCCGCCTTCGGTCAGATCGCTGCTCTTCTTCTGCCGCGCGCTGGGCATCGCCTCGGCGCACTGGCGCACCTAGAGCCGCCCAGCTCAAGCGGGTGGGCGCACCGGCTTACTGATCAGCGGCGCTTCGCCGGCAGGGCCCTGCACAACCACACGAAGGCGGCGGTGCACACTCGCGGCGATCCTGAACGTCGCCACGCCGCTCGCGCCGAGTTGCCCGCGCAGCTTCGTGGCGAACGATGCGCCGCCGGGCGACTGCACTTGCAGCAGCACCTTGGCGCCGGGCCGCGCGGCCTGCACGCGCACGAACGTCGCGCTGCCGCGAGCGGTGTGCTTCTGCGCGACGTGCACGAGCACCGCGTCCAGCGACGTTCCCGCGGGAAAGCCCGGCGGCAGCGAGGCGAGCACGAGGACCTTGCCGTGCATCGTCGGGTGGATCGTGCACGAGTACGCGTAGGTTCCGGGAGCGGAGAACGTGTAGGAGAACGTGGCGCCCGCCTGCAGCGCGCCGGAATCGAACTGGCCGCTATCGGATGTGACCGTGTGCGGCCCAAGGCCGGAGTTGCGCCACGTGACCGTCTGGCCGGCCAGGACCGTCAGCTGCGCGGGCTGATAGGAGCGGTAGACGATCTGCACGCCGGTGTCGGTCGCCGCGGGGCTCACAGCCGCCAGCGCGAGCTGCGCCAGTGCGCATGCTGCAATCGCCGGCGCAGCGCGCCGGTGCAGCGCCCGAAGTGTCGGGAACCCCTTCACGCGGCGCAGAGTAGCGAAGCGGTGGGCGCTCAGCGCCCGTACCCAAGCTCCCCGCCGGCTCTTAGCCGGCGGGGAGTCTCAGGCGGGGAGGGTCAGTGGTGCGCTTTCTTGGCCTTCGTCGTCGCGGCGTGCAGCGCGACGGTCGTCTGGGCGCTCTGCCCTTCGGTGCCGACCGCCTTGAGCACGAGCTGGTAGTTACCGTGCTTTCGCGGCAGCTTGACCATCAGCACGTTCGTGCCGGCGTTCACCTTGCGCGAGCCTTTGGCGAGCTTGCGCCCGCTGTAGCTCAGCTTCGCCGCGGAGGACACGTTGAAGCGAACGCGCACGCTCGAGCCCGGACGGCCCTTCAGCGAACGCGAGCCCGCACGCAGGCTCAGGCGCTTCTTCGCCGGTGTAACACCGGGTGTGCCCGCGCCCGCGCCGGAGCCGGAGCCGGAGCCAGCGCCGCTGGCGCCGGTTGCGCCACCGGAGCCGTTAGCGCCGCTTGCTCCGTTGCTGCCTGCGGCACCCGGGGTACCTTCGTCTTCGATGACCTGTCGCAGGGCCGCCTGCGGGCTGACCAGACCGCCGGTCGCACCTGACAGCTGGTTGAGCGCCGTCGCCAGCGTCGTTTCCAGCGGCAAGGCGGCGATCAGCGCTTTTACGGCTTCCGCCGCGGGCGTGTTGGCCGCGACGCCGTCGAGCTCGGCCTGCACTGTGGTCGTGGGTACGCCCTGCAGTTTGGCCAGCTGCGCGATCGTCAGGTTGGAGGTGGAGATGGTCGTCCCGTTGACGACGATCGACGTTTCATTGACTCCGACCTTGACCGTGTCGGACGCCATTCCGGGGGCGGCAAAGCTCGCAACACCCCCAAGCGCCGCGGTAGTCGCGACGATCGCGACGGCGCCGCGAGCGCGCATTCGGGTTTGCGTGTTGTGCCGTTTGCCCAGCATGTGACCTCCTTGTCGTGGTGACGCTGCCAGAGCCGGTAGCCGGCCCGCGGAGAGGTGGTCGTGTGCATCGCGGACGATGCCCTCGGACGAGTCCACCTTTGTGACCGCAACACTCGATACCCGGCGTTGTCGCTGTCCACGCGAGACTCATACGGATGTCCAGCCCCCACGGTGCGCCTCCGAGCCGCAGGTTTCGGCCGTCACCCATCGCCCGCTACGCTCACGCGGCATGCGTGCCCTCCCACCCACGCCCAAGCCCTAGCCATGTGCCGGCTGTTCGCGCTATCCGGCGGCCACGAGGCCGTGGACGCGGAACTCTGGCTGCTCGACGCGCCGGACAGCCTGGCCGTGCAGAGCCACCGCAACCCGGACGGAACGGGACTGGACATCTTTGCCCCGAACGGCAGGCGATCGTGCACAAGCAGCCGATCTCGGCGTTCAGCGACGCCAGCTTCGCCTATGAGGCGCGCCACGAGCGCTCGCGAACCTTTCTCGGCCACGTCCGCTTCGCCTCGACGGGCGCGCGGACGCGGGTGACACCCACCCATTCGAGCAGGACGGGCGTCTCTTTGCGCACAACGGCGTTCTGTCGGGACTGCCGGCGCTGGAGGACGAGCTGGGCGACGACGTTTTGCTCGTGCGGGGCCAGACCGACTCCGAGCGACTGTTCGCGCTGATCACTCGCGAGACACGTCGGCGCGAGGATGATCTGCGCGCCGGTATCACCGCCGCCGTGCGCTGGGTCGCCGCGCAGCTTCCCGTCTACTCGTTGAACCTGATCGTTGCGACGGACTCCGAGCTGTTTGCGCTGCGCTACCCGCAGGCCAACGAGCTGCACGTCCTGCGGCGCGCTGCCGGCGGCCCGGCTGGCAGCGACCCATTGCGCCACCGAAGCAGCATCGGCACCCGCCTGCGATGCGAGGAGGCGGCGCAGCGCCCGCTCGTCGTGCTCGCCAGCGAGCCGATGGACGACGACCCGGCTTGGCGCGCGCTCGAATCGGGCCAGCTGATCCACATCGACGACCAGCTCGGCATCGACGAGCAGCGCATA
>CAWFWA010000015.1:0-11608 GCA_963819435.1 uncultured Solirubrobacteraceae bacterium | reverse complement strand
TGTCCCCAGCGCGCGGCCGGTCTTTGACAAGAACAGCGCGCCCGGACCGTGCGCGCGCAACCCGTCCGGACCCGCAGCTGCGCCACGCGGAGCGACCAGCGCCTCGCGGCCGTCGCGACTCTCGACATAGCGGCGCAGCGCCTTCATCGCCGGCTCACCGACCGGCACGAAGCGCGTCTTTCGCCCCTTGCCCTCCACGCGCAGCTGCTCGCCGTCGTAGTCGACGTCATCCACGCGCAGCGACACGAGCTCCTCCGCGCGCAGGCCGCAGGCGTAGGCCAGCTCGAACATGGCCCGATCGCGCAGCGACAACGGGCCGTCGGCCGGAATGCCGTCCAGCAGAGCCGCCACCTCGCGCGCGCTGAGAACGCGCGGCAGGTTCGAAGGCCGCCGCGGCGTCGACACGAGGTCGGCCGGGTTCTCACCGATCACCCCGTGCTCGCGCTGGCTGGAGAACAGGGCTCGAAGAGCAGCGAGCTTGCGTGCGCTCGTGCTGGCCGCGGCACCGCGCTCGCTGAGGTGCGCGATGTAGCGCCGCACGGCCTTGGCGCCGACCTGGGCGGGCTCCAGCCCCTGCTTTGCCGACCACTGCGCGAACTGCTCGAGATCGACGCCGTATGCACGACGCGTGCGCTCGGCCGCGTCGCGCCGCACCAGGTCGTCCATCAGCAGGCCTATCGCGCCGCGCCAGGCCGCCTGCATACGTACGCCGTCGGCCGGTCGGCCGCTCTCATCCCTGTCGCCGGTCATCGCCACGTCCTACTTCGCCGCAACAGGCTGCGCGCCCTGCCTCGGCCAAGGCGAACAGCCGGCCGCTGAACAGCCGGCCCCGCTACATTGCGAGCGTGAGCGCCACGCCCGCCGCCGCCGAGGACCAGCCGCACGCAGTCGCGTCGACATCCGCGCGGGCACAGTGGCAGGACGTCGACTGGCGCGAACATCAGCGCTGGATCGTCGTCGACGGCACGCCCGTCAACACGATCGTGCTCGGCCCCCAACGCGCCGGGGCGGCGGACACCAAGCCGCTCGTGTTCGTACACGGGCTGTCGGGCTCGTGGCCGAACTGGCTCGAGCAACTGCCCGCGTTCTCTCGCGATCACCGCGTCGTCGCGCTCGACCTGCCGGGCTTCGGCCACTCGCCGATGCCCGCCGAGAAGCTGTCGATCGCCGGGTACGCGCAACTGCTCGACGGCCTGCTCGATCGCCTGGAGATCGACGCCGCGGCCGTCGTCGGCAACTCGATGGGCGGCTTTGTCGGCGCCGAGCTGGCGATCGCCTTCCCTCAGCGCGTCGAGCGACTTGTGCTCGTGTCGGCCGCGGGCATCTCCACGCACCAGCCGCGCGGCTCGGCCCAAGCCCTGCCGCTGCTGCGCAGGCTCGAGCGCATCGTGCTCGCCTCCGGTGCGTGGGCGGCGTCGAAGTCCGACACGGTGGCCAGGCGCGCGCACCTGCGCGAGCTGGCCCTCGCGGTCGTTGCCCGCCACCCCGGCCGTCTTTCGCCCGCGCTCGCCGCCGAGCAGCTGCGTGGAGCCGGCACCGCCGGCTTCCTGCAGGGCCTTGAAGCCGTCCTGGACTACGAGATCCGCGAGCGCCTGCGCGAGATCGCCTGCCCCACGCTGATCGTGTGGGGCGCTTCGGACCGGTTGATCAGCGTGCGCGATGCCGACGTCTTCGCCGAGCTCATCCCCAACTCGCGCAAGGTCGTGTTCGCCGACACCGGCCACGTGTCCATGCTCGAGCGTCCGGCCGAGTTCAACGCGCTGCTGAGCGACTTCCTCGCGCAATAGGCGTCGCCGGCGCGTCAGAGTGCGACGGCGCCCTCAGAGGCGCTGCCGACGAGCTTGGCGTACTTGCGGATCGCCACGTCGACGTGCTCATCGGCGCGCGGCGGCTGCTCATAGGCGGCGATGCGCTCGGTGATCTGCTGATCGGACAGCGCGACGTCAAGGCGTCCGGCGTCGGCATCGATCGTCAGCTCGTCGCCGTCGGAGAGCGCTGCGATGGCGCCTCCGCGCACGGCCTCGGGCGCGACGTGCGCGACCATGAATCCGTGGGTCGCGCCGGAGAAGCGACCGTCGGTGATCAGCGCCACCTCTTCGCCCAGGCCCTCGCCGACGATCGCCGCGGTCACGGCCAGCATCTCGCGCATGCCCGGCCCGCCGGCAGGCCCCTCGCCGCGGATCACCACGACGTCGCCCGAACGGATCTCATGTGCGAGCACCGCCGCCATCGCGTTCTCCTCGCCGTCGAACACGCGCGCGGGTCCGGTGTGTTTGCGCCGCTCGTGACCTGAGAGCTTGACCACGCAGCCGTCGGGAGCGACGTTGCCGCGCAGGATCGCAAAGCCACCCGTCGGTTTGATCGGATCGGTCAACGGCCGAACCACCGGCTGACCGTCGGTCTCCTGCGCTTCCGCGGCGTGTTCGCCGATCGTGCGCCCGGTGACCGTCTGGGCTTCGGAGTTGAGGATGCCGGCCTCCTGCAGGCGCGCGAGCACGAGCGGCACGCCGCCGGCTTCGTAGAGCTCTGTTGCGACGTACTGCCCGCCGGGCTGCAGGTCGCACAGCAGCGGCGTGCGCTCGGAGATCGCCTCGAACTCATCAAGGGCCAGCGGCACGCCCATTTCGCGAGCGACCGCGAGCAGGTGCAGCACGCCGTTGGTCGATCCGCCGCTGGTCGCCACCGCCGCGATCGCGTTTTCCAGCGCGGGCTTTGAGATCACGTCGCTCGGGCGCTGACCGCGCGCGAGCACATCCATGACCAGTTCGCCGCACTGCTTGGCGACCTCCAGCTTGCTCCCGTCCTCGGCGGGAACCATTGCCGAGCCGGCCGGCGAGATGCCGAGCGCCTCGAAGGCCATCGCCATCGTGTTGGCCGTGAACTGGCCGCCGCACGCACCTGCGCCCGGCGACGCGGCCTCCTCGAGTTCGTGCAGCTCGTCCTCGGTGATCTTGCCCGACGCGAACTGGCCGACCGCCTCGAAGACCTGCTGGATCGTCACCTCGGCGCCCTTGAAGTGGCCCGGCTTGATTGAGCCGCCGTAGAGCATCAGCCCGGGAATGTTCAGGCGTGCGAGCGCCATCACCGTGCCGGGGATCGTCTTGTCACAGCCGGAGATCGTCACGAGCGCGTCGAAGGCGTGCGCGCTTGCCACCAGCTCGATCGAGTCCGCGATGATCTCGCGCGAGACCAGCGAAGCGCGCATGCCCGCGGTGCCCATCGTGATCCCGTCGGAGATGGCGATCGTGTTGAGCTCCATCGGCGTGCCGCCGGCGGCGCGGATGCCCTCCTTGACCTTCGCCGCGAGCACGCGGTTGTTGAAGTTGCAGGGCATCGTCTCGATCCACGAATGCGCGACGCCGACGATCGGCTTGGCGAGGTCCTCGGCCGAGTAGCCGATGCCGTGCAGGTAGGCGCGCGCGGCAGCGCGCTCGGGTCCCTCGGTGAGGGCGCGGCTGCGGTGCTTTACGTCGAAGGCGCCAGGATTGCTCACGCGGCGCGCACGATATCCGTTGCGTCGCCGTCACCGGTCTCGCGCTCCCAGCGGGCGAGCCGTGCGAGGTCGCGCCGGATGCGCTCCGGATCGATCTGCCGGCCCGGCAGATGCATGTTCGCCTCGTCGATCAGCCGCCGCTCGTCGGCGGTCAGCGCCATCCACTTGGCGAGCACGTCGTCGGAGTCCGGCAGCCGTGCGCTGCCATACGGTCGCGAGTGGTCGGGGAACGCCACGCAGTACTCGTTCAGCAGTGCGCCCGTCTGCGGCACGTAGGCGACAACCGGCCGGTGCGGGTAGATCAGGTAGGCATAGGAGGCGCCCGGTGCTGACGAGCGCCCACCCAGTCCCCCCCACACGCGCAGGAAGCCGAGGTCGCGGTACATCGCCCAGTCGCGCGCGTCGACACACGAGCGCAGCAGCTCGCGGGCGCGCTGCTCGGCGCGGCGTTCGCGCCCGGGGTCATAGCCGATCGCAGCGGCGTGCGAGCGGCTGCGCAGGCGCTGCACGCGGGCGCGCATGTTCACCAGCGCAGCGAGCGCGTGAGGACGTGCGAGCTCCCACAGCAGCACCGCGAGAACGACCGCCGTGGTGCCGAGCGCGAGCGCCATCGCGCTCAGCTGGCCGACCGCGGCGCCCCGCCAGCGGCGCGCGGAAAGAAGATCACGCGCTCGGCGTCGCGCGGGACGTCGCTGAACTGCTTCACCAGCTCAGCCTGGCGACGGCCGTCGCGGCTCTCCAGCGGCACCGCCGCCCACATACCGGCGTCGAGCTCGCGGCGAAACGCCTCGATCAGCTCGCGTTCCTGCTCGGGCGCCTCGACATCGCCCTCGGCGAGAATGATCTCGCCGTGACCGGGCTTCAAGCGCAGCAGCTTCATCGTCAGCGATTATGGCAAACAGCGCTCGGCTCCGGGCCGGATCGGCCGGCCATGGCTGCAGCCGGCAGGCACCCCGAGCACGACGGCCCCGCGGGGCCGGGCACCGCGGGGCGCGCTAGCCGCTGCGGGCTGCTGCGCGCGTGCGCAGACCGGCGAGCACGTCGACCGGCCCGGCGCCCGCGCCGACTTCACGCAGCCCGTCTCTGACGGCCTCTGCGGTCATCGCGCGGGCGGCGCGCGCCGCCGCCAGCGGCTCGTCCCCCAGCGCGAGGCGGGCGGCAAGCAGCGAGGAGTGGGTGCAGCCGGAGCCGTGAGCGGCGCCATCGGCGTGGCGCTCGCCGGGGATCTCCACCACAAGCGCGTCGCCGGTTTGCAGAAACGCGTCGACGGCGCGCTGCCGGTGCCCACCTGTGATCACCACGGCGCGTGCGCCCAGCGCGAGCAGCGCTTGCGCCAGCTCTTGCACTTCTGCGTCCTGGGAGGCGCCTGTGGCGATGTCCGTGACCGAACGCTCGCCCGCGCGCCCGGCGAGCACCCGCGCCTCGGGCAGGTTTGGCGTGATCACGCTCGCGCGCGGCACGATCTGCTCGATCAGCGCGCCGCGCGCGCCGGCGTCGAGCAGCCGAGCGCCCGACTCGGCCACCATCACCGGGTCGACGACCACGGGGATCGCGCCCGGCAGTTCATCGAGCGCCTGTGCGACGGCGTGCACGGTCTGGGCCGACCCGAGCATCCCCACCTTGACGGCATCGATGCGCATGTCCGCGCTGACGGCGCGCACCTGCGCAAGGATCGTCTCCGGCGCGATCGCCTCGATCGCCTCGACGCCGACGGTGTTCTGCGCGGTGATCGCCGTGATCGCCGTCGTGCCGTGCACGCCGCACCGTGCGAAGGCCTTCAGGTCGGCCTGGATGCCGGCGCCGCCACCGGAGTCAGAACCGGCGATCGTCAGCGCCGTACGGACCATCGCTCAGGAGGCGGGGCCGGCCGGGCCGCGCGCGTCCTTGCGCCGCGGGAAGATCGTGTAGCTGCCGATCGCCGTCACGAGCAGGCGGCCGTCCTCATGAGTGACCTCACTGCGCATCACGGCCGTACGGCGGTTGCGCCGGTCGAGCGTCGTGCGGCAGACGATCTCGCCCTCGACCGCCGTCTGGATGTAGTTGACGGAGATGCTGATCGTCGCGATCGCCTCCTCGGCGCTCGTCTGCGCCCACAGCGTCGAGCCCATGCAGTAGTCGACGAGCGCATATGTGGCTACGCCGGACAGCAGCCCGCCGGCATTGATCAGCTCCGGGCGGATCGTCAGCCGGACCGTCTGCGCATCGTCCCAGCGCAGGCCCATGAAGTTCGTGACGCCGTCGATCCCGCCGGGGCTTTCACGACGGCGCGCGCGCCGCTCGTCGTCGGCGCGGTCCTCAGCGCTCTTCTGTACGCCGTCGGCGCTCTGCGGGTCTGCGGCGGGCTCGTGCACAGGCATGCAGGCTAGCGAGCGGGGTCGCGCAGGCTGCGCGACGGCATCGGCGCCCGCCCCCAGGCGCGCTCGCTCGCGAAGAGTGCGAGCGCACGGGAGCGCCGTAGCGCGTGGCGCCGCCGACGGCGGCACGGGTCTCAGCCGAAGGCCTCCGCCGCGGCCCGCAGGCGATGCCCTTCCAGGCCGTCGAGCTGATCCTGCGCTCGGTCTGACAGGCGGGAGAGCTCTGTGCCTGAAAGCGCCGGCCGGTCGATCTCGATCTCTGAGAGCGCGCGCCACAGCCCGAGCTTTCCGCGCACTCCCAGCATCAGTCCCTCCAGCTCGAGCACGCGACTCAGCGGCGAGTAGCTGAGCAGCCGGCCATTGAGCTTCAGACGCCCTGCCTTCTCCGCGGCCCATCCGCCGATCACCTTCAGCCGGTCGACGCGGACGTCGAGGTCACGCATCAGCCCCAGCAACGAATCGCGGTCGTCGCCGATTTCCGCCGCCAGGCCCGTCAAGAACTGCCCGTAGGACGATCCCTCGTTGCTCGCTGCGCTTCGCCTCGCCAGAGCGCGACCGGCAGTGGCACCGGCCAAGTGGTCGTTGAGGTAGATCGCGAGCAGCACGGTTTACTCAGACCTTCACGTCGAGCCCAAGGTCGATGTCGCAGGCGGCAGCGCCGCCTGCGAACCCCCAACTCGTGAGCTCTCGGCGTACCTCGACTTGGGCGTGCAGCATCAGGCGACCCTATCTGTCCCCGCTCAGTGCGGGACGCCCCCTCAGCGCCGCGTAGCGTGCCAACTCAAGCCACCGAGGAGGGCGGCGCATGACCCTGGATCCCGATCGGCGAACGCAGCCGAATGCCCACGCGGCGACCAGCA
Organism: uncultured Solirubrobacteraceae bacterium; assembly: GCA_963819435.1. Taxonomy (GTDB): domain Bacteria; phylum Actinomycetota; class Thermoleophilia; order Solirubrobacterales; family Solirubrobacteraceae; genus Palsa-744. Next base: position 4,901 of record CAWFWA010000015.1, on the reverse strand, counting down.
CCAAACCGACAAGGGCCGCGTCGACATTCTGCTGCGGCAGCGCCTACTCCAGGCCCACAGCCCGAAGGGCGTCGCTCCTGGACCCGAATATCTCGACCCGTCCGACCTTCGCGTCCCTGAAGCGGTAAACGTAAAACGACTCGCGCTCGACACGCGCCCCGCTGACCCGACCGCGTGCACGGACGCGGTAGTGCGCGAGCACGGCCTGGTCGGCGTCGAGAATCTCGACCAGCTCTGCGGCTTCGTAGTCAAGAGCTTCCCTGGCCGCCATCAGGTGCATTTCGACCCCGCGGACCCCGTGATGGACAGATGCTCCGGGCAGCTCGCTCTGGTCATGCCACTCCACGTCGTGATGCAGGAGCCTGCACAAGAGCTCGTGAATATCCCCGGCTCCAGAGATGTTCCAAGCGTTCAGCCCTGCCAGCCCGACACGGATGATCTCCACGTTCTCCCGGGACATCGCCTACTCTGCCAACCCCGCCGCCTTGAGTGCCTGGTCGAGCTCCTGGTAGAGGCAGATGCGCCTGATTGTCTGGTCGCGAACCGTGAACACCAGAGCGCTTCGCGCGGAGACTTCGATGCCGTCACGGCCTCGTTGACGAGCCAAGTTGGGAACGATCACCGAGTCCTCAACGTCAATGAAACGGTCGGGCTCTATGACGGTCATTTCAAAGGCCTCGTACCACTCCGTGTAGAAGCGCAGCGCTTCATCAAGCCCTCGGTACACACCTGCGAGCGCCCCGCGGGAGGCCGACCAATCCAGTTCCAGGTCGGGATCGTTGAGCACTCGCATCGTCTTGAGATCGCGCCGACTGTATGCGTCGAGGGATCGGCGTACCACGTCAATGTTCTCCTGCGACATCGCCTGAGTATCCCGCAAGAACGCCCTACCGTTTATGGCTGGCGGATCGTGCTTGGCGAGGCCACGGCGTGGCGGCGCGGGTCAGCGCTGGCCCGCGGCTCAACGTGGTCGAGCGGCCCCGTGGCGCTGCACCTCGGTGCAACGACACGGCGGCATCGCAACGCCTGCGTAGCTTTCTGGCATGTACGCCGACCGCTCCCCGCCGCAGGCCGAGCCACACGCGCGCGTCACCGACAGACGCCGCGCGCTCGGGCGCCGCGGCGAGCAGCTCGCCGCCGAGCATCTGCGCACGCGCGGCTGCGTCGAGCTGGCGCGCAACGTGCGCACGCGCGCGGGCGAGATCGACCTGATCGTGCTCGACCGGCGAGTGCTCGTGTTCGTGGAGGTCAAGACGCGCCGCGTGTCGCGCGCCCGCGCGGCGATCGGCGAACACGAGGATCCGCTGCAGGGCATCGACCCGCGCCAGCGCCGTCGCATTCGGCGGCTCGCCGCCGCCTGGTTGCGCGACGAGCGCCAGCGGCGTCCCCGTGCAGACGCGGTCCGCTTCGATGCGATCGGCGTGGTCGTCGACGCGGCCGGCGCATGCCGGCGCCTGGCCCACATCGAGGACGCGTTCTGAGCGAGCCGGGCTAGAGCGCGAGCTGCTGGTAGGCGAGCGACTGAAACGACATGCGGTGAAGCGGCGACACGCCCTGGCGCAGGATCGCCTCGCGATGCACGGGCGTCGAGTAGCCGACGTGCTCGGCAAAGCTCCATCCGGGGTGCTCGGTGTCGGCGTGATGCATGTAGCGGTCTCGCGTCACCTTCGCGACGATCGACGCCGCGGCGATCGCCGCGCTGGTCGCGTCGCCGTCGATGATCGCCCGCTGGGGGCGCCCGAACTGCGGCACGGCAAAGCCGTCGGAGAGGCACAGCACCTCACCGCGCACATCGCGGGTCACGCCGATCAGCGCGTCGCGCAGCGCCGCGAGGTTGGTCTTGTGCAGCCCGCGCGCGTCGATCCCGCGCACGCAGCGCGAGATCACGATCACGCGCGCGGCGCTTCGCAGCACCAGCGGGAACAGCTCCTCGCGCGCCTCGGCGGAGTGCTGCTTGGAATCGTTGAGCGCGCTGAGCGCGCGCAGCTCGCGTGTCGTCAGCGTGTCGTAGTCGAACAGCACGCCCGCAGCGACCAAGGGCCCCGCAAGACAGCCGCGGCCGGCCTCGTCGGCGCCCGCCACGAGCGGCACGCCGAGTCGCCGGTCGAACGCGAAGAGCCGCCGTCCGCTGCTGTTTCGCCGCGCCCTGCGCCTGGCGCGGGCGGTGCCGTCAGTCCGGCGAGACTTGCCGGCCCGGCCGCGTCGTACGCCGGCCACGTCGCTCACCGCCGCGCCGTCGCCGGCGCTAGAGGATCCCGATTCGGTCGGGAGGCCAGTAGGTGGCGAAAGCTCCTCCGATGATCCATCCGGTGGGAACGGGCCCCCAGAAGCGGCTGTCGTCGGATTCGCCACGATTGTCGCCCATCATGAACCAGTGCCCGGCGGGAACCTTGATCGCCACCGGGAAGTTGCACTCCGCAACGCCAGGGCACGGGCGGATGTAGGAATCGGCCTCGCGCTTGCCGTTGCGATAGACGTGTCCTTCGATGACCTTGATCGTGTCGCCGGGACCGGCGACGATCCGCTTGATGAAGTTGACGGTGTCCTCTTTGGGCACCGGCTGCGCGCACGGAGCGGCGCCCGGAGTGATGCGCGTGCCGGAGCCGCATTCCTCCTGCTGTGCGCCCTGCGGCGGGTGAAATACGGCGATCTCGCCGACATGCGGTTTGCCGAAGTGCATGCCGATCCGGTTGACGAGCACGCGCTGACCGATGGCGAGCGTCGGCTCCATCGAGCCGCTGGGAATGCGATACGGCTTGACGACCCATGCCTGGATGCCGAAGGCCAGGCCGACCGCCACGAGAATGATCAAGACCAGCTCTACGGCCGAGCTGACGGTCGATTTCGGCCGCTTGGCCCGGCGTTTCACGCCGGCTCGTCGCCGACCACGGCCCCCTGGTCGCCATCGGCATCGCTGGACGCCTCAGCGTCGGCCGGAGCCGGCGGTGGGCCGTCGGCGGCGTCCTGCGCAAGTGCCGCGGGCTCGGTGTCCGATGTCTCGTCGCTCGGTTGCGTCGCATCCTGCGCGCCCGCCTCGGGCGATGCCTCGGCCGTCGCGGCCTGCTCGGTGCCCGCCTCGGGTGCCTCGACAGCCGCGTCCTGCGCGAGAAGCGTCTCGTCGGCCGTCATGCCATCGGCGTCGGTCGCCTCGACCGGGGCGTGCACCAGACCCGGCTCGACGGTCTCTTCCGGGCCCGAGTAGCGGCGCTCGCGAACGCGCGCGCGCTTGCCGACCCGGTCGCGTAGGTAGTAGAGCTTGGCCCGACGCACGTCGCCGCGAGCGGCGACCTCGATGCGCTCGATCTTGGGCGAGTGCACGGGAAACATTCGCTCCACGCCGACGCCGAAGGACTGCTTGCGAACGGTGAAGGTCTCGCGCATGCCATGGCCCTGGCGCTTGATCACAACGCCCTCGAAGACCTGCACGCGCCGGCGCGTGCCCTCGATGACCTGGAAGTGAACCTTCACGCGGTCGCCCGGGGAGAAGTTGGGAACGCGGCGCAGTTGCGCGCGCTCGATGGTTTCGATGACGCTGCTCATAACGTGAAAGAGGGTCGCGCGGAGATGGCCGGGGAGAACCTCAGGGGGGCGGCCGGCCGGCGCGGCTAGGAATGGTAGCGGACGGCCTGCGCGCAGCGCGTCACTGCTGATCGAGGCGGCGAGCGCTCTCCGTGGTGCCCTTGCGCTGGCCGCGCTCGCGGCTGCACTGCAGGCGCCACTGCTCGATGCGCGCGTGGTGGCCCGAGAGCAGGATCTCCGGCACGCGCCACCCGCGATGCTCGGCCGGCCGCGTGTAGTGCGGGTACTCGGGGTTGCCCTCCAGCGCCGCGCTGAAGGACTCCTCGACGGCCGAGCGATCGTCTCCGAGTGCACCGGGAAGCTTACGCAGCACGGCGTCGCAGACGACCATGGCCGCGGGCTCGCCGCCCGAGAGCACGTAGCGTCCGATCGACAACGTGTCGCTGCAGAAGTGCTCGACGATGCGCTCGTCAAAGCCCTCGTAGCGCCCGCACAGCAGCGTCAGTGCAGGCTCGGCGGCGAGCTCGTCGACGACCGCGTCGTCCAACGTGCGCCCGCCGGGCGTCAAGGCGATCACCCGCCTGGCGCGGGCAAGCTCCACGGGATCGACCGCGTAGCGCGCGCGCAGCGCGGCTTCGACCACGTCCACTCGCAGCACCATCCCGGCGCCGCCGCCGAAGGGCATGTCATCGACCTGCGCGCCGCTCAGCGTGGAGTGCTCGCGGTAGTCGAGCAAGCTCAGCCGCGATCCCCGGTCCAGCACGTTGGCGACGTGGCGCTGGGCGTAGAACCACTCAAACCACTCGGGAAACAGGGTAAAGACATCAATGTCCATCGCGATCCTCCCGAGCAAGATCGAGGAACCCGCCGTCCACGTCGATCCTTCGCGCGAGGACGTCGACGTTGCGGATGGCGTCTCTGACCAGCGGCACGAGCAGCGCTTGGCCGCTGGCGTCGCCGGTGACCTCGATCGCCTCACACGACGGCAGCTCGATCAGCCGGCTGACCGTGCCGAGCAGCCGCTCGCCGTCGAACACCTGACAGTCCTGCAGTTCGTGGCCCCACCATTCGCCTTCTCCCAGCTGTGGCGCACCGGCCGCCGCGACGGTCAGCGCCGTGCCGCGAAGCGCCTCGGCGCTCGCGCGATCGTCGACTCCCTCCAGCCGCAGGATCGGGTGTGCGTCGGTCCCCGCGCGGCGGACGATCTGTGCGCTGCGCCCGGCAAAGCTGACCGTCGCGCCGAGCGTGAGCAGACGCGGCAGCGGGCCGGTCACATAGAAGCTGCCGTCCAGTCCGTGTGCGCGCCCGACACGCCCGGCCTGCAGCTCAGCGGTCGAGCCACTCACGCCGCGGGCACCTCGACGCGGGCCCCCGTGCGGGAG
>CAWFWA010000014.1:0-23475 GCA_963819435.1 uncultured Solirubrobacteraceae bacterium | reverse complement strand
ACGAGCTTCCCGGGGACCACGCGCGAGCGCGTCGCTCCGCTGCTGGAGGAGTCCGGGCTGAAGGCCGGGCGTGACTTTCACCTGGCCTACTCGCCCGAGCGGGTCGATCCCGGACGCACCGACTTCACGCTGCGCAACACGCCGAAGGTGCTCGGTGGTCTGACCGAGGCGTGCGTCGAGCGCGCCGCGCAGCTCTACGGCCTCGTGTGTGACGAGCTCGTGCGCGTCTCCAGTCCAGAGGCGGCCGAGCTGACCAAGCTGCTGGAGAACATCTTTCGCTCGGTCAACATCGCGCTCGTCAACGAGCTGGCGATGCTCACCGACCGCATGGGCATCGACATCTGGGAGGTGCTCGACGCGGCGTCGACCAAGCCCTACGGCTTCATGCCGTTCTCGCCCGGGCCCGGCATGGGCGGGCACTGCCTGCCCGTCGACCCCTTCTACCTCAGCTGGCGTGCACGCGAGTTCGACATGTCCACCGAGTTCATCGAGCTCGCCGGCAAGGTCAACCAGCAGATGCCCTACCACTGCGTCGAGAAGGCCCAGCGGGCGCTCAACCAGGCGGGCCTTGCAGTCAAAGGAGCTCGCGTGACCGTGCTCGGAGTCAGCTACAAGCCGGGCGTCGGCGACACGCGCGAGTCGCCGGCACTGAAGATCATCCAACTGCTCTCAGAGATGGGAGCCGACGTCGGCTACCACGACCCGCACGTGCCCAGCCTGCCGGAGTTCGCGCTGCACAGCCGCCCGCTCGACGAGGCGGTCGACGAAGCCGACCTGACGCTGATCGTGACCGCTCATCCGAGCGTCGACCACGATGACGTCGCCCGGCGCGCGCGGCTGGTCGTAGACCTGCGCGGCGTCACGCGCTCCTCGGGCGCCGCCGATGTCATCCTTCTGTGAGCTGCGCGCGATGAGCCCGCGGCTGGAGCGGCGTCCATGCTGACGGCCGACGGGCGCGCACCCGGACTGCTGCTCGGCGAGGACGTACAGCTGGCCGAGGATGTCGCGATCGGCGCGGGCGTGATCGTGCACGACGGCACCGTCGTCGGCGCCGGCTGCACGATCGAGGATCGCGCCACGCTCGGCAAGCGCCCGCGCCTGGCCAAGACGTCTGCCGCCCACGGCGACGTCGGGCGCCTGCAGCTCGCGCCGGGCGCGACCGTCTGCTCGGGCGCCGTCGTGTTCGCCGGAGCCACGCTCGGCGAGGGCGCGATCGTCGGTGACCAGGCCTTCGTGCGCGAGCGCTCGTCCGTCGGCGCCGGCTCGGTCATCGGCCGGGGCAGCGTCGTCGACAACGACGTGTCAGTTGGCGCGCGCGTGCGCGTGCAGACGAACGTCTACCTGACCGCCTTCTCGATCGTCGAGGACGACGTGTTCGTCGGACCGGGCGTCGTCACCACAAACGACGACACGATGGCCCGCCACCCGCCCGGCGCGCCCCTGCGCGGCGCCATCCTGCGGCGCGCCTGCCGCGTCGGCGGCGGCGCCGTGCTCACGCCCGGCGTGGAGATCGGCGAGGAGGCCTTCGTCGCCGCCGGAGCGCTCGTCACCAGCGACGTGCCCGCGCGCGCTGTCGTCATGGGCGCCCCTGCGCGTGTCGTGCGCGACGTCGGCGATGAGGACCTGCTGGAGCGCTGGCGCTAAGCGCCGGCCAGGCTGGCCGGCTCGACTGAGAGGCTGGATGCCGGTCACACGGCCGTGCGGGCCGCGGCCACGACCTCGTCGGCCTGCGTGCGTGTGAGCACGGGGCTCATCGCGATCGCCAGATGGTGTGCAGCAGCCTCCTCGGTCCCGGGCAGCTGCAGCTCGCCGGCCCATTGGCGCATCGGCGGCTGGCGGTGCACCGGCGTGCGGTAGTAGGCCTTGACGCCGACGCCTGCATCCGCGAGCGCCTGCTGCAGGCGCTCGACCTGCGGGTGTGCGACGACGTACAAGTGCCACGCCGGTGACGATCCGGCCACCGGTTGGGGCAGTGAGACCAGCTCGCCGAGGCCGGCCTCTTCGTAGTGGCATCCCGCCGCACGGCGTCCGGATGCCCAGTCGTCGAGATGGGGCAGCTGCACGCGCATGATCGCCGCCTGCAGCTCGTCCAGGCGCGAGTTGTAACCGAGCTGCTCGTAGTCGACCTTGTCGCGCGAGCCGTGAAAGCGCAGGATGCGCGCCTGTTCGGCGATGCGCTCGTCGGAGGTGAGGATCATCCCGCCGTCCCCGAAGCAGCCGAGGTTCTTCGACGGGTAGAACGACAGCGTTGCGGCGCTCCCCAGCGCCCCCGTGCGGCCGTCTCGTGAGTCTGAGCCGACCGACTGCGCGGCGTCCTCGAGCACCGGCACGCCCAGCGCCTCGATCTCTGAAACCGGCGCGACGTTGCCGAACAGGTGCACGGCGATCACCGCCTTCGTGCGTGGTGTCAGAGCAGCGCGCACGGTGTCCGCGGTCACGCAGTATGTGCCCGGGTCGATGTCGCAGAAGACCGGCGTGGCGCCCGTCGGTGGAATCGCCTCGGCGGAGGCGTAGAACGTGAACGAGGGCACGACCACCTCGTCTCCCGGCCCTACGCCCATCGCGCGCAGAGCGATCGTGATCGCGTCCGTGCCGTTGGCCACGCCGATGCCGTGCGCGGCGCCCGTGTAGGCGGCCAGCTCCTGCTCAAACGCCGTCACCTCGGGACCGAGGATGAAGCGTTCGGAGTCGAGCACCCGGTCGATCGCGGCGCGCAGCTCGTCGCGCAACGGCGCGAGCGTCGACGCGGTGTCGAACAGCGGGACGGCCATCGCGCTCAGCGTGGCTTGAGCAGCTCGAGGTCGGCCCGTGTCATCAGGCGGATCAGCTCCTCGAACGATGTCTGCGGCTTCCACCCGAGATCGCGCTCGGCCTTACCCGGGTCGCCGATCAGATGGTCGACCTCCGCCGGGCGCACGAACGCCGGGTCGATCGTCACGTACTGCTCAAAGTCGCCCAGCCCGGCCTCGTCGAAGGCGACCTGACAGCACTCGCGCACCGAGTGCGCCTCGCCGGTCGCGATCACGTAGTCCTCGGGTTTGTCCTGCTGCAGCATCAGCCACATCGCCTCGACGTAGTCCTTGGCGTAGCCCCAGTCGCGTTCGGCGTCGAGGTTGCCCAGGCGGATCTCCTTGAGCAGGCCGTGCTTGATGGCCGCCGCGTGCCAGGTGATCTTGCGGGTGACGAACTCCAGGCCGCGGCGTGGGCTCTCGTGGTTGAAAAGTATCCCCGACGTGGCATGCAGGTCGTAGGACTCGCGGTAGTTGACAGTGATGAAGTGGCCGTAGGCCTTCGCCACGCCGTAGGGCGAACGCGGGTAGAAGGGCGTCGTCTCGGTCTGTGGGACCTCGAGCACCTTGCCGAACATCTCACTGGACGACGCCTGGTAGAAGCGCGCCTGCGGACACACTTCGCGCATCGCCTCGAGCATGCGCGTGACGCCCACGCCGGTGAACTCGGCCGTCAGCGTCGGCTGGATCCACGACACGGCGACGAAGGACATCGCTGCGAGGTTGTAGATCTCGCTCGGATCAGAGGCGCGCAGCGCGTCGACGAGCGAGCGCTGGTCGAGCAGATCGCCCTGGTGCAGCGTTATGCGATCACGGATCTGCTCGATGCGGTCGAACTTCTCCGTGGAGGCGCGCCGGACCATGCCGTGGACCTCATAGCCCTTATCCAGCAGCAGTTCGGCCAGGTACGAGCCGTCCTGGCCGGTGATTCCCGTGACGAGTGCTTTGCGAGGAGTCGACATGGCCCGCAGCCTATAGGGCGCTGCCGATATGCCCGGGGGCGCCCGCGCGCGCGCCGGCCCGCTCGCGCAGGGCGGCGGCGACGTCGTCCGCTCCGTCGGCGAAATCGATTTGAGCCTGCCAGCCGAGCAGCTCGCGCGCCTTCTCGACCGAGGGGAAGCTGCGCTCGGGCTCGCGCGCGTCCGCCGCGACCTGCTCGAGCGCGAGCTCGTTGAGCGGCTCGCCACATGCCTGCCAGACGATGCGCGCCGCCTCGGCGACGCTCAGCTCGCCTGCAGCCGCGATGTTGAGATCCTCGTTCAGCGCCGCCGGCGTGGCGAGTGCGGTGACGATCGCGCCTGCCACGTCGTCGACGTGCGTCGGCGTCATCGTCTGCCGCTCGCTCGCAGCCAGTGCGAGCGGCCGGCTGCCGGCGAGCGCGCCCGCGAAAAGCTCGATCAGCGTGCGGCTCACGCCCGGTTCGTCGCCTGGGCTGAACGCCGGGCCATAGGTCGCAAACGGACGGCAGATCGTGAACGCCAGGTCACGCTCGTCGTGTGCTGCGCGAAGCAGGCGCTCGCCCGCGAGGCGGCTGAAGCCGGCAGACGAGCGTGCGGGCGGGCACACCGCGAGATGGTCCTCCGGCGTGGGGAACACCTGCGCACGCTCGAACACCAGCGGCGAGGACACGTACAAGAAGCGCTCGACCTCGGCGTCGAGCGCCGCGCGGATCACAGCGCTGTGCAGGGCGCCTTCGTGCTCTGAGTGAGTGTGCGCCAGCTCACCCGCGCCCGCGCCGGGAGCCGGCGAGCCGGCGAGATGGATTAGGTGCGAGCAGCCCTGCACCGCGGCCAGCGCGTCGGTAGGCGCGCGCAGGTCGCCGCCGCGGATCTCACACCCTTCGCGCATCCACTGCGGCGCCGTGCGCGCATCCGACACGCGCACGTCGTACTGCGGATCGGCGAGCAGACGTCTGGCGACGGCGGCGCCGATCATGCCGGCGCCGCCGGTGATCAGCACCCGGCTCATTTGTCGCGCGGAGCGTCCCGGCGTGCCGATCGAGCGCGAAGGTCGCGGCGGTGGCGCGCATACTGCCGCGTGAAACCGGCCACGAACAGCGGGTTGTAGCGGGCGTAGCGACGCCACAGGCGACGCGGCTCGCGCGACAGGCGGTAGACCCACTCCAGCCCGTTGCGCTGCATCCAGCCGGGCGCCTGCGACACGAGACCTGCATGGAAGTCAAACGCCGCGCCGACGCCGATCAGCAGCGGCGGGGACAGCCGCGAACGCATATCGTGCATCCACTGCTCCTGCTTGGGCTGTCCGGTGCCCACCCACACGACTGCTGCGCCGGAGGAGTTGATCAGCTCGATCTCGTGCTGGTCCTCGGCGGCGGTCAGCTCGCGAAACGGCGGCGAGGAGGCGCCGACGATCCGCAGGCCGGGAAAGCGCTCGCGCAGGCGCCGTTGCAACAGCTCGCGCGCGCGCTCGTCGTTGCGCCCTCCGTACAGGTAGATCGGCGTGCCGCTGCGCGCGGCGCGCGCGCAGTACTTGGCCATCAGGTCGGGCCCGTAGACGCGCGTCGCGCGGGCATGGCCGAGGGCATGCAGCGCCCATACCAGCGGCTGGCCGTCGGGCACCGCGAGCGTCGCGCCGAGCGTCGCCGCCCGCGTCGCCGGCTGCTCCTGCGCGGACATCACCAGGTTGACCGCCGCCGCCGTGACGTAGCCGCGCGTGTCCGTCGCGATCATCGCGTCCATCCAGTCCATCACCTGCTCGTAGTCGGAGATCGCCAGCGGGATGCCGAGGATCTCCGCGGTCGGCGGCGTCGGAGGCGGGGCTACTGCTTGGGGCGCGGCGATCGCGTGAAGATACCCATCCCGATCGGCTACGGCCGCCGGCCGCCCCCATGGCCACGGCCGCTCGCCGCCACCATGGGTGCGCTCATCGCGAGCGCCGTCTCGCCGGGATCGGCTCGGCCCGCTAGACGACCGAGTTGATCTCGAGCTTTTCCGCGTTCGTCTGGATGGTCGTGATCGCCTCGCCCGACTGTTCGGGGGTTCCTTCGGCGAGCTGTGTCATCAGCCCTTCCGGCGATTCGCCGACGAAGTTTTCCGGTTTCTGTTTGCCTTTGATCTGTTTGGTTTTGTTGGTCTCGGTCACTTTCATCGCGTTGGCGACCAACGGCGAGATCATCGCGCCCGTCAATGTGACCGGGAACGTGCCGCAGCTGAATTTCGCGATCGGCCCGGTGTGGCCGGCCGGATACAGCTTCTCTCCAATTTTGTAGTTGACCGGTTCGGCCGCCAGTTCTTCGACGCCGAGCACCCCTTCCAACGTGTTCATCACGATCGTGCCTTCGGCCGAGCCCGTGGTGTGGCACGACAGGCCGAAACCGCTGCAGCCGGTGTAGGTCGCTTTCACTTTGCCGACCGTTTTGTTGCCCGTGATTTCGCCCGTGCTGGTCTCCCCTTCGCAGGTGACCGTTCCTTTGCCGACCGTTTCCAGAGTCGCGACCGAGCCTTCTTTGAGGACGTTGGCGAAGCCCGGTTTTTCCAGCGGGGCTGCACTGCCGACGGCGGCATACCATTCGTACGATTTCCCGGTTTCGCCGGCCGTCTGCGTGCAGGCGGTATCGCTGTAGGCGCCGCCGGTGACTTTGATGCATCTGCCGAATTCCGGCGGCGAATTCGCTTCCGGCGTGAGCGTGAACGAGTTTGCGCTCAGGCCGCGGTCGAGGACCGTGGCGGCCTGTGCCGGCGCGCAGCCGATGGGGACCGCGACTGACGCCAGCGCGAGCAAGAACCAGCGGTGCAGCTGATGCATGGTCGTCCCTTCTCCAGTTCGTCTTGTCAGTGGCCTTGCGATCATAAAGAATCGATCAGATAGAATTCGTCTGGCTCGCGAGATTCGCGTAGTCTGCGAGAAGTGAGCCCACTCGTTGTTCGCCGCTACCGTGCCGAGCGCCTGCTACGCGACGAGTTCGAGGCCATGCGAGGGAAGGTTCTCGGCGTCGTCACGGACCGTTTGCGTGGGCACGGAGTACATCTCGACGCCGGCGATCTGGAAGCTTGCTACTCGCAGGCCTGGCAGGGGCTCTACGCGGCCGTACTCGACGGCGAGCGGATCGACAGCACGGCCGCGTGGCTGGCGCTCGTGACCTATCGGCGCGCGATCGACGAGCACCGCTCGCGCCGGGCGATCGCACACGCGCCGCTCGAGGATGCGCCTGCGCACGCCGGCCCGGGGCGTGCGGGATCCGTCGCCTGCGATCGCGCCCGCGAGCAGGACATCGCCGCAGTGCTCGACGACCGCGCTCGTCTGCGCCAGCTGTTCGAGGCGCTACGCGCGCAGTTGAGCGCCCGCGAGCAGCAGGCCGCGACGCTCTGCTACCTGCAGGGGCTCTCACGTGCCGAGGCCGCCGTGCGGATGGGTGTCAGCGATGCACGCATGCGCAAGCTGATGGAGGGGCGCGGTGCGCGCGCCCCAGGCGTCGCCTCGAAGATGGGGGCGCTCGTGCAGACGATCGCGGCGGGCGGGTGGTGTGAGGAGCAGGGCTCGCTGATGCGCGGGCTCGCCTACGGCATCCTCGACCCCGACGGAGAGCGCTACCGGCTTGCGCTGCTGCACCGCGACGGCTGTCCTGCCTGTCGCGCCTATGTGCTCTCGCTTCGCGGCCTCGCGGCGGTGCTTCCGCCGGCGCCCGTGCTGCTGCACTGCGCGCTCGGAGCCACCGGCGCGGGGATGGCTGGCGCCGGCGCGGGGAGCACCGCAGCGGCCGGCGGGCCGGCCGGCGGGGCGGGTACACCCGGCGCCGGCACGGGCGCCGCTGCGCTTTCTGCGCCTGGCGTTGCCGGCGCCGGCGCTGCGGGCGGAGGCTGGTGGCTTGCCGGCGGACCGTTCGGCGCAAAGCTCGCCGTGAGCTGCCTCGTGGCGCTTGGCGTGGGCGCCGGTTGTGCTGCGCTGGGCGGTTCGGCGCCGCCGCACGTCCGTGCGCACCGACACCGCCAGGCGATTGCGACCCGCGCAGTTCGCGCGCGCACAAGCGAGCCACGTATCGCCGACGCCGCGGCGGCGGCTGAGCAGGCGGGCGCCCGGGTGCTTCAAGCGACCTCGCCGCCGATCGCCCGCGTAGCCGCCGCCGCGCAGGCCGGCCGCGAGTTCGGGCCAGAGTCCACGGCGAGCGGCACGGCGAGCACAGGCGAAGCACGCACGAGCAGCGCGACTGCCAGGGCAGCGTCGGCCGGGCGAGCGCCGGGCGAAGCTGCTGCGCCGTCGCGGGCCGGCGCCGGGTCGGTCACGCAGTCACAGGACGGCGGGGCGGCGAGCGCGAGCAGCCGTCCGGCCGCCCAGCGCGAGTTCGCGCCCGGCTAGCTGCGACGACGCGCGGTCGCTTCGCGCACAAATCCTGGGGGGCGCGCGCCCGATTACCGCGGCGCGTGCTGCGTGCTCGCGGCGATCGAGGCTCGATTTCGGCTCCGCGCCGGCCGATACGGTTCGCATGATGACGTTCAGCGTGGTGATCGCAGCGTATGAAGCGGCGAGCACCGTCGGCAGGGCGATCGAATCGGCGCTCGCCCAGACCCGCGAGGACTTCGAGGTCATCGTGATCGACGACGGCTCGCGTGATGACACGGCGGCCGTCGGCGCGAAGTACGCCGCCAAAGACGCCCGCGTGAGCGTGCACAGCCAGCCCAACGGCGGCCCTTCCGCCGCGCGCAACAAGGGGATCGCGCTGAGCAGCGCCAGGTACGTGAGCATGCTCGACAGCGACGATCTGTGGCTTCCCGAGTACCTTGCGCAGATGGGCGCCGCGCTGGACCGGGAGCCCGATGCCGGCTTCGCCTACACCGAAGCGTGGGAGCTCAACGAGGCCAGCGGGCGCTTTCTCAAGCCCACGACGATGGCGCGCCAGCACCCGCCACAGCGGACGCTGCCGCAGGAGCGCTTCCTGTCAGAGCTGATGCAGCGAAACTTCGTCTACAACGCCGTCACCGTGCGCCGCTCGGTACTCGAGCAGGTCGGCGGCTATGACCCTGGCATGACCCACGGAGAGGACTACGAGCTGTGGCTGCGCATCGCCACGTCGGGCTTCAATGCCGTGCGCGTGCCCGGCCCGCTGGCGATCAAGCGGGACTCGCCGAGTTCGCTTTCCTATGACCACACGGCGATGGACGCCGGTGTGCGCGAGGCCTATCGCGCTGTGCTCGAGCGCCATCCGGCGTCGGCGCGCGTACGCGAGCTGGCCGTGGCCCGGCTGGACGAGCTCAGCGAGGCAGAGAGGCGCCAAGCGAGCCGCAAGGGGCGGGTGCTGCTCGCCGCCAGGCGCGCGCTCGCCGGCGCGACGCGCGCTCAGCGCCGGCGCCTGCAGCAGCGCTCCGAGCCGCCGCCGGGCGTCGCCGAGGCGTTCCCGGGGCTCGGTCTGGGCGAGGGCGGCCGGCGCCGCCGAACGCAGTAGCGATGGAGGCCCATCTGCCGCCAAGCGACGCCGAGGCGGTCGAAGACGAGATCGCCGCGCTGTCGGACGCGCTGCTCAACGAGGCATCGGAGCCCGCCCCGGAGGGTATGAGCGGCGTGGTGACGCGCGGCGCCGGGCTGGCGGGCATCGGTTACGTGCTTGCCCAGCTGCTCACCTTCGGCGCGTACCTCGCGCTCGCCCGGCTGGCGACGCCCGCGGATTTCGGGCGCTTCGCCGCCGGCGCGATCGTCGTCAACGCCGGCTCTGTGCTCGGCGAGTCGGGCATCGAAGCAGCGCTTCAGCGCAGGAGCGCCAACCTTGAGGAGGCGGCCAACTCGGCCTTCCTGGCGACCGTCCTCGGCGGTCTGGGCCTGACGCTCTTTGCGCTCGCGGTTGCGCCATTGATCGGTCTGTTCTTCCACAGCCACGAAACGGGAGTCGTCGCGGCCGTGCTGTCCGGCTGGATGCTGCTGCGCCTGCTGGCGATCGTGCCGGACGCGCTGCTCATGCGCAGCTTCTCGTTCGCCCGCCGCGTGTTCATCGACCCGCTCGCGACAATCTTCTTCGCGGCCGGAGCGATTCCGGCGGCGGCGGCCGGCCTGGGCGTCTGGGCGCTGGTCATCGGGACCTACGCCGCGGCGATCATGAACGTGATCGCCGCCTGGGGCTTCGCGCGCTGGCGTCCGCGCCCGCGACTGGCGCGGCGTGACGCGTGGCGCGAGCTCGCACGCTACGGACGGCCGGTGGTGGCGGGGAACATGATCCGCCGGCTGGTCATGGAGGTGCCGATCCTCGCGCTCGGGCGCTTCAGCGGCGCGTCCGCCCTTGGCCAGTTCACCTACGCCAATCGCGTCAGCATGCAGTCGCTGGGAGCGGTAGTCAACGTGGGCGGGTACGTGCTGCTGCCGGCCTTCTCGCGCCTGTCGACGCATGACGAGCGTTTTCGCAGCGCCGTGCGCAAGGCGTTGCGCTGGCTGTGCATCCTCTCCTTCCCGGCCGGCATGCTGCTGATCCCGCTGGGCACGCCGGCAATCGTGCTGATCTTCGGCGAGCAGTGGCGCGAAGCCGGACACGCGGCGATGGCGCTGGGTGTGTACGGCTCGGCGCTGTCGCTGGACTCGATCGCCAGCGAGGCGTGGAAGGCCAACGGGCGGACCGACATGCTGCCGCGGATGCACGGGGTATCGCTGGCGCTGACGCTCGTCTTCGTCGGCGCGCTCGTGCCGTTCGGCGTGGTCGGGGTGGCGATCGGGATGTCGGCCGCGGCCGTCGGCGTCGCGGCCTACGCGGTGCGCGGGATGGCCCATGCCCTGGGCATCGCGCTCGCCGACCTCGTGCGCGAGATCTGGCCCGCCGCGGTGGCCGCGGCGGTGATGGCCGGCGGCCTGTTCTGCTTTCAGCATTTCCTGGTGCACGCCGAACGCCACGGCATCGTCCTCGGCCTGGTCCTGCTGGCCGCCGAGACGGCGCTCGGCGCCGTCGCCTACGTGGCGGTGCTGGCCGTCGTCGCGCCGGCCCCAGCGCGCGAACTGATCGGCGCGGTGCGCGCGCAGGCCACGACCCGCGTCGGCCGCCTCACCGGGCGCCCGGGCGCGGGCTGAGCGAGCGCGCGCGGGCGGCGGTCAGCCGCGCGGGAAGACCTTCGTGAGGTGTTTGAGCGCCAGCGGGTTGCCGCGCGGGCGCAGGCGACCGGTGGCGATCAGGCGCAGTGGGTCCAGGCGCTCGCCGACCACGTCCACCCAGTCCTGGTAGGAGAGCGCCAGGCGCAGGTCGGGCTTTGACGCCGCGCCCTCGGCGACGGCGCTGGAGCCGTTGTTGACCGTCAGGTGCCACGTCGGCACGTCGGGATCGGTGAACTCCCACTGGAAGGTCGTCGGCCGGCGCAGGCCGTGTGCGGGGTTGACCTGGCGGCGGATCGTGTCGAACAGCAGCTCGAGCGTCTGTGAGTCGCGCGGGGATGGGCCTTCGCGCACGCCGATCACGCCGGCCTTCGCCAGCGCGCGCCCGCGTTCGGAAGTTTCCAGCGGCGTCAGCCCGGCGGGCAGGATCGGTGGCCCCGGCAGCGTGTCGATCGGCATCCCGGCCGAGCGCAGCTTGGTCGTCATCGACACCAGCCCCTCGACGCCGACGGCGTCGAAGCTCGAGTTGAAGACCGTCACGTAGCGCTCGTCCCATCCCGGGGGCATGAGGACCTGCTGCGTGTAACGAGTGACCTCGCGCAGGATCTTCGCGACCGCCTTGGGTACGCGCACGGGGTCTTCGCGGTTGAGGTCAGAGAGAATCTTCACGCCGAAGCCGATGTGGCGCTGCTCGTCGGCGGCGATGTTCTCCATACCCTCGCGGAACGCCGGCAGCTGGTCGCGTTCCTCCAGGTAGCTGCAGATGAAGTGCTGTCCGGGCTGCGCCAGCGATGCCTCGATGACGACGTGATAGAGCGTGATCGCGGCGGCCAGTTTCGCCGGCGAGCGGTCGGCGCGCAGTTCGTCGGCCATCTTGTCCAGGCGGTCGAAGATCATCCGAAAACCGGAGGTCAGCTGCGGCTTGATCGCCGCCAGCCCGCTGGCCATCGAACCGTCGCCGACTTCGCAGACCTCCTGCATGAAGCGCTTGAAGAAGACCGCGTGGCGCGCCTCGTCGACCTGCTGGGTGGTGAGGAAGTACTTCTGCTCCTCCAGCGGGGCGGCGTCGATGTACGGCGACAGGTTGTCCGCGACGGCATCCTCGCCCCAGAAGAACAGGCAGTAGTTCCACATCGCCGCCTGGCGCTCGAAGTCGGTGAAGTCCTCGCGCCACTGGCGCGCGTCCTCGGTGAAGTCCAGCTCGGTTGCCTTCCAGTTGCCGCGCTCCCAGCGCGCGTACAGGTCCGCATAGGAGATCGCATCCGTCGGCAGGCTCGCCAGGTTGCTTTCGCTCGTACTCGAAGCCATCGTGGTACTCGCCATCAGTGCTCCTATCGCAAACGTGTCAGGGAGATCGAATAACGAACGCTATCGCAATAGCGATCGCTCCGTCAAGTAGCATTGTCGGGATGACCGAGACGACCGCCGTGCCACAGCCGGCCCCCGCGCGCATGACGCGCGAGCAGAGCAAGGCGAACACACGCGAGCGGTTGCTCGCCGCGGCGCGCAGCGCCTTTGCCAGCAGCGGCTTTCATGGCGCCTCTGTCGACGAGATCGCCTCACGGGCGGGTTTCTCCACGGGTGCGCTGTACTCCAACTTCGACGGCAAGGAGGATCTTTTCCTCGTGCTCATGGAGCGCGAGATCGAGGAGCACGCGCGCGAGATCGCGCAGGCCGTCAACGTGCGCCACTCGGTCGCCGAGCGCGCCACCGGCGGCGCGCAGCAGTGGATGACGATGATCGAGCGCGAGCCCGAGCTGCTGCTGCTGTTCATGGAGTTCTGGGCCTACGGCGTGCGCGACGCCGGCGTGCGCCCGAAGGTCGCCGCGCGCTTCGCGCAAGTGCGCCGGCTGCTGACGAAACTGATCGAAGACGGCGTGCGCGAGTTCGACCTGCAGCTCGCGCTGCCCGCCGAGCAACTCGCCGTCGCCGTCGACGCGCTCGCCGACGGAATCGCGCGCCAGAAGCTCGCCGACCCGAGCGCGGTCCCCGACGACTTGATGGGCCGCGTGCTCGCGCTGTTGTTCGCCGCCGCCACGCGCCCGCCCGGCGACGACCGCTGAAGGCTGCCCGGAAAGCCGGCTGTGCGCTCGCTCAGGCGCCGGCCGCGTTCGGCTCGGCGGCAACGCACAGGCACGCGTAGTGCACCGTGAACAGCCGCCGCGCGAGCGGCGGCGCGGCGCTGTGCAAGGCGCGACGCACCGCCCACTTGACCGTGCCCTGCGCGCGGCCGCGCGCGCTCGTCGCAAAGAAGCGATGCACCGCCGGCGGCAGCGGGTCCTCGATCTCGCCCGCGACCCGCAACCCGGCACGCGCGACGATCGCGCGCATGGCCTCGCGGTCCAGCCGCTGCAGGTGGCCGACCTCCTCGGCGTGCTCGCGCTTGCCCGCGCGCCGCGCCGACACGTTCGCCTCCAACGGCACCTCCACCACCACGGCGCTGCAGGCGCGCGCGACCTCGGCCAAGAGCGCCGGCGGGTCGGGTACGTGCTCGAGCACGTGCGAGAGAATCCCCAGGTCGTGCGCGCCGTCGCGATCGGGCAGGTGCGCGCCGTCGTAGCGGGCCACAGCGTCGATCTGCGCCCGCGCCCGCGCGATCGCGACCGCCGCATCGGTGATCTCCACGCCGCTCAGCCGCCCGCCGAAGCCTCGCCGGTGCAGCTCGCACAGCAGCGCGCCGTCGCCGCAGCCGACCTCCAGCGTGCTCTGCGGACGGATGCCCGCGCGCCCGCACAGCGAGATCACGTGATCGGCCTTGCCGATCGCCCCGAGTGCGCGCCAGCGCGCGTATTGCGCCGAGCGCTCTGGCGTCTGCGAGTACGCCTCGTCGTAGAAACGAACGAGGTCTGCGCTGTCCTGCGTGCTCGAGTTCGCCATCTTCGGAGCCTCCGCCTCTCAAGGAACGGCCGCATCGCGCCGATGCCCGGGCAGATGCCTTCCCAGCCTTTCATGCGAAGGCGCCGCACGCGGCGCCCGCTCGGCCGCGCACTGCCGCCGGCGTCTCTGCGTCCAAGCGAGGTCGAGCGACATGCACTCTGATACGCGCACCGCGACGGCGCGATCAAGGCACCGCGCCGGCGGGGGTGTTGTCCCCGGACGCTCCTACGATCAGCACTTGATGCAGAGCGCCCCACCACCCCGCAACAAAGGCGATCGGGTGCGCGTGGTCACGCTGGTTGACCTGCTCAGCAGCAACGGAGGCGCCGAGCGCTTTGCGCTCGTGGTCGCCACGCGGCTGGACCCCGAGCGCTTCGAGTCGATCATGTGCATCAGCCGCTGGCCGCCGCGCGCGGAGCGAAAGGAAGCCGACAACTCGCGCGAGGCCGCCTTCGCGAAACTGCAGGAGGCGGGCGTGCGCTTCCTGCCGCTGGGTCGCCGCCGCAAGGTCGAGCTGGCACCGTGGGCGCGGCTGGGGCGTTTTCTGCGCAGCGAACACGTCGACGTGCTGCACACCCACAAGTTCGGCTCCAACGTCGCCGGTACGGTCGTCGGCAGGCTCGCCCGCGTGCCGGTCGTGCTCGCGCACGAGCACACCTGGTCCTACGAAGGCAAGCCGTGGCGGCGGATACTCGACCGCGAGGTGATCGCCCGCGCTGCCGACCGCTTCATCGCCGTGTCGCGCGCCGACCAGCGGCGCATGTCAGAGGTCGAGGGCATCGACCCGGCTCGCACGGTGTTCGTCCCGCTCGGCATCGTGCCCCCGCAGCTGCCCGAAGGCCGCGACATGCGCGCCGAGCTGGGGATCGCAGCGACCGCGCCGGTGATCGGCGCGGTGAGTGTGATGCGCCCGCAGAAGGCCCTTCAGGTACTCCTGCACGCGACGGCCGAGCTCAAGTTGCGCTGGCCGGGTCTGCAGGTGCTGCTCGTCGGCGACGGACCCGAGCGGCCCTTCCTGGAGCAGCTCACGCAGGAGCTCGAGCTGCAGGACACCGTGCGCTTCCTCGGCCAGCGTCTCGACGTCCCGGACATCCTTCAGGCGCTCGACGTCGGCGTGTGCTGCTCGGACTTCGAGGGGAGCCCGACCGTCGTGCTCGAGTACATGGACGCTGCACTGCCCGTCGTTGCGACCTCAGTCGGCGGCATCCCCGACCAGGTCGAGCCCGGGGTCAACGGCCTGCTCGTGCAGCGCCAGGACCCCGCCGCGCTTGCACAGGCGATCACCGAGGTCCTGTCCGATCCCCAGCGCGCCCGGGAGATGGGCCTGCGCGGGCAGGCGCGCAGGCGCTCGGAGTTCGACATCGACGTGACCGTCGGCCGCCTGGAATCGCTCTACCTGGAGCTGCTCCAGAAGCGAGGGCGAGCAGTTCGAACGGGCGCGTGAGCTCGCCTGCCCACCGGATCTCCGTCGTGCTCGACGGCAATCCAGCGCCCGCCTGGCAGCAGCGAGCGCTGGCCGGATTGACCGCATCGCCGGCACTCGAGGTGACGCCCGTGCGGCTCGGCGGCCGGGTGCAAGCGAGTGCTCTCAGGCGCCTGCACGCGGCGCTCGAGCGGCGCCTGCTCAGGCTTGGCCCCGACGCGCTCGCACCCGCGGGCCTCGACGAGGCCGGCGTTGCGGACGCTGCGCGGCGCCCGCGGGCCCAGTCCCTCGACGAGCGGCTGGCAGGGGAGGAGCCGATCGTCTGGCTGGCAGATGCACCGGCGCCCGCCGAAGAGTCGCGCGAGATCGTGCTCGTCAGCCACAACGGCACGATCGAGCCCGCCGCACGAGCCGTGCGCCGCGCTCTGAGCTCCGACGTCGACAGCATCGAGACGGACATCCTCGTCAGGCACGGCGATCGCACCGTCGTTCTGCAGCGCACCGTGTCCGGCCTGCGCTCCTACTCGCCGACGCTCACCGCCAACATGCTGCTGTGGAAGCTCGCGGCGATGTTGCCGCGCGCCGTCGAGCGCCTGCCCGCGGCACGCGACGGCGCGCTCGAGGGGTCCGCTGCGCCGCCAGGTGCGGTCGCCGGCGATGTCTCCTCCGCCTCACACTCCCTCCCGCGCGGCGCGTCGGCGGGCGCGTTGCTTGCCCGCTCGGCGCTGGCGTGGCTGCGCATACTCACCGCGCGTGCGCTGTTCAGCCGCCCCTGGGCGATCAGGCTGCGCCGCCGCGGACCCGCGCCGACAGACGGCTGGACCGGGCAACCGCCGATGGTGCGCTGGCGAGCGGCGAACATGTACGCGGACCCCTTCCTGTTCGAACACGAGGGCCGCCATCACCTGTTCTGCGAGGAGGTCACATCCGGCTCCACGCGAGGGGTCATCTCGCACACCGAGCTTCTACTCGACGGCTCGCTATCGGCTGCTCCCGAGCCCGTGCTGACGGCCGAGCACCATCTCTCCTATCCCTTCGTGTTCGCGCACGAGGGGGAGGTGTTCATGATCCCCGAGACCTCCGCCGTCAAACGCGTCGAGCTCTATCGCGCCGTCGAGTTCCCGCATCGCTGGGAGCGCGACGCCGTGCTGATCGACGCCGTCGACGCCGCCGATGCGACCCTGCTGGCGCACGACGACCGGTTGTGGCTGTTTGCCGCGGTCACGCCGGCGGATGCGAGCTCGCTGGACGAGCTGCACATCTACTCCGCCAGCGAGCTGCGCGGCCCGTGGCTGGCGCATCCGGGCAACCCCGTTGTCTCGGACGCACGCCGGGCTCGCCCGGCCGGCGCGTTCCAGCACTGGGGACCGCGCCTGGTGCGCCCCGGCCAGGACGGCCGCAGCCGATACGGCGGGTCCATCTCCTTCCAGCAGGTCGACGTGCTCAGCGCAGACGCCTACGCCGAGCACGAGGTCGCCCGTCTGGACCCGGCCGCCGTGGGCGATGCGCGCGCGACGCACACCTACTCCGCCGACGCGAGCTTCGAGGCGATCGACGTACGCCGGCGCCGCGCGCGCTGGGCGCCGGCGCGACGGGCGGGTGCTTGACCGATGCAAAAGCGCTCGGTCATCCAGGTGACGCTGTGGAACAGCGCCTACCTGGGCAACGTGATGCTCAGCCAGCTCGCGCTCGCGCGCAGCGTGCGCGAGCGGTTCGGGCTGGGCACGCACTTCGTGCTCGCGCCCGGCGCCGAGGGCAAGCCTTGGCTGGCGCAGCTGGAGCGCGAAGGCACCACGTGGTCGATCATGCCCGAGCGCCGGCGTGCCTGGCGCGCGCACCTGGACTCGGTGATCGCCGAGCACGGCGGCGTTCTGGTGCACACGCACTTCACCGCCGCCGACCTGGTCGGCGCGTGGGCTGCCGCATCGGCCGGCGTGCCGTGCGTGTGGCACGTGCGCACCGGCTTCACCGGCTACCCGCTACGCCAGCGCGCCAAAGACCTGGTCAAGCTGCGGCTCATCTCGCGCCGCTGGGTGTCGCGGGTGATCGCCGTGTCGGACTGGCTGGCCGAGACGGTGCGCCTGCGCGGCGTGTCGGCCGCGGCGATCGAGACGGTTCCCGACGCGATCGCGCTGGAGCGCTTTGCCGATATGCCCAGCTCCCGGGCGGCGCGCGACAGGCTGGGCCTGCCCGAGCAGGCGCAGGTCGTTCTGTGTCTCGGCTGGTGGCCGGAGGTCAAGGGCGTGGACGTGTTCGTAGAGGCGATGGAGCAGGTCGTGCAGCGCCATCGCAATGCGCTCGCGCTGGTGATCGGCGAGCAGCAGCTGCGTGTCTTTTTGGCAGAGCTACTGCCGTCGGCTCCCGATTGGCTGCGCGTGGCGGGCTTCGTCGAGGACGCCGCATGGCTGTACGCGGCGACCGACGTCTTTGTCAGCGCCTCGCGCCACGAGGGGCAGTCCTCGGCCAGCGGCGAGGCGCTCGCGTGCGCGCTTCCCGTCGTGATGTCAGACATCCCGGGGACGGCCGGATGGGCCGCCGCTCCGGCCGCCTTCAGCTTCCCCAGCGAGGACGTCCCGGCGCTGGCGGCGCGACTGGACGAGCTGCTCTCCCAGCCACGCGAGCAGCGCATCGCCGCAGCGCAGAAGAACCGCGAGTGGCTGCAGGAGCACTTCGCGATCGAGGTTTGGTGCAAGCGGATGTGCGCTGTGTATGAGCCGCTGCTGACCGGGGCCGCAGGCGCCTCAGCGCGTGCGCCGGGCAAGCTCGCAGGCTAGGACGGCCTAGCGAAACGACCGGCGAAACTCACCGCCTACTCCTCCAGCCCCACAGCTTTGAGGGCTGCGGCAGGCTCAGTGAAGTAGCGAAGTTCGGTCACCACCCCCTCGCGGACCGCAAGAACGCAGGCTCGCGGAGAGTCGACCTCAACGCCGCTCACCCGCCCGCGCCCGCGCTGTCTGCCCGTGATCAGCACCTGTCGATCAAGATCACGCGCCCGCTCGACCTCAAATCCCCAGTCCGCCCAACTCTCGCCCATGTCGCGGAAGAACTGGAACACGCCGTCTGCTCCGACGTAGCTCACAGGCTCGCCAACGGCACCCACGAGGCGCATCTCAAATCGAGCATCACACAGCGCATTGAAGGCCACCGGGTCTCCGCGATTCAGCGCGGCGACGCCACGGAGCACCATCTCGACGTTCTCCTGCGACATCGCCCTCCTAGTATCCCGGTCAGGCGACGCGCAGCGTGCTGGGCTCATCCTCGTCGCGCTCGCTTCGCGCAAGCGAGAGCAGCGCCGGGCCCAGTGCGAGCATCACCCAGAGCAGCTTGCCGTACATGTCAGAGATGAAGAAGTCGGCGACGAGCAGCCCGAACAGCCCGAGGAAAGCCGCACGCGCGGTCACCTCCATAGTCAGATCGCCGCTGCGCCCCCATACACGAGCGGCTCCGAGCATGCACGCCAGGCAGGAGAGGATCGTCGCGAGGAACAGCAGGAAGCCCGGGATACCCATCTCCGACATGATCTCCAGGTAGGTGTTGTGCGTGATCTTCGGCGCGGTCGAGAACACCAGGTCGGCGCGTTCCAGCGTGCCGGGCTGCAGCGCGTAGTCGGCTGAGACGACCGGGAACTGGCCCACGCCGACGCCGTCGATCGGGTGCGCGCGCACCATTCTCAGCCCGAGTTTCCAGATGTCCGAGCGACCGGTACCGCCGTTGGAGTTGGTCACGCGTTCGCGTGCCGGCAGCGGCGCGAGCTCGGTGAAGTACAGCAGGCCCCCGCCGGCCACGAGCACCAGCAGGATCGCGATGTGACCGCGCCAGCGCCCGGCGAAGAACGGTCCGGCGAGCAGTGCCGCGGCAAGCGCCACCAGGCCGCCGCGCGACAGGCTGAGGAAGATGCCCGCCGCGCACAGCGGCACGGCCACCGCCGCCGCGGTGCGCAGCCGTGAGGAGTTCTGCTTGCCGATCAGCAGCCCCGCACCCAGCGCCATGCCGACGAGCAGGAAGGCCGCAAGTTCGTTGGGGTCGCCGACGGTGCCCGATGCGCGCGTGCTTTCTTCGACGAGGTTGGGGTTGGGCGGCTGCAGTACGCCGAACGTTGCCGCGACGATTGCTCCGAGCATGATCGCGCCGAGCACGAGCTTCAGATCGCGGCGCGTGCGGATCGCCGTGTAGGCGATCGGGATCAGCAGTAGGTTCGGCGCATACCGGGTCAGCGATTCGGTGGCGATACCGATGTCGGTAGCCCACAGCAGCGAAGCGGTCGCCCAGCCGAAGAAGAGGATCAGGATCCACGCCAGGCGCGAGTTGCCGGCGAAGAAGTCGCGCTCCTCGCGTCCGGAGGAGGTGAAGCGGGCCAGCCACGCAACCGCCACGAGCAAGCCCACTGCCTTGGACGGGCTCAGCGAGCTCGACGAGGGCAGCGTGTCGAGGAAGCTGAGAAACGCAAGCACCGCGAAGCCCATCGCCAGATCGCTGAAGACGACGTACGCGAGCACGAGTCCGAGTGACCCCGCGAGCGCGAGTAGCGGTTCGATCGCCGCGAGCACTCCGAGGATCGCCGCCAGTGCGATGAGGCTCGAAGGGAGCAGCTCGAGCGCGCGCGGCCGGGCGTTCATGGCGTGAAGCTATGCCCCGATAGCGGGCATCTGCGCCTGGACTCTGCCTCCGAGCCTGCTCGAGGAGGTCGGCGTAGGCGCGTAGTAGCCGCTGCCCTGGCTGTAGTCGTCGCTGACGATCACCAGGCCCGCCGGGCGCACGCCCTGGCGCGAAAGCAGTTCGCCGAGGTTGACCAGCTGATCGGTGCGGCTGTGCCCAAGTCGAGCGACGATCAACACGTCGTCGACGTGCTGGCTGAGCGGCAGCGCGTCGCTGACCTCGGTCACCGGCGGGGAGTCAAAGATCACGTAGTCGGCGAGCGACTGCGCTTGGGAGACGATCTCGTCGCTCGCTGCGAGCAGGCCGTCGGCGAGATATGGAGCGGACTGCTCGACCAGCAGCGCGCTGAGGTTGTCGCTCAACTGCTTGACGGGCACGAGCGCGTCGCGCAGCGAGATCTCGCCCATCAGCACGCCGGCGGTGCCTCGTTTGCCGCGCTTGGCGAGCAGGTCGAGCGCGCCGCCGAGCGACGGGCGGCGCAGGTCTGCCTCGACGAGGATCACCTTGTGCCCGGAGAAGGCGAGCGTAGCGGCGAGGTTCAGGGCGACGGTCGACTTGCCCTCAGAGCGCGTCGAGCCGGTCACCATCATCGAGCGCCCGCCTTCGGAGCGGGTGCGCGCGCCGAGCGCAACCCGCAGCATGCGATAGCTCTCCTGGGCAGCCGGCGAGAGTTCGCCCGGGCGCATCGGCAGCTTACGCGAGGCGGGACGGCGTTCGCGCGGCACGCGAGCGAGGATCGGCAGACGGAAGATGCGGCGCAGCGTCTCCTCGCGGCGGACGCGCGGATCCAGACTCTCCAGCGCGAAGGCGCCGCCGAGCCCGAGCACGAGCCCAGCGAGGAAGCCGATGATGACGCTCAGGGTTTTGCGCGGCGAGGCCGGCGCGTCGGGAAGCTGCGCGAGCGACTCGACGGAGATCGTCGGGTCCGGTCCCGCCAGCAGCGTCTGCAGTGACGAAAGCCTTTCGCCCAGCGAGCCCTGTCCCGTGCGCTGAGCTATCGGCAGTGCTTCCACCTGTGCCTTCAGCGTGGGGATGATCTGTTCGAGCTGGTGGTGAAGGATGCGCGTGCGGTTCTGCACGGTGGCCACGGCGAACGCGTTGGCGATTGCCTCGGCGCGCTCGGCGGTGCCCGCGGTGGCGGTCACCGACACGACGTTGCTCTGCGCGACCGGCACGGCGCTGACCTCGCCGAGCAGCGCGCGGCCGGTGGTCGAGCCGACCTTGGCGGCGGCCAGCGCCGCCACTTCGGAGGTCGTCACCAGGCTCGCCGCCGTGAGCACGTCGCCGGTCGGCGAGCTCGAGCTCGTGATCAGGCCGAGGCCGATCAGGCTCGTTTCGCCGTTGACCGGGGTCACCAGCAGGTGCGATTCGGCTTTGTATGAAGGCGACGCGAGCTTCGCGTAGGCGAAGGCGAGCAACGTCGCGATCACCACGCACGTGATGATCAGTTTGCGCCGGTCGCGGATGACCTCGACGTAGTGGCCCAGGCCCTCGCGCGGACCCTGCGGCGCCAGCCAGTCGGGCGCTCGAACGGGGTCGTCAGCTCTTGGCATGGAGGCAGCTCAGGGCCTGGCAACGACGCATCGGCACAACGGTAGCGCCTATCTCGGCGAAGCGATGAGGGGTTGGACCACCGGCCGATGCACGGGCGCGCGAGGCTCGCTCAGTCGCTGGACGTTTGTCCGATGCGACCTCGGCTGCGGTCACGAGAAGTGGGGTGGCGTCGATGCACATCTCCCGTCCTTCTACGGAGACCGTGCCAAACATGCTTAGTAACGCAAGCCGAGTTTCATCCATGCAGTCCAGTGACCGGCGCTCGCGCGCGCTGCTGACGCTTTCGGCCGCGGCAATTGCCCTGGCGATCGCACTGATCGCCTACGCGCTGCTGCAGCCCGCTGCAGCACGCGCCGAAGCGCTGCCCACCAACTGCGACAAGGTCGCCTCCCTGCAGGGCTCTGACGCGGCGGCAGGGACGGCGGCTGCGCCGCTGCGCAGCGCCCAGGCCCTCGTGGAAGCGCTCGCGCCCGGCCAGGTCGGCTGCCTGCGCGCCGGCTCCTACGCCGGCGGCCTGCGAGCCGGCCACGGCGGCCGCGCAGGGGCACCGCTGACGCTGATCAGCTACCCCGGCGAACAGGCCCAGATCACCGGGCGCATCTACATCCCGCGCGGCTCTGACTACATAACGATTGCCAACCTCAGTCTCGATGGTGCCTACCAGTCGGGCACTCCGCTCCCGAGCCCGAACATCGCCGCCAACCACACAACTTTCGAATCCGATGACATCACCGACGATCACACCGAAATCTGCTTCGACATCGGCAGCGCCGTGTGGGGCAAGGCGGACTCGACGACGATCGCCAACAACCGCATCCACGACTGTGGACTGCTGCCCTCGCGAAACCAGGATCACGGCATCTACGTTCAGGACGCGACGAACACGCGCATCGTCGGCAACCTGATCGACCACAACGTCGACCGCGGCATCCAGTTCTACCCGAGCGCTCAGGGCAGCGTGGTGATCAACAATGTGATCGCCGACAACGGCGAGGGAGTCGAGTTCGGCGGTGCCGAAGGCGTCGCCTCGAGCAACAACATCGTCGAACACAACCTGATCGTCAACTCCAACATCCGCGGCGACGTCGAATCGTATTACCCGGCCGGCAACCCGGTCGGCGTCGGAAACGTCGTACAGAACAACTGCGTCTCGGGCAGCGGCATCAACACCTACAGCGGCGGTTTCTCCGCCCACGCCAACGTGACCGCAAGTGCGGCCGAACTGATCGCGACGATCGCGGGCGGCTTCCTGCCGGCGAAAGGCTCCGCCTGTGCGGGCCTCGTGCCGGAAATCCCGCGCGGCTTCGCGGCGCAGGGTCTCGGCACCGTGCCCACGCCGAGCGCCAAAGAAGGCGCCACGGCGCCGTCCGGTAGCCCGACGGCCGGTGGATCGGCCAACGGCGCGGGCAGCGGCGCACACCCGACAGGCCACGGCGCGTCCAAGAGCAAACGCTACAAGCGCGCCAAGCACACCTCGCACAAGCGTCGAGCGCGTAAGCACGGCCACCGCCGGCACGCCTCGCACAACCTTCATCACTAACCCTCGCGCCGTCAGCCGACGCGACCTGCCAGCGACGTGCGTCTAACCCATGGTCCGCCCGCGCAGCGCCGAACCGCTCGCCGATCCCCACTGAGCGACGCGTCGCGCAGCACGGATCGTGGGGGAGACCTTCAGGCGAAAGCGGCGCTCGTCGTCGATGCAGTACACGCCGATGCGCGGCCACTGCAGTGCGTCGCGCCCGCCGAGCCGGCCCGGCAGAGCCGCCGCGCGCTCATAGCCGGCCGCCGCGGCCGCCGCGGCAACGCGTGCGTCGACATCGCCGTACGGATAGGCCAGCGTGGGACACGGCGACTGCATCTGCTCCTCGCATCTGGCTTTGGAGCGAACGAGCTCCTCGCGCAGCGCCGCGTCCTCGACCTGCGTGAGGTGCGGGTGGGTCGCCGTGTGCGAGCCCACCTCCCAGCCCGCCGCGGCGAGCGAGCGCAGCTGCTCCCACGTCATCGGCACGAGGTCGCGCTCATGCGGACCGCCGTGCCACTGGTCGATGCCCGGCCACTTCAGCGGTCGTTCGGCGTCGACCCCGTCGGTCGGCGCAAACACGGTCGCCGCCAGCCCGTAGCGATCGAGGATCGGCCGCGCGACCTGGAGTACCGAAAGGT
>CAWFWA010000013.1:0-253048 GCA_963819435.1 uncultured Solirubrobacteraceae bacterium | reverse complement strand
GGTTATCTAGATCGAATCTATAGGGATTATGGTATGTTCGCCGCTGGGCGCTGTCAAGCGCCGCGCCCGCGACGTGTAATCCAGCTCCTCTAGAGCAGAAACGGAGTCCCTGCCAAATGAATCGAATCCGCCGTCTCTCCCTCGCCTTCGCGGTGGCTGGCGTACTCGGAGTCGCGGTGCCGGCGGCCGCCTCCGCAGTCACGACCGTCACGATCAGCGGCGCCACGGCCTCATACCCGCTGGTCTCGCTGCTCGCGCAGAAGTACGTCAAGACGTTTCCGAAAAAAGTGAAGTTCAAAATCACTCAGGGCGGCGCGCAGATCGGCATCAACGACGTCGCCGCCGGGCGCGTGACGATCGGCGACGTATCGCGCGACCCGCTCGCCGCCGACCCCGCCGGGCTGGTCTTCTACCCGATCGCCAAGTACGGCATCTGCGTGATCACGAACAAGTCCAACCCCGTGCCGAACCTCACGCAGGCGCAGGTGATCTCGATCTTCACGGGCAAGACGCGCGCGTGGACCGGACTGCCCGGCGCGACCGCCAGCGGCACGATCGACCTGATCAGCCGTACGTCGGTGGCCGGCGTGCTGACCAACTTCCAGACGCTGCTGCTGGAAGGCAAAAAAGTCTCGACGATCGCCGCCGAAGAACCGTCTGAGGGTCTGATGCGCCAGAAGGTCGAAAGCGACCCGAACTCGATCGGCTTCGTGTCCAACTACCAGTCGGACAAAGGCACCGTCAACGCGGTTGGCCTGAACGGCATCGCGTGCAGCAAGGCGACCGTGCAGGGCGGCTCCTACTCCGGTACGGCGCGCTTCTATGAGGTCACCAAAGGCAAGGCGAGCGGCGCCTCCTCGGCGTTCATCGGCTGGATCGAGAAATCGGCCGCCGCGAAGAAGATCATCTCCACGCAGTGGCTGCCGATCTAAGCAGCGGCTAGTTGCTGGAACGCCTCTCACGGCCGTGGCCCGATCACCGCGCCGAGCGAACGCTCGGCGCGGTGTCGTGTCTGGTGTGCGCGCTCGTCGTCGCGATGGTCGTGTTCGTGGGTATCCACGCATGGCCGATCTTTGAACACAACGGCCTCAGCTGGCTGGGGTCCGGCGGCGACCTCGGCCGGCAGCTGGCCAACATGCAGAACACCACGCAGCACCCGCCGCCGTCGGCCTATCACCTGCGCGCGTGGCCGCTGGTCTACGGCACGCTGCTGACGACGATCGCGGCGGTCGTGCTGGCGCTGGCGATCGCGGTCCTCTCCTCGATCTTCATCGTCGAGCTGGCGCCGGCGCGGCTGCGGCGCATCGTGATCCCGGTGATCCGGCTGCTCGCGTCGGTGCCGTCGGTGATCTACGGGCTGATCGGCATCCTCGTGCTCGTGCCGTTCGTCGGCAACCACGTGATCTCCGGCGCGGAGAAGCAGTCGGTGCAGAACGTGATCCTGCTGACGGGCGCGGGACTGGGCGTGACGGTGGTGATCCTCACGGTGATGATCACGCCGATCATGGTGGCGCTGATCTGTGAGGCGCTCGCGTCGGTGCCCAACTCGTGGCGTGAGGGAGCGGTCGCGCTTGGCGTGAACCCGCTGCGGGCGATGCTCGCGGTGACGCTGCGCGCGGCGCGCCCGGCGATCGTCGCGGCGGTCGTGCTCGCGACGGCACGGGCGCTCGGCGAGGCGATCATGATCTCGATGGTCTCGGGCTCGCATTCGTTCTCGCCCAAGCCGGTCGACGGCCTGGTGTTCTTCTTCGAGCCGTTGCGCACGCTCGCCTCGGGCATCGTCGACTACCGCGAAGGAATCGCCGCGCCGGCGCTCGGCTCGGCGCTGTACGCGTGGGCGCTGCTTGCTGCTGTTCAGCGCGTTCGTGCTGTCGATCGCCGGCTATCTGATCAAGCTGCCGCTGCGCAAGTTTCAGGTGCGCGGATGAGCACGATGCAGCAGTGGGCGCCCGCGCCGCCGCCCGGCGGGCCGCCGATGAAGATGGGGCGTGGCAAGCGCTCCTCGCCCTTGACGTGGCGCTGGCGCGACCGCGTGGCGCTCGTGTCCGCGTGGACGGCCGGCATCGGGCTGTGCCTGATCGCCGGCGCGATCGTCATCTACATGGGCTATCGCGGGATCCAGTACCTGCGCCCGAGCCTGCTCGTGCAGCGCCCGGCGCTGGGCACCACGCAGAACTCCACGGGCGGCTTTCTCGACCCGTTGATCGGCACGGCCATCCTCACCGTGATCGGCATCCTGCTGGCCGTGCCGCTGGCCGTCGGCGGGGCGATCTGGATCGCCGAGTACGGGCGCCCGACGTGGCTGGCGCGCGTGGTCGA
This sequence comes from uncultured Solirubrobacteraceae bacterium, assembly GCA_963819435.1. GTDB lineage: Bacteria > Actinomycetota > Thermoleophilia > Solirubrobacterales > Solirubrobacteraceae > Palsa-744. Next base: position 250,729 of record CAWFWA010000013.1, on the reverse strand, counting down.
GTCGAGCATCGAGATGGTCGCCGGCACGCCCGACATCGTGATCGCGCTGTTCGGCCTGTCGATCTTCCAGCTGGGCCTGTTCGCACCGTTCTCGTTTCGCGCCGAAGGCGGCGGCGTGTTCGGCAAATCGTTCATCGCCGCCGGCGCGATGATGTCGCTGATCGCGCTGCCGCCGATGTTCACGGCCACGCGCGACGGACTGCAGGCCGTACCGGCGCACATGCGCGAGGCGGCGTTCGCGCTGGGCAAGACGCGCATCGCGACGATCCGCCGCGTGCTGCTGCCGAGCGTGCGCTCGAACATCGCCACGGGGGTGACGCTCGGCGTCAGCCGGATCATCGGCGACACGGCGATCATCGTGCTGCTGCTCGGCGAAACGCTGCGCCTGGACCCGCAGGGCTCGGTCCCCGCCATCAACGTGCTGCGCGGCACCGGCTCGACGCTGACCAGCTACGTGTACGGCAACTCGCCGGCCGGCGAAGGCGCCGCGCCGCAGAAGGCCTACGCGGCGGCGTTCGTGCTGCTGGTGTTCGTGCTCGTGCTCAACCTGATCGTCGACCGCATCGGACGTTCGGCGGCCGACGCGACCGGCATGACCGTCGCCGGGGCGATCGTATGAGCGCTCGGCATGCCCCGCAGAACCGCCATTTGGCGGCGGCGCAGACGCCGGCGCGGACCGCGTTCAGCCCCTCTGCTTGCACCTTTACAACCACGGATAACACCGCTAACCTGATCGGTTCGATGCAGAAGGTGTTGGACAACTTCGGTGGAGAAGGTGCTCGATGAGTCCCGACGAGATGCTGCTTGACCCGCTGCACAGGACGATGAGCGACAGCGACGATCCACGAGCGGGCCACCCGCGCATCGCGCCGGTGCCGGCGCCGGCGCCTGCTGCTGCCGCTGCGAGCGAGCCTGCCGAGTCGCAGCCGGCGATGCCCACCGACGCCCACGCGCCGGTGATCCCGCCGGTGCGCACGATCGTCGTCGACCGCGCGCCCGAGCCGGTGCTGCCGCCGCAGCAGCGCGAGGCGCTGCGTGCGGCCTCGGCGACGGGCCCGGAGCGGCTGCGCCTGGAGAACGTGAGCATCGACTACGGCGCCAAAAAAGCGGTCAAGTCGGTCTCGCTGTCGATCCACCAGGGCGAGGTGCTGGCGCTGATCGGCCCGTCGGGCTGCGGCAAGACGACGCTGCTGCGCACGCTGAACCGCCTCACCGAGCTGACGCCGAGCGCTTCGCGTGCGGGCAGCGTGCTGCTCGACGGAGAGGACATCCACGCAATGGCCGACACGACGCTGCGGTCGCGTGTGGCGATGGTCTTTCAGCAGCCCAACCCGTTTCCGATGTCGATCTTCGACAACGTCGCATTCGCGTTGCGCGAACAGTCGCGCAAGCGCCCGCGCACGCGCGAGCTGGAACCGCAGGTGATCGACGCGCTCAAGCGCGCCGGTCTGTATGACGAGGTTCGCGACGACCTGCATCGGCCGGCGCTTCGCCTGTCCGGCGGCCAGCAGCAGCGGCTGTGTATCGCCCGCGCGATCGCGCCGCGCCCGGAGGTGCTGCTGATGGACGAGCCGTGCAGCGCGCTCGACCCGATCTCCACGGCGACGATCGAGAAGCTGATCGGCGAGCTGCGCCGCGAGCTGGCGGTCGTCGTGGTCACGCACAATCTTGCGCAGGCGCACCGCGTGGCCGACAAGGTCGCGTTCATGTACCTCGGCGACCTCGTCGAGTACGGCAGCACGGCAGACGTGTTCGACCAGCCGCGCGCGACACGCACACGCGACTACGTGCGCGGGGCGTTCGGATGACCCCTCGCGACCTCCCGGCGCCGTCATGCGGCCCGGAGTCCTGAAGCGGGCGCTCGTCGTGGTCGGCTGTGGAGCCCTGGCCGTGACGGCGTCGGCGTGCGAGAGCACCGAGTCCGAAAGCGCGAAGATCGGCCGCCAAGCCGGCGCCGCCGAAGTGGCCGGCTCGCTGAAGCTCGGCAAGATCGACCGCGGCGTACGCGTGTCGGATGTGACGCCGCTGAGCGGCGGCGGGCGCAAGGCGATCGCCGTGAAGCTGACGCAGGGCTCGTCGCGCACGCAGCGCGAAGTGCCGCTGCTCGTGCAGGAGCTGGGCGCGGGCGCCAAGGTCGTCTACAGCAACGCGACGGGCTCGGAAACGCTGCTGCAGCGCATCACGCTGCTGCCGGCCCGCAAGAGCATCTGGTGGGTCGACGACGAGGTGCTGACCAGTCAGTCGGCGTCCTCGGCACAGGTGACCGTCGGCACGGGGCAGAGCGTCGCGTCCAGCACGCGCGCGGGAGCGCTGTCGGCCACGCCGACGGGCGTGACCGGGCAGGCCGGATCCAATTCGGTCGGCGCCGAACTGGTCAATCACACGGGCAAGCTGCAGAGCAACGCGCCGGTGTTCGCCGTGGCACTTCGCGGCACGAAGATCGTCGCCGCGGGACGTGCGGTCGTTGCGTCGCTGCCCGCGCACGGCGCTGCGGCGTCGCTGGACATCCCGCTGGTCGGCGACGCGACCGGCGCGAAGATCGAACTGACGGCGCTGCCGGGTCCCTCCGCGAGCGCCGGCGGAGGCCTCAAATGAGCCTCGTGCCGGTCCCCTCCGAGCAGGGTGGCGCGACGTGCGCCAACTGCGGTGCGGCGCTCGTGGCCGACCAGCGCTACTGCCTGTCGTGCGGACAGCCGGCCTCGCCGGTGCGACTGGCGTTCCTCGACGTGCTGCAGGGCGAGGGCCCGGCGGCCGGCATGGCGCCGACGATCGAGCTCGGTCCTGCCGGGTACGTGCCGGTCGGCGAGCGCGGCGCCAACGGATGGCTGCGGCGCAACTCCGGTCTGCTGGGGCTGCTGGCGGTGCTCGTGCTGTGCCTGATCGCCGGGCTGCTCGTTGGGCACTGGGCCAGCCAGGGCGGCACGAAGGTGCCGGCCAAGCAGGTCGTCGAAGTCAAGGGCCTGTCGGGGCTGGCCGCTGCGCCGGCCGCCGCGCCGACGACGAGCACACCGGCTGCCACCGCGCCCGCCGAACAGAAAGAAAGCGCGGCCGCCAAAGCCGCGGCGGCGAAAGCCGAAGCGAAACTGACAAAAGCCGAAAAGGCGCCGCCGGTGGCACCCAAAAAGGTCGCTCCGAAACAGATCAAAAAACTGACGAACTCGAGCGGCAAACAGCACCAGGAAGAAATCAACGCGCTCGGCAACGCGCCGATCGAAACGGGCTGACGGCGCCGTGGCATCGAGCAACGGAGCCCCGCCGCCCGCCGACCCGCCCGTGGGCGCCGGCGAGCAGCCGACCGCGACGATCGTCCCGGTGGGCGGCCTGGCGAACGCCCAGCCGGCGCTGAACGGCTCGATGGCCGAGCTGCGCCGCCGCCGCTACGAGCTGGCCGAGCGCGTGGCCGAGCTGACGTGGGATCTGGGCGGTCTGACCTATGAGATGGCGATCCGCGACCACTATCGCCTCGACGTTCTCGCCAGGCGCGCGTCGGAGCTGCAGCAGGCAGACGCCCAGCTCGGCGAGGTCCAGCGACTGCTCGCGACGGCCGAGGCCGGGGTGCACGGCCAGTGCCGCTCGTGCGGAGCGGTGCACAGCCGCGGCGCGTCGTTCTGCTGGCACTGCGGCGCCGGCCTGCTCGAGGAGGCGCGCCCGAGCGTGCTCGACCCGTCGCGCGCCGAGCAGGCCTGACCGGTCGCACCGCGCGCCGCCGGCTCGTCAGGTCGTCCACGCGGGCGCCGAGCGTCTCGGCGAGCGCCTACTGTTCGCGCGATGAACGGGCGCCCCTCGAGTCGGCCCATCCGCCTGGCGCTCGCGACGGTCGCAGCGCTCGCGGCGCTCGCGCCGGGACTCACGGCGGCCTCCGGCGCGGGCGCGACGAGGGCCAAGCCGCGGCCTCTGCTGGGCCCGCACGAGTACGGCTGCCCGATGCTGCCGGCGAACAACTCGCTGAACCGCGACATCTCGCGTGCACCGGTGAGCCCGCTGTCGGACAGCTACATCGCCTCGATCGGAGCGGGCCTGCATCTGCATGCCGACTTCGGCACGAACCCCGCCTACGGCATCCCGTACGTGGTCGTCGGCCCGCACCAGCCGCGCGTGCCGATCGACTTCAGCGAATACGGCGCCGAATCCGAGCCTGGGCCGTACCCGGTGCCGCTCGGCGCGCCGGTGGAGGGCGCGGGCGAAGAAGGCGACCGCCACGTGCTCGTGCTGCAGACGCATGCCTGCAAGCTGTACGAGCTGTACTCGGCACATCGCAAGGGCGCGGGCTGGGAAGCCGGCTCGGGCGCCGTCTTCAACCTGCGCTCGGATGCGCTGCGACCGGAAGGCTGGACGTCGGCGGACGCCGCGGGGTTGCCGATCTTCCCGCTGCTCGCGCGCTACCCGCAGGTGCACGAAGGGCGCATCGATCATGCGCTGCGCGTGACCGTGTCGCGCACGCAGGCCGGTTACATCCACCCGGCGACGCATCTCGCGTCGAGCAGCAGCGACCCGGCGCTGCCGCCGATGGGGCTGCGCCTGCGCCTGAAGGCGAGCTTCGACCTGAGCCCCTATCGCGGCCAGGCGCTCGTGATCCTGCGCGCGCTCGAGCGCTACGGCCTGATCGTCGCCGACAACGGCTCGTCGTGGTACATCAGCGGCGCATCGGACCCGCGCTGGTCAGATGTCGACCTCGATCAGCTCAAGAGCGTCCCCGGCTCGGCCTTTCAGGCAGTCGCCACCGGGCCGATCCTGCACAAGCGCTGAGCGCCGGCTAGGAGGGCTGCTGCTGGTGCTCGGCCGGCTGCGCAGGGGCAGGCGGCGGCGTGCGGCGGCAGGCGGGGCCGGCTGGGCGACGGGCTGTGCAACGGGCGCAGCGGGCTGCGCGACCGGGGCCTGCGCCTGCGGGGGCTGGGCGGCGGGGAGCGCCGTCTGCTGTGAGTTGTGCTCGCCGGTCACCGACTGCTTGAACTCGCGCATGCCGCTGCCCAGCGAGCGGCCGATCTCGGGTAGGCGCTTGGCGCCGAAGATCAACAGCAGGATCACTACGAGAAATGCGATGTGCAGGGGATTGTCGAGTCCCATGTGCTCGTGTGAGTCTAGACGATCCGCTATGCGGGGTGGGCGAGCGCCCGGCGCACGAACTGCGCGGCGACGATCAGGATCAGGCCGGCGAACGCATCGCGCAGCACGCGGCCGGACAGAGCGTTGGCCAGCGCGACCCCGCCGGCGGCCCCGGCGAGCGACAGCAGACCGAGCAGCAGCGCGTCGCGGCGCTGGACGTTGCCATAGCGATCCTGCTTGTACGTACCGACGATCGCGACGGGGATGATCGCCAGCAGCGACGTCGCCTCGGCCTGGTGCTGGCCGAGGTTGAGGAAGATCACCAGGCCGGGGACGAACAGCACGCCGCCGCCGACGCCGAGCATCCCCGCGACGATGCCGCCGGCCACGCCGATCACGATCGCGCCGATCACCGCAGCACCAGCTCGACGGCGCTCGCGACGAGCACGGCCGCGAACAGCAGCGAGAGCGAGCGGTTGTCCACGCGCTGCTGCAGCCATGTGCCGAACAGCACGCCGCCGACGGCCGGTATGCCGACGAGCAGGGCGTCGAGCACGTGCACGTTGCCGTAAAGCCCCTGTGTGGCCGCGGCAAAGGCGGCGATGAAGATGATCGCCGCGAGCGACGTGGCGGTCGCCGAACGCTCTTCATAGCCGCGCCACAGGACGAGCAGCGGCACGATCACGCTGCCGCCGCCGACGCCGAAGAGACCGCTGAACAGGCCGGCCGCGGTGCCGATCGCCATCAGCTTGGCGGTGCGCGTCGATGACCTCTCAGAGGGCGCGTCAGCAAGCACGCTTGCGAGCCAACTGATCGGCCACCATGCGCGGCATACTAGAGATCGTGTCCCCAGCCGCAACGCTCGTGGAGGCGCTCGAGCCGATCCGCTCCGACCCCGATCACGGTGCCGTCCTGCTCGACATCGACGGCACGCTCGCGCCGATCGTGCGTCACGCTGCGGACGCGCACGTGCCCGAGGCGACGCGCACGCTGCTGATCGAGATCGCCAAGCGCTACGGCCTCGTCGGCTGCATCAGCGGACGGCGCGCCGCGACCGCGCGCCAGATCGTCGCGATCGGCACGCTGGCATACGTCGGCAACCACGGCGGCGAGCTGCTGCGCCCACGCTCGACGCGTCCCGAGGTCGACCCCGAGCTCGAGCAGTGGTCGGCGCGCGTGCGCGCCTTCGCCTCACGCGCGCTCACCGCGGATTACCAGCGCCTGCGCGTGCGCGGCGAGGACAAGGACGCGATCGCCGCGTTTCACTGGCGCGGCGCGCCCGACGAGGGCGCGGCCGAGGTCGCGGTGCGCGAAATCGCCACGCTCGCGCAGAACGAAGGGCTGGTCGTGCACTGGGGACGCAAGGTGCTCGAGGTGCGACCGCCGGTCACGCTCGACAAGGGGCTGGGCGTGGCGATGCTGCTGCGCGGCACGCCGGTCACCGCGGCGCTGTACGTCGGCGACGACACGACAGACCTCGACGCATTCCGCGGCATGCGCGAGCTGGCCCAGTCCGGACAGCTGGAGTCGGCGCTGTGTGTCGCGGTGAACTCCGACGAAGCGCCCCCGGAGCTGGCGCGCGATGCGGACCTGACGCTCGACGGCACGCACGGCGTGCGCGAACTGCTCGAGGCGCTGCTGTAGTAGGCGCGTGCGCTTCGTCGACTTCCTCAGATCCACCGTCATGCTCAGCGCCGGTGCGGCCACGGCGCTCGCGCTGGTCACAGTGCTGGCGGCCAGCGCGGGCTCTGAAGAAAAGCTCTTGCCGATCGCCGTCGGCTGGTGGGTGCTGGCGGCGCTGATCGGCCTGCGTCTCGGCCGGCGCGCGGAGGCCAACCCGCCGATCGCGCGCCTGCTCGCCGACGCCAAGTCGAGCACCGCACTGCCCGAGCACCACCCGAGCGCGATTCTCATCAACCGCCTGTGGCCGCTGCTGCTGTTCACGCTGATCGCCGGCGGCCTGGCCTTCCTGGCACCGCAGGTTCCCGGCATCGCCGCCGGCTTCGCGATCATCTGGGCGCTCGCCTGGCGGCGCCAGGACGCGGCGGTCGCCGCCATCGAGGGGCGCGACGGCGCGTTCTTCTATGTGCAGCGCACCTCGCCCGTGCGCCCGATGGCGCTCGAGCGCACGCCCGGCTTCAAGGCGCTGCGCGCCGAACGCGCCAACGGCGCCGTCACCTGAGATGCCCTCCGGCGACGGCGCCGACGTGCTGCTCGTGTCGCTCGGCTCGACCGGCGGTCTGCGCCGCGCCGACGACGAGCTGGCCGCCTCGCTGCGCCGCGCCGGCGCGCGCGTGGAGGTGGCGCGCCCCGATCCCCCGCGACAGCTGCGCACGCTGATGCTCACCGACCTGCAGTGGGCCCGTGCCGCACGCGCCACCGCGGCGCGTGCCGAGCGCGGCGCGCCCGCACGGTCGATCGTCTACTCGACGACCACCGCCGCGCTGCTGTGGCAGCGTCCCGGCGCGATCCGCTTCGACGCCACCGCTGCCGGCAACCGCCAGGGCCACGACGGCCTGTGGCAGCGCCCGCTCGAGCAGCGACGCCTGCGCGAGGCGCCGCTGTTGCTGCCATGGAGCGACGGCGGTCTACGCGAGGCGCCCGCGACGGCCAGGCAGCGCGATCGTGCGCTCGTGGTGGCGGTCCCGGTGGAGAGCTCAGGGCCGGCGGGCGGCGAGCGCGACATCGCCGCGATCACTTACGCGGCCAACCCGCACAAGAAGGGCTTTGACCGCGTGCTCGCCGCGTGGCGGCGGTTGCGCGCTGCGGACGCGGGCGCAGAGCACGAGCTCGTCGTGGCCGGTGCGCCTGCCGAGGATCTGCACCGCGCCGGCCTGGCCGCAGGCGGCGAGCCTGGCGTGCGTGTGGTCGGCGAGCTGGCGCTGGAGGACTTCCGTGCGCTGCTGCGCCGCGCGCGCGTGTTCGTGTGCGCGCCGCGGCGCGAGGACTACGGCCTCGTGCAGCTGGAGGCGCTCGCCGACGGCTGCCGGCTCGTGACGACCGTCGCGCCGGGGCCGTATGCTGCGCTGCCGATCGCACGCGAGCTGGATGCACGCCTCGTCGGCGACGACCTCACCGCCGCGCTGACGGCGGCGCTGAATGAACCGCGCGCGGACTACGCGCAACGGGCGGCAGTCGCACTGCAGCCGTTCACGCACGCGGCGGTCGACCGGCTCGTCGCCGAGCAGCTACTGCCGCGACTGCTTGCGTAGGCGCTGAAGCTCGGGCCAGCTGCGCGTGTTGGCGACGTCGTCGCGTGTCAGCCATGCGCGCCGCGCCGTGGCGACGCCCCAGCGCATGTTCGCCAGTGTGCGCGTGCGGTGGGCGTCTGAGTCGATCAGCAGCGTGACGCCCGCGCGCGCGGCGGCGCGCGCGTTGACGTCTGACAGGTCGCGGCGGTCGGGGTTGGCGTTGATCTCGAGCATCGTGTGAGTTCGCGCCGCCGCCGCGAACAGCGCATCGAGATCGATCGCGTAGGGCGGGCGGCGCTCGATCAGCCGGCCGGTCGGGTGCCCGATCGCGTCGACCAGCGGGTGCTCCATCGCCGCAATGATCCGCTTGGTCATGTCCTGCTCGGCCATGCCGAAGGAGGTGTGCGCGCTGGCGATCATCCAATCGAGCTGCCCCAGCAGCTCGTCGTCGTAGTCCAGCGAGCCGTCGGGGAGGATGTTCACCTCGCTGCCGGCCAGCAGCTCGATTCCCTCCACGCGCTCGTTGGCTTCGTGCACGAGCTCGATCTGGCGGCGCAGCTGTTCGGGCGACACGTCGTTGCCGAAGCCGTGCGTCGCCGAGTGGTCGGTGATCGCCAGGTACTCATAGCCGCGCTCGCGCGCTGCTTCGCCCATCTCCTCGATCGTGTTGCGCCCGTCCGAGGCGACCGTGTGGCTGTGCAGATCGCCGCGCATGTCCGCCAGCTCGATCAGCGCCGGCAGCCCAGCGCCGCCGTCCAGGCGCGCGGCATCCAGCTCGCCACGGTTCTCGCGCAGCTCGGGCTCGATGTAGGAGAGGCCGAGCAGCTCGTACAGCTCGGCCTCGCTGGTGCATGTGCGCGTGCGCCCGATCGCGTCATCGAGTAGGCCGTACTCCGATACGTGCAGCCCGCGCCTGACCGCCGCTTCGCGCAGCGCCGCGTTGTGGCGCCCGGAGCCGGTGAAGTGCTGCAGCAGGTTGCCCAGCTGCGACGGCTTGGCGATGCGCAGGTCGACGCTCACGCCGGAGTGCGTGCGCGCCCGCGCGCCCGCCTTGCCCGCCGAGCCGACGCTCTCGATCTGCTCGAGCCTCACCAGGCTCTTGGCGAGCGTCGTCGGGCGTGTCGTCACCGCCACCAGGTCGACGTCCTTGACGCTGTCGGCCCAGCGCCGAGCCGAGCCGGCCACCAGCACCTGCGTTTCTGAGCCGCCGAGCTCCATCAGCCCGGCTGCCAGCGCCTCGCCGAGCTCCAGCGCCTTGGGCAGCAGCAGCCGCGGCTGCGTGCGCTCGCCGGCGCCTTCGGCCAGCGCCGTCAGCACGCGTTCCTCGAGCTTCGGGCCCAGCCCGCGCACCCCACGGATGCGCTGCGCCACGGCCGCCTCGCGCAGCTTCTCAAGCGAGTCCACGCCGAGCTCTGAGTGCAAGAGGCGCGCGCGCTTGGCGCCCAGGCCGGGCAGGCGCGTGACCGCGACCAGCCCCGCCGGGAACTGCGCGCGCAGCCGCTCGGCCGCCGGGATCGTGCCCGTCTGCACGAGCGCGAGGATCTTCTCCTGCAGCGTCGCGCCGATCCCCGGCAGCTCGCTCGCGCGTCCCTCGCGCGCAAGCGCCGCCACCGACAACGAGGCGTCGCGCACGCTGCGCGCCGCCGTGCGGTAGGCCAGCACGCGGTGCACGATCGCGCCATCGAGCTCGTACAGGTCGCCCAGCTCTTCCAGCGCGTCGGCGACTTGGGCGTTGGACGGGTCGGCGGCGGGCACGCCCGTTAGGGTACGCCGCCTCATGTCCGGCGAGCCGTGGTTGATCCTGCCGACGTACAACGAGGCCGAGAACGTGGAGGCGATCGTCGCCGCCGCGAGCGAGGTCCTCGCGCGTGCCGTCGCGCCCGTCGCCGAGGGCGACGGCTTCAACGTGCTCGTCGTCGACGACGGCTCGCCCGACGGCACCGGCGAGATCGCCGATCGCCTCGCCACCGAGCACGCCTGGATGCACGTGCTGCACCGCGCCGAGAAGAACGGCATCGGCCCGGCATATCTCGCCGGCTTTCGCTACGCACTCGACCGCGGCGCCGGCTACGTGATGGAGATGGACTCCGACTTCTCCCACGATCCCGCCGACCTCGCGCGCCTGCTCGCCGCGGTCGACCGCAACCTGCCCGGCACCGCCGACCTGGCACTCGGCTCGCGCTACGTGCCCGGTGGCGGCGTCAGCGACTGGGGCCGGCTGCGCCGCTTCATCAGCGAGGGCGGATCGACGTACTCGCGCTGGGTGCTCGGGCTGAAGGTGCGAGACCTCACGGGCGGCTTTAAGTGCTTTCGCCGCGAGGTGCTCGAGGCGATCGAATTTGACGGCGTTCGCTCGCAGGGCTATGCCTTTCAGGTCGAGCTCACCTACCGCGCGGTGCGTGCCGGCTTTGCCGTCGTTGAGGTGCCGATCGTCTTTCGCGACCGCCAGGCCGGCCAGAGCAAGATGTCCTGGAGGATCGCCGCCGAGGCGATGTGGCTCGTGCCCGCCCTGCGCTTCCGATAGCCCGCTTCAGTTCGCACCCGCCGCCGCCGATGCAGGACGCGATGGATGCTTCGGCATACGCGTTCACGCACGGCGTGCGTCACACGCGTGAGACGCTGCGCACGTGGAAGGCCGCGCCCGTCCGCGTGCTCGCGGGCTGGACCGCCGGCTCGGCGCTAGCCGCGGTCGCGCTGCTGGCGGCCGTCTGGGTCATCGCGCTGCTCGACAACGGCTTTCAGCAGGTCATTGCCCTGCGACCGCCGTTCGCCGTTGGGGACCTTGGCGACGTTGCGCACGTGCTCGTGCGAAACGGCCTCGTGCTCGCGCTGCACGCGATGGCCTGCGTCGCCGGTTTCATCGCCGGCAGCTCGCTGCCCATGCAGGTCGAGGGGCGCTCCGGCGTCTCGCGCTGGGTGCACGAACACGGAGGCCGCTTTGCGATCGCCTTCGTCGCCGCTGCGACGGCCTTCTCGCTCAGCGCGCAGGCCTACCTGATCGGGCACTCACTCGGCGGCCTGGCGGCCTTCCTGCGCGTCTCGCCCGGCGTGCTGCTGCTCGGCCTGCTGCCGCACGCGATCCCCGAGCTGATCGCGCTGTTCCTGCCGCTCGCGGCGTGGATCATCGCCAGCCGCCGCGGCCAGTGGGATCAGCTGCTCGCGGCGACCGTCGTGACCGTCGCCATCGCCGTGCCCGTGCTCGTCGCGGCGGCCGTCGTCGAGGTCTACGTGTCGCCGCATCTGTTCACCGCGCTAACGCACATCCATCCGCCGATCGTGCGCACCGACGGTGGTTGGACGGTCATCGTGCGCTAGGCCCGACCCCCCTTCCTTTACTTTGTATAGTGGTATGCAAAGCGATAAGCGATCGACCCAAAGGGAGCCCCCATGGCAGGCAGTTTGAGTGAAGTCACCGACAGCAACTTCCAGGCTGAGGTGCTCGAGTCCGACAAGCCGGTGCTCGTCGACTTCTGGGCTCCGTGGTGCGGTCCGTGCCGCGTCGTCGCACCCGTGCTCGAGGAGATCGCCGCCGAGCGCCCCGACGACCTGCGCATCGTCAAGCTGAACACCGACGAGAACCAGCAGACCGCCGCACAGTTCCAGGTGCTCTCGATCCCCACGATGATCCTCTTCAAGGGCGGCCAGCCCGTCAAGACCGTGATCGGCGCCTACCCCAAGCAGAAGCTCGAGAAGGAGCTGGAGCCCGCGCTCAGCGCCGCCTAGTCAGCGCGGCGCAGGGAGATCGTCAGGCCCAGCCCGTCGATCTGCAGCTTTTGTGAATAGTCGTTCTCGGAGACGGCGCCGCCGGCGCCGTCTCCGACTTTGAGCGCCAGCGCGAGCGTCTCCCCGGCGACGTAGTCGCGGTGGGCCGACCCGGCGTGCAGCAGCGCCGCATCGCCATCGAGCGACAGCTCGATGCGGTCCTCCACCTGCAGGCCCGCCGCCTTGCGCGCGGCCTGTACGGCATGCACGATCTCGCGCGCGCGGCCCTCCTCGCGCAGCTGATCGTCGATCGTCAGGTCCAGCGCCACCGCGTGCGCACCCTCGCGCTCGACGCTGTAGCCCTGCGGTGCGCGCATCGTCAGGATCACATCGTCGGCGCGCAGCATGTGCTCGCGCCCGTCGACGGCCACGCCGATGCCCGTGTCGCCGCCGTCGCCGGCCTCGCGCACAGCCGCCGCCACGCGCGCCGGGTCCAGCGCCGCGATCGCGTCGGCCGCGAGCGGCATCGCTTTGCCGAAGGCCGGCCCGAGCGTGCGGTAGTTGGCCTTCAGCTCATAGCTGCCCAGCTCCTCCGCGGCCGCCACGAAGCGCACGCGCTTGACGTTCAGCTCGTCGCGCACGACGTCAGACAGGCGCTCGATCGCGTCGCGCTCGCGCCCGGCCGCGACCACGACCGCCTCGCCCAGCGGCTGGCGCACCTTGATCTTCGACTTGCCGCGCGCGCCCAGGCCGAGGCGCACCGTTTCGCGCGCCAGCGCCATCGCCCGCTCGAGCTCCTCGTCGCGCAGCGGGCCGTCCGTGCCGGCCTCCAGCGAAGCGGCCGTCGGGAAGTCGCACAGGTGCACGCTCGCCAGCGTCCCGTCGAGGTTGTCGTAGATCTCATCGGCGATGAACGGGCAGAACGGCGCGAGCAGCTTGGCGACCGTCAGCAGGCACGTGCGCAGCGTCGCAAACGCCGTCACGTCGCCGTCCCAAAAGCGCCGCCGCGAGCGGCGCACGTACCAGTTGGACAGGTCCTCCACCAGCTCGGCGATCGCCCGCCCGGCCGTCGTCGCGTCATACGCGTCCAGGCGCTCGGCCACCAGCTCGGCGGTGCCCGCCGTGCGCGACAGCGCCCAGCGGTCGAGGTCGTCGCGCGGCGCGCTCGCCGACGGGTCCGCCGCGCCCAGCTCGTCGGCGCTCACGCGCGCGTACAGCGCGTAGAAGAAATACGTGCTCCACAGCTGCTTGAGAAACAGCCGCACGCCCTCGCCGATCGTCTGCGCCGAGAAGCGGTAGCCGTCCCACGGCTGCTTGGACGTGAAGAAGTACCAGCGAAAAGCATCCGCCCCGTACGTGTCGAGCACCGCCCACGGCTCCACCGTGTTGCCTTTGGACTTGGACATCTTCTGCCCGTCCTCGTCGAGGATCAGGCCCAGGCACACCACGTTCTTGTACGGCGGCGGCTCGCCGAGCAGCGTCGCGACCGCCAGCAGCGAGTAGAACCAGCCGCGCGTCTGGTCCTGCGCCTCGCAGATGAAGTCCGCCGGGTAGCCCTGCTCGAAGCGCTCGGCGTGCTCGAACGGGAAGTGGTGCTGGGCGAACGGCATCGCGCCCGAGTCAAACCACACGTCGATCACCTCCGGCACGCGGTGCATCGGCCTGCCGCAGTCAGGCTCGCCTTCGGCGTCCTCGTGCGGGCATGCGAACTCGATCTCGTCGACGAACGGGCGGTGGTGGTCGGCCAGCTCCGAGCCCGAGCGCTCGGCCAGCTCCTCGAAGGAGCCGATCACGTGCACGTGGCCCTGCTCGCAGCGCCACACCGGCAGCGGCGTGCCCCAGTAGCGCTCGCGCGACAGCGCCCAGTCGACGTTGTTGCCCAGCCAGTCGCCGAAGCGCCCGTGCTTGACGTGCGGCGGGTGCCACGCGACCGTCTCGTTGGCATCCAGCAGCTCCTCGCGCAGCTTCGTCGTGGCGATGTACCACGATGGTTTGGCGTAGTACAACAGCGGCGTGCCGCAGCGCCAGCAGTGCGGATAGGAGTGCTCGTAGTCCTGCACGCGCAGCAGCAGCCCGCGCGCGTCCAGATCCTCGATCAGCTCCTTGGTGAGCTGCGGGTCCTTGACGAAGCGCCCCGTGTAGGACTCGCCGTCACGGCTGCGCGCGCGCTCGTCGTAGGTGCCGTCCGGCTTGACCGGGTTGTACAGCGTGCGCGGTTCGTCGCCGCGGAAGATGCCCGCCGCCGCCGCCACGCGATAGTCGTCCTCGCCGAACGCCGGCGCCAGGTGCACGATGCCCGTGCCTTCCTCGGTCGTCACGAAGCCGTCGGCGAGAATCGGCAGCATGCCCGGCCCGCGGTCGCTCGCCGCGAAGATCGGTCCCTCATAACCGCCGTAGCGCGCGACCAGCTGCTCGCCGCTGAAGCGCTCGACGATCTGCGCACCCTCACCCAGCACAGGCACGACACGATCCGAAACCAACACGAAGTAATCACCGTCAACAGACGCCCTCGCATACTGCGCCTTCGGCGACACGGCCACGCCCACGTTCCCCGGAAGCGTCCACGGTGTCGTCGTCCACACCAGCAACCGGTCCTCGCTGTCCTGCGTCTTCAGCTGCAGGTACAGGCTCGGATCGACCACGTCGCGGTAGCCCTGCGCGACCTCGTGCGAGGACAGCGTTGTCTCACAGCGCGGGCAGTACGGGCTGACCTTGTGCCCCTCATACAGCAGCTCGCGCCGGTCGATCTGCGACAGCGCCCACCACACCGACTCGATGTAGGACTCGTCCAGCGTGCGGTAGGCATCGTCGAGGTCCAGCCAGAAGCCGATCCGCTCGGTGAGCCGGTTCCACTCCTCCAGGTAGGCGAACACCGACGCGCGGCAGCGCTCGTTGAACGCGCCGATCCCGAACTCCTCCACTTCGGCCTTCGATTTGATCCCCAGTTCCTGTTCGACGGCGATCTCCACCGGCAGGCCGTGGCAGTCCCAACCGCCCTTGCGCTCCACGCGGTAGCCGCGCATCGTCTGAAAGCGCGGGTAGATGTCCTTGAACACGCGCGACAGCACGTGGTGTGAGCCCGGCGGGCCGTTGGCCGTCGGCGGGCCCTCGTAGAAGTTCCAGCGCGGCGCATCCGCGCGCATGCGCAGCGACTGTGCGAACACGTCGCGCTCGCGCCAGCGGCCCAGCACCTGTTGCTCCAGTGCCGGCAGCTCCTGCCGCGCGTCCACCTCGCGGGCGGGAACCAGCGGGCTGTGCGGATCTTCGGGCGGCGGCGTCATGCGGCGGCCCATTCTAGGTGCGCGCACGCGCCCGCAATTCGGGCGCCGCTCCCGCTCGTGCTCGCGCTGCGCGCCCGGCGCGCCGCGCTGCGCCGCTCAGCGCACGCGCGGCGCCTGCGCGAACAGCGGCGTCAGCCGGCCCGAGCGCGCGTCCGCCGCGCCGCCCAGCGCGGGCAGTCCGAGCGCCTGCTCGATGCTCGCGAGCACGCCGTACTGGTCGATCGGCGCCGCCGAACGTGCCCCGCGGCGCACCTGCGGCCCCGCCACGATCGTCGCGATGTGCCCGCCCTTGGCGACGCCGCAGCAGCCGTCGTCGCTCGTCCCCTCGTCCCACTGCAGCACCAAAAAGCCGCGCGGCCCCAGCGCGTGCAGCAACGCCGGGATCGTCCGTGCGAGAAAGCCGTCGGCCACCGCGATGCCGCAGTCGTGCCCGTCGTCGCACAGGTTCGGCGAGATCCAAGCGAATGTCGGCAGCCGGCCCGTGCGTACATCGTCGGCCAGCGCGCCGAAGCCCTGCATCAGGCGGCAGCGCGACGGCGAGCGTGCGATGTCCGTGTAGTACGCGAACGGGTTGTGCTTCTTTGCATACCCGCCCGACTGCGCGCCGGTGTAGCAGCGCGAGGGAAAGTCCTCCAGGTAGGCGCCCCACGTGATGCCCGCGCCCTGCAGCTGATCGACGATGTTGCTCGCCGACACCGCGCAGCCGGTGCAGTCGGAGTCCACGCCCTGCGTCGAGCCGCTCGTCAGCGCCAGGTAGTTGGGCAGCGACGGGTGAGCGATCGCGTAGCTCTGCGTCATCAGCCCGTAGCGGCCTGCCAGCGAGTTGACGTACGGCGCCGATGCGTTGCCGATCACTTCGCCGTACTCGGCGTTCTCCATCATCAACACCAGCACGTGCGAGCCGTGCAGCGGCGCGATCCCCGCCGGGCTCGCCAGCGAGACCGTGCCCGGGCTCGCCTGACCGCAGCCGGCCAGCGCCACCGACAACGCCGCGCTTGTGAGCAGTGCAGCAGCCAGGCGGCGCGGTCGGCGGTGGGCGTGTGTGGTCATCGCGCGGATCGCTCCGATCCTACGATGAGGCACATGCGCCTGCGCCTCTACCACCACCCCGACGGCACGCGCGTCGCCTATCGCGAGATCGGCACCGGCCCGCCGCTGGCCCTGCTGCACTCCGGCCTGCTCTCGCACAAGGAGTGGGAACCCGCCGTCGACTCGCTCGCCGACCGCTTCCGCGTCGTGCTCCCCGACCTGCCGCTGCACGGCGATTCCGAGGACCATCCGCGCCATCCCTACACGCTCGACTGGTTCGCCGAGGTGCTCGGCGGCTTCTCGCGCGAGGTGCTCGGACCGCGACCGCTGATCGCCGGCCACGATGCCGGCGCCGAGGTGCTCCTGCACGCCGTGCGCACCGGCAGCGTGCGCCCCGCGCGGCTCGTGCTCATGAGCAACCGCATGCATGCTCGTCCCGAGCGCGCCGGCATGCGCGCCGCCTGGCGCGCCGCCGCGCGCGCCGCCGCCGTGCCCGGGCTCGATCGCCTGCTCTCCCACGGCGCGCGCATGGTCTTCACCCCCTCCAGCGGGCTGCGCATGTCCGCGCGCGCCAACCCCGCCGCCGCCGACCTGCTGCGCCATGCCTTCGCCGACGTGCCCGGCAACTCCAACCTCGCGCGCTCGTGGGCGCGCTGCGCGCGCTCCTGGCCGCGCGGCGCACAGACGCATCTGCTCGACCTGTATCCGCGCCTGGACATGCCCGTGCTGCTGCTGTGGGCCGATCGCGACCCGATGTATCCGCTCGCGATCGCCGAAGAGGCGCTCGCGCTGCTCCCCGACGGCCAGCTGCGCGTGCTCGAGAGCGCCGGCTTCCTACTCGCCTACGACGACCCAGTCGGCCTCGCGCGCGAGCTGTCGGCCTTCTGCGGGTAGGGTCTGAGGCCCAGAAAGAGTCGAAAAGGGAGCGCGAATGCCGGACAAGCAGTTGTGGGGCGCAGAGACCTCCAAGGCCGTCGAGAACTTCCCGATTTCCGGGGAGACCGTGCCCCTGCCCGTCATTCACTGGCTGGCACGCCTGAAGGGCGCCGCCGCCGCCGTCAACGGCGAGCTCGGGCTGCTGTCCAAACGCAGCGCCTCGCGCATTGACAAGGCCGCCGGCGAGATCGCCGCCGGCAAGCACGACTCGCAGTTCCCGATCGACGTCTTTCAGACCGGTTCGGGCACGTCGACGAACACCAACGCCAACGAGGTCATCGCCAAGCTTGCCGGCGAGGGCACGCACGCCAACGACCACGTCAACATGGGCCAGTCCTCAAACGACGTGTTCCCCTCGGCCGTGCATCTCGCCGCGCTCGACGTCGCCCAGAACGACTTGCTGCCCGCGCTCAAACAGCTCGAGCGCTCGTTTGCGCGCAAGGCCAAAAGCTTTCAAAACGTCGTCAAGTCCGGGCGCACGCACCTGATGGACGCGGTCCCCGTCACGCTCGGTCAGGAGTTCGGCGGCTACGCCGCGCAGATCGCGCTCGGCCAAGAGCGCGTGCAGACGGCGCTCGTGCACGTCGGGCAGATCCCGCTCGGCGGCACCGCCACCGGCACCGGCCTTAACACGCACGCCAAATTCGCGGAGAAGGTGCGCGCGCGGCTGAAGAAGGAGTCAGGCCTCAAACAGATCTCCGCGCCGCTCGACCCGTTCGAGGCGCAGGCCGGTCGCGACGCGTTGGTCGAGCTGTCCGGCGCGCTCAAGGTCGTGGCCGTCTCGCTGACGAAGATCGCCGGCGATCTCGCGCTGATGGGCTCCGGCCCGCGCGCCGGCATCGGCGAGCTGTTGCTGCCTGAGCTGCAGAAGGGCTCCTCGATCATGCCCGGCAAGGTCAACCCCGTCGTTCCCGAGGTCGTGCTGCAGGTCAGCGCGCAGGTCATCGGCAACGACACCGCCATCACGATCGGCGGCATGCAGGGCCAGTTCGAGCTCAACGTGCGCATCCCGCTGATCGCGCGCAACCTGCTCGAATCGCTCACACTGCTGACGTCCACCTCTCGCGTGTTCGCCGAGAAGTGCGTCGACGGCATCCAGGCCAACAAGGCCGGCGCCGCCGCCTCAGCCGGAGCGACGCTCGCCGTAGCCACCGCGCTCAACGGCGCCATCGGCTACGACAAGGGCACCGAGATCGTCAAAGCGGCGACCGCGTCGGGCCGTCCACTGCGTGAGGTCGCGCTCGAGCTCGGCGTCGACGCCAAGCTCTACGACAAGACCATCGACCTGCGCAAGATCGCGCGCGGCAACCGCTAGGCGACCCACGCCGGCCCTCAGCCGGCCCGCGGGTCCGACCGATCGGCGATAGTTCTTGGCGTGAGGCAGTCCGGGGGAAGAAATGGCGCTCGCGGCGTGCTCGCGCGCGCGTCGCTTGCGGTGTGCGCCGCGCTCGCGCTCGGCGCCGTGCCGGGTGCCGGCGCGGCCGGCGCTGCGACGACGCCCGTCGTGCCGGCTGCGTCCACGCCGACTCCCACGACTGCGACCGCACCCGCTGTTGCGCCCGCCTCGCCGACGGCCTGTGGGCCGGCGGGCGCCGAGGTGCTCGCGAACACCGCGGGCTCGGTCGCCGAGCGGATCTACGCGGGGGAGCTGCGCAGCTCGGAGACCGACGGCGACAAACGCCAGATCGAAGGCGACGCGCCGCTGCTCAGCGCGGTGCAGAGCGGCGACCACGCGGCGATCCAGGCTGCCGTGCACACGCTCGTGTATTCGCACACGCACATCGTGCGCCTGCGCGTCAGCCGCGGCTCCGAACTGCTCTACGACGAAGGCGGCCCGTACATCCTCGCGCCGATCGAAGGCAGGCTGCGCGTGCACGGCAAGGAAATCGGGCACTTCGTGTTCTCCGTGCAGGACGACCTTGGCTACGTCAAGCTCGTCTCGCGCTTCATCGGCGCGCCGCTCATGCTGCGCACGGACTCCGGCAACGTGCCCGTGGAAGGGCTCGTCACGCCCGGACCGGACAGCGTGCCCGACCACGGTCCGGTGCAGTACCGCGGCGCCAGCTACGAGGCCTACTCGTTCAAGGCGACCGCCTACCCGAGCGGGCGCCTGCGCGTCTCGCTGCTGATGCCGATCGCCGCCTCGCTGGCGAGCAGGAGCTGCCTGGCGATCAAGGCCGCCGAGCTCGGCCTCGTCGCGCAGCGCGTCTCGCGGCGCTTCAAGCTCGCCCCTTCGGCCTTCGCTTCCTACATCAGGCTCGTCACGACGCTCACGCATGCACAGGTGTACATGCGAAGCGGCTCGCACAACCTCGCAGGCAGCACGCACACGCCCCCCGCCAAGCTGCCCGGCTCCGGCGCACTGCGCTTTCACGGCGTCGACTACGAGGTCTCGTCGTTCAGCGCGCCGACGTCCGCCGGACAGGCACGTGTGTACGTGCTCGTTCCCGATTGACGTACTGACTGTGCCGCCCGCCGTAGGCGCTCTTCAGATCTCACGTTAGAGCGCGCGCGGTGCGGGTAACTGCGCGGGCACGATCTATTCGGAGAGGTGGTGCAGGTGCGTCAAACGGAACTGAGCACGCGCGGGCGAGCCACGCGCGATGAACCGCTGCGCGAGCTGTCGATCGCGCAATCGCTTGCCGACGCTGCAACGCGCCACGCGACCGGCCGGTCGCTCAGGAAGGTCGAGGTGAGCGTGGGACGCGCGCTCGACGTCGACCCGGACCTGTTGCGCCTGGCCTTCACACTGGTGGCCGGTGGCACGGCGCTCGACGGCGTGGAGCTTCAAATAGCGGTGCCCGACGGCGACGAGCTGCTGATCGATGCGCTTGAGCTCGAGACCCGGGCTAGCCCTTGGGCAGCGCCCGGAAGCTGCGCGCGACCTCGCCGACAGCGGGCTTGGCCGCGCCGCCGTAGGTGAACATGCCCTTCTGGTTGATGCCTTCGATGAGTTTCAGCGAAGGCAGCTTGAAGTGGATCGAGCCACCCTGGAAGGACGGCACGAGCGGGTAGTCGCGCAGGTCCCACACGAGCATCCCGCTCAGCTTGGGGTCGGCCGCGTACACAGCGATGTGCCGCGCCAGCAGGCTTGACTGGTAGGAGTAACTGCCTGGTGCGCCGGACGGGTTGAGCGTGTTGGATTCGGCGCCGAACTCGCTGATGATCAGCACCTTGCCGGCGAACGTGCGCTCCTGTGCGCGCAGGCGGGCGCGCATCGCGGCGCGCTGTTCGGCGTCTGAGAACTGCGGCGAGTCATACCAGCCGGTGTAATCGGTCTCCGCTACCGCGTCGACGTTGCGATACAGCCTGCCGGCCGTGACGGGTGGGTGATCGCCCCACACGTCGACGGCGACCATGCGCCCGGGGTCGTGCTCGTGCAGCCACGCGGTGAGGTCCTGCACGTAGTTGACCTCGGCGGCGTCACGGCCGTTGTGCGCGACCTCGTCGACGAGGTTCCACGCGACGATCGACGGATGCAGCGCAGCGGCCAGCACGGCGGTGCGCGCCTGCTGCTCGGCTTCGCGCTGTAGCGCGGGCGTCGTCGAGTACCACTCGCTCGCGCCTTCGACCGGCCCGACGCCCTGCCACACGAGGATGCCCGCGGCGTCCAGGCGTTCCAGCAGCGCGGGTTCGAGCGGGTGCTGCGAGCGCACGGCGTTCGCGCCGATCGCCTGCAGCTCGTGCACGAGCGTGTCCTGGTCGCCCGGCGTCAGCGCGTCGCCGTGGCCCTGGGCGTCCTCCTGGATCGACGCGCCATGCAGCCTGAGCGCGTGTCCGTTGAGCGACATGCGCCCTTCGTGCCAGGTGAGCTGGCGCAGGCCGACGCGCGCGGCGTAGCCGCTCTCCTGCCCGACGGCGAGCGACAGCGTGTAGAGGTTCGGATCGGTGGGCGACCACAGCGCGACGTTGGCGACCGCGACGTTGGCGGTGAAGTCCGCCGTTTCTCCCTGCGCGACGGTCTGGCCGGAGAACTGGATGGGGATGTTCTGGTTGCCGTTGGACAGCGCGCCCTGCGGGGCGATGACGCGGGCGGCCCCGTTGTTGCGAACGCGCACGCCGATTCGCACGGTTGCCGTGGCGCCTGTGGCGCCCGTGGCGGACTGAGGCGCGAGCGTCGTGCGGATGCTCGGTTCGAGCAGCTCGCTGGGGCCGACCGGGCGCACGCTCACGGGACCGTTGAGCCCGCCCCAGTTGAACCACGTGCGGTGAAAGCCCTGTCTGCTCTGGGAGCCGGGATTGCGCCAGTCGATGCGCACGACCAGCGTGTGTGCGCCGGGCGTCAGCGTGGCGCGGCCTTCAAACGGAAGGTAGGAGCCGCGGTGCGAGACGATCGCGCGCCCGTCGACGTACGCGCTGGCCTTGAAGTTGGCCGATGCGAAGGCGAAGGCGTAGCGCCCGGCGGCGGGCGCGGTGAAGCTCGTGCGATACCAGGCCACGGAGCCTTCGTAGTTGCTCTGTCCGGCGCGGCCTTTGATGTGCACCGGGTCGACGTCGTTGGGCACGCTGACCAGCTGTCCGGAGAAGCCGCCGCGCTCCCAGCCGCGCGCCAGGCCGTGGTCGGAGGGGTCCAGCGTGAGCGTCCAGCGTGTGAGCGCAACGCGCCCGGAGGGGCCTTCGGTGGGCGGCGACGCGCTCGGCGGCGCCTGCGCGGAGGCGGCGCCGGCGGCGAGCGCGATGCAGGCAACGAGGGCGGCGAGCGCCGCCCTGGCGGAATGGCGAGGCATTGCTATGCCTTCAACAACGAGGCGTCGCGTTCGGAGCGGCGCGCATCGATGCGCTGTGCGGCTATCGGTCCCGGCGCCTGCACCTCGTCGCCGGCGGCGAGCATGCGCTGCAGCAGCGCGCGCGCGCCGGCCTTGTGCAGCGGCTCGTTGAGATTGCCGCACTTTGGCGACTGCACGCACGAGGGGCAACCGTGCGCGCACGGGCACTCCGCGATGAGCGCGTGCGCGTCGCGGCACAGCTCGTCGAAGCGCTCGAAGGCGGTGCGCGCGATGCCGATGCCGCCGGGGTGGCCGTCGTAGATGAAGATCGTCGGTGTGCCCGTCTGCGGGTGGTAGTTGGTCGACAGCCCACCGATATCCCAGCGATCGCACATCGCGATCAGCGGCAGCACCGCGATCTGCGAGTGCTCGGTCGCATGCAGCGCGCCGAGCAGCACCTCCAGCGGGATCTCCTCTTCGATCTGCTGCGCGTCGAGCTCGAACCACAGCGCCTGCGTGGGAAAGCTGACGGGCGGCAGATCGAGCGCGATCAGCTCGCGGAAGGAATGGTCTGAGACGCCCTTGCGCTGGTAGGCGAGCACCGTGTCGGTGACGCTCACCTCGCCGAAGGAGAGCGTCACACCGAGCGCCTCGCGGCGGTCGAGCAGGCGCACGATGTCGGTGTCGGTCGCGCGCTTGGGCTGTGTGTACCAGTCGCCCGAGAACGGCGCGACGAGCGCGCGCCGGCGTTCCAGATCGAGCTCGGCGACCTCGAAGGTCCTGCCCTGGTGCAGGTAGATGGCGCCCTCGTGCACGGTGGAGTGTGCGCGCGCGGCCTCGGTCGAGCCGAGCAGCTCGCCGGAGGACACGTCGACGATGTCGTAGCGATCGGGCGAGGCCGAGCGCAGCGAGACATCGCCTGCCGGGTAGGAGCCGTGGCGGCGGGGGACGTAGCTACCGGCGCCCGGTTCGCCCGGGCGACGGCGAAGCTCGCCGGCGCTGAGCAGTACCTCCGCGTGGGCCTCCCAGCGCGGCCCGAGAAACTCCGCGTCCTCCTGCGACAGCGGGCCCTCGTGCGCCGAGCACAGCAGGTGCTGGCGGTAGATCAGCGGGCTCTCGTGGTCGAGGATCGCGGCCTCCACCGGACGTTGCAGGAACTCTTCCGGATGGCGGCAGAAGAACTGGTCGAGCGCATCCTCGCCGGCGATGTACACGGCCAGGCCGCGTCCGCGGCGCTCGATCGTGGAGCGCCCCGCGCGCCCCCACATCTGACGCAGAGAGGCGACCGTTCCGGGAAAGGTGACGACGACCGCCGCGTCGAGCGTGCCGATGTCGATACCCAGCTCGAGCGCGTCCGTGGTGATCACCGCGCGCAGGTCGCCGCGCATCAGCTGCGCCTCCAGCTCGCGGCGCTGCTGCGGGGTGTAGCCGGCGCGGTAGGGGACGACCAGCTCGGCGAGCTCGGCGTGCGACTGCGCGAGATCGTCTTTGACCAGGCGGCTGAGCAGCTCGACGGCCTTGCGCGACTTGATGAAGCAGATCGTGCGTGCGCCCTCGCGCACGAGGCGCGCGAGCAGCTCCGCGGCCTCGCCGAGCGATGAACGCCGGGCGCCAACCGTCTCGTCGGTCAGCGGCGGGTTCCACACGGCGATGCGGCGCTCCGGGGCCGGTGAGCCGTCGTCGTCGATCAGGCTGACGTCCTGCAGCCCGGTCAACCGCTGCGCCAGCTCGACCGGGTTGGCGATCGTCGCTGAGGTCAGCAGGAAACGCGGCTCGGTTCCGTACGCGGCGGCGATGCGGCGCAGGCGGCGCAGCACGTTGGCCACGTGCGAGCCGAACACGCCGCGGTAGACGTGCGCCTCGTCGATCACGACCACCGCGAGGTTCGCGAAAAGGTCGTGCCATGCCGCGTGGTTGGGCAGGATTCCCACGTGCAGCATGTCCGGGTTTGTGAGCACCACGTTGGCGTTCTTGCGGATGTCCGCACGCGCCTCGCGCGGCGTGTCGCCGTCGTAGATCGCCGGGCGCACGCGCTGTGACAGGCCGAAGCTCGCCAGCGCGCGCGCCTGATCCTGCGCGAGCGCCTTGGTCGGGTACAGATACAGCGCGCGCGCACGCGTCTGCTGGCTGAGGATGTGCAGCGTGGGCAGGTTGAAGCACATCGACTTGCCCGACGCGGTGCCCGTAGTGACGATCGTCGGGCCGTCGGCGGCGGCGTACACGGCCTGCGCCTGGTGGGAGTACAGCTGCTGCACGCCCATGCGCTCCAGCGCGGCGAGCACGTCGGGGTGAAGCTCGCGCGGGGCGTCGACGAGCTTGGCCCTGCCAGGCCCTTCGTGCGCCTCGCGCACGAGGCGCCCGTCGGCGCGCCCATCGTCCAGCAGCGCGCTCCACGGCTCGGTCTGGCGGTCTTTGGCCATGGCTTGCGATAGTAGAGGCGATGGCCCCGGCGGACACCAGCACGCGCCACGATGCGAGCAACGAGCGCGCGAATGCGCGCATCTTCCACCACTCGGCATACACGCCCGAGCAGATCGCCGCGGCCCGCCGGCGCCAGGGGCTGAGCGTGGCCGTGTGCCTGCCTGCGCGCGAATGCGCGGGCACGGTGGGGCAGATCGTTAGCTCGCTGGGTGAGCTGCGCGAGCGCCGCGCGCTCGACCGCATCATCGTCGTCGACGCGGCTTCGCCCGACGGAACGGCCGAGCTGGCGGCGCGGGCGGGCGCGGAGGTGTTGCAGGAGGCCGAGCTGCTGGCGTCCTACGGCCCCGTGCTGGGCAAGGGCGACGCGATGTGGCGCGCACTGTCGGCGCTCGACAGCGACGTCGTGTGCTTTCTCGATGCAGACAGCGAGCACTTCTCGCTGCACTTCGCCACCGGGCTCCTCGGCGCGCTGGTGTGCGAGCCCGGCGTGTCCTTCGTCAAGGCGTTCTACCGCCGCCCGTTCGCCGGCGACGCTCCCGGCGCCGAGCAGGGCGGGCGCGTCAACCACCTGATGGCTCGCCCCGCCCTCGCGGCGTTCTACCCGCAGCTCGCGCACATCCGCCAGCCCCTCGCCGGCGAGGTCGCGGCGCGTCGCGAGCTCCTGCTGCGCCTGCCCTTTGCGACGGGCTACGGCGTCGAGATCGCGATGCTGATCGACGCGTGGCGCGCGGTCGGCGTACACGAGATCGTCCAGGTCGACCTGGACGAGCACCACAATCGCCACCAGCCGCTGTCGGCGCTGTCGCCGATGGCGCTCACCGTGCTGGCGACGATCGCGCGGCGCCTGGAGCACGAAGGCCGCCTGGCGGCGGACGGCGCGTCGGCGCACGCACCACCCGAGCGCCCGCCGCTGGCGAGCCTCGGCTACCTGTTCGACAGCACGCCCATCGCCCCGGCGCACGCAAGCGCCGGCACGACCGCGGCGACCCGCGCGTGAGCGACGTGGCGCTTCCGCACGACGCCGGCGCCACAAACGGCGTCGCGCGCATGCGCTGCATGTACGTCGATCTGGACGGCACGCTGCTGGGCCGCGGCGCGTCGCTGCTGCACGACGGCGAGGGGGCGGTGACGATCGACGGCGTGCGCGCCGTGCAGGCGTGCCTGCGCGCCGACGTCGAGGTGGTCTTGATGTCCGGCCGCCGGCGTGCCCAGGTGTACGAGGACGCGCGCCTGCTCGGGCAGGCGTCGTTCATCTACGAGGCGGGAGCGTGCGTCGTGCTCGACGGCGAGGAGCACTGGCTGACCGGCGATCTGCTGCCAGGCGAGCTGACGATCGCCGAGCAGATCGAGCGCTCCGGCGCCCCGCAGCTGCTGCTGGAGCACTACACCGGCCGCCTGGAGTACCACGAGCCGTGGCACGTGCAGCGCGAGGTGTCGCACCTGTTCCGCGGCCTCGTCGATGCCTCAGAGGCCGACGAGCTGCTCGCGCAGAGCGGCCACGGCAACCTGCGCCTGGTGGACAACGGCGTTGTCAACCGCCGCTCGCCCGCGCTCGCGGACCTGCCGCACGTGCGCGGCTACCACCTGCTGCCCATCAGCGCGTCCAAGGCGGCCGGCGTGGCCTTCCACAGCCGCGCGCGCAGCTACACGCGCGAGCAGACCTTCGCCGTCGGCGACTCGCGCGAGGATCTCGCCTGCGCGCCGAACGTCCAGACGTTCTGGCTCGTCGCCAACGCGCTCGCCCGCGACCCGTCGATCGCCGAGGCCGTGGCTGCCCACGACAACGTGCGAGTCGCCGAGGCCGGCCACGGGGCCGGCGTGTACGAGGCCGTCGTGAGCACGCTCATCGACCGCTGAGCGCCCTGCGCGGCGGTCACTCGATGATGCCCGCGCGCTTCTCCTCCTCGTACAGGCGTTCGACGACGAACTCCTTCAGCAGCGTCTGGTAGCCCGTGTTGCGCAGCGCGGCGAGCGCCTTCAGCCGCTGCAGCGTGAACTGGTCGAAGCGGATCGCGATCGGGCTCGTCCGCCCGGGGCGGATCACATCCTGCATCGCCAGGGCCCTCTCGCGCCGGCGCTGCTGCTCGAGGAACTGCTCGGCGTCCAGCGACAGCCCTTTTGTCGGATCTACTTCATCATCACCGGCTGGCATCGGGTGCGGGCCTCCAAGGTTGCGTTGGGTTGCTGGTGCTGTGCATGCTGCGTGCGTGCGTGCGTGCGTGCGTGCGTGCGTGCGTGACTGAGTGAGTGCGTTGTGCCCGAGTTCGTACTGCGGTAGCGATGGTATTTACGGGACACGGGATGTGTGTTGCGAATTTCACCCAGCGTGCGCCATGGTAACTACGTCGTAGATACCATGGCTACCGCTCAGGCAAATCGCGCACGCGTGCGCACCGCACCGTCAACGCATGAGCCGCCGCCAGGCGCGCCGCCAGAAGCCGGGCTGCGGGCGACGGCGCCAGCGGGCGGGAGGCGGAACGGTCGCGCGCACGAGCGCCACCCAGTCGTCGAGCGGCAGATCGCCGGCGATCAGGCGGGCGAGCGCGCCGGTGACGGGCGCTCCGACGCCCGCCCGCTCGAGGGCGAGGGCGAGCAATGGCACCGACTCGAGCGACTCGACGGCCTGGCCGACGCGGGCGGGGATCTCCGAGGCGGGCACGCCGGCGGCGAGCAGCTCGCCGGCACGGCGGTTGCGGCTCTCGCGCGCGAGTGCGGTGGCGACGAGGTCGCCTGCGCCGGCGAGGCCGATCATCGACTCAGGGCGTCCGCCCAGACCCTCGGCGAAGCGCCACACCTCGGCGAAGATGTGCCCGGCGGCCGCGCCGGCGGCATTGAGTCCCTGTGCCTCGGTCGCGCCGGCGGCGAGCGCGGCGGCGTTCTTGGCAGCGCCCGCGAGCTCGACGCCGACGGGATCGTTGGACTGCTCGCAGACGACGCCGGCGCGCGTGAAGACGTGCGCGAGCGCGCCTGCCAGCTCCTCGTCGCTGGAAGCGGCGACGAGGCCGGCACCGTGGTGGACCATCTCCTGCGCGTGCGCGGGACCGCCCACGCAGGCCACGCGGGCGGCGCCAAAGGTCGAGCTGAGCACGACGGTGGGGGGTAGGCCGTCGGGCGCGACGAGCCCCTTGGCGACGGATACGACGGCGGCGCGCTCGCCGAGGCCGCCCGCTCCGAGCGTGGCAATGACTTCGGCGAGGCCGCGCGAGGGCACAGCGAGAAACACGTAGTCGGTGCGCGCTACGCCGCCGGAGGCGGCTTCGATGCGCAGCTGTGCAGGTAGGTCTACGCCCGGTAGATAGACGCTGTTCTGGCGCTCGCTGTCAAGCGTCACCGCCTGCTCGGGGGTGCGCGTCTGCAGGGTCGTGCGCAGGCCGCCGCGTGCAAGCAGGACGGCGAGCGCGGTGCCGAACGAGCCGGCGCCGATGACGGTCGCTCGCCTGGCCCCCGGCGTTGGCAGCGAACGCGCGCGTGGGGCGCGCGCAGCCGGGCTCGCAGTAGGCTCGGGCTCGGTCATCTGATGAGCGAGCCTAGCGATACACACGTGAGCGCCGCACGATCCGCGCGATGGTGCAACTGGGCCGGGGATCAGTCGTGCAGACCCGCCGCGATCGAGCGGCCGGGGTCCCACGACGAGCTCGCGGCGGCGATCGAGCGGGCACGGGGGGAGGGGTTGAGCGTGCGCGCCGTCGGCTCGGGCCACTCATTCAGCGACGTCGCCTGCAGCGACGGCGTTCTGGTGGCGCTGGACGGCCTGTCGCGCGTCCTCGACATCGACGCTTCCAGCGGGCTCGTGCGGGTGC
This sequence comes from uncultured Solirubrobacteraceae bacterium, assembly GCA_963819435.1. Taxonomy (GTDB): domain Bacteria; phylum Actinomycetota; class Thermoleophilia; order Solirubrobacterales; family Solirubrobacteraceae; genus Palsa-744. The sequence goes on along the minus strand of CAWFWA010000013.1, from coordinate 222,620 downwards.
AGGCGGGAATCACGATCCGCGAGCTGAGCCGCCGGCTGGATGCGCACGGGCTGGCGATGGAGAACCTCGGCGACATCGACGTGCAGACGATCGCCGGAGCGATCTCGACGGCGACGCACGGAACGGGTGCGCGCCTGGGCAACATCTCCTCGCAGGTGGCCGAGCTGACGCTCATGCTGGCGGACGGCTCGACGCTCGTGTGCTCGGCCGAGCGCGAGGCCGAGGTGTTCCGCGCCGCGCGCGTGGGGCTGGGGGCGCTGGGGGCGATCGTCGAGGTGACGCTGCAGTGTGTGCCGGCGTTCACGCTTCGCGGTGTGGACGCTCCGGCGCCGCTCGGGCAGACGCTGGAGCGCTTTGAGGAGCTGGCGCTCGGCAACGACCACTTCGAGTTCTTCGTGTTCCCGCATGCCGACTTGGCGCTGACGCGCACGAACAACCGCACGCAGGACGCGCCGCGTCCGCGCGGGCGGCTGGCGGCGTACGCCAACGACGTGCTGCTGACCAACCACGCCTTCGGGGCTCTGTGTCGTGTCGGACGGCGCATGCCCGGGCGCATCCCGCAGCTCAACCGGCTGGTAACGCGCCTGGCGGGCAGCAGCGAACGCGTCGATCGCTCGGCGGCGATCTTCGCCAGCCCGCGCCTGGTGCGCTTCACCGAGATGGAGTATGCGCTGCCGCGCGAGCGCACGCCACAGGCCGTGCGCAGCGTGCTGGAGATGATCGAGCAGCGTGGTTTCGCGGTGCCGTTCCCGATCGAGGTGCGCACGGTCGCACCCGACGATGCGTATCTCAGCACGGCGGCCGGGCGCGACAGCGGCTTTGTCGCGGTGCACATGTTTCAGGGCATGGACTGGCGCGAGTACTTCCTCGCGGTCGAGCAGATCATGGATGAGCTCGGCGGGCGCCCGCACTGGGGCAAGCGCCACTTCCAGACGGCCGCCACGCTGCGACCGCGCTACGCCGGCTGGGACCGCTTTCAAGCGGTGCGCTCGCGGCTTGACCCGGAGGGGCGTTTTGCCAACGCGTGGACCGATCGCGTGCTCGGGCCCGTGCAGAGGGAGCCGGCCGGTGTCCGCTGAGGCATACGCGCGTTTGGAGCGTGCGACCGAGGGCCTGCAGGCTCCGTTCGCGCTCGTCGACCTCGATGCGCTGGACGCCAACGCGGACAGCCTGCAAGCGCGTGCCGCGGGCAAGCCGATCCGCCTGGCGAGCAAGTCGCTGCGCTGTCGCGCACTGCAGGAGCGGGCGCTCGAGCGCGCGGGTTTTCGCGGGACGCTCGCGTTCACGTTGCCCGAGGCGCTGTGGCTGGCCGAGCAGGGCACCGAGGACATCGTCGTGGCCTATCCGACGACCGACGGGCCGGCGCTACGCGCGCTCGCCGAGCGGCCCGCCGCCGAGCGCATCACGGTGATGATCGACAGCGCCGAGCAGCTGGCGCCGCTGGAGCGTGCGATCGATACGGCGCACGAGGGTGCGGTGCGGGTGTGCATCGACGTCGACGCGGGCTGGCGCACACTGGGCGGGCGAGTGCGCATCGGCGTGAAGCGCTCGCCCACGCACACGCCCAAGCAGGCCGGCGAGCTGGCCGGCGAGATCGTCGCGCGCCGCTCGCTGGCGCTGGTCGGAGTGATGATGTATGAGGCGCAGATCGCCGGGCTGGGCGACCAGCCGCCCGGCCGCCCGCTGCGCGCGCGGGCGATCTCGTTCGTGCAGGAGCGCTCAGCGCGCGAGCTCGCGCGGCGTCGCGCGGCGGTCGTCCGCGAGGTCGCCGAGGTGCTGCAGCGCGCTGGGCGACCGCCGCTGGAGCTTGTCAACGGCGGTGGCACGGGCAGCCTGCAGCGCACGACGGCCGAGCCGTCGGTCACGGAGCTGACGGCAGGCTCGGGCCTGTACGCCCCGACACTGTTCGACGCCTACAGCGCGTTCAGCCCGCGCCCGGCCGCGCTGTTCGCGCTACCCGTCGTGCGGCGGCCCGGGCCTGGGGTCGTCACGGCACTCGGGGGCGGCTACCTGGCGTCGGGCCCAGCCGACGCGGCGCGCCTGCCGCAGCCGTATCTGCCGCACGGGCTGCGCCTGGACAGCCAGGAGGGCGCCGGGGAGGTGCAGACGCCGCTGATCGGCTCCGCAGCCGACGCGCTGGCGATCGGCGACCGTGTGTACCTGCGCCATGCGAAGGCCGGCGAGCTGTGCGAGCGTTTCTCCAGCCTGTATCTCCTGCGCGGAGAGCGGGTCGTCGACGAGGTGCCGACGTATCGCGGCGAGGGACGGAGTTTCCTGTGAGCGCGCCGCAGACGCTCGACGCGGGCGCCCTGGACACGATCCTGCGCGAGGTCGTGGAGTCGCTCGCGCCGCTCGACCGTACGCCCTGTTCGCCCGGCGAGCGCCAGGCTGCGGAGTCGCTGGCGGCGCGCTTTCGCTCTATCCCAGGCGTGCAGGTGGCGCTGGAGGACGAGGACTCGTGGGGAACGTTCCCGCCGACGGCGACGGGGCTGGGCCTGCTGGGGATCGCGGGCGCGACGCTCGTGCTGGGAGGGCGCCGCGCGGCAGGGGCCGCGCTGGCGGCGGTGGCGTTCGCGGGGATCGTCGACGAGGCGCAGAACGGGCCGCGCATCGTGCGCCGGCTGGTGCGCCGTCGCCGCCGAACGATCAACCTCGTCGCGCGGCTCGACTCGCGCGGCGCGATCCGCACCGCCGCGCATCGTCCAGCCGATGCGCAGGGCGCGCGCGACGGCGCGATCGACACGCTCGTGGTGATCGCCCATCACGACGCGCCGCAGTCAGGGATGTTGTTCGACCAGACGCTGCAGCGCCGTTTGCACGAACGCGCGCCGCAGGTGCTCGCGCGCTTCAAGACGCCGCTGCCGCAATGGTGGGTCGGATTGGGCGGTGGCCTGGCGACGATCGGCGGCGCACTGACGGCGCGGCGCGGCTTCGCGCGCGCGGGCCTCGCTGCGGGGCTGCTGGGGACCGCCGCCGTGGCGGACATCTGGCGCAACGACACGGTGCAGGGGGCCAACGACAACCTCTCGGGGGTTGCTGCGCTCGTCGCGCTGGCACGGCTGTTGAGCGACGAGCCGCTCCCCGGTCTGCGCGTGCTGCTCGTGTCATGCGGCGCGGAGGAGACGCTGCAGGACGGCATCCGCGCGTTCGTCGCGCGCCATCGCGAGATGCTCGATCCACAGCGCACCGCGTTCTTCAACCTCGACACCGTCGGCTCGCCGCATCTGGTGATGCTGGAGGCCGAGGGGCCGGTGTGGATGGAGAGCTACGCCGGCCCGTGGCTACGCGATCTGGTCGCGGCGCGCGCGCGGCGGCTCGGCATCGAGCTGCAGCGCGGCTTTCGCGCGCGGGCGTCGACCGACAGCGTGATCCCCAGCCGCGCGGGGTACGCGACCGCGACGCTCGTCTCGATGACCGACTGGCGCAGCCCGGCCAACTACCACCTACCGAGCGACATTCCGGCGAACCTCGACTACGCGAGCGTCGCCAACGCGACCAGGCTGGTGCTCGACGTGGCGCGCGCGCTCGCCGGGATGCCCGACGAGCCTCTGCCATCGTGAGCGGCGATGCCCGAGGGCGACACGATTCACAACGCCGCGCGACGCGTGCGCGCCGTGCTGCTGGACAAGGTTCCCGAGCAGATCCTCACGCCGCATCCGCGACACCAGGCCGACGGCTGGCCCGAACGTCTGGCCGGTAGGGCGGTGCGCGCGGTCGACGCGCACGGCAAGCACCTGTTCGTGCGCTTCGACGGCGACCTGACGCTGCACTCGCATCTGCGCATGACGGGGTCGTGGGGCGTGCACCGCGAGGGCGCGCGCTGGAAGCGCGCGCGCCGCCGCGCCTGGCTGGTGATGCGCTACGGCGAATGGGACGTCGTGCAGTTCGACGGCCCGGTGCTCGAGCTGATGCGCGAGTCGCGCACACGCTTCGATCGCCGCCTGGCGGCGCTCGGCCAAGATGTGATCGGCACGAGCTTCGACGAGCAGGCGTTCGTGCGCAGGCTGCGCGCGGAGGATCGCGCACGGACGGTCGGCGACGCGCTGCTCGACCAGCGCGTCGTGGCAGGCATCGGCAACGTGTGGAAGTCCGAGTCGTGCTTCGCCGCGGCGGTCAACCCGTGGCGGCCGCTGGAGCGGTTGGCAGACGAGGAGGCCTTGGCGATCGTGCGCTTTGCGCGCGAGCGCATGCGCGAGTCGGCCGACGGCGACGGCTACAGCTCGCGCCCGCGCGCGGTGTACAAGCGCGCGGGGCTGCCGTGCCAGCGCTGCGGCACGCCGATCCGCCAGCACGCCCAAGGCGACGACAACCGCCTGACGTACTGGTGCCCCAATTGCCAGCTCTGACGGCGCGCGCTCGTCAGATGAGCTCGGCGAGCGTGCGCGCGGCGCTGCGCAACGAGCGTGCGCTGCGGCCCTCGACGATCGCCTGCAGGTCGAGCACACGCGCGTCGAAGGCATCCAGGCGGTTTGCGGCGGTGACGGCGTAGGCGGGCACGCCGGCCTGCCGCGCGCGCGTGGCCAGCTCGAATGCGGGGCTGCCGGCGAGCGTCTGCTCGTCCAGCTCGCGTTCGCAGAGGACGAGCGCCCGCGAGCAGCGCATGCGAGCGTCGAAGTTCAGCTCGTCGAGCAGCTCGCGCAGCCGCGCTGCGTTCGGCGTGCGGGCGCTCGCGGTCGCGCCCACGGCCGGCAGCGGGCACGGCTCGGTTGACCAGCCCCCGTCCTGCAGGCCAAGCCCGACCGCGCGCGCGACGTGGTCGGCGCTCAGCCGCTCGCCGAAGGGGCAGGCGGCGACGAGCAGTGTTCGCGGGAGCATGATCGGGCATCCTTCCAGCAATGCCAGCAAAGAAGGCCGAGCCGGCCACGATCGAGGTGTGCGGGCGCGAGCTGCGCGTGAGCAATCCGCAAAAGCTGTTCTTCCCGCAGCCGAAGCTGACGAAGCTCGATCTTGTCAACTACTACGTGGAGTGCGAGCAGGCGGTCGTGCGCGGGCTGCGCGACAGGCCGACGGTGATGAAGCGCTGGGTCAATGGCGTGGAGGGCGAGCCGTTCTTTCAGAAGCGCGTGCCTGACACTGCGCCGGAGTGGTTGCAGACGGCGACGGTCACGTTCCCCAGCGGGCGGCACGCGCGCGAGCTCGTGCCCAACGACGCCGCGCACCTGGTGTGGGGCGTGAACCTCGGTGTGATCGACTGGAACCCGTGGGCGGTGCGGCGCGCGGACCTCGACCATCCCGACGAGCTGCGCGTCGATCTCGACCCCCAGCCGGACATCTCCTTCGCGCAGGTGCGCGACGTTGCGCTTTGCGTGCGCGAGGTGCTCGACGAGCACGGCCTGGTGGGCTTTCCAAAGACGTCCGGCTCGCGCGGCATCCACGTGTACGTGCGCCTGGTGGGTGGCTATGACTTCCAGCAGGTGCGCACGGGCGCGCTGGCGCTCGCTCGCGAGGTCGAGCGGCGCATGCCCGGACGTGCGACGAGCCGCTGGTGGAAGGAGGAACGCGAGGGCGTGTTCATCGACTACAACCAGAACGCGCGTGACCGAACGATCGCTTCGGCCTACTCGGTGCGCGCGGTGGCCGACGCCCGCGTGTCGTGCCCGGTGGAGTGGGAGGAGGTTGCAGACGTCGACCCGGCGGAGCTGACGGTGCAGACGGTGCCCGCGCGCCTGCGCGAGCGCGGCGACCCGTCGGCCGCGATCGACGAGCACCCCGGCAGCCTCGACGCGCTACTGGAGCTCGCAGCGCGAGACGAGCGTGAAGGCCTCGGCGACGCGCCGTGGCCGCCGCACTTCGCCAAGCAGAAGGGCGAGCCCAAGCGCGTGCAGCCCAGTCGTGCGCGCAAGCCGAAGGGGCAGACGTCGTGACGCTGGCGATCGAGCCGCCGCTGAAGCCGCAGCTGGCGCTGTCGCGTAAGGAGCTGCCGGTCGGCGAGGACTACGTCTACGAGGTCAAGCTCGACGGCTTTCGCTGCCTGGCATTCGTCGACGGTGACGAGCTGTTCCTGCAATCGCGCAACGGCAAGCCGCTTGGACGCTACTTCCCCGAGCTCGAGTTCCCGAGCGGTCACTACTTGCTCGACGGCGAGATCGTCGTGCGCGGTGGCGACGGTCGCGAGGACTTCGACGCGCTCGGCCAGCGCATACATCCGGCCGTCTCGCGCATCGAGCGCCTGGCCGGCGAGACGCCCGCGATATACGTGGCCTTCGACCTGCTCGCGCTCGACGACCGTTCGCTGCTCGAGCTGCCCTTCTCACAGCGACGCGCCGAGCTGGAGTCGCTGCTCGCGGGCAAGCCGTTTGCGGATGCGCCGCTGGAACTGATGCAGACTGCCGAGACCGCGCAGGGGGCGCAGCGATGGCTGCAGAGCGCCGAGGGCGCGATCGCCAAGGAGCGCTCGGCTCCCTACCGCCCCGGCGAGCGCAAGGGGATGGCCAAGGTCAAGCGCGTGCGCACGATCGACGCTGTGATCGTCGGCTGGCGCCCGGGCAAGGAGCAGGACACCGTCGGCGCGCTGATCCTCGGGCTCTACGACGGCGGCGAGCTGCGCGTGGTGGGGCATTGTTCGGGTCTCTCCGTCGCCGAGAAGCGCCGCCTGCCGGGCTTTCTCGCCGACTACGAGTCGGGCGAGCGAGGGTCTGCCGACCCCAGCCGCTGGAGCGCCGGCAAGGACCTGGAGTGGGTCGGTCTACGCCCCGAGCTGGTCCTGGAGATCGACTTCGACCATGTATCGGCCGGGCGGATTCGCCACGGCGCCAAGCTGCGTCGCTGGCGCGATGACAAGGACCCGCGCGAGTGTACGTTCGATCAGCTCGACTCCTGACGCGCCCCGCGGGATTCAGTCCCCGGCCACGCGCGCCTCGACGTAGCCCGCCGAGTGCCTTGGTCTAGGATCATTGCCATGAGTAGCGACACCGCGACGGTCGCCGAGGAGGAGTACCTGCAGAGCCTCTTCTGGCTGCACGAGGCAGGCCTGCCGATGACCGGCGCGAACGTCGCTCGTGCGATGCAGCTGTCGCCGCCGACCGTGCACGAGATGGTCGGGCGCCTCGAGCGCGACGGCTACATCACGCGCGCCAAGGACCGCACGATCACCTTCACCGACTCCGGCGTCGAGCACGCCGAGCAGATCGTCCGCCGCCACCGCCTGATCGAGCGCTTCCTGACAGACGTGCTCGGTGTGCCGTGGGACGAGGTGCACGAGGAGGCCGAGCGCCTCGAGCACGCGATGTCGCCGGTGCTGGAGGAGCGCATGCTCGCCGCGATCGGCGACGCCAAGACCTGCCCGCACGGCCACCCGATCGTCGCCGGCGCACGCCTGTCGGGCGTACCGCTCGCCGACGTCGAGGTCGGTGCGGACGTCCGCGTCCTGCGCTTCGAGAACGAGGCCGAGGACCTGCTGCACTACCTCAAGGCGTCTGGCCTGGAGCCCGGCTTGAGCGGCGAGCTCGTGCAGCGCGACGACGAGCAGGTCGTCGTGCAGGGCGCCGACGGCAGCACCTGCTCGGTCACGCCAAGCGTCGCCGAGACGGTCTCGGTGATCGCCGATCCATCGCCGCCCGAGCGAACGGCCCTGCCGGACCAGCTTGTGCTCGGCCAGCGCTACGGGCGCTGATTGACGCGAGAGCCTGCGCGATACGGCGTCCTCAGTCGCTCGCCTGCAAAGCAGGCCGCGCTCCCTGCGTCCTTGTCTCGCTTGACTCTCGCGTCAGTCAGACAGAGAGCGACAGTCCTACAGAGACCTGTAAGCCGCAGCAAGGCGGGTGATGCCCTCCTCGATCTGCTGCTCGGTGACGCCCGAGTAGGCCAGGCGCAGCGTGTTCTCGCCGCCCTCCAGCAGAAAGTCGGTGCCCTTGACGAAGGCCACGCCGAGTTCGGCGGCCGCCTCGAACAGCCGCGCGACGTCGGTGCCCTGCGGCAGCGTCACCCACATGAAGTAGCCACCCTCGGGCGCGACGAACTCGGCCTCGGGCAGCTCGCGCCGCAGCGCTTCGGACAGCGTGAGCGCGCGCTTTGCCAGTGCCGTGCGCACCGTCTCGATGGAGCGCTCGATCGCGCCGGACGCGCAGAACTCGTAGACGATCGACTGGGCGACCATGTTCGGCGAGATGTATGTGTTGGTCGCCAAGCGGCCGATCGCCGCGATCACGTCGGGGGGGCCGACGAGGTAACCGACGCGGATGCCCGGGCAGACCGTCTTGGAGAATGACGAGGCGTACACCACGCGCTCCGGGTCGATCGACAGCATCGTCGGCATCGACTCGCCGCTGAAGCGCAGCGCCACGTACGGGTCATCCTCGAAGACGACGAAGCCGTGCTCGGCGGCGAGCTGGAGCAGTGCCTCGCGCTTGGCCAGCGACAGCGTGTAGCCGGCCGGGTTCTGGAAGTTGGGAATGATGTGCGCGAGCTTCGGGCGCACATTGTTGGCGCGGAGCAGTTGCGACAGGGCCTGCGTGTCGATGCCGTCGGGCTGCAGCTCGACCGCGTGCAGCGTCGCCCCCCGCTCCCGCAGCGAAAGTAGCGTGCGGTCATACGACGGACGCTCCACGACGACGTCGTCGCCGGGGCGTACGAGGTGCTCGAACAGGAACGCGTCCGCCTGCATCGAGCCGTTGGTCACGAGCACTCGCTCGGGCTCGACGCCGTGGCGGTCGGCGATCCAGGCGCGCAGGCGCGGGTAGCCGATCGACGTGCCGTAGGCCGTCGTGCCGGCCGGGTCGCTGTCGAACGCGCGCACGGCGGCATCGCGCAGGCCCTGCACGTCGACGATGTCGAGCGAAGGCGCGCCGCGCGCGAATGAGATCGTCGGTCCGGTGGGAGTTGGCACGGCCGCGTAGGTTATGCGTCCGAGCAGCTCGTCGTAGTCGTGGGTCAGCTCGCGCGCAGTGCGCTCGAGGCGATCGCGAAAGCGCAGCAGCTCCGCCGCGCTCGGCGACTGCTCTGCGGGCGACGGTGGCCGGCGCACCGCTCGGCGGACAGGCTCGGTGACCGCCGCCGCCTGCGCAGGGTCCGGCGGCACGCGGTCGGTCGCACGGCGCCCGCCCGGCGACGCCGCCGCCGGCTCTCCGCCGGCTGGCGGGGCAAAGGGCGGTGAGAAATCTGCGGGAACCGCCGGGCGCGATGGGGCGTCGACAGCGGCATCTCTGTCGCGGGCCGGGCTCGGCGCTTGCTCACGCGTGGGCGGCGTCGCGGCGATGCTGCGCTCGCGCTCGCGGTCAAAGGCCTCGTCGACAAGCCTGCCCGGACCGGTGGGCTCGGCAAACGGCCCGTCCCCGGCAGCGGTGGTGTCGCCGCTCACCGGCGCGTCCGACGGGCCGCGTCCGCCGTTTCCCTCGCCGATGCCGCTGAGGACGCGTTCGAGCTCGCGCAGCTTGCGCTCGAGCTCTCCCAGCGTGTTCGCGATCTCCTTATCCACGAGCGCCAAGCCTAGCGGTCGCGGCGTCGCGCGACCAGCGCTGCGGGCGGAGGTGCGGGGCGCGCTTCAGGCGCCGACGGATGCGCCGCCGAGGACCTCCACGGCGATCGCCGCGGCCTCGGTCGGCGTGCGGCCCACGCGCACGCCCTTGGCTTCCAGCGCCTGCGCCTTGGCGGCCGCGGTTCCGGAGGAGCCGGACACGATTGCCCCGGCATGGCCCATCTGCTTGCCTGCGGGTGCGGTGAAGCCGGCGATGTAGGCGACGACGGGCTTTGACATGTTCTCGGCGATGTACTCGGCCGCCTCTTCCTCGGCAGAGCCGCCGATCTCGCCGGAGAGCACGACCAGCTCGGTGTCGTCGTCGGCTTGGAACAGCTCGAGCACGTCGACGAACGACGAGCCGGGGACGGGGTCGCCACCGATGCCGACGATCGAGCTGCAGCCGAAGCCGGCGCGCGCGATCTCGTTGCCGATCTGGTAGGTCAGCGTGCCCGAGCGAGACACCACGCCGACGTTGCCCTGCTCGAAGAACGACGCGGGGATGATGCCCACGTTGGCCTTGCCAGGGGAGAGGATGCCGGGACAGTTGGGGCCGATCAGCCGAGTGCCCGGAAAGTCGCGCTTGAGTGTGTTGTAGACGCGCAGCTCGTCGTGTGCCGGAATGCCCTCGGTGATCGCGATCACCAGCTCCACGCCGGCCCCCGCCGCTTCGAGGATCGCGTCGGCGGCAAAGCGCGGTGGCACAAAGATCATCGCAGTGTTCGGCTGCGCCTCGGACACCGCGTCGGCCCAGCTGTCGTACACCGGAATGCCCTCGACGTCCTGTCCGCCCTTGCCGGGGGTGACGCCACCGACCACGTTGGTGCCGTAGTTGCGGTTGTTCAGCGTGTGAAAGGTGCCCTCGCGGCCGGTGATGCCGGCCACGCAGAGGCGCGTGCCCTCGTCGATCAGCACCGACATCAGGCAGCCCCCCCGACCGATTGACCGGCAGCCAGCGCGACGACCATCTCGGCGGCCTCGTTCATCGTCTGCGCTGAGTGCACGTTGGGCAGCGCCGCCTCGCTGAGCAGGCGGCGGCCCTCGACGTCGTTGGTGCCGTCCAGGCGGACCACGAAAGGGACTGAAGGTTTGATGTCGCCGAACGCGGCGATCAGGCCGTTTGCGACCTCGTCGCAGCGCGTGATGCCGGCGAAGATGTTCACGAGCACCGCCTTGACCGCGTCGTTGGCGAGGATCAGGTCGACGGCCTGCTTGATCGTGTCGGCGTTGGAGCCGCCGCCTGCGTCGAGGAAGTTCGCCGGCGCGCCGCCGGCGCCCGCGACCACGTCCAGTGTCGACATGACCAGCCCGGCGCCGTTGCCGAGGATGCCGATGTCGCCGTCGAGCTTGACGAACTGCAGGCCCTCCTCCTTGGCCCGGCGTTCGAGCGGGTCTTCGTTCTCCTTGTCAGACAGTCCCTGGTTCTCCGGGTGGCGGTACAGCGCGTTGCCGTCCAGCGACACCTTGGAGTCCAGCGCCTTGACTTCGCGCTCCGGCGTGACGATCAGCGGGTTGATCTCGGCGAGCGTCGCGTCCTCGCGCAACCACACCTCATACAGCGCCACGAGTGCATCGGCGACGCCGTCGAGCACGTCGGAATCGGCTCCGCCGTCGCGGGCGATCTGCACGCCCTCCTCGTGCGTCAGCCCCGACAGCGCGTCGACGTGATGGCGGATCAGCTTCTCGGGCGTCTTCTCGGCGACCTCTTCGATGTCCACGCCGCCCTCGACGCTGAACATCACGAGCGGCTGCTTGGCCGAGCGGTCGAGCAGTACCGAGGCGTAGTACTCCGAGGCGATGTCCGAGGCGTGCTCGATCCACAGCGTGCGCACGACGTGTCCCTTGATGTCCATCCCCAGGATGTTGCCGGCGTGCTCGCGCGCCTCGCTCTCGTTTGCCGCCAGCTTCACGCCGCCGGCCTTGCCGCGTCCGCCGATCAGCACCTGTGCCTTGACGACGACCGGGTAGCCGACCTCGTCGGCGGCGACCAGCGCGTCGTCGACCGTGGTGACTGCCAAGCCCGAAGAAACCTTCAATCCGTGACGGGCGAACAGCTGCTTGCCTTGGTACTCCAACAGATCCATTGCGGCGCGGGACTCTAACGCAAACCGGGGTAACCGCGCTCGGCTGCCAAAGCGCGGCATAATGCCCGCCGATGCCAATACCTAAAAACGTCACGTTCGTCACATTCGATGTCTATGGAACCCTGATCGACTGGGAGACCGGCATCTACGAGGCGTTCGCCAAAGAGGCAGCGCGCGACGACTTCGAGATCGACCGCGCCCAGCTGATCTCGCTGTTTCACGAGATCTCCCGCGACATCGAGGGCGGGTCATACGAGCTCTACGCGGAGGTGCTCAGGCGCACCGCGATCGAGATCGCCAAGCGCCTGGAGTGGCCGCTTGAGCCCTCGCGCTCGGGTTTTCTGCCCGACTCGGTGCAGAAATGGAAGCCTTTCAAGGAGACCAACACGCAACTTCAGAAGCTCGCCAAGAAATACAAACTCGGCTTGCTCTCGAACATCGACGACAAGCTGCTCGGCCAGACGCGCCGGCACATACCCACCGACTTCGACCTCGTCGTCACCGCCCAGCAGGTCCGCTCCTACAAGCCCGAACCCGCTCACTTCACCGAGTGCGCGCGCCGCGTCGGCGGCAAGCGCGGATGGGTGCACGTGGCAGCAAGCCACTACCACGACGTCGCGCCGTGCGTCAAAGCCCGCGTGCCCGTCATCTGGGTCAACCGCAGCAAGGAGACGCTCGACTCCTCTCAGAAGAAGCCCACAGCCGAAGTGGCCAACCTCAAAGAGGCCGCCAAGCTGCTCGGCGTCTCCTAGGCGTCTCGCCGGTGCGAGCCGTCTCGCTGCACCGCGACGTCATCGTCGTCACAAGCCAGTTGTTCCAGGCACACTGCACGATCGTTCGCGGGCCGGCCGAGGCCGCCGAGGCGGAGGTCTTCGCGATCGATTCGCCGGTGCTGCCCGAAGAGCTCGAACTGCTGCCCTCGCTGGTCGAGCAGGCGCGATTCCCCCAGCCGAACGGTCTGCTTGCCACGCACGCCGACTTCGATCACGTGCTCGGGCCGCTGGCCTTTCCCGAGGCGCCGCTTGGCTGCTCGCAGAGCAGCGCAGCGCGCCTGAGCGCCGAGCCCGGCGCTGCACAGCGTCTGCTGCGGCGCTTTGACGAAGAACTGCACATCGAGCGCCCGCGCCCGCTATCGCTCGGCTCGCTGCAGGCGCTCGCGGTGCCCGGGCGCTGTGACATCGGCGACGCCGAGCTCGAGCTGCATCCCGCCACCGGCCACACCGTCGACGGCATGGCCGTGTGGATCGCGTGGGCGGGCGTGCTCGTGGCCGGCGACTACCTGTCGGCGATCGAGTTGCCCGTTCTCGGCGAGCAGAAGGCGGCCGGCGGGGAGACGATGCTCGACGCTTACGAGGCGACGCTCGAGCGCCTACGCCCGCTGGTCGAGGCGGCCGAGCACGTCGTCCCCGGCCACGGGCCCGTCATCGACCGCGCGACCGCGCTGGGCGTGCTCGAGGAGGACGCTGCCTACCTGCGCGATCTTCGCGCGCTGGGCGCCGACGCTGAGCTGCCCGAGCGCCGGCGCTCGCAGGTACAGCGCGAGCTGCACGCGCAGAACGCCGCACGCGTCTAGACAGCCGGTCTCAGCCCTCGCTCTCGGCAGCGCTGGTGATCGTCGCGATCGGCGCGCCCGCCTGAATCGGCTCGCCCTCGGCGATCGGCAGCTCGGCGATCGTACCCGCCTTGTGTGCGGTGATCTCGTTCTCCATCTTCATCGCCTCGATGATGCACAGCAGCTGGCCTTCCTCGACGGTGTCGCCCTGTTTGACCAGCACCTTCCACATGTTGCCCTGAAGCGGCGAGGGGAGCACGTCGGCGCCGCCGCCGCTCCCCGAGGACTTACGCTGCGTGCGCTTCGGCGCCTTCGCCACAGCGGGGCCCGCGCCATTGCTCGAGGCGGCACCGCCGCCGGCGAAGGGCGGTCCGACGACGCGCACGTCAAAGCGCTTGCCCGAGACCTCCACGGCGTAGGTCTGCTCGACCTTCTCAGCCTCCTGCTCGCCCTCGAGCGGCGCGGGGGGCGCGTCGAATGCGAGCGTCTTCAGCCACTTCTTGTCCTCCAGCAGGTCCCTGCAGGTCTCGCCCATGGCCCACTGCTCGGTCGCCAGCAGCGCCTGGTGGAAGGGGATCAGCGTCTTCAGTCCCTCGATCTCGTATTCGCCCAGCGCGCGCAGCATGCGCCTGGTTGCCTGCTCGCGGTCGGCGTCCCAGACGATCAGCTTGGCGACCATCGGGTCATACATCGGCGAGACTTCGCCGCCCGCCTGCACTCCTGAGTCCACGCGCACGCCCGGGCCGGTCGGCTCGCGATAGGCGCCGATCTTGCCGGGCGCCGGCGCGAAGTTCTTCGAGGCGTCCTCGGCATTGATGCGGCACTCGATCGCGTGGCCGCGAAGCTCGATGTCGGCCTGCTCGTAGGACAGCTCCTCGCCGGCCGCTGCGCGGATGCCCTCCTTGACGATGTCGACGCCTGTCGTCATCTCAGTCACGCAGTGCTCGACCTGCACGCGCGTGTTCATCTCCAAGAAGAAGTACTCGGGCTCGGCGCCCTCGGCCGCCGAGAAGAGACCCTCGATCGTGCCCGCCCCGACGTAGTCGACGGCCTTCGCCGCGTCGACGCCGATCTTGCCGATGCGCTCGCGCATCTGCGGGTCGACGACCCACTCCGGCGCCGGCGACTCCTCGATCACCTTCTGGTGGCGGCGCTGGATCGAGCAGTCGCGCTCGCCCAGGTGGATCACGTGGCCATGGCGGTCGGCCAGCACCTGCACCTCGACGTGGCGCGGGTCGTGCAGGTAGCGCTCGAGATACACCGTGCCGTCGGAGAAGAACTTCTCGCCTTCGCGGCTGGAGCCCTCGAACGCGCCCTCCAGCTCATCCTCGGTGAGCGCGACGCGAAAGCCCTTGCCGCCGCCGCCGCCCGCCGCCTTGACGGCGACCGGAAAGCCGATGTCGGCCTTGGCGATACGCAGTGCGTCGGCGACCGTCTCCACCGGCTCGGTCGTACCGGGCACGATCGGCACACCGGCCGCCTGCATCAGCTCACGCGCGCGCGTCTTGGACCCCATCGCCTCGATCGCGCTGGCCGGCGGTCCGATGAACACGATCTGAGCGTCCTCGCAGGCCTGCGCAAATGGCGCGTTCTCGGCGAGAAATCCGTAGCCGGGGTGCACGGCCTCGGCGCCCGAGCGCTTGGCCACGTCGATGATCTTCTCGATGCTCAGGTAGTTGTCGGCCGCTGGGCCGTCGCCAAGGTTGTAGGCCTCGTCGGCGCGCTTGACGTGCGGCGTGTCGCGGTCGAGCTCGGAGTAGACGGCGACGCTCGCGACGCCGAGCTCCTCCAGGGCACGCACGATGCGTACCGCGATCTCCCCGCGATTGGCTACCAGTACCTTGCTGAACATCGGCCGCGGAAGCTTAGCGTCCGCCCGGCTGCGATCGGCGGCAGAGCCCGGGCCGAGGGCTGCGTTCAGGCGGACTCGGCGGCGATCAGGCCCGCGCCGACGGTCTCATTGCTGGCCTCGTCGATCAGGATGAAGCTACCCGTGCGGCGGTTGCTCGTGTACGCGTCGAAGGCCAGCGGGATGCTCGTGCGCAGGTGCACGCGCCCGATGTCGTTGAGTGCCAGCTGCTCGGCCGGCTGCGAGCGCTGCAGCGTGTCGACGTCGACGATGTCCTCGATGCGGTCGACGATCGCCGTCGCGTTTCGCGAGGTGTGCTTGAGCACGTAGCGCCCGCCCGCGCGCAGCGGCTTGTCGGTCATCCAGCACACGTCCGCCTGCAGCTCGCGCGCGACGGTCGCCGCCTCGTCGGGGCGGCAGATCAGCTCGCCGCGCGAGATGTCCAGCTCGTCCTCCAGGCGCAGCGTCAGCGACATCGGCGCCATCGCCTCCTCCAGCTCGCCGTCGTAGGTGTCGATCGCCGCGATGCGCGTGCGCCCGCCGCCCGGCAGCACGGCGACCTCGTCGCCGCGGCGCAACGCGCCGCTTGCCAGCTGTCCGGCGTAGCCGCGGTAGTCGGAATCGCCGGACGCAACGGCGAGCGCGCCGCCGCTGCCCGGGGCGCCCGCGCCGTCACCGGAGTCGACCGCGGCCGATACGGCCGGGCGCGCGGCGGCGATTCCGCGCGCCGGGACGGATCACCCATTGCACGGGAAAGCGTGCCGGGCGGTCAAACGGGTGGTCGTAGGCGACCTCCACCTGCTCGAGCAGCTCCAGCAGCGCCGGTCCGTCGTACCACGGCATAGCCGGCGAGCGCTCGACCACGTTGTCGCCGTTGAGCGCCGAGATCGGGATGTAGGAGATCTCCGCGGCGCGCGCGCCGGCACCTGGCTTCGTGGCGCCGGAGGGATCACGTCCGGTGATCGCGCCGAGGCCGGCCGCGAACTCGGCGAACTCGGCGACCAGCTCGTCGAACCGGGCCTGAGAGTGCTCGACCAGGTCCATCTTGTTGATCGCCACGACCATGTGCGGGATGCCCAGTAGCGCGCTGATGAACGCGTGGCGCCTGGACTGCTCGGTCACGCCGCGGCGTGCGTCCACGAGCACCACGGCCAGGTCCGCCGTCGACGCCCCGGTGACCATGTTGCGCGTGTACTGGCGATGGCCGGGGCAGTCGGCGATGATGAAGCGGCGTGCCGGGGTGGCGAAGTAGCGATAGGCGACGTCGATCGTGATGCCCTGCTCGCGCTCGGCCTTCAGGCCGTCGGTGAGCAGTGCCAGGTCCATCGTGCCCGCGCCGCCACGGCGCTCAGAGGCCTCGGCGACGTGCTCGAGCTGGTCCTCGAAGACCTGCTTGGAGTCGAACAGCAAACGACCGATCAGCGTGCTCTTACCGTCGTCGACCGCGCCGGCGGTCGTAAAGCGCAGCAGGTCCAGCGTCACTAGAAGTAGCCGGCCTTCTTGCGGTCCTCCATCGCAGCCTCGGAGACGCGGTCGTCGGCACGCGTCTCGCCGCGCTCGGTGATGCGCGTGGCGGCGATCTCCACGACGACCTCCTCCAGCGTGCTCGCCTGCGACAGCACGCCGCCGGTGCAGCTCATGTCGCCGACCGTGCGATATCGCACGGTCTCGGAGAAGATCTCCTCGCCCTCGATCAGCTCGGTGCCCTCGCGCCAGGCGTACAGCATGCCGTCGCGGCGGAACACGTCGCGCTCGTGTGAGAAGTAGATCGACGGTACCTCCAGCCCCTCGGAGTCGATGTACTCCCACACGTCGAGCTCGGTCCAGTTGGAGATCGGAAAGACGCGAACGTTCTCGCCCTTGGAGATGCGCCCGTTGTACAGGTTCCACAGCTCCGGGCGCTGGTTCTTCGGGTCCCACTGGCCAAAGTCGTCGCGGAAGGAGAACACGCGCTCCTTCGCCCGCGCGCGCTCCTCGTCGCGGCGCGCGCCGCCGAACGCCGCGTCGAAGCCGTGCTCGGCGAGCGCATCGAGCAGCGTCACCGTCTGCAGCTGGTTGCGCGAAGCGCGCGGGCCTGTCTCCTCGACCGCGCGGCCATTGTCGATCGACTCCTGCACGCTGGCCACGATCAGCCGCTCGCCGAGCTCGACCACGCGGCGGTCGCGAAACTCGATCACCTCGGGAAAGTTGTGCCCCGTGTCCACGTGCATCAGCGGAAACGGGAACGGCGCCGGGCGAAATGCCTTCTCGGCGAGGCGCAGCAGCACTATCGAGTCCTTGCCACCGCTGAACAGCAGCACCGGTTTCTCGAATTCCGCCGCGACCTCACGCATCACGTGAATCGCCTCGGACTCAAGCGCCCGCAGGTGGCTCAGCTGAGGGCGTGCTGCGGCGGCCATCCGAGGTCAGGAGGGCTCGATCACGTCTACGTGGATGCCACACTCGGTCTTGTCCGTGCCGGCCCAGCGGCCTTCGCGTCCGCTGCCGGGCTGGGTGCACGGCGCGCAGCCGATCGACTCGTAGCCCTGGTCGTGCAGCGGGTTGTACGGCAGGTCGCGCTCATGGATGCGCCGCCACAGGTCCTTGTCGCTCCAGTGCGCCAGCGGGTTGTACTTCCACAGTCCGCGCACGTCGTCGCGTTCGATCAGCTCCGAGCTGGCGCGTGTCGGACCCTGCTCGCGGCGGATACCTGTGATCCAGCCCTCGGCGCCGTCCAGTGCGCGCTCCAGCGCCGCGACCTTGGCGACCGAGCAGCAGTGCTCGGGACCGTTCCACGGCTCGCCTGAGCTGCTCGCGTCGAACACCTCGATCTGCACGCCGAAACGCTCCTCAAAGGCGCGCCACGTCTTCATCGTCTCCTCGAACAGCACGCCCGTGTCGATCGTCAGGATGCGCACGGCGCGCCCGGTTCCCTGATCGAGCCGCAGCAGCTCGTCCAGCAGCACCGACTCCTCCTTCTGAAAGGAGCACAGCAGCACCGCACGCTCGCCGTGACGCGCCGCCTCACGCAGCGTGTGCGTCAGGCCGGGCGCGGGGTCAAAGTGCGTGCTGGTCGGTGACATCGGGCTATGTACTGGGGTCATCTGTTCGGTCCTCTTGTGAGTGTCTCATTGATCTATACCGCGCACTCGCCCTCGCCGCGAATGACTTCGAAGGGAACATCACGATTCCAGTCGATGAAGGTGTTCATCGTCTCCAACCCGAAGTCGACCGGCATCGACAGATCCTTGACCTCCGCCTCCAGCGCAGCCGCGCCGACGCGCTCCAGGTAGGCGTTCCACTCCTCGCCGTCGTTGCGGTTGGCCTCGTACTGCGCGATCCAGCGCTCGATCGCGTCGGGCACCCGCTTTGACGGCAGACGCAACTTCAGGCGCGTGCCGAACTGCACCTCGCCGCCTTCGAACACTCCGCCTACGTGCGGGATGTAGGCCGGGATCGTGTGCTCGCCGACTTTGATCGACGCGCCCGTGAAGCCGATGCTGGCGACGTGGTGCTGGCCGCAGCCGTTGGGGCAGCCGCTGATCTTGACGTTCAGCCTGCGCGTCAGCTCGTCGGTGATCTGTAGCGACTCGATGCGCTCCTGCACCGCCTGGTTGAGCCCCATCGAGCTGGTGATGCCGAGCTTGCACGAGTCCGTGCCCGGGCACGACACGACGTCGTCGATCTCGCGCGAGCCGTGCTCGCCCAGGCCAAGCTCCGACAGTGCCTTCCACACGTCGTAGACGCACTCCTCGCGCACCCAGCGCAGCACGAAGTTCTGCTGAACCGTCGTGCGCGCGTAGCCGCCCGAGTAGTCGCGCATGATCTGCGCCAGCCCGCGGAACTGCTCGGGGGCCAAATCGCCGCGCGTGACTTTCGCCTCGACCGTCACGAAGCCCTCTTGCTTCTGCTCACGCACGTTGGCCGCACGGAAGCGCTCGAACTCCGACAGGTCTCCGTTGGGGCTGCCGTAGCTCTGCGGCGGCGCCGGCGCGCTCTCGCGCTCATCGTCGACGAACAGACGCTGCTCGATCGAGAAGTCGCGTTCGGAGACCCAGTCTCCCTTCAGCTCCTCCTCGACCTGGTTGCGCAGCTCGTCGATGCCGAACTTGTCCACGAACACCTTGATGCGCGCGCGTGCGCGGTTGACGCGCAGCCACTCCTGGCGGTCGAAGATACGAAAGACCGCCTCGGCGATCTTCAGGTAGTCGCCGTTTTCCAGCTCCACGAACTCGTAGAGCGCAGGCGCCACGCGAGGCATGATCGAAGTGCCACCGCCGACCAGCATCTCGGCACCGCGCACCTCACCGCGGCCCTCGATGTGCTTGACGCGCGCGCGGAAGGCGATGTCGTGGATGCCGCTGATCGCGCGGTCGCGCGGCGAGCCGTCGAAGGACGTCTTGATCTTGCGCGGCATCGCCTGCGTCGTCGGGTGGCGCACGAAGTAGCGCACGTACGCGCCCGCGTACGGCGTCATGTCAAACAGCTCGTCCTCGGCCACGCCCGCCCACGGGTCGCCGGTCACGTTGCGCACGGTGTTGCCGCAGCCCTCGCGGCTGGACAGGCCGCTGTTGCCGAGCTCGCGAATCGCCTTCTCGGCTTCGAGCAGCGGGATGTGGTGCACCTGGATGTTCTGGCGCGTCGTGATGTGGCCCTTGTTCAGCGGTACGTACTTCTCGACGACGTCGGCGAAGGCATCCATCTGATCCGGCGTGATGCCGCCGAACGGAAGCTTTACGCGAATCATCTGCACGTCCGGCTGGCGCTGGCCGTATACGCCCTGCTTGAGCCGGAACTTGATGAACTCGTCTTCTTCGGTCTGGCCGTCGAGGAATTTCTTCGCCTCGGTCTGGAAGTCATCGAACTCGCGCTGAAGGATCGGGATCAGGTGCCCCGGGACGTTCTGGAGCACCTCTGGGTCCTTCAGCGTTCCGCGCTGAGAGGGAACTGACACTGGCTCCATCAACAAACCTCCTGACCCGGGCGCTGCCCGGGCTGCGTTAGACGTTGTTCGACCGGCGAGACGAGGATTGAGGCTAAAGCCTAGCGGCTTTCAGGTATTTATCCAGGGATCGCGGACGTCGCCCTGGGACTCTCGCTCGACGCCTTCGAGGATAGCCGCGCGCTGCCACGGGTCGGAGTGCTGCGTGACCGGCGCTGGAGCGGGCGCGGTGGCCCGCATGAAGCGCTCCACAGCGGCCACCACCGCGGCGGCCTCCTCGGGCGAGGCGGCCGCCGGCGAAGAGATCAGCAGTCGGTCGGTGGAGGGGTTGCCCTGGTGATTTCCGTTATGCGTCTGCATCGGTACCCACCCGCAGCCCCTGGCTGATCAGAGCGGAATGTTTCCGTGCTTGCGTTTCGGACCCGGTTCGCGCTTGCTCTGCAGCGTGTGCAGCGCGACGATCAGCTTCGGCCGCGTCTCGTGCGGCACGATCACGTCGTCGATGTAGCCGCGCTCGGCCGCCGTGTAGGGGTTGGCGAAGCGCGCCTTGTAGTCCGCCATCAGCTTTTCGCGCCGCTCCTGCGGCGTCGGGCTACCGGCGATGTCACGCCGGTAGATGATGTTGACGGCGCCCTCCGGGCCCATCACTGCGACCTCCGAGGTCGGCCACGCGAAGTTGAAGTCGGCGAGCATGTGCTTGGAGGCCATCACGTCATACGCGCCGCCGTAGGCCTTGCGCGTGATCACCGTCAGCTTCGGCACGGTCGCCTCGGTAAACGCGTACAACAGCTTTGCGCCGTGGCGGATGATGCCGCCCCACTCCTGGCTGGTACCCGGCAGGAAGCCCGGAACGTCGACGAACGTGAGGATCGGGATGTTGAACGCATCGCACGTGCGCACGAATCGCGCCGCCTTCGCCGATGCGTCGATGTCGAGCACGCCGGCCAGCTGCGCCGGCTGGTTGCCGACGATGCCGATTGCGAAGCCGTCCAGCCGCGAGAAGCCGCAGATGATGTTCTTGGCGTGGTGTTCGTGCACCTCGAAGAACTCCTCGTCGTCGACGATCAGCTTGACCACGTCGCGCATGTCATAGGGCTTGTTCGGGTTGTCCGGGACCACGTCGTCGAGCTCCAGGCTCATGCGCTGCGGATCATCGGTCGGCTCTACGCGCGGCGCGGTCTGCAGGTTGTTCTGCGGCAGGAAGCTGATCAGGTAGCGGCAGTCCTCCAGGCAGGCGTCCTCATCCTCTGAGGCGAAGTGCGCGACGCCCGACTTGGTGTTGTGCGACATCGCCCCGCCGAGCTCCTCGAAGCCGACCTCCTCGCCGGTGACCGTCTTGATCACGTCGGGGCCCGTGATGAACATGTGCGAGGTCTCCTTGACCATGAAGATGAAGTCGGTGATCGCCGGCGAGTACACCGCGCCGCCGGCGCACGGACCCATGATCAGGCTGATCTGAGGGATCACGCCCGAGCACTTGACGTTGCGCACGAACACGTCGCCGTAGGCACCCAGCGACACGACGCCCTCCTGGATGCGCGCGCCGCCCGAGTCGTTGATGCCGATCACCGGGCAGCCGATCTTCGCCGCCAGGTCCATCAGCTTGACCATCTTCTCGCCCATCACCTCGCCCAGCGAGCCGCCGAACACCGTGAAGTCCTGGCTGAACACGCACACCGTGCGCCCGTCGATCGTGCCGTGGCCGGTCACCACCGCGTCGCCCCACGGCCGGTTCTTCTGCATGTCGAAGTCGTACGTGCGATGGCGCACGAACGTGTCCAGCTCCTGAAAGGAGCCTGGGTCCAGCAGCTTCTCCACGCGCTCGCGCGCGGTGTACTTGCCGCGCGCGTGCTGCTTCTCCTCGGCCTCCGGCGCCGAGTGCAGCGCCGCTTCGCGCAGCTCGTGCAGCTGTGCCAGCTTCTCCTCGTAGGTCTCCGGCGCCTTCTGGCGCGGCTCCTTGCGGTGGCCGCTGCGCGACGCCGCGAGCAGGGCTGCGTCTGTCTGTCGGTCGTGTGCGCTGCTTGACATCGGGCGCGGATGTTATCCGCGCACCGCAGGTGAAGGCCGCCTGTGCGCCGGATCAGGCCCGTGAGAACGGCCGGTGATGCGCTGCGCCGAGGCGGTCGAGCACGCCGCTCAGCACGGCCGTGACCTGCTCGACGGCGACCTCTTCGGCGGCCTGCAGCTCGGCCGACAGGTCGTCCGCCGCGGCGACTTCGGGTCGTGCGCCGTCGTTCTCCGGTGCGCCGGATGTGTCCGGCGGGGCGCTCGTCCCCGCGGCCGCGTCGGCTCCTGCGGTGGGCTCGCGCTCCAGGGCATCCGACGGATCCTCGCCGAGCTCCTCGGAGGGCGCGCCGCAGGGCGTCAGATCGGCCCCTGCGAGGGACGCGGCGGCACCCCGCTCGTCCTCGTCTGCGGCCTGCGAGGCCCAAGCCGCGAGCGCGTTGTAGCGCGGCGCGGGGGCGTGCGCCTGATCGTCGGTGGTCGGCCGGGCGGGCATGGGCTGGTCGGGTGGTGCGACTGCGACGGCGGCCTGCGGGCGCCGGCGGGCAAACCAACGCGCCAAGAACCCGCGGCGTGGTTGCGGTGCGGGCTCGGCGTCGGGCTCCTCGTCCGGCTCGCGTGCGTCGAGGCCCTCCAACAACTCGTCCTCGAGCGAGAGCGGGGACTCGCCCGCCGCGCGCCCGTCTGACTCGTCCTGGTCCCCGTCGTAGTCGTGCTCGTCGTCCTGCGGCAGCTGCTCCGGCGCGATGCGTGTGCCGGGCGCGAAGTCTTGTCGCAGCTGTGCGCTGGGGAGCTCCGGCGGGCGCTCAGCCTCGCGCGGCGCGGCCTCCAGCATTTCGACGATCGCCTCGCCGGCGGCCTCGTCTTCGTCCGCGCCGGCATCCTCCAGCGAGCCGGAACCGGCGTCATCGAGGACCTGGACGACGCCGTCCGGCAGCTCGCGAGTGACCGTCAGCTTGACCTTGGTGCCCCAGCCGGAGGGCTTGATGACGACGCTGCCACTCGCATCGTCGGCCTCCCACTCGACGCGCTGCTCTGGCTCCACGCGCGTGATGTGGATCTCGCCGAACTCGCCCAGATGGCGAGCGAGCGAGGTTGGATCGCTGATCTCCGCCCACAGCTCCGGCGGAGACTTGACGAGCGTGCGCTGCACCTCCGAGGAGATCATCGCTGCTCACTTCGCGCGACAGCGCGCTAGTCCTCCTGCCTGGGCGGCGCGCTGCGGTCCGGCGGTCGCTCGTACAGACGTCCAGTGCGCTTTGCCGCCTCGACGGCGCAGCCGAGCAGGCCGTCGCGGGCGAGTCGCTCGCTGAACAACCGGAAAACACCGCGAAAACGGCCCCCGAACGCGGCGGATGCTCGGTGTCCAGCGTCAAATTGCAATTCCGGTGGTTGTGTTTTCTGGCGCAACCGACGATACGGATGCATGCTGTCTCCCCCGCACCTGACGCAGTTGCGCGAGCTGCGTCGATGGCCGTCCACCACCCGGTCGACGTTGGCCGTGGCGTCGATCGCCTTTGCCCTGATCTTCGTTGCGCGCGTGATCGACACCAACGCGGGCAACGCAGAGGGAGCGCTGTTTGTGATCCCGGTCGGCATGCTGGCGTTGCGGTTCGGGTTGCGCGGCGGCGTGTCGGGTGCGCTGGTGGCGCTGGCACTGACAGGCGCCTGGGGGCTGATCGACGATGTGCACGTCACGACGCTCGGGTATGCCACGCGCGCTCTGACGATCGTCGCGCTGGCGATGCTGCTGGGCGACTTCGTAGACCGCCGCCGCAAGCTGGAGGCGGAGGTCAGCCGCTACTACGACGCCTCGCTCGACCTGCTGACGACGGCCGACATGGACGGTTACTTCACGCGTGTCAACCCCGCGTGGGAGCGTCTGTTCGGCTACACCGCCGAGCAGCTGTGCGCCAGGCCGTTCATCGAGTTCGTGCACCCCGACGATCGCGAGATGACGATCGCCGAGACCGCCGGTCTGGCGAACGCGCGTGACACGATCGGCTTTCGCAACCGCTACCGCGCAGCCGACGGCAGCTATCGATGGCTGGAATGGAGCGCCTCGGCGTCGCTGTCAGAGGGCGTGATTCACGCGATCGCCCGTGACGTGACCGCCCAGCACGACGCCGAAGAGCAGCTCGCCGACAGCGCCAAGGCCCTGGAAAAGCTCGTCGAGGAGCGCACGCGCGAGCTCGACCACACGCGCGCGGAGACCCTGCGCCAGCTGGCGATCGCAGCCGAGTATCGCGACGACGAGACCTATCAGCACACCGAGCGCGTCGGCCACATCGCCGCGCGGCTGGCGCTAGCGCTGGAGCTCCCGGCCGGACAGGTCACGCTGGTGCGCCAGGCCGCGCCGCTGCACGACGTCGGCAAGCTGGCGATTCCCGACTGCATCCTGCTCAAGCCAGGCAAGCTCACCGAGGATGAGTTCGCGGTGATGAAGACGCATGCCGAGCTGGGCGCGCGGCTACTCTCCAGCGGCAGCTCGCGCGTGCTGCAGACCGCGGCGGTGATCGCCGCGACCCACCACGAGCGCTGGGATGGCACGGGCTATCCGACGGGCATGTCGGGGGATTCGATCCCGCTCGCCGGGCGCATCGTCGCCGTCGCCGACGTCTTCGACGCGCTCACCCACGACCGTCCGTACAAGCAGGCGTGGCCGATCGAGCGCGCCTGCGCAGAGATCGAGCGCTCCGCGGGCGGCCACTTCGACCCGCGTGTCGTTGCAGCCTTCCTCGCGCTGCGCCCCGAACTGGAGACCCTTTGCGACGACATCGACGCCCCGCCCGCCGACGACGGGCTGGCGATCTTCAGCATGCGCCCCTCGCCGACGCTCTCGCGCCGGCGCGGTGAGGTGCTCGACCACGTCGATCGGCACGCCCCGCGTGCCGACGCCGGCCGGCTGGGCCGGCGCATCGGGCGCGTCGTCTAGGCACCGGCAGCGCTCATCCGTGCCGGCCGAAAGCCGGCCGGGTCCAGAGCGAGCAGCTAGGAGGCGGACGTGGCGGCGCCGACAGCACCCGAGCGGGTGTTGAGCAGGCCACGTGCGTGCAGCAGCTCGGCGAGCTGCACGGCATTTGTCGCGGCGCCCTTACGCAGGTTGTCGGCGACGATCCACAGGTCCAGCGCGCGCTCGTGACCGGCGTCGCGGCGGATGCGCCCGACGAACACTTCGTCGTGTCCGGTCGCGTCGATCGCCAGTGGGTACAGCGCCGCGTCAGGGTCGTCGAGCACCGTCACGCCGGGCGCGGCGCCAAGCAGCTCCCGCGCGCGCTCGGGCGAAAGCTCTCCGCGCGTCTGCACATTGACCGCCTCGGAGTGTCCGTTGACCACCGGCACGCGCACGCACGTCGCAGAGATGGCGATCTGCTCGTCGCCGAGGATCTTGCGCGTCTCGTTGATCAGCTTGCGCTCCTCGTCGGTGTGATCGTCTCCTGGCGCGAAGTTGCCGGCATGCGGCAACGCATTGAAGGCGATCTGGTGGGCGTAGGACGAGGGCGTCCCGATCGCCTGCTCGTGCAGTAGCGCGTGCGACTGGTCGAGCAACTCGTCCACTGCGGCCTTGCCCGTGCCAGACACGGCCTGGTAGGTGCTGATCACCAATCGCTCGATTCCCGCCTCGTCGTGCAGCGGCTTCAGCGCCACGACCATCTGCATGGTCGAGCAGTTCGGGTTGGCGACGATTCCGGCATGGCCGTCGAGCGCCTGCGGGTTGACCTCGGCGACGACCAGCGGCACGTCCTCGCTCATCCGCCAACGCGAGGAGTTGTCGACGACGACCGCCCCTGCCTCGGCAAAGCGCGGGGCCCACTCGCCCGATGTCGCGCCGCCGGCAGAAAAGATCGCCAGATCGAAGCCCTGTATCGAGGTCTCGCTGAGGCTCTGTACGACCAGGCCGCCGTCCAGCTCGCGACCGACCGATCGCTCTGACGCGAACGGCACGATCTCCGTCGCCGGAAATGCGCGCTCGCGCAGCAGTTTCAGCAGCAGCGTGCCGACCTGCCCGGTGGCGCCGACGACAGCGACTCGATAGCCCTCGCTCATAGTTTGCTCAGCGTATCGAGCGGACGCGCAAAAAAACAACGCGCGCGATACTGAAGCGGCGATGTCTGAGCAGCACGTCGAGCTGATCGAGCGATCGATTGCGGCGCAGCGCCGAGCTGCTCAGGCGCCGGTCTGCGCCGTCATGAAGTAGATCGTCAGCAGCACGAGCACGTTGGCGCCCACGTTCACTCGGAACACCAGCTGGCGCAGCGCTTTGTACTCAGCCCCGAACGCGAAGCCGCTGTCGGCCGTCGTGGCATCGCCCGCGGCGCTCAGGTCGCGCTCGGCCAGCTCCGCCAGGCGGCGCTCGCGTGGCGCGAAGAACGCGCCGCCCAGTCCACCCAGCAGGATGATCACCGCGAGCCCCCACTGCACGTAGAAGTCGCTCCAGCTGTGCAGTTTGCTTGCCAGATAGATGCCGGCGAGCAGGGCGAGACCAAGAAACGGCGAGATGACGAACTTGCCGACCGCGTCCTGAATGCGGTGCAGCCCGGGCATCGAGCGCGGCTCGGAACGGATGCCCACGGCGTACATCACCGGGTAGGCGAACGTCACGCCGAAGGCGATCACAATCGCAGCGATGTGCACGGCCAGTGCGAACGTGTAGAAGGTGACGGCGGGGATGAGCATGCGCGCACCCTAGCCGCACGAGCGGGCGGACGCGCAGATCGCGCGGGCGCTCAGAACGTCGGCGCGTACTTGCCGAACACGTCCTGCATCGCGCCGCACACCTCGCCTACCGAGCAACGGTCCTTCAGCGCCTGGCGGATGGCCGGCAGCAGGTTGTCGCTGCCGCGGGCGACCTCGCGCAGCTGCTCCAGGCGCTGCTCGGCAAGCGCGAGGTCGCGCTCGGCCTTGAACTTGGCCAGCCGGTCGAGCTGTTCGCGCTCGGACTGCGGGTCGACGCGCAGCAGGTCGGGAACCTCGACGCCCTCTTCCTCGTACTTGTTGACGCCGACCACGATGTCCTGGCCGATGCGGTAGCGCTCCTGATATCCCCACGCCGACTCGTCGATCTCGCCGGTGATGAACTGGATCGCGTTGACCGAGCCGCCGAGCGTGTCGACCTTGGCGATCAGCTCGTTGGCGCGCTGTTCGATCTCGTCGGTCAGCGACTCGACGAAGTAGGAGCCGGCGAACGGGTCGACCGTGTCGGCGGCACCCGACTCGTGCGCGAGCACCTGCTGGGTGCGCAGCGCGATTTTTGCGGCTCGCTCGGTGGGCAGTGCGAGCGCCTCGTCAAAGCCGTTGGTGTGCAGCGATTGCGTGCCGCCGCACACCGCGGCGAAGCCCTGCAGGGCCACTCGCACGATGTTGTTCTCGGGCTGCTGGGCGGTCAGCGTGACGCCGCCGGTCTGCGTGTGGAAGCGCAGCATCGTCGCCTTCGGATTGGTCGCGCCGAAGCGGTCTTTCATGATGTGCGCCCACATGCGCCGGGCGGCGCGGAACTTGGCGACCTCCTGAAAGACGTTGTTGTGGCCGTTGAAGAAGAACGCCAGCCGCGGCGCGAACTCGTCGACCGACAGCCCGGACTCGATCGCCGCTTCGACATAGGCGATCCCCGAAGACAGCGTGAACGCGACCTCCTGCACCGCCGAGCAGCCCTTCTCGCGGAAGTGATAGCCGGAGATCGAGATCGTGTTCCACTTGGGCACGTTCTCGTGGCAGTACTGGAACAGGTCGGTCGTCAGGCGCATCGTCGGCTGCGGCGGGTAGATGTAGTTGCCGCGCGCGATGTACTCCTTGAGCACGTCGTTCTGGGTCGTCCCGCGCAGCTGCTCTGACGGCACGCCCTGCTCCTCGCCGACCAGCTCGTACAGCAGCAGCAGGCACGCGGCCGGCGCATTGATCGTCATCGACGTGGAGACCTGGTCGAGCGGGATGCCGTCGAAGGCCGTGCGCATGTCGTCGATCGTGTCGATCGCCACGCCCGTCCGGCCGACCTCGCCCAGGCAGCGCGGGTTGTCGGAGTCCAGGCCGAGCTGCGTGGGCAGGTCGAAGGCCATCGACAGCCCCGTCGAGCCCTTGGAGAGCAGGTAGCGGTAGCGCTCGTTGGACTCCTTTGCCGAGGCGTACCCGGCGTACTGGCGCATCGTCCACGTCTGCTTGCGGTACATCTCGCGGTGCACGCCGCGTGCGTACGGGAACTCTCCGGGACTCGCCGAGGTCCAGCTCGGCGGGCACGTCGTCCTCGGTGTAGAGCTCTGAGATCTCGATGCCCGAGTCGGTGAAGCGCCGCGGGTCGTCGGGGCCGACGATCGGCGCGACGGTCAGGTGGTCGGGGTCCTCATCCGGTGCGGGTGCCGTGGCCATCACACGGATCATAAGGACACGCAGAGCCTGGCCGGTGAGCGCCCGCGCCGCGACAGCCGCGTTTCACCCGGCGGGGTTGACCTGAGTATCCTCCGCGCGATGACCACCTGTCTCGTCACCGGCGGCGCCGGCTTTCTCGGATCGCATCTTTGCGACGAGCTGATCGCGCGTGGCAACAGGGTGATCTGCGTGGACAACTTCGAGACCGGCTCGCTGGCGAACATTGCGCACATCCGCGACGAGCAGAAGTTCCTGCACGTGGGCATCGACATCATCGAGCCGTACTTCATCGACGAGCCGATCGACTTCGTCTATCACCTGGCCTCGCCGGCGTCGCCGATCGACTATCTGCGCCTGCCGCTGCACACGCTCAAGGTGGGCTCCTACGGCACCCACCACACGCTCGGGCTGGCCAAGGCCAAGCGCGCTCGCTTCTTGATCGCGTCGACGAGCGAGGTGTACGGCGATCCGAAGGAGCACCCGCAGTCGGAGAGCTACTGGGGGCACGTCAATCCGATCGGTCCGCGCGGCGTGTACGACGAGGCCAAGCGCTACGCCGAGGCGCTGACGATGGCCTATCACCGCCAGCAGGGCGTGGACACGGCGATCGTGCGCATCTTCAACACCTACGGCAGCCGCATGCGTCCGCACGACGGCCGCGCGATACCGACGTTCCTGCGCCAGGCACTCGCAAACCGGCCGATCACGGTGTTCGGCGACGGCAGCCAGACGCGCTCGTTCACCTACGTCGACGATCTGATCCGCGGGATCATTGCGCTCGCCGAGTCCGGCTACCACGACCCGGTGAACGTCGGCAACCCCGATGAGTTCACGCTGCTGGAACTGGCGGAGATCGTCAAAGAGCTCACCGCATCGACCTCGGAGCTGATCTACGAGGCGCTGCCCGAGGACGATCCCAAGCAGCGCAAGCCGAACATCTCGCTGGCGCAGGAGCTGCTCGGCTGGTCACCGGAGGTGTCGCTGCGCGACGGCCTGGCACGCACGATCGAGCAGTCGGGCGTCGAGCTGCTGATCGGCGGCGGCTCCAACTGAGTCGCGCCTCGCGCCGGCGGACGGGCACCGAAGGCCTGTCACGCGACCCCGACGGCCAGTCACGCGACCGCTCCATCTGGCAGGCTGAAGCGTTGTGAGCAGTGAGATGGGACCCCGTTCCACGCACACGCCCGCTCCGCCCAAGCCGCGCACGACCTCCGGCGCCCCGCCGAGGCTCGGGCGCGCGACGTCGATCCTTGGGCGCCCGGCGACGCCGGAGGCGGTGCTCTCGGAGGTGACGGCGCGCAAGCAGACCGGCGATCGCGACATGCGGCGAAAGCGCCCGCCTGTGCTCTCGTTTTTGCTGCGCATGTCCACCGCGCGCCGCCTCGCGCGTGTCGTGTCGCTGCTCGCGATGGACTTCGTGGCGGTCGCGCTGGCGATCTTCACGGCGCTGATTCTCAAGGCCGTGGTGTTCGATCGCGTGCAGTTTCACCCGGCGCTCCACGAAACCGAACGCATCCTGCCGTTCGCATACCTGCTCACGGCGCTGCTGTTCGCACGCTCGGGCCTGTATGCCGCGCGCTCGATGCGCCCCGGGCTGTCGCGGATCGTCGGCTCGCTGTTCCAGGTGGCGTTCGTGGCGCTGCTGTTCGCCGTCGTCAGCGGCGAACACTTCACCAGCTACTACCTGTTCTACGGCTCGCTGGCATTCGCGCTGCTTTACGTGTCGTCGTTTCGCGCCGGCTATGAGTGGCTGACCGGAGCGATGCTGCGTGCCGCCGGCTACCGTCGCCGTGCGGTGCTCGTCGGCACGGGCAAGCACATCGCAGACGTAGCGCACGCGCTCTCAGACGCGCCGCACTCGCCGATCGAGGTCGTCGGCTTCCTCTCGCCCA
Organism: uncultured Solirubrobacteraceae bacterium; assembly: GCA_963819435.1. Classification (GTDB taxonomy): domain Bacteria; phylum Actinomycetota; class Thermoleophilia; order Solirubrobacterales; family Solirubrobacteraceae; genus Palsa-744. Next base: position 192,507 of record CAWFWA010000013.1, on the reverse strand, counting down.
ACGCACTGCCCGGCAACGGGCTGCGCGCCCTGGGCGCACTGGATGAGCTCGACGCTGTGCTCGGCTCCGAACACATCGACGAGGTGATCATCGCCGACCCCGACTTCCCGCAGGTGGATGCCGTCGAGCTGGTCGACCAGTGCCACCAGCGCGGTGTACGCGTTCGCCTGGCGCCGTCGACGATGGAGATCCTGATCCACCGCGCCGAGTTCGTCCCGGGCCAGTCGGTGCCGCTGTTCGAGCTCAGCTCGCCTGTGTTCGAGGGCGTCGACTTCGCGCTCAAGCGCGTGTTCGACCTGATCGGCGCGACGATCCTGTTGGTGCTGCTCAGCCCGCTGCTGCTGGCGATCGTCGTCGCGGTGCGCTTCACCTCGCGCGGTCCCGTGCTGTTTCGCTCCACACGCCGCGGCATCGGCCAGCGCCCCTTCCCATGCCTGAAGTTCCGCACGATGCACACCGACGCAGAGGAGCAGCAGGCAGACCTGGAAGAGCTCAACGAGGCCACCGGCGCGCTGTTCAAGATCCGCGACGATCCGCGACTGACGCGCGTGGGCACGTTCCTGCGCCGCTTCTCGCTGGACGAGCTGCCGCAGCTGATCAACGTGCTGCGTGGCGAGATGTCGCTCGTCGGGCCGCGGCCACTGCCCCAGCGCGACTACGACATGCTCGAAGACTGGCACCGCAAGCGCTACCTCGTGCTACCGGGCATCACCGGCCTGTGGCAGGTCTCCGGGCGTTCGGAGCTGGACTTCGATGACCTCGTGCACCTCGACTTCATCTACCTGGAGCACTGGTCGCTCGCGCTCGACCTGACGATCCTGCTGAAGACGATCCCCGCCGTGTTCTCGCGACGCGGCGCCTACTGACCGGCCCCTCGGCGCGGTCGCTACGCGTGGGGGCGCTCAGGACTCGCTGAACGCCTGCTCGGGCCCGGCGGTTGAGCGCCGGCGCAGCCGGCGGCCGGTAATGCGCGGCCTGTCGGCCTGGGCGAGCGCGCGCTCATAGACGCGCCACGTCGCGCGCGCCGCGTCCTGCCAGGACCAGGACGGCGCCGGCGGGGCAGGGCGCTCGACGGCCTCGGCGGCGGCGATCAGCGCGCGCAGGTCGCCGGGCGCGACGAATGTCGCGCGTGCGCCAAGCACCTCGCGCAGCGCAGGAACCTCGCACGCGACGACCGGTGTGCCGCACGCGAGCGCCTCAACGGCCGGCAGGCCGAAGCCCTCGTCCTGGGAGGCGACCACGAGCGCGTGCGCACCGCTGTACAGGGCGGCGAGGTGGTCGTCGGAGACGTGCCCGGTGAGGATCACACCGGGCAGCTCGTGCGCCCACGCACTGGTCTGCCCGACGAGCACGAGCGGCAGCTTGCGCGACGTCGCGGCGAGCTTGGCGACGTGCTTGTCCGGATCGGGGTGGCGCAGGCCGCCGACCCACAGCAGGTAGCGCTCGGGCAACTCGAAGCGTGCGCGCGTCTCGGCTATCTCGTATCCGCTGCGCGGATACATGCACGCGGCCGGCGCCTCGGCGATCACGTCGATCTGCTGCGGTTCGAGGTCGAGGTGCTCCAGCGCGTCGTTGGCCAGCGCCTCGGTCGGCACGATCACGCGCACGGCGCGCTGTACCGCGAGCTGGCGCAGGCGCAGGCGCGTCCCCGTGCGCAGCAGCTCGCTACGTCGCTTCAGTGCCGTGAGGTCGTGCAGCGTGACGACCATCGGACATGGGCTGTGCAGCAGCGCGCCGCTCATCCACGGCGCGTGGAACACGTCGGCGCGGCGCGGTCGCGGTGTCTCAACGATGTGGGCTCCCGAGTCGGCGGTCTCGCGCAGCGCCTGCAACATGCAGCGCGAGTAGCGCCCGACACCCTGGGGATCGCTGATCGGACGGCTGTCAAAAGCTACGTTCACGACTCGTCGATCTCCCACTCCCCAAGCACGCCGTCAAGATATTCGCTTCGCGCAGCTTTGTGCAGGAATGACGGTTAACTTGCGCGCATGTCCTCGCGCAGCTACTACGAAGCCGTGTGGCAGAGCGTGCCCGAGGGCGCGCAGCCGCCGGCCTGGCGCTGCGCCGAGCGTTCATGCTCGACGGCCTCGCCGCGGCCGCGGCGCGCGATGGGGCGCTACAGCCGCTGCGCGTGCTCGACGTCGGCTGCGGAGAAGGTCAACTGACCGCCGCCGCCGCGCATGCCGGCTATGCCGCGGTCGGCGTGGACGTCGCCGAGGAGCCGCTGCGGCGTGCGCGCAAGCGTGACCCCCAGCTCGACGTGCGCCTGGTCGACGTCGACGGCGAGTGGCCGCTGCGCGACGCGAGCTTCGACGTCGTGTGGGCCGGCGAGACGATCGAGCACGTCGCCGACACGACCGCGTGGCTCTCGCAGGTGCGCCGCGTTCTGCACTCCGGCGGCAATCTGCTGCTGAGCACCCCCGCGCACGGCCGCCTGACGATTCTCGCACTCGCGCTGTCGCCACGCCGCCTGGACGCGCACTTCGATCCGCGCTCAGATCACCTGCGCTTCTACACGCGGCGCACGCTCGCGCGGCTACTCGAGGAGTTCGGCTTCGAGCAGATCGACGTGCGCGAAGCAGGCGGCCTGCCCGGTGCGCGCCGCCAGCTGCTCGCCTCGGCGCGGCGCTCGCGCTTCTGAACGCAGGCGCGTGCAGGCACTGCGGGTGCCCGTGCGCCTCACGGTTTGCCGGCCGCGCGTCTTGTCGTCGCCCGGCGGCGAGCTTTTCGGGCGCTGCGGCGCTGCTGCGCGCGCTTGACGCGCCGCTGCGCGGCTTTCGCGGCGGCTTCCTGTGTCACGACAGCCCGCACGGCCTGCACGTAGTCGTTTTGTGTAGCGATCGCTTCCGGGTTGCCCTGCGCGATCGCTTCGGGCGATACCGACTCCGGGTTCAGGTAGATCGACGCTTCCAGCTCGTGCACCGCCGCGCGCGGCCTGTCTGTCGCGAGGTCGAACTCACCGAGCGTCAGCCATGTCTGCGGGTTGGAGGGCTGTAGGCGCACCGCGCGCTGCAGCGTCGCGCGTGCGAGCAGCGGTTTGCCCTCGGCTCGCTGTACGGCCGCCAGCGTGAACAGCGCTTGCGCCGACAGCGGATCGCGCGAGACCGCCGTCTGCGCTGAGGCCAGCGCGCCCCGCGGGTCGCGCCCGAGCTGCGACAGCGCCTGCTGGGAGGCGTCGGCCGAGCGCTGCGGCTCCCATTGCGCCCACGCGGCGATCAGCGCGCCGACGACGATCGCGACGGCGACGGCGATGCGCAGCGGGCCCAGCGCGCTCGGGCTCAGGCGAGTGCGCAGGTCTCCCGGCGCGCGTGCTTCGCGGCGCGGATGGACGATCAACGTGGTTTCGCCGGAGGTGCCCGCACGGGCCGCTGCCGGGCCCGAGTCGGCGACCATCAGCGGCCCACGGCCTGCCAGCCAACCGGCACACAGCAAAGCGACAAGGGCGTTGCCGGGCACGTACCACGTCCAGTCGGCGAGCGAGTGGATGCCGAACACGACGACCAGGCAGAGCATGCTCAGCAGGCCGACGCGCTCGGCCGAATACGGCGCCGGGCGGCCCTCCACGGTCAGACGCCGCCAGGCCGGGTAGCCCCCGCTGCCGGCGCGGTCAAGCCAGCCGCGCAGCGTCGACCAGCTCGTCCAGCGGCGATTGAACGGATGCGTTGCGCGCCCCGCCGCGACCATCCACACCACCAGCAGCGCGAGCGTCAGCGCCAGGCCGACGATGCCCAGGTCGGCGAGCGTCTGCACGATGTAGCCGTGCGCATGGCGGACGTCGAGCGTCTCGGTGCGATACCGCAGTCGCGCCGTCGCATAGCCTTCCGCGCCGGCGCCCAGCGCCGGATGCGCCTTGAACACCTTCAGCGCCTCGTTCCAGTAGCGCGCGCGCACGCTGCCGACTGCCGTCAGGCGCCCCGGCGTGTTCGGCGGCACCGCGGCGTGCGGGTCGGTCAGCGCGTGCACGGCGTGCGAGATGCTGCCCGTGAAGCCGCGGTGGCTTACCGCCAGCGCGCCGCAGCCCGCGAGCACGACGACGGCCAGCAGGCTCAGCAGCAGCGCGCCTGCGCGCCGGCGGCTGATGATCGACGGCGCGTTGCGTCCCGTCCAGAACCCGAACGCCAGCCCGGCGAGCGTCAGCAGCGCGAGCATCACGAGGATCAGCGCGCCGAGTTGATGCCCGGCGTTGTTGCGCGCCGTGAGTTCGACGCTGTCGGTGTTCAGCGCGTGCGTGGAGAAATCCCATGCCGTCACCGCGCCGGCGAGCACCGCTCCGCTGATCAGCACCGCCGCGCCGCGCAGGCGCAGCGGCACGATGCAGAACCACAGGGCGAGGCCGAGCAGGAGCGCGACGAGCGCGCCGCGCGAGTAGGCGAGCATCAGCGTCAGCAGCATCAGGCCCATCGCCGGGTAGGCCAGCGCGGTCAGCAGCGCGTGCCCGGCGCGTCGCGCACCGAGCCACATGCACGCGATCGCGCCCATCGCCGCCGTCAGGCCGATCGCGTTCCAGTAGCTGTACGGCGCGCGCAGTCGCGAGTAGATGTCACCCGCGTCCAGCCGTGCGGGGAAGACCTTCGTCAGCAGCGCGTACCCGCACACGACGACGGCCGCGAGCGCGATGCCGCCGAGCACCGCCGGCCAGCGCGCGGGCAGCGTGCGCGCGAGCACGATGCACGCCCCGAACACGGCACAGTAGGCGAGCATGCGCCCGGCGTCCTTGAAGCTGTCGTCCGGCTGCACCGACCAGACGACCGAGACCGCGGTCAGCGCCGTGAAGGCGAGCAGCAGCGCCAGCGGCCAAGCGCCATACGCGCGCAGGCCGCCTGGCCCCAGCAGCACGACCGTCGTCGCGATCGCACCCGCTCCGAGCGTCAGCGCGATCTCCACCGTCGTCATGTCGCTGAGGTTCAGCCCGCCGCCTGCGACGAACGCGACGAAACACAGCACACCCGCGATCGCCAACATCGGCAGGCACGCCTCGGCGTGCGCCAGCCAGCGGTCACGGGGTGGCACGCGTCGGTGGCGCGCACCGTTGCGGCGGCCATGCAGCCGACCGTGCCGCGCAAGCGCGCCGGCGCCGATGTCCCCGCTGGGCGGCGCAGAGCCGGGCGCCGCGGGGGCGGACGGCTCAGCCGGAGCGGCGGTCACGTATCACCTTCCCCACGCTTCGCCCGCCGAGTGCGACTGCGCACGCCAGCAGGAACGCGAGCACCGCCAGCAGCGGGCCGGGCAGCGCGCTCAACGCCGAGGAGATGTTTGCGTGCACGACGCCGGGATGCACCAGCTGTCCGCCGACGTGCAGCGCCCCGGCGCCGGTCTTCGGCACCTTGCTGAGTTTGGCCTGCTCTCCCGGCGACAATGGCGTCGCGGTGATCGCCGGGCCGGGCGTGCCAGTCCCCCCGCGTCCCGTCGCGCTCAGCTGCGCCCGGCGGATCAGGTTGGCGCAGTCGGAATACTCTTCGACTTCCGTCGGCAGCTCCTGCAGCGCACGCTTGTAGGCCTGCTGGCTGTAGCCGCTGATGCTCTTGCCGTGCGTGCAGCGTTCGATGATCGTCGTGCCGATGTCGGCGTTCGCGACGGCCGCGAGGCTCGCGAGCAGCACCAGCGCGCCGATCAGCGCCAGGCCTGCGCCGCGGCTCTGAGAGAGGGCGGTTCTCATAGGTGAGCGACGCAACGCTACCAACGCCCGCGGGCGATGCCGAGGCTTGCCAGCGCTTCGCAGAAGCCCTGCGCCCAGGCATCGTAGGTGTACGCGCGAACGTCCTGCGCCGCCTGGCGCCCCAGCCGCGCGCGCAGCGCGCCGTCGCCGGCCAGCCGGCGGATCGCCACCGCCAGCGCCGAGCTGTTGCCGGCCGGGACGATCACGCCGTTGACGTCGTCGCGCACCAGCCCGCCGGCGGCCGCGCCGACGGCGTCCGATGCGATCACCGCCAGTCCGCGATCCATCGCCTCGTTGACCACCAGCCCCCATGGCTCGCGAAACGTGGGAGTCGGGATCGAGGGCACGACGAGCACGTCGCACGCCTCGTAGATCGCGCGCAGCTCGTGCGGTTCGACGGGATCCAGCGAGACGATTCCCGCGTCGCCCTCGCGCCGTAGGCCGGCGGGCGCAAAGCTCGCGCGGCCCGCGCCGGTGCCCACGAGCACGAGCGCGTTCGCCGGCGCCGGCAGCTCCGCCTGGCGCCACGCATCGACGAGCACCGGCACGCCCTTCTCGCGTGCGTCGCGCCCGACGAACAGGAAGCGCAGCTCGGCGTCCTGCGGCCAGGCGCGCAGGGTCGGGGGCGCCGTCTGCGGCGCGCGCCAGAAGTCGTTGTCGACCGACTGTGCCGCCACGAACACGTTGTCCGCGCCGCGCTTCTGTACATAGGCGCTGATGTGCGGGCCGTATGTCACGACCGCATCGGCCGTGCGGTACAGCCTGCGCAGCGGCAGGAAGCTGAAGGCGTGCGCCAGGCTGCGCGGGTGCGCCCACAGCGACGCCCACAGGATCAGCGGCACGCGCGCGCGCCGCGCGCCCGCCCACGCCGCCAGCAGCGCCAGGCGCCCGCCCGTCGGGCAGACGACCGCGCGATAGCGCCCGCTCGACGCGAGTGCGTAGAGCTCGCGCGGGCGTACGCGTCTGTGCGGAAAGGTCATTGCCTGCTCAAACCCCGGGCCGCCGTGCTTGTAGCGGCCCCCGAACAGAGCCAACTCGACCCCCTCGCGCTCGTGCAGGCGCTCGAGCGCCCCCACGCGGTAGGCGGGCGCGTGGCCGGTGACGAACAGCAGCGGCTTCATCGCAGCGCCTGCTCGTAGGCGGCGAGCGTCTGCTGCCCGCAGCGATCCCACGTGAAGTACGCCAGCACCGTCGCTCGCGCCCGCTGGCGCGCCTCGCGCAGCCTGTGCGGATCGGAAAGCAGCTCATCGACGCGCTGGGAAAGGCGCTCGATGTCACCGGGCGGTACGAGCACCATGCCGTCGCCCGCCGCGGCGATCTCCTCTGGCCCGGCCTCGCCACGGCAGCCGATCGCCGGGACTCCGCCGGCCATCGCCTCAACGTAGGCCACGCCGAATGCCTCCTCGGTCGAGGGCATCACGAACAGCGTGCACTCCCGCGCCCGCTCGATCGCCTCCGCGGGGGCCAGCTGTCCGTGGAAGTCGACGCGATCGGCGATCTCCAGGCGTGCCGCCAGCCGTTCCAGCGCACCGCGCTCGGGTCCGTCGCCGACGATCGCGTAGCGCAATGTGGGATGGCGAGGCGTCAGCACGGCGAGCGCGCGCAGGACGTCGGCGTGGCGCTTGCGTGCGACCAGATGAGCGACCGTCACGAGCGTCGGCGCGACGCCGCGCTCGGGCGGCCGTGCCGCCTTTGGGACGTCTGTGCCGAGATGCACGACGCGCACCTCGCTTGCACCGTGCGCGCGCGCCAGCTCGCCGATGCCGGCGCTGTTGGCGAGCACCAGGCGCGCCCGCGCGAATGTGTGGCGTACGGCCTCGCCGCCGCCGCGAACCCGCGCCGCCGTGTACAGCACGTCGCCGCCGTGCACCGAGACCACCAGCGGCGCGGTGTGCGTGCGCAGCGTGCGCGCGCGACGAACGGCATCTCCGGCCGGGACGGCGTTGTGTGCGTGCACGACATCGAACGCGAACTTGCGCCGCATGCGCGTCATCGCCAGCGCGAGCGGTGTCGCCGCCCACGCTCCCCACGAGGCATACGAGCGCTCCCGTTCGGGCGACACGTAGGGCACGTAGCCGATCGTCAGGCCGTCGCGCGTCTGCTCGCGCGGCTCGCGCACGCGCTCGGCAAGCGCGCCCGCGATCGCCGCCGGTCCCCCCGCCAGCGCGGACCGCGGCGGGACCAGGCGGTTGAGCACGAGCACGCGCACCTCCGCGCCGGCGTCGCGCGCGGCGAGCGCCTGGCGGTGCGCCCACACGCCCATCACAGGATCGCGGCTGCTCGGGTAGAACTCCGCTACGACGAGGACCTTCACCAGCGGCGGTGCGTCGTCACGGTGCGTCGCGCGTCCTGCGCGCTGACGTACGGGCGCTCGGCGAGGAAGGCGCGCGCCTCGGCGATAGCCGCCTCGCGCGAGTAGGTCTCGGCGGCAGGCGCCACGCGGTGGCGGATCGCCACCGCATCGGTCACGCCGCAGCGCCAGCCGTGCTCGCGGGCGACCGCTCCCCAGTGCGCGTCCAGGCCCCAGCCCATACGCAGCTCGGGAAACGGCAGCAGCGTCGCGAACGTGTCGCTCGCGAACGCCGTCAGCGGGCCGATCTCGACAAATCGCGTCTCGCGCACGACACTGCCCGGCTGCCGGCGCGTCTGCGGCCAGGCCGCATGCGAGTTCAGGCGGTGCGCCGGCTGGGCGAGCGACAGCTCGAAGCGCTCGCACAGGAACACAAAGCGATCGAGAAAGCCGCGCGGAAGCTCGATGTCGTCGTCGAGCAAGATCAGCCAGTCGTGGCCGCCCGCCGGGTGGGCCGCGAGCAGGCGGTTGAGGTTTTCGAACTTGCCCAGCCCGTGCGGGGCTGCGACGTGCAGCTCGACCTCGTGGCGCGAGCGCTGCAGCTCGGCCTGCGCGCGCGCCGCCAGGGCGTAGTGCTCGGGGCGCTCGATGCCGAGCACGAGCACGCGCCGCGTGGGCGGCCGCCGCCGCGCAGCCAGCGCCAGGCGCGCACGGCGCCCGCTCAACACCTCGCCGGCGTCGGCGAGCGTGTCGCGCGCAGCGCGCGCCAGCGCGTCAAAGCCGCCGACGGTTCCGCTCGCTCCGGACAGGAAATCCTCGGCGCCCGCGCCGTTTGCCGACTCACCGGGGCGCGGCAGAGGCGGCGCAGGCTCACCGGCCTGTTCGCGCAGCGCCTCGCGCAGGCGGCCGATGCTGTGGGCGACCATCGTCAGCCCGCCGGCGCATGCGTGGCGTAGCACATGACCCACGCACCCGGCGAGCGTGAGCGTCTCGCGCGCCAGCGAAGGCGCTCGCCCCTGACGGGCGTCGAAGCGCCGCGCCGCACGGCCGCGCACGGCCGCAGCACGGCACAGCGCCCGCAGGTGCGCGTCGCGACCGGCCCGGCGATGCTCCACGGACGCGCCGGCGACATACAGCACGCGACCCGACCCGCCGTAGGCGGCCATAAAACGATCCTGCCACTCCTGCTCGTCGCCGCCATCGTGCAACGTCTCCTCGAAAGGCCCCACGCGATCGAGCGCCGTCCTGCGGATCGCCATGTTCGCGCCCCATGCGTAGCGTGCGTCGGTGTCCTGCGCGCCGAGATCGAGTGACGTGATCGGTGCGCTCTCGCGTCCGCACGAGCGCCAGCGCGCACCCTCGAAGCTCGGTTGGATCGGCCCCGCAAAGACCTCCACATCGGGGTGCTCGCGCGCCGCGGTCAGCAGCGCCCCCAGCCACTGCGGGCTCGCGCGCACGTCGTCGTCGACGAACGCCACCAGCTCGCCACTGGAGCGCTGCACGCCCGTGTTGCGCGCGACGTTCAGTCCGAGTGGCTGCTCGTGGGCCTCGTAGCGCGCGCCGAAGCGCTCGACCAGGGCGCGCGTCTGCTCGGAGGCCCCGGCGTCGTCGATCACCAGCACCTCGGCGCCCGCGTGAAAGGCCTGATCGGCGATCGATCGCAGCGCCACCTCCAGGTAGTCGGGGCGTGCGCGCGTCGGGATCACGATCGAGGCGAGGGTCATCGGTCGAGACAGTCTAGGTTTGCAGCCGGTTTGCGCCGTTTCGCCCGCGCGGTCAGCCAATAGGCTCCTGCGCACGATGGTCCTGTTTCTGCACAACCGCTACCGCACGACCGGCGGCGAGGAGCGCGCCGTCGAGGACCTCATGTGGCTCGTCCGCGAGCGGTTGGGTGAGCCCGCCGAGCTGCTCGAGCGCTCCTCCGCGCAGATCGGCGCACGCGGCGCCGGCCTCGGGCTGCTGCGCGGCGGGCGACAGCCGCAGGAGGTTGCCGCCGCCGTGCGCGCCAGCGGCGCTCGCCTCGTGCACGCGCACAACCTGCTGCCGGCGCTCGGCTGGCGCGCGCTCGCCGCCGCGCGCGAGGCCGGAGCGCGGGTCGTGCTGCACCTGCACCAGTACCGGCTCGTGTGCGCGGTCGGCGTGTGCTTCACGCACGGCGCCGAGTGCACGCGCTGCCATGGCCGCGACACGCTCCCCGGCGTGCGGCTGAACTGCCGCGGCAGCGTGCCCGAGGCCGCCGCCTACGCCGCCTCGCTGGCGCTGTGGCAGCGGCGCACCGTCGAGCAGGCCGACGCCTTCGTGGTTCCCAGCCGCTTCGCCCTCGAGCGCCTGCGCGCGCTCGGCGCGCCGCTGCCGTGGGAGCGCGTGCACGTCATCGCGCCGCCCGTGCGTGCGCTCGACGCGCAGCAGCGCTCGATCCCCGTCGGCGAGAGTGCGCGCGAGGGCTCCTACGCGCTCGTCACTTCGCGCCTGGCGCCGGAGAAGGGCATCGACGTCGCAATCGACGCGTGCCGTCTCGCCGGCGTGCAGCTGGTGATCGCCGGCGATGGTCCGCAGCGCGCACAGCTTGAAGCGCGCGCGGCGGGTGGCGGCGTGCGCTTCGCCGGTCGCGTCGACGATGGCGAGCTCGCGCGGCTGCGCGCGCATGCGTCGATCGCGCTCGTGCCGTCGCGCTCTGGCGAGACGTTCGGCCTGGCCGCCGCCGAGGCGATGGCCGCGGCGCTACCCATCGCCGCCAGTCGCGCCGGCGCGCTCGACGAGCTCCTCGGCGATCACGCGCTCGTGGCACCCGGCGATGCCGGCGCACTGGCCGAGGCGATCGGCCGGCTGGCCGCGGATCGCAGCGAGGGGACGCGCAACCTGCAGCGCGTTCGCGCCGTGTGCGCGCCGTCGGTCGTCGCCGGCGCGCTCGCGCGCGTGTACGACGGGGCATAAGCTGGCGCCGTGTCCAGCGAGCCCACCGCGCTGATCACCGGGCTGTCCGGTCAGGACGGCTCGTTCCTGGCCGAGCTGCTGCTCGCCAAGGGCTACCGCGTGTTCGGTCTCGTGCGCGACGAGCACTCGCCGTCGCTGGGCGCCAGCGAGCACCTGCGCGGAGAGGTGCAGCTGATCGGCGGGGAGCTGCTGGAGCCGGCCACGCTGCGCGGGGCCATCGAGCGCGCCGGCGCCGGCGAGATCTACCACCTCGCCGCGCCCTCGTTCGTCCCCGCCTCGTGGGAGCGCCCGGGGGAGACGATGCGCGCGATCGCCGGGTCCGCGGCGGCGATCCTCGAGTGCGTGCGCGATCTCGGCGCCGAGGCACGCGTGCTCGTCGCTGCATCCGGCGCGATCTTCGGCGACGCGCGCGAGAGCCCGCAGAACGAGGAGACGCCGTGCCGCCCGCACACGCCGTATGCGATCGCCAAGCTGGCCGCGCATGACCTCGTCGGCGCACTGCGCGATCACGACGACCTGCACGCGAGCTCTGCCATCGCCTTTAACCACGAGTCCGAGCGCAGGCCCGAGCAGTTCGTCACGCGACGGGTCACACGCGCGGCTGCCGCGATCGCGCTCGGACAGCAGGACACACTCACACTCGGAGCGCTCGACGCGGTGCGCGACTGGTCCTTCGCAGGCGACGTCATGCACGGCGCGTGGTTGATGCTCCAGCAGGAGCAGCCCGGCGACTACGTGCTGGCCAGCGGCGTCGCGCACACGGTCGCCGAGCTCGCGCAAACCGCCTTCGCGTGCGTCGGCCTCGACGCCGAGCAGTACCTACGAGTGGACTCCTCGCTGGTGCGCGCACCCGAGAGCACGCCGAGCGTGGGCGATCCCACCAGGGCGCGCGAACGGCTCGGCTGGCGTGCGGAGCTGTCCTTCGAGCAGCTCGTGCAGCGGATGGTGGACGCGGACATGCGCGCGTTGCAGGCGGCGCTCGCGCCCTAAACTGCCCCCGAATGACCACTGTCGGGATCATCGGGCTCGGTTATGTCGGGCTGCCGCTCGCCGTGGCGTTCGCGCAGGAGGGCTGTGACGTCATCGCGGTTGACGTCGACGCGCGCAAGGTGGAGGCGATCGCCGCCGGCGACTCATACATCGAGGACGTCAGCTCACAGCTGCTCGCGCAGGTCAAGGACCGCATCCAGGCGACCACGCGTTACGCGAGCCTCAGCGAGGCCGACGCCGTGCTCATCTGCGTCCCCACGCCGCTCACCCGCAACCGCGAGCCCGACCTCGGCCCGCTGATCGGCGCTGCGCGCGCGCTCGGCGAGGTGCTGCAGCGCGAGCAGCTGGTCGTGCTCGAGTCCACGAGCTATCCCGGGGACCACGCGCGAGCGCGTCGCTCCGCTGCTGGAGGAGTCCGGGCTGAAGGCCGGGCGTGACTTCCACCTGGCCTACTCGCCCGAGCGGGTCGATCCCGGACGCACCGACTTCACGCTGCGCAACACGCCGAAGGTGCTCGGTGGTCTGACCGAGGCGTGCGTCGAGCGCGCCGCGCAGCTCTACGGCCTCGTGTGTGACGAGCTCGTGCGCGTCTCCAGTCCAGAGGCGGCCGAGCTGACCAAGCTGCTGGAGAACATCTTTCGCTCGGTCAACATCGCGCTCGTCAACGAGCTGGCGATGCTCACCGACCGCATGGGCATCGACATCTGGGAGGTGCTCGACGCGGCGTCGACCAAGCCCTACGGCTTCATGCCGTTCTCGCCCGGGCCCGGCATGGGCGGGCACTGCCTGCCCGTCGACCCCTTCTACCTCAGCTGGCGTGCACGCGAGTTCGACATGTCCACCGAGTTCATCGAGCTCGCCGGCAAGGTCAACCAGCAGATGCCCTACCACTGCGTCGAGAAGGCCCAGCGGGCGCTCAACCAGGCGGGCCTTGCAGTCAAAGGAGCTCGCGTGACCGTGCTCGGAGTCAGCTACAAGCCGGGCGTCGGCGACACGCGCGAGTCGCCGGCACTGAAGATCATCCAACTGCTCTCAGAGATGGGAGCCGACGTCGGCTACCACGACCCGCACGTGCCCAGCCTGCCGGAGTTCGCGCTGCACAGCCGCCCGCTCGACGAGGCGGTCGACGAAGCCGACCTGACGCTGATCGTGACCGCTCATCCGAGCGTCGACCACGATGACGTCGCCCGGCGCGCGCGGCTGGTCGTAGACCTGCGCGGCGTCACGCGCTCCTCGGGCGCCGCCGATGTCATCCTTCTGTGAGCTGCGCGCGATGAGCCCGCGGCTGGAGCGGCGTCCATGCTGACGGCCGACGCGCGCGCACCCGGACTGCTGCTCGGCGAGGACGTACAGCTGGCCGAGGATGTCGCGATCGGCGCGGGCGTGATCGTGCACGACGGCACCGTCGTCGGCGCCGGCTGCACGATCGAGGATCGCGCCATGCTCGGCAAGCGCCCGCGCCTGGCCAAGACGTCTGCCGCCGCACGGCGACGTCGGGCGCCTGCAGCTCGCGCCGGGCGCGACCGTCTGCTCCGGCGCCGTCGTGTTCGCCGGCGCCACGCTCGGCGAGGGCGCGATCGTCGGTGACCAGGCCTTCGTGCGCGAGCGCTCGTCCGTCGGCGCCGGCTCGGTCATCGGCCGGGGCAGCGTCGTCGACAACGACGTGTCAGTCGGCGCGCGCGTGCGCGTGCAGACGAACGTCTACCTGACCGCCTTCTCGATCGTCGAGGACGACGTGTTCGTCGGACCGGGCGTCGTCACCACAAACGACGACACGATGGCCCGCCACCCGCCCGGCGCGCCCCTGCGCGGCGCCATCCTGCGGCGCGCCTGCCGCGTCGGCGGCGGCGCCGTGCTCACGCCCGGCGTGGAGATCGGCGAGGAGGCCTTCGTCGCCGCCGGAGCGCTCGTCACCAGCGACGTGCCCGCGCGCGCTGTCGTCATGGGCGCCCCTGCGCGTGTCGTGCGCGACGTCGGCGACGAGGACCTGCTGGAGCGCTGGCGCTAAGCGCCGGCCAGGCTGGCCGGCTCGACTGAGAGGCTGGATGCCGGTCACACGGCCGTGCGGCCGCGGCCACGACCTCGTCGGCCTGCGCGCGTGTGAGCACGGGGCTCATCGCGATCGCCAGATGGCGCGCGGCGGCCTCCTCGGTCGCCGGGCAGCTGCAGCTCGCCGGCCCATTGGCGCATCGGCGGCTGGCGGTGCACCGGCGTGCGGTAGTAGGCCTTGACGCCGACGCCTGCATCCGCGAGCGCCTGCTGCAGGCGCTCGACCTGCGGGTGTGCGACGACGTACAGGTGCCACGCCGGTGACGATCCGGCCACCGGTTGGGGCAGTGAGACCAGCTCGCCGAGGCCGGCCTCTTCGTAGTGGCATCCCGCCGCACGGCGTCCGGCTGCCCAGTCGTCGAGATGGGGCAGCTGCACGCGCATGATCGCCGCCTGCAGCTCGTCCAGGCGCGAGTTGTAACCGAGCTGCTCGTAGTCGACCTTGTCGCGCGAGCCGTGAAAGCGCAGGATGCGCGCCTGTTCGGCGATGCGCTCGTCGGAGGTGAGGATCATCCCGCCGTCGCCGAAGCAGCCGAGGTTCTTCGACGGGTAGAACGACAGCGTCGCGGCGCTCCCCAGCGCCCCCGCGCGGCCGTCTGGCGAGTCCGAGCCGACGCGCCTGCGCGGCGTCCTCGAGCACCGGCACGCCCAGCGCCTCGATCTCTGCAACCGGCGCGACGTTGCCGAACAGGTGCACGGCGATCACCGCCTTCGTGCGCGGCGTCAGCGCCGCGCGCACGGTGTCCGCGGTCACGCAGTATGTGCCCGGGTCGATGTCGCAGAAGACCGGCGTGGCGCCCGTCGGCGGAATCGCCTCGGCGGAGGCGTAGAACGTGAACGAGGGCACGACCACCTCGTCGCCCGGCCCTACGCCCATCGCGCGCAGAGCGATCGTGATCGCGTCCGTGCCGTTGGCCACGCCGATGCCGTGCGCCGCGCCCGTGTAGGCGGCCAGCTCCTGCTCGAACGCCGTCACCTCGGGACCGAGGATGAAGCGTTCGGAGTCGAGCACCCGGTCGATCGCCGCGCGCAGCTCGTCGCGCAGCGGCGCCAGCGTCGACGCGGTGTCGAACAGCGGGACGGCCATCGCGCTCAGCGCGGCTTGAGCAGCTCGAGGTCGGCGCGTGTCATCAGGCGGATCAGCTCCTCGAACGACGTCTCCGGCTTCCAGCCGAGGTCGCGCTCGGCCTTGCCCGGGTCGCCGATCAGATGGTCGACCTCGGCCGGGCGCACGAACGCCGGGTCGATCGTCACGTACTGCTCGAAGTCGCCCAGCCCGGCCTCGTCGAAGGCGACCTCGCAGCACTCGCGCACCGAGTGCGCCTCGCCGGTGGCGATCACGTAGTCCTCGGGTTTGTCCTGCTGCAGCATCAGCCACATCGCCTCGACGTAGTCCTTGGCGTAGCCCCAGTCGCGTTCGGCGTCGAGGTTGCCCAGGCGCAGCTCCTTGATCAGGCCGTGCTTGATCGCGGCGGCGTGCCAGGTGATCTTGCGGGTGACGAACTCCAGCCCGCGGCGTGGGCTCTCGTGGTTGAAAAGTATCCCCGACGTCGCGTGCAGGTCGTAGGACTCGCGGTAGTTGACGGTGATGAAGTGGCCGTAGACCTTCGCCACGCCGTAGGGCGAGCGCGGGTAGAAGGGCGTCGTCTCGGTCTGCGGGACCTCGAGCACCTTGCCGAACATCTCGCTGGAGGACGCCTGGTAGAAGCGCGCCTGCGGGCACACTTCGCGCATCGCCTCGAGCATCCGCGTGACGCCGACGCCGGTGAACTCGGCGGTCAGCGTCGGCTGGATCCACGAGACGGCGACGAACGACATCGCTGCGAGGTTGTAGATCTCGCTCGGGTCCGAGGCGCGCAGCGCGTCGACGAGCGAGCGCTGGTCGAGCAGGTCGCCCTGGTGCAGCGTGATGCGGTCGCGGATCTGCTCGATGCGGTCGAACTTCTCGGTCGAGGCGCGGCGGACCATGCCGTGGACCTCGTAGCCCTTCTCCAGCAGCAGCTCGGCCAGGTAGGAGCCGTCCTGGCCGGTGATCCCGGTGACCGAGCGCTTTGCGAGGTGCGGACATGGCCGCAGCCTATAGAGCGCTGCCGATACGCCGCGGCGCTCGCGCCGGCGCCGGTCGGCTCGCGCAGCGCGGCGACCGACGTCGCCGCGTCCGTCGGCGAATTCGATCTGCGCCTGCCAGCCGAGCAGCTCGCGGGCCTTCTCGACCGAGGGAGCGCTGCGCTCGGGCTCGCCGGCCCCACGCCGGCAGCTGCTCGAGCGCGAGCTCGTCGGCGGGCCTCGCCGCATGCCTGCCAGACGACGCGCGCGGCCTCGGCGACGCTCAGCTCCTCGCGGCGGCGATGTTGAAGTCCTCGTTCAGCGCCGCCGGCGAGGCGAGCGCGGCGACGATCGCTGCGGCCACGTCATCGACGTGCGTCGGCGTCATCGTCTGCTGCTCGCCGCCGCGAGCGCGCAGCTGCCGGCCGCCGGCGAGCGCGCCCGCGAACAGCTCGCTGAGCGTGCGGCTGACGCCCGGTTCGCCGCCCGCGGCCGGCGCCGGGCCGTATGTCGCGAACGGACGGCAGATCGTGAACGCCAGGCCGTGCTCGTCGTGCGCTGCGCGGAGTCGCGCTCGCCGGCGAGCCGGCTGAAGCCGGCGGACGAGCGCGGCGGCCGGGCATTCGCCCGAGATAGTCCTCGGGTGTGGGGAACACCTCCGCACGTTCGAACACGAGCGGTGAGGACACGTACAAAAGCGCTCGACCCCGGCTCGAGCGCCGCGCGGATCACGGCGCCGTGCAGCGCGCTTCGTACTCCGCAGCGTGTGCGCGAGCTCACCCGCGCCGGCCCCCGGGGCCGGCGAGCTCGCGAGGTGGATGACGTGCGAGCAGCCCTCCGCCGCGGCCAGCGCGTCGCGGGCGCGCGCAGGTCGCCGCCGCGGATCTCACACCCTTCGCGCATCCACTGCGGCGCGTCGCGCTCGTCCGACACGCGCACGTCGTACTGCGGATCGGCGAGCAGCCGCCTGGCGACGGCGGCGCCGATCATGCCGGCGCCGCCGGTGATCAGCACCCGGCTCATCTGCGCGCGGACCGTCGCGGCGGGCGGACTGCGCGCGAGGTCGCGCCGATGGCGCGCGTACTGGCGCGCGAAGCCGGCCACGAAGAGCGGGTTGTAGCGCGCGTAGCGACGCCACAGCCGGCGCGGCTCGCGCGACAGGCGGTAGGCCCACTCCAGCCCGTTGCGCTGCATCCAGGCCGGCGCCTGCGACACGAGGCCCGGCGTGGAAGTCGAACGCCGCGCCGACGCCGATCAGCAGCGGCGGCGTCAGGCGCGAGCGCATCTCGTGCATCCACTGCTCCTGCTTGGGCTGCCCGGTGCCCACCCACACGACCGCCGCGCCGGAGGTGTTGATCAGCTCGATCTCGTGCTCGTCCTCGGCGGCGGTCAGCTCGCGAAACGGCGGCGAGGAGGCGCCGGCGATGCGCAGCCCCGGGAAGCGCTTGCGCAGGCGGCGCTGCAACAGCTCGCGCGCGCGTCGTCGTGGCGCCCTCCGTAGAGGTAGATCGGCGTCCCGTTGCGTGCGGCGCGCGCGCAGAACTTCGCCATCAGGTCGGGCCCGTAGACGCGCGTCGCCTGAGGGTGGCCGAGCGCGTGCAGCGCCCACACGAGCGGCTGGCCGTCGGGCACCGCCAGCGTCGCGCCGAGCATCGCCGCCAGCGTCGCGGGCTGCTCCTGCGCGGACATCACGAGGTTCACCGCCGCCGCGGTGACATACCCGCGCGTGCCCGTCGCGATCATCGCGTCCATCCAGTCGATCACCTGCTCGTAGTCGGAGATCGCCAGCGGGATGCCGAGGATCTCCGCGGTCGGCGGCGTGGGCGGCGGGGCTACGCGTGGGGCGCGGCGATCGCGTGAAGATACCGTCGCCGCTGCGCGCGACCGCCGATCGCGCCCATGGCGACGGCCGCTCGCCGCCACCACGGGCGCGCTCATTGCGAGCGCGATTCGCCGGATCGGCCTCGGCCGCTAGACGACCGAGTTGATCTCGACCTTTTCCGCGTTGGTCTGGCTGGTCGTGATCGTCTCGCCGGCCTGTTCGGAGGGGAAGCCTTCGCCGATCTGCGCTCATCAGCACTTCCGGCGTATTCGCCGACGAAGTTTTCCGGTTTCTGTTTGCCTTTGAGCTGTTTGGTTTTGTTCGTCCCGTCGAGTTTCATCGCGTTGGAGGACACCGGCGAGATCATCGCGCCGGTGACGACGTCCGCGAGGCTGCCGCAGCAGAATTTTGCGATCGGGCCCGTGTGGCCGACGGGGTACAGCTTCTGGCCGATTTTGTAGTTGACCGGTTCGGCGGCGAGTTCTTCGACGCCGAGCACTCCTTCCATCGTGTTCATCGACGATCGTTTCCTTCGGCCGAGCCGGCGCTGTGGCAGGCGAGCCGAACGCGGCTGCATCCGGTGAACGTCATGTTCACTTTGCCGACCGTTTTGTTGCCCGTGTATTTCCCCCGTGCTGGTCTCACCTTCGCAGTGCACCACGGTTCTCGCCGACGGTTTCCAGCTTGCCGACAGTAGCCTTCTTTGAGCGACGTTGGAGAAGCCGGCTTTTTCGAGCGGATGGGCGCTGCCGAACGCGGCATACCATTCGTAGATTTTTTCGCTTTGCCGGCCGTTTGGGTGCAGGCCGCGTCTGTGTAGGCGCCGCCTGTCGTTTTGATGCACCTTCCATATTCGGGCGGCGCGTTCGCTTCTGGCGTCAGCGAGAACGAGCCGCAGGGAGGCTGTCGGTCGAGGATTGTCGCAGCCTGCGCCGGCGCCCAGCCGGCGAGGGCCCGAACGAGACCAGCGCGAGTAGGAGCCAGCGGTGGAGCGTGTGCATGGACGTTCCCCTCCAGTCGGTCTTCGTCTGGTCAGTGGCAGGCGATGATAAGGAATCGATCAGATAGAATTCGTCTGGCTCGCGAGATTCCCGTAACCTGCACGGATGAGTCCCATTTCTCGTTCGTCGCTACCGTGCCGAACGCCTGCTGCGGGCGAGTTCGACGGCTGCGCGACGGGGCGATCGGCGGCGCGCGCGCACGGCTGCGGACGGTCGGCGTGCACCTCGATGCCGCGACCTCGAAGCGTGCTACTCGCAGGCCTGGCAGGGCCTCTATGCGGCGGTGCTAGACGGCGAGCGGATCGACAGCCCGGGCGCCTGGCTGGCGCTGGTGACCTACCGGCGAGCGATCGACGAGCACCGATCGCGCCCCGCGACAGGCGTCACGGCCGAAGCCGCCGACAGGCGGCGGAGCCGGTCGAGCTCGACGCGGCGGTGGCCTGCGCCGGCGGACGTGCAGGCGAGCGCGACGTCGCAGCCGAGCTCGACGACCGCGCCCGCCTGCGTGCGCTGTTCGAGGCGCTGCGCGCGCAGCTCAGCGCCCGCGAGCAGCAGGCGGCGACGCTGTGCTACCTGCAGGGCCTCTCGCGCGCCGAGGCCGCGCGCATAGGGCGTCAGCGAGTCCCGCATGCGCAAGTTGATGGAGGGGCACGAGCCGGGCGCTCCGGGCGTCGCGGCGAAGGTCGGCGCGCTCGTGGAGACGATCGGCGCCGGCGGCTGGTGCGAGGAGCAGGCCTCGCTGATGCGCGGTTGGCCTACGGCATCCTCGACCCCGATGGCGAGCGCTACCGGCTGGCGCTGCTGCACCGCCACGCCTGTCCGGCCTGCCGCGCATACGTGCGCTCGCTCCGCGGTCTCGCCGCGGTGCTCCCGCCCGTCGCCCGCGCTGCTGCACTTGGCACTCGGCGCCGGGAGCACCGCCGGCGCGGGCGGGGCGCCGCGCCGGCATCGGCAGCCGCCGGCGACGGGCGGGCCGGCTGCCGGGGCGACCCGGCGCGCAGCGGCGCGGGCGTGCTCGCTGTCCGCGCCCGGCGCCGTCGGCGTCGGCGCGGTGCCGCGGGCGGTGGCTGGTGGCTGGCCGGCGGACCGCTCGGCGCAAAGCTCGCCGTCGAGCTGCCTGCTGGCGCTCGGCGTGGGGGCGGGCTGCGCGGCGCTCGGCGGCTCCGGGCCGGCCGCTGTCCGCGCGCACCGACACCGCCAGGCGGGCGTGACGCGTGTGGATCGGGTGCGTGCTCACGAGCCGGGCGTCGTCACCGCGGCGGCGGCGGGCGGGAGTTTCAGCGCCGGAGCGCGCGCAGCAGCATCGCCGCCGGGCGGCCGCGTGACCGCTGCCGCGCAGGCCAGCCGCGAGTTCGGGCCCGAGCAGTCCGCGGGCGGCGGGGCGCCGAGCGCAGCCGACTCGGGCAAGGGCGGCGCGACGGCCACGGCCGCCGCCGCCGGGCGAGTGCACGGCGAAGCCGCGCTCGCGCGGGGCGGTGCCGGTTCGGTGACGCAGGCGGGCGCGAGCGCGACGACGAGCGCCGGCGGCCAGCCGGCCGCTCAGCGCGAGTTCGCGCCCGGCTAGCCCGCGCTGACGCTGCGGAGGTTGGCCTCCGCAGGGCTGAAGACGCCCGTCGACCGCTGAGGATGAGCAGAAACCGCTGCCGAAGCGATTGGGGCTCGATTTCGGCTCCGCGCCGGCCGATACCGTTCGGATGATGACATTCAGCGTGGTGATCGCAGCCTATGAAGCCGCGAGCACCGTCGGCGGGGCGATCGAATCGGTGCTCGCCCAGACGCGCGAGGACTTCGAGGTCGCGGTGGTGGACGACGGCTCCAGCGACGACACCGCGCGCGTCGCCGAAGCGGCAGCGGCGGGCGACCCTCGGATAAGCGTGCACAGCCAAGCGAACGCAGGCCCATCCGCCGCGCGGAACCGCGGGATCTCGGCGACAGGCGGAAAGTACGTGAGCATGCTCGACAGCGACGACCTCTGGCTGCCCGGCTATCTCGCGGAGATGGGTCGTGCCCTCGATCTCGACTCGGACGCCGGCTTCGCGTACACCGAAGCGTGGGAGCTGAACGACGCCAGCGGACGCTTTCTCAAGCCGACGACGATGGCCCGCCAGAACCCGCCCACGCAGACGCTGCCCCAGGAGCGGTTCGTTGCCGAGCTGATGCAGCGCAATTTCGTCTACAACGCGGTGACCGTCCGCCGGTCGGTGCTCGAGCAGGTGGGCGGCTATGACCCGGGCATGCGCCACAGCGAGGACTACGAGCTATGGCTGCGCATCGCCGCATCGGGATTCAACGCGGCACGCGTGCCCGGCCCGCTGGCGATCAAGCGAGACTCGCCGCACTCGCTGACCTACGAAACGGACGCGATGACCGCCGGCGTGCGCAGGCCTACCGCAAGCTGCTCGAGCGCGACGATCTCTCGACGCGCGTGAAGACGCTCGCGATGGCGAGGTTGGACGAGCTCCACGCGGCCGAGGGACGAAGCTCGCGGACCAGCGCGCGGCTGCTGGCCGGTGCGCGCAGTGCGGTTGCCGCCGCGACGCGCGCGCCGCGGCGGCGCTGGCAGCAGCGATCTGAGCCACCGCCCGGCATAGCGCAGGCGTTCCCGGGGCTGGGTCTGGGCGACGGCGCCCCGCGCGATCGAACGCGCTGAGCAGATGGATACGCAGATGCCCGGCGGTGACGCCGAGATCGTCGAAGGCGACATCGCCGCGCTCTCCGATGCGGTGATCAGCGAGGGCGTTGATCCGGCCCCCGATGGTCTCAGTGGCGTGGTCACGCGCGGGGCGGGCCTCGCCGGCGCCGGCTACATCCTCAGCCAGCTGCTCACGTTCGTCGCGTATCTCGTGCTCGCGAGGCTCGCGACGCCGGCCGACTTCGGGCGCTTTGCGGCGGGCGCCGTGGTGGTGAACGCGGGGGCCGTCGTCGGTGAGTCAGGCATCGAAGCAGCGCTCGTTCATCGTCGTCAGCAGCTCGAGGAGGCGATCAACTCGGCCTTCCTCGCGACGATCGTGTCCGGCGTTGGCCTGACGCTGATCGCTCTAGCCGCAGCACCGCTGATCGGGCTGTTCTTCCACAGCCACGAAACGGGCGTCGTCGCGGCGGTGCTGTCCGGCTGGATGCTTCTGCGCCTCCTGGCGATCGTGCCCGACGCGCTGCTGATGCGGCGGTTCTCGTTTTCGCGGCGCGTGTTCATCGACCCGCTGGCGACGATCTTCTTCGCGGCTGGGGCAATCCCGGCAGCCGCCGCCGGACTCGGCGTCTGGGCGCTGGTAATCGGGACCTACGCGTCGGCCCTGCTGAACGTGGTCGCCGCATGGGTCTTCGCACGCTGGCGCCCGAGGCCGCGACTGGCGAAACGCGACACCTGGCGTGAACTCGCGCGCTACGGACGCCCGGTGGTGGCGGGCAACCTGATTCGCCGCTTCGTGCAGGAGATACCAATCCTCGCGCTTGGTCGCTTCAGCGGCGCCGGCGCGATCGGGCAGTTCACGTACGCCTCGCGTGTCGGGACCCAATCGCTAGGTGCCGTGATCAGCGTGGGCGGCTACGTGCTGCTGCCCGCGTTCTCGCGGCTTTCCGCGCACGACGCCCGCTTTCGCAGCGCCGTGCTCCGGGCGCTGCGCTGGCTGTGCGTGCTGTCGTTTCCGGCGGGCATGCTGCTCGTGCCGTTCGGAACGCCGGCCGTTGTCCTGGTCTTCGGCGGGCAGTGGCGCGACGCTGGTCACGCGGCGATGGCCCTCGGCGTCTACTGCGCTGCGCTCTCGCTGGACTCGATTGCCAGCGAGGCATGGAAGGCGAACGCGCGCACCGACATGCTCCCGCGCATGCACGGGCTCTCCCTGCTGCTCACGCTTGTCTGCGTCGGCGCTGGCGTGCCCTTCGGCGTCGTCGGGGTCGCTGTCGGCATGTCGGCGGCCGCCGTCGGCGTGGCCGCATATGCGGTGCGCGGAATGTCGCGCGCGCTGGGCATCGATCTTCGTGACCTGACGCGTGAGATCTGGCCGCCCGCGCTGGCCGCCACCCTGATGGCCGGCGCACTGTTCTGCCTGGAGCACTTCGCGATCCAGGCCGACCACCGCGGGACGCTCGTCGGGCTCGTGCTGCTGGCCGCGCAGACGCTGCTCGGCTCGTGTATCTGGCGGTCCTGTTCGTCGTCGCCCCCGGGTCGGCGCGCGAACTGGTCAAGGCCGGCCGCGCTCAGCTGATCAAGCTGAAGAACCGTAGCCGTGGCCACGTCAGCGGGCGAAGCCGTGAGACGCCCGGCGCCTTCCTCAGCCACGCGGGAACACCTTCGTCAGGTGTTTGAGCGCCAGCGGGTTGCCACGCGGGCGCAGCCTGCCGGTGGCGATCAGCGCGCAGCGGGTCCAGGCGCTCGCCGACGACGTCCACCCAGTCCTGGTAGGAGAGCCGCAGGCGCAGGTCGGGCTTGGCTGCCTCGCCCTCGTGCGACCGTGCTCGAGCCGTTGTTGACAGTCAGGTGCCAGGTCGGCACGTCGGGGTCGGTGAACTCCCACTGGAACGTCGTCGGCCGGCGTCAGGCCGTGCGCCGGGTTGACCTGGCGGCGGATCGTGTCGAACAGCAGCTCGAGCGTCTGCGGGTCGCGCGGCGAGGGGCCTTCGCGCACGCCGATCACGCCGGCCTTCGCGAGTGCGCGGCCGCGTTCGGAGATCTCCAGCGGCGTCAGCCCGGCGGGCAGGATCGGCGGCCCGGGAGGGTGTCGATCGGCATGCCCGGCCGAGCGCAGCTTTGTCGTCATCGACATCAGGCCCTCGACGCCGACGCTGTCGAAGGTCGAGTTGAAGACCGTCACGTAGCTTTCGTCCCAGTTCGGCGGCATCAGCACCTGCTGGGTGTAGCGCGTGACCTCGCGCAGGATCTTCGCGACCGCCTTGGGCACGCGCACGGGGTCTTCGCGGTTGAGGTCGGAGAGCATCTTCACGCCGAAGCCGATGTGGCGCTGCTCGTCGGCGGCGATGTTCTCCATGCCCTCGCGGAACGCCGGCAGCTGGTCGCGTTCCTCGAGGTAGCTGCAGATGAAGTGCTGGCCGGGCTGCGCGAGCGACGCCTCGATGACGACGTGGTAGAGCGTGATCGCGGCCGCGAGCTTCGCGGGCGAGTGGTCGGCGCGCAGTTCGTCGGCCATCGGTCGAGGCGGTCGAAGATCTTGCGAAAGCCGGACGGTCAGCTGCGGCTTGATCGCCGCCAGGCCGCTGGCCATCGAGCCGTCGCCGACTCCGCAGACCTCCTGCATGAAGCGCTTGAAGAAGACCGCGTGGCGCGCCTCGTCGACCTGCTGGGTCGTGAGGAAGTACTTCTGCTCCTCGAGCGGCGCGGCGTCGATGTAGGGCGAGAGGTTGTCCGCGACGGCGTCCTCGCCCCAGAAGAACAGGCAGTAGTTCCACATCGCCGCCTGGCGCTCGAACTCGGTGAAGTCCTCGCGCCACTGGCGCGCGTCCTCGGTGAAGTCGAGCTCGGTCGCCTTCCAGTTGCCGCGCTCCCAGCGCGCGTACAGGTCCTCGTAGGAGATCGCGTCGGTCGGGCAGGCTCGCCAGGTTCGCTTCGCTCGGTCGAAGCCGTCGTAGTGCTCGCCATCAGCTGCTCCTATCGAATCGCGTCGCGACGCTTTGAAGTTTTGCTCTGTCTGGTCGCGGGGTGGCCCGACAGCCGGTCGGCCACCGACATCGCCGATAACGAACGCTATCGCAATAGCGATCGCTCTGTCAAGTAGGATGTCGGGATGAGAGCAGTCGAGTCGCTGACGTCTCGCAGCCGACGCCGGCACGGATGACGCGCGAGCAGAGCAAGGCGAACACGCGCGAGCGCCTGCTCGCGGCGGCGCGCAGCGCGTTTGCGTCGCAGCGGCTTCCACGGCGCGTCGGTCGAGGAGATCGCTTCGCGCGCAGGCTTCTCGACGGGCGCGCTGTACTCGAACTTCGACGGCAAGGAGGACCTGTTCCTGGTGCTGATGGAGCGCGAGATCGAGGAGCACGCGCGCGAGATCGCCGAGGCGGTCAACGTGCGCGAGTCGGTCGCCGAGCGCGCCGACGGGCGGCGCGCAGCAGTGGATGACGATGATCGACCGCGAGCCCGAACTGCTGCTGCTGTTCATGGAGTTCTGGGCCTACGGCGTGCGCGACGCCGAGGTGCGCCCGAAGGTCGCCGCGCGCTTCGCGCAGGTGCGCCAGGCTGCTGACGCAGCTGATCGCCGACGGCGTGCGCGAGTTCGACCTCGAGCTGGCGCTCCCGGCGGAGCAGCTCGCGGTCGCGATCGACGCGCTCGCCGACGGCATCGCGCGCCAGAAGCTCGCCGACCCCGAGGCGGTTCCCGACGAGCTGATGGGCACGGGTGCTGGCGCTGCTGTTCTCGGCCGCTACGCGCCCGGCGGCACGGCACAGACACGCGTAGTGGACGGTGAACAGCCGCCGCGCGAGCGACGGCGCGAGCGCGGTGGAGCGCCCGCTCGCAGCGCCCACTTCGCGCGCGGCCCGCGCGCGCGCGCGGCCGTCGGCGAAGAAGCGGTGGACCGCCAGCGGCAGCGGGTCCTCGAGCTCGGCGGCGATCCGCAGCCCGGCTCGGCCACGATCGCCCGCCGCCTGCGCGGTCGAGGCGCTGCAGGTGGCCGACCTCGGCCGCGTGCTCGCGCTTGCCGGCGCGCCGCGCCGACATGTTCGCCTCGAGCGGCACCTCGACGACGACCGCCGCGCACACGCGCGCGACCTCGGCCAGCAGCGCCGGCGGGTCGGGCACGTGCTCGAGCACGTGCGAGAGGATGCCGAGCTCGTACGCGCCGTCGGCGATCCGGCAGGTGCGCGCCGTCATAGCAGCGCCACGGAGTCGATCTGCGCGCGCGCGCGGGCGATCTGCGACGGCCGCCTCGGTGATCTCCACGCCCGCCAGCCGCCCGCCGAAGCCGCGGCGCGTGCAGCTCGCACAGCAGCGCGCCGTCGCCGCAGCCGACCTCCAGCGTGCTCGCCGGGCGCGAGGCCGCGCGCGCGCGCACAGCGCGATCACGTGGTCGGCCTTGCCGACCGCGCCGAGCGCGCGCCAGTCGCGAGTAGAGGGAGGCTTGCCGCGAGTCCGTCGAATACGCGGCTTCGTAAAAGTCCGCCAGCTCGTCCGCGGCCGGGTCGGAGTGAGCTGGCCAGTCACGCGCACAACGCTAGCCGTTGGGCACTGGGCTGCGCGCATCTCAAGTTCCACGGCCGTTGCGCCGATGACAATGGAGAGGGCAGCGGACGGGCATCTCGACGCCGCCCCGCCGGGGCGCGCGCGGCGCTGCACGCCCTATTTAGAGCATGCCGACACGCGCACACCCACCCGCTGTACGCCTGGAGCATCGACCGGGCGCGTTGGTGACGCGCCATACGATGGCCCCACCGATGGCCGACGCACCCTCACGCCCCCCGCGACGGCCGGCCACGTGTGGTCACCCTCGTCGACCTGCTCAGCGCTCATGGCGGCGCCGAGCGGCTGGCGAACGGCATAGCCACACACCTAAATCCCGAACGTTTCGAGTCGGTCCTCTGCGTGAGCCGTTGGCCCACGCCTGCGGACTATGAGCAGAAGGACGCCACCGGGCCCGAAGCCCTCGAACCGCTCGAACGAGCCGGGCTGCGCTTCCTGCCGCTTCGGCGCCGCCACAAGCTCGATGTGCCGGCATGGACTGGGCTGGAGCGCTTCCTCAGGCGCGAACATGTCGACGTGTTGCACACCCACAAGTTCGGCTCCAACGTCTGGGGGTCGATCGTCGGCAGCATCGCTCGCGTCCCAGTGATGCTCGCGCACGAGCACACCTGGTCCTACGAAGGCAAGCCGTGGCGACGCGTGCTCGACCGCGAGCTGATCGCGCGAAGCGCAGACCGCTTCATCGCTGTCTCGCGTGAGGATCAGCGGCGGATGTCCGATATCGAGCGGATCGATCGGGACCGCACGATCTTCATCCCCAACGGCGTGCCGCCGTTCCCGCCGGCGACCGGGCGCGACGTTCGCGCCGAGCTCGGAATCGCGCCGAGCGCGCCCGTGATCGGTGTGGTCGGCCTGCTGCGGCCGCAGAAGGCGCACGATGTGCTCTTCCACGCTGTGGTGGAGATCGCGCGCGCGCGGCCGGACGTGCGTGTGCTGCTCATCGGCAATGGTCCCGAACGCGAGCGCCTCGGCAGACTCGCCGACGATCTAGCGATCAGCGAGAATGTGATCTTTGCCGGCCTGCGGACGGACATTCCGGACGTGCTGGCGTCCTTTGACATCGCGGTCTGCTGCTCGGATTTCGAGGGCAGCCCGCTCTCGGTGCTCGAGTACATGGACGCGGGCCTGCCCGTTGTCGGCACGCGTGTCGGCGGCCTGCCGGACATGATCGTTGATGGCGTGACCGGCCTGCTCGTGCCGCGGCGGATCCGCAGGCGCTCGCCACTGCCCTGGACGAGATGCTGCGCGACCCGGACAGGGCCGCGGAAATGGGGCAGCGAGGACGCGCGCGACGGCGCTCGGAGTTCGACCTGGACGCGGTCGTCGGCCACGTGGAAGAGCTCTACACCGAGCTCCTGCAGCGGACGGGGCGCACCGTTCCCAGCGCATGAACGCGCAGCAGCGGGCGACCTCATCGTCCTCGTGGCCCGCCGACCCCGCCTGGCAGGAGCGGGCGCTGGAGCACCTGCGGCAAGCGAGCGATCTCAGGCTGATCGAGGTGCGCCTGCGGCCCGTCGCCCCGCGTGGCTCGCTGCGCCGTGCTCACGGGGCGGCCGAGCGACGGCTGCTGCACATCGGCGCCGATGCCCTGGCGCCGGCCACAGTCGCTGAGGAGCGCCGGGCCGGTCGCGAGGACGCGCCCGAGGCTCTCGTGGTCTGGCTGTCGGAACGGAAGCCGCCAGACGATGAGCAGCGCGACCTGCTCTATCTCCGCCACGCAGGGCTATCGAGCCGGCCGAGAGCGCGGTGTGCCGTGCCGTGATCGCTGGGGCGTCCAGCATCGAGTCAGAGGTCGTCCTAACACGCAGGCGTCTTGACGCTCGTCGAGCGGACCGTCTAAGAGCTGCGCGCCTTCTCGATCACGCTCAGCCGCGACCTGGTCCTGTGGAAGCTCGCAAGGCTCCTGCCGCGCGCGGCCGAGCGCCTGCCCGGGCTTGCCCTCCCTGGCGGCATCACCGCGCAGACGTCCGTCGCGTTCAGCCGCGTGATCGCTCGCTCGCTCGTCGCATGGCCGATGGTCGCAGTCCATGGGGTCCTTGGTCGGCCGTAGTCGTTCGCGTGCGCCCGCGCCAACGGTCGCGACCGCCGGATGTCCGACCCGGCCAGCTCGTGTGCTGGAGCCCGGGCACGGGTCGCAGACCCTTTCCTGTTCGAGCATGAAGGGCGCCACCACCTCTTCTGCGAGGAGATCCAGCCCGGCGCCGCAAACGCAGTGATCTGCATACCGAGCTGGCGCCCTTATGGCGGGCGGCACCGGCTCCGGCAACGGTGCTCGCACGTCCGTATCACTTGTCCTACCCCTTCGTGTTCGCGCACGACGGCGAGCTGCTGATGATCCCGGAGACCTCCGCGGCGAATGCGTGGAGCTCTATCGAGCCGTTGACTTTCCCGGCTCCTGGGAGCGCCAGGCCGTGCTGCTGGACTCGATCGACGCAGCCGATGGCTATGGTGCTATCGCACGATGGTCGGCTTTGGCTGTTCGCTGCGGTCGCGGCGCAGGACGCCAGCTCGCTCGACGAGCTGCATCTGTTCTGGGCCGACGCGGCGCGGGGCCCGTGGCATCCCCAATCCTCGCTGAACCCGGTCCGTCTCCGACGCGCGCTGCGCTCGCCCGGCCGGCGCGATCCAGAGCTGGGACGGGCGGCTCGTGCGTCCCGGGCAGGACGGCAGCCGTCGCTACGGTGTATTGATTGTGTTCTGTGAGATCGATGTCATCACCACCGAGCGCTACGCCGAGCACGAGATCGCGCGCCTGGACCCTGCCTACGTCGCGCTCGCACGGGCCACCCACACCTACAGCGCCGACGGGCGTTTCGAGGCGATCGACCTGCGTCGCCGCCAAGCGCGCCTTCCCGCTGCGCTGCGCTCGCTGAGCGCCGCGCTGCGCAGGCGGCGCGACGCCCGCCCGTGGACCGCTCAGAGCCGGCCATGAGCGACCGTTCGATCGTGCAGGTGACGCTCTGGCACAGCCCCATCTGGGCAATTTCATGTCGAGCGAGATCGCCCTCGCGCGCGCCGTGCGCAACCAGTTCGGCCTCTCGTCGCACTTCGTACTTGGCGCCGGCGACGAGCGGCCCGCGTGGCTGAGCGAGCTCGAGCGCGCGGGCGTGACGTGGTCCACGCTTCCAGCGAGCCGTCGCGAGTGGCGTTCGCACCTCGACCGCGTGATCGCCGAGCATTCGGTGCTGTTGGTGCACACCCACTTCACCGCGGCTGACCTGTCGGGCGCGGCTGCGGCGAAGGCCGCCGGCATCCCCGTGTGTGGCACTTTCACACGGGCTTTGACGGTTATCCGCTGAACTGGTGCTTGACGGACCTGATCAAGATGCGCCTCGTCGCGCGCAGGCGGGTGGCGCGGATCGTCGCCGTGTCGCAGTGGCTCGCCGACTTCGCCGTGCGCCGCGGTGCGCCACGCGAGATGGTGGAGGTGATCCCCAACGCGATCGCCTCCGAACGCTTCGAGCAGCTTCCCGACCGCGCGTCCGCGCGTGAGCGCTTCGGGCTCGACCCCGATGCTCAGGTGGTCCTCGCGTTCGGCTGGTGGCCCGAGGCGAAGGGCATCGACGTGCTGATCGACGCCGTGGGCCGGCTGGCCGAGCAACGCGAGCCGCCGTTCTGCTGCTGGTCGGCGAGGAGCGGATGCGCTCGTTTCTCGCACAGCATCATCCTCAGCCGCCGAGCTGGCTGCATCCGGAGGGATTCGTCAGTGACGCCGCCTGGCTGTTCGCGGCAGCCGATGTGTTCGTGAGCGCGTCGCGTCACGAGGGGCACGCCG
This sequence comes from uncultured Solirubrobacteraceae bacterium, assembly GCA_963819435.1. Classification (GTDB taxonomy): domain Bacteria; phylum Actinomycetota; class Thermoleophilia; order Solirubrobacterales; family Solirubrobacteraceae; genus Palsa-744. The sequence goes on along the minus strand of CAWFWA010000013.1, from coordinate 162,757 downwards.
CCGCGATCGGCGAGGCGGCTGCGTGCGGGCTACCGGTTGTCATGTCCGACATCGAGGGCACCTCGAGCTGGGCCGCTGCGCCCTACGTCTCGACCTTCGCGCGCGAAGACGCCGGCGCTCTGGCCGGGCAGCTTGGATCGCTGCTCGACCTGCCGCCCCAGCAGCGCGCGGTAGAGGGCCGGGAGAACCGCGAGTGGGTGCATGAGCACGCGGGAGTAGACGCGTGGTGCGCGCGCATCTGCGCGATCTACGGCTCGTTGCTCTGAAGGCGCGGCGCCCTGCCGTAGTGCCCGCCGCGCGCGACCGGGCGGGCCGTTGGCTCAGTAGACGCGCGTGAGTGCTCGCGAGGCGTTGGCGGGCGTTGTCTGCTCGGTCTCCGCTGCCGCGGCCTCCGCACGCGCGACCGCCAGCAGCGCCGGGCCAAGCGCGAGCATGACCCACAGGAGCTTGCTGTACATCTCGGAGATGAAGAAGTCGGCGACGAGCATGCCGAGCAGGCCGAGGAAGACCGCACGAGCCAGAGCCTCCATCGCCGGATCCCCGCGCGCGGCCCACACACGCGCCGCCTTCAGCGCAGCGGCCAGGCACGAGCCGAGCAGCGCGAGGAACAGCAGGAAGCCGGGGATGCCATCCTCGGACATGATCTCCAGATAGGTGTTGTGCGTTACCTTCGGCGCGCTGGAGAACACGAGATCCGCACGTTCCAGCGTGCCGGGCTGTAGCGCGTAGTCCGCTGACACCTCCGGGAACTGGCCAACGCCGACGCCTTCCAGGGGATGCGCCCGAACCATCCTCAGGCCGAGTTTCCAGATGTCCGAACGTCCCGTCCCGCCGTTTGACTAGGTGACCCGTTCGCGCGCCGGGAGCGGGGCGATTGCGGTGAAGTAGACGACGCCGCCCAGCGCGACCAGCAGCAGCATTCCCGTGAGACCACGCGAAAGCGCCCGGCGAAGAGCGTGCCGGCAATCATTTCGCGCCGAGCGCTACGAGGCCGCCGCGCGACAGGCTGAGGAACACGGTGGCGGCGCACATCGGGACCGCGAGAGCGCCAGCGAAGCGCATCCACGGTGGCCGTCCTGCCCGACGGCAATCGCAGCGCCGAGCGCGAGGCCGACGAGCATAAAGGCCGCGAGTTCGTTCGGGTCGCCGACGGTGCTGCTGGCACGCGAGCTTTCCGCGATCAGGTTGGGGTTCGGCGGCTGCAGGATGCCGAACGCCGCGGCCAGAAGCGCGCCGAAGATGATCGCGCCGATCACCAGCTTGATGTCACGCCGCGTGCGGATCGCCGTGTAGGCGATCGGGAGCAGCAAGATGTTCGGGGCGTAGCGGGTGAGCGATTCCGCTGCGACGCCGAAGTTGGGGGACCACAGCAGCGACAGCGTGGCCAAGCCGAAGAATGCGATCAAAATCCACGTCAGCAGCGAGTGCTCGGAGAAGAAGTCGCCCTCGCCGCTTCGGTCCATGGCGAAGCTCGCCAGCCACGCCAGCGCGATGAGTACGCCGGCTCCCTTGGCCAGGCTGAGTGCACCCGAGGTGGGCAGCGTGTCGAGAAAGCTGACAAACGCGAGCACGGCGAAGCCCATCGCAAGGTCGTTGAAGACGACATACGCGAGCACGATCGCGCCGACTACGCCGACCGCGATCAGCGGCTGGATGGCTGCGAGCACACCGACGATCGCGGCCCCCGCGAGGATCGTCGACGAGACCAGCTCGAGCGCGCGCGGCCGCGTGTTCATGGCGGTGCTACGCCCCGATCGCGGGAATCTGATCGCGCAGCTTGCCCCCGGGCCGGTTGGCCGAAGAGGGGTTGGGCGCGTAGTAGCCGGTGCCGTGGCTGTCGTCGTCGCTGACGATCACCAAACCCGAGGGCGAACGCCTTGGCGCGAGAGAACTTCGCCGAGGTTCACCAGCTGGTCGACGCGGCTGTGGCCCAGCCGCGCGACGATCAGCACGTCATCGACGTGGCGGCTCAACGGGACGGCGTCGCTGACCTCCGTGACAGGCGGCGAGTCGAAGATGACGTAGTCGGCGATCCCCTCTGCTTGGCGTACGATTTCGTCGCTCGCGGCGAGAAGGCCGTCCGCCATGTACGGCGCGGATTGCTCTACGAGCAGGGCGCTGAGGTTGTCGCTCAGCTGTGTGACGGGCATCAGCGCGTCCTCGAGCGTGATCTCACCCATCAGCACACCGGCCGTCCCTCGCCTGCCGCGCTTGGCGAGCAGGTCCAGCGCGCCGGCGAGCGAGGGCCGGCGCAGGTCGGCCTCGACGAGGACGACCTTGTGGCCGGAAAAGGCCAGCGTCGCCGCGAGGTTCAGGGACACGGTCGACTTGCCCTCCGAGCGGGTCGATCCTGTGACCATGATCGAGCGACTGCCCTTGACGCGCGCGCGCGCGCCGAGTGCGACGCGGAGCATTCGGTAACTCTCCTGGGCAGCGGGCGAGAGTTCACCGGGACGCACGGGAAGGTTGCGAGAGGCCGGTCGGCGCTCGCGCGGAACGCGTGCGAGCACAGGCAGACGGAACATACGGCGCAGCGTCTCCTCGCGACGTACTCTCGGGTCGAGGCTCTCCAACGCAAAAGCCGCCCCAAGGCCGATGATCAGCCCGACCAGTGCTCCGGTGATGACACTCAGTTTTGTGCGCGGCCAGACGGCGCATCCGGACGCTGGGCGAGCGACTCCACCGAGATCGTGGGGTCGGGTCCCGCGAGCAGGGTCTGCAGCGAGGCAAGTCGTTCGCCCAGCGATCCCTGCCCGTTTCGCTGGGTCGCGGCAGGGTTTCCACCTGTGACTTGAGTGTCGGGATGATTGCTTCGAGCTGGCGATGCAGGGTCCGCGTCCGGTTCTGGACGGTCGCGATCGCAAATCCGTTGGCGACCGCTCGGGCCCCGTGGGCGGTGGACGCTGTGCCGGTGACCGCCACGACGTTGCTCTGAGCGACCGGCACGGCGCTTACTTCGCCGAGCACGGCGCGGCCGGTCGTGCCGCCGATTTTCGCTGCGACGAGCGCCGCGACTTCGGAGGTGGTCACCAGGCTTGCGGCGGTGGAGACGTCCCCGGTCGGATTGCCGGTCGAGCTGATCAGGCCCAGGCCGATCAGGCTCGTTTCCGAGTTGACCGGTGTGACGAGCAGATGCGCTTCGGCCTTGTATTCAGGCGACGCGAGCTTCGCGTAGGCGCCGGCGACCAACGTCACGACCACCACGCACAGGATGATCAGTTTGCGCCGCTCCCGGATTATCTCGACGTAGTGGCCGAGAGCCTTCGCGCGGGCCCTGCGGCGCCAGCCATCGGCCGCTCTGCCGGATCGTTAGGTCGTTCCACGGCTCTGGCGTGGCAGCGATCGGCTGCGCATCCCCAGAACGGTAGCGCCTATGCGAGCGGAGTGAGGGAGGTATGGACGAGCGATCGGGTCACGGGCCGTGGACGCGCACCGGCGTGGACGCGCGCTGGACATTTGTCCGATGTGGGCGAGCGCTTGGTCACGGGAGGGGGGAGGGAGTCGATGCAGGCATCGCACCCTTAACGGAGACCATGCCAGACATGATTACCCGCGCAACACGAGTTTCACCGCAGGCCCCAGCAGTCCAGTACCGCCGCATCAGCTCGCACTGCCTCGCCGGCTTCTCGGCGCAGCGATCACCCTGGCTGCGCTGGCCTGCGCACTGCCCGGCTGCGCCCGCGCCGAAGTGCCCACGAACTGCACGAAGTACGCAGCTCCCTGCGGTTCGGACGCAGCGGCGGGGACGGCAGGCTGCGCCGCTGCGCACCGCCCAGGCCCTCGTGGAATCCCTCTCGCCCGGACAGGTCGGCTGCCTGCGCGGCGGCTCCTACGCCGGCGGGCTGCGGGCCGGCCGCGGCGGAACCGCGACGGCGCCGCTGGTGCTGCGCTCGGCGCCCGGCGAACGTGCACAGATCACCGGACGCATCGACGTGCCCGAAGGCTCTGACTACATTACGATTGCCGACCTCAGTCTCGATGGTAACGGCCAGAGCGGTCGGCCGCTGCCGAGCCCCAATGTTGGCGCGGACCACACCACTTCGAATCCGATGATGTGACCGACGATCACACCGAAATCTGCTTCACGATCGGCAGCGGTGCCTGGGGCGCCGCCGACTGGACGGCGATCGCCCACAACCGCGTCCACGACTGTGGCCTGCTGCCCTCGCGAAACCAGGACCATGGCATCTACGTCGAGGACGCGACGAACACCCACATCGTCGGCAACCTGATCGACCACAACATCGACCGCGGCATCCAGTTCTACCCGAACTCTAAGGGCACCGTCGTGAGCGAAAATGTGATCGTCGAAAACGGCGAGGGAGTCATCGGCGGTGGCGAAGGGTCACAGTCCTCGAGCAACAACATCGTCGAACACAACCTGATCATCAACTCGCACATTCGCAGCGACATCGAATCGTATTACCCTCCGGCAACGCAGTCGGGTCTCGGAAACGTCGTACAGAACAACTGCGTCTCGGCGCGCGGCATCAACACCTTCGCCGGCGGTTTCTCCGCCGACGCCAACGTGACCGCATCGCAGGCGGAACTGATCCGAGCGCCGAAAGCGGGTACCGCGTCCCGCCCGGATCCAAATGCTCCACCGTAGTTGCGGGCCTCGGTTCGGGTGCCGTCCTGCAGGTTCCCGAAAGCGCGCCCTTCGCAAAAGGCGGAGGGTCCCCGGCACCCCCACGCCGCCCGCGAAAAGCACGCCACACCCGACCGGCTCAGGTAGCCGCGACGGCCCATCAGGTGGACGGCGCAACGCAGGCTTACGCCACCAAGCGCCATCACGCCGCTAGGCGCCACCGCCACGCCACCAAGCACCGCCACGGCCGCCGCGCGACCAAGCCCCGTCGCGGTTAGCCTCCTAAGCGTCCTTCGGAGCCTACTTGACGGCGAAGTCACTCGAGGCCGGGAGCGGCGCTATCCCCGGCAGGCCGTACCGCGCCGGTTGCGGCTGGCGAGTTGCTCGACCATCTGCTCGGCGCCAGCCCGACTGATCGCCTTTGGCTCTGGCACGCACGGTCCACCGGTCGGCAACCTCGCGAAATCCGATCGCCTGAAGCTGCCGTGCGTACCTCACGGTGGCGAAACCAATGGATCGCCGGGCGAGAGGTGTGACCAACCAACCACGGCCGATTCTCTGCGGCCCACTTCATGATCGCCCGCTGTATACGGGGCGGATACCAGGGGAATAGCGGAAAGCGCGCAATCTCCACCTGTCTCGGCGAGATCGCGCTCGTCGTAGAGAACAGGTAGGCGCCGCCCGGGCGCAGCAAGCGGTACGCCTCGCGCATCGACAAAAGCGGATCATCCACGTGCTCGAGCACCGAGTAGGCGTGCACGTAGTCAAAGCTGTCGTCCGGGAACGGCACGGCCTCAGCACAACCTCGACGATGTCATAGCCGGTCTCGCTCCGCTTCAGCGAGCTGCTCCCCGACCTGCCAGCCTGATCCCATGGCTCGACTCCCTTGGCGTTGTAGCCCGCGCGCTTGAAGGCCACCATGGTCACGCCCTGCGCAGCGCCGACGTCGAGCACGTCGGCACCCGGCTTCAGGTCGGCGAAGGGCTGCAGGCGATGCAGCAGCTTCGGCAGCCATACCTCCATCTCGGCGAGCGCCTGGACGGCGCCGTCGAGGTCCCTGGACTCCGTTGCTTGTGCCTTGTCGGTCATCGGACGGGCAACAGTCTATGCATCAGGGTTGCCGCTTCTTCTTCGCTCGGCGCCGAGCGTCCAGTAGGAGGCCGAGCGGCGACCCTCGCAGCCAGCGAGACGCCGGGGAGACCTTCAGGCAAAACGGCGCTCGTCGTCGATGCAGTACACGCCGATACGCGGCCACTGCAGTGCGATCGCGCCCGCCGAGCTACGGCGGGCAGAGCCGCCGCCGTCAATAGCCCGCTCGCGCGGCCGCGCCGACAACGCGTGCGTCGACATCGCCGTACGGATAGGCCAGCGTGGGACACGGCGACTGCATCTGCTCCTCGCATCTGGCTTTGGAGCGAACGAGCTCCTCGCGCAGCGCCGCGTCCTCGACCTGCGTGAGGTGCGGGTGGGTCGCCGTGTGCGAGCCCACCTCCCAGCCCGCCGCGGCGAGCGAGCGCAGCTGCTCCCACGTCATCGGCACGAGGTCGCGCTCATGCGGACCGCCGTGCCACTGGTCGATGCCCGGCCACTTCAGCGGTCGTTCGGCGTCGACCCCGTCGGTCGGCGCAAACACGGTCGCCGCCAGCCCGTAGCGATCGAGGATCGGCCGCGCGACCTGGAGTACCGAAAGGTAGGCGTCGTCGAACGTCACCGCGAACGTCCTGCCCGCATCGGGCGAATCCACCAGCTCGGAGAACGTAACCCCGCGATAGCCGCGCGACACGAGCAGCGCGAGCTGCTCGTCGAAGCGCTCGGCAGTCGTCGAGAGTGCCGCCTGCCACGTCGGGCTGAGGGCGTGGTAGCAAAGGACGATTGCGTCGGTCACGGTCGCATTGCGATCTGCCTGGCGGGCTTCGCACGCCGGTTTCCGGCGGGGCAGGCAGCATAATGAACACAGGCGTGACCGCTCTTCCGAACCACAGCCTGCACGCCGCGCCGACGCCGTCTGAGGAACACGTGGACATGAGCGTGCTCGTGCCCGTGCTCAACGAGGCGCGCGACATCCGCGACAGCGTTGCCGCGATGCAGGCCCAGCAGTTCGACGGCCGCGTGGAGTTTTTGTTCGCCGACGGCGAATCCGAGGACGACACGCGTGCGATCCTCGAAGAGCTCGCAGTCGAGGACCCGCGCATTCGCGTTCTCTCCAACCCCGGGCGCCAGACCGCAAGCGGGCTGAACGTCTGCCTGCGCGCCGCGCGCGGCGATTACGTCGCGCGCATGGACGCGCACACCTACTACGCCGATCGCTACCTCGCCGCCGGCGTCCAGCGCCTCGCTCGCGGGGATACGGAGTGGGTGAGCGGCCCGCAGGTGCCGCGAGCCGTCGGGCCGGTCTCCGGCGCGGTTAGGCTGGCGCTCGCCTCGCGTCTGGGACGCGGCGGATCGCGCAAGTGGGACGACGATCTCGACAGCGCCCAGGAGCGCGAGCTCGACACGGGCGTCTTCTGCGGCGTGTGGCGGCGCGAGAGCGTGCTGGAGATCGGCGGCTGGGACGAGCGCTGGCCGATCAACCAGGACTCCGAGATGGCGTCGCGCTTTCTGCGCCGCGGCGCGCGCCTGGTGTGTCTGCCCGAGATGGCCGGCTACTACGTGCCGCGCGACTCGCTGAAGGGCCTCGCGCGTCAGTACTACCGCTACGGCCTCTACCGCGCGCGCACCTTCCGCCGCCACCCGCAGAGCATGCGCCGGTCGCATCTCATCCCCCCGGCGCTCGCGCTCGCGCTGCTCGCGACGGTGCTGGCGCCGCGGCGGATGCGCCTGGCCGCCCGCGCGGCGGTGCTCGCCTACATGACCGCCGTCGCCGCCACGGCCGCCGCCACGGCGGCCCGTCCCGGCCAGCGCACGGAGGGCGCGCTGCTGCTCGCCGTGCTGCCGACGATGCATCTCGGCTGGGGCTTTGGCTCGCTCGCCGGGATGGTGCGCTTCGGTCCGCCCGTTTCGGCGCTGGCGAGCATCGTGCAGGGCACGCGCGAGCCGGCGCGCGACGACGAGCCGGTGTACGCGCCTGCGCTGCACGGCGACTCCTGACGGTGCGCCTCGCCGTATACACCGATTACGAGTACCTGTCCGATGGCCGGCGACGCTACGGGCAGAGGGCATTCGTCGTGTTCCTCGAGGCGCTGCGCGAGCACGTCGACCGCCTCGTGCTCGTCGGGCGCCTGAACCCGCAGCCGGCCAGCTCGCACTATCCGCTGCACGACGACACAGAGCTCGTCGGGCTGCCCCACTACGAGAGCCTCGCGCACCCGTGGTCGGTCGTGCGCTCGCTCGCGGTATCGGTCGCGCGCTTCTGGAGGCTGCTTGACGAGGTCGACACGGTGTGGGTGCTCGGGCCCTACCCGCACGCCGTGCTGCTCGCGCTGCTGACCGTGCTGCGCCGCAGGCGGCTGATCCTCGGCGTGCGCCAGGACACGCCGCTGTACGTGCGCAGCCGGCGTCCGGACCAGCGCTGGATGCACTGGAGCGCCGACATCCTGGAGGGGATCTGGAAGCTGCTGGCGCGGCGCTATCCGGTCGTCGTAGTCGGTCCCGAGCTGGCGCGCAAGTACAGCGAGGCGGGCGCCGCGAGCGTCTTTGCGACGACCGTGTCGCTGGTCTCCAAAAGCGACCTCGACACCGCGCAGACGTCCGTCGCCTCGCGCGACTACGGCGGCGAGCTGACCGTGTTGACCGTCGGGCGCATCGACACCGAGAAGAACCCGCTGCTGCTGGCCGAGATCGCCGCGCGGCTGCGCGATACCGAGCGCTCGTGGCGGCTGCTCGTCGTCGGCGAGGGCCCGCTCAGCGAGCCGCTGCGCGAACGCCTGGCCGAGCTGAAGCTGCTCGACCGCGTCGAGCTGCTGGGCTACGTGCCGATCGATGGCGGCCTGCTGGACCTCTATCGCACAAGCCACGCCTTCCTGCACGTGTCCTGGACCGAGGGCTTCCCGCAGGTGCTCGTTGAGGCCTTCGCCTCGGGCCTGCCGAGCGTCGCCACGGCCGTCGGCGGCGTTCCCGCGGCAGCCGGCGACGCCGCGCTGCTGGTCGAGCCCGACGACGCCGACGCCGCCGCCGCCGCGCTCGCGCGCATCGCCGGCGATGCGCGGCTGCGCAGCGAGCTGATCGAGGCGGGCTTCGCGCGCGCCCGCGAAGGCACGCTCGAGGACGCGTCCGCGCGCCTGGCGGGCTTCCTGCGCGCGCCGTAGGCGCGGGCGCAGACCTTCGCGCGGCGCGGCTACTTCTCCCGGCGCTCGGCCGGGGGCGAGTCCGCGGGCTGGGCCTGCTCGGCCGGCGCACCGGCGTGCGCGCGTTCTGAGGTGATCCCTTTGCGCCGGCGAAGCGCCTCGGCGGCTGCGCTGTCGCGCAGGCGCAGATCGGCTGCCGCCAGGCTCGTCACGGCGCGCCCGCGTGCCGAGCCGCTGGCCACAACCAGCCGGGCCACCTCGCGATCGACTCCCCCGAGGCGGTACTTGTAGACATCGCGGCCGGGCCCGAGCTCGAACTCGCTGCGGCCTTGCGCGATCGCGTCGGCGATCGCCTGCAGCTCGAGCATGTTGCCGGGGCTGAGGTTGGCGTGGCCTTCGCCGAGGCCGAGCAGGTAGCTGTGCTCGCGCGGCCCCTGCACGAGGTTCAGGCGGCTGGCGATCATCTCCCCCTCGAGGTCCAGGCGCCACAGGCGTGCGCCCTCGGGCAGCGCCCCGGCGACCGCCTCCTGCAAGAACGCCTCATAGTGCGCGTCCATGTGCTTGTAGCGCTGACCCATCGCGATCGCGCGCCCGCGCCGCAGCTCCAGCAGCCGGCTCAGCGTCGCCGCGACCTCCGCCGGGTCCTGCACAACGCGCGCCTGCGCGCCCAACTCTGTCAGTTTGCGCCACTTGCGCCGCTGCGTGCTGCGCTGCTTTGAGCCGAATTGCGCCTCGAAGGCGTCCATCTCGTCGGGCAGCTTCAGATACGGCTGCAGGCGCACGTCGTGAGCCGCCGCGCGCAGCGGACCGGTGCCCTCGAGCAGCCTGCTCGCGAGCAGCGAGTCCACGCACAGGCGCTGGATGCGCCACGTGTCCCACTCGCCGCGCCGGGCGGCGAGCGCGCCGAGCAGCAGATCGGAGAACTCGGCCTCGGACCCGCGCCGGCTGATCGCCGTCTCCAGCCCGTTCCACGTGCCTCCGGCAAAGCTCAGCGTGCGCGCGATGCGCGAGCGCTGCAACGCGAGCGGCGCGAGGCCCACGAGCGCCCCCGCCTCGTCCTCGAGCGCGAACGACCACGGCTCGTGGTCCTGTCCGAAGTGCTTCCACCATGAGAGCACCCACGCCGGGTCTGCGAACGCGCTCGGGAAGTCGCTGCCGACGGCCAGGGCGCGCCACTCGCCGCGGCGGTCCTCCAGCTCCGAGAGCGTGATCCAGCGTTCGCCAGGCATCGCCCTAGCCTATGCGTCGCCGCTCGGCGCGGCAGCGTGCACGCCTCATATTGCCGGGCGAACGCGCCGATAGGCTCAGCTGAGATGTCAAGCTACGCGCGATCGACGGCCAGGCTGATGCAGACGGTGCGCGAGACGCCCGTCGTGGTCCCGGCGCTCGGCGCGCTCGCGCTGTTCGTGATCTGGGCGGGCAGCGATGCGGGCTATCCGCTCACCCACTGGGCGCCCGGCGGCGTGATCCTGCTCGTCCTGCTGGTCATTGCCGTGGCCGCGGTGCCGCTACGCCTGGCGCGCGTTCCCACGGCTGTGCGTGTGGCGGTCGCCTGCCTGGCGCTGTACACGGCGCTCAGCTACATGTCGATCCTCTGGGCGCAGGTGCCCGGCGACGCGTGGGAAGGCGCCAACCGCACGTTCGTCTACCTGCTCGTGTTCTCGCTGTTCGCGCTGTGGCCGCAGACCGGGCGCAGCGCCGCGCTGCTGCTGTGCGCGTGGGTGCTCGCGATGATCGGGCTCGCCGTGGGCGTGCTGCTGCACCTCGACGGCGTCGCGCACCCGCTGGCCCTGTTCAACGACGGGCGCCTGAAATACCCGGCCGACTACGAAAACGCCTGCGCGGCGGTCTGGTGCATGGCCCTGTGGCCGGCGCTGCTGCTCAGCCGCAGCGAGCGTCTGCACTGGGCGCTGCGGGGTGCGCTGGCCGGCGGTGCGGTGTTGCTGGCCGACGTCGCCCTACTCAGCCAGAGCCGCGGCTCGCTGTATGCCACGGTCGTCATCCTGGTCCTCGTCTTCGCACTCCTACCGGGCCGCGTGCGCACGTTTCTCGTGCTCATACCCGTGGCCGCCGGCGTTGGCGCGACCGTCAAAACGGTGCTGCACGTCGGCGACAGCGTGCACGGCGGCAACGTGCACGCGGCGCTGCACAGTGCGACCGTGGCGATCCTCATCGCCGCGGTGGCGGTCGGCGCGATTGCCGCACTCGCCGCGGCCGCAGAGAGCCGCGGCGCGATCCCCGAGGGCTCACGCGCGAGCCTCAAGCGCGCCGTCGCCGCGATCGCCGTGCTGGCGCTCGTCGTGGTGCTCGCCGGGGGGTGGGTGGCGGCCGGCAATCCGATCGCACGCGCCGAACACGGCTGGCAGACGTTCAAGGGCGGCTACGGCGCGGACAACGCTCAGGTGAACCGCCTGGTCAGCGGCCTCGGCAGCGGGCGCTACGACTTCTACCGTGTGGCGCTCGACGAATTCAAGGCGCACCCGCTCGTCGGCATCGGCGCCGACAACTTCGCCCAGCAGTACCTCGCCAAGGGTCACGAAGAAGAGACGCCGCACTACCCCCACAGCATCGAGATGCGCACGCTCTCCCAGACCGGCATCGTCGGTGCGCTGCTCGCGATAGGCGGCCTGGGCGCCGCGCTGTTCGCCGCCGGCGGCGTGCTGTTCTCGGCGGCTCGCCGCCGCACCGATCCCCTCGCCGTGGCCGTCGCCTCGGCCGCATTGGCCGGCTTCGCCTATTGGCTGGTGCACGGCAGCTTCGACTGGTTCTGGGAGTTTGCGGGACTGGGCGGGCCCGCCTTCGCGCTGCTCGGCCTGGCCTGCGCGCTCGCGTACAGGCGACCACTGCAATCGGCCGGGCCGGGCGGCGCCGACGCACCTGCCGACGCCCGTGCCGACACCTCTGCCGAGACCTCTGCGGGGGCCCGCGGCCTGCCACCTGCGACGCGACGCATCGCGCTCGCCGGTTTCGCCGTGCTGGCGCTGGCCGGCGCGGCGTCGCTGATCGCGCCGTGGCTGGGCGAATTGAAGGTTCAGCGGGCCACGCGCATCTGGCCGACGGCCCCGCGCCAGGCCTACGCGGCACTCAACGGCGCCGCCGAACTGAACCCCCTGAGCGATCAGCCCTACCTGCTGGCGGGAAGCATCGCTCTGCGCTTCGGCGATCTCGCCTACGCGGACCGCGAGTTTGCGCGGGCGCTGTCGCGTGACGGCAGCGACGCATATGCGACGCTCGAGCGCGCCGCGATCGCCTCAGAACGCGGCGATCGCGCTGCTGCGCTGCACCTGTTGGAACGGACGCGGCGCCTGAGCCCGCACGACGGGCTGATCCGCGAAACGCTGCAGCGCGTACGTGAAGGGCACCGGGTCGACATCGACGAACTGAACCGCCTGATCCTCGACAAAGCCCAACAACTTGCATGAAACCCACTAGGCACTTCGTCAAATTGGAACATTTTCACTCGACAGCGCCCGGTACCTTCGCTAGCGTATGCGCGGGTCTCTCTGGGACTTTGACCGGTGGAGAACCGGCCGCTCGAAGGATCGAGGCACCGGCCCGCGCAGCGAGGACGGGAATACGGCAAGGAGAGTTGACGCGGGTTTGCTCGAGCCGGGCGAATGCCCAAGGCAAGGAAGCATGAAATCGCATCGCATCGTAATCCAGACATTGGTCTTTCTGGCGGCCACGGCCGCCCTGCCCGTCCCTGCGCTGGCGAGCTCGCTGCTCAGCGGCTACGGCGGCCCGGGCCAGGGCAACCAGGCGGTGCTCGGCTCGGCACTGCTCAACGGCCCCAAAGGTCGTGGCGGCTCGGGCGGCTCGGGTGGCTCGGGGTCTGCGCCGTCTGGCTCGGCCGGGCAGACGAGCGCGTCCAGCGAAACCACCTCCACGTCTCAGGGTGCGACGTCGACGTCGACCACCGAACAGACCACTTCGGCGCCCGCCGGCAAAGGCTCCGCCGGCGGTCAGGGCGGCTCGAGCAAGGGCAACGCGACGGCGCCCGCTTCGGGCAAGAGCCGGCACGCCGCGAGCCAGAGCTCAGCCGTCAGCCACGCGAGCTTCTATCCGGCCGCGGAACGAATCCCCGCGAGCACCCAGGGCTCGACGATTCCCGGTAGCGACATCCTCTACATCGTCCTCGGGGCGGCGATTCTCGTGTCGCTCGGACTGCTCACGCGGCGTGCCGGCGCGGACGGCCGGCGCGAAAGCGCGAGTCGCTAAAGGGATGGCCCAAACGATCCGAGTAACGGAGTAGAGGCAAGGAGCCTCCACACGCAATGGCGCGCCCACCAATCACTCAGCAGACTTCCACGACCCTGCCGCTGCAGGGCGAGCTGTCGCGCTCGGCGCCACGGCCGAAGGCCCTCCCCGGCGGTACGTTCGGCGGGCGCCTGCAGTGGCTGCTGGAGGGCGCCGGCTGGAGGGCGCTGCGACCGGCTGTCGACTTCTTCTTCGTCTGCCTGGCGGTCGTGATCGCCGAGGGCGGCATCGATCGCGCGCTGCATCCGAGCACCCTGCGTGAGCCGCTGCTCGCATTCCCGGTGTTCGTCGTGCTGCTGTTCTACCTGCGCGGGCTCTACCGCACGCGCCTGCGTGCGCTGGTGCTCGACGGGGTCGTCCCCGTGATCAGCGCCGTCTCGATCGGCGCGATGGCCGCCGCCGTGCTCGGCCTGTTCGCCAACGGGCAGGCCCCGCCGCAGTCGGTCGTCGTGCGCGGATGGCTGTTCGCGATGCTCGGCGTGGGCATCGGGCGCATCGTGCTGTCCTTTGCACAGCGCTGGGCGCGCGCCCGGCGGCTGGTCGGCAAGCCCGTCCTGATCATGGGCGCCGGCGTCGTCGGCGCACAGGTTGCGCGGCGCCTGGAGAGTCACCCTGAGTACGGGCTGGCCCCGATCGGCTTCCTCGACGAGGACCCCCGTTCGATCGCCGAGGTCGGCGGCCGCGACCTGCCGGTGCTCGGCACCGTCGAGGATCTCGACGAGACCGTCATGCGCACGGGCGTGCGCAACCTGATCGTCGCCTTCTCCTCGGTCGCCGACGAGCGCGTGAGCCGGCTGATCCAGCGCTGCCAGGAACTCAGCGTCGAGGTATCGGTCGTTCCGCGCATGTTCGACACGATCAACAACCGCGTCGGCTACGACACGGTCGGCGGGCTGCCGCTGATGTCCTTCACCACGGTCGACCCGCGCGGCGTCCAGTTCGCGATCAAGCACGGCCTCGACCGCGCGCTCGCGCTGTTCTTCCTGGTGCTGCTGTCGCCCGTGATCCTGCTCTCGGCGCTCGCCGTGCGTCTCAGCTCGAGTGGCCCCGTGCTGTTCAGCCAGCGCCGCGTCGGGCGTGACGGCAAGGCCTTCGATCTGTACAAGTTCCGCTCGATGCGCCTGCATGGCGGTCACGTCGACCCCGACGACGACGACTCGGGCCCGCTGGAGTTCCTGCTCGGCGGCGACACCGCGCCGGGCGGCGTCGAGGGCGACGACCGTCGCACGACCGTCGGGCGCTTTCTGCGGCGCACGTCCTTCGACGAGTTGCCCCAGCTGTTCAACGTGCTCAAGGGCGAGATGAGCCTGATCGGCCCCCGCCCGGAGCGTCCCGAGTTCGTCGAGCTGTTCAAACAGGACATCGTCCGTTACGGCGACCGCCACCGTGTCAAGTCCGGCATCACCGGCTGGGCCCAGGTGCACGGTCTGCGCGGGCAGACGTCGCTGGCCGAACGGGTGGAGTGGGACAATTACTACATCGCCAACTGGTCACTCGGGCTCGATGTGAAGATCCTCGCGCTGACGTTCATCGCGCTGCTGCGCAGCGCCGAGTAGCGTTCAGACCCGCTTCTGGGCGGAGCGGCCGATACCCGCCCAGGCCTGAAATACGCGCACGCGCAGCCCGCGCGTCCCGAGCACCTTGGGCAGCAGGATCGAATAGCGGTTGAAGCGATCCAGCGTGAAGGTCGCGCGGAAGCGCAGCAGCTTGCCCTTGAAGGCTTCCAGCTGCATGAAGTCGCCGACCGGTCCCGAGCCGCTGGCCAGCACGCTGCCGTGCGTGCGACGCAGTGCGAGCTTCACGGGACTGACGGGGCCGATCGGCACCGCGAGCACCTTGGCGAGCGCCGCGAAGGCCGGCTTGCGTGCCCGGCTGGCCGTCAGCACGCCGAAAGAGTCACCGCCCCCATCCTGCATGTCATACAGCGTCGCCGCGGCGACGTAGGAGGTGTTGCTCAGCGAGCGATAGAGGTTGGTGATGTTCAGCGCCTGCGTCCCAGACGTGACGCAGCCCTGTTCCTCCTGGACCTTCAGTCGCGGATAGCAATTACCCCAGCCGAACTCGTCGAGCCACAGCGGCGTTGTGTCGCCGTTGGCGAGCTGCACCGCGCGTATCGTGCGCAGCCCGGCCAGCGTGAGCGTGTAGAAGTGGACGGCCAGGCCGTCGTAGTGGCCCTTCATGCCGTGCTGGTAGAGCAGATTCAGGAAGGCCCCGTTGGAGCCCACCAGCGAGCCCGCCAGCACCGTCATCGAGGGGTCGACCTGCTTGATCGCCGTGTCGGCGGCGATTACCAGTTCGGCGTACCGGCGAGCCTTTTCCGGACCTGCGAAATAGTGTTCGTTTGCCTGATCGGGCTCGTTCCAGACTTCGATCGCCGCGATCGCGTTGCGGTAGCGTTCGGTCAGCATCCGCACCAGCGATGCGAAGTCGGCAGGGTCGGTGGGAGGCCAGTCGTTGGCTTCGCTGCCCGAGCCGGGCGTGCAACTGCCGAGCAGCTGGGGCGGAGCAGAGGAGGCCCAGCACGGCGTCCTGTCGACCATCACGATGACGCTGATGCCATGCGCGGCCGCGTCGCCGGTGAAGCGATCCAGCGAAGCGAGTATCTGCGGGGTCAAAGCGCCGCCCGCCCGCGGCTGCAGCACCGCCCAGGAGACCTCCACGCGCACGACCTTGGCATGCAGCGCCGCGGCTGCTTCGATCGTTCGGTCATCTTCTGCGATCGTCGCGCCGAGGCCCGCGTTGATCCCGCCGAGCGGCGGCGCAGAGGCCGTTCGCGCGAGCGGGCCCGAAGCGGCCCGCGCGCTCGCTGCCGGCGTTGCGGTGAGCAGGACGAGCGCGCACAGCGCGAGCACCGCGGCTGCGGTCGAGTTGCCAAGGAGCCTGCGCATAGCGGAGAGCTTACGCGGCGCTGCGGGAGGCCGGGCCGCTTTGGCGGCTACGCTGGCTGGCGTGTCGCCAACCTGGATCTGGATGCAGGCCGCAATCGTGGTGTTCGTGCTGATCGGCATGGTCATCGCGATCACCAAGCTCGCCTGAGCGGACCGCGCCGCCACCACGAGCTTCGCGCCCCGCCGAGCCGCGCGAAATCGACCAGGGGACGGGGCGGCAGGGTGTCCTCGCCGCCGAGGATCGCCGCCGGAACCCCTTCGGTCAGGTACTCGGTCATCGCCTCCAGGCCGGCTTCGCGCAGCTCGTCGGCCATGCCCGGGCTGCGCTGCTCGGGATCGTGCGCGTCGGAGGCCACGTTGTGCACCAGCTCGGCTTCGACCAGCTGCAGCGCAAAGCGCCGGACCGTCGAGCCGAAGCGGCCGACGAGCGAGCCGGCCGTGATCGACGTGAGCACGCCCGCGCGAACGAGCGACTCCAGCGACTGGGGATCGCGCTGAAAGGCCGGGCTGCGCTCGGGGTGCGCGAGCACGACGCCGTGGCCGGCCTCCCACAGGTCGCCGATCAGGCTGTCCAGCCCCGTCGCGTCGGATGAGAAGGGGCACTCGATGAGCAGCCATGGGCCGCCCCCGAGCGTCAGCGCGGAGAGCTCCTCCGGCGGTAGGTCGGCGGCGCGCGACATCGCGATCTCCGCGCCCGTCAGCACATTCACCCCGATCTCGGCGGCGGCCAGCGCGGCGTTGGTATCCGCCACCAGCCGGGCGATCGGCGCAGACTCGTTGGCGTAGCGCCAGCTGACGTGCGGCGTCGCGACGATCGTCTGCGTCCCGCGTTCGGCGGCGACGCGCGCGAGCGCGAGGGAGCCCTCGATCGTCTCGGGGCCGTCGTCGATGCCCGCGAGGACATGGCAGTGCAGGTCGATCACCGGGTCTCAGACGTTAGCCAGAGCGCGAGACAGCGCGGGTGCCCACGGATATGATCAGCGCTCGCCGCTTGGTTCTCGAGTCATACGAGGAGGAGCATGTTCAAGTCGATCGTGGTGGGGACGGATGGCTCGGATACGGCCACTCAGGCCGTACGCCAGGCGGTTGACCTGGCCGGGGCCGTGGGGGCCAAGCTCGAGCTCGTGAGCGCGTACGCGCCGGTGTCCCAGCAGCGTCTGAGCGAGGAACGCAGGCAGGCGCCCGAGGATCTGCAGTGGGCGATCAACCCGCGCGAGGATGTCGACACGACGCTCGAGGCGGCGGCGGAGGTCGCCCGCGCGGCGGGCGTCGAGGTTGACCTGTATCCGCGCCAGGGCGATCCGGCCGACGCGATCCTCGACGTGGCCGAGGAGCAGGAGGCCGACCTGATCATCGTCGGCAACAAGGGCATGACCGGTGCCAAGCGCTTCCTGCTCGGCTCGGTGCCCAACAAGGTCTCACACCACGCACCCTGCTCGGTGCTGATCATCCGCACGACCTAGAGCCGGCCGCGTCAGTGCGCGGCCGTGAGCGACGCGCGCAGCTTGCGCGACGCAGTCGCCGGGGCGGAGAGGATCACCTGCAGCGCCAGGTGCCCGTGGTGGCGGGCCAGCAGCGCGCGCGATCTGCGCCCGAGCTTCACCGTCACTGCGAATGCGCCCTTGCCGTGGTGGAAACGGGCGTGCCCGAGCGTGACGTAGGTGACCCGGCGCACGCGCTTGTGCCCGGCGCGGTGGACCGTGACCAACCTCGCACGCAGGGTGATCGTGCCCGTACAGGCGCCGCTGGTCAGCGTGCAGCGCAGCGCGATGCGCACACGCCCGTGCTTGTCCGCGCGCAGCCTGGTGTGCAGCAGCAGCGGCAGGTGCGAGCCGGAGATCGCAACAGGGGTGAGTCGCGAGATCGGTACTGCCGGGCCGGGTGAGCTGCCGGCCGGGTTCGCCGAGATCGTGTAGGCCGTCGCGGTCGAGCCGGTCGCCAGGAACAGCCTGCCGCCGGCGGCGCTGGGGGAGGCGAAGTGATCGGCGACCGGGCTCGGGAGCGTCAGCGCGTAGCGGGCGGACCCGGTGGCGGGGTCCAGGCCGTAGAGCTTGGTGCCGCCGCCGCTGAAGCCGCCGCTGGCGATGTCCCAGACCAGCCCGGCGGAGACGATCGGCGGCCCGAAGGCATCGGCGGGGCCCTGCCACAGGGCTGCGAACGTGCGCGCAGATTGGTTGTAGGCGAGCGCCTGCACGCCGTTGGTGCAGGGGATGTAGATCACGCCGCCGGCAAACGCGTCTCCGCCGAAGCTGCCGCGCCCGGCACAGGTCTGTCCCGCAAACACCGCAGCTGCTCCGGGTTTGCCGGCCATCGTCGACGTGGCGATCAGGTAGCCGGTGCCGTCCTTGCCGGCCTGGAACAGCAGCCCGCCGGGAAGCAGCTCGGGTCCGGCCGAGGACAGGTCGAGGTCGTTTTCGCCCTCCTGCAGCCAGTTGGGCGGCTCGAAGCTGCCCTGCACCTGCAACGAGGAGTTCAGCTGGACGACGCTGTCGGAGTAGTCATACGGTCCCGGTTTGCCTTCCGGCGGCACCGGGTTGCCGGTGGTCGCATAGACGTCCCCTTCGGGTCCGACGGCGGGACCGCTCGTCGCCCAGATCGCACCGCCCGATTTCGAGGGCAGCGACACCGGCACCTGCCAGTACAAAGGCGTCCCACCGCCCTGCGGCACAGCGACGACCGCGCCGACGTAGCTGCTGCAGTCCCCGTCATTGCCCCCGAAGCCGAAGATCACGCGCCCGGCGTCGAGGGTCAGCGCCGTGCGTTGCAGGATCGCCTTCGGATCGGCGCCCGGCGGGTCGACCGGCGTGCGCAGCACTTCGGCGCCGTTTGCCAAGTTGAGGCCGACGAGTTCGTGGTGGGCATTGGTTCCATCCCACACGTCGGCGACGGCATAGATCACCTGGGCGGCCGGATCGATCACCGGCGTGCCGACGATGCCGACGGTCGGCTTGACGTCCCCGCACGGCAGCGCGGAAGCAGGCACCGGCGTGCCGACGCTCTTTTCCCACACAACCGCGCCGCTCGCCGCGTCGAGCGCGACGACCTTGTCGCCCACCGTGGCGACGTACGCGCGCGAGCCGAGAATCAGCGGCTGGCTCCAGATCGGCGCGCCGAGATCCTGCGAGTGCCAGGCAGGCGCGGGCGCGATCGGGATGGCGGCATCGGGATCGTTGCCCGAGCGCACGGTGTCGCGGTGATAGGTCGTCCAGGCCGGTTCGGCCGTCGCGGCTGAGGCCAGCGGACCGCTCAGCGCGGCGGTGAGCAGCAGAGCGAGCAGCGCGTACTGCAGGCGGGCGTGCATCGGGACAACCTAGCCGTGTTGCCCCGGCGCTCTGGCACGCTCGGGTAGGCTCGCGCCGATGCGCATCCTCCTCACCGGCGCGAGCGGTTTCATCGGCCGGACGCTCTGCGCACAGCTGCTCGTGCGCGGACACGAGGTCAGCGCGCTGGTGCGCCGCGCGGGCTCTGAGCCGCCGGGAACACAGGCGCTGGCTGGCGATCTGGGCGACGGGCCGGCCCTGGCGCGGGCGCTGGTGCAGGCGCGCCCGGAGTGCGTCGTGCACCTCGCCGCGGAGATCGCCTCGCAGCGCAGCGAGCGCAAGCTGCAGGAGGTGAACGTCGCCGGCACGGCGCGACTGCTGGACGCATGTACGGCGCTGGCGGGCGCCGATCGCGCGTCCGGGCCGCGGTTCGTGTTCGTCTCGACTGTCGTCACCGGCGACGCGCGCGGCGCGCTGCTCAGCGAGCAGACGCCGCTGCCCGTCCAGACGCCGTACGGCCGCTCCAAGCAGCAGGGCGAGCAGCTGGTGCTGTCATCGGGCCTCCCCGCCGTAGTGATTCGACCGTCGCACGTCTACGGCCCGGGCGGCTGGTATGCCGACGAGCTGATCGCACAACTGCGCCGGCCGGGGCGCTTCGCGGTGATCGGCTCGGGCGCGAACCTGTGGGACGTCGTGCACGTCGAGGACGTCGCGGCGGCACTCGTGCTGGCCGCCGAGCGCGGGGCTCCCGGGTCGATCTACCACGTCGCAGACGACGAGCCGATCACCTTCTACGACTTCATGGCGCTGAGCGCCGAGCAGCTCGGGCTGGGCGCGCCGCGGCGTGTCCCGGCCGCGCTGGCGCGTCTGGTGGCCGGGCACAGCGCCGTCGATGCCGTGGTGCGCTCGGCGCGATCGTCCAACGCGAAGATCAAGCGCGAGCTGCAGTGGAGCCCGCGCTTTGCCACTGCGCGCGACGGTGTCGCCGACGCCGTCGCACGTCTGGCCTAGGGCGAGAACTCACAGCGCAACGGCTTCGCCAGGCGACTCAGGCGGCGAACGCGCGCTCGGCCTGCTCGCAGATATGGCGCGCGATCGCCAGCGAGGCGGTCGCGGCCGGCGACGGTGCATTGCGCACGTGCAGCGCGCGCTCGCTGCGCGAGAACGCGAAGTCGTCGAGCAGCCGCCCGTCGCGCGTGAGCGCCTGCGCGCGCACCCCGGCAAAGCCGGGCTCGACGTCGTCGGCCGTCAACGACGGCACCAGACGCGCCGCCGCCGCGACGAGCGCGCCGCGCGAGGCCGAGCGGTGCAGCTCGCCGATGCCGGCCGGCCAGAAGCGTCTGAGCATGCGCCAGGTTCCCGGCCAGGCCAGCGTGCCGAGGACATCCGCGCGGCGCACCCGCCGCAGCGAGTAGGCGTCGCGAGCACCGGCGATCAAGGCCGTCGGCCCGATCGTCACGTCGCCGTCAAGGTGTCTGGTCAGGTGCACACCAAGGAACGGCAGCTCCGGGTCAGGTGTCGGGTAGATCAGCGAACGCACGAGCTCGCGCCTCTCGCGCCGCAGGCGCAGGTAGGCGCCGCGGAAGGGCACGATGCGTGGATCGGTGCCGGAGCCCGCAGCTACGGCGAGCCGATCCGACCACGCGCCGGCACAGAAGATCGCGTGCCGCGCGTCGGT
This sequence comes from uncultured Solirubrobacteraceae bacterium, assembly GCA_963819435.1. Lineage (GTDB taxonomy): Bacteria > Actinomycetota > Thermoleophilia > Solirubrobacterales > Solirubrobacteraceae > Palsa-744. The sequence continues at coordinate 141,863 of CAWFWA010000013.1, read as the reverse complement.
CGCGCCCTGCGCGTGCGTCAGGCGCAGCGAACGCGAGCGCAGCTCCACGCCGGAGACCTCGCAGTCGCAGACGACCGCGCCGTCAGCGCCGCGGACGTCGTCGGCGAATGCGGCGGCGATCGCGCGGAAGTCGACGATGCCCGTGTTCGGCGAGTGCAGCGCCTGCCGTGCGCGCGCATGAGGCTCCAACCGCTCGATCTGGCTGCCCTGTAGCAGGCGCAGGCTGCTAACCCCGTTGGCCTCGCCGCGGCGTCGCAGCTCCTGCAGGCGCGACAGCTCGCGCGCGTCGGTGGCGAGGATCAGCTTGCCGCAGCGCTCGTGCGCGATCGCGCGTTGCTCGCAGTAGGCGTAGAGCTCGCGCGCGCCCTGCACGCACAGCTGCGCCTTCAGCGATCCCGGGCGGTAGTAGACACCGGCATGAATCACGCCGGAGCTGTGGCCGGTCTGGTGTTGCGCGGGTTGCTGCTCGCGCTCGAGCACGCAGACCGACGCGCGCGGGTTGCGACGGGTCAGCTCACGCGCCACCGCCAGGCCAACGATGCCCGCGCCGACGACCGCGAAGTCACAGCTTGCCGGTGCGCGCGCGCTCACCTGGCCGGCCGTTCAGGGAGCGATGGCGCCCGGACCGCCCGGAGCCGTCGCCGCAGCCGCGTCGACGAGCCCGGCTCCATACAGGCCTTCGTCACCGCCACCGCCGAGCTTGCGCGCGGTCGCGCGCAGTCGCGCGACCAGCGCCGCGGGAGTCGGCCGTCTGCCGAGCACGCCGCTGGCGATGATCAGCGCCGCCGTGGCGGCGACGTGCGGCGCCGCCATCGACGTGCCTTCATAGCCGGAGGGCATGCCGAAGCGTCGCGGCGACGCACCGGTGAAGGTGACCTGAAAGACATCGCGGCCGGCCGGGCCTTCGGCGTTGCAGTTTGGGTCCCCCGGGAGTCCGGCGTCAGCGCCGCCGCCCGGCGCCACGAGCGTCAGCCCGCTGCCGTCGTTTGAGTAGTCGGCCAGGCAGCCGTGTTCGGTCGTTGCGCCGACCGCGACGACGTCCGGCGCGCGCGCCGGGTAGGCGATCGCCGTGTGAGCCTCGTTACCGGCGGCCGCGACGACGAGCACCCCGCGCCGGCGCGCGAAGCGCAGCGCTTCGATCAGCTCGGGAATGTCTGACGCGGTCACGTTGCTGGAGAACTCGAGGCTGAGGTTGATCACGCGCGCGCCGTGCTTGACCGCGTAGCGCACGCCTTCGGCGATCGTCGACGCTTCGCCTTCGCCCTGCGTGTTGAGCACGCGAACCGGCATGATCCGCGCCGCAAAGGCCAGCCCGGTGAGGCCGTAGCGATTGTTTGTCGCCTCTGCGATCGTCCCGGCCACGAACGTGCCGTGCCCGTTGCGATCGTCGGGGAAGTGGTTGTGCGCGATGAAGTCATAGCCGCCGACAAAGCCAAACCGAGAGAAGTCCGGCGAGCGCAAGAAGCGCCCGTGCGTCGCGTAGGCGACGCCTGTGTCGAGCACCGCGACGACCACGCCTTTTCCGCCGGGCGCCCCGTCGGCCGCGACGTTCGCCCAAGCCTGCGGCGCGTTGACGCCGAACGGCCCGGCGAAGTTCCACTGCAGCTGCTGCCAGTCGCCCGCCGCCGTCCCCGTTCCGCGGTCGTTGGGCACGAGGCCACCGGCCACGCGGCGCGCGGAAGTCGGGCACGGCCCAGGCAATGCCGCGCCGCCCGCGCAGACGACGCAGCGCGGCGTCCACGCTGACCCCCGGCGCGAGCTTCAGCAGCCGTGTGTGCGGCGCCGTGATCTGCGGATCGCCGGCTCCGGCGGCGCGTGCCGTGGCCGCCCGCGCGCGTGGCGGCGTCGCGGTCGCGTACTTGACGAGGATCTGCCGCGGCGAGTATTCGAGCGTCGAGGCACCGGCGGGGGTGGCAGAGGCGGCGCTCGCCGCGGCGAGGCCCGCCAGGCAGCCGAGCACGAGCGTCAGGCGGCGTGCGCGGGGACGGCTGGGGATGCGGCGGTCACGAGAGGGCATACGCGGTTATCGGTAATGATGAAGCGCCGGGCGCCTGAGGGCGGCATGCACTGTCGCAGAGCCCCGGGCAGACGGATGAGCGAGCGCTTGCACCCACGCGACGAGTACTTCATGCGCCTGGCGCTGCGCGAGGCCGAACGCGCGCCCGCACACGACGACGTGCCGATCGGCGCCGTCGTCGTGCACGACGGCGAGCTGCTGGCGGCCGCGCACAACGAGCGCGAGCTGCGTCAGGACCCGACCGCTCACGCGGAGGTGCTCGCGTTGCGCGAGGCCGCCCGCGCGCTGGGCAGCTGGCGCGTGCTCGAAGCGGTCCTCTACGTGACGCTCGAGCCGTGCGCGATGTGCGCCGGGGCGATTGTGCTCGCGCGCACCGCACGCGTCGTGTTCGGCGCGAGCGACCCGAAGGCGGGCGCTTGCGGCAGCGTGCTCGACGTGCTCGGCGAGCCGCGGCTCAATCACCGACCCGCGGTGGACGGCGGCCTGCTTGCAGGCGAGTGCGGCGAGCTGCTCAGCTCGTTCTTTGCCGCGCGCCGCTGAGACGGCTCAGAAGGGCGTGACGGGTGTGCCGGGCGCGAGGTATTTGGCGCATGGATTCGTGCGCGCCACCCTGTAGTCGCCGCCCGCCGGGTTTGCATAGTGCGGATCGACAAAGCGGTTACCGAGGTTTGCGGCCACGAAGCCGATTTCCCGGGCCGTGTGCCCTTCGGCGCCACCGAAGATGCAGTTGCTGCGCACGACGTTGTTGACGCCGACCGCTCCCCGGGCGAAGGAACTCTGCACGTCAAAGCCGATCGTCGCGTTGGTGATCAGGTTGAAGGCGATGCGCGAGTTGCTCGACGCCGTGCGTTCGCCGCCGATCGCGATGTCCTCGCCGTTGCTGTCGACGATGTTGTGTTCGATCACGGTTCCCTGCGCATCGGGATACAGCTGGATGCCGCGGTCGGCGTTTTTGAAGATCACGTTGGCGACGATGTGCGTGTTGTCGGCGAAGCCCACGTAGATCCCGTGGTCGCCGTTCTGCGCCGGCTCGCGCCCGCAGTCGTGGATCCGGTTGCGGGCGATCAACGTGTTTTTCGCGCGCCCGTAGAAGGGAGAGCCGAGGATGAAGCAGATTTCGGTGTGTTCGTCGGTCACGTCGTTACCGATGAACTGATCGTTTTCGGCGGCGATGTCAGGCGAGGGCAGCGTCTGCGGGTTGCGTCCGTTGAGGTTCATGTTCGCGACGGTCACGTACGGGGCTTGGCGGCGTATGTACAGGCGGCCTACGAGCGTTGCGCGTTCCCCGGGATAGCTCTCCAGCGTGACCCTCGACCTGGCGCCGCTGCCACCCTGGCTGATCGTCACCGATTCCTGGTAGGTGCCGCCACGCACGCAGCCTGTCTGTCCCGGGCGCAGTCTGTCGACCAGGCGCTGGACCGTCCGCAATGGGCGGCTCGCAGAGCCTCCGGAATGGTCCGAACCCGACAGCGCGGCCGTATAGGAGCACGGACCCTGCGCGAACGCCGGCGCGCACAAACAGGCGAACAGCGCGAACACGAAGACCGCGCCTGTGACGGACTTCCCGATCGACGACATGCGTCCCCTGTTGGCTGTGGTCGCGTCTACTGGCATCGTGCCGCTCGCCCAAATCCCCCGGCCGGGTGAGTCGCGGGGCAGCATACGCGACCTGCCCGGACGGTCGCGCCGCCGCCGCGCGCGTTGCCAACTCCACTAACATCGCTCGTCCTCCCGGCCGAGGCCCTGGAGGGGTGGCAGAGCGGTTGAATGCGGCGGTCTCGAAAACCGTTTCGGGGGAGATTCCTCCGACGAGGGTTCGAATCCCTCCCCCTCCGTCGAAGTGCGAGAACGGCGCTCAGCTCGTCTGCGTGGATTGCACCGGACGCTCGCCGACCCAGCGGCGACGCAGCTCGGCAGTGACCTTGGCGACCGCCTCGCCGGGCGGTCTGAACGCGGTCCCGCTGATCGAGCTGACCGGCTCGACGCCGCGCACCGACCCCGTCAGGAAGGCCTCGCCGGCCGCCAGCAGGCGCTGGGCGCCGAGCGGCTCCTCGCTGACCTCGACGCCCACGGCCTGTGCGGATTCGATCGCGCGGGCTCGCGCGACGCCGGGCAGGATCCGGCCGTCGGCCGGCGGCGTGACCAGGCGCTCGCCCTCGACGGCGAAGATGTTCGCGCGCGACGCCTCGAGCACCTCTTCGCCGATGTCGAGCAGCAGCGGCAGAGCTCCGTCGGGCTCGGTCGCTTCCGTCCAGGCCAGGCCGTCGCGGTCGGCCCACTTGTGCGCGCCGAGGCCGCCCTCCACGACGAACGGACGCAGCTCTGTGGCGCGCTCCCACCCCGGAAAGACGTTCTCGGGGTCCACGGTCGCCGTCACCACGTCGACCGCCGGGACTCCGCCGTGCGCGGTCGCCGGGGTCGCCGTCAGGCGCAGGCGCCCGACCGCCAAGGAGTCGGCGTGCTCGATGACCAGCGCGCGTGCGTGTAGCGGCAGCTCGGCGGCGAACAGCTCGCGCACGCTGGCGCTGAGACGCTGCAGGTGGGCATCCAACTCGATCGGCGCGCCGTCCAGGACCAAGAGCGTCTCGAACACCCCGATCGCTCGGTCCGGCCAGAGGAAATCGGGCACGCCTGCATTGTGGCATTCTGCGGTCAGTGCTCACAAAGCTCCGTCGTTACCTGCGCGAGCACGGCGCGCGCGAGACCGCCGTGGCCGTGGGTCGCCGGCTGTGGCGCGCGGTCTACATGCAGCGGTCGATGATCGTCATGGTCGGCAAGCTCGACTCGGTCGTCCAGCCCTGGCGCGACGAGGGGCTGCGCCTGGAGGACCTCGGAGCACAGCACCTGCCTGGTCTGGCCGAGCTCAATCGCAAGCGCGGCCGTCCCGACGTCGATCGCCGCTTCGCCCGTTACGTGCAGAACGGATTCCACGGGTTCGTCGCCTATCGCGACGACGAGCTGCTCGGCTACTACTGGTGGGTCGACCGTGACGTGCGCATCCTGTACCCCGATCTGCGCGGGCTCGGGCTGGGCATCGAGCTCGGCGCAGGCGACGTCTACGGGTCTGACTTCTACGTGCTCGACGAGCACCGCGGGGGAGGTCTCGCCGCCGATTTTCTGTTCAAGGTCGAGAGCACGCTGCGCGATCGCGGCTATGAGCGCATCTGGGGCTATGTGGTGAGCAGCAACCGTCCGGCCCGTTGGATCTACAGTACGAGGGGATACGTGCCGATGTGGACGGTGCACAGGACGAAAGTCCTGGCCTTCCAGCGAACCAAACGCGAGTCATCGTGAGATGGAGATCCCGCCGTGAGCACTGCAGCCGAGGTCGAGCAGTTCATAGTCGCTGACATCGCCGCCGGGCGCGGCATCGAGTCGGTCGCGCACGATCGCGACCTGCTCGCGGATGGGATCATCGACTCGCTCGGCATCACCGAATTGATTGCCTTCCTGGAAGAGAAGTACGCGATCAAGGTCGACGACGACGACATCGACGCCGAGAACTTCCGCTCGATCGACGGGATCGCGGCGTTCGTGGCCAAGAAGGAGGCCTAACGGCCATGCTGATGCAGCTCCTCTACGAGCAGGCACAACAGCGCCCCGAGCACACCGCGCTGGTGTACGGCGAGCAGCGCATCTCCTTCGCCGACCTGGTCGAGCGGATCGAGCGCCTGGCAAGCGGCCTGTCCGGGCGCGGCATCGGCCCCGGCGACGCGGTCGCCCTCGTGCTCCCCGACGACCCTTGGTTCGTCGTCAGCTTCTTCGCGATCACCGCGCTGGGCGCCGTGGTCGTGCCCGTCAACCCGGCCTTCAAGCAGGCCGAGCTGGAGTTCAACTTCGCGAGCACCGGCGTGCGCGCGGTGATCAGCGACGAGCGTGCAGCCGGTGTCTGTGAGCGCATCGCCGCCGGGCTCGACGGCGACGTCGAGGTGATCACGACCAGCGCGGCGCATGGCCAGGCACACACGCTCGACGCGCTGCTGGCGGAAGGCAGCGCCGAGCGTCTCCCGGCGCGCGCGCCCGAGGAGACGTTCATCTACCAGTTCTCCTCCGGCTCGACCGGCCGGCCCAAGCGCGTTCCCCGCACGCACGGCCAGTGCGCCGCGGAGGCGGGGATGTACAAGGCGTTCGGGCTGACCCACGAGGACCGCATCTTCTGCGCGATCCCCTTCTTTCACACGTGGGGCATGGGCGCCTGCCTGTTCAGCTGCGCCGCCTCGGGCGCGACGCTCGTGATCCTGCAGGACCCGCAGCCGTTTCTGCTCAAGCGCCGTCAGGCGATGGAGCTGATCGAGCGCGAGCGAGCGACGATCTTCCCCGGCGTCCCGTTCAATTTCCGCCTGATGGCAGAGGCTCCGGCCGGAGCTGATCTGTCATCGCTACGCCTGTGCTTCTCTGCCGGGACCGCGCTGCCGCGGCAGAGCTTCGAGGCATTCGGCGAGCGCTTTGGCGTGCTCGTGCGCCAGCTCTACGGCAGCACCGAGACGGGTCCGATCACGGCCAACATGAGCGACGACCCGGTCAGCACGTTCGAGTCGGTGGGCGCCCCGGTGCAGGGTGTCAGCGTGCAGGTCGTCGACGACGACGCCAACACCGTCCCGCCGGGTGAAATCGGCGAGGTCACCGTGGCCAGCCCGGCCGCCAGCAACGGCTATGCGGGGGCCGACGAGGCCAGCCGCGCGGCGTTTGCAGACGGCAGCTACTTCACCGGCGATCTCGGGCGCCTCGACGAGAACGGACTGCTGTATCTCGAGGGGCGCAAGAAGCTGCTGATCGAGGTCGGCGGCTACAAGATCGACCCGATCGAGGTGCAGGACGTGATCGCCGCGCATCCTGCCGTCGGCGAGACGATCGTCGTGGGCGTGGCCGGCGAGGTCGAGGGCGAGGAAATGGTCAAGGCCGTCGTCGTGCCCAGCGGCGACTGTGACGAGGCCGAGCTGATCGCCTTCTGTCGCGAGCGGCTTGCCAACTTCAAGGTCCCGCGGACCGTCGAATTCCGTGACGAGATCCCCACCAGCCCGCTGGGCAAGATCCTCAGGAAGTACCTGGTTTGAAGACGCTGCTGATCGACAACTACGACTCGTTCACCTACAACCTCTTCCAGCTGCTGGCGGAGGCCAACGGCGACGAGCCGATCGTCGTGCGCAACGACGAGGCGCCCTGGGAGGAGCTGGAGAAGCTCGAGTTCGACAACGTCGTCATCTCGCCGGGGCCGGGCAGCCCCGACCACGAGGGAGACTTCGGGGTCTGTGAGGCGGCGATCAGGCAGGCCGACGTGCCGCTGCTGGGCGTCTGCCTCGGACATCAGGGACTGACTTGGGTGCACGGTGGCAAGGTGCTGCCCGCGCCGGAGGTGATGCACGGGCGGCTCAGCGCCGTGCTGCACGACGAATCGCCGCTGTTCGCCGGCATCCCGCGTGAGTTTCAAGCCGTCCGCTACCACTCGCTGTGCGTCGAGCAGCCGCTCCCCGACGACCTGGAAGTGATCGCGCAGACCAGCGACGGCGTGGTGATGGCGGTCGCACATCGCACGCGCCCGCAGTGGGGCGTGCAGTTTCACCCGGAGTCGATCTGCACCGACTACGGCCGGCGGCTGCTGGCCAACTTCCGCGAGCTGACCGAGCAGTTCGCCGGCGATCGCAACGGCCGCCCTCGTGCAAGTGCTGCGCCCGCTTCGCGCGAGCAGAGCGCGAGCGCCGCCAGCCGCGCGAACCTCGTGCTCAAGGTCAAGCGGCTGGACACGCTGTACGACACCGAACGCGCCTTCGTGAACCTGTACGGCGAAAGCGAGACCGCGTACTGGCTGGACAGCAGCAAGGTCGACGAGCGCGCGCGCTTCTCCTTCATGGGCTCGGCCGACGGACCGCTCTCTGCGACGATCTACTACGACGTCAACAACGGGGAGCTGCGCGTGCAGCGCGCAGAGGGCGAGCAGGAGGTGCTGCAGGAGTCGATCTTCGACTACCTCAGCCGCGAGATGCGCCGGCTGCGCTACATCTCCCACGATCTCCCGTTCGATTTCAACTGCGGCTTCGTGGGCTACTTCGGCTATGAGCTGAAGGCCGATGTCGAAGGCAACCCCGCGCACCGCTCGCCGATGCCCGACGCGGCGTTCGTGTTCGCCGACCGGCTGATCGCCTTCGATCACGTCGAGCAGTGCACCTACGTGCTGTGCGTGACCGAGCCGGGGCGCGCCGAGCAGGGCGACCGCTGGATCGCCGAGACGAGCCTGCGGCTCGCCTCGCTGCCACCGATCTCCGAGCCCGACTGGGACGGCGCTGCCGCGCAGCAGCCGGCCTCCTTCCGCCTCAGCCGTTCCCACCAGCAGTACCTCGATGACATCGAAACCTGCAAGCAGCGGCTGATCGAAGGCGAGACCTACGAGATCTGCCTGACCAACAAGATCACCGCCGAATCGGCCGCCGAGCCGCTGGCGCTGTACCGCACGCTGCGCCGCGTCAACCCGGCGCCGTTCTCCGCCTATCTGCGCTTCGGCGACAGCGCGGTGCTCAGCTCCTCCCCGGAGCGCTTTCTCAGCATCGGGCGTGACCGCTGGGTGGAGGCCAAGCCGATCAAGGGCACCTGCCCGCGTGGCGAGACGCCCGCCGAGGACGTGCGCCTGGCTGAAGAGTTGCGCCTGGACGAGAAGAGCCGCGCGGAGAACCTGATGATCGCCGACCTGCTGCGCAACGATCTCGGCGTTGTCTGCGAGGTGGGGACCGTGCACGTGCCCAACCTCATCCACATCGAGTCCTACGAGACGGTCCACCAGCTCGTCTCGACCGTGCGCGGTCTGCTGCGCGAGGACGTTGAGCCGCCCGACTGCATCCGCGCCTGCTTTCCCGGCGGCTCTATGACCGGCGCGCCGAAGAAGCGCACGATGGAGATCATCGACGAGCTCGAGGGTGAGGCGCGCGGCGTCTACTCCGGTGCGATCGGGTACCTCGGGCTGAGTGGCGGCTGCGATCTGAACATCGTGATCCGGACGCTCGTGCTCGACGGCGAGAGCACCACGCTCGGCGTCGGCGGCGCGATCGTCATGCAGTCAGACGCCGAGGAGGAGTACCAGGAGATCCTGCTCAAGGGCCGCGCGCCGATGGCGGCGATCGACCCGCGCGTCGAGCCGCAGACGGTCTTCGAGGGCGTCTCAGACGCCCTTTCGCAGACCTGACGCGTGCTGTTTGGAAGTCCTAGGACTGCAAGCCCTGGACTTTGACCCTAGGACTTCGAGATGTTTCTTAGGTGCACGAGCAGCCGGACAGGATCCTCGCGGCGCATCTCAAACGCCTGCGAGAGGAGCGCGCGATCACCCAGGAGCAGCTCGCCTTCGATGCCGGCATGACGGCGTCCGCGCTGTCGCGCATCGAGCGTGGATTGAACAGCCCCGGCTGGATGACCGTCAAGCGGCTGGCGCAGGCGCTCGACGTCTCGCTCGTGCGTCTGGTGGGCGAAGTGGAGCAGGCGTCCTCGAGCCAGCCGCGCGACGCCCGCCTGTAGAACTGCCCGCGACGGCTCAGATGATGCTCTTGAAGGCTTTCACCGCGATGCTCCCGAGGAAGATCACCGAAGCGACGCCGAGCGCGCCGATCAGCAGCCCGGCCGCGGCCAGCACGACGTCAGCGAGCAGGTAGCCCAGCGCGAGCACGACCGCGCCGATCGACGGCAGCGTGTCCAGGCCGGAGAAGGGCGGTGCGAGAAACGCCGTGAGCGCGAGGCCGAGGACGGCGAGGCCGAACACGCTGCCGCTCAGGCGGTGGCCGAAAAGCCAGCGCCCGCGCGGGCGCGAGAAGCGCTCGAGGCCGCGAATGCGCCGCAGCAGCGTCGCGATGAACTTCTCCTGTCGCGCTCCGGCGAGCTCAAGCCGCCGCCAGCGTTGCGGCAGCCACACCGCGCGAAGGCCGACGATCAGCTCGAGCGCGAGCAGCATGACGACGATCTCAAAGACGTGCGTCACGCCGCCGGTCGGCAGCGGCAGCGCCGGCACGGCCATCAGCACGACGAAGACGATCGCGAAGCTGCGCTTGCCGAAGGCGTCGATCAGGCCGCCCAGCGTCTTCTCGCCGTCTCCCTCCAGCCAGCGCTGCAGCTCGTCTGAGACCTTCTCCGGCGCCACCTGCTTCTGGACGGTCATCCGAGCATTGTCCGCTTCCCGCCCGCGCCGTGCCTATCCTGTGGCCGGTGAGCCCCCGGCCAGAGCTGCGCCCGTGATCATCGAGCCGAGGCCGTTCAGCCTCGCCGAGGACGAGTATGCGCACGTCGACTTCACACGACGGCTGGATCGCGAGCTGGAGGGGCTTGGCAGCGGCAAGGTCTGCGAGCTGGGGGGAGGCGCCCGCCCGGCGCTTGACCTCGAGTTCCTGGCGCGCAACCAGCTGCAGTGTCTGGTCGTCGACATCTCCGAGAGCGAGCTGCTCAAGGCGCCCGCCGGCTACGCGACGCTCGTCGGCGATGTCAGCTCACCGGACTTCTCCACCGGCGAGCACGATGGCCAGTACGACCTCGTGTTCAGCCGTGTGCTCGCCGAGCACGTCGGCGATGCACGGCGCTTTCACACCAACGTTCGCCGCCTGCTCAAGCCCGGCGGGATCGCGATGCATTTCCACCCCACGCTGTGGTGGCCGCCGTTCGTGCTCAACCGGCTGCTGCCCGAGGCGCTCGCGGAGAAGATCCTGCTGCGCGTGCAGCCGTGGCGGGAGCGCTCCGGGCGCAGCGGCAAGTTCCCCGCCTACTACCACTGGTGCTACGGCCCCACGCGTGCCCAGGTGCAGCGTTTTCAGAGCGTCGGCTTTGGCATCGAGCGCTGCGTGGCCTACTTCGGCGAGGACAGCCACCTGCCCGGCCCGGTGCTGGGCAGGCTCAACTCCGCCTGGACGCGGCTGATGCTGCGCCGGCCCAATTACCACTTCACCTCCTACGCCACCTACATCCTGCGCGCGCAGTGAGCGCCGGGCGCTAGGCGGCGAGCGGCAGCTGGACCTCGGCGAGCAGCTCGGCGAGGATCTCACCCAGCGCCAGCTGCTGGTCGTGCTCGGCCAGGCTGCCGCCGGGGGCGAACGCCTCGTCGGCTTCGCCGATCGGCAGTTCGCGGTCGATCACGCGCGCGCCCGCAGCAGCCAGCGACTTGCGCAGCTCGGCCTGCGCCCAAACGGCCCCGAACATGCCCGTACTGGCCCCGATCGTCGCGGCCGGCTTGTTGCGCAGCGCCGCCGCGGCGAAGGGGCGCGAGGCCCAGTCCACGGCGTTCTTCAGCGCGCCTGGGATCGAGTGGTTGTACTCGGGCGTGGCGAACAGCAGCGCATCTGCATCGGTGATCGCCGCGCGCCACTGCGCCACCGCCGCTCCCGGGGCACGCTCGTCGTCCTCGTCAAACGGCGGGATCGCCTTCAGGCCGGTGAACTGCACGAACTCCACCTCGGGCGGCAGCAGCGCCGCCGCCGCCCGAAGCAGGCGCCCGTTGTGCGAGTCGCGGCGCAGGGAGCCGGATATGCCGAGGACCCGCATCGCCGTCTACTCGCCGTCGCGGGCGAGCTCGAGCTCGACCGTCAGCTTGACGTCGTTGGCCAGCGCGAAACCGCCCTTTGGCAGCGGCGCGTTCCACTCCAGGCCGAACTGCGTGCGGTCGATCACCGTCTCCAGCGTCACGCCGATCTTCACTGCGCCGCCGAGTGTCTCGTGCGGGTCGGTGATCGTGCCGCGTGCCTCGACAGCGTGGGTGTGGTCCTTGATCGTCAGCTCGCCGTCGATCACCAGCTCCTCGCCGTCGCGGCGAATCGCCTTGGAGACGAAGCGCAGCTCGGGGTGGCGCTCGGTGTCGAAGAAGTCCGGTGAGCCGAGGTGCGCCTGCAGGTTCTCGTCCTTGACGACGATCGAGCTCGCGTCGACCGTGCCGAGCAGCCGGCCGGTTCCGTCCTCGTCGACCGTGAGCGTCGCGTCGAGGTTCTCAAAGCGCCCGCGGAAGGTCGCGACGACCATGTGCTTGACGGCGAAGCTGGCCGATGAATGCGTCGGATCGAGCTTCCAGGTGCCGACAGGAAGCTGGGTCTGGGTGGCTGTTGCGGTGGCTGACATTGGGTCTCCTCTTGCGTGGGATTAGCGGACTGTGGTCCGGATAACCGCTATGCTAACACAAATGGACCGTAGTCCGCTAATCGTCGAGGATAGGATTGCCGCCATGAGGGGGAATGGCACAGCTTCAGCTCTGCCGATGCTCGAGCCGGTTCGCCACGAGCGCGCCGACGCGGCGCGCAACCGCGCGACGATCCTCGTCGCCGCCGAACGGCTCGTCGGCGAGCACGGGGCCGGTTCGGTCACGATGGACCAGATCGCCTGTGCGGCCGCGGTCGGCAAGGGAACGCTGTTTCGCCATTTCGGCGACCGCTGCGGCCTGATGCGCGCGCTGCTGGACGAGCGCGAGCGCAGCTTTCAGGAGGGCTTCATCCGCGGGGCGGCGCCGTTCGGCCCCGGCGCCGCGCCACGCGAGCGCCTGGTGGCGTTCGGTGAACGGATGCTCGAGCACATCGAGATCCAGGGGGACCTGCTGATCGCCGCCGAGAACGGGGCACCCGGCCAGCGGCTGCGACACAGCGTGTATGCGGCGTATCGCGCGCATGTCACGGCGCTGCTGGACGACAGCGGCTACGACGGCGACGTCGGCTATCTCGCCGACGTGCTGCTCAGCGCGCTGGTCACCGAACTCGTGTTCTTCCAGCGCGAGGAGCTGCAGATGTCGCCCGCACGCCTGCGGGAGTGCTGGCGCGATCTCGTCCAGCGGCTGCTCGCCGCCGCATAGCCCGGGGCAGCTCAGTCGGCGCCGACGCGCAGCACGAGCTTGCCGGTGTTCTCGCCGGCGAACAGCTTCAGCAGCGCCTGCGGAAACGCCGGCACGCCCCCGTCGACGATGTGCTCGCGCGAAATGATGCGGCCTTCGCGCATCCACGCGGCGATCGCCGCGGTCGCCTCGCCAAAGCGGTCGGCGTAGTCGAACACCACCATCCCGGTCATCGTCGCGCGGAACACGAGCAGCGAGAGGTAGTTCGACGGCCCCTGCACGGCCTCGGTCGCGTTGTACTGCGACACCGCGCCGCAGATCACGATGCGCGCGCCGCGTGCCAGGCGTGTGAGCACCGCGTCGAGGATCTCGCCGCCGACGTTGTCGAAGAACACGTCCACGCCGTTTGGCGCGTGCTCGCGCAGCGCGCGGCGGACATCCTCGCTCTTGTAGTCGATCGCGGCGTCGAAGCCGAGCTCCTCGACCAGCCAGCGGCACTTCTCCGCGCCCCCGGCGATGCCAATCGTGCGCGCGCCCATGATCTTCGCGATCTGACCCGCGGCGCTGCCGACCGCGCCGGCGGCGCCCGACACGACGACCGTGTCACCCTCCTTGACCCCGGCGACGTCGAGCAGCCCGAAGTACGCCGTCAGCCCCGTCGCCCCGAGCGTGCCGAGGTACGTCGGGGCGGGCGCCAGCGAGGGGTCGATCTTGATCACGCCCTTGCCGTCGGACAGCGCGTGCTCCTGCACGCCGAAGACGCCGTACACCTCGTCGCCGACGGCATACGCCGGATGCTCGGAGGCGCTGACCGTGCCGACGGCGCCGGCGCGCATCACGTCGCCGACTTCCACAGGCTCGATGTAGGAGGCGCCGGCGTTCATCCACCCGCGCATCGCGGGGTCCAGAGAGATGTGCGAGACCCCCACGACGAACTCGCCGGCGCCCGGCTTGGGGATCGGCTCCTCGCGGTGCTCCCAGTCGGAGTCGCGGGGCAGGCCCGAGGGGCGGGCAGCGAGGCGCACCTGGCGGTTGGTCGAGCTCACTTCGATCTCCAGACGTTCGCGGTGTGCGGGACGGCGCTCGCGCGCTCGTGCCGCCGTCGATGACGACCTCTTGGCGTGGCCGTCGGCCGACTATACGGCTCGACCCGCGCCCGGCGGCGGGCGCGCGACGCTCTGCGTCTGCCATCGGGCATAGTGGGCAGTGACAAAGGCATGAGCGCACCGACCGATCACATCCCCACGCTCCCTCTGGGAGCCGACGAGCGAATCCCGCAGATCGGCTTCGGCGTGTTCCAGGTGCCGCCCAAGGAGACCGAGCAGGCAGTCGCCGAGGCGCTGTCGGTCGGCTACCGTCACCTCGACACGGCTGCGGCCTATCGCAACGAGGGCCCGGTGGGGCAGGCGATCCGCGCGTCGGGGCTGGCCCGCGATGAGGTCTTCGTCACGACCAAGTGCTGGAACGACGACCAGGGCTACGACAAGGCCAAGCGCGCCTGCCGCGCGAGCCTCGAGCGGCTGCAGCTGAGCCATCTCGACCTTTACCTGATCCACTGGCCGGTGCCCGCGCACGATCTCTACGTCGAGACGTGGAAGGCCTTCGTGGAGTTGCAGGCAGAAGGTCTGGTGCGCTCGATCGGCGTGTCGAACTTCCAAGCAGAGCACCTCGAGCGTGTGATCGCAGAGACGGGCGCCACGCCGGCGATCAACCAGGTCGAGCTGCACCCCTACTTCCAGCAGGTCGGTCTGCGCCGCGAGCACGAGCGCCTGGGCATCCTGACCGAGGCGTGGAGCCCGCTCGGGCAGGGCTTGGAGCTGGAGGATCCCGTGATCGCCGAGATCGCGCGCGAGCACGCAAGGACGCCGGCGCAGACGATCATCCGCTGGCACCTGCAGCTGGCAAACGTGGTGATCCCCAAGTCGGCCACACCTTCGCGCATCCGCGAGAACTTCGAGGTCTTTGGCTTCGAGCTGAGCGATCAGCAGATGGCGAGGCTCGAGGCACTGGATGCCGGCCGGCGCATCGGGCCCGATCCAAACACGTTCGTGCGTCCGTAGCAGGCGATGAGCGACCGCGAATCGGTGGCGGTACTCGGGGCGGGCGGCCGGATGGGCCTCGGTATGGCGACGAACATCGCGCAGAGCGGCTTTGCCGTTCGCGCGTGGAATCGCACGCGCGAGAAGGCCGAGCCGCTGCGCAAGCACGGTGCGCAGCTCTGCGACACCCCCGCCGAGGCGGCCGAAGCGGCCCGGGCGATCGTCACGATGCTCGCCGACGGCGATGCCGTACTCGACGCATTGCAGGGCGAGCATGGGGCCTTGGCGAGCGCCGGCGAGGACTGCGTCTGGGTGCAGATGAGTACGATCGGCGAGCGTGCTACCGAGCGCTGCATCGAGCTCGCACAGCAGCGCGGCGTTGGCTTCGTCGACGCGCCGGTGCTGGGGACCCAGCAGCCCGCGGCCGAAGGCAAGCTCGTGGTCCTGGCCTCCGGGCCCGCGGAGCTGCGCGAGCGCATTCAGCCGATCTTCGATGCCGTCGGCCGGCGGACGATGTGGGTTGGCTCGGCCGGTGCCGGCAGCCGCCTGAAGCTCGTGACCAACGCCTGGATCGTGAGCCTCGTGGAGGGCGCCGCAGAGGCGATCGCGCTGGCCGAAGGTCTCGGCCTGGATCCGAATCTGTTCCTCGAGGCGATCGACGAAGGACCGCTGGACGCTCCCTACGTGGGCATGAAGGGCAAAGCGATGATCGAGCGCGATTTCGCGCCCACCTTCGCCCTGCGCCTGGCCACCAAGGACGCCAGGCTCGCCGTGTGAATCGTCACGCGAGCGCGGCCTGGATCTGCCGGTGCTCGAGGCGATCGCGCAGCGCATGGCGCAGGCCGTGCCCGAGCACGGCGACGAGGACCTCAGCGCGACATTCCTGAGCAGCGCACCGCGTTCTTAACGACGGTGGCCGTGTGCAGCGCGGCACGTGCAGGCTGGCTGCTGCCTCCGGACCGCCAGAAGTTTGCTTAGCTTGACAGGCAGCTATGAGAAGGCGCGTTCGGCCGGGAGCGCACCGTGAGATCTTCCTGGGAAGGCGTCGTCGGATGCAAAGCAGCAGGGACGCAAATGATCCACCCGACCGGCGTGCCCCCGCGCGAGCCGGCATCGTGCGCTGGGCACGGACCGGTGCGGCGATCGTGGTCGCTGCGGCGGTGATCGTCGCGATCGTCGCCGTGGCGACGAGCGGCTACGGCCCCGAATCGACCGGAGCGTCGCAGGGCGCGGCGATCGCGCGCCGGCTGGCGAAGCCCGCCCCGGCGCAGAAGCCCGCCGTGCAACTCCCCGTGAGCGCCCTGCCGATGGGCCCGCCGACGCCCGCCGGCGGCTGGTCGGTCGCCTACGCCGACGCCTTCGGCGCGCCGATCGGCAGGGGACGCGGCGACGACAACACGTGGTTTCCCAACAACTGCTCGGAAACGCGCAACTGCAGCGGCTTCAACCAGAACGAGCTGGAGGTGATGAACCCGAGTGCCGTATCGGTTGGCTCGCAGGGCCTGCGGCTCACGTGCACGCACACCGACGCCGCGCAGTCGCCGGGCTCCAAGCACTTCGTGTGCGGAACGCTGCGCGGGCAGAACCAGGGCGTGCGCGGCTACCGGTTTTTTCAGTGGTCGCCCGGCAAAGGCCAGACGCTCGTCTTTCAGGCGGTGGTGAAGTTCCCGCCCAACACCGGCGAGGCCGATCCCGGCTGGTGGACCAACGGGCCGCCCTGGAACGACACCGAGGTCGACTTTCTCGAGGGGTACGGTGCGAGCTCCACGCACACCACCGGCTGGAGGACGGACCCGATGTACACGGCGTGGTTTGCCGAGCCCCATGCGTCGGCGTTGAAAACATCCTTCACGACGGACCCTTCGCAGGCGTTTCACACCTACACGCTGCAGCTGAACGCGAACAACACCTACAGCGTGTGGATCGACGGCGAACTGCAGCCGTGGGCGAGTGAAGTGGGTCCGGTCAAACCGGATCTCGCAGAGAAGGCCACGCTGATCCTCAGCTACGCGCTGAGGACATGCCCGTGTAAGAGCGGCTTCACGGGCGGCACGCGCGAGTTCGACGTCAAATCCGTGGCCGTCTACGAGGACAAGGCCCACGACGGCGTGGGCGTATACAACCGCGGCGCCGCGCCGGGCACCGTCGTTCGCTGAGCAGTCGCGCCGGCGTGCGCCGCGCCAGTCTGGGCGACCGCTCAGCCGCGGCCGTCGCCGAGGCGCCGGCGCATGCGATGCACACGCCGAAGCTCCTGCACGGCCTCGTCGATGCCTCCCAGCTCGGCGTGCTCGCCGTCGCCGAGCAGCTCCGGTGTCAGGCGGGCGCGCACGAGCTCGCCGGCCACCTGGTCGACGCGCTGCGCTGCGGCGCCCGGGCGCGAGCTCACCAGGCGGTCCATGCGCAGCCCGCGAAACAGCAGTCCGACCCCGTCGTCCAGCGCCCATCCGCCAGGCAGCGTGCCGTCGCGCACGCCGGCCAGCCACACGGGCAGGCGCTCGGGCTCGCCGTCTGCGTGCACCGTCAATGAGCCGTCGAGCAGCCCGAGCCCGGCGAGCGGTTCGGGGGGGCCGCTGGAGCGCGTGACGCCCCCCTGAAACCAGCACATCGCGCCGGCGCTCAGGCCGGCGAGCACGGTCCCCGAGCGCCAGGCCTCAACGAGCAGCTCGTCCAGGCCGTGCGCCTGCCAGATCGCCAGCAGGTTTCGCATCGAGCCGCCGCCCACGTAGATGATGTCCTGTTCGCGCACGATCTCCCGCAGCGGCCTTCGCGTGTCGCGCAGGCGAAACAGCGAGAGGTGCTCGTGCACGCACCAGCGGTCGGCAAAGCGCGCCTGAAAGGCGTTGATCTGCGTCGTCGTGTCGCCGGAGGCGGTTGGCAGGAACAGCACGCGCGGCTGCTTGGCATCGGTCAGCGACAGCACGAAGTCGTCGAGCAGCGGGTTGGTCGGCTCCATCGTGAATCCGCCGCCGCCCATCGCAAAGATCACGCGCTCGGCGAGCGGGACCTCCGGCGGCGCACTCGCCCCGGGTTCGACTGGGCTCACGCGGGAACCGGCTCCGGCGAGCCGGGAAGCCGCTCGCCGGCCGCCGTGGCGGCGCTCGCCGCGGATCTGCGTGCGGAGCGACGTCGCGGGCGCGCGCGTCGCGCGGGGGTGAGGTCGGGGGCGGCGGGCGCCACGGTCTCGTGCTCGGGTGCCGCCGCACCGAGGTAGACCACGTTCAGCGGCGTCTCGACGACTCCGTCGCCGCTGTGCTCGACGCGATAGGCGCAGCCGTCGGCGCGCGAGCTGACGACGTGCTGGAGGCGCGTGCGGCGAAAGTGCAGCGCGACGCCATCCTCGGCGGCGAAGCCCGGGCGCATGCCGTCGCCGACGAAGCGGTGGTACTCGGCGCGCCGCGCCGGCTCTGCGTCGTAGTGCACACAGTTGGAGTACGGCAGCATGCCGAGACCGCGCACGCTGCGCGGAGCGCCGTGGAAGGCGCTGAGCGCCTCGTCAAACCAGCACAGCGATCCCGCGGAAGGGCCGCACAGCACGATTCCCTTGCGCCACGCCTTGCGCAGCACGTCATCGAGGCCGTGCGCGCGCCACGCGCCGAGCATGCTGACGACGTTGCCGCCGCCGACGTAGATCAGGTCCTGCGCGAGCAGGTGGCTGGCGAGGTCGTCCTCGACCCCGCCGGTGCCCTGGTCGCGGCGAAACAGCGACACATGGCTGGTGTCGCAGGACGCGGCGAAGCGCCGGTAGAAGCGCACGATGTAGTGGTCGGCGTCGCCGGAGGCCGTCGGCAGAAAGCAGACTCGGGGACGTTCGGCATCGGTCAGCGACAGCACGTAGTCGTCGAGCAGAGAGCTGTCGCGCTCCATCGAGAATCCGCCGCCTCCGAGGGCGACGATCTGTGGCGTTCGTGGTCGCATGGTCTCGTCTCGCGCTCGCTGGTTGGCAGGGCGTGGCTGGATCAGCTTGCCCATCTAGGTTGCCCCGGAGCCCGCAAAGCGAATATGGACTGTCGTAGAAGATTCAAGCACCCGCGACTGGACACCCGGCACAGCCCCGAAATACGTCCCCGTAGAGTGTCGGCGTGGACCAGAGCGTGCAACTGCCCGGCGGCGAGCCGGCGATCTCGCTGCGCGGCGTCGTCAAGAGCTTCGGCTCGATCGTCGCCGTCAACGGCCTGGACCTGACCGTCGAGTCGGGCGTGTGTTTCGGCCTGCTCGGGCCCAACGGTGCGGGCAAGTCGACAACCATGCGCATGCTCACCGCGCAGGCGCTCGCCGACGCCGGCGAGCTGGCGGTTCTCGGCTACGAGCTGCCGCGGGAATCCAAGCGCGCCCGCCTGGAGATGGGCGTCGTGCCGCAGCTGGACAACCTCGACGTCGAGCTGACGTGCCGCCAGATCCTGACGGTGTTCGCGCGGCTGTATCGCGTGGCCGCACACGAGCGTGCCGATGCCGTGGCGCGGGCGCTCGATCTGGCGAACCTGACCGCCCGCGCCGACACGATCGTGCGCGAGCTGTCAGGCGGCATGCGCCGGCGGCTGCTCGTTGCGCGCGGGTTGATCCATCGGCCACGGCTGGTGCTGCTCGACGAGCCGACCGTCGGACTGGACCCGCAGGTGCGCCAGGAGCTGTGGACGCTGATCGACGGGTTGCGCAGCCAGGGGGTCACGGTGCTCATGTCGACCCACTACATCGAGGAGGCCGAGCGCCTCGCCGACGTCGTGGCGGTCATGTCGAGCGGGCGCATCGTCGCTCAGGGCACGCCGGCCGAGCTCGTGCGCACATACGCCGGCGAGCAGGTGCTGGAGATCTACGGACCGCCCGAGCGCCTCGCCGAGGCGCATGCGATCGCCGAGCGCCACGGCTGGCAGAGCAGGCGCAGCGGGCCGGCGCTTGCGATCATGCGCGCCGAGTCGTTGAACGGCGATGCGCCCGAAGGCGTGCGCCGCCCGGCCAACCTCGAGGACGCGTTCGTCGCGCTGACCGGCGAGGAGATCGAATGAGCAGCCAGGCGCAGGCATCGGTCGCCGCCGTGTCCGGCCGGCGTCGCGTGCGGCGCCTGGAACCGGCGGCGCTGGCGGGCGTGATGAGCCGCGACGTGGTGATCTTCAAGCGCTATTGGAAGGCGACCACGTTCTCCTCGGTCGTGCAGCCGACGATCTACCTGCTCGCGTTTGGGCTGGGCATCGGTGCGCTGAGGGCGCACATCGGACCCGTCAAGACGATCGAATACATCGCGACGGGAACCGTGGCGACGGCGGTGCTGTTCTCCTCTGCCTTCCCCGGGATGTTCAACACGTTCATTCGCTGGCAGTTCCAGCGCACATACGACGCGATGCTCGCGGCACCGGTCGACGTCGAGGAGCTGATCACGGCGGAGATCCTGTGGATCTCGCTGCGCGCCGGCGTGTACGGGATGGCGCCGTTGCTGGTCGGGTTCGCGTTCGGGCTGGATCCCAGGCCGGGAATGCTGCTCGTGCCGTTCGTCGGCGTGCTCACGGGCTTCGGCTTTGCCGCCTTCGGCGTGCTGATCGCGGCCGTGGCGAAAACGATCGACAACTTCAACTACGTGACCAGCGCGGTGCTGACGCCGATGTTTCTCGTCGCGGGGACGTTCTTTCCGGTCTCCACCCTGCCTGACGGCGTCCGCCAGGTGGCACAGGTCAACCCGCTCTATCACTGTGTGCAGCTCGTGCGCGACGCGTCGCTGGGCGGGCTGGGTCTTGCCGACCTGGGCCACGCGGCGGTGCTGGTGGCGTTCGCGCTGCTGATGTGGCGCCTGGCGATCGGCCAGCTCACCAAGCGCCTGATCGACTGAGCGCCCGCTCGGCGCTTAGCGAACTTTCAGTTCGCTCACACGTTGCTCCTACAAAGCATCGCGAAGCTGCGGCCATGAGTTACTCGCTCAGGTCCGCATCCGAAGCCGCGCCCGCCACGCCGCTGGGCGCGCGCACGGAGCGCTCCGGGCGTTCGCGCGCCCGCCTGACGACGCTCGCGCGGCGACTGCCGCGACCGGAGCTGAGCGTCCTGATCGTGCTGGCCGCGCTGCTGAACCTGTGGGCGCTGAGCAAGAACGGCTTTGCCAACGACTACTACAGCGCGGCCGTACGCTCGATGAGCTCCAGCTGGCACAACTTCCTGTATGCCTCGGCGGACCCGAGCGGCGTGATGACCGTCGACAAGCCGCCGCTGGCGCTGTGGGTGCAGTCGTTGTCGGTACGTGTGTTCGGCTACCACCCGCTGAGCATGCTCGTGCCGCAAGCGCTCATGGGCGTGGCGAGCGTGGCGCTCGTGTATGACCTCGTGCGCCGGCGCTTCGGGCGCGTAGGTGGCTTCGCCGCCGGCCTGGCACTCGCCCTGACGCCGATCACGGTGGCGATCTCGCGCCACAACAACCCCGACGCGCTGCTCGTGCTGTGCTGCGTGGCGGCGCTGTGGTTTGCCATGCGAGCGCTCGAGGACGGGCGCACGCGCTGGCTGGTGCTGGCCGGGCTGAGCGTCGGGCTGGCGTTTGAGACGAAGATGCTCGTCGCGCTGACGGTCGTCCCGGGGATCGCGCTCGGCTATCTGCTGATCGCGCCGCGCGGTCGCCTGCGCGCCGCGCGCCAGCTGCTCGCCGGCGCCGCGGCGATGCTCGTGGCCGGAGGAGCCTGGCCCGCACTCGTCGCCCTCACCCCGGCAGCTGACCGCCCGTGGATCTCCGGCACGAGCGACAACAGCATCCTCTCGCTGATCTTCGGCTACAACGGGCTCGGGCGCGTCGACGGCCAGTCCGGAGGGCCGGGCGGCGTTGCGGGCAACATGTTCGGCGGCACGACCGGGCCGCTGCGCCTGCTCAACTCGGCGCTCGGCGGCCAGGCCGGCTGGTTGCTCGGCTTCGCGATCGTCAGCGGCCTGGCGATCCTCCTGAGCACGCGGCTGCGCCGCAGCGATCTGCGCAGCGGATGGCTGCTCGCGGTCGGCGGTGCGTTCCTGACGACGGCAGTGCTGTTCAGCGCCGCAAGCGGCATCTTTCACCCCTACTACGTCTCGCTGCTGGCACCGTTCGCCGCGGCGCTGTTCGGTGCGGGCGTCGCGCGCCTGCTCGACCGCAGCGTGAGCGCACGCGTGTTCGCACCGCTCGCGCTCGCCGCGGGCGTCGCAACCGAGCTGGCCGTCCTGCACCAGTACGCCGGGCAGCTGAGCTGGCTGGCGCCCGTGCTGATCGCGGTGTGCGCGCTTGGCGCGGTGGCGCTCGCGAGCTTCGCCGCCACGCGCGTGAGGTTCGCCGCGGCGACCGCAACGGTCGTCGCGCTGCTGCTCGCACCGTCGGTGTGGGCGGTCGACACGCTCGGTCACGCGACCAGCTCGACGTTCCCCGAAGGCGGCCCTGCAAACGTTCAGACGGCCGGCGGCGGCATGTTCGGCGGGCGTGGCTTCGGCGGATCGCGCCTCGCCATCGGCGGGTGGCGGGGCGCCCGCGGCACCGCACGGGCGCCACTATTCGGCCCGGCCGGCACCGCCCCTCGGGCGCCGGCGAAGCCTCTGCGCCTTCCGCCGCGGCGGGCGGGGCATCCTCCGGCGCGGGCATCGGCCCGCGCGCGGGCAATGGAGCCCCGTCTGCGGGCGGCGTGGCGCCGGGCGGCCCGACGAGCGGCGGGCGGGCCGGCTTCGGCGGCGGCATGGGCGCGCCGTTCGGCAACGGCGCCACGACGACCAAGGCCGTCGCGTATGTAAAGACGCACGGCGGTGGCACGATCGCCGTCTCCAGCCAGTCCACGGCAGCGTCGGCGATCATCTCCGGTGACGCGAAAGTCGCGGGCATCGGCGGCTTCTCCGGGCGCGAGAGCGACGTGAGCACGGCGTGGCTGGCGCAGGAGGTCAGCTCCGGCTCGATCCGCTGGGTGCTTGCTGAACAGACGGGCGGCTCGGGGTTCGGGGCCCGCGGCCTGCCGGGTGATACGCGGGCGGGGTCGAAAGCCGCGATGGCCGCCGTGGCCAAGGCCTGTCGCAAGGTCTCGCTGCAGCACCACGAGTGGCGCGGCGAGCGGCGGCGCCGGCTCGACGCCCGGCGCGAGTGCGTCGACGACGCTTTATGACTGTCAGGGCCGCGCGAGCGCGCTCGCCGGCGCCTGACCCGCCCGGCGACCCCGAGCGCCCCGCTCACCGCGGGTCGGCTCAGGCCTGCTGCAGACGAGCGTTCGCCGGCGTCATCGCACGATCAATTCGGCCAGCCCAAGGCGTTCGCGCTTGAGCCGGGCAGGACTTTCGGCCGAAACGTCCAATATCAGCCGTTGGATCGAAACTTTCGGGGAAATAGAGAGTCATAGAGGTCAAGGTGCCTGACTCAAATAGGGAGGTCGGTATGAGGTCTTGCGTCCGTTTTTCGTTTCTTGCGCTGCTGGTCGGCGTGCTCGTCGCCGCCGCGGCGCCGGCGGCGCAAGCCGCCTTCGGCGTCGAAAAATTCTTCGGGCGAACTGCAAGACGGCTTCGAACACTGCGGAAAAATCGTCGGCCGAACGGCCGATGCCGAAAGTCGAACCGAACGACGGAAGCCGAAGGGTTCACCCAGGCGGGCGGCCACCCGACCGTTCGGCATCACCGACTTCACGCTCAACACGACTCCGGCAGCGAAGCGGCAGCGGTCCCGACCGGCGTCCGTGACGCACGTCAGGATCGATGTCGCAGCCGGGTCTTGCACCAACCCGGCGGCCGTGCGCGCAGTGCACAGTGCGCGGAATTCGGCACGACGAAGCGATCCCGGCAGCGGCGTGTTCTACGCGCCCATAGGGCGCCGGACTGCGTCGGAAAGCACGGAGATCGGCACGAACAACGTCAGATCTTTCCCGCGCTGGCCGAAGCCGGACATCGCCGCTCGACCGGCACGGTCTACAACCTTGTAACCGGACCGAAGGCCTCGCGTCGCTGTTCGGTGTCGCGCTCGAACGCTCGGGCCGAGTCTCGGGCACACCAGAGTTTGTATCGCTCACACGCTCATCGAAGGCAACGTCGAATGGGCGAGCCGACTACCACGACTACTTCGAAATCGAGGTCTCGCCCGAACTGCCCCTGATCCGTCGCGGTTGGCCTTCAAAGGAACATCGGCAACGGCGGATGCCCCGATCGGCGAGCTGGCGGGTTCCTGACCAACCCCACGCAGCTGCACGGGGATCGGCACGCAGACGACGAGCAGGACGGTCGCTGACGTCGCAGTCCGGGAAACGGGCACGGCAAGCCTACGAAACGCCGCTGGGCTCAAAAACTGCGGCGCGCTTCCGTTCGCGCCGACCTTCGCGCTGCGCCCGTAAACGACCGCAAGTCCGACCAGCCCGACGGCATCACGACGTCGCGTCGGAGCCGCACGACCTCATCCCGTGCAGGCCTCGACTCCGCGCAGGTAAAATCGGCGAGCGTCACGCTGCCTGAAGGAATGACGCTGAACCCCTCGGCGGCGCATGGCCTCGAAGCCTGCAAACCCTCGCAGGTCGGCATCGGCACGCGTAACACGCGGCCGCCTGCCCAGCGGCGTCGCAAGCTCGGGCACCGTCAGCCTGGACGTGCCCAGGCTGCCGGCCGGCTCGCTCACCGGCACATCTATCTCGGTGGCCCGGAATCGGGCCGATCACGGGTCCGCCGTACATCGATCTACGTCGACGCAGAGTCTGCGCAGTTACGGTGTCTCGGTTCGGCTGAAAGGCTCGGCAACGTTCCCAACCCGAAGCGACCGGTCGGGTGACGGCGACGTTCGGCGAACGAACCAACCCCGGAACAGCCGTTCACGAATCTCACGCTGCATTTCAAGGCGGCGCGCTCGCGCCGATCGCCAACCCGCTCGACGTGCGGCACCGGCGACAACACGAAGCGCGCTTCGAGCCGTTCACGTTGACGCGCGACGAGCGACGCTCAACAGCGCCTTCACGACGACGGGCTGCCCGAACCCAATCCCGTTCGCGCTCTCCCAGAGCACGAACAACCAGACGACGACAGCGGGCGGCCACACCAGCTACACCTACAACCTGAGCCGGCCTGACGGTCAGCAGTACCTGTCGCAGGTCAAGACGACGCTGCCCGCGGGCCTCGTCGGCGCGATCCCGGCGGTTACCCAATGCACCGAAGCTCAGGCGACGAGCAACACGTGCCCGGCGACGAGCCAGATCGGCACGGCGGCTGCGGTCTCCGGATCCGGTCCGACGCCGTTCACGTTCGACAAAGGAACCGTCTACCTGACCGGCCCGTATCACGGCGCGCCGTTCGGGCTGTCGATCGTCGTACCGGCGATCGCCGGACCGTTCAACCTCGGTCCGGTGACAACGCGGGCGACGCTTGAAGTCGACCCGACGACCGCGCGTGTGACGACCACGGCCAACGTGCCGACGATCGTCAAGGGCATCCCCACGCGACTGCGCGGGCTGAGCGTGTCGATCAACAAGCAGGGCTTCCTGTTCAACCCGACCAGCTGCGCCCCACTGTCGACCGACTCCACCCTGACCGGCTTCACGCCGGGCGTGGCGGGCTCGGTCACGCAGACGATCTCGACGCCCCTGCAGGCGATCACAAACTGCAACGGGCTCAAATTCAAGCCGTCGTTCAGGGCGGTCACCAACGCTCGGACATCGAAAGCCAACGGCGCGAGCCTTGAAACGACGATCAACTACGTGCCCAACCAGGCGAACATCAAGTCGGTCAAAGTGTCGCTGCCCAAGGCGCTGCCCTCGCGTCTGACAACGCTGCAGAAAGCGTGCGGCGAAGCGCAGTTCGCAAAGGACCCGTTCAAATGTCCGAGCGGTTCCTTCGTCGGCGGCGCGCGGGCGAACACACCGACGCTTCCGGGCAAACTGACGGGTCCGGCGATCCTCGTATCGCACGGTGGAGCGGCGTTCCCCGATCTCGACCTGGTGCTGCAGGCCAACGGAGTACGCACGATCCTGGTCGGCAACACAGACATCAAAAAGGGCATCACGACGACCACCTTCGCGGCGGTCCCCGACGTGCCCGTGTCGAGCGTCACCGTGAACCTGCCGATCGGTGCGCACAGCGCGCTGACGGCCAACACGAACCTGTGCGCCAACCCACTGATCGAGCCCACGACGATGACCGGTCAGAACGGCGTGGTCGTCAAACAGAACACGCGCATCGCCGTCAGGGGCTGTGGCGTTCGCGTGGTGGGCCACAAGGTCGTGGGCAACACCGCGTATCTGACCGTCCAGACGTTCGAAGCCGGGCGCATCAGCGGTAAAGGCGCGAGCGTTGCCACCGTGTTCCGTAGGTTCAGGGGCGCGCAGAAGAGGACGACGCTGAAGGTGCCGCTGTCGCGTGGCGGGCGTGGCAGGAACCGCCCATTCAGGGTGCGCCTGCGCGTCGGCTTCGTGCCGAGGTCCAAGGGCGCCCGAAGCTCGGCCTCGTTCGTCACGGTCTTCTTCCGCTGACGAGGGCCTGCCGGTGATTCCCGAGCGGGGCGGCTTCGGCCGCCCCGCTCGCATTTTGGGGCCAACCGCAGCTACCTAGACCAAAGTCGCTTGCCTGCGCGTAGGCCATGCCCTAGATTGGGCCGATGGACGTTGTGACGGGTACGGATACCTCCTCAGCGTCGGCCGGGGGCGTCGATTCGGTGCTGGCGGGCGTACGCAGGCTCTCGCTGCTGGCGGACGGGGCGCGCGACACCGACGCGGTCCTGCGGGCGCTCGCGCGTGAGCTGCTCGCGTCGCTGGGGGCCGAAGAGGTCCACGTGCACCATCTCGGCGAGGACGACAGCGAAGAGCTCGTCGCCGTGTACATGTTCGACGGCGAGGCGAAGCTGAGCTACCTGCTCCCACGCGCCGAGCGCCCGCCGGGCGTGAGCTGGGTCGCGAGCACCGGGCGTAGCGTGCTGATCGCCGACGCGCGCGAGCTCGCCGAGACGCTGCCCCGCCTGGCGCAGACCGGAGCGACCAGCTCGGCGCTGCTGCTGCCGCTGGCCGAGCGCGGCACGGTCGACGCCGTCGTGATGCTCGTACGCCGTCTGTCCGGCGCGTTTGACGAGCGCACGCTCGACCTGGCGAGCACGCTTGTCGATCAGGCGGCGACGGCGCTGGCGCTCGTTCTTGCGCGCGCCGAGGCAGGCACCGACGCGGTCGCAGGGTGCATGAACCACCGCGCGATGCGCCGGCGCCTGGACGAGGAGATCGGCCGCGCCACGCGCGCCGGCAGCCCGCTGTCGTGCCTGCTGATCGACCTCGACGACTTCAAGCTCGTCAACGACCGGCACGGCCACCAGGCCGGCGATGCGGTGCTGCGAACGGTCGTCCAGGCGCTCGTCGGCGAGTTTCGCGCGTTCGATCGCGTCGCCCGTTACGGGGGCGACGAGTTCGTCGTGATCTTGCCCAACGCGGACCTGCGCGACGCCGCGGCCGCCGCCTCGCGCGCGCTCGAGAGGATGGGCGCGGTGGCGGCGCCAGGCGGCGAGACGGGCATCTCGGCGTCGATCGGCGTGGCTCAATGGCACGCGCCGATGAGCACCGACGAGCTGTTGGAAGCATGCGATCAGGCACTGCTGCGCTCAAAGCGCGAGGGCAAGGGCAGGGTCACGCGCGCGTCTGAGCCGGTCTCCTGACCTAACGGCGACTCTGCGAGACTGCGGGCATACCGCAGATTCACAGTCCCACGGCCCAGGAGGTGCGATGACGCAGAACAGCTTTGGCGCGAAGAGCACGCTCGATGCAGGCGGCCGCAGCTTCGAGATATTCCGCCTGGATGCCCTGCAGCAGAGCTTCGACGTCGCACGACTGCCGTTCTCGCTGAAGGTGCTGCTGGAGAACCTGCTGCGGACCGAGGGCAACGGCTCGGTCGAGGCTGCCGACATCGAGGCGCTCGCCGGCTGGGACGCAAAGGCGCAGCCGAGCAAGGAGATCGCCTTCACCCCCGCGCGCGTGCTGATGCAGGACTTCACGGGCGTCCCGGCCGTCGTCGATCTGGCCGCGATGCGCGATGCGATCGCGCAGATGGGCGGCGACGCCGCCCAGATCAACCCGCTCGTCCCCGCCGAGCTGGTCATCGACCACTCGGTTCAGGTCGACGCGTTCGGCACGCACGACGCCTTCCGCGTCAATGCCGAGCGCGAGTTCGAGCGAAACCAGGAGCGCTACTCCTTCCTGCGCTGGGGGCAGGGCGCGTTTGACGACTTCTCCGTGGTCCCGCCCGACACGGGCATCGTGCACCAGGTCAACCTCGAGTACCTCGCGCGCGTGGTCTTTCCCAACGAGAAGACCGGCCAGGCCTACCCCGACACGCTCGTCGGCACCGACTCGCACACGACGATGGTCAACGGCCTCGGCGTGCTCGGCTGGGGCGTCGGGGGCATCGAGGCCGAGGCGGCGATGCTCGGTCAGCCGATGTCGATGCTGATTCCGCAGGTGCTCGGTTTTCGAGTGCACGGCGAGCTGCCCGAGGGCGCAACTGCAACCGACCTGGTCCTCACCGTCACCGAGATGCTGCGCGAGCGCGGCGTGGTGGGGATGTTCGTGGAGTTCTACGGCGACGGCCTCGCCGGCCTGCCGCTGGCCGATCGCGCGACGATCGGCAACATGTCGCCCGAGTTCGGCTCGACCTGCGCGATCTTCCCGATCGACGCAGAGACGCTCACCTACCTGGAGCTGTCGGGCCGTCCCGCCGAGCAGATCGCGCTTGTCGAGGCCTACGCCAAGGAGCAGGGCATGTGGCACGACGAGCACTCCGAGAAGCCGACGTTCTCTGATGAGATCGAGCTCGACCTCGGGTCGGTCGAACCCAGCCTCGCCGGGCCCAAGCGCCCGCAGGATCGCGTCTCGCTCCGCGAGGCACAGGTGGTCTTCCAGGAGGCGCTGCGCGACTACATCCCCAGCGACGGCGATCAGGCCGACGCCCAGGACGAGGCCGTCGCCGAGTCCTATCCCGCATCTGACCCGCCCGCCAACGAGCCGGGACATTCCGAACTCGTCAGCACGGGTCCGCCGCAGCTTCCGCAAGGCTCCACGGCCACGGCGTTGCCGCACAACGGCACGGCGAAGAGTGTGACCATCGACGGCGAGACCTTCGAGCTCGACCACGGCCACGTCGTGATCGCTGCGATCACCAGCTGCACGAACACCTCCAACCCGTCGGTGATGATCGGTGCCGGCATCCTCGCGCGCAACGCGCTCGCGCGCGGGCTGCAGAGCAAGCCGTGGGTGAAGACCTCGCTGGCGCCAGGGTCGAAGGTTGTCACCGAATACCTCGATCGCGCCGGGCTCACCGAGCCGCTGGAGGGGCTGGGCTTCAACCTCGTCGGCTACGGCTGCACGACGTGCATCGGCAACTCCGGCCCGCTTTCACAGGAGATCTCAGACGCCGTAGGCGAGGGCGACCTGGCGGTGGTCTCTGTGCTCTCGGGCAACCGTAACTTCGAGGGGCGCATCAACCCCGACGTGAAGATGAACTACCTCGCCTCGCCGCCGCTGTGCGTCGCCTACGCGCTCGCCGGCACGATGGACATCGATATCGCACGCGAGCCGCTCGGCCAGGACGAGCAGGGCGAGGACGTCTACCTGCGCGACATCTGGCCATCCGAGCAGGAGATCGCCAAGACGATCGGCGAGGCCGTGCGCGCGGACATGTTCCGCAAGAGCTACGGCGAGGTGTTCGCCGGCGACGAGCGCTGGAACGGCCTCGACGTGCCCTCCGGCGAGCGCTTTGCCTGGGATGAGCAGTCGACCTATGTGCGCCTGCCGCCCTACTTTCAGGACATGCCCGCGCAGCCTGAGCCAGTGAGCGAGCTGGAGGGGGCGCGCGTGCTCGCGCTGCTCGGCGACAGCGTCACCACCGACCACATCTCGCCGGCCGGAGCGATCAAGCGCGACGGACCGGCCGGCGCGTACCTGCAGCAGCAGGGCGTGTCCCCGCGAGACTTCAACTCCTACGGCTCGCGCCGCGGGAACCACGAAGTGATGATGCGCGGCACGTTCGCCAACATCCGCCTGCGCAACCAGCTCGCGCCGGGCACCGAGGGCGGCGTCACACGCCACCTGCCCGAGGGCGAGCAGATGTCGATCTACGACGCGGCGATGAAGTACGCAGACGAAGACGTTTCCCTCGTCGTGCTCGCCGGCAAGGAGTACGGCTCGGGCTCGTCGCGCGACTGGGCGGCCAAGGGCACCAAGCTGCTCGGCGTGCGCGCGGTGATCGCACAGAGCTTCGAGCGCATTCACCGATCCAACCTCGTCGGCATGGGCGTGCTCCCGCTGCAGTTCCCCGAGGGCGAAAGCGTGCAGTCGCTCGGTCTGACCGGCGAGGAGACGTTCGCGATCGACGGCATCGCCGACGCGGCCGCAGCCGTGGAGGGCGGCGAGCGCACCGTGAGCGTGCGCGCCGAGCGCGATGGTGCCGAGCCGATCGTCTTCGACGCGCGCGTGCGCATCGACACGCCGCGCGAGGCCGAGTACTTCCGCCATGGTGGCATTCTGCAGTTCGTCCTGCGTATGCTGCTCGCCGCATGAGCGAGCCGGCAAAGACACCACAGGTTCTGCTCGACCTGCTCGCCGCGCGCGCGCCGTCGGGCTATGAGAGCGCTGCGGCGAAGGTGTGGCGCGAGTCGGCCGACGCCTTCGCGGAGGTGAGCACCGACGTCGTTGGCACGCCCTTGGCGCTGGTCGCGCCAAAGCACGGCTTTGAGTCATCTGCGCGACGCCTGCTCGTGATGGGCCACATCGACGAGATCGGTTTGATCGTCACGCACATCGACGACTCGGGCTATCTGTGGTTCCGCGGCGTCGGCGGCTGGGACGCGCAGATCCTCGTCGGCCAGCGGCTGACGATCGACACCCGCGAGGGGCCGATCACCGGCGTCGTCGGCAAGAAGCCGATCCACCTGCTGCGCGACGAGGAGGCCAAGAAGGTCGCCGACATCCGCGAGATGCACATCGACATCGGCGCGCGCGACGGCGACGAGGCGCGCGGGCGCGTACGCATCGGCGACGTCGCTGTGATCGACGCCCAGCCGGCGGAGCTGCCGAACGGGCGCCTGGTCTCGCGCGCGCTGGACAACCGCCTCGGCTCCTACGTCGCGCTGGAGGCAGCGCGCCTGGTCGCGCAGGCCGGCGGCGGGGAGTGGCAGCTCGCGGCGGTGGCCGTCGCGCAGGAGGAGATCACGTTCGGCGGCTCGCGCACCAGCGCTTTCTCGCTCGCGCCCGACGCTGCAATCGTCATCGACGTCACGCACGCGACCGACGCCCCGGGCATCGAGGTCAAGGAGAGCGGCAAGCACGAGCTCGGCTCGGGGCCGGTGCTCAGCCGCGGCTCGACGCTGAACCCGCGACTGTTCGAGCTGTTGTTCGAGGCCGCCGAGGCGGAGTCGATCCCGATCACGCTGGAGGCCACCTCGCGGGCCACGGGCACCGACGCCGACGCCGTGCACCTCAGCCGCGGCGGCGTTCCCACGGCGCTCGTCTCGATTCCCATCCGCTACATGCACTCACCCGTCGAGCTTGTGCAGCTCGACGACGTGGACGCGTGCGCGCGGCTGATCGCCGCGGCCGCCCTGCGGCTCACACGCGAGACCGAGTTCTCGCGCTGAACGGCCGCATCGCGAGGCGGGCGATTTGCCCGATTGCGTCGTGGAGGCTAGTCTTCCGGTTCAAGGATCGGGACATGGAGGCGGAGAACCAATGGAGTGGAGATCTGCGCGCCGGGGGACGGCCCTGTGCGTGGTCGGCGTTCTGCTTGTGCTCGCGGGGCTGGGCGCGGCGGCAACAACGGCGATGGCTGAAGGCATCACCAACTCCGGTGATGACCTGCGCGACGGCTGGTATCCCGAAGAATCGGCGCTGACGCCACAGCTGGTCAGCGGCGGGACGTTCGGGCAGCTTTGGTCTACGCCCGTCGACGGGCAGGTCTATGCGCAGCCGCTGCTGGCGAACGGCACGCTGCTGGTCGCCACCGAGAACAACAAGGTCTACGGGCTGGATCCGGCGACGGGCGCGATGCGCTGGCCGACGTTGAATCTCGGCGCGCCCTGGAAAGCCGTCGGACATCGGCTGCGGCGATCTCACTCCCAACATCGGCGTCACCGCGACGCCGGTGATCGATCCGGCCACGAACACCGGCTACCTCACCCACAAGAACTACGTGTCGGGCACGTCGGGCCCGGCGCGCTGGTTCATGGACGCGATCAACCTCTCCACGGGAACCGAGAAGCCCGGCTTTCCGGTCGAACTGACGGGCACGGCGCAGAACCAGCCGTCCATGAACTTCCAGCCGACGCGCGAGCTGCAGCGTCCGGGCCTGCTGTTGATGAACGGCGTGGTCTACGCGGCGTTCGGCGCGGATTGCGACCTGTCGCCCTACCAGGGCTGGGTGTTCGGCGTCTCCACGTCGGGGCAGACCAAGGCCCGATGGGTCGCACGCAGCTTCGGCGATGGGGCGGGGATCTGGCAGTCGGGCGCCGGCCTGACCTCCGACGGCCCGGGATCGCTGCTGATCAGCACGGGCAACGGCGGGTCGCCGAACACACCGGCCCCCGGCAGCTCTCCGCCGGAAAACCTCGGCGAGTCGATCGTGCGCCTCGCGGTGCAGGGCGACGGGTCGCTCAAGGCGGTCGACTTCTTCACGCCGTTCGACGCCGCGCAGCTCGACGCCGGGGACGCGGATTTTGCATCCGGCGGCATCACGGGTCTCAACGCGCAATATTTCGGCACGCCCTCCATTCCCCACCTCGCCGTGGCGGTGGGCAAGGACGGCTACGTCTATCTGCTCAACCGCGACGAACTCGGGGGCTTTCAGCAGGGATCGGGCGGCGCCGACAAGGTCGTCCAGCGGCTGGGCCCCTACGGCGGGGTGTGGTCACGCCCCGGCGTGTGGCCCGGGGACGGCGGCTGGGTCTACATCCCGACGGCCTCGGGCGGCAACAGCTCCGGTGGCTCGTCCGGCTTTCTGCGGGTCTATCGCTACGGCCTGTCGGGCACGGGACAGCCGAGCCTCTCGCTGCAGGCCACCTCCCCGGACGCATTCGGCTTCACCTCCAGCGCGCCGGTCATCACCTCCGAAGGGACGAACTCCGGGTCAGCACTGGTATGGGTGGTATGGGCGCCCAACGGCTCCGGGGAAGGCGCGCAGCTGCGCGCCTATGACCCGGTGCCGGTCGAAGGCAAGCCCGTGCTGCGATTCAGCGCGCCGGTCGGCACGTCTGCAAAGTTCGCGCTGCCCGGAGTCGGAGCGGGACGCATCTATGTCGGCACGCGCGACGGGAAGGTGCTCGGCTTCGGCTCACCCGTGGCGCTCGCCGCTGACCGGTCCCTCCACGACCTTCCCCACGACGACGATCGCCAGCAGCAGCTCAAAGACGGTGACGCTCACCGCGACGACCAAACTGACGGTCAACGCCCTGACCTCGAGCTCCCCGCAGTTCACGCTTGGCACGCCATCGCCGGCGACGCCCGTGAACTGCAAGCCGGATCAGAAGATCCAGGTGCCGGTCACCTTCACGCCCACGCAGACCGGACTGATCGGCGCCACGCTCGCCGCCGAAACCAGCGCAGGGCAAGGTCTCATTCTCGCTGTCGGGCACCGGACAGGCCGCTGCGGCGCAGCTCGAAGCGACGCCCGCGGTGCTCTCCTTCGGCGGGACGACGGTCGGCAGCCACGGCTCCGCATCGGCGACCTTCCGCAACGTCGGCGGCTCAGCGCTGACGATCAACGCCATCTAGCTGCCGTCCGCGCCGTTCGGCGCGACGGGCGTGCCGGCGGCCGGCAGCACGATTCCGGCGGGCGGCTCGCTGACGATCGACGTCAGCTTCGACCCAACGACGACCGGTCCCTTCAGCGGCGAAATCTCGATGGAAACGACGGGTGGCAACAAGGGCGTCGCGCTGTCGGGAAGCGCCGGGGCCCCCGGGCGTTCTGACGATCTCCGGCGAACACAACGACTACGGCACGGTCGAACTCGGCAAGACGGCCGGCAGCTCCTTCACCGTCGCCAATACGGGTGGGACGAGCATCACCCTCACCAAGTCCAAGCCGCCGACCGGTGGAGCCTTCGCCGCCACGACTTCGCTGGAAGAGGGAACGACGTGTCGCCGGGCGAATCGCGTCCGGAGACGGTCGACTTCACTCCCACGTCGACCGGTCCCGCCGTCGCGACATGGGCGATCAACGCAGACGACGGCGCCGGTCTGCACGAAGTCACCTTTACGGGCACCGGCGTTCCGCCGACGACCGCCGGAGGTCAGGCGACCGTGACGAGTGTCTCGACACCGGGCAGCGTACTCGGCGGCCTGCCCGAACAGGGCGTGCTGGCGACCACCCAAAAGGCGGGCGCTTCCCCGAACGCGAGCCTCGCCGGCGCGATCTTCACCGCGACGGGTCAGGGCGCGCTCAAGCTACGCGTCAGCTGCCCGGCAACGGTCGGCAGCTGCGCAGGCAAGGCGGTGCTGCAGATCGCTGCACCCAAACCGCCGCACGCGCTGGCGAGCGCGCTGCTCACGATCGCCAGCCGTTCGTTCACGATCGCCGGCGGCCGCTCGCAGACGCTCACGCTGCGTTTGTCAGCGAGGGCGCGCGCACTGCTGGCCCGCCTGCGCACGCTGCACGCGCAAGCGACGATCGTCGCGCACGACTCCTCGGGCGCCACGCGCACACAGCGCAAGGCGATCACGATTCACGCACCACGAGCACGGAACCGGACCTAGTGCGGCCGTGCGAGCAGCCGTCGCCGCGCCGCGCGCGACGACGGCTCGCTCAGCTCAGACGGTGAGCTCGGTGTTCTCGACGATCTCGTAGGCCTTGCCGGGCACGCCGCCGATCGCCAGCATGCGCAGACCCTCAGGTCCGGCATAGACCTTGCGCCGGGTCTCCGCGCCGACGCGCACGAGCGTCTCTGAGTCGAGCTCGACGCGCTCGCCGTCGATCTCGATCCAGCCGGACCCGCCGAGCGCGAGAAAGACCTCCTCCTGCGCGCTCTCGGCGTGATCGTGCTCGGGGTAGTCGGCGTAGTCGGGCGGCAGCTGGATCACCTGCATGCCAAATGCCGTCACTCCCAGCTCGGCGCGAGCCTTCACGAATCCCCCGCCGAAACCGGCCTCCATGTCTTTTATGCACTTCGCTGTGTAGTCGCTCATTAGTCGACACTAACCGATCGGCAATGGCAGCACGATCCCGAGCTGGCGTGAGTGAGCCAGCACCGTCCCGTCGCTCGCCCAGATCACGCCGTCCTCCTCGAAGAAGCCCTCCTGGATCAGCCCGGAGCGAAAGCGCGCGAAGCACAGCTCGCCGGGATCTGGCTCGGCCGTGCGCGGCATCGGCGTGCGGAAATGGATCGTCAGGTCGATCGTCGGCGTCGTCGCCGGCTCGCTGAGGCGGATGAACGGGGGAGAGAACAGCGCATCGCTGAAGAACGCCAGCGACAGCGCGTCGATCGGCCGCGGTTCGGCCAGCCCGAGCCACGAGCCGATCTCCATCGGTGCCTGCGAGCCCTGGAAGGGCACCGCGCCGATGCGCGGCTGGATGATCAGGTGGCTGGTAAACGCGGGGGCGCCGGCGAACAGCGGTACGGCCGACTTGCGCTCGGGGTCCTGGGGTGCGACGTCGGGCATCGGCAGCTCGTCGATGTGCGGCGCATCCCACGGGACCGAGAACGCGGCGAGCGCCAGCGCGACAGGCGCTCCGTCCTGCTGCATGCGTGCCGACAGCGTGCTCAGCGAGCGACCTTGGCGCTCGATCGCCACGTCGATGCTCACCGGGCCGGGCTGCGGCGCGCGCGCGTAGTGGATCGTCAGCGAGCGCGGCGTGCGCGACGGGTCATCGACTGCCTCGGTGAGCGCGCGCAGCAGCATCGCCGCGAGGTAGCCGCCGTGCGGGCCGCGGCCGGCGCGCCAGTCCGGTGAGACATCCGCGGCCAGGGCGACCCGCTCGCCGCCGCTGTCTTTCACGCGCGAGCGCAGCATCACCGCCGTGTCGCGGTCGAAGGCGGTCAGCGTGGGCGTCGCGCCTGGCGCGCGGGCATCGGCCTCAGCCACGGACCAGCCGCTTGTAGGTGATGCGGTGCGGGCGCTCGGCGGCCGCACCGAGCGTCGCCCGGCGGTGCTCCTCATAGGCCTCGAAGTTGCCCTCGAACCACGTCACCTGCGAATCGCCCTCGAAGGCCAGCACGTGCGTCGCCACGCGGTCGAGGAACCAGCGGTCGTGGGAGATGATCACCGCGCAGCCGGGGAATTCCAGCAGCGCGTTCTCCAGCGCGCGCAGTGTGTCCACGTCGAGGTCGTTGGTGGGCTCGTCGAGCAGCAGCAGGTTGCCGCCGCTGCGCAGCAGCTTGGCCAGGTGTACGCGGTTTCGCTCGCCGCCGGAGAGCTTGCCGATCTTCGCCTGCTGGTCGGAGCCCTTGAAGTTGAAGCCCGCCGTGTACTGGCGCGAGTTGACCTCGCGGTCGCCCACTTTGAGGTGCTCGTAGCCTTCGGAGATCTCCTCCCAGACCGTCTTGTTCGCGTCCAGCGCGTCGCGCGACTGGTCGACATAGGCGAGCTGGACGGTGTCGCCCAGCTCGATCGAGCCGCTGTCGGGCGTCTCCTCGCCGGTGATCATGCGAAACAACGTCGTCTTGCCCGCGCCGTTGGCGCCGATCACGCCGACGATGCCCGCGCGCGGCAGGTCGAAGCTGAGATCCTCGATCAGCAGCTTGTCGGCAAAGCCCTTGCGCAGTTCGTCGGCCGTGAGCACCTTCTCGCCCAGGCGCGGGCCTGGCGGGATGTGGATCTGCACCTCGTCGAGCTTGACGTTGCGCTCCTCGGCCACCAGCTCCTCATAGCGCGCCAGACGCGCCTTGGACTTCGTGCGTTTGCCCTTCGGGTTTGTGCGCACCCATTCAAGCTCGGCCGCGATCGTGCGCTCGCGCCCCTTTTCCGAACGCGCTTCCTGGGCCAGGCGTTCCTGCTTCTGCACCAGCCAGCCGGAGTAGTTGCCCTCGTAGGGGATGCCCTTGCCGCGGTCGAGCTCGAGGATCCAGCCGGCCACGTTGTCCAGGAAGTAGCGGTCGTGCGTCACAGCCACGATCGCGCCCTTGTACTCGGACAGGTGCTGCTCCAGCCACGCGACCGACTCGGCGTCGAGGTGGTTGGTGGGCTCGTCCAGCAGCAGCAGGTCGGGCGCGCGCAGCAGCAGGCGGCACAGCGCGACGCGGCGGCGCTCGCCGCCGGAGAGCTTGCTCACGTCCGCGTCGGGCGGCGGCAGGCGCAGCGCATCCATCGCGTATTCCAGCTGCGTGTCGAGGTTCCACGCGTCGGCTGCTTCGATCTTCGCCTGGATCGCGCCGAACTCCTCGGCGGTGTCGTCTGAATAGTTGGCCGCCAGCTCGTTGAAGCGGTCCAGCAGCGCCTTGGTCTCGGCGACGCCCTCCTCGACGTTGCCTCTCGACGTCCTTTGACTCGTCGAGCTGGGGCTCCTGCTCGAGCATGCCGACCGTCGCACCCGGGGCCAGCGCGGCATCGCCACGGTACTCCTGGTCGACCCCCGCCATGATCCGCAGCAGCGTCGACTTGCCGGCGCCGTTGTAGCCGAGCACGCCGATCTTCGCGCCCGGGTAGAAGGCCAGCGTGACGTTGTCGAGCACGGTCTTGTCCGGCGGGTGCAGCTTGGACAGGCGGTGCATCGTGAAGATGTACTGAGATGACATTGGCAGGCAGGATAGGAGGTCGCGACGGTCGCTAACGTTGTCGGGTCATGCCTACAACGGTCCTCGATGTCGAGCAGCACATGCTCCTGCTGGAGCTGGAGGCGCCCTTCGACAAGCGCGATGTGCAGCTCGCCCGCCGGCGGATGGCCAAGCGCTGGCACCCGGACATCGCGCCCGCCGGGCAGCAGTTCGAGCACGAGCGCCATCTGAAGGCGATCAACGAGGCGGCCGACCAGCTCGAGCGCCTGGCCGAGGGCTCGCGCGGCGGCAAGGTGTCGCGAAACGCCGTGCGCGCCAGCGCGTCGGCGGCGCGCCGCGAGCGCGAGGAAGCGGGTCGCCGCGCCTATGAAGCCGAGCAACGTGCGCGCGAACACGCCGCCGACCGCGAGAAGCACGACCCGTTTGCCAGCCGCGTTCCCGACCACTCGGTCGTGCACCGCTACGCACGCTGCCTGTCCTACCCCGAGTGGGGCGTAGGCACGGTCGCCGGCATCTATTTCAGCGGCGACCCCGACGGTGACGAGGAAGTCCAGCAGTGGGCGCGCGTGCGCTTCAGCCACGGCGTGCGCACGGTGCCCGCCAGCAGCATGCGCTTCGTCGACTTCTCAAAGCCCGACCCAGGCGAGGAGCGCGTCGAACGCTTCATGCTCGCCGCTCAGCGCGCGATGGCCGAAGGCGAGTACGAACTCGCCGCCCAGCGCCTGATCTATGCCCGCGATGCCGAGCCCGAGAACGTCGCCGTGCTGCGGCTGATGACGCTCGCCTTCTGGCAGGCCGGCAAGCTCGACGAGGCGGCGCGCGCGGTGCGCGACTGGGCCCGCGTCGACGGTAGCCGCCCGGCGGCACACCGCTTCGCCTCACGCATCTACGAGGACATCGGCGCGGTCGACCTCGCCGAGGAGGCCGCAGCGCGCGCCGCTCAGCGGGGACCCTCCGACGCCAGTGCCTGGGAGCGCCTCGGGCGCCTGCGCCTGCGCCTGCTCGACCGCGAGGGGACGCTCGAGGCGCTGCGCAGGGCGATCGCGCTCGGCGCCGGCGACGAGGTGCGCGAGCTGATCGCCGAGGCGCTCGCGCTCGAGCCGCAGGTCGCGCCCACCGGCTGATCCCCGCCGGCTGATCGCGCGAGGCGCGCGTGGGCGCGACTCAGAGGATGTTCACGGCGCGCGAGACGATCAGCCCGATCGTCAGCAGCGAAACGACCGACTGCACGCCCATCACGGCCTTGGCCATCGGCGTGAGCGGCATCGTGTCGGTCGGCGAGAAGGCCGTGTTGTTGGTCAGCGAGACGTACGCGTAGTCGATGAACTTCGGCCGCCAGTCGCGTGGCTCGATGGTGTCGTCGCTCATCTGCGGGAACAGGAAGTCCGGCGGCTGGTCACGTCCCGCTGCCCGCAGGCCCGGTCCGCCGCGATCCATCTCCCAGTACCACAGCGCGAATATCAGCAGGTTGGTAAGCCAGATCAGCACGCCCGCGACGATCAGCCCGCGCCCGTCAGAGACGTTGTGGTGCAGCAGAAAATGCGTCAGCGCGCCGAGCGAGAAGATGTTCGCCGCGGTGACGATCGCGGTCAGCAGCAGCGCGATGCGCCGCCGCCGCGGATGCTCGTCCTCGACGACGTTCGGCGTGACGACGAACAGGCCAAGCAGCAGCACGCCCTCCAGCGACGGGACCAGCCAGTCGGGTCCAGCCGTCAGGCGCCCCGGCAGCAGCACCTCGATGACGATTGCCAGCAGCACGGTGAGCTGCGCCGGCCAGAACGCCTCGCTATCCGGCGGAGGCGGATACTGACGGCGGAGCGGGGCCGAGGCGGAGGCGGGCTGCGTGGAAGCGGTCGGCGGGGGCGGTTGCTGGGCCACCGACAGAGCCTACGGCGCCGCGCGGCCATAGCGCTAGCCTTGATCGAGCGACCCGCCGCGAGGGCCGCCGGGAGTTGCGAGCAACCATGGGCATCGAGAGTCCCACACACCTGATCTTCATTGCGATCGTCGCGCTGATCGTGCTCGGGCCCAAACGCCTGCCCGAACTGGCGCGCTCGCTCGGGCATGGCATTCGCGAGTTTCGCCAGTCGCTCGAGGACGGTGCCAACTCACACGACGCCCCACAGCAGACGGTGTCCCCGTCGGCGAGTGCGTCCTCGCCCACGCCGACCCCTGCGCCGCCGCCCTCCGCGGTCGATGTGACCGCACCCGCCGCGCCGGCGACGCCTGTGGCGACGGCTCCCGCCGAGCCCTCCGCGCCCGCCGAGCGCCCGCCGCAGAGCTGAAAGCGCGCTCGCGGATAGGCTCCAGGCTCACGACCAAGGAGCAGCCGCCGATGAGCGCCGAGCAAGCCGCAGTAGCCGCAGATGCCGTCCTGACCGAGCGTCGCGGAAACGTCCTGCTGATCACGATCAACCGCCCGGAGGTCCGCAACGCGGTCAACGGCGCCGTCGCCGAGGGCATCGCCGGGGCGCTTGACGAGCTCGACGGCGACGACGGGCTGTCGGTCGGCGTGTTGACCGGCGCCGGTGGCTTCTTCTGTGCGGGCATGGACCTCGGCGCCTTCGTCAAAGGCGAATCGCCGTGGTTCGGCGACCGCGGCTTCGCCGGCAT
The DNA here is from genome assembly GCA_963819435.1 of uncultured Solirubrobacteraceae bacterium. Taxonomy (GTDB): domain Bacteria; phylum Actinomycetota; class Thermoleophilia; order Solirubrobacterales; family Solirubrobacteraceae; genus Palsa-744. The sequence goes on along the minus strand of CAWFWA010000013.1, from coordinate 101,826 downwards.
CGCCCAGCGCGCCTCGCGCAAGCCGCTGATCGCCGCAATCGAGGGCTTCGCCGTCGCCGGCGGCATGGAGATCGCGCTCGCCTGCGACCTGATCGTCGCGGCCAAGGGCGCCAAGATGGGTATTCCCGAGGCCAAACGCTCGCTCGTCGCGGCGGGCGGCGCGCTGCTGCGCCTGCCTCGGCGCATGCCCTACCACGTTGTCATGGAGCTGGCGCTCACCGGCGACCTGCTGCCGGCCGACCGCTTCCACGAGTACGGCGTTGTCAATCGCATCGCCGAGCCGGGCTCGGCGGTCGACGTCGCGCTGGAGCTGGCCGAGCGCGTCGTCAAGAGCGGTCCGCTGGCCGTGATCGCCTCCAAGCAGATCCTGCAGGAGCAGTACGACTGGAGCAGCGAGCAGATGTGGGAGAAGCAGGGTGCGATCTCCGGGCCCGTGTTCGCCTCCGAGGACTCCAAGGAGGGGGCCAGCGCGTTCAAGGAGAAGCGCGAGCCCCTCTGGAAAGGCCGCTAGCTAGCGGCCGAGCTGCTTCTTACGCTTGCGCTGGCGGCGGATCTCCAGGAAACGCTTCCACAGAGCCCACATCAGCGCTGCCCCGGAGTCTTGCGCGGGTACTGCGAGATCGCCTGGTCGAGGTCGATGGCGGTGGTGACGATGCGGTTCTGTTCGGCCAGGTGCGCGGCGGGGTAGCCCTCGCCCGGGCTGGCACGCTCGGGTCGGCCGACGAAGCCGAAGCGGATGTCCTCGGGCATGATCTGCATCAGCCGCGGGAACATGTGGGCGCGCGCGCCGACGTTGCGCGGCTCCTCCTGCACCCACACGACCTCCTTGAGGTTCGGGTAGCGGCGCATCAGCTCGAGCAGCTGGCCTTCGGGGAAGGGGTAGAGCAGCTCGACGCGGCCGACGGCCAGGCCGGGGTGCGACGCGCGGTCGGGGTGCCCGACGAGGTCGTAGTAGATCTTGCCCGTGCACAGCAGCAGCCGCGTGACCGTGGCATCGTCGACACCGGGCTCGGCGAGCACCGGTTCAAAGCGCGTGCCCTCGGCCAGGTCGGCCAGCGAGTTGGTCGCCTGCGGCAGGCGCAGCAGCGACTTGGGCGTCATCACGATCAGCGGGCGCTGCTTGGCGATGCGCGCCTGGCGGCGCAGCAGGTGGAAGTATTGCGCCGGCGTCGTCGGGCTGGCGACGCGGATGTTGCCCTCGGCGGCGAGCGCGAGGAAGCGCTCCAGGCGCGCAGAGGAGTGCTCGGGGCCCGAGCCCTCGTAGCCGTGCGGCAGCAGCAGCGTCAGCCGTGAGGTCTGACCCCACTTGGCCAGGCCCGAGACGATGAACTGGTCGACGATCACCTGCGCGGAGTTGACGAAGTCGCCGAACTGCGCCTCCCACAGCACGAACGTCTCCGGCGCCTCCTGGCTGTAGCCGTACTCGAAGCCCATGCACGCGAGCTCCGACAGCGGGCTGTTGTGCAGCTCCAGCGGCGCGAGCGCGTCGGGCAGGCTCTGGATCGGGCAGACGGTCTGGCCGGTCTTGGCGTCGTGCAGCACCATGTGGCGCTGGCTGAACGTGCCGCGCTCGGTGTCCTGGCCGGTCAGGCGGATGGGCGTGCCTTCGGTCAAGAGCGAGGCGAACGCCAGCGCCTCGCCGTGCGCCCAGTCGACGGTGTGCGACTCCTCGCCCAGCGCCTCGCGCCGGCGCTCGAGCTGTTTGACGAGCTTGGGGTGCACGGTGAAGCCCTCGGGGACGCGCAGCAGCTCCTCGCCGATGTCGCGCAGGCGCGCGGCGGGCACGGCCGTCTCCACTTCCGGGCTGGGCGAGCGGTCGAGCTCGTACTCGCCGGTCGCATGGTCGCCGTGCTCGGCCGCCGCGGCGATCTTCGCCTTCAGGCGCTGGTGCAGCAGCGTCATTTTGTCCCACACCTCCTGCGCCTGGCTGTCGACCTCCTCCTGCGTGACGATGCCTTCGGCGACCAACCGGTCGGCCCACAGCTCCGACACGCGCTTCTTGGCCTTGATCTTCGCGTACATCTCCGGCTGGGTGTAGGCGGGCTCGTCAGACTCGTTGTGGCCGAAGCGGCGGTAGCCGATCAGGTCGATCAGCACGTCGTGGCCGAACTCCTGGCGGAAGGCGAAGGCCAGTCGAACGGCGCTCATGCAGGCCTGCACGTCGTCGGCGTTGACATGCACGATCGGCACGTCAAAGCCCTTGGCCAGGTCCGAGGCCCAACGCGTCGAGCGCGCGTCGTCGGGGTCGGTCGTGAAGCCCACCTGGTTGTTGGTGATGATGTGCACGGTGCCGCCGACCTTGTAGCCGTCGAGCGCCTGCAGGTTGAGCGTCTCAGAGACGACGCCCTGCGCCGGGAAGGAGGCGTCGCCATGGATCACGATCGGCACCGCCGCGTCGGTGTCCTGGTGGGCATGCGGGCCCTGGCGCGTGGTCTGCGCCGCGCGCGTGGCACCCTCGACGACCGGATAGACGTACTCCAGGTGGCTGGGGTTGGACTCCAGGTTGACGCGGATCGTCTCGCCGTTTTCCAGGTCGTAGGAACCCTGCGTGCCGTGGTGGTACTTGACGTCGCCGGTGCCGCCCTGGGGGATCGTCGTGACCGCCTCGAGCGTCGACGCGCCCTCGAACTCGGCGAAGATCGTGTCGTAGGCGCGGCCGAGGTTGTGCGCGAGCACGTTCAGGCGGCCGCGGTGGGCCATGCCGATGACGACCTCCTTGCCGCCGTTGGCCGCCGACAGCTTGATCAGTTCGTCGAGCATCGGCACGGTCATGTCCAGGCCCTCGATCGAGAACTGGTGCTGGCCGAGGTAGGCCTTGTGCATGAAGCGCTCCAGCGCGTCCACCTTGACCAGGCGCCGCAGCAGCCAGCGGCTCTCCTCGTTGGTCAGCGCGCCGCGGAAGGCGCCCGACTCGATGTGCTCGCGCAGCCACACGCGCTGGCGGTGGGAGGCGATGTGCTCGATCTCATAGGCGATCGTGCCGCAGTAGGTCTCGCGTAGGTGCGGCAGCGCGTCGGCGAGCGTCGCGCCGGGCACGTACATGTTCATCACCTTCGCCGGGATGCGCGCCTGCAGTTCCGGCGTCAGCCCGAGCGGCTCGGGGTCCAGGCCGGGGTCGCCCTCGGGCTCTGAGTTCAACGGGTCCACGCGCGCCGCGAGGTGGCCGTGGCTGCGGAAGCGGCTGACGAGCACCGTCGCCGCCTGCACGGCTCGCAGCAGTTCCTCGTTGACCGCCGGCGCGGAGGCGGTCGCGGAGGCCGATGCAGCTTCGGAGGCGGCCGACGCGGCGGCCGCCGGCGCGGGGGGCTGCGGCGCGGGGCCGATCTCCACGCCCAGCGATGCGAACACACCGTCGTAGAAGCCGCGCTCGCCGATCAGATATTCCTCGATGCGCTGCAAAAAGCGCCCGGACTCGGCCCCCTGGATGATGCGGTGGTCGTATGTGGAGGTCATCGTCATGACCTTCTCCGCGCCGATCATCGCGCCGATGTTCGCCAGGCCCGGCGGATAGGCGATCGAGCCCGTCGCGACGATCGTGCCCTGGCCGGTCATCAGGCGCGGCACCGAGGCGATCGTGCCGATGCCGCCGGGGTTGGTCAGCGTGACGTTGGCGCCCTGCAGGTCGTCGGCGGTCAGTGTGTTCGTGCGCGCCTTCTCGACGAGCGCGTCGTAGGCGGCGACGAAGCGCTCGAACGGCATGCGCCCGGCGTCGCGGATCACCGGGACCATCAGCGTGCGCGATCCGTCCTTCTTCTCCACGTCGACCGCCAGCCCGAGGTTGACCTGGGCGTCGTGCACGCGGTTGGGCTTGCCGTCGATCTCGGCGAAGTGGTCGGCCATCACCGGCATGTCGTCGGCCGCGCGCGCGATCGCGTAGGCGATCAGGTGTGTGAAGGAGACCTTACGCTCGGCCGCCTTGAGCTCCTTGCGCCGCGCGTCGAGCATCGTGACGGCGAGCGTGCGAAAGCTCGTCGCCGTGGGAATCGAGCGCGACTGCTCCATGTAGCGGGCGAGCGCCGCGGCGCTGCCGCGCATCGGCTTGGTCTCGGGCTCGCCCGCCGCAGACGCGCCGTTGGTGGCAGTGGACGTGCTCTGCGCGCCGTTGCCGGATGCCGCCGAGAGCACGTCGGACTTGGTGATGCGGCCGTCCGGTCCGCTGCCGGAGATGCCGGCCACGTCGACGCCCTCGGCGGCCGCTGCGCGCGCTGCGACGGGCGAGATCTTCGTCCCCTCCGGCAGCGACGTGCCGGGCGCCGTGCCCGCCGCGTCCGGCGTGTCCGTGGCCGCGCTCGCCGAGGACTGCTCGCCGGCAGCGATGCGCGCGATCACCTGGCCGACCGTCACCGTGTCGCCCTCTGCAACGAGCAGCTCGGCGATGGTTCCGGTGACCGGCGCCGGAAGCTCAACGTCGACCTTGTCGGTGGAGATCTCGACGATCGTCGCATCGACCTTGATGAACTCGCCGGGCTTGACGCGCCATTCGAGGATCGTCCCCTCGGTCACCGACTCGCCGGCCGCCGGTGTGACGACGTCGACGAGCGGGCCGGACGCCCTGTCGAGCGCGGGCGCGTCGGCGTCCTGTGGGATCGCTGGCGTCGTCTGCTCGGCCTGGCCGTCGACCGCGACCGCGGCGGACCCGTTGCCGGGCGCGTGGCCGTCCTCGGCGCCGTTGGCTGCGGAGCCGTTGCCCGAGCCGGCGGCGGCCGGGGCGCTTGCGCCGTCACCGACGGCGATGCGCGCGATCACCTGGCCGACGGTGACCGTGTCGCCCTCCTCGGCCAGCAGCTCGGTGACCGTGCCGCTCGCGGGTGAGGGCAGCTCGACGTCGACCTTGTCGGTGGAGATCTCGACGATCGTCGCGTCGAGCTTGATCGCGTCGCCGACCTTGACATGCCATTCGAGGATCGTTCCCTCGGTGACCGACTCGCCCGCGGCAGGGGTCACGACATCGATTATCTGCTCAGCCGTGGTGCCTGTGGCCATTGATTGTCTACTCTAGCGCGGCGCGCTGGCGCTGCGCACGGATGAACTCGTAGCTGCCGAAGAACGGCCCAACCCCGCCGAGCACGGCCACCGCGACGGCCAAGCGCAGCGACACGATGCGCAGGCGTGCGGCGGCCAGACAGGCCAGCGACATGAAGATCCACAGCAACCCGTGCGCGAGGCCGAGCACGAACGTCAGCGGCTGCGGGTTGCCCGCGGCGAACGCGCATATGAGCAGCGCGATGTACACACACGAGTGCACGAACGATGTCCACTTCAGCCGCGTGAACGTCAGCGGCCCGGCGGCGTTCAGCGGCGCGGCCGCCGGATTGGGCACGGTCGCGCTCATTCCGTCAGCCAGCGCGCCATACGCGGCAGCGCCTCGCCGGCCTCGGACGGCCAAGCGTCGATGTCGGCCGGCCACCATGCGTACTCGTCGTGCTCGTGGTCGGGCGTCACCGACTGCTCGTCGCCGGCGGCGATCCACGCCTGCCCTACGAACATGACCATCTTCTGCGGCAGCGAGATGAGCGCCTCGCCGCGAACGCGCTCGGGCGACACCGACCACTCCTCGTCGAGCTCGCGCACGAGCGTGTCGGCGGGGCTCTCGCCCAGATCGACGGCGCCGCCGGCGCCGAGCGCCCAGCGCCCGGCCCACGAGGCCACCCACGGAGCGCGCCGGCCGGCCAGCCAGCGCCCGTCGGCCGAGCGCGTGACGCACAGCGCGGCGATGCTGCGCGAGGCGTCGCCGGCGACCAGCCGCAGCGCCCAGCGCAGCGGCTGCAGCTCGATCGCGATGCCGTCGGCGTCGGCCTGAAAGTCGACGAGCCTCGCGGCGACGCCGTCGTGGCTGGGCGAGCCGCGCTCGCGCAGGTTGCGGATCGCCTCGTCGGCGGCCTCGATGTGGGCGGCCGAGGGCTCGAACTGCTCCTCGCGCCAGCGTGCGGTCACCCGGCCGAGCTCCCACGGCCCGCGCGCGAGTATCTGCGGCATTTCGGTGGATGTTTGCTCGGGTCGTGTCGACATCTGCTCGTCGCGCCGGATCGCGCGTGATGAACGCTAGTGAGCATAGACTCGCGCGCGTGAACATTCGTCGCTACAAGCACTGGGGCTGGGGTTATGAGGATCAGCAGCCCGCACCCGACCAGCTGCGCCAGACGGCTGCGCTGGCGGCCGAGCACCTCGGGCTTGCGCTCGGCGAGATCGAGGCGCCGGTGGCGCTGGAGCAGGTCGAGCTGGCGCCGGCGCGCGTGCGCGCGCCGAGCGCGCTGGCAGAGATCTGCGCCGGCGACGACCATGCGCGCGCGTCGCACGCGCTCGGCAAGTCCTACACGGATGTCGTAAACGGCTTTCGCGGCCGCTTCTCGCACCCACCCGACATCGTTGCCACGCCGCGTGACGAGCGCGACGTCGAAGCGCTGCTGGCGTGGTGTGAGGCCGAGCGTTTGGCGGCCATCCCGTTCGGCGGTGGCACGTCGGTCGTCGGCGGCGTGACCGCTGACATCCCCGGCGACTACAACGGTGCCGTGACGATCGACCTGCGCGCCCTGGACCGCGTACTTGAGGTCGACGCCGTGTCACGCTCGGCACGCATCCAGGGCGGAGCGACCGGTCCGCGCCTCGAGCAGCAGCTTTCAGAGCACGCGCTGACGCTGCGCCACTTCCCGCAGTCGTTTGAGTACTCCACGCTCGGCGGCTGGATCGCCACGCGCGCGGCAGGGCACTTCGCGACCGTGACGACGCACATCGAGGACTTCGTCGAGTCGGCGCGCGCGATCACGCCCGCCGGCGTGTGGCAGTCACGCCGGCTTCCCGGCTCGGGCGCCGGCGTCAGCCCCGACCGATTGCTCGCCGGGTCGGAGGGGATCCTCGGCGTGATCACCGAGGCGTGGGTGCGCGTGCAGCCGCGTCCGCAGCACCGTCGCTCTGTGGGTGTGCAGTTTTCAGGATTTACCGCTGGCGCGGAATCTGTTCGCGCACTGAGTCAATCGGGGCTGGCTCCGGCCAACTGCCGCTTGATCGACGCGCGCGAGGCTGCCATGACGATGGCCGGCGACGGCACACGCGCGCTGCTCGTGCTCGGCTTCGAGTCGACCGACCACCCCGTCGAGCAGGCGCTCGCGCGGGCAATCGAGATCTGCGCAGAGCACGGTGGCGAGCTGCCCGGAGAGCACGGCGGAACGGGCGGCAGCTCGGGCGCGGGCGGCGGCGACGCGTCCGGCGGCGGCGACGCGGTTGGCTCCTGGCGCGAGGCGTTTCTCGGCGCGCCGTACGTGCGCGACGCGCTCGTGGCGATCGGCGTGCTCGCCGAGACGTTCGAGACGGCGATCACGTGGGAGCGCTTCGAGCGTTTCCACGCGCGCGTGAAAGAGGCGGGCGAGCAGGCGCTGGAGCAGGCGTGCGGGCCGGGCGGACGCGTCACCGCGCGCTTCACGCACGTCTACGCCGACGGCCCGGCCGTGTACTTCACGGCGATCGCCCCGGCGCGCCGGGGCGAGGAGACCGAGCAGTGGGCACAGGTCAAGGCCGCCGTGTCCGACGCGATCCTCGCCGAGGGAGGCACGATCACCCACCACCACGCGGTCGGGCGCGATCATCGCCCGTGGTATGACCGCCAGCGGCCCGACCCGTTCGCCGCGGCGCTTGCCGGAGCCAAGGCGGCGGTCGACCCGCAGGGCGTGATGAACCCCGGCGTGCTGATCGACGCACCGCCGCCGCTGCCCGCAGCGCGATGAAGCTGGCGGTGCTCGGACCCGGCGGCGTCGGCGGCCTGCTCGCCGCCGCGCTGGACCGCGCGGGGGAGGACGTGACGGTCGTCGCGCGCGAGTCGACCGCCGAGACGATCGCCTCGCGCGGCATCTCCGTCAGCAGCGTAACGCTCGGTGAGTTCGTCGCGCGCCCGCGCGTGGTGTCGCAGCTGCGCGAGCCGGTCGATGCGCTGATCGTCGCCACGAAGGCCGGCGGCCTGGCCGATGCGCTGGGGCGCGTCGAGGTGGCGCCGCCGCTCGTGCTGCCGCTGCTCAACGGGCTCGACCACGTGCAGCTGTTGCGCGAGCGCTTCGACGCGCAGACGGTCCTTGCCGCCACGATTCGCGTCGAGGCCGACAACCCACAGCCGGGCGTCGTAGTGCACGCCAGCCGCTTTTTGCTCGTGGAAATGGCCAGCCGCCACGAGTACGCGCGCGACGGCATGCTCGAGCTCGCCGGGGGCCTGGAAGGCGCCGGCGTGAGGGCGCGCGGCGACTGGCCGATCTCGCCGCGCTCGGAAGCGACGGTCATGTGGTCCAAGCTCGTGCGGCTCAACGCGCTCGCGTGCACGACGAGTGCCTACGACAAGCTGCTCGGCGAGATCCGCGACACGCCTGCATTGCGTGCGGACCTCGAGGCCGCGATCGAGGAGGCCAGCGCTGTCGCCGTGGCCGAGGGGGCCGACGACGTGAGCGCGCACAAGGCGATCGACGAGCTGCAGCGGGCGCACGACTCGCTCGGCAGCTCGATGCAGCGCGACATCGCCGCCGGGCGAGCGCCCGAGATCGACGCGATCCCCGGCGCGGTGTTGCGCGCCGGCGCGCGCCACGCCATCGCCTGCCCGACGATCGAGCGGCTGGTCGCGAAGATCCGCGAGCGCATCTCGCCCGAGCCGGGCTGAGCGCGCGACGCGGCGTCAGGCCGGTTCGGCCGTACCGGGGCCGCTAACGCGCTGGCGGTCGTGGCGCAGAATCTCCAGCAGCTCGGCGTACGGGCCCACCAGGTAGGCGTCGTCGTCGGGCGCCAGGCGCGTGTCGCGGCGCGGCGGGTGCTCCAGCGCAGCCGAGCCGCTCGCGCGGCGGATCGCCACGACGCGCACCGTGCCAGGCAGCTCGCGCATCGCCAGGCCGTCGAGCCCGCCGCCGGCACTCACGCGCAGGCGCGCGAGCAGGAACGGGTGGTTGCCCACGTAGAACGTGAACAGCACGTCCAGGCCGAGCGCGCCGCCGACGAACCACGGAGCGGCGATCGCCGACGTCGACCACACGTGGCGAAAGCCGAAGCTCGACTCCAGGCGGTGGCCGAGCTGGCGGTCGAACACACGCAGCACCACCGGAACGTCGACCCAGCGCTCGCCCAGGTGGTCGCGGATCGCCAGGCCGGTCTCGATGTTCGTCAGGTCGTCGGAGGTGAGGATCGCCACAGCGGCCGCCTCGTTGAGGTTGACCGACTCCAGCGTGCGCGCGAGCGTCGCGTCGCCGAGCACCAGCGGTGCCTGCAGCGCACGTGCCTCGGTGAGGTATGGGTTGCTCTCCATGCGCTCGATCACGACGACCTCCGCGCCCGCGTCGAGCAGTCCTTCGAGCACCTTCATGCCGACGCTCCCAAGGCCGATCAGCACCACGTGGCCGCGCATCCCCGGGATGCGCCCGTGGCCGAGCGACTGAGCCAGGCGGCGGCTGACCAGCGCGTTGGTCAACAGCGCGAACATCGTCGTCGTGAGCGTCACGCCGGCGATGATCAAGAGGATCCCGAACACGACCATGCCGGTCGGCTGCGCGGCGAAGGAGAAGTCGCCGAAGCCGACCGTTGCGACGGTCTCCACGGTGAAGTAGACGGCATCGAGGAGGGACAGGTGCGAGCGTCCCAGCGGCTGGCGGTAGCCGAAGTGCAGGATCACCGTGGAGACGACGAGCAGCACCAGCCCGAGCACCAGCGCGATGCGCAGCGGCCGGTCGATGATGCCGCTGACCGCTCCCCACGAGCGCTTGACGAAGCTGCGCGCGCGCCCGCGCATCGTCGTCATCGCGCCCGTGCTCGACTCGTGCACTGCGAGCCCCGCCGCGTCGAGCTCGGCACGCGTGCCCAGGAGCGTCACGCGGTCGCGCGCCGACACCGGCTGGTCGCGCCCCGGACACGCGATCAGCTCGTCGTCGGCCTCGGTGACGACGCCGATCGGCGCGAGGTTGCCGTACAGCTCGCGCAGCGTGCCGTCGCGCGGCGCGAGAACCTCCGCTGCGACGAACGAGGTGTCGCCGAGAACGATCTCGCGCGCGCGGCGGCGCACGCACGCTTCCACGACCGCCGGCGCGAACAGCGCCGCCACGTCGAGCACGCCGACCGAGCTGAGCACGCCCTCGACCGCGTGCGCGACCGACGGGTTGTCCAGGTCGGCGACCACGCGCACGTCCGGGCGCAGGTCGCGGATCTGCAGCACCGTCTCAAGCGTGCGCAGGTCGGTGTTCTCCGCACAGACGACTGCCGACGCACCGGAGATGCCCGCGTCGAACAGCGGCTCGGACAGATGCCCGCCGCGCGGCAGGTGCGGGATGCCCCAGCCGCGCACGATGCGGCTCAGCCGCTCGTCGGGCTCGTCGCTGAGCACGACCGTGCGCGCGCCCGCCAGATGCAGCTGCTCGACCGTGCGTAGCGCGACATCGTTCAGCCCGCACACGATCACGTGCCCGACCCAGTCGCGGCAGTCCTGCGAGTCCGACGAGGAGACGGTCACGGCCACGACGGCTGAGTCTCGCGCGAGCCGCCCCCGCCTGCCGTTGGCCGCTCGTCCAAAATCGCCGCCGTGCGTTGAGACGCGCGACAAAACCGGGCCGCGTAAGCGGCCTAATCGATAGGAAAAGTCCTTCAGCGCTCGAAAGGAAACGGCGCTGCTGCCGGCGCGACAGCCGGGACGGACTGGCTGGAGACCGCCTCGACGACCTCCTGCTCGGCCTCCTCCAGCTCCTCATCGTGCTCGCCGTCGCACAGCACGCGGAAGTTGCCCGTCACGCCGCTGTCGGCATGCATCGTGATGCCCGGCAGGATCTCCTCGCCCTCGTCGAAGCCCAGGCGCTCCATGTCGAAGTGCGCCAGGCCGATGCCGTGCGCGGTGTGCGTCGGGTTCTCGCGGTCGTGCGCCGCCACCGCCTGTGCGAAGCGCTCGAGGTTCTTTGCGATCTTGCCCGTGCTCGACATCGGCGTGACGAGATTAGCGCGGCTCGCCGGGCTCGGGCGCGATGGATAGCCGTCTGTTGCCGCGGTCCGTAGCATGGCCGCGTGAGCCGCGCCCAGCTTCGCCTGCTGCTGTCGCTGCGCGCGCTTCCCTGGCGCGTGGCGCTGTTCTATGTGCGCGCCCGTCGCCACGCGCGTCGCAGCGGCGATCGCTTCAGCCTCGACTCCGCCGCGCGTCCCAACGAGCTCGCCGAGCTGCTCGAGCTGGCCGCCGGGCGCGACACGATCGTCGAGCTCGGCACCGGCACCGCGTGGAGCGCCATCGCGCTGGCGCTCGACGACCGCGCGCGGCGCATCGTCAGCTATGACCCCAGCGTGCGTCCCGAGCGCATCGCCTACCTGCGGCTCGCCGGCGCCGGCGCGCGCGAGCGCATCGAGCTGCGAGCCGAGCCCGACTCGCGCGGCCCACACGCCGGCGACGCGCCGCCGCAGCTGTTGTTCATCGACTCCGAGCACGAGCGCGAGCCCGTGCTGCACGCCTTCGCCGCCTGGCGCAGCGCGCTCGCGCCAGGCGCGATCGTCGTGTTTCACGACTACGCGCATCCGCGCTACCCCGGCGTGCGCGAGGCCGTGCTCGAGCTCGGGCTGCGGGGGAGCGAGCGCGGCGGTGTGTTCGTGTGGCGGGAGGGCGAGCGCTGAGCACCGGCCTCCACGCGCTCCAGCCCAGAAAGACGGACCAGGGCACGCCCGCTCGCGCACCCTGGTCCGATCGCCGAGCGGCGTGCTCAGCGGCGCTTGAGCACCAATGTGGGCACCCTGCTGTTTTCAGCCGTCGCGACGCACGGGTGGAAGATGCGCGTCGAGACGTAGCTGTTGCCGTCCGATCCGGCTCCCACGATCTTCAGCTTGACCGCGCCCGGCCCACGGCCGGCGAAGCTGACCGGAGCGTGGCGCGCGCTCCCTGCGAGATGCTTGTAGGGCTTGCCGTTGAGCGTGATCGCGACCTTGCTCAGCATCACCGCGACCGGCGTCAGCCAATGGACGGTCACCGATCGCGCGCTGCGACACTTCTTCGCTGCTCGCGTCACGCTCCCCTTGACGCTCGTCGTCGCCACCGCGGGCGGCGGGGTCGTCGTCGTTTCGGTGGTCGTCGTCGTGACCGGCGATTTGGTTTCTTGCGCCGGCGTGAATCCGCCGCTGCCGATCGACGCGCCGAACGCGGCGATCGTCTCCGCCTGCCCGGCGCTGTCGTCCTCGAGCACCACCAGCGGCGAGGGTGGGATCGTGAAGCTGTTGTGCGTTTCGCAGCAGTTGGCCATAGCTTCGCTGACGCCGAGCGCGGCGCCTTCGCCGGTCACCGTGAACGGCGCTTCCACGACCGTCGCGGCAACCGACAGCGGCACGAAGTTGTAATACGTGGCGAAGTTCTCCGCGCCGGCCAGCGCGAGGATGCCGCCGCCCGCGTTGAAGTACGTGGCGAAGTCCGCAGCGCGCGCGTTGATGTTCGCCTCGCCTTCCGGCGTGTCGTCACACCCTCCGCACGTGCTGTCCGATGCCGTCACGATCGCCGAGTAGAGCGGCTTGCCGGCGCCGTCCACGAATGGCGTCGCGGCAAGCGCCGCCGCGTCCGACGGGTCGACCGTCACGACTTCTCCGGCGCCCGTGTAACCGGCTGCGATCAGCGCACCTTGCACCTCTGAGCCCTGGTCGAGCGCGAGGATCGGCAGCGTCGAGCCGGCGCGCACCTTGTCCACGACGATCTTCAGGTATTCGCACTCTTGCAGTGAGCCCGTGTCGCAGTGGAAGTCCATGTCGTGTCCCGTCGCGACGAAGTTGGCGCCGTCGGCGAATGCGCTCGAGGCAAAGCCCGCAAGCGAGAGGGAGAGTGCCGCCATCACGGCGACTCCCCCGAGTCGGAGTGATCTGGTCATGTTCCATCCCCTTATTAACGGCGCCGACCCCAGCGCGGCGCCCGAGACATCCTTGCCCCAGGGCAGGGGTGGACCGCAGAAAACCTACAGCAAGCTGCACTCAACCCGCACCCGCGCGGCGGCCGAAAGCCGGGCCTGGGCCGCGCCCGCCCGGCGCTCGCCCGCCCGATGATCGTCAGGCCGCGGGGACGACCTCTGCGAACTTGACCGTGTCGATGAACTGCCGAAAACGCGCCAGCTTGCCGTCGCGGATATCCCAGACGTGGACAACCGGCACGTCCAAAGCCTTGCCGCTTGCCTTGCCGGTGCCCGTGTAGCGCACGACCGCAGCGACTGTTGCGTCGGATCCGATGAGCTGCTCGGGCGTCACCGCGAAGCCCTCGACGTCCTCTGAGATCGGGCCAAAGACGTTCTGCGCCACCGCCTCGCCGCCGCGGTGCAGGCCCCCGTATGGCATGCCCTCGGCCTCGAACCATTCAATGTCGTCGGTGAAAGCTCCGAGCACGGCGGGCACATCGCCTCGTCCGAACGCTCCGTAGATGCCCTTGACGAGCTCGACGTTCTCTTCACTCATGGCTCCCCCTTGGTTGGCGCACGTGGAAAGCTGACCGTACTCCAACGAAAGCGCTCGCGCGCGGTCCTTCAAGCCGTGGCGCGACAGCCGCCCTAGGGCTGCTCGATGATCTCCACGCGATACCCGTCGGGATCGCGCACGAAGCACAGTCGCGAACCGCCCTCGCGCACCGAGTACGGCGGCTTCTCCGGCTCGATCCCCTGCTCGGCGAGTCGCGCGAGCGTCGCGTCGAGGTCCGGCTCGGTGATCGCGATGTGGCCGTAGCCGGTGCCGATCTCGTAGGTGTCGACGCCGAAGTTGTACGTCAGCTCCAGCCGCGGCATGTCGCCGTCTCCAGGCTGGTTCATGAAGACGTTGACCGCCTCGTCTTTGATCGGGAGCCGCCCCACCTCTTGGAAGCCGAGCGCTTCGTAGAACGCGACCGAGCGGTCGATGTCGGTGATCCGGTAGCAGGTGTGGATGAGGGCCATGCCCGGAGTCTAGAGCGCGCTCTAAGCCCACGGGCATCCGTAGGCTCAGGGGCGCGCGCGAGGTGGTTCACGAGCGGCCCAGAAGCGTGCTCCGCAGGGGCCGGGAGTGCCTCCCCGTCAGCTCACTCCGCGGCTTGGCGCTCGAGGAAATGCTCGAGCCAAGGGCCGTCCGGAGTGCTGTGCTCCAGATGCCCTGCCAGCCATTCGAGTTCGTCCCAGAACAGCGCACCAGCCGCAAGCGAGCGCTGCTCGCGAATGAAGGCCTCGGACGTGTGAAACCAGCCACGAATCCCGAGCAGGCCCATACTGTGGCCGAGGCTCTTCTCGCTGACGATCCGCTCGCGCACGAGATAGCCGCAGGTGTCGAGGAAGTTCAGGACGTCCCGGAGAGATGCGAAATCCGGCTTGTCGTTCAGCAGGCTCCGCGCGGCGGCCCGCCGCTGCTCGCGCAGGGCGTCCCACTGCTCCGATATCCAGCGCATGTTCTCCAGATCATGTTGTCTGCGTTGTCCGCTCTGCTGCGTGCGCAGCGCGTACGCCGCGACGATCGCCGCAGTCGCCGCACCCAGGCCGGAGAGCAGGCTCGCCAGTGCGATGAACGAGTTCGTGTCCATGGGAGGCGGCGAGCGTATCCGAGTGGGGTGGCTCCGGCACGTCGGCTGGGTTGACGTTGCGCGACAGGATCTCCGTGACCTCGATCGCAACTTCCTCGACGTAGCTCTCCCACATGGCGTAGGAAAGGCTCACCGAGGCCACGAACAGCGATCGCTCCTCTTTTTTCGGTTTGCCACGCCCGGCTTTGGCGAAGCCGAGGACGTCATCAACGGCAACGAGACCTTTGCGCAGGTCTTTCAAAGCTTTGCTCTCGGCCATTACAAGAGCATCCCACCTGCCGCTAGGCGGCCACCGCGGCCCGTCCCTTGGTCCATGGCGCGGGAGTTTAGTTAGAAACTAGACCTGTCGGGATCGCGCACGAAGCACAGTCGCGAACCGCCCTCGCGCACCGAGTACGGCGGCTTCTCCGGCTCGATCCCCTGCTCGGCGAGTCGCGCGAGCGTCGCGTCGAGGTCCGGCTCGGTGATCGCGATGTGGCCGTAGCCGGTGCCGATCTCGTAGGTGTCGACGCCGAAGTTGTACGTCAGCTCCAGCCGCGGCATGTCGCCGTCTCCGGGCTGGTTCATGAACACGTTGATCGCCTCGTCTTTGATCGGCAGGCGGCCCACCTCTTTGAAGCCGAGCGCCTCGTAGAAGGCGACCGAGCGGTCGACGTCGGTGATTCGGTAGCAGGTGTGGATGAGTGCCATACGGACAGTCTTCCAGAAGACACCGGGCGGGCTCCTGACGCCGGCGCCTGGCGCCTGTGCGGCGGCGGGCGACCCTATACTCGGCGCGCGTGCGAACGATGATCGTCGGTCACGGCGGGCGAGAGAGCGCCCTCGCCTCCCGCATGGCGGAGCACAGCGAGCTGTTCGCGTTCGCCGGCCATCGCAATCCGTCGCTCGTGCGCTACGCACGCGCGTCGGGCGGCGAGGTGCAGATCGGCGACGTGTGCGACGCGCAGGCGGTGGCGGAGTTCGCACGCGCAAAGCGCATCGACGTGGCGATGGTCAGCGCCGACGAACCGCTCGCCGCGGGCGTCGTCGACGCGCTGCTCGCGCAGGGCACGCCGGCGGTCGGCCCGACGCGCGCCGGTGCGGAGATCGAGTGGAACAAGGCCTTCGCCCGCTCGCTGCTGGCGGAAGTCGCACCCGAGGCGACGCCGCGCCTGCGCATCGTCGAGCGCGCCGGGGATGTGCAGGAGGCGATCGCGTCCTTCGATGGCGCGCCCGTCGTCGTCAAGCCCTCCGGACTGACCGGCGGCAAGGGCGTCAAGGTGATGGGCCCGCACCTCGCCGACCACGACGAGGCCGCCGAGTACGCGCGCAGCCTGCTCGGCGCCAGCAGGCACGACTCGGTTCTCATCGAGGAGAAGATCGCCGGCGCCGAGTTCACCATCCAGGCGATCAGCGACGGCCGCACGGTCGTGTTTCCCAACTCGACCTACGACTATCCGTATCGCTTCGACGGCGACACCGGACCGGGAACCGGCGGCATGGGCTCGCTGTCGTGCGCCGGGCCCACGCTGCCGTTCATGACCGCCGCGCACTACGAGCAGGCGTGCTCGATCGTCGAGCGCGTGATCGCGCGGTTGTCAGAGGAAGGACGCACGTTCACGGGCGTGATGAACAGTGGCTTCTTCGCGACCGCGTCGGGCGTCCAGGTGATCGAGTTCAACGCGCGCTTCGGCGACCCGGAGTGCATGAACATCATGGCCCTGCTCGATGGCGACTGGCCGCACGTGATGCAGCGCATCTGCGCCGGTGAGCTGGCGCCCGGCGACGTGCCGCTGCGCGACGAGGCGTCGCTGGTGCTGTATCTCGTCTCGCCCGACTACGCGCTCGCGCGCTCCGGGCCGCCGGCCACCTACGAGTTCGAGCTCGACGTCACGGCGATGGAGCGCGCCGGCTGCGGCGTGTTCTTCTCATCGGCCGAGCACGTCGCCGAGAACACCTACCGCACCGTTGGCACCTCGCGCGCCGTCGCGCTCGTCACGACCGCGCCCGGGCTGCGTGAGGCGCACGAGCGCATCGTTGCCTGCGCGGATTCCGTCGGCGTGCTTCAGTGGCGCCGCGAGGTCGGCGACGAGCGCTACCTCGCGGGCCTGCGCACGCTCGTGGGATCCTCCTAGCCGGCCGCGACGCTCGGCGCCGCGGCCATCGTGCAAGGATTGCGGCGATGATCGTCGAGACGGCCAGCAACCCGCAGTTCCTCTCCAACACCTACCTCGTCGCCGACGGCGAGGGCGGGCCGGCCTTCTTCATCGACGCCGGCGGACCGGTCGAGCCGCTGATCGAGGCGGCGGAGCGCCTGGGGTTGACCCCGACGCACGTCCTGCTGACCCATCACCACTACGACCACGTGTGCGACGTCGACAAGCTGCGCGCGCGCTGGCCGAAGCTGCAGGTCGTGATCAACCCGATCGAGAGCGATCTGATGAACGCGGCGGCGCAGGACTCCGGCGGCGACTCCGGCGCGCAGGGCATGACGGCGGTGCAGGCCGGCGACACGCTGCGCTTCGGCACGCTGGAGGTGTGCCCGCTGAACACGCCCGGACACACGGCCGGCATGCTCTCCTTCCTCGTCGGCGACCGCTCGGGTGGCGATGCGCGCGCGCCCGCGGGCAAGCGCACGTCCTCCAGCGCCGCGCCGGGCGGATTCAGCGGAGGCGAGGCCGTCGTGTTCACCGGCGACACGCTCTTCAAGAACTCCGTCGGCGGCGTCAAAGCGCCCGGCCACACGACCTACACCGATCTGCGCGACTCGATCATGGGCACGCTCATGGAGCTGCCGCCCCAGACGACCATCTATCCGGGGCACTCCGAGCCGACGTCCGTCGCGCAGGAGTGGGACTCCAACGGCTTCATCCGCGTGTGGCGCGGTCTCGACCCCGAAGGCGCCGAGCCGTGCGTGGCGCTGGGCGAGCCGGCGACGCTCGTGCTGCTCGGCCAGGACTATGACGGCGGCACGAAGGCGTGGGTGCGCTGGCCCGACGGGTCCGACGACATCGTTCCCGGTTCGCGCGTCGAGCGCGGGGGCTGAGCACGCACAGCAAGACGCGCTTGCGTCTCTCAGACGTGGGGTACGTGTTCGCGTTCACGATCGCGCGCCGCGATAGCGATCGTATATACGCAGTAGGTGCGATGGCACACGCCAAGCGCTCGCGCGCCTTCGCGTTCACCCGCTCGCGCGCCCGGCGAGCCGCGCGCGCATGCGTCCACGCGCCCGTGCGCGGCCCGCGCGGCTCGTAGGATCATTCAGAGCATGGCGCGCGAGAACGAAAAGATTCCGACCTCGCGCGTGCGCCGCACGGCGACCGTCGCATCGCTGGCGGCGGGCGAGGCGGTAAAGCAGTTCGGCACGCGCGCGGCGAACGTCACGCGCGGCGAGGAGGCCTCCGAGGAAGCGATGGCCAGGCGCCAGCTGGATACGGCCAAGCAGATCGTCGCCGCGCTGGGGACGATGAAGGGCGCGGCGATGAAGCTCGGCCAGGTGATGTCCTTTCTGGACATGGGCCTCGTGCCCGAGCAGCACCGCGAGGAGTTCCAGCGCGAGCTGGCCAAGCTACGCGACGCGGCCCCGACGGTCTCCTTCAAGCAGATGCGCAAGGTCATCGAGGACGACCTCGAAGAACCCGTCGCAGACGTGTTCGCAAGCTTTGACGAGGAGCCGATCGCCGCCGCGTCGATCGGGCAGGTCTACCGCGCGACGCTGCATGACGGGCGCGACGTGGCCGTGAAGGTGCAGTACCCGGGCGTCGCGGGTGCCGTGCGCGCGGACATGCAGAACCTGGACATGATCATGCGCCTGCTCAAGCGCATGACCCCCGGCCTCGACGTCAAGGCGATCGCCGAGGAGATCAAGGAGCGGATCGTCGAGGAGCTCGACTACGAGCTTGAGGCGCAGAACCAGCGCTCGCTGGCGCGCATCTTCGCCGGGCATCCGTTCATCGTCGTCCCCGACGTCGTCAGCTCGCTGTCGCGCGAGCGCGTGCTCGTGTCGGAGTTCGTGCGCGGCGTCGGTTTCGAGGAGCTCAAGCAGCGCTCGCAGGCCGAGCGCGACCGCCTGGGGGAGATCGTCTTTCGCTTCTTCCTCGGCTGCCTGTACCGCCATCGCCAGTTCTCCGGCGATCCGCACCCGGGCAACTTCCTGCTGCTCGACGACGGCCGCGTGGCGTTCCTGGACTTCGGCCTGTTCAAGCGCCTGGAGGCCGGGCCTGTCGACCTCGAGCTGGCGGCGCAGCGCTCGGTCGTCGAGCGCGATGCGCGCGCGCTGCACAGGCTGCTCGCCGAGTCCGGGTTCCTGCCCGAGCCCGACCGCGTGGACCCGGAGCACCTGCTCGCGTTCATCGACGCGGCGATCTGGTGGTACACGACCGACGAGACGATCCAGCTGTCGCCGGAGATCGCGACCCAGGTGATGATCGAGAGCTCAGACCCGCGTTCCAGCCACTTCCGCGAGATGCGCCACCAGGACATGCGGCCCGAGCACCTGTTCGGCCGGCGCATGGAGATGCTCACGCTGGCGGTGCTCTCGCAGCTGCGCGCGAACGCCAACTGGCACAGGATCGCGCGCGAGTGGATGTACGGCGACGCGCCGGTCACCGAGCTGGGCGTGGCGGAAGCCGAGTTCTACGGCCGCAGCGGCGTCGGCGCGCGCTGAGCGACCGGTCGTTGGCCAAATGTGCGCTTTGCGGCGATAATCGCTGAATGGACGGTCAGACAGAGCGCGCGATTCGCGACCAGCGCCTGTCGGTGATCCTCGACGTGCTCGCCGAGGCGGTCACGATCCGCGCCAAGAACAACCACATCGTGTACGCCAACCAGGCGGCGCTGGACCGGCTGGGCTTTGACTCGGTCGCCGCGCTGCGTGACGCCGACCCGCGGGCGCTGATGGGGACGTATGAGACGACCGACGAGCAGGGCAACGCGATCGAGATGGACGATCTGCCGTCCGTGGCGCTTCTGCGCGGAGAGACCCCCGAGCCGCTGCTCATGCGCTCGGTTGATCGCGCCAGCGGCGAGGAGTCGTGGATGCTGCTGAAGGCGGCAGCGGTGCTCGACGACGCCGGCGAGATCGAATCGGCGGTGACGATCATCGCCGACGTGACCGACGCGACACGCTCCACCCAGCGCGTCGAGTTTCTCGCGCGCATCGGCGAGCTGCTCGCCTCGTCGCTTGACTACCAGCAGACCCTGCGCAACGTCGCCGGGCTCGCCGTGCCGCAGATCGCCGACTGGTGCGCCGTCGACCTGTTCGACGCCGACGGCGGTCGCGAACCCGTGGCGATTGCGCATTCCCAGCCGGAGAAACTCGAGCTTGCCAAACGCATGCGCACATACGAGCCCGGGCAGCTGGACCCCGAACAGGGTCTCGGCAAGGTGCTGCGCACCGGCGAGCCGGTGCTGTACACGGAGATCCCGGACGAGCTGCTCGTCGGCGCGGCGGTCGACGAGGAGCACCTGCGCCTGCTGCGCGCGGTCGGCATGCGCGCGGTGCTGATCGTGGCGCTGAAGGTCGCCGGCCGCCCGATCGGCGCGCTGACGATGGTCAACTCCGACTCGGGGCGCACGTTCAACGCCGATGACGTCGAGTTCGCCGAGCAGATCGCCTCGCGCGCGGCCGTCGCGGTGCAGAGCGCGCGTCTGTACAGCGAGCGATCGGCCGTCGCGCGCACACTGCAGAACAGCCTGCTGCCCGAGGCGATCCCGGAGATCCCCGGGTGGGACGTGGCCGCGCTGTATCGCGCGGCCGGACACGAGAGCGAGGTCGGCGGCGACTTCTACGACTTCTGGGAGGTGGGCGAGGACTGGCTGATGATGATCGGCGACGTGACCGGCAAGGGCGTGGGTGCCGCTGCGCTGACGTCGCTGGTCCGCTACACGGCGAGGGCCGCCTCGGAATTCGACGCGCGCCCGCGCGAGATCCTTGCGCGCATCGATGCGGCGCTGCGTCGCCGCCACGCGGTTTCGCTGTGCACGGCGCTGTGCGTCCGCCTGTCGCGCGACGGTGCCACGCTGTCAGCCGGCGGACACCCCCTGCCGATGTCTGTCGGCGATGACGGCGTCGCCGAGGTCGGCGAGCACGGCACGCTGCTCGGCGCCCTGCGGCATACGCACTGGCCCGAAACACAGATCCCGCTGTACCCCGGGCAGACGCTCGTGGCCTTCACCGACGGCGTCACCGACACGGTCGGCGAGGGCGGCGAGCGCTGGGGGACCGAGCGGTTGGCCTCTGCGCTGGCGGCGGCCGGCGATCGCGCGCCGGCGGGGCTGCGCACGCACCTGCTGCAGTCGCTCGACGGGTTTCAGGTTGGCGAGCAGGCTGACGATACAGCCGTGGTGATCATGCGCTTCACCGGTCAGGCGCCGCAAGCGGAGGCGCGGCGCGACATTTCGAGCGTGGGCGCGACGCGAAACGGGTAAGCAAGCAACGATGCCGCACACGCAATTTGCGATCGAGAGCGCCGACAAGGGCCAGACGGCGCGTCTGAAGCTGTCAGGCGAGCTGGACCTGGCGTCTGTGCCGTCGCTGCAGAAGGCCGTCGACGCGACGCTCGCCGCAGGCGCGCGCGAGCTGACGCTCGACCTCGGCGGCGTGAGCTTCGTCGACTCCTCGGGACTGCGCCTGTTCATCGTGCTCAGCCAGCGCGCCGGCAGCGAGGGCTGGAAGCTCGCGATGACCCGCCCGCAGGAGCAGGCGATGACCGTGTTCGTGGTCAGCGGCCTGGAGGAGAACCTGCCATTCGCGGAGGGTGCGAGCGCGTGATGTCGCGCTCCTCCGAAGACGCGCGCACGCGCCCGAGCGCCCCGGCGGCGGGCGTCATGCTGGAGCTCGATCGCACGGTCCATGCACCGGGCCTCGCGCGCGCGGCCGTCGCGCGACGCTGCGAGCAGCTCGATCTCGACGCGTCACTGTCGCAATCGCTGATTCTGCTCGTGTCAGAGGTCGTCAGCAATGCGGTGCGCCACTCCAGCGGCGCGAAGGACTCCTTGATCCGGCTGGTGGCGAGCTTCGACGCAAAGCGCGTTCGCGTGACCGTGACCGACGCCGGCGAGGGCTTCGTGCCGCGCCCGCGCGATCCGGGCAGCACGCGCGATGGCTACGGCCTTTATCTGCTGGAGAAAGTCTCCACGCGCTGGGGCGTGGAGTCGGCCGGCGACACGAAAGTCTGGTTCGAGCTGGCGCGCAGCGCCTAGAGCTCCTGGATCTGCACGAGGCTCGTCGTGCCCGGGCGTCCCGATGGCAGCCCGGCGGTGATGCCGACGCGCGCGCCGGTCTTGCACCAGCCGAGCTCGACGACGCGGCGAGCGGCGTCGGCGATCAGCGCCTCGGTCGTCTCGTGGCGGCGCATCGACGCTGCCTGCACGCCCCACATCAGCGCGCAGCGCCGGACCGTCTCTTTGCCCGGCGAAAGCGCGTAGATCGGCACGGTTGGGCGGTGCGCGGAGACAAGCCGCGCCGAGCGGCCGGACAGCGTCGGCACGATCAGCGCATCGAGGCGCAGCTCGCGCGCGGCGAGGCTGAGGTTGTGCGCGATCGTGTATGCGGGGTCGGACTCGGTGCGGCGCACGCGCGTCTCGTTCCAGCGCTCATATGGCGCGATCGCCTCGGCCTGTACGGCGACCGCGGCCATCATCTCGATCGCGCCGACCGGATAGGCGCCGATCGCCGTCTCCTGCGAGAGCATCACCGCGTCGGTGCCGTCGAGGATCGCGTTGGCCACGTCGGCCACCTCGGCGCGGGTCGGGCGCGATGAGGAGACCATCGAGTCGAGCATCTGCGTCGCGGTGATCGACGGACGTGCCATCCAGCCGGCCAGCTCGAGCAGCTGCTTCTGCACGATCGGCACGCGCTCGATCGGCAGCTCGATTCCCAGGTCGCCGCGCGCGACCATCACGCAGTCGGCCGCTTTGAGGATCTCCGCGGCGCGCTCGACGGCCTGCGGCTTCTCCATCTTGGCGACGAGCGGCAGGCGCGTGTGCTCGCGCACCGCTTCGACGTCCTCGGGCCGCTGAACGAAGGACAGCGCGACCATGTCGACCCCGATCGACTCGCCGTGGCGCAGCAGCTCGAAGTCCTCCTCGGGCACCGACGGCAGCGACTCCACGGGGCCGGGGATGTTCAGCCCCTGGCGTGAGGCGACGGCGCCGCCGACCTCGATCTCCGCTTCGACCTCGTGGCTGGCGGCGCGCACCTCGCGCACGCGCAGGCGCACCGAGCCGTCGGCGAGATACAGCACCGACTCCTGCTCCAGCGCGTCTGCCAGCCCGGCGAAGGACACGCTCATGCGGTGCGCGTCGCCGGCGAACTCCTCGCCGCCGGCGACGAACGTCATGCGCTCGCCGGCCGTCAGCTCGACGATGTCCTCGCGCAGCGGGCCGATGCGCAGCTTTGGCCCGGGCAGGTCCTGCAGGATCGCCACCGGCCGTCCCGCCTGGCCGGCTGCGTCGCGCACACGGCGGACGGTCTCGGCGTGCTCGTCGAGGGTGCCGTGCGAGTAATTCAGGCGCGCCACGTCCATGCCGGCGCGCACCATCGCCAGCAACGTCTGCGGGTCGCGCGAGGCGGGTCCGATGGTGGCGACGATCTTGGTGCGGCGCATCGCGCCACCGTAGCGGGCGGCGGGCCCCGGCGCGTCCGCCGGGCGATCGCGATCGCGGCGGGGGCACGGGCCGGGCGCGCGGGTCCTAGCATCGAGCCATGCTCGGCCCGACACGACCCCTGCCGCGAGTCGGTGCGAAGGCACGAATCGTCCACTTCGGCGGCGGGCGCGAGCGCGGCACGGTGCAGGCCGTGCACGACGAGGGCAGGCGCATCGAGGTGCTCGCCGAGGGCGGTGAGCTGCTGGCGTTCGTGCTCAGCCCGGCGACGGCGCGCTTCGTCTCGGCCGACAGCGGGCAGGGGCCGCGCCTGGAGCTGCTCGGCGACGGCGCCTGACGCTCGCTAGGGCGCGGCGACGTCGGGGAAGTTCTCGGCGCAGTGCTCGCGCAGCACCTCGCGCACCCAGGCGCGCTCGGCGGCGGATGCGACGCGAAAGCGCATGAGCAGCTCGCGCTGGCGCTCGATCGGTGCGCCGGCGATCGTCCAGCGAACGGCCAGGCGCTCGAACAGCAGCTCGACGGCGCGCTGCCAGGCGTCCTCCTGGGTGGCCGCTGCCCGGCCGGCCGGGCCTGCGAGCGCCTGTGCATACTCGCGCCGTGCCGGCGGCGTCAGCGAGCCGCGCAGCACGAGCACGTTGCCCTCGGCGTCGGCGTACTCGCTGCTCGGGGCCCGCAGGCGTTTCTTGGCGCTGTTGCGCTTGGCCATGTCCCAGCAGCGTACGCGCGATCAGAGCGCGAAGCGTGCGAACAGCTGCGGCATCAGAAACGCCGTCAGCGCTGCGATCTTCTCGCCGCGGAGCGTCACCAGGGTGACGTTGTGCGCAACCGTGGCTCCGTTCTGCGGATCGACGCGATAGTGCGCGAAGGCGAGCTGACCGTTGGCGCCCAGGTGCCGGCATGGCCCGCCCCGTCCGCCCTCCAGCGGCCAGCCGGCGAGGAAGGCGGCGACGTCAGCGCGGCCGCTGTACCAGGTCGGGTGCGGCGGCATCGCGATCGTCACGTCGTCGGTCAGCATCGCGACGAGCGCTTCGACGTCACCCTGCTCCCACGCTGCGACGTAGCGTTCGACGAGCGATTGCAGCTTGGCATCGCCGAGCGCACTCAGCGTCGCCTGCTGGCTGCGCTGGGGCAGGCGCTCGTCGACCTGCTTGTGCGCGCGTTGCAACGCGCTGTCGATCGCGGCGGGTGTCGCGTCGAGCGCGACCGCCACCTCGCGCGCGGAGAAGCCGAGCACGTCGCGCATGATCAGCACCGCCCGCTGGCGTGCCGGCAGCAGCTGCAGCGCGGCGATGAAGGCGAGCTCGACGCTCTCGCGCTGCTCATAGCGCGCGTCGGGCGCCGCGCGCTCGTCGAGCGTGTCAAGCGCCTGGTCGGGCAGCGGCTCGACCCAGATCGACTCGACCAGCGGTGCCGCGGGGGATTCGTGTGCGGTCGCAGCGGGGCCGTAGTCGATCGACAGAACCCGTCGCGGGCGCCGCTCGATCGCTCGTAGCGATGAGTTCGTGGCGATCTTGTACAGCCACGAGCGCGCCGAGCTCTGCCCGCGAAAACCGGGCAGCCCGCGCCAGGCCCGCAGCAGCGTCTCCTGCAGCGCGTCCTCGGCGTCCTGTGGCGAGCCGAGCATGCGATAGCAATGCACGTACAGCCCGACGCGATGGCGGCTCACCAGAGCGCCGAACGCCGTCTCGTCGCCCGCGCGCGCAGCGGCGAGCAGCTGCTGCTCGCTCACGGGGCGGGTGTCAGCGATGGGCGTCTGCCTCGAGCAGGCCGAAGGAGCCGATCGGCAGCAGCGGCGTGACGACCGGCTGCTGCTCGCAGCGCTCGGCGATCCCCTCCTGGAAGCGCTTGAACGCGCCGAGCGCCGGCAGCGGGTTCTCGACGCCGTCGTCGATCGCCGCCACATGCATGAAGCTCGTCTCGTCGTGCCTGAAGGTCGCGTAGCGAAAGCCCGGCGGACGCTCCGCCGCGAGCTGCTCGTAGACCTGGCACACGAGCTGTTCGTTCTCGGCTACGCGGTCAGCCTTGACGCGATAGCAGACCATCACGGTCTTGATCTTGGGTGTCTTTGTGTTCATGCATCTGTAGACCCCCACGGGCGCCGAAATCCATCGCCGCTGCGGCCGCGGCGGACGTTCTGCTCAGCCGCTCAGGCCTGCGCGGCACGCTCCAGCTGCGAGCGCACGTCGCCGGTGAGCGGCTTGGCGTGGCCCGGCCACGCGGCGGCGGGCTCCAGCGCGGCGAGCTTGAGGATGCTCGCGCGCGCCTGCTCGGTGTCGTAGTTGTAGACGGCGAAAGGGAGGTGCGCCTCGCAGTCGCGGCCCCACATGTCGAGCGTGTAGAAGCAGTCGCTGCTGAGCGCAAGCCGGTCGGACTCGCGCCACAGCGCGATCTGCCCGGGCGCATGGCCGGGGATCTCCACGACGGTGAAGCCGGCGATCTCCTGGCCCTCGGCGACCGTGCCTGCGATCTCGACGGGGCCGCCGTCCCACGCATAGCGGTGCATCAGTCGCTGCGCCTGGCGGTGGGGAAAGGGCAGCCCGGACAGACCGTCCGGCCAGTAGCGAAAGCCGCCACTGCCTTCGGCGTCCTGCACCTCCGCGGGGTGGCAGAAGACGGGTACGCCGATGCCCGGCGCGGCACCGCGATGATCGGTGTGGCCGTGGCCGAGCACGATGCGCCGGATGCCGCCGAGCTTGGCGCCGGCGCGCGACAGCGCGCGTGTCATCGTGCGAGCGCCGGCGTCGAACATCGTCACGCCGCCCTCGTCCTCGATCAGGTAGACGTTGCAGCGCGCGGGCTGGCCCTGCACGACCCACACGCCGGTGGCGACCTGCTGCGCTTCGCCGCCCGACAGACGCGACGTGAGGCGCGTCTTGAAGTTGAACGCGTCGGTCAGGCGCTGCTCTGCGAGCGACCCCTGCGGCGGGATCATGCCGAGCTGACGGGGGATGGCGATCGAGTCGGGGAAAGCGTCGTTGGCCTGGATGAGGCCGTCCTTGACGGTCAGCAGGTCGATGCCCTCGAGGGCGAAGCGGTCGCCGGTCGGCTGCACGCCCGTGAGCGTTCCCGGCCCGGCGAACGTGCCGCTGATGCGGTACTGCACGGCGCAGCGCTCGTCCTGGGCGGTCATCGTGACGATCTCGAAGTGGAGGTCGGGCACTGCGCCCATCAGCTCGCCGAGGAACGCGCGCACGCCCTCGGGCGCGAGCACGTCGACCTGTCCGCGGACGTTCTCGCGGCCGCCGTCGGCCCACAGTGCCACGGCGGCGTCGAGGTCGCGCACGGCGATCGCATCGAAGTAGCTGCGCGCAACCGACTCGGCGGCGGAGCTCTTGCTTATCCGCTTTCGCGGCGATCTCGCTTGACGGACGTTGGCGGCAGCCTCCTGAACCTTCGTGGCGGCCTTGCTCTCGCTGTCGCTCTGCTGGTCAGCCATGGCTCCTCCTCGGAGTGTCGCTCAGGGCGCTTAGTCTAGTCTGCGCCGCATGGCCGAGGCGAGAGATCGCGCAGGTGCGCGCGCGACGTCGCGGTCTGCGGCCAAGCGGGAGCTGGGCAGGGGCGAAAGGGTGCAGCGGGGCGTCTACCGCCTGCGCCTGCCGCTGCCGTGGCCGGGCGTGCCGCACTGCAACGCGTGGGCCGTCTCGGCGGGCGACGGCTTTGTGCTGTTCGACACGGGCATGCAGCAGCCGGGCTCGATGGCCGACCTCGAGCGGGCGCTTGAGATGTGCGGGCTGGACCTGGCGGACACCAAGCTGGTCGTGTGCACGCATGCACACTCAGACCACTGCGGGCAGGCCGCGACGATCGTCGAGCAGGTCGGCTGTGAGCTGTGGATGCACCCAAGCCACGAGCTGATGACGCGCATGGTCGACGACCCGCAGGCAGTGCTGGCGCGGCGCTTGGAGGTGGCACGCCAGAGCGGCGTGCCGGAGGAGGCGCTGCGGCGCTATGAGGCGCAGCGAGGCAAAGCCGAGCCGGGTATCGCCGGCCCGATCGCGCCCGATCGCGACCTGGTCGACGGCGTGACGGTTGGCAGCGATCTCGGCGAGTGGGTGGTCTATGAGACGCCCGGGCACTCGCCCTCGCACGTCTGTCTGTTTCAGCCCGAGCGGCGCCTGCTGATCTCCGGCGACCATCTGCTCGGGCGCATCTCGCTGTACTTCGAGTTCGGCTACTCGCCCAATCCGGTCGGCGAGTTTCTCTCCTCGCTGGACGTGGTCGAGCGCCTTGGCGCGCGGCTGTGCCTGGCCGGGCACGGGCGCACGTTCACCGATGTGCACGCGCACATTGCCGGCAACCGCAGCCTCGTGGAGGAACACCTTTCCAACGTGCTGGGCGCCGCGCGCGAGGGCGAGCCGACGGCGTTCGAGGTGGTCACGCGCGTGCACGGCGATTCGCTCTCCCAGCAGAACGCCCACTGGCTGCTGTCGCAGGTGCTCGGCTACCTGACGCACCTGGAGAGCGTCGGCAGCGTGAAGCGCATCGCCGGAGATCCAGAGCGCTGGACTGCATAATCAGTACATGCGCATCAACGAGATCCTCGCGGCCGAGACGCCCGTCTTCTCCTTCGAGTTCTTCCCGCCGAAGACCGAGGCGGGCGAGCAGAACCTCTACCGCGCGCTGAAAGAGCTAAAGCCGCTGGCGCCGTCGTTCGTGTCGGTGACCTACGGCGCCGGCGGTTCCAGCCGCTCCAAGACGATCGAGATCGTCAAGCGCATCAAGGACGAGTTCGGCCTGGAGGCGATGGCGCACTTCACGTGCGTGGGCGCGACCGTGGACGAGCTGCGCGAGACGCTCGATGAGATGCGCGAGGCGGGCATCGACAACGTGCTCGCGCTGCGCGGCGATCCGCCCGACGGGCAGGTCGACTGGACGAAGACCGAGGGCGGCCTGGAGTACTCGCACGAGCTCGTCCAACTGATCGGCGAGGACTATCCGTTCGCGATCGGCGCGGCGTGCTTTCCGGAGACGCACATCCACGCCGAGAGCGTTGAGTCAGACCTGCGCTACCTGGCCGAGAAGGTCTCCGCGGGGGTCGATTTCCTGATCACGCAGATGTTCTTCGACAACGACTTCTATTTTGATTTTGTGCGGCGTGCGCGTGGTGCCGGCGTGACGGTGCCGATCATCCCCGGCATCATGCCGATCACACGGGTCGGTCAGGTGGAGCGCATGGCGAGCATGTGCGGCTCGGCGATACCCGACGGCCTGCGCGCAGAGCTGCACGCGCGCGAGGAGGATGCCGAGGCGGTGCTCGACTTCGGCGTGGCCTACGCGACGCTGCAATGCTCGGAACTGCTCGCCGCGGGCGCGCCGGGCATCCACTTCTACACGCTCAACAGATCGCCCGCCACGCGCGCGATCGTCAGCGCGCTGAAGCTCGCCCGCCCATGGGAGCGCGCGATCTACCCGGCCTCGATCTCCAACCCCTCGGCCACGCGCGGCGAGCCGTCGGGGGCGTCGTAGCGGACGTCGACGGAGTCGTTCTGGCGGTAGGTGCCGACGCCCCAGGCACCGAGCAGCCAGCGCCAGCCGCTGATCTTGTCCTTGCGCAGCTCCTGCTCGAACACGAGCGAGCCTTCGCGCACGGAGAAGTCCGCGCCGAGCTGCTGGGCGACCCCGTTGAGGTACACCTGATAGGGCTCGCGCACGCCGCGCGGCAGCTTGACCAGCGATTTGCTCATCGCGAGCTGATTATGCACCCGGCGCGACGCGTACTCTGCGCAGGGTGAGCGAACTACGCAGCACCAGCGAGATCCCGTACACCGTGCGCCGATCCTCGCGTGCCCGCCGCGTGCGCGTGAACGTGCACGCGCATGCCGGCGTGGAGGTCGTGCTGCCCACTCGCGCACCCGAGCGTGCAGCCGCCGCGGCGGTGCGCGAGCTGCGCCCGTGGATCGAGCGCCGGCTCGGCGAGGCGCACGAGGCGCTCGCCCGCGTGGCCGCCCGCGCGGGCACGCTGCCGTTCCTCGATGACTCGCTCAGGCTGATGCCCCAGCCGGGCCGCACGCGCGTGCATCGCGATGGCGAGCTGCTGCTCGTGCCCGAGGCCGAAGCGCAGCCGGCGATCGAGCGCTTCTATCGCCGCGCCGCGCGGGCGGAGATCGCACCGCGCCTGGATCGCGCTGCGCGGCTGGCCGGCACGCCCTACCGCGACCTGTCGATCCGCGCGCAGCGCACGCGCTGGGCATCGTGCTCGGCCAACGGCAGCATGAGCTTCAACTGGCGCCTGCTGCTGGCGCCCTCGCGCGTGCTCGACTACGTCGTCTGGCACGAGGTCTGTCACCTGCAGGTGCTCGACCACTCGCCGCGCTACTGGGCCCTGCTGGAGCGCTTCTACCCGGACTACCGCGAGGACCGCGAGTGGCTGCGCGTCAATGGGGCGACGCTGGTGCTCTAACCGCGCTGGTCCATCGGCACGTAGTCCAGGTCACGGTCGCCCGTGTAGATCTGGCGCGGACGCGCGATCTTCTGCTCGGGGTCCTCGACGAGCTCCTTCCACTGGGCGATCCAGCCGCTGGTGCGCCCGATGGCGAACATCACGGGGAACATCGCCACGGGCAGGCCGAGCGCCTCGTAGATCAGGCCGGAGTAGAAGTCGACGTTGGGGTAGAGCTTGCGCGAGGTGAAGTAGTCGTCGTCGAGCGCGCGCTTCTCCAGCTCGGTCGCCACGTCGAGCAGCGGGCTCTTGCCGCGCACCTCGAACACGTCGTCGAGGTATTTGCGGATGATGCGTGCGCGTGGGTCGTAGTTCTTGTAGACGCGGTGGCCGAAGCCCATCAGCCGCTCGTCGCCCTTCTTGACGCCCTCGAGGAAGTCGGGGATGTTCTCGACCTTCTCGATGCGTGCGAGCATGCGCAGCGCGGCCTCGTTGGCGCCGCCGTGCAGCGGCCCGTACAGCGCGGCGACGCCGGCGGCGACGGCGGAGTAGGGGTCGACCTGCGTCGAGCCGACCGAGCGCACGGCGCTCGTGGAGGCGTTCTGTTCGTGGTCGGCGTGCAGGATGAACAGCACGTCGAGCGCTCGCGCCAGCCGCGGGTCGGGCTGATACTTCAGCTCGGTCATTTTGTACATCATCCCGAGGAAATTGCCGGCGTACTCGAGGTCGTTGTCGGGGTACACGTAGGGCTGTCCCATGTTGTGGCGGAAGGCGAACGCGGCGAGCGTCGGCATCTTCGCGAGCAGGCGGATGATCTGGATCGCGCGCACGCGCTCCTCTTTGATCTTGTTGGCGTCCGGGTAGAAGGTCGAGAGCGCGCCGACCGACGCCACGAGCATGCCCATCGGGTTGGCGTCGTAGCGGAAGCCCTGCATGAAGTCCTTGACGTTCTCGTGCACGAACGTGTGGATCGTGATCTCGTCGATCCAGCCCTCGAGCTCGGCCTTGTTGGGCAGGCGGTCGTTGATCAGCAGGTAGGCGACCTCGAGGTAGGACGAGTGCTCGCACAGCTGCTCGATCGGGTAGCCGCGGTGCTGCAGGATGCCCGCGTCGCCGTCGATGTAGGTGATCGAGCTGCGGCACGACGCCGTGTTCATGAACGCCGGGTCGTAGGACATCATCCCGAATTCGTCCTCGTTCACCTTGATCTGGCGCAGGTCGCTCGCCCGCACCGTGCCGTCGGTGATCGGCAGCTCGTAGGACGTGCCGGTGCGGTTGTCGGTCACGGTCAGCGTGTCCGCGGCCGCCGCGCCGTTGCCCGAGGAGCCGCCCGCGGCTCCCGCCTCGCCCGTCGTCGCGCCGTTGGCGACCTCGCCCTTCGCGTCCGCCTCGGTCTCACTGCTCATCTGCTTCTCCTATCGACGGGTTCGGTATTCGCCTCCGCACCCGATTATGCGTCAACTCGGCCCGCGAGCCGCCGGTGACCGCTCAGCGCTGCGTCAGGCGCTTACGCGAGATGACGGTGCGCACGCGAGGCGGCGACGGCGCCGGAGCCTCACCGTGCGGGCCGCGCCTGGGCGGGCGCGGACGGCGCGGGCGCGGGTGATGGGGGTGCAGCGGCCGAGCGCGCGGGCCGATGCCGCCGTCCTCTCCGGTGGCCGGTTCAGGCGCGTCGCGCACGGCCCAGCGCACGATCAGGAACAGCCCCACGATCGGGATCTTCAGCAGGAACATCAGCCAGATGAACGTCCACGCATCCACGCCTGTCGATCGTATACCCGGCCCGGCATCCGTACAACCCCGCAAACCCATCCCCGCAAGCTGCGACCGGGGCTGTCGCCGGTGTCAGCGCGTGTGCGTGAACTGCGTCATCGCGTGCAGGTCGCCCAGGCGCGCATCGATCTCCGCGCGCGTGAGGCGCACGACCCGCTCAGTGCCGAACTCCTCGACGTTGAAGGACGCGAGCACGGTGGCGTGGGCCATCGCGCGACGCAGCAGCTCGTCAGACAGCGGCTGGTCGAGGTTGGCGGCGATGAAGCCGACGAAGCCCCCGGCGAAGGTGTCCCCGGCGCCGGTCGGATCGATGACGGTCTCCAGCGGATAGGCGGGCAGCGCGAAGAAGCTGTCGCGCGTGATGAGCGCGGCGCCGTACTCGCCCTGCTTGGCGATGATCACGGCTCGGCCCGCGCGGGCCGGCTGCACCGTTGGCCTCGCCCGACGGCTTCCACGAGAGGATCTCGCGCGCGGCCGTGACGAGGTTGGGCTTGCCGGTCAGCTGGCGCAGCTCGGCGTCGTTGAGGATCACGCAGTCCACACTCGCGATCGCCGAGACGAGCGAGTCGCGCGCGATGTCGATCCACAGGTTCATCGAGTCCAGCGCGACGAACTTCGCGCCGGGCAGCTGCGCGCGAACCTCGCGCTGCAGGTCGGGCTGGATGTTGGCCAGGAACAGCACGTCTGAGGCGCGCGAGTCCTCCGAGAGCTTGGGCGCGAAGCCCTCGAACACGCCGAGCTGCGTATCGAGCGTCTCGCGCGAGTTCAGATCCCAGCCGTACTCGCCCTGCCAGAAGAACGTCTTGCCGCCGGCAACCTGCTCGATGTCGGAGATGTCGACTCCGCGGTTGCGCATGACGTCGAGCTGCTGCTCGCCGAAGTCGTCGCCGACCGGCCCGACGACACGCACGTCGTCGAAGAACGCGGCGGCCAGCGCAAAATGCACTGCGGCGCCGCCGAGCATGCGCTCGCGCTCGCCGAACGGCGTCTTGACGGTGTCATAGGCGATCGATCCGACAACGGTGATTGACATGGGCGCGCACCTTAGAGCACGCTTGCCCCGAGCGCTCACGGGCCTCCGCTAGCCTCAGCGCCGATGCGCGCGATCCAGATGACCGAGTTCGGCGGGCCGGAGGTGCTCACGCTGGCCGAGCTGCCGATGCCGCAGCCGGGCGACGGCGAGGTGCTGATCAAGGTCTCGCGTGCGGGGCTGAACTTCGCGGACACGCACACGCGCACGAACTCATATGTGCGCAAGGCGACGCTGCCGCTCGTGCCCGGGGGAGAGGTGGCCGGCGTGCGCGAGGACACCGGCGAGCGCGTCGTCGCGCTGACCGGCGACGGCGGCTACGCCGAGTACGCGGTCGCGCCGCGCGAGCTCGTCTTCCCGATTCCCGGCGAGCTTGACGACGGCGCGGCGCTGGCGATCGTCATCCAGGGCCTGACCGCGTGGCATCTGTACCGAACGGCCGCGCGCGTGAGCGACGGTGAGAGCGTGGTCGTGCACTCGGCCGCCGGCGGCGTCGGCTCGCTGGCCGTGCAGCTCGGGCGGCCGCTGGGCGCCGGCCGCGTGATCGCGACGGCCTCCAGTGCCGACAAGCGCGCGCTGGCGCTCGAGCTCGGCGCCGACGTGGCGATCGACGTCGCCGCCGAGGGGCTGCAGGAGCGCCTGATCGAGGCCAACGAGG
The DNA here is from genome assembly GCA_963819435.1 of uncultured Solirubrobacteraceae bacterium. GTDB lineage: Bacteria > Actinomycetota > Thermoleophilia > Solirubrobacterales > Solirubrobacteraceae > Palsa-744. The sequence goes on along the minus strand of CAWFWA010000013.1, from coordinate 68,912 downwards.
GGCGCGAGGTCGATGTCGTCTTCGACATGGCCGGCGGCGCGGTGTTCGACGCCTCCTACGCGGCGCTCGCGCACTTCGGGCGCATCGTCGTCTGCGGGATCGCCTCCCAGGAGCCCAACGAGCTGCGCACCGGCTCGCTGCTGCGCCACTCGCGCAGCGTCGTCGGCTTCTATCTGTTCCATTGCCTGGAGCGCCCCGGCATGGTCGCCGATGCGCTGAGCGACCTGTTCGCGCGCGCCGCGCGTGGCGAGCTGCGCACGGTTATCGGCGGCACCTACCCACTCGATCGCGCCGCGCAGGCGCACACCGACCTGCGCGAGCGGCGCACCACGGGCAAGCTGCTGCTCGATCCGGCCGCATGAGCACAGCCGCCGCTCGGCCGTGTCGTCGCATGATGCGTAAGCTGCTGTTTCGTTAACGATGGCCAAGTCCTTCTCCGACCTCGGTCTCTCCGAGTCCACACTGCAAGCGCTCGCCGATGTCGGCTACGAGTCGCCGAGCCCGATTCAGGAGCAGGCGATCCCGCCGATGCTGGAAGGCAACGACCTGATCGGCCAGGCCCAGACGGGTACCGGCAAGACGGCCGCGTTCGGCCTGCCGATCATGGAGTACATCGATCCGTCCGATGCGGAGGTGCAGGCGCTCGTGCTGACGCCGACGCGCGAGCTGTGCATCCAGGTCACCCAGGCGCTGCGCACATATGGCGCACACACCGGCATCGACGTGGTCGCCGTGTTCGGCGGCGCGCCGATCCGCACACAGCAGGCCCAGCTGCGCGCCGGCGGGCACGTCGTCGTGGGAACGGTCGGGCGCGTGCTCGACCTGATCTCGCGCCACTCGCTGGTGCTGCACTCGTGCCGTTTCCTGGTGCTCGACGAGGCCGACGAGATGCTCGACCTGGGCTTCCTGGAGGACGTCGAGAAGATCCTCTCGCTGACACCCTCCAGCCGCCAGACGGCGCTGTTCTCAGCGACCATGCCGCCGCCGATCCGCAAACTCGCCGACCGCTACATGTACGACCCGGTCATCATCCAGGTCGAGGCCGAGACGCTTACGATCGACACGGTCGCGCAGTTCCAGCTGCCGGTTGAGACGCGCGCCAAGCCGGACAAGCTCGTCGAGGTGCTGCAGGCCGAGAAGCCCGAGCAGGCGATCGTGTTCGTGCGCACGAAGATCCGTGCCGACCAGCTGTTTCGCACGCTGAAGGACCGCGGCATGAACGTCAGGGCGCTGCACGGCGACATGTCGCAGGGCTCGCGCGACGGCGTGATGCTCGCGTTCAAGGGCGGGCGCGTGCCGATCCTCGTGGCGACCGACGTGGCCGCGCGCGGTCTGGACATCTCGACCGTCACGCACGTGATCAACTACGACGTGCCGACGTCGCCGGACACCTACGTGCACCGCATCGGGCGCACCGGGCGCGTGGGGCGCTCCGGACGCGCGATCACGTTCGTCGAGGACCGCCAGAAGCGCGAGCTGGAGGCGATCGAAAAGCACATCGGCACGAGCATCGCCAAATGGGAGCAGGGCGCCGAGGCCGCGCCGACGCCCGTCAAGGAGCGCCCGCGCCGGCACTCCAAGCCGCGTCTGTCCAACCGCGACGACTCCGAGCCCTACGTCAAGCTCGTGCTCGGCGGCGGCAAGGCGGCCGGTCTGCGCGTGTCTGACATCGTCTCCGCGGTCACCTCGTCGACGAGCCTCGACGGCGAGGCCGTGCGCGACGTGCTCGTGCTCGACCGCTTCTCGTTTTTGTCGGTGCCGGCCGGCGAGGCAGACGGCGTGATCGACTCGCTCGACGGCAAAGAGGTGCGCGGGCGCACGCTCACGCTGCAGCGCGTCGAGGCCTCCTAGCTTCGGCCGCCGCGGCGCCCGTCAAAACAAACCACGACCGCGAGACGCGTCTCGCCGAGGAGCAGAGATGTCAACCGCCACCATGCAGACCACCGAAGGACCGATCGTGTTTGAGCTGTTCGACGCCGACGCGCCCAAGACCGTCGAGAACTTCCGCAAGCTCGCCGCCGACGGCTTCTATGACGGGCTCACCTTCCACCGCATCATCAAGGACTTCATGATTCAGGGCGGCTGCCCACAGGGCACCGGAACGGGCGGCCCCGGCTACACCTTCGAGGACGAGTTCAACTCGCACAAGGTCGTGCGTGGGGCGCTCGCGATGGCCAACGCCGGCCCCAACACCAACGGCTCGCAGTTCTTCATCGTCACGACCGAGGCCGCACCGTGGCTCGACGGCAAGCACACCGTGTTCGGGCAGGTCACCGAGGGCATCGACGTCGTCGACAAGCTGGAGGGCGTGCAGACCGACGGCGGCGACAGGCCGGTCGAGCCGGTCGGTATCGCGTCGATCGAGCTGTCGGAGTAGATCGACCTCGAACCTCTCAAACCGGAGTAGTCTTCTCCAGACAGAGAGCGAGCACTAAGAGCGAGCGAACAGGGAGAGACTGATGGCGACCGTCGAGCAGGCACACGTCGAGCAAGCAGCCGCGAGCGAGAACGGAGTCGAGCCGCTCACAGACGAGATCCAGGTCGAGAACCCGGCGACGGGTCAGATCGTCGCCACCGTCCCGGACCTCGGCGCCGATGCGGTCGCCGCGATGGCCCAGCGGGCCCGTGCCGCTCAGCCCGGCTGGGAGGCCTACGGCTTCGATGGCCGCGCGCGCATCCTGCTGCGCGCGCAGAAGTGGCTGATGGACAACGCCGACCAGGTGATCGCGACGATCATCTCGGAGACCGGCAAGACCTTCGAGGACGCCTCGCTGGCGGAGATCTCCTACGCCGGCAACGCCTTCGGCTTCTGGGCGAAGAACGGTCCCGAGTACCTGGAGGACGAGCGCGTCAAGTCCGGCCAGCTGCTCGTTAAGGGCAAGAAGCTGATCCTGCGCCACCGCCCGCTCGGCCTGATCGGCGTGATCGGCCCGTGGAACTATCCGCTGACGAACTCCTTCGGCGACTGCATCCCGGCGCTGATGGCCGGCAACAGCGTGATCCTCAAGCCGTCGGAGGTCACGCCGCTGACGTCCATGCTGATGGCCGAAGGCCTGCGCGAGTGCGGTCTGCCCGACAACGTCTTCCAGGTCGCCACCGGCCGCGGCCAGACAGGCGCGGCGCTGATCGAGGAGGTGGACATGATCATGTTCACCGGCTCCACACGCACCGGGCGCAAGGTCGCCGAGGCGGCCGCGCGGCGGCTGATCCCGGTATCGCTGGAGCTCGGCGGCAAGGACCCGATGATCGTGCTCTCCGATGCCGACCTCGAGCGCGCGGCGAACTTCGCCACCTACTACTCGATGCAGAACGCCGGCCAGACGTGCATCTCGATCGAGCGCGTGTACGTCGAGGAGCCCGTGTATGACGAGTTCGTCTCAAAAGTCTCTGAGAAAGTGCGCGCGCTGCGCGTCGGGCCGCCGAACGGACCCGGCTCGGTCGAGGTGGGCGCGATCACCTTCCCGCCGCAGCTGCAGACGATCGAAGACCACGTCTCAGACGCGATCGACAAGGGCGCGCGCGTGCTCGCCGGCGGCCAGGCCTCATCGCAGGGCGGCGGGCGCTTCTACGAGCCGACGGTGCTCGTCGACGTCGATCACACGATGAAGTGCATGACCGAGGAGACGTTCGGCCCGACGCTGCCGATCATGAAGGTGTCCGACTCCGACGAGGCCGTGCGCCTTGCCAACGACTCGCCGTACGGGCTCGGCTCGTCGGTGTTCACCAAGGACACCGAGCGCGGCGAGCAGATCGCACGGCGCCTCGACGTCGGCGCGGCCAACGTCAACGACGCGATGATCAACTACACGGCGCTCGAGCTGCCAATGGGCGGCGCCAAGGCGTCCGGACTTGGCTCGCGCCACGGCGCCGGAGGGATCCGCAAGTACACCTCCCAGCAGGCGATCGTCATCACGCCGAAGCTCGCGCTCAAGCGCGAACCGCACATGTACCCGTACAAGGGCCGCACCTCGCGCATGCTCGCGGGGATGTTCAAGCTCCTGTATGGGCGAGGCAAGCGCGACTAACGATCAGCTGTGACCGAGCGCGACGAGCGCGCGCTCGGTCTCGCGCTCCAGCAGCGAGATGAGCGCGCTGACGACGCGCGGGTCGAACTGCTTGCCGGCGCAGCGCTGCAGCTCTGACCTGGCCGTCTGCGGATCGAGCGAGGAGCGGTAGGCGCGATCGCTGGTCATCGCCTCGTACGCGTCGGCGACGGCGAGGATGCGTGCCTCCAGCGGGATCGCCTCGCCGCGCAGCCCGAGCGGATAGCCCCGCCCGTCGGGCTGCTCGTGGTGCGCGCCGACCCATTCGCGCACGTCTGCCAGCGCCGGGTGGTCGAGCATCTGCGCCCCCAGTTCCGGGTGGCGCTTCATTACCTCGAACTCTGCTTCGGTCAGCTTGGCGGGCTTTTGCAGGATGCGATCGGGCACGCCCACCTTGCCAATGTCGTGCATCAGGCCCGCCAGGCGCACGCGCCCCGTGCGTGCTTCGGACAGCCCCAGCTCAACCGCCATCATCTCGGCGTAGCGCCCGACCGTCTCGGAGTGGCGCGCGGTTCCGCTGAAGCGCAGGTCGACGGTCTCGGCCAGGTCGAGCATCACCGACAGCAGGCGTTCGGCGGCGATGTCGTCGATCTCGCCGTCCAGCTGCGGGACTCCGCGCATCGACGCGCTGTGAAGCATCGTTCGGTCGCCACCGCTGCGCTTGCCCGCCTGCAGCGCCTCGTCGGCCGGGCGCAGCAGCGCCGCGGCCGTCTGGCCGTCACGCGGGTAGCCCGCCACGCCGATGCTCAGGGAGATCTGCACGGCGGCGTCGCGGAACTCGTCGCGGACCTCGCTGCGCAGCCGCTCGGCGATCACGAATGCGCCGTGCTGGTCGGTGTCGGGCAGCACGAGCGCGAATTCGCCGCCGCCGACACGCGCGAGTGAGTCGACGTCGCGCTTTCCTCGGGCGAGCAGTTGCGCGACGCGCCGCAGCGTGGCGTCGCCGACCTGGTGGCCGGAGCGATCGTTGACCTCCTTTAGCCGGTCGATGTCGCCGACGAGCACCGTCACCTGGCCCTCGCGACGGCGCGCGCGTGCGAGCTCCAGATCGAGCGCCTCGCGAAAGCCGCGACGGTTGGCCAGGCGCGTCAGCGGGTCGACGCGCGCCGAGTCATACAACCTTGCGATCAGCGTGTCGACGTGAGCGCGCATCACGCGGATCACCCCCGCCGCGACTGCCAGCGTGCCCATCCCGACAAGCCACCACGCGGCGACCTTGCTCACCGACGAGCGCTCGGTGAGCAGCAGCGCGAACGTCGCGCCGACGTAGGCGATCTGCACGAGCATCTGCCTGGAGCTGAAGAAGTAGGCGGAGTAGAGGAACACCCACAGGTAAAGGAAGATCAGCGGGCTCGGGTTCTGCGCGGAGAAGTACGCCACGCCGGTGATCAGCGTCGTGCCGCCGGCCAGAGCCAACGGCAGTACGCCGGGCGGGAGCTCCTCGGCGCGCCAGAACAGCAGCGCCGCGGTCGCGTAGGCGAAGGCGACGATCACCACCACGCCGGTGGCGTTCGCATGAGCATCGTGCGGCAGGGCCACCGTCAGCCAGGCCAGCGTCGCCCCCGCCGCGAACATGGCGGAGAGGATGCGTGCCTTCAGACCGTCGCCGAAGTTGGCGTCCGGCTGCTGCAGGGGTGCTTCAGCGCCCGCCGGGTCGGCTGCGCCTGCTTCGCGGAACATGCGGGTTGATTCGGCCCAGAGGGGGCCGGGCATGAGCGCCTGGGCCGTCGAGCCGACGCTTGTTCGCGTGCGTCAGCTGCCGCGCAGAGCCATGCCGAGCAGCCGTTCCAGCTCGGGGATCGTCTGCTCGGCGCTGGTGTGGTGGATCGTCGCCATGCCGAGCTCCTCGGCGGGCTTTAGGTTGAACGGCAGGTCATCGACGTACACCGACTGCTCGGGGGCGACTCCGGCGCGCTCGGCGCCGAGCTCGTACATCCGCCTCGACGGCTTGCGCGTGCCCTCAACGGCTGAGATGACGACGCCGTCGAACAGCTCGTCGAACATGTCGTGCGGATAGCGGTGCACGCCCCACGAGTTGGACACGAGCGCCGTGCGAACGCCGCCCGCGCGCGCCCTGCGCACCGCCTCGACCATCGCCACGTCCGGCTTCACTCCCGCGAACAGCCCGTCGATCAGGCCGTCGGACTGCAGGCCGAGCAGCGGCCCGAGCTGTCGCTCGAAGTCGGCCTCCTGTAGCTCGCCCTTCTCCAGCGCGATCAGCAGCTCGCGGAAGGCCGGATCGGAGCCGAAGCGCCCGCGCAACATCTGCGGGTCGATCTCCATGCGCACGCAGAAGTCGCGGAAGCTGTCGAACAGGTTGCTCGTGAGCACCCCGCCCCAGTCGATCAGCAGGCCCGTGTGAGCGACGCCGTTGCCGGCTTCCGGCGAATCCTCGCGCTCGACGGCGGCGGGGTCAGTCGCCATATGCCACGGTCTCCGCCTGTCGCGCCAGCTCGAGCACGCCCTCGCCGAACGTCTTCAGGTAGGGGTCGTCGGTCGTGCCAGCCATGGCGCGCTTGTAGTTGCCCTCCATGAACACAACCGACTTCCACAGCGCCAGCGACGTGTACCAGCGCAGGTCGCGCATCGAGCGCCCGGTGCGCTGCTCGTAGCCGGCGATCAGCTCTTCGCGCGTGGGAAAGCCCTCGCGGCGGGTCACACCGCCGAGCGCCTCGCGCATGCCCCCTTCGGGATCGTCCTGCTGCGTCCACATCATGCACAGGTAGCCGATGTCGGCCAGCGGGTCGCCGATCGTGGCCATCTCCCAGTCGAGTACCGCCTCCAGGCGCGCCGGCGCCTGCGCCGTGTAGATCGTGTTGCCAAGGCGGAAGTCGCCATGCACGATCGTCGCCGGTCCGGACTCGGGCATGTTCTCGGTCAGCCACTTGCCGACTCGCTCGACGGTCGGTATCTCGCGCGTCTTGTTCAGCTCCCACAGACCCGTGAAGCGACGCAGCTGGCGCTCCAGGTAGCCGGTCGGCTTGCCGAAGCCCTCCAGGCCCGCCGCCTGCCAGTCCACCGCATGGATCTCAGCCAGCGCGTCGATCAGCTCCTCGGCGATGCGCCGGCGCTCGGGCGGCGTGTCCAGCTCGCCGGGAATGCTCGTGACGATCACCTCGCCGGGGATTCGCGCCATCACGTAGAAGGGACAACCGATCGTGTCGGGGTCGTCGCACACCGCGAGCACCGGCGGCACCCGCGCCGGCGTGTCGGCGAGCGCGCGCAGCAGCCGAGCCTCGCGCAGCACGTCGTGCGCGCTGGGCGGCAGCGGCGGGCGCGGCGGGCGCCGCAGTACCACCTCTGTGTCGCCGCGGCGGATCAGGTACGTGACGTTGGAATGACCCTCGCCGATCGGGCTGGCCTCGATCTCGCCCTCGCCGAGCCCGTGCTGATCGAGGAAACGCGCCAGCGGCTCCAGCACGAGCAATGGCGGGCGGCTATTGTGCTGCGCTTCAGCGGGTGTCCGGACGATGTCGTCCGGTGCGATGGCTGTACTCACTCAGCGCAACGCTACACGCCAACCGCCCGCAAGGACCGCAACCTTCCCTGCTCTGGAGTGTCTCAAAGCACCATGCCCCGATTCCCCAAGCTTCTCCTCACCATGCTCGCCTGCGGCGTCGCCGCCGCGAGCCTCACGGCGCCTGCGGCGCTCGCATCGCAATCTCAGCCCACGTTCTTCGAGGGTTCCAACCTGCTGCTCAGCGCCAAGACGCGCCCGGCGGCGATCGCGCAGATGCAGACGCTTGGCGTCAAAGCGCTGCGCGTCGAGCTCAACTGGTACGACGTTGCGCCGACCCCCAGCAGCGCCACCAAGCCGGCCTTTGAAGCGGTCAACCCCGGCCTTTATGCATGGGGCGAATACGACAAGCTGATCGCCGAAGCCAACCGCCTGAAATGGAAAGTCCTGCTGACGGTCACCTCGCCGGCGCCGCGCTGGGCGACGTCGAACAAGAAAGCGCCGTACGTCACAAAACCGGATCCCAAAGACTTCCAGGAATTCATGACCGCCGTGGGTCGTCACTTCGGCTCGCAGGTGAGCGTCTACTCGATCTGGAACGAGCCCAACCACCCGGCCTTCCTGCTGCCGCAGTGGAACACCAACGGCACGCCGGCCTCGCCGCGCATCTACCGCGCGCTCTACCAGGCCGGCTACGCGGGCCTGCAGGCCGCCGGCGAAGCCAAACCACGGCTGCTGCTCGGTGAGACGGCGCCCACGGGCTACACCAAAGTCAACTACAAGCGCGAAAAATCCAGGGCGCTGCTGCACGACGTCGCGCCGCTGGTGTTCTTGCGCGAAGCGCTGTGCCTGAACGCCAAGTACCGCAAATCGGGCTCGTGCACGCCGCTTTCGGCGCTCGGCTATGCGCACCACGCGTACACGACCGCGGCCGGCCCGCTGTACAAACCGCGCGAAAAGGACGACGTGACGATCGGCGTGCTCTCGCGCCTGTCGAGCGCGCTCAGCAAAGCCTTCGCCGCGCGTGCCGTCACCTCAAACCTGCCGATCTACCTGACGGAGTTCGGGGTGCAGAGCAAGCCCAACCGCTTCCTCGGTGTGCCGGTGGGCCAGCAGGCCGAATTCGACGCGATCGCCGAGAAAATCGCCTGGGCCAACCCGCGCGTGGTGGCGTTCTCGCAGTACCTGCTGCGCGACGACCCGCTCGGTGGCAAGCCGGGATCGAGCGTCAACGGCGGCACGATCGGCTTCCAGACGGGTCTGGAGTACCTCAGCGGCAAGCCCAAGCCGCTGTACTTCGCCTGGCCGGTGCCGCTGACCGTCTCCAAGAGCGGCCACGGTTACTCGCTGTGGGGCCTCGTGCGAGCGGCCACCGGTGCCACGAAGGTGACCGTGCTGGTGCAGCCCAAGGGCTCGCGCAAGTACAAGACGCTGAAGACCGTCACGACCAACAGCCTCGGCTACTGGACGCTGCACTCCTCGACCGCGGGCGCGCACTGGCGCGTTCGCTGGGTCAGCCCGACCAAAGCGAAATACGAAGGTCCGCCCATCTCAGCCCACTAGGGCAACGCTGGCCGGCGCGGGCATCGTCCTCCTAAAGTGGGATGGCGATGCCCGAGTTGCCGGAGGTCGAGATCACCGCGCGGCTGCTTGACCGCGCGCTGCAGGGCGCCGAGATCGAGTCGGCGTCGGCCCCCGGCATCAATGCGCTGAAGACCTTCGATCCGCCGCTGGCGGCGCTCGCAGGCGAGCGCGTCGTCGCCGTGCGGCGCCGCGGCAAGCAGCTGATCGTCGATGCGACCGGCGGGCTGTCGCTGCTGATGCACCTGATGTCTGCCGGGCGTCTGCAGCTGTATGACAAGCGCGCCGGCCCGCGTGACCGCACTTCGCGCCTGCTCGTGCGCCTGAGCGACGGACGCGAGCTTCGCTTGCGCGAGTTCGGCTCAAAGCAGGCCGCTTGGGTGAAGCTGCTGCGCACCGACGAGCTAGAGGATGACGACGCGCTGGCCACGCTCGCGCCCGAAGCATGGCCCGATCCGCCGCCGCTGGGGGAGCTGCTCGGCGCGCCGCGCCCGCTGCACACGCTGCTGCGCGATCAGCACACGATCGCCGGCATCGGGCGCTCGTGGGTCGACGAGATCCTCTGGCGCGCCAAGCTGTCGCCGTTCAAGCGCGCCAGCGACCTCGACGAGGACGAGCTGACACGGCTGCGCGACGCGATCGTGCAGACGCTCGGCGACGCGATCGCGCACTACGAGCAGGTCGTCGCGCTGCCGATCCCCGACAAGCTGCCCATGCCGCTGCTGGTGCACCGCCACGAGGGCGAGCCCTGTCCGCGATGCTCCACGGCGCTCAAAGCGGTGCACTTCGAGGACTACGTGATCGCCTACTGCCCGACGTGCCAGACAGACGGGCGCGTGCTCAAGGACAGGCGCATGTCGCGCCTGCTGCGCTGACGACGCTCACGAGTCCTCGAGCTTGCGGTAGGCGGCCTGCAGCACGTCCGCGCCGAAGTGCGCGGTCAGCACCGCGGCTATCCAACGGGTCGGCCGCGGCGCGACCGTCAGCCCCGCGGTGAACGCTGCGGCGATCCACATGCCGAGGCAGTAGGGACAGACGAGCAGCTCGCCGATCGCGCGCCGCAGCCCTTGCCCGCGGGCCTGCTCCTCGACCTCGGCTGGACCGCCGTCGCCTTGGTATCTCGTGAACGGCGCACGCACGGCACTCGTCACGCGGTCCTTCGCCACCAGGCGTGAAGCCTTGTGCGAGGCGACCGTGATCAGCGCGAGATCCGCCGCGTCGACGCGCTCGGGCAGCTCGCGACCGGAGCGGCGCACCCACGCCGTGAAGGCCGCTGCCGCCGACAGGAACACGCCCATCAGCACTGCGTAGCCGCCGAGCGGATGCTCCTCGTCGTCCGACGAGTACTCGGAAACCACTGCTTGCAGTCGCTCGCCGGCCATGCAGCAAGGCTACCCGTGCTCATGCCGCGCTACACGTGGCCGTCCCGCGCGACGGCGCTGTTTGGCGTCTGGGGCGCCGGGTACGGGGAAGCGACCGCACACCGCAGCGCTAGGAGGCGACGTGAAAGCACTCACATGGCACGGCAACCACGACGTACGCGTCGACACGGTGCCAGATCCGGCGATCGAGCAGCCGACAGACGCGATCATCCGTGTCACCTCCAGCGGCATCTGCGGCTCGGACCTGCACCTGTACGAGGTGCTCGGAGCGTTCATCGACGAGGGCGATGTGCTCGGCCACGAGCCGATGGGGATCGTCGAGGAGGTCGGCTCGCAGGTGACGAACATCGCCAAGGGCGACCGCGTGGTGATCCCGTTCAACATCTCCTGCGGGCACTGCTACACGTGCGACAGGGGCTTGCAGTCGCAATGCGAGACGACGCAGGTGCGCGAGTACGGCACCGGCGCGTCGCTGCTCGGCTATACCAAGCTGTACGGCCAGGTCCCCGGCGGACAGGCCGAGTTCCTGCGTGTACCGCAGGCTCAGTACGGCCCGATCAAGGTGCCCGAGGGGCCACCCGACGATCGCTTCGTGTACCTCTCCGATGTGCTGCCGACGGCGTGGCAGGCCGTCGAGTACGCCAACGTACCCGACGGTGAGACGGTGCTCGTGCTAGGCCTTGGCCCGATCGGCGAGATGGCCACCCGCGTGGCCCAGCACAAAGGCGCGGGCCACGTGATCGGCGTGGACCTCGTGCCCGAGCGCCTGGCGCGCGCCGCTGCGCACGGGGTGCGCGTGCTCGATCTCGAAGACCACGACGATCTGCCCGCGGCGGTGCGCGAGCTGACCGACGGGCGCGGTCCGATCTCCGTGATCGACGCGGTCGGCATGGAGGCGCACGGAGCGCCGATCGGCCGCCTCGCGCACAAGCTCGCGGGCCTACTACCCGACGCCGTCGCCCAGCAGGTCATGCAGACGGCAGGCATCGACCGCTTGAGCGCACTACACATGGCGATCGAGTTGGTTCAGCGTGGCGGCACCCTGTCGCTTTCCGGCGTGTACGGCGGCGCGGCCAGCCCGATGCCTCTGCTGCAGATGTTCGACAAGCAGATCAACCTGCGCATGGGCCAGGCCAACGTCAAGCGCTGGGTCGGGGAGATCATGCCGCTTCTCAGCGGCGACGAGGACCCGCTGGGCGTCGACGAGTACGCCACGCATCACCTGCCGCTGCAGGACGCGCCGCGCGCATACGAGATCTTCCAGAAGAAGCAGGACGGCGCATTCAAGATTCTGCTCAAGCCGTAGCTAGGATCAGCGCGTGATCGAGCCAGGCGACAAGGCCCCCGACTTCGAGCTCCCCGACCAGGATGGGCGCGCGCTGAGCCTGCAGGACTTCCGCGGCAAGCCTGTCGTCCTGTACTTCTACCCCAAGGCCAGCACGCCGGGTGATTCAGGCAATAGCACGGGGTGCCTTCCCTTCGTCGTCGGTCGGAGGTAGACCCGCCCGTTCGCGCAGCAGGTCCGCCAGGGCCTTGCACGCCGCCCGTTTGTCCTCGGGCGACGCGCTGTAGTAGTCGGGGCCGAGCGCGAACACGCCCAGCTGGCGGCTCACGCGCCCTCGGTCGGGTTGCAGGTGGGGCAGGGCACGTCGCCCGACCCCGACAGCGCGCGGACACGCCCGGCTGCACGACGCAGGCGTGCGGCGTGCGAGACCACGACGCCGACTACGCCAAGAGCGGCGCGATCGTCCTCGGCGTGTCCCCCGAGCCGGTCGCCATGGGTTCCGTACACTCCGACGATCCAAATCAAGGGGGAAGCATGGCCGTAGGTATCCGCATCACCCTGCCCGGCGTCGGGGTCGAGGAATTCGATCGAGTTGAGGCTGCGATCGACGTCCGCGGCAATCATCCGGACGGGCTGATCTTCTCGGCTTCCGGTCCGGTCGACGGGGGATGGCTGGTGACCGACCTGTGGGAGTCGCGCGCTCACTTCGACGCGTTCGGTGCAGAACGAGTCGGGCCCGCGGTCGCCGCGACGGGCGTGTCGGTCCAGCCCGAGATCGCTGAGTTCCCGGTGCACGAGTACGTCTCGCGCGCCGCTGACTCTGCGGCGCAGTAGGACGCACGATCGTGGTGGGGACACGCTCGCGATGATCGAACCCGGCGACGACGCCCCCGACTTCGAGCTCCCCGACCAGGACGGCCGAGCGGTCAAGCTCTCAGACTTCAAGGGCCAGCCTGTCGTCGTCTACTTCTACCCCAAGGCCAGCACGCCGGGCTGCACCACGCAGGCGTGCGGCGTGCGCGACCACCAGGCCGACTACGCCGCGAGCGGCAGCGGTCGTCCTCGGCGTGTCCCCCGACCCCGTCGCCAAGGTGAAGAAGTTCCACGAACAGCAGTCGCTGAACTTCGCGCTGCTCGCCGATGAAGACCACGGCGTCGCCGACGCCTATGGCGTGTGGGTCGAGAAGTCGATGTACGGGCGAAAGTACTTCGGCAACGAGCGCACGACGTTCGTGATCGACTCCGAGGGCGTCGTCGCCGACGGTGCTGCGCAAGGTCAAACCGGCCGAGCACGACGAGCGTGTTCTGGCGGCGCTTGTGCAAACTGTCTAAGTCGAGCGAGAGCGCTCTCCAGGCTGCGCCGAGTGGCTTGTAAAAGCGCTTACGAGCCGCTTATACTCCGCGGCGCGCCAGGTCATGCCTCGCGCCGGGACGGAGCCCGAACAGCATCACGGCAGCGTCCTTGAACGGTCGGCAGCACGCCGGTCACGCAGCAGTCACTGGGGGAATACGCGCTTCGGCCGTTTCGCCGATCAACGAATGGATCAGAAGGGAACAAATGACAACTCGCTTTAGCCTTCTCGCATCGCCACGACGCAAGCTTCTCGCGACGCTCGCGGCCGCCGGCGTTGCCGTCTCAATAGGAGCGTTCGCCGCCGGCCCCGCGCTGGCCGCATCCACGCTTCCGACGATCAACGCCACGGTCAACTCCACCAGCATCACCGTCTCGGGCGCGCTGCAGTCCGGCGCCGTCAACGTCGTCAGCACGGCGACAGGAGGCAAGGAACCGGCGGTCGTGCTGATCAAGCTCAACCCCGGCGTCACCGCCGCCGAAACGTTCGCGTTCCTCGACACCAACAAGGCGTCGCAGGACCCGAACACGGTGTCGAAGTTCGGCTCGATCGTGTTTGACGCGGAAGCCGGCAAACAGCCGACCGAAGCGCAGACGATCCTCGCCGCAGGTCAGTACATCGCGGTAAACGCCGAAGGCGAAAAGTCCTCGAAGTGGGCGCGCAGCAGCTTTGCGGTCGCCGAATCCAAAACGCCCGCCGTGCTTCCGGCGGCCCAGGCGACCGAGAAGACGATCGAGTTCGGCTTCAAGGGGTCCGTCGGTGCTGAAAGTGGGCGAGGTCGTGCGCTTTGAAAACGAAGGCTATCTCGTGCACATGGACCTCGGCTTCGCTGTGAAGAGCCACAAGGCCGCCAAATCGGTCGTCAACGGCCTCCTCAGCGGTCATGAAAAGGGTCTGGAAAAGCTGGTCGCCGGGCCGCCGGCGAACTTCGCCGGCCCGCTCTCCTCCGGCAGCCTTCCAGCAGGAGACGCATCTCGGCCAAGCCAGGCTGGTACGTGCAGGTCTGCTTCATGCCCACGCAGGACGGCCGCCCGCACACGCGGCTCGGCATGGAGCGCATCATCAAGATCGTCAAGTAGCTCAGACGATCCGCTTTGACCGCCCGTCCCGCGCTCGGCGGGGCGGGCGCGTCACCTGGCCGGCGGGCGCGTCATGCCGCCGACGAGCATGCCGGCGCCGAGGTGCGCGCCCGAGCACGGGCCCGACCTGCGTGCAGAACAACGGCTCGAAGCCGAAGATCTGCCTGCCCTGCTCGACCAGCCGCTCGGCGTCGCCTGGCGCCTGTGCATGCTGCACGATCCAGTCGGTGGCGCCGCGATCGTGCAGCTCGGTCAGGTAGGAGACCATCCGCTCGAAGGCGCGCTGGCGGGTGCGCACGCGCCCGACGGGGGCGATCTCCGTGCCGAAGGTGAGGATCGGCTTGAGCTTCAGCGCCGTGCCGACGACCGCCTGCGCCGCGCCGATGCGACCGCCTCGGCGCAGGTACTCAAGCGTGTCCAGGCAGAACCAGATGTCCAGCTGCTTGCGCGCGCTCGCGACGGCGCCGACGATCTCCCGCAGCCCCGCGCCGCGCTCAGCGAGTTCCGCCAGCCAGTAGCACCAGGCAGCCGAGGCCGCCGGCTCCGGTCTGGCTGTCGATCACCTCCACACGGCCGCGATGGCCCGCCTCTGCCAGCAGCCTGGCGGCTTCGCGCGCGCTCTCACACGTTCCCGAGAGGCCGCTTGCGAGGTGGATCGAGACCACGTCGTGCCCGGCGCGCACGAGCGGCTCGAAGCAGGCGATGAAGTCGCCGGCCGAGGGCTGGGAGGTCGTCGGCAGGCTGGCCGTCTCGTGCAGCTGCCGGTAGAAGGCGTCGAGGTCGGTGTAGGTGTCCTCGCGACGCAGATCACCCTCCCAGCCGACGTACAGGCTGACCTGCTCGATTCCCCAGCGACCGATCAGCTCGGCGGGCAGGTACGGCGTGCTGTCGGTGACGACCTTCGTGGCCGGCATTGGGGTCTGGTCGTCGGCGCTGGTGCTCATGCGCGCGAAATCCTACGGTCGCGCGCGCATCGGCGCGTCGCGAGCGAGCGCGTCGGCCTGCGATTGCGCCTAGCGGATCAGCCGCTCGGCTCGTGAGGCGGCGATCGTCTCGCGCAGCGTCGCCAGCGCGTCGTGCTCGGGACGCCAGCGCAGCTCGCGCCGTGCCTTTGAGGTATCCATGATCACGGGCTCGCGAAACGCGCTGATCCACTGCGCCTGTGCCGGGAGGAAGCCCAAGCGTGAGATCGTCTCGGCGACCGCGTCGACAGCCAGCTCGGGAACCGGGATCGAGTACCAGCCGAGCTCCTGCGCGAGCTGCTTGACGCTCAGCTCGCCGGCGCCTGCGAGGTTGTACACACCGGGCTTGCCGCGGCCGAGCACGGCGGCGCGCATCGCCGCGGCGACGTCGTCGCGATGCACCAGCTGGAACGGCACACCGGGATCCGGCAGCACCGGGCGCAGGATCGGCACGCCGTCCAGCAGTCGCGATACCGGGCCGGGAAGGCGATCGGAGATCTGCGTGTAGGGCAGGTTGTCGATCAGCATCGGCGCGCCGCGCCCGGCGACGATGCAAGGGCGAAATATGTACGCCTCGGTCGCGCTGCCGGCGAGCGTCTCTGCAAGCAGCGCCTCCACCTCGGCCTTCTGCGCGGAGTAGTAGTGGCTGTCGGTGCCTCTCGCGGCGACGTCCTCGGTGAGCGGCTGCGGGTTGTCGGCGTGGTAGCCGTAGGCGGCGACCGACGAGGCGTAGACCAGGCGCTTTACGCCGGCGGCTGCGGCCGCCTCGAAGACGTTGCGCGATCCCTGCAGGTTCACCGCGCGGCTTTCCTCGGGGCCGCCCATGATGATGAACGCGAGGTGCACGACCACGTCGGCGCCACTGACCAGCGCGTCCACCGCCTCGCGGTCGAGTACGTCGCCGCGTGTGTAGAACACCTTCTTCCAGCCGTGCTCGGCCGGCTCGAACGGCTTGCGCGCCATGCCGAGCACGCGCTGCACCTCGCGCGAGCGTTGCAGCGCAGCGACGACCGCTTGGCCGATCTCTCCGGTCGGACCGGTTACCGCAACCGTCAGCCCGCGCGCGGGCGGGGTGCGTTGTGCCATGCGTCCTTTCTACAGCACGCTGCGACGACACGGCCCGGTGGGGCCGCGACGGTGCCCGGAGCGCGCGGGGTATCCGTACGCTTGAGTCGTGCCCGCCACGTTCGCCTCGACCTCGATCGGCGACAGCCTCACGTCGTTCTTCGACGCCGTCGGGCAGTTCTTCTCCGACATCGCCGCCGTGCACTGGGGCACGCTGCTGCTCGGCCTGCTGTTCTTCGGTCTGAACCTGACGCTGCGCTCGCGCGGTTTCTTCAACAGCCTGCGCGCCGCCTACCCGGCCGCAACCTTCCAGTGGCGGCGCATCTGGGGCGCCTACTGGGCCGCCGTCGGCTTCAACAACGTGGTGCCCGCCCGCGGTGGCGACGTGATCAAGCTCTTTCTCACGCGCAGCTCGATCCCCGGATCGAGCTACCCGACGGTCGCCGCGGCCTTCTTCGTGGAGTCGATCTTCGATGCGAGCGTGGGCATCTTCGTGCTCATCTACGCGTTCAGCCAAGGCGTCTTTCCCAAGCCGCCCGACTTCTCGAAACTCTCCTCGTTCGAAATCTCCTACCTCGCCGAACACTTTCGGCTGACGCTCTTTCTGATCACCGCTCTGGGCGTCCTCGGGCTCGTTGTGTTCGCCATCCTGTCGGCGCGCGTCAAGGCCTTCTGGGCGCGCGTTCGCCAGGGCGTGACGATCCTCGGCGACCGCCCCCGCTACCTACGCGAAGTCGCCTCGCTGCAGGTGCTCGCCTGGCTGTGCCGCTTTGCCGCGTTCTGGTTTCTGCTCGAAGCCTTCGGCGTCGGCGGCTCGGTGCAGAACGTGCTGCTCGTGTTCGGCGTCAACCAGGTCGCCGGCGCGGTGCCCTTCGCGCCGGGCGGTGCAGGCGTGCAGCAGGCGCTGCTCGTCAAGGTCTTCGCGGGCAGCGCGCCGACTGCAGTCGTCGCCGCCTACTCCGTCGGCCAGCAGATCGCCATCGCGGCCTTCACCGCCACCGTCGGCCTCGCGTCGGTCGTGTTCATCTTCCGCTTTCGCTCGTTCAAAGAAGTCATCTCCGCCGGGCGCGCATCCCGCGACGCCGAGCGGGAGGGACGGAGGATGGCGGGTCGCGCTCGCGTGAGAGCTCCCCGCGGGGCGCAATCAGCCAGACGACGGCGCCGAGGCGCCGGCCGTGCGGGCGCGCTACTGACGCCAGCGCTACTGCAGCCCGGCGCGCGCCTCGCGCACCAGCGTGACGGCCTCGGGGAAGACGAGCGCCATCACAGTGCGGATCTGTTCGGCCTGAGCCTCGGCGCTGCCCTGCAGGTTGATGCGCTCGACCGCCGCCACCGTCATGTCGACGGCGAGCTTGATCGCATTGTCGGCCCACGCCAGTTTCTGCTGGCCCTGCATCTGATCGGCGAACTCCGCCAGGCGCCGCTGCAGCTCCTCCGGGTCGCCGAAAAGATCTCCGAGGCCACCGCTCTCCATGCGCTCATCATAGACTGACGTTCGCGATGCCCAGCAGCAACGAGATCAAGCAGCAGGTCGCCACCGAGACAGCGCGGAGAACCAGGCTCGCCGTGCCCGCCTTCGGCGCCGGCTTCCTGTACCTGCTCAGCGGGATCATCACCGCCTCGACGCTCAACGGAGCGCCGTCGGTCGGGCTGCTGCAGGGGCTCGCGCCGGCGCTCTCGGGCCAGCCGAACCCGGCCGTCAGCCCGCGCGCTCCGGAAGTCAAATTCTTCAGCCACCATGCCACGACGCTGATCGCCGCGAGCGTGATCGCCGGTATAGCGATCGCCGGGTTGACGCTCGCCCTGCTGCTGCTGGCCGACGCGACGCGCTTTCGCCGGCCGCAGATGTGGTCGCTGGCCCGCCCGCTGATCCTCGTCGGGGGATTCGCGCTCGCCGTCATCAGCATCGGCCACCAGGCGGTGCTCGCGGTCGAAACGCACAAGTTCGCCGTCGGGCACGACTTCACCAATCACGCCGTCGACTCGGCGCTGACCAAAGGCACCGCCAACGTGGTCACGCAGTACTTCGACCTGCTCGCCGGGCTGGCCGTTGCCGTTGCGATGGTCGTGATCATGGTCAACGCCATGCGCGTCGGCCTGGTCACGCGCTGGCTGGGCGTGGTCGGGATCCTCACCGGCATCCTCATCTTCTTGCCGATCGGCGGGGCGACGCTCGAGGTCGTGCCGGCCTTCTGGCTGGTCGCCGTGGGCATCCTGTTCGCCGGCAAATGGCCCAACGGCCAGCCGCCGGCGTGGGAGTCCGGCGAGGCTCGCCCGTGGCCTACGCGCGCGCAGATGCGCGAAGGCGCGACCGGTCCGCAGCCGGCGCTGGCCACCGCAGGCGGCGACGTCACACCCGCGCCGGCCAAGCCCGCTTTGGGCTCCTCGCGCAAGCGCCGCAAGCGCGGCACGCGCGGCTGAGCGAGGGCAGCCGCTGCGCGATGATTAGCCTGCTCCGAGAGCGGGCATAAAACATTCAAAGGGCAGGTCCGGGAGCCGCGCAACTGCTGTTCCCCACGTGCTCACAGAGTCACTCATAGATTCCACCTCGCCCACGGGCGCGGGGAAGGGAGGCTTCCATGGAGGCAGGCACTATCGGGCGCGAAGATCCGACGCGGCCAGAGGTTTCGCGGCCGGCGGTCACAAGCGGCTGGGAACCCGCGGACCCGGGCCCTCTCGGGCTCGCCGCATTTGCGATGACGACGTTCGTCCTTTCCATGTTCAACTCGAACCTCGTCGACCCCAAGGGAGTGTCCGTGGTCTTGGGCCTCGCCCTCGCCTACGGCGGGATCGTGCAGCTACTGGCGGGCATGTGGGAGTTTCGCAACGGCAATACCTTCGGAGCCGTCGCATTCTGCTCGTTCGGTGGGTTCTGGATCTCCTTCTGGGCGCTCAACGTGTTCTATGCCAAGGACATCACCGGCAACGCCGGGCACGCAGTCGGCGTGTACCTGTGGGCTTGGGCGATCTTCACCGCCTACATGACGGTGGCGGCGATGCGCACGAGCGGCGCGGTGCTGCTTGTGTTCCTGCTGCTGACGATCACTTTCGTGTTGCTGGCCATCGGCGCCACCGGCCCGCATCCGACCGTCGAACACTGGGGCGGCTACCTCGGCCTCGCAACCGCTGCCGCGGCTTGGTACGCGTCGTTCGCCGCCGTCGTCAACTCGACGTTCGGTCGCACCGTCTTGCCCGTGGTTCCACTGTCGAGGAGCTGATCGCAACGACGAGAGAGCAGCATCCGAACCGGCGCGCCGTGGCTGGGCGCGCCGGTGGGAGAATGGCGCCGCCAGCCGAGTGACCTTTGAGTGAGAGGAGTGCCAGCGATGTCGACTGAACCGGATAGCGCACGACCGACCGAGGAGCTCGACAGGGAGCTCGCCACGCTGCTCGACGTAGAGACCTTCCCGCCGCCGGCGGACTTCGGTGAGCACGCGCTGCTGAACGATCCGGCCGTCTACGAGCAGGCCGCCGCAGATCCGCAGGCTTGGTGGGTAGCGCAGGCCGAACAGCTCGACTGGTTTCAGAAGTGGACGCGCGTGCTCGACGACGACGACCCGCCGTTCTACAAGTGGTTCACCGGCGGCACGCTCAACGTGTCCTACAACTGCCTCGATCGCCACGTCATCGCCGGCCGCGGCGAGCGGGTGGCTTTCCACTGGCGCGGCGAGGACGGCAGCGAGCGCGATCTCACCTACGCCGAGCTGCTCGCCGACGTGGAAGCCTTCGCCAGCGCGCTGAAGGACCAGGGCGTGCAGAAGGGCGACGTCGTCGGCATCTACCTGCCGATGATCCCCGAGGTGATCGTGGCGATGCTCGCGTGCGCGCGCATCGGCGCACCGCACAACGTCGTGTTCGGCGGGTTCTCCGCGGAGGCCGTTCGCGAGCGCATGGAGTTCTCTGAGGCCAAGCTGCTGATCACCGTCGACGGCGCTGCGCGAAAGGGCAAGACCGCGCCGGTCAAGGACCGCGTCGACGAGGTGATGGGCGACCTGGGCACGCTGCGGAAGATCGTCGTCGTGCGCAGCTCCGGGACGCCGTGTCAGATGCAGCAGGGTCGCGACGTCTACTACGACGAGATCGTCGCTGCGGCCGATCCCGCGTGCCCCCCCGAGCCCCTGGACGCCGAGCACCCGCTGTACATCCTCTACACCTCCGGCTCGACGGCCAAGCCAAAGGGGATTCTGCACACCACCGGTGGTTACCTCACCGGTGTCGCGGCGACGCACCGCTACGTGTTCGACCTCAAGCCCGAGTCCGATGTCTACTGGTGTGCTGCGGACGTCGGCTGGGTGACCGGCCACTCCTACATCGTCTACGGGCCACTCGCCAATGGCGCGACCTCGGTGATGTGGGAGGGTGCGCCGGACTATCCCGCCAAGGACATCTGGTGGGAGATCGTCGAGCGCTACGGCGTGACGATCCTCTACTGCGCGCCCACGGCGATCCGCGCGTGCATCAAGTGGGGTTCGGATTGGCCCGGCAAACACGACCTGAGCAGCCTGCGCCTGCTCGGCTCGGTCGGCGAGCCGATCAATCCCAAGGCGTGGCTCTGGTACCACAAGGTGATCGGCGCGGAACGCTGCCCGATCGTCGACACGTGGTGGCAGACGGAGACCGGCGCGATCATGATCACCCCGCTGCCGGGCATCACCGAGACCAAGCCGGGCTCGGCCACGCATCCGTTCCCCGGTGTGCTCGCCGAGGTGCGCGACGAGTCGACCGGCGAGCCGATCGAGGAGGGTCAGGGGCTGCTCGTGCTCACGCAGCCGTGGCCGTCGATGCTGCGCACGCTCTACAAGGAGCCCGACCGCTTCATCGAGACGTATTTCAAGCGCTTCGGCAAGGAGACCTACCTGGTCGGCGACGCCGCGCGGCGTGACTCCGATGGCTACCTGTGGGTAATCGGGCGGATCGACGACGTGGTCAACGTGTCCGGGCACAGGCTCTCGACGGCCGAGGTGGAGTCGGCGATCGTCGCGCACGCCGATGTCGCAGAGGCCGCCGTCATTGGACAGCACGACGAGGACACCGGCCAGGCGATCGTGGCTTTCGTCACGCTGCAGGGTGACCTCGCCGGCGACGAGCAGACCGTCGAGGGCATCCGCGCGACTGTCGCCGAGCGGATCGGCAAGTTCGCCCGCCCCAAGCGCATCATCTGGGCCGACGACCTGCCCAAGACGCGCTCGGGCAAGATCATGCGCAGGCTGCTGCGCGACATCGCCGAGGGACGAGCGCTCGGCGATGTGACGACCCTGCGCGACCCGGCCGTGACCGAGCAGCTGGAGGAGCGCGTGAAGGAGATCCAGTCACAGGAGGACTGAACGATCGTTCGTGACCACTGCCGGGCGGCTCGCACCCAGGCATGCTGATCGCGATCCTCGCCGACACGCACCTGCCACGCGGCAAGCGTCGCCTGTCCGAGCAGTGCCTGGCGCAACTGCATTCGGCCGAGCTGATCCTGCACGCCGGCGACGTGTCGAGCGTGCGTGTGCTCGACGAGCTCAGGGCGCTCGGGCCGCCGGTCGTGGCGGTGCACGGCAATGTCGACGAGCGCGCACTTGTCGAGCTGCTGCCCGCACAACTGGAAATCGAGGTCGACGCCGTCAAGCTCGCGATGGTCCACGACGCCGGCCCGGCGAAGGGGCGTCTGGCGCGGCTGCGCAGGCGCTTCCCGCTGGCTGGCGCGGTCGTGTTCGGCCACTCGCACATACCCCTGCACGAGGCCGGGGACGGCTTTCAGATCTTCAACCCGGGCAGCCCCACCGATCGCCGGCGCCAGCCGCGGCACACGATGGGGCTCGCGCGCGTGAAGAACGGGGCGGTCGAGTTCGAGCTGGTTGCGCTGGAGCCCTGAGCTGCGAGGCCCGCAGCGGGCTCAGACCTTGCGGTGCTCGGGGACCCAGGAGCCGTCATCCTGGAGGGCGAAGTCCTGGAACAGGCCAGGCGCCTCGGCCTGCATCGTGCGGGCAATCGTGTCGAACACCTGGCGCAGCTCCTCCTCGGCACCCGACGCCGTGCGCATCTCGATCACGTGTCGCAGAGTGCGCGCGTTGGCCGTCCAGATGATGTCGGTGCTCAGCCCTAGCGGCGCGAGGCGGCGCAGCGCGGAGGTGACCTCCTTCTTGACGTGGAAGGGCACGCCCTCCTCGTCGATCCCCAGCTCGCGCGCCGCGCTGACCTGGAACTCCTCGAGCTGCTCGACGATCGCCAGCACCTGCTCGCGGACCGGCTCCAGCGCGGGCGGCACACGAAAGCCGATGTCGGCCAGGCGGACGTAGCGCAGGCTCTCCTGGCTGAAGGCCGAGCCGGCGCGATGCCTGACGAGCTCGTGCGTAAAAACTCTGCTCACGTTGCGCAGCGCGAAGGAGTAGTTCGCGTGCTCCAGCACGCTCCCGTGGGCGGAGCGCAGGATGTTGGCGAAGTACTCGCGCTGATCGGTGCGCACCTTCGTCACGTTCGGGTTCAACCCCGGCTCCCAGCTGCGATAGCAGGCGCGCCCGCCGAACTCGACGATCAGCTCGCCGCCGTTGGGCGCGTCTGTGGCCTCCTCGCATGCGGCGCTCCAGCCACGACTCTCCGCCGACGTCGGTCAGGTACCCGCGCATCCCCTCGACGTCGATCGAGGGGCGTGCGATCAGGAACACCTGCGGGGTCGTCTCGTGCATCGGGGCGAGGATGCTAGGCCGTGTCCCGGACGGCGTGTGTTACGTCCGACACGTAGCTGTAACCTGCCCGAAGACGTGAATTCAACGCCGACCGCACACGGCTCGCGACCGCTCGTCGAGGCCCACGATCTCAGCCGCCGCTACGGCGAAGGCGAGGCTGCCGTCGACGCTCTCATAGACGTGAACGTCGGTTTCCCCAATTCGCGCTTTGCCGCGATCATGGGCCCGTCGGGCTCGGGCAAGTCGACGCTCATGCACATCCTCGCGGGCCTGGACCAGCCGACGTCGGGCACCGTCGACATCGACGGCGTCGAGATCACCGCTCTGGACGACAAGCGCTTGACCAACCTGCGCCGCGACCGCATCGGCTTCATCTTCCAGACGTTCAACCTGCTGCCGGTGCTGAGCGCCGAAGAGAACATCCTGCTGCCGCTGTCGATCGCCGGGCGCGAGCCCGATCGCGAGTGGCTGGCGCGTCTGGTCGACTCCGTCGGCATCGCCGATCGTCTGAGCCACCGTCCGGCCGAGCTGTCCGGCGGTCAGCAGCAGCGCGTGGCGGTTGCCCGCGCGCTCGTCTCGCGCCCGGCCGTCGTATTTGCCGACGAGCCCACCGGCAACCTCGACTCAAAGGCCACCGACGACGTGCTCGGACTGCTCAGGCACGCAGTCGACGACTTCGGCCAGACGGTCGTGATGGTCACGCACGACGCGCACGCCGCTTCGTTTGCCGACCGGCTGCTCGTGCTCGCCGACGGGCGCATCGTGCACGACGGTGCCGTCGATGACCACCGACGAGGCGCTCGACCTGATGAAGGCGATCGGATGAGATGAGGCGGCTCGTCCTGCGCGGCTTTCTGCAGCGCAAGCTGCGCGTCGTGCTGACCGCCATCGCGATTGCGCTAGGCGTCGCGCTGATGGCCGGCACCTACATCCTCACCGACACGATCAACCAGTCCTTCGCCGGCATCTTCAAGACGGCCGCCAAGGGCGACTCGGTGGTCGTCTCGCCGACCGAGACGCTCGGGCGCGAAAAGAGCGCCGAAGAATCGCCGATCACCGAGGCGATGCTCAGGCAGGTGCGCGGCGTGCCGGGGGTCGCCGAAGCCGCCGGTGGGATCTTCACCCCGGGAACGTTCCTCGACCTCAAGCGCAAACGCCTGACCAGTGGTGGCGCGCCGGCTTTCATCGCGGGTGAGTTGCCCAAGCGCTTTGAGTCCTTCTCGCCCATCGAGGGCCGTTTTCCCGCCGGCGCAGGAGAAGTCGCGATCGACGAAGCGACGGCCTCGCGCCACGGCCTGAAGGTCGGTCAGCAGATGATCGTCGCCGGCGCGGCGCCGGCCAGGCGTTACACGATCGTCGGCATCCTCAAGTTCGGCGGCGGGCAGTCCTTCGGCGGCGCGGGCACCGCGGTGCTCACGCCGGCCGAGGCGCAGCGAGCGGCAGGGGAGACGGGGCGCTTTGACCAGATCGACGTGGCAGCGAGCTCCGGTGTCACCCCGGCGCAGCTGCGCGCGAACATTCGCGCCGTGCTTCCGCCCAGCGTCGACGTGCGCACCGGCGAACAGCAGGCCGCCAAGAACACCTCCGACCTGGAAAGCAACCTGAGCTTCCTGCGCACGTTCCTGCTCGTGTTCGCCTATGTCGCGCTGGTCGTCGGCGCGTTCATCATCTTCAACACCTTTTCGATCACCGTCGCGCAGCGCACGCGCGAGTTCGGCCTGCTGCGGACCATGGGCGCGACGCGCAGGCAGATCATGCAGGCGGTCATCGGCGAAGGCCTGCTGCTCGGTGTGGTCGGTGCCGTGCTCGGCCTGTTCGCGGGAATCGGGCTGGCGCCGG
This sequence comes from uncultured Solirubrobacteraceae bacterium, assembly GCA_963819435.1. Lineage (GTDB taxonomy): Bacteria > Actinomycetota > Thermoleophilia > Solirubrobacterales > Solirubrobacteraceae > Palsa-744. Next base: position 44,199 of record CAWFWA010000013.1, on the reverse strand, counting down.
CGCTCGACCAGCTGTTCAAGCTGTTCGGCGCCGATCTGCCCGATAGCGGGACCGTGCTTGAGACCCGGACGATCGTCGTCTCGCTGCTCGTCGGCATCGTCATCACAGTGCTCGCCGGCCTGCCTCCCGCGCTGCGTGCGACGCGTGTGCCGCCGCTGGCGGCGATGCGCGAGGGCGTCGAGATCCCGCACCCGCTGCCGACCAGGCGCGCGCTGGTCATCCGCTTCGTCCTCGGCCTGGTCGTCGTGGTGCTTCTGGGACTGGTGATCGGCGGCGCCTCGTTGCCGATTCTGGTGATCGTGTGGGGGCTGCGCTCGGCGCGGCTGTTGGCCCGCCTACGCCGCGGCGAAGAGCGCCCGAAACGCAACTACCGTGTCGTCCCCGCTCTCGCGCGCGTCATCGGGCTGCTCGTCACATGGCGCGGGATCACCGGTCGCCTGGCGCGCGAGAACTCGATTCGCCAGCCGGGGCGCACGATGGTCACGGCTGCCGCGCTCACCGTAGGGCTCGCGCTGGTCGCCTTCGTCGCCGTGCTCGCCGACGGGTTCAAGGCGACGATCGACCAATCGGTCAGCCGCTCGTTCGCCGGCAACCTGATCGTCGAGAACTCCCAGTCGGGCAACGAACAGCCGATCCCCGCCGGCGTGGCGAGCGCCGTGGCGAAAGTTCCCGGCGTCGCCACGGTCACGCCGATCGCCTTCACGCTCGGCCGTGTCCGTGGCGTGAAGGACAACGCGAAGATCACCGCGATCGACCCGGCGACGTTCGAGCGCGTGTATCGCGTGAAGTGGGACAGAGGCTCGCCGAGCACGCTGCTGGGCCTCGGCACCACGGGCACGGTCGTCACCAAGGAATACGCAAAAGACCACCACCTGAAGGTCGGCCAGACGGTCTCGGTGCTGACACCGTCCAACAAGCGCGTGAATCTGAAAGTGCTCGGCACGGTCGACGAAAAATCAGGAGTCCTGCAGGACCTGACGATCAGTCTGCCGCTCGCGGGCACGGCGTTCGGACAGCGCGAAGACGCCCTCGACTTCGTCGCCTATGCCCCCGGCGCGACCGACGCGCAGGTGCAGCCGGCGGTCGACAGGGTGCTTGCCAACCAGTTCCCACAGGCCCGCTCGCGCACCGCGGAACAGTTCAAGCAGGACCTGAGCAAGCAGATCAACACGCTGCTCGCGCTGATCTACGTGCTGCTTGCGCTCTCGGTGATCGTGTCGCTGTTCGGCATCGTCAACACGCTGATCCTGTCGATCTACGAGCGCACGCGCGAGCTCGGCATGATGCGCGCGATCGGTACCTCGCGCCGGCAGGTGCGCCAGATGATCCGCTACGAGTCGATCATCACGGCGCTGATTGGCGGCGTGTTCGGCCTGATCGTGGGGGTCGTCGGTGCCCTGCTGGTGGTGGCGCTCACGCTGTCCGGAGCGGGCTATGTGGTCTCGATCCCCTTTGGCACGCTCGTCGTGTTGCTGTTCGTCGCCGCGCTCGCCGGGTTGCTCGCCGCACAGTTGCCCGCTCGGCGCGCCGCTCGCCTGAACATGCTGCAGGCGCTCGCCGGCGACTAGCCGGAGAGCGCTCGGCTCGCCCGGCCACGCGTACGCGGGGTCGCGCTGCATGGATAAGCTGGCGGGCGATGGCAGCGAGCGCCCCCGAGACGACCGATCCCGAGCTGGAGGCGACCGCGTGGGACCTCGAACCGCTCGTCGAGGGCGACGGCCCTGAGGGCGTCGAGCGCCGACTCGCCGAGGCGCTGGCGCTCTCGCAGCAGTTCGCCGAGCGTTATGCCGGCAAGCTGGGCGAGCTCGACAGCGAGCGGCTGCGCGAGGCGATGCAGCAGCTCGCGCAGATCCACGACCTGGTCGGCCGCGCCGGAACATACGCCGCGCTGCGCTTCTCCACCGACACCGCCGACCCGGCCAACGGGGCGTTGCTGCAGCTGGCCCAGGAGCGCGGCACGGCGATCGAGACGACGCTGCTGTTCTTCGACCTGGAGTGGGCCGCGCTGGACGACGCGCGCGCCGAGCAGCTGCTCGGCGGCGATGGTCTCGAGTTCTGCGCTCACCACCTGCGCAACGTGCGCCGCTACCGCGACCACCTGCTGACAGAGCCCGAGGAGAAGATCCTCGCCGAGAAGTCGCTCACCGGCGCGGGCGCGTGGACGCGGCTGTTCGAGGAGCTGACCTCGGCGATCGAGGTGCAGCTGCCCGCGGCGCCCGGCGGCTCCGTGGATGGCGCCGGGACGGGTGACGGCGACGGCGAGACGGTCGCGCTGGACAGCGCGCTGAGCCGCCTGTCGCTCGCCGACCGCGAGACGCGGCGCACGACCGCTCTGGCGGTGAGCGACGCGCTCGCGCCGGGGCTGCGCACGCGCGCGTTTCTCTTCAACACGCTGCTCGCCGACAAGGGCGTCGACGACCGGCTGCGCCACTACCCGAGCTGGCTGGCCGCGCGCAACCTCGCTAACGAGGCCAGCGACGAGTCCGTGCAAGCGCTGATCGACGCCGTGGGCCGCCGCTATGAGATCCCGCGGCGCTGGTATCGGCTGAAGGCCAGGTTGCTCGGCGTCGAGCGCCTGGCCGACTACGACCGCATGGCGTCGGTCGGCGAGGACGAGGTCAGCTTCCCCTTCTCGCGCGCCCGCGAGATCGTGCTCGACTGCTACTCCTCCTTCTCACCCGAGCTGGGCGCCGTGGCGCAGCGCTTCTTCGACGAGCACCGCATCGACGCGCCCGTGCGACCCGCCAAGCGTGGCGGGGCCTTCTGCGCCTCCGGCGTGCCGTCGGTCGAGCCCTACGTGCTGCTCAACTACACCTCGCGGCGGCGCGATGTGCTCACGCTCGCGCACGAGCTCGGTCACGGGGTGCACTTCTCGCTCGCCGCCCGTCAGGGCGTCTTTCACCAGAGCACGCCGCTGACGCTCGCCGAGACCGCGTCGGTGTTCGGCGAGACGATCGTCTTCTCGCGCCTGCTCGCCGAGGACTCCTCGCCGGCCTCCCGCCTGGCGCTGCTGGCGGAGAACCTCGAGGACACGATCGCCACGGTGTTTCGCCAGGTCGCGATGAACCGCTTCGAGGATCTCGTACACACCGCGCGGCGTGAGGAGGGCGAGCTGTCGGTCGCGCGCTTCGGCGAGCTGTGGGCCGACAGCCAGTCGGAGCTGCTCGGCGACTCGGTCGAGCTGACCGAGGGCTATCGCTCGTGGTGGTCTTACATCCCGCACTTCATCGGCAGCCCCGGGTACGTCTACGCCTACGCCTACGGGCAGCTGCTCGCGCTGTCGGTATACGAGCGCTACGAGCAGACCGGCGCCGAGCTCGTGCCGCGCTACCTGGAGCTGCTCGCGGCCGGCGGATCGCGCAGCCCGCAGGAACTCGGACAGATCGTCGGCATCGACCTCGCCGACCCCGGCTTCTGGGACGCCGGCCTGGATCTCGTCGAGCGTCAGCTGCGCGAAGCCGAAGAGGCCGCGGAGGCTTCCGGGCGGTTGTAAGCATCGCCGCCGGCGCAGTAGGGTGCTCGCTCGATGCGCCTGAAGCCGGCACCAGACGACCTGCTCGAGCGCGTCGCGATCGCCGCCAACCTCGCGCCGCTGCCCGGTGCCTATGCGATGTACGGCATGGTCATCGGTCGCGTGATCGGCGTGGCGCAGCGGCTGGGCGTCTTCGCGCAGCTGCTGAAGGGACCGGCCACCGCCGGGCGTGTCGCCGAGGAGCTCGAGCTGCAGGTCGCCGGCACGCGGCTGCTGTGTGAAAACCTCGCCGGGCTGGACATCCTCGAGCAGGACGGCCACACCTTCTCGCTGCCGGCGCGCTCGCGCAAGTGGCTGGACCCGGCCTCCGACAGCTACATCGGCACCTGGCTGGAGCACTCCACGACCTACTGGGAGTGGTACGGCGACCTCGAGCGCATCGTGCGCGACGGCGGCAGCTTCGAGATCCATCGCGAGGCCGCCGAGGACGAGCAGTACTGGAAGCTGTACATCACCGGCCAGTACGAGCTGGCGCGCCTGTCGGCCGCGGAAGTCGCCAAGGCGATCAAGCTCGGCGACCGGCCCACCGCGCTGCTCGACGTCGCCGGCGCGCACGGGTGGTTCTCGGCTGAGCTGTGCAAGCGACACGAGACGCTGCACGCGACCGTGCTCGACCTGCCCGGCAGCGCGCGCGTCGGGCGCGAGATCATCGCCGCCGCCGGCATGAGCGAGCGCGTCGAGCATCGCGACGGCGACATGTTCGAGTCACAGCTCGGCGGTCCCTACGACGGTGCGCTGGTGTTCGACATCATCCATCACCTCTCCGGCGAGCAGATCGTCACGCTGCTGCGCCGCGTGCGCGAGGCGATGAAGCCCGGTGGGACTGTCGCCGTGCTCGACATGTTCCGCTCCGACGCAAAGCGCCAGCGAGCCTCGGCTGCCGCGCTCGGGCTGTTCTTCCACCTGACGTCCGGCGCCGATCTGCCCAGTCCGGCCGAGCTCGCCGATTACTTCTCACAGGCGGGCTTCGGCGCGCCCAAACGCACCAAGATCAGGCGCATTCCCGACCAGCAGCTGTTCCAGGCGCAGGCTGGTTGAGTTAGGCGCGCTTGGAGGCTTGTCACGCCCAGGGTGCGCAGGGCCTTGGAAACGCCGGCATACCGTCGGCGTCTCATTGCTGCCAGACGAACGCGCTTGGATCCTCCCATACGTAGCGCAGCTTGTAAGGCACTCCATTGAGCCTGCCCGGCACGCCCCCCGGCGGGGTCACCTGGGCTCTCTCGACGCGCTTGGCGCCGCAGGCTGCGTAGAAGGCTTGCGCGCTCGTGTTCTGTTCGAGAACCCAGAGGTAGAGACCCGCCGAACCGGGCCCATCGGCGAGCACTCGCGACGTGCGGCCGAGCAGTGCGACGCCCACGCCTCGACGTTGGTGGGCGTGAGCCACATGAATGTTGTCGAGCAGCGATCCCCATATGGGATCGTCGTCGAAGACGACGTGGGCGAAGCCGATCAGGCCGTCGGCGTCCTCGGCAAGGATCGTCCACGATCCAGCATCCGTCCGCCCGAGCCGCTCAGTCCACACCTTGAGCCGATCGGCGACCACGTCACCGTCGAGGAACGCATCGCAGTAGGCACCCCGATAGTGGCGGCGCCAACTGTCTGCGTGAAGCGCAGCAACAGCACCAGCGTCGGATGGCCCAGCGAGGCGAAGGTCCCAATCGGGCGCCACGGCTCGTGAGTATGGCCAGGCGCCCGGCGTTAGCCGAAGATCCGCAGTTCCTCGGCGCCGGAAAGCTGACCAAAAGTCCCGGTACGGCCAGGCTGACAGGGGCCTTCCAAAGTCTGCGCGTGTGCCCTAGAAGGGCTACTGCCGTTCGACGAACGCTTTGAAGTTGAGAAGAGCCTCACCGAGGCTCTTCTCATTCATGCGCTTGACGATCAGCGCATCCGCGATCTTGCCGAAAATGCCGCCCGGCAGCGCGTAGTCGAACGTCGTCGTCAGGCGGGTTTCTTCGCCTTGCGGGGTGAGCTCCCAGCGAGCGCGCCCCGACAGCATGCCGTCCATTTGGAAAAGCTGCAGCCCCGGCTGGTAGTCCAGAACCGTCTCAGTGATCGACATGGCCACGCCGGCTGACTTCACCTTGAAGGCGACCTTGCCCCCTTCCTCGGGGTAGGGGGCGGTGATGTCGATCTCTGTCATGCCCGGATACCAGTCCGGCCACCGGCTGGCATCGCTCAACAGTGCCATCGTCTCCTGCTGCGCGGCCTTGACCTGGACGCTTCTTTGCACGATCGCCATCGTGGATCTCCCACTCTCTGTTGTGTCGCTTATACCTCCGTGACACGCCAAGCATGGCAAGCACGACCAGCGAGCGTCGATCCAGGGCACGGCCTGCACCCTGTCCAATATGCCTGGCAGACCCTCAGCCGCAGGGCAAGGCGACTTCAGCGTTCTGCTCGCGCCCAGTGAGCCCGCAGGGCTCGCGCGGTGCGCTCGGGCTCGCTCCAGTGCGGCGGGTCGAGATGGTGGCGTTCGGGGAACACGTCCAGCGTGAAGTCGGAGAAGATCCCCTCTGCGCGTTCCGCCATCCGCGCGTAGTGGCGCGGGTTGCTGAGGGCACCAATCGCGAAGTAGACCGGCTGCTCAAAGCTCCGGAGGGACTCGAGATCGAGGTCTGTTGACCCGAAAGCAGTCGTGAGAGCGCCGAGACCCATCGGACGGCCCGCCATCCAGGGCGGCACAGTTTCAGGCGGCGCTGGCGAGTGGATGCCGGGGGCGAGTTGGTTGGCCGCAAAGGCGGACATCCTCTGGTCGGGAGGAAGCGTCGCGATGCGCTCGAACTCCCGACGGTCTGCGCGCTCTTCAGGCCCGAGACCCTCATTGCCCATCCAGGCAGGCTCGATCAGCGCCAGACTCAGCAGCCGCCGGGGATCGCTGGCCGCGAAGGCCAGGCTCGCTGCTCCACCGGCTGAGAAGCCGAGCAGATGGAAGCGGTCAAACCCGGCATCATGGGCAGTTCGTTCGATGCCCCCGACCTCGGCGTCAAGCGAATAGTCAGTCGGTGGGTCGGGCCGCGCATACAGCTCGAGGTCCTTCTTCACTACGTTGGCATGCCCCGCCAGTACATCTAGCAGCGGTCCATAGGTGATGTCGGCGGGCACGACGCCGCCGGGAAGAAAGATTGCTGGCGGCTTCGACACCTGCGGAGTATCCCTGAGCGTACGGCCTGGGAGCAGGGCAGCCGCAGCTCCGGGTAGTGGCCAAACTGGTCGGCACGCGCAGGGTGCCCAGGGGCTGCAATCGCCGGCACGCCGCGCGGCGTCTCACCCTGCTCCTTCACGCCTGGGCGCGTGCGCGCAAACATCGCCGCTGAGATCAGCTACGACTAATCGCCGCGATGACCAGCATGATCTGCTGGCGATAGCCTGACGCCGCAATGGGCACCGCCTGGGACGCGCACAGCTACGACAGCTCGAGCCAGCCGCAGCAGGCATGGGCTACGGAGGTCCTGGAGCGGCTTGAGGGCATCGCGCCAGACGCCACGGTGCTCGACGTCGGCTGTGGCACCGGGCGCGTCACGGAGGCGCTGTTGGCCCTCGTGCCACGAGGCCGGGTGCTGGCAATGGACGCATCCGCCGAGATGGTGGCGCTCGCTCGCGAGCGGCTCGGTGGCCGCGCGGAGGTTTGGTGCGAGGACGTCCTCGACCTCGACCTCGACGAGCAAGTGGATGCGATCTTCTCGACGGCCACATTGCATTGGGTCCCCGACCACGACCGCCTGTGGGCACAGCTCGCGCGAGCCCTACGGCCCGGCGGTGTGCTCGAGATCCAGTGCGGCGGGGAGGGCAACATCGCGCGTGTGAGGGCCGTCATCGAGGAGGTCTCCCGTGATAGCGCGCGCGAGCTCCTCGGCTGGTCCCCGTGGGTCTTCGCGGGACCACACGAGACCGAACGGCGCCTGCAGGATGCCGGCTTCACCGGAATCCGGTGCTGGCTGGAGGAGCGCCCCACCAATCCGCACGATGTGGCCACGTTCGTTCCCACGTCGATCCTCGCGGCCCACCTGGCCCGCCTACCCGAGGAGCGTCGGGAGCAGTTCGCGGCCGACGTCGTCGCGAGAGTGCGTCTGCCACTGGACTACGTCCGCCTCAACGCCTCAGCAGTACGCGGACCCGCGTGACTCGGACCCGGCCCCGGCTGACACCACGGACGGGATCCGCAGCTCGATAATCAGCTTTGTTCGTGAAGACGGCTCGACCATCGGGAATGCCGTCGCCGAAGCTCGCGCTCGTCGAGGTCGGGCCGGCCAAACGGCCGGTAGTTCTCCGCCCAGCTTTCGACGATGCCGTGCGAGCGTGCGGCCGCCCAGCCATCCCACAGCCCGATCTCGGCGACCGGGTGACCGGCCGCATCCTCGTAGGCCGCGAGAAAGACGTCGGCGAGCGCCTCGTCGAAGAGCAGGAAGAGATCCAGACGACACCAGCCCACGTCCCAGCCGAGCGGGCCGCGCGCTGCGCCGGACCAGTCGACGATGCCCGTCAACACTCCGTCGCGCCAGACGACGTTGCCCGACCAGTAGTCGGAATGTGTGAGCACCTGCGGGCAGGCGGCGATCTGCGACCAGTCAGAGCGGATTCTCGTTGCGATTGGGCCCTCCAAGATCTCACGACTCCCGCTGCTTCGGTCAAAGATGCTCGGCAGCGCCGACAGCCGCTCGCTGGGCACCGCGTGCACCGAGGCCAGCGTGTGACCGAGCTGCGTCGCCCAAGCGCGGGGGTCGGTGGGAGCGATGTCCGCCTGGCCGTCAAGCCAGCTGACCAGCGTCGTCGGAGACTCCGACCACCGGCCGGCAAGGTCGCTGCCCAGCAGCACCGGCGCCAACCCTCCGAGGCCATCGATCGCCGCCAAGACCCGCGCCTCGCTTGCTGCGGCCGAGTCGCCGACCGGGAACTGCTTGACGACGACGGTGAGCGCAGGGCTCGCCGTGTCCACCCTCCACGCATTGGCATGCTGACCGCCGTGCAGTCTCACGACTGAGTCGATCGTGGCTGACGGTCCGGCCAGGCGCCGGACCTGCTCGAGGGCACCCGCTGATGGCGATGGCTCTGGCCGGCCCATGCTCAGAAATCCTAAGGAGCCAGGCCGCCGGCGGCCCATACGTCCCGGGGCAAAGTTGGCCTGGAGGTGTCCGCCGGCGGGACAACCGGCCGAGGCCTATGCCTCGACGAGCAGCACGAAGGTATCGGCGCGAACGCCGTCGTGCGCCATCGCCTCGGCGCCCGCCTCGGACTGCATCATCGCCTGGAAGGCGGCCATGTCTGGAACCTCTGCAAGAACTGCCGCGCGGTTCGGATTCTCCGGGTCGAGGAACGTTCGGTGGGTGATGCCCAGGGTGCCAAAGATTTCCTCGCGCTTGGGCGATGCGAGCCAGTGCGTGCTGTCATCGATCTCGTGGTATCCGATGATCGTCGTCATTGCTGTCTCCCCGTTGACACGGTCGGCACGGTGTGCGCCGGACCTGTGCGGCGATCATATGGGCGCCGCGAGGGATCGTCAGCTCGTCGGGACTGACCAAAACGGCCGATACGCGCAGGGTCGCACACCCCCGCGGCGGGGCTGCCGGCCCCGGCGGGATGTGAGAGGCTGGGCACACTGGCCGACCGGCTGCTTGCGGCGGCCCGCATCGGCGGACAGCGCCAACTGCGTCTGAGCCCGAACGCACTGCACGACAAGGAGGCCCAGTGAACATCGAGTTCCTTTCGACGATCGCCGTGATCGCCCCCGACCCGCCGGCCAGCCGCGAACTGTACGTCGACGCGCTCGGGTTGCCGCTGCAGAGCAGCGGCGACAGCGACTACCACCACAGCGACCAGATCGGCGGCTGTAAGCACTTTGGAGTCTGGCCTCTGTCAGAGGCCGCCGAGGCGTGCTTCGGGACGGCGCAATGGCCGGCGCAGCGGCCGGTCCCGCAGGTCAGCATCGAGTTCGATGTCGCCAACGCAGAGGCGGTCGCCGCGGCGGCGCAAGAGCTGCAGCAGGACGGTCACGAGCTGCTGCATCCCGCGCGGGAGGAGCCGTGGGGTCAGACGGTGGCCAGGTTGCAGTCGCCGGAGGGCGCGATCGTCGGCATCTCCTACGTGCCGTCCTTTCACGAACCCTGAGCGTCCGCTCCCGGCGTCTGCCCCAGGGTCACACTACGCCGGGCGAACCGTGTCCGCCCACCGCTCAGCCCGGCAGGATGCGTGCGAGCATCTCCGGCACGTCGGCGATCGAGTCGACAACCGCTGTGGGCGTGACTTCCGGCGGCAGCGCGTCCTGGCGGTACTTGCCCGTGCGAACGAGGATGCCGGCCAGCCCCGCCGCCATCGCGCCGCCGACGTCCGCCTCGACGTCGTCGCCGACCATCACGGCGTTCTCCAGGCCCATATCCACGACAGCAGCCTGAAAGAACGCCTCGGCGGGCTTGCCCACGACGACCGCGTCGCGTCGCGTCGCGTACTCCAGCGCCGACGCGTACGCACCGACGTCGAGCGCCAGGCCGTCGGCTCTGCGCCAGTAGCGGTTGTGCTGCAGTGCGACCAGCTCGGCCCCGTCCATGATCAGGCGAAACGCGTGGTTGAGCAGCTCGGAATCGAAGCGCTTGCCAACGTCGCCGAGGATCACCGCGTCGACCTTCTCGCCGCCCGCGCCCTCCAGCCGCGCGAGGTCCTCGCGCAGACCGTCGCTGACGATCAGCTCGACCGACTCGTGGCCGCGCTCGTCGCAATAGCTCAGCGCCATCGCCGCCGGCGTCAGCACCTCCTCGACATCGATCTCAAAGCCCAGCTCGGCGAGGTGCTCGCACACCTGGCGGCGCGAGCGCGATGTCGTGTTTGTCACCAGGCGCATGCCCGCGCCCAGCTCGCGCAGCTGCGACAGCGCGTCGTGCGCGCCGGCGATCGGCTCGTCGCCCACGTACAGCACGCCGTCGATGTCCAGCAGGATTCCAAACGCGTCCGGTTGCGTGGAGCTCATGTCCGCACTGTAGATCAGAAGAACAATCCGCCCAGCGCGCTGCCCGCGTGGTGCACGAGGTTGAACAGCGGCTGCGGCACGATGCCGAAGAACAGCGTCGCTGCGCCGGCGAGAATCGCCACGAAGACGACCTCGGGCTGGAGCTTCGACAACGGCTCGGCGTCGAGCTCCGGCGAGCCTCCGGCGAGCGCCGGCAGCGGCGTACCCCCGGCCGGCGGGCCCGAGACCGGAGCGGAGAGCTCGCCGGGCCCCGTCTGTGTGCTCGGCGCCGCGCGCATCCACATCGCTGCGATCACCGGCAGGTAGTAGCCGAGCGAGATCATCGAGCCGATAACGATCGCCACGCCGAGCCACGTATAGCCGCCCGAGACCGCCGCGTCGATCAGGTAGAACTTTCCGGTGAAGCCTGCCGTCGCGGGGATGCCCGCTAGCGCGAGCATCGAGACGGTCATCGGCCATGCCAGCAGCGGGCGGTCGCGCCCGAGCCCGGCGACCGACTGGATCGAGTCACCGAGGCCGGTTTCGCGTTCGCGCGCGACGATCACCGCGAACGAGGCCATGTTCATGAACATGTACACAGCGAGGTAGAACACCGTCGCGCGGATGCCCAGCTGCGTCGCCACGGCGACGCCCGCGAGCATGTAGCCGGCCTGCGCCACCGACGAGTAAGCGAGCATGCGCTTCAGCGAAGACTGGCCCAGCGCACCCACGTTGCCGACGAGGATCGTGATCGTCGCGAGCACGGCCACAGCAGGACCCCAGGTGCTCTGCGCGCCGATCAGTGCGACGTCAAAGAAGCGCAGCAGCGCCCCGAGCGCGGCGGCCTTCGTGGCAACCGCCATGAAGGCCGTGATCGGCGTCGGCGCGCCCTCGTACACGTCCGGCGTCCACTGGTGGAAGGGGGCGACGGAGGCCTTGAAGCACAGACCGACGAGGCACAGCGCGATGCCGGTGAGCGTCAACGGGTCGGTGGCCAGCCCGCCGGCGCCCGACAGCGCGGTCGCGATCGCGCCGAAGTCCGTCTTTCCCGTCGCGCCGTAGATCATCGCCAAGCCGTACAGCAGCGTCGCCGAGCCGACCGCGCCGACGATCAGGTACTTCAGCCCGGACTCCAGCGACTGCTCGCGGCGCAGTTCGCTGGCGCACAGCACGTACAGCGGAATCGACAAGAGCTCCAGCCCGACGAACAGCGCGACGGTGTTCTGCGCCGCCGCCAGCAGCGACATGCCGGCGATCGAGCTCAGCAGCAGTGCGTGAAACTCGCCGTGGGCGGCTTCGCGCGCAGCGAGCGAGCGCCAGGCCAGCAGCACGCTCAGCGCGCCGCCGGCGACGAGGATCAGGTTGAGCACCAGCGACAGGTCGTCGATGCGCAGTGCACCCGAGACGATCGACTTGTTCGTGTCCCATTGCCAGATCGTCAGCCCCGCCGCGGCGCCCAGCGACACGAGGCTCAGCGCGGGCACGAGCTGCGCGCGCGCCCAGCGCGTGCGGATCAGCCCGACCAGCAGCACGATCGTCGCGCCGCCGAGCAGCGCGATCAGCGGCGACAGGCCGGCGAAGTCGATGTGCGGGCCTTTCAGATGGGCGCTTGCAAGGGGGGCCAGCGAGCTCACCGGACCGATCCTCCGGGCGAGGTACCACCGGTCGACACGGGCGCGCCTTGGCCGATGCCGCCCGCGAGCTTGGATGAGGACGGTTCCAGCGTGTCGTGCGCGGCGGCCACGGCCGCCTTGACAGAACCTTCGCTGCGGTGGAGCGCCAGCTGCGGGTACAGCGCCATGAACAGGATCACGGCGATCAGCGGCACGAGCACGACGCCGTCGCGCAGGCCGATGTCATGCGATTTGACCTTCGGGCCGACGCGGTTGTGCATCGCGCGGATGAACAGCCGCAGCGCGTACACGCTCGCGAGCACGACGCCCGTGAAGGCGATCGCCGCGATCGCCAGTTTCGTTTTGAACACGCCCAGCAGGATCAGGAACTCGCCGACGAAGTTCGACGATCCGGGGATCGCCAGCGTGGCCAGGGCGACGATCAGAAAGAGCGTTGCCAGCACTGGCGCGCGGAAGGCGATGCCGCCCATCTCGCGGATGTCTTCGGAGCCGCCCGCGCGCTGGGCGAGCAGGGCGACGATGAACAGCAACGGCGCGACCACGAGGCCGTGGTTGACCATCTGCAGCAGCGCGCCCTGTGCGCCCTGCGGGTTCAGCGAGAAGATGCCCAGCGTGATGAAGCCGAGCTGCGCGATCGACGAGTACCCGGCGATCAGCCGCGCGTCGGTCTGCGAGAAGGCGACGATCGACCCGTACAGGATCGACGCGAGCGCGATCAGCAGCATCAGCGTCTGGAAGTGCGCGGCGGCCTGCGGGTACAGCGGCAGCACGATGCGCAGAAAGCCGTATGCGCCGATCTTCGACAGCACGCCCGAGAAGACCATCAGCACCTCGATCGGCATCGCCTTGTAGCCATCGGGCATCCAGCCGTGCAGCGGGAATGCCGGCATCTTCACCAAAAACGCCGCCGCGAAGAACAAAAAGATCCACTCCTGCGAGCCACGGCTCAGCGGCAGGTGCTGCAGCGAGGTGAGCACGAACGTGATGTGGCCGCCGCCCTGTTGCGCGGCGAGCACGCCGGTCGCGACCGCCGCGGCGAGCATCAGCAGCGAGCCGACGAGCGTGTAGATGACGAGCTTGATCGTCGCTTTGACGCGTCCCGGCTCGGCCCCCCAGATGCCCGTGAGGAAGTAGAAGGGGATCAGCATCAGGTCGAAGAAGGCCACGAACAGCGCCAGGTCCTGGGCCAGCAGTGCGCCGAGCACGGCCGTCTCGGCGAGCATGAAGTTGAAGTAGAAGAGGCGCGGGCGGTCCCACTCGCGCAGGTTCGCCGCGATCACCGCGGCCGCGAACAGCAGTGTCGTCAGGCCGATCATGAACACGTTCAGGCCGTCGACGCCGAGCTTGTAGTGGATGCCCAGTTCGGCGATCCACACCACGTCGGTGACGTGCGTCAGGCCGTGTGAGCCAGGGGAGTAGTCGGCGATGTAGGCGATCGCCAGCCCCAGCGCGGCGAGCGAGCCGAGCAGCGCGAAACCGCCCGAGGTGCTCAAGCGCGACCACGGGGCGCCGGCGATGCTCGTCTCCTCGGCAGGGATCACGGCGTGCTCGACGACGCCGGCGCGGCGCCCGAGCAGCGAGAAGACAGCGCCGAGCAGCGCGGACGCGAGTGGCAGCCAGAGCAGGATCGAAAGCGGCGGCATCAGCTCGTCCGGGCGCTCATGTCTGCAGCAGGAAGTAGAAGCTCACGCCGGCCAGCCCGAGCACCAGCAGCGCCGCGTAGTAGCGCACGAAACCGCTCTGGACCGCGCGCACGGCGGCCGAGCCCGCGCGCACCAGCCCGCTCGTGCCGCCGACCAGCGTCTCGTCGACGAACACCCGCTCGAACGTACCCGCGGCGAAGCGGCCCACCGTCGCGGCCGGGCGCACGACGAAGCCGTCGTAGAGCTCGTCGAAGTACCACTTGTTGACGAACAGCTCATACAGCGGGCGCAGACGCTGGCGCGCGGTGGTCGCGATGCTCGGCTGCTTGACCCAGATTCGGTAGGCGATCGCGATGCCCGCCAGCCCGAGCACCGTGCCGAGCACGATGCCGAAGATCAGCAGGCTGCTGCGCGTGTGCGATTCCGAGGCGTACAACGGCGAGTTGGCAAAGCTCGGGCGCAGGAAGTCGTCGATCACGAAGTCGACTTTCGGGATCTGCACGAGCCCGGAGCCGAACGCGCCGATCGCCAGCACGCCCATCGCCACGCGCATCGGCAGCGCGCGCTCGGCGATCGTGTGGAACGGGCCAGGGAAGCCGACGTCGTAGTCCTCGACTTCGCCGTTTGCCGGGTTGGTTGGCTCGTGCGCGTGGTGCAGCTTGCCGGCTTTCAGCTCCACCGCCTCGGGCACCGGGTCGCCGTGGAAGGCGCGGAAGATCATGCGAAATGTGTAGATCGCCGTGAGGAACGCGCCGATGTAGCCGACCACGTACAGCGCCCAGTGCCAGCCGCCGCGTTCGGCCGTCACGAGCAGGATGTCGTCCTTGGAAAAGAAGCCCGAGAAGGGGGGATGCCCGACAGCGCCAGCCCGCCGACGATGAAGCAGCCGTATGTGAACGGCATCACCTTGCGAAACCCGCCCATCTTCTCCAGCGACTGCTCGCCGGCCATCGCGCCGATGATCGAGCCGGCGCCCATGAACAGCAGCGCCTTGAAGAACGCGTGTGTCATCAGGTGAAACAGGCCGGCCGCGTAGGCGCCGACGGACACGCCCATGATCATGTAGCCGATCTGCGACATGGTCGAGTAGGCGATCACCCGCTTGATGTCAGTCTGCGTCACCGCGATCGTGCCCGCCACGAGCAGTGTCGCCGCGCCGGCGATTGCGCCGACGTCCTCCGCGGCGGGGGCGAGTTCGAACAGCGGGTGCATGCGTGCGATCAGGTACACGCCCGCAGTCACCATCGTCGCGGCGTGGATCAGCGCGCTGACCGGCGTCGGGCCCTCCATCGCGTCGGGCAGCCACGTGTGCAGCGGGATCTGCGCGGACTTCGCAAACGCGCCGACCAGCAGCAGCACGCAGCCCGCGACCAGGTCGCCGTTGTTGGTGCCGTGCCCGAAGGCGCCCGCAGCCGTCGCGTGGAACGCGCGCAGGAAGTCAAGCGTGCCGGTGTGCTTGAAGATGAAGTACGTGCCGAGCACCAGGCCGACGTCGCCGATCACGTTCATCACGAACGCCTTGATGCCGGCGCGTGTGGCCGTCGTGCGCCGGTACCAGAAGGAGATCAGCAGGTAGGAGGCCGCGCCGACGAACGCCCAGCCGACGATCAGCAGCAGGAAGTTGCCCGCGAGCACGAGCACGAGCATCGAGAAGACGAAGAAGTTCAGGTAGGCGAAGTAGCGCTTGAACCCTGCGTCCTCGTTCATGTAGGAGATCGAGTAGAGGTGGATCAGCGTCGACACGCCGGTGACGACGAGGATCATGAACACCGACAGCGGATCGACGAGGATCGACAGCTGCGCATCGATGCCGACCGTCGAGGCGTAGTTCCACAGCGACGACACCGCCTGGCGGTGCTCCTCGGCGTGGCCCTGCATCGTCAGCAGCGCGCCGAGCGCGGCGGCGAAGGCCAGGAAGATCGCACCCGTGCCGATCCAGCCGGCGCTGCGTCCCGGCAGATGATGGCGGGCGAAGGCGATTGTCAATGTGCCGGCCAGCGGAAACGCCAGCACCAGCCATCCGTACGTCGTCTGGGCCATCAGCCCTGCAGCTCCCGCAGCTCGTCCACGTCGATCGGCAGGTGCCGGCGGTACAGCGCGACGATCATGCCCAGCCCGATGCACACCTCGCACGCGGCGACGGTCATCACGACGATCGCCAGGATCTGCCCGTCGCCGTTGCCCCACATGCGCGAGAAGGCGATCAGCGCGAGGTTGCCGCCGTTGAGCATCAGCTCCAGGCACAGCAGCACGACCAGCGGATTGCGCCGCGTGATCACGCCGATCGCGCCCAGCGAGAAGACGATCGCCGAGACGGCCAGGTACCAGGCGATGCTCATCGCTTGCCGACCCCCTCGGCCATCGTGCCGGTGGCTTGCGGGCGCAGCAGGTTCAGCGGCGTGAGCACGTCCTCGTCCTCCTCGTCCAGCCCGCCCCTGCGACGCGCGAGCACGACGCCACCGACGGCCGCCACGAGCAGCAGAAACGAGGCGACCTCGAACGCGAGCAGAAAGCGCGTGAGCAGCAGTTTGCCGATGTAGGCCGGCGTGCCGTATGCATGTTCACCGGGGCTGTAAGGAGCGCCCTTTCCGTTGATCGCCTCAAGGCCGGTGCCGAGCAACGCGATCAGCAACTCGACGAGCAGCGCCCCCGCGGCGATCGCCCCGCCCGCGCGCAGGCGCGAGCCGATCGCTCCGGAGCTGCGCAGTCGCTCGCCGAGCGGCTCTGTCTGATCGCCGACGTAGGCGACGACGAACACGTACAGGACCATCACGGCGCCGGCGTAGATGACGACCTGGATGGCAGCCACGAACTCGGCGCGCAGCAGCAGGAACAGCACGGCCAGCGAAAGCAGGTGGCCGACGAGCGCCAGCACGCTGTAGAACGGGTTACGCAGCACGACCACGCCGACGGCGCCGGAGATCACGCCGATCGCGGCGAGGAAGAACAGGATCGCGCTCATCGCGCCGGGCCGCCCCTCACTCGTCCTCGTTTCGCAATGGCGTGCGCTCGAGCGGCTCGGCGAGCAGCATCTCCTTGGTGAAGATCAGGTCGGTGCGGTCGTAGTCGGAGAGCTCGTAGTCGTGGCCCATTGTGATCGCATCGAACGGGCAGGCGATCTCGCAGTAGCCGCAGAAGATGCAGCGAGACAGGTTGATCTCATAGACCGCCGCGTAACGCTCGCCGGCGGACACACGGTTCTCCGGCGTGTTCTCCGCCGCCACGACGCGGATGCAGTCTGCCGGGCACGCGGCCGCGCACAGCGAGCAGCCGACGCACTTCTCAAGGCCCGTGTCCTCGAAGCGGTGCAGCTTGTGGCGTCCGCGAAAGCGCGGGAACACGGGCGTCTTCTCCTCGGGGTACTGCACGGTCACGGGGGTTTCGCGAAAACGCCCGAAGGTCGTCATCAGTCCGCGGGTCGTCTCGGCGAACGTGCGCCAGATTCCACGCACGGGGCCGGGGGGCGGGGTTCGCAGAACCTCGATCACATCCTCGCCGGGGTTCCATGCGGTGACGTTCAGGCTCGCGGTGTGTCCGGTGGAGGACTGCGAAGACTCGGCGGACGCGCCGGCGCCGGGCTGTGTCGGAGTGCCGGCCATCAGTGCGTCGCCACCACGAGTACGGCCGTGACGAGCGCGTTCAGCGTCGCCAGCGGCAGCAGGATCTTCCAGCCGAAGCTCATCAGCTGGTCGTAGCGCAGGCGCGGCAGCGTGGCGCGCACCCAGATGAACAGGAACGTGAACAGGCCCATCTTGAACAGCACGATGAAGGGGTCCAGGAAGCCCGGGGGGTGGATGCCAAACGGCAGCAGCCAGCCACCGAGGAAGACCGTCGTGACGATCCCCGAGACGACGAGCACATTGAGGTACTCGGCGAAGTAGTAGGAGGCGAAGCGACCTCCGCCGTACTCGGTGTTGTAGCCGCCGACGAGCTCCGCGTCAGCCTCGGTCAGATCGAACGGCGCGCGGTTGGTCTCGGCGAAGCTCGCCGTGAGGAAGATCAAAAAGCCGAAGAACTGCGGGACGATGTACCACATGCCTTTCTGGGCGGTGACGATGCCCGTCAGCGAGAGCGTCTGCGCGGTGATGATCACGCCGACGAGCGCCAGCCCCTGGGAGACCTCGTAGGAGATCAGCTGCGCCGCGCCGCGCATCGCGCCGAGGAAGGAGTACTTCGAGCCCGAGGACCAGCCGCCGAGCATGATGCCGTAGAAGGCGATCGCGCCGAAGGCGAACAGGTACAGCGGCCCGATCGAGACGTCGAGCCCGTACAGCCCGACTTTCGTGCCGAAGATGTCCTGCGTGTTGCCGAACGGGATCAGCGCGAAGGCGGCGACCGCCGTGAGGATCGAGATCGTCGGCGCGAGCGCGAACAGGAAGCCAATCGACGTGGTCGGGCGAAACTGCTCCTTGGTGAGCAGCTTGAGGATGTCTGCGAGCGGCTGCAGCGCGCCGTAGGGGCCGACGCGGTTGGGGCCGTAACGGCTCTGAAAGCGACCGAGCAGCTTGCGCTCGGCGAGCAGCACGACCGGCACGAGCTGCAGTCCCACGGCGAAGATCACGATCGCCTTGATGATCTGGATCCACCACGGCTCGTAGTAGCCGACGAGCGCCAGCGGTCCGAAGCTCACGCGCGCTCGCCCCCGTTGGCGGGCGGCTCGCCGCTCTGGGAGTCCGCGGGTTCTGTGTCCGTGTCCGCCGCGTGGGTGTCGCGGTCGGCTCCACTGTGCGCCTCGGGACTCGGCTGCGCCTGCCCGTGTTCGGGCCCGCTGTGCGCGTCGCCCTGCGAGCCCTCGCGACCGGCTCGCCGCCGCCGGCGTGCCCGGCCCCGGCCGCCGCGCCGACGGCGACGGCCTCACGCTGCTGCCAGCGCACGCCGCGTCCGCCGATCTCCTCGAGCGTCAGGCCCGCATAGAAGGGCACCGCGTCGAACAGCTGCTGTGAGGCCTCCTGGTCGGTGTAGACGTCCAGGTCCGTTCCCAGGCGCAGCGAGAGCTCCGCGATGACGCGCCATCCAGGTCGTGTGCTGTCGGCTTCGGCGACCGCTCGCCGGACGCGCTGTACGCGGCCGTCGGGGTGCGTGACGGTTCCCTCCTTCTCGGCGTAGGGCCCCGCGGGGAAAACCACGTTGGCGTGCTCGGCCAGGCCCGCCGACAGCAACGTCGTATGCGCGACGACGGCGCTTGCATGCTCCATCGCGCGCGACCACGCCTCCGCGCCCGCGCCCGCCTCGGCGAACGGGGCCTGCTCGCCGAGCGGGTCGACCTCCAGCAGGTAAAGCGCGCTCAGCTCTCCGCTAGCCAGCGCGCCGGGGATCGCCAGCGCGTCGAGTCCATCGTCTCCGCTCTCGCCGAGTGCGGGGCCGTAGTTCGGCAGCACACCGGACTCGCGCAACCCACGTCCGTTGCTCGTCGCCGGGATTTCCAGCAGCCCGGCTCCGGGGGTCTCACCCAGCGAGAGCTCCGCGGCGAGGTCGAGCAGCGCGCGCACGCGCTCGTCGCCTCCGGGCCCCGCGGCAAGACGCTCGCCCCACAGGATCACGAGCTCCTCACCGGCCTCGGAAAGTCGCGTCGCGGCCTCGCGTACGGCCTGCCAGCCCTCGCCGGAGCTCCGCTCCAGCTTCATGCCGTGCCGGCGCGCGCCCTTGCGCAGGCGCAGATCGAGAATCGGTGCGTCGATCAGCGGGTCGCAGTCGAGCACGAGCACGCCGTGCGCGAACTCGAGGTCCGGAACGGTCGCCTGCAGGCGCGGGTCGGCCAGCTCCCGTTGCAGCTCGGGCGCCAGCGCGCCGTTGGCGCGCGAGTCCACGTGGGGCGAGCCGAGTGTCTCGCGCAGCATTCGCGTGAGCAGAAAGCCCTCCTCGTTGGTCGTACCGCCGCCGGCGAGCGCGGCGGTCGCGGCAGCGGAGCGCTTGAGCATCGCCGCGGCCTCGTCCAGGGCACGCTCCCAGGTGACTGGGCGCAGCTCGCCGCCGTCGCGCAGCAGCGGCTGTGAGACGCGCATGCCGACATGCACGCCGTGTGCGCCGTCGCCATTGCTCGCCTCGGGGTTTCCCTGCAGCACCTCGATGGACCCGCCTGCGTGGGCGCGCTGAGCGCCGTCGCCTCGCGCGAGCACCGGGTATGCGAAGCGGCCGTGGTCGCACAGCCAGCCGTCGTCGACCTCGTCGTTCTCGCGCGAGAGCACGCGCATGACGCGCTCGTCGCGCACAGTCAGCTGGACGTTGCACTGCGCCGGGCACAGCGTGCAGACGCTGCCGGCGTCCTCGATGTCCCACGGCCGGGCACGGAAGCGGTAGGAGCGTGAGGTGAGCGCGCCGACGGGGCACAGCTCGATGATGTTGCCGCTGAACGGCGCGACGTAGGGGTGCCCGTCGAAGGTCGAGACAAACGAATGCGCGCCGCGCTCGAGCAGCACGAGCTGGTAGTCCTCGGCGACCTCCTGCGAGAAGCGCACGCAGCGGTAGCAGAGGATGCAGCGCTCACGGTCGATCGCGATCTTGTCTGACAGCTCCAGCGGCTTGACGAAGTGGCGCTTGGGCTCGATGAAGCGCGAGATGCCGCCGCCCCAGCCGAAGCTGATGTCCTGCAGCGGGCACTCGCCGCCCTTGTCGCACACGGGGCAGTCGAGCGGATGGTTGATCAGCAGGAACTCGACGACCGACCGCTGGGCCTCCTTGACGCGATCGCTCTGCGTGTGCACGACCATGCCGTCCTTGACGGGCGTGGAGCAGCCCGTCTGCAGCTTGCCGATCCCCTCGATTTCCACCAGGCACATGCGACAGGCGCCGACGGGGTTGCCGAGCTTGGGCTCGTAACAGAACACCGGGATCTCGACGTCGCCGTGCTTGGCCGCGTCGACGAGCATCGCGTTCTCGGCGGCCTGCACCTCGCGCCCGTCGATCGTGAAGGTGATCGTCCTCGGTTCGGGCCTGGGCATCAGCCGGCCCCCTGCGCGAGCAGCCGTTCGTCGTCGGGCACGGCCGGCAGCGTCATCTCGGCGCGCGCTCGCGCTGCCTCGATGTGCTCCTCGAACTCCCCGCGGAACTTGGCGATCATCGAGCCGATCGGCATCGCCATCGCGTCGCCGAGCACGCACAGGCAGTTGCCGATGATGTGATCCTGGACGGAGGCCATGATGTCGAGGTCCATCGGCGTGGCCTCGCCGGAGTCGATGCGCTGCAGCATCTTCACGGTCCAGTTGGTGCCCTCGCGACACGGCGTGCACTTGCCGCAGGACTCGTGGCGGTAGAACATCGCCACCTTCAGCGCGAGGTCGACGATCGGCGTCGAGTCGTCGACGACGATGATCGCGCCCGATCCGAGCATCGATCCGGCTTTGGCCATCGAGTCGAAGTCGTAGGGCACGTCGAGGTCGTCAGGGAGCAGCACCGGCGAGGAGGAGCCGCCGGGGAACCAGCACTTGATCTCTGAGCCCTCGGACGGGCCTCCGGCCAGGCCGTAGATGATCTCGCGCGAGGGGATGCCCAGTTCGATCTCGTAGTTGCCGGGTCGCTGCACGTGACCGGAGATGCTCACGAGCTTCGTGCCTGTGGACGTTTGCACCCCGAGCTTGGCGTACTGCTCGCCGCCCATCTGCATGATCGCCGGAACCGTCGCCAGCGTCTCGACGTTGTTGATCAGCGTCGGTCCCTGGTAGAGGCCCTGGTTGGCCGGAAACGGTGGCTTCAGGCGCGGGTTGCCGCGCTTGCCCTCCAGCGAGTCCAGCAGGCCGGTCTCCTCACCGCAGATGTACGCGCCGGCGCCGCGGTGCAGCACGAGCAGGCAGTTGTGCTCGGAGCCGAGGATGCGCTCGCCCAGGTAGCCCGCCTCGCGCGCTTCGGCGAGCGCCGCCTCGAGGATGTCGGCCTGCAGTTCGTACTCGCCGCGGATGTAGATGAACGAGCGATCGGCGCCGGCCGCATGCGCGGCGATCACGATTCCCTCGATCAGCAGGTGCGGGTTCTTCTGCATCAGTTCGCGGTCCTTGAACGTGCCCGGCTCGGACTCGTCGGCGTTGCACACGAGGTACTTGTTCATCGAGCCCTGCGGCAGGAAAGACACCTTCTTGCCCATTTGAAAGCCGGCGCCGCCACGCCCGCGCAGGCCGGACGCTTCAAGCTGTGCGAGCACATCGCCGGGAGTCATCGCCAGCGCCTCGCGCAGTGCCTGATAGCCCCCGCGCGCTTCGTACACGCCGAGCGTGTTCAGCCCCGGCTCGTCGATGTCCTTGAACAGCAGCGTGTCGGTCATCGCGAGGAGCCCTGCTCCACGGCGTGCGCCGGGAACTGCTGTGAGTTGGCGTGCGGGTCGGCGACCAGTCGCGTGGCAAGCTGCTTGTCGGGCAGGACCGGCCGGCCCGAGCGCGCGTCGTCGAGCAGTTGCGGCACGTCGTCGAGACTCAGCGGCCCTACGTATACGCCGTCGACGGACGCCATCGGCGCGATGTCACAGGCGCCGAGGCACTCGAACGGGCGCACGTTGAAGTTCTCCTCGTCGCCGGCCGCGGCCTCGCCGATCGCCGCGAGCAGCGCGTCGGCGCCGCGCAGCGAGCAGGAGATGTTCGTGCACACGTACACGCTGTGGCGGCCGACGGGGCGGTTCTCGAGCATGTCGTAGAAGCTCGCCACCGAGTCCAGGTAGGCCGGCGTCACCTGCATGACCGCCGCCACCTGCTCGATTGCCTCCGGCGAGCACCAGCCGTGCAGATCCTGCGCAGCGTGCAGCGCAGGAATCGCCGCGGAGTGGCGGTCGGGATAGCGTGCCATCGCCTCCTCGATCGTCTTGCGCAGCGCGCCCGGCACCTCGGTGCTCGCCGCGTCGGGAATCAGCGCCGGGTCCTTCTCCGGGTCGGTCGGGCGGTCCCAGCCGGAAGCGCGCCCAGGTACGGGGGTCACCTGTCTATTCCTCCGAGGATCGGATCGAGCATCGCGACCGTGGCGATCATGTCGGCGATGTACGCGCCCTCGGCCATGTGCGAGAGGGCCTGCAGGTTGACGAAGCTGGGGTCGCGCATGTGCACGCGCGCGGGCTTGGAGCTGCCGTCGGAGCGAACGAAGCATGCGAGCTCGCCGCGCGGAGACTCGATCGGGTAATAGACCTCGCCGGGCGGCACGCGAAAACCCTCGGTGACGAGCTTGAAATGGTGGATCAGCGCCTCCATCGACGTCGCCAGCTCGTGGCGCGGCGGCAGCGCGACCTTGCGGTCCTCGGTGATGTGCGGCCCCTCGGGGAGGCCGTCGAGCGCCTGGGAGATGATCTTCACGGACTCATAGATCTCGGCGAGGCGCACCGCGAAACGGTCGTAGTTGTCGCCGACCGTTCCGACGGGGATCTTGAAGTCGAAGTCCCCGTAGGAGCTGTACGGCGCGGCCTTGCGCAGGTCCCACGGATTGCCCGCGGCGCGCAGCAGCGGACCGGTCACGCCGAGCGACAGCAGCGTCTCGGCATCGAGCGGGCAGGTGCCGCGCAGGCGCTCGAGCACGATCTGGTTGGAGTTGAGGATCGCGCCGTACTCGTCGGCGCGCTCGGGCATGACCTTCAGGAACTTGCGCAGCCGGCGGTCGAACCCGGCCGGGATGTCCTCGATCACGCCGCCGACCTGGAAGTAGCGCGTGTGCATGCGCGCGCCGGAGGACATCTCGAACAGGTCGAGGATCTGTTCGCGCTCGCGCAGGCAGTACAGGAAGATCGAGACCGCCCCCAGGTCGAGCGCGCTGGTACCGAGCCAGATCAGGTGCGAGGCGATGCGGTTGAGCTCGAGATGGATCACGCGCAGGTATTGCCCGCGCGTGGGCACGTCCACCTCGAGCAGCGTCTCCACGGCACCGCAGTAGGCCATCGAGTTGAAGTAGTAGGAGAGGTAGTCCATCCGCTCGACGATCGGGATGACCTTCCAATAGGCCTTGTCCTCGGCGGTCTTCTCGATTCCCGTGTGCACGTAGCCGATGATCGGTTTGATGTCGCGCACGATCTCCCCCTGCAGCGTCACGAGCAGACGCAGCACGCCGTGCGTGGCCGGGTGGTGCGGGCCGAAGTTGAGCGTCAGCAGCTCCTGCGTGCGGTCGGGCCCGCCCTCCTCCGGCTCGGGGTTCTCCTCCAGCGGCGAGAGCGTGATGCTCTGCTCGCGCCTGCGGTACTCCGACAGCGTCGGCTCTTGCGCGCTCACTCGCGCGCCTCGAGCCATTTGGCCTCGTTGCGCGTGAAGATCACCGGTTCGCCACCGATCGGGAAGTCGCGCCGTTGCGGATGGCCCTCGTAGTCCTCGGGCATCAGGATCCGCCGCAGGTCGGGGTGTCCCTCGAAGACCACGCCGAACATGTCATAGACCTCGCGCTCCTGGTGATCGGCGGTCGGCCAGTCGGCGGTCACCGACGGCACGCGCGGCGCGTCTACGGGCACGCGGAGCTTGACCGTCAAGCGATCGACGCGGGCCATGTCCAGCAGCTCGTAGACGACGCCCAGGCGCGGTTCCTCGCGGGTAGTGATCGACCCCGTGCACGCTTGCCAAAAACGCATAGCCCTTCGCGCGTAGCATCGCCAGCACGTCGCGAATCTTCGCCGGATCGACGACCACGGTAGCCCGGTTGCGGAAGTACACGGTGTCGAGTGTCGCGTCGCCGAGCTCCTGGGCGAGCAGCTCCAGCCCGGTCGCGTCAGGCATGCAAACGCCTTCCAGTCGCCGGCGGGCGGCGACTACACATCCGCGGGAGCCTCCTCGGTGCCGACGGCGTCGTAGCGGTCGCGCCAGCCCATGTCCGGATCATCCTGCACGAGCTTGCGCAGCTTGAGGATCCCGTGCATCAGAGCCTCCGGGCGCGGCGGGCAGCCGGGCACGTGAAGGTCGACGGGCATGAACTTGTCCGCGGGCACCAGCGCGTAGTTGTTGAACACGCCCATCGAGCTGCAGCACGCGCCCATCGAGATCGCCCACTTGGGCTCGAGCATCTGGTCGTACAGCTTGCGGATGATCGGCGCCATCTTGATCGAGACCCGCCCGGCGAGGATGATCAGATCGGCTTGGCGTGGCGATGCGCGAAACGCCTCGAAACCAAAGCGCGCGATGTCCACACGCGGGCCGGCCGCGTGGAACTGCTCCATCGCGCAGCACGCCAGCCCGAAGCCGAGCGGAAAGAATGAGTTCGAGCGCGCCCAAGCGACCGTTTTGTCGAGCGTCGTCAGCAGCACGCGCTCCTGCACGTACTGTTCGAGCTCCTCGCCCTCCAGCCGCGCCGGGCGGTTCGGGCCCTCCAGCTCGCCGCCGCGCAGCAGCTGGTGCGCGTTGAGCTCGCGAACGCGCAGAACCGGGTCGCGTTTCACTTCCACTCGAGTGCTCCTCTGCGCCAGACGTACAGGAAGGCGACGAACAGCAGCACGATGAACACGACCGACTCGGCCAGCGCGAAGCCGCCGAAAGCGCGCAGCTCGACGGCGATCGGATACAGGAAGGCGACCTCGATGTCGAACAGGATGAACAGCATGGCGATCAGGTAGAAGCTGATGCCGAAACGCATGCCGCGTTTGACCTCCGAGGGCAGGCCGCACTCGTATGGATCCTGCTTGTGCGGCGTCGAGCGGTGCGGGCCGATGTACGAATTGAGCACCGCAAACGCTCCGCCCACGGCACCGCCGAGTATCAGAAAGACGATCGCCGGGAGATAGCTGCGAAGCACCGGACGCTGTTATATCACCGCTTGTGGCAATGTGTTACATAGTGGCAATCGGCTCGAAATCGCCCCCGCAACCGCGCTTCGCGGCACGCCGTCGTCCGCCGCGTGAGCGCGCATGACGCAGGCCGTCGTCGCCGGCGCGATCGCCGTCGCCGCGATCAACGCTGCAGCCGGGTTGCTGGGGGCGTGGCTGTGGTACGACGGCGATCCCGGCGGGCGGGGGGCGGCCGCCTTCTGGCTGCTGCTGCGCGCCGGCCAGGGCTCGGCACTGGTGCTCGCGCTGGCCGTGGGCTCGCTCGCGGCGGCGGGCAACTACTCGACCGACCAGCTGTTCTATCTGTACGCACTGCTGCCGCTGGCGATCGGCGTGATCGCCGAGCAACTGCGCGTCGCCTCGGCGCAGACGATCCTCGACCAGCGCGAGCTCGCAGACGCCCAGGCGGTGGGCGGGCTGCCCGAACGTGAGCAGCACATCGTCGTCCGCGAGATCGTGCGCCGCGAGGTCGGCATCATGGCGCTGTCGGCGCTCGTCGTCGTCTTCCTGGCGCTGCGCGCGGCGGGCACGGCGCACGGGTTCTAGCCCGCGGGGCTATATATTCCGCCGCGCATGAGGGTTCGCGCGAAGATCGCCGCCACGGCCCCGATCCTGCTCGTTTGCGCGCTGGCGCTCAGCGCCTGCGGCTCGCAGGGCATCGGAATCGCCAAGTCAAGCTCCTACCACCGCGGCGCGGTGCTCTTCCGCGACCACTGCTCGGGCTGCCACACGCTCGGCATCGTCGGCGCGCAGGGATCGGCGACGAGCATCAAGAACCGGGTGCGCACGAACGGGCCGAACTTCAACATCCGCAAGGAGAACGTCGAACAGGTCCTTTACGCGATCCGCAACGGCGGCTTCTCCGGCGCGATCATGCCGGAGAACATCGTGCTCGGCGACGAAGCCAAGGCGGTTGCGCAGTTCCTCGCTCAGTACTCCGGCAAGCAGGCGCAGCAGGCGCCGCAAACGCCGATCACGCTGTCGACGAAATAGGACGCCCGCGGGGCTGCGGGGCGTGCTCGACCTCAAACGCATCCGGGAGGACCCCGACGGCGTGAGCGCGGCGCTCGCGCGCCGCGATGAGTCGCTGGCGGGGGTCGTCGGCGAGGTGCTGGGCGCCGACGGCGAGTGGCGCGCGGCAACAACGTCGGCCGAGACGCTGCGCGCCGAGCAGAAGGCGCGCTCGGAGGAGTTCGGCGCGGCCAAGTCGCGCGGCGAGGACGCGCCGGAGCTGCGCACGGCGATGCAGCAGATGAGCGCGCAGGTCAAGCGGTTCAACGAGCAGGCGACCACCGCCAAGCAGCGCCTGGACGAGCTCGTGGCGCGCCTGCCGAACATCCCCGACGAGACCGCCGCGGACGGTCCCGAGGACGAGCTCGTGAGGGTCGTCGGCGAGCCACCTACCCTGCCCTTCCCGCCGCGCGACCACCTCGAGCTGGCCGGCTCGATGATCGACATGGATCGTGCGGCCAGGCTGTCGGGCTCGCGCTTTTCCTACCTGAAAGGCGACCTCGTGATGCTCGAGCTCGCGCTCGTCGGCTGGGTGCTCGCGAAGCTGCGCGAGAAGGGCTTTGAGCCGGTGATCCCGCCCGTACTCGTGCGCGAGCGCGCGCTGTACGGCACGGGCTTTCTGCCCGACACCGAGCAGCAGCTCTACAGGCTGCCCGAGGACGAGCTGTTTCTCGTGGGCACGTCGGAGGTCGCGCTGGCTTCGCTGCACGACTCGGAGATCCTCGACGCCGAGAGCCTGCCGCTGCGCTACGCGGGCTTCTCGCCGTGCTTTCGCCGCGAGGCCGGAGCGGCGGGCAAGGACACACGCGGCATCTTCCGCGTGCACCAGTTCGAGAAGGTCGAGATGTTCAGCTTCGTCGCGCCTCAGGACTCGCCGGGCGAGCACGAGCGCATCCTCGCGATCGAGGAGGAGATCCTCGGCGAGCTGGCGCTGCCCTACCGCGTGGTCAACATCGCCGTCAACGATCTCGGCAACTCGGCGGCCAAGAAGTACGACTGCGAGGCGTGGCTGCCCAGCCAGCAGCGCTACCGCGAGCTGACTTCGTGCTCGAACACGACCGACTACCAGGCGCGCCGCCTGGACATCCGCATGCGCGCCGACAAGCGCACGCAGACGCCGCACACGCTCAACGGCACCGCGGTGGCCGTCGGGCGCACGATCGTCGCGCTGCTGGAGAACGGCCAGCTCCAGGACGGTGGCGTCGAGCTGCCGCAGGTGCTCGCTGCGTTCGGCGCCCCCGCGCGCATCGCCTCGCAGACCTAGCGCCCGCGAGCCGCCGCTCAGCCGAGCTGGATGTGATCCGCCTCGGCCGCGCCCGGGAACGGCCGCGTGAGGCCGAACTGGTTGAGCGTCGACTCGGGCACGCCCTCGACGCCCGGGGTGTCGGAGGCTTCGCCGCGCGTGTGCGGGTCGTTGGCGAAGCCGCCGACCTCGACGGAGTGCTGCGGCGAGCGGTAGCCGGAGATGCCGATCAGGTGCAGGTGCAGCGCCTTGCCCATCGTGTTCAGGCGCTGGGCGAGGGCCGGCTCGTTGCCGACGGAGTAGTTGGTTCCGGCGGCGGGGAAGAAGCCGTAGGCGCCTTCGGGCGTCGAGTTGAACGCGCCGATCGGACCGGAGAAGGTGAGGCCGGACGCCGCGAGTTCGCGGACCTGCACGTGCGCGAGCTCGTGTTCGAGCGAGTGCTTGTGCGACTGCAGTTCTTCCAGCTCGGCGCTCTTGCGACTGCGCGCGCTGACGAAGGCGAGCTGGCGCTTGACGAGCGCGAGGCGCAGCTGCGCGACCTCGTCGCGTTGCACGAGCACCGAGTGCGTCTCAGACGAGTGCGTGACCTCGAGCGCCGCCAGGTGCTTGGTCTGCGCGGTGACCGCCTTCTGGGCTTGCGCGACCTGTGTGGTGGCCGACGCGTTCTCGCGCGAGATCGCGCGCAGGTCGTTGACGCGCTCGAGCAGGTCGGCAAAGCCGTGCGCCTCGAGGATCACCGTCGCGATGTCCGGCGGCGGCGCCTCGTAGGAGGCGACGACCTGCGCGACGAGCACCTGCCGGTCGTGGGCCAGCTGCACCCTCAGCGCGGCCAGGCGCAGGCGCGCGGAGCTCAGTTCCGAGCGAATGCTCGCGAGCAGGTTGCGCTCGATCGTAAGGCTCGATTCCAGCGCTGACAGGCGCGCCTGCAGATCCACGATGCGTCCTTCAAAGCCGGCGATCTGGTTGGTGTCGGCGCCGATGCCCGAGCGCACCTCGCCTTCGCGCGACTGCGCCGAGGAGATCTTGCCTTCCAACGCGCCGGGCGTCGATCCGGACGCGACGGCGCCGATGGCGATGCCGGCCAGCGCGACGATCGCCAGCGTGCCGGCGAGCGTGTTCAGTGCGCGGCGGCGCCGGCGCGCGCGTCGGGCGCGGCGCCTGGCGACGCGCGTCGGTGCTGGCCGCGGCGAGGACATCGACAGGCCAAGCTAGCCTCGAAAAGCGCCCAGCACAAGCGATCGGCGCGCGTGCAGGCAGCCTTGCAGGCGCCCGCGCGCGCTCAGCGCACGCGGAAGGAGATCGACCTCGCGAGGCCGTTGTCGGGCTGCAGCGTGAGGCGGTAGGAGCCTGGCGCCAGTGCAGCGCTGCCCGCGAGCCGCCGGCTCTGCGTGCCGCCGACGGCGGCGATCGCGGCGGTCGTGAACACGCGCTTGTAGACCATTCGCCCGCGCACGCGTACGAGGCGCAAGATCGTCACGTGTACGCGTGCGGGGGTGTTGAGCGTGAACGCGAAGCCGACCTTCGAGAGCTTCGCGTGGCGGCGCGCGAGCGCCGCCTTCGCGCTGCGTGTGAGGCTGAGCGAGGAGACGACCGGCTTGGCCGCGGCCGAAGGAGCGGCGGGGCTCGGCGGCGGTGCCGCCCCGGGCGAGCTCGTGCCACCGGGCGCTGCGCCGCCGCCGGAGGAGGCTTCGCCGGATTCGCTTCTGTTGGGAAGCGTGCCCGACGGCGCAAACGCGAGCAGGCCGTTGGGTGTGCCGACGCCGGTCGGGCCGTCATAGCCGCTGCCTGCCAGGCAGATCGCGTGGGCGGAGCAGTTCTGGGCCTCTTCGGCGATCGTGCATCCCGACGTGCCGGAGTTTTTTTCAAAGGGCTTGAGGCATTCGCCGTTGGAGCCGGCGGTAACGTCGTGCAGCGACGCGGGAGCCAGCTGCGCGTTTTCATACAGCGTGCGTGCGGGGTAGGGGACGCCGTGCGCGCCGCCGGCGAGCGCGAACACCGACGCCACGATCGGCGCGGCGACGCTCGTGCCGCCGATCGTCGCCCAGCCCTTGTTGCCTTCGGTTTCAGTCGAGTCATAGACGGCCACGCCGGTGTACGGATCGGCATCGGCCGACACGTCGGCGACGGCGCGGCTCGAGCCGCAGCCGACGGATGCCCAGTTGCCGAGGGTCAGCTGCCATTCGGGAGCGAAGAACGGAACGCTGCAACCGCCGCCGCCCGCGCCCGCGCCCTTCAGCGCGCCGCCGCTGAAGCCGCCGTCGTTCCACACGGTCTCGCTTTCCCACGCCTTGCTCGTCGCGTTGAGGTTCAGCCGCGTGCCGCCGACCGCGATCACGTGCGGCGAGCTGGCCGGGTAGTCGGCAGATTCGGGCGCCGTTTCGGAGAACCAGTTGAGGTATCCGTAGTCGCCGGAGGAGGCGACGATCGCCACGCCCGGGTGGTTGAACGCGGGGCTGTCGCTGACCGGCTCGCCGCCGCCCCAGGAGTTTGAGATCTCCGTCGCGCCGAGCGAGAAGGCGGTCTGCTCGGCGGCGAAGAGGTTGGCGTTGGAGTTCGATTCGGCCTCCACCAGCACGATGTGACAGCTCGGGCACAGTCCGTGCGCGGTCTCCACGTCGGTGGCGATCTCCTGCGCCCAGCCGCGTTCGAGTTCGCCGCTCGAGGCCGGCAGTGGCGAGGTTTTGCCGAGCTGGTTGACCTTGTGAAAGCAGCCGTTGGCTTCGGTACACGCGGGCAGGCCGAACTGACTGGAGAAGACCTGCAGGTCGGCGGCCGCGTTGACGTCGTCGAAGGCGTCGACGATGCCGATCGTCTGCGTGGTGGGCGCCGCGACGCCGTTCAGGTTGTACGCGGTCAGCAGGTTGGCCGGCGTGAGCGCTTTTTTGTTCGGTTTGGTGAATTCGGTGTCCTGCGTGGGAGCGGATCCTGACAGGACTTCGCCGGCGGGCGGACCGGCGGCTTCTTCACTTTCCCCCGGTGCTTCTCCGCCTTCTGAGCCCTGCCCGCCTTCGCCGAGCGCCCGCGCGCCGGGGATCGCGCTCGGGTCGCGGGCGATCAGCCGCAGACCGAGACATCCCGCGTAGCCGGGAGCCGGCGCCGAGCACAGCGAGCCGACGCCGTATTCGGACGGCTTCAGCGCCGCCGAGGCGCGTGGCGCGAAAGCGCCCGCGAAGGCCGCGAGCACCGCGAACGCGCAGGCCAGCGCGAGCGCGGTCGGTCGCGCCCTGGCGATACGGCGAGGGTTGATCGCAGAGATGGCTATGTGGTCCGATCGGTCTCGCCGGGGCAGAGGGCGAGCGGCCGGTCACACCGTGGACGCACGTTGGCCGCCCGCGCCGGTATTACGCTGAATGGCGATGTCCTCGCCGCTGAGCTTGCTGCTCGAGCCCCACCCGCCGTCGCGACGCTCCGGCGCGATCGCGGTCGTGCTCGCGGTCACGCTGTGCACGCTGATCGTGTATCCGCTCAAGCACGTCGCGCCGGTCGTGTCGCTGTCGGTCGTCTACCTCCCGGCGGTGCTGATCGTGTCGGTCACGTGGGGGGGCTGGCTGGGCGTCGCCACGGCGGTGCTGAGCGCGGCGGCGCTGAACTTCTTTCACATCGATCCGGTCGGCCACTTCGCGATCCGCCAATCGAGCAACTGGGTGGCGCTGGTTGCCTTCCTCGTCGTCGCTGGACTGGCCAGCTCGGTCGCAGAGGTCACGCGGGCGCGCACGCGCGAGGCCGACGCGCGACGGCGCGAGGCCGACCTGGCGGCCGAGATGGCCAGGTTGCTGCTGCGCGGCGGCAGCCTGCAGGAGACGCTGCCGACGGCCGCGGCGCGCCTGGCGCAGGCGCTCGAGCTGGGCTCGGCGGCGATCGAGTTGGAGGCGCTGGAGGGCGACGAGCGCCGCATCGCGTTTCCGCTGCGCGACGGCACCAGCCGGCTGGGCACGCTGCTCGTCGGCGCCGACACGCCGGAGGCAGGACTGCGGCGGCTGCAGGAGCGCGTCGTGCCCGCGCTGGAGGCGCTGCTGAGTGCTGCGCTGGAGCGCGAGCGGCTGCTCGGCGACGTGGTCGAGACGGCGGCGCTGCGCAGAGCCGACACCGTCAAGACGGCGCTGCTGCGCGCTGTCTCGCACGACCTTCGTTCGCCGCTGACGGCGATCTCCGCAGCCGGCGAGGCGGTCGGCTCGCCATCGCTTACGCAGCAGGAGCGCGCCGAGATGGCCGCCGTGATCGGAGAGGAGGCGCGAAGGCTGTCGCGGCTGGTCGACAACCTGCTCGACCTCTCGCGCCTGGAAGCCGGCGCCGCAGAGCCGCGCCGCGACTGGACGTCCGTGGAGGAGCTGATCCGCACGGCGCTGACCGAGCTGGCGGCCGGCCCGGACGAGTTCAGCCTGTCGATCGACCGCGAGCTGCCGCTGGTAAGTGTCGACCCGGTGCAGATGGAGCGCGCGTTCGTCAACGTGCTGGAGAATGCGCGCCGGCACTCCGGCGGTCATCCGGTGTCGGTGCGCGCGCGCGCCGTGCGCGGCCTCGCCCGGCGCCGGCCGGCCGGCCCGCCGGCGATGGGGACCAGGCGGCGCAGCAGGTGGCAGGCACGCCCTTGGGTGGTCACGTGATCGTGCGCATCGTCGATCGCGGCCCGGGCATCCCGCCGGCTCAGCTGGAGCGCGTGTTCGAGCCGTTCTACCGCGCCGGCTCGGCGAGCGGCGGCCACCGCGGCTCGGGGCTCGGCCTGGCGATCGCGCGCGGCTTCACGCAGGCGAGCGCCGGCTCGCTGCACGTGGAGTCGCTGCCCGGGCAGGGCGCGTCGTTCGTGTTCGAGCTGCCCTTGCACGAGGATGCCGGCGGCGCGCACGCAAGGCCGCCGGCGGACTCCGCGCCGGCGGCGCAGGACGAGGCGCTGTCGGGCGATCGGACGCCGGGCTCGTGAGCACGCAGCCGCAGCCGTCCGCCGCAGGCGCCGCGCCGCGGGTGCTGGTCGTCGACGACGAGCCGCAGATCGTGCGCGCGCTGAAAGTCGTGTTGCGCGAGGCCGGCTTTCAGGCGGTCGCCGCGGAAACGGCCGCCGAGGCGCTTGACCTGGCCGCCGTGCGGCCTCCGGACGCCGCGATCGTCGATCTCGTGCTGCCCGACGGCGACGGCGTTGAGGTGACGCGCCGGCTGCGCGAGTGGAGCGACATGCCGATCCTCGTGCTGTCTGCAATGGGCGAGGAGGAGCAGAAGGTGAGGGCGCTGGAGGCGGGCGCCGACGACTACATCACCAAGCCGTTCGGCGCGCGCGAGCTCGTCGCGCGCCTGCAGGCGGCGCTGCGCAGGGCCTCCCCCGCCGAGGAGGAGCCGAGGGTGCTCGCCGAGGGCTTGGAGGTCGATCTCGCCGGACGCACCGTCCTGCGCGACGGCCAGCCGGTCCACCTCACGCCGATCGAGTTCGAGTTGCTGCGCGTGCTCGTGCGCAATCGCGGGCGCCTGATGACCCACCGCAAGCTGATCGCCGATGTGTGGGGCGCGGAGTACGTCGACGACATCCAGCCGCTGCGCACGCACATCGCGCGGCTGCGCGCGAAGATCGAGCCCGAGGGCGCGGCGGGCCCACGCTACATCGTGACCGATTCGGGCGTGGGCTACCGCTTCGCAGGCTGACCGCCAAACAACAAAATAATTAATAGATGGTCGGTTTGTCGCGCATGGTGAGACGCGGCATTTGCCCGTAACGAAATCGTTACGCCAAGCAGCCGCATCGTCATGTTGGCGTCATGCGTGAGCGCCAATAGTGTTCACATGGACATCGTGGCAATCGTGATCGGGATCGCCGCCTTCGCGATCCTGCTGGCGCTGATCGAGGGAATCGACCGCATATGAGCGGCGCGGACCTGTTCGGGCTGGTCGTCTCGGTGCTGATCATCGGCTATCTCTTTTACGCCCTGATCCGCGGGGAGAAGCTCTGAGATGACGTTCAGCGGGTGGCTGACGATCGTCCTGTTCGTGGTGATTCTGACGGTGCTCGCGATGCCGCTCGGAACGTACCTAGCGAAGGTGTACGGCGGTGAGCGTGTCTTTCTCACGCCGGTCCTCGGCCGGCCGGAACGAGTTCTGTACAAGGTCCTGCGCGTCGATCCCCGGCGCGAGCAGGACTGGAAGTCCTACGCGAAAAGCCTGCTCGTGTTCTCGCTCGCCGGCTGGTTGCTGCTCTATCTGATTCTGCGCACGCAGGACGCGTTCTTCGTGCCCCACGCGGTGAACCCGCTGGGGTATCACTCCGCGCCCTGGAACGTCACCTTCAACACCGTCTCGTCGTTTGTGACAAACACCAACTGGCAGTTCTACGGCGGCGAGACGACGATGAGCTATCTCAGCCAGATGATCGGGCTGACGGTCCAGAACTGGCTGTCGGCCGGGGTGGGGATCGTCGTCGCGGTCGCGCTGATCCGCGGGATCGTCGGGCGCTCGGGTAAGAGCCTGGGCAACTTCTGGCAGGACCTCGTGCGCACGATCCTCTACGTGCTCGCGCCGCTGTCGGTGCTCGGCGCGCTCGTGCTCGTCTCCCAGGGTGTGATCGAGAACCTCTCCGGCTATCTCACGGCGCACACGCTCACCGGCCTGACGCAGTCGATCGCGATGGGACCGGCCGCCTCTCAGCTGTCGATCAAGATGCTCGGCACCAACGGCGGCGGCTTCTTCAACGTCAACTCCGCGCACCCGTTCGAAAACCCGACGGCGTTCACCAATTTGTTCGAGATGCTGCTGGTGCTGATCATCCCGGCGGCGCTGGTCTTCACCTATGGGCGCATGACCGGCAACCGCCGCCAGGGCTACGCGATCTACGGAACGATGATGGTGATGTTCCTCGGGGCTGTGGTGGTCGCCTACATCGCCGAGGCACACGGTTCGCCGGCGCAGCACGCTGCCGGCCTGCACACGCACGCGATCGCCGGCTCGGGCGGCGGCAACATGGAAGGCAAGGAGCAGCGCTTCGGCATCGCCGGCTCGGCGCTGTTTGACGTCGTCACGACGGTCACCTCGTGCGGTGCGGTGAACAGCGCGATCGAGTCGTTCACCGGCATCGGCGGGGCCGTGCCGTTCGCGAACATGTCGGCTTCAGAGACGATCTTCGGCGGCGTCGGAACGGGCCTGTATTCGATCCTGCTGTACGTGCTGCTGGCCGTGTTCATCGGCGGGCTGATGGTCGGGCGAACGCCGGAGTGGCTGGGCAAGAAGCTCGAGGCGCGCGAAATCAAGCTCGCCGGGCTGGCCATCCTGATCACGCCTCTGGCCGCCCTGTTTGCAACCGCCCTCGCAGTTGCCAGCCACGGCGGTCGTGCGTCGATCTCCGCACTCGGGAAGGGACCGCAGGGCTTCTCCGAGACCTTCTACGCCTACCTCTCCCAAGCCAACAACAACGGCTCCGCGTTCGCCGGCTACACGGGCTTCGTCCAGCCGAACGCAGGCAACCTCGGCGCCCACGGCGTGACGTTCGCCGACATCCTCGGCGGACTGGTGATGCTGTTCGCGCGCTTTGGCCCGATCCTCTTCACCCTGGCGGTGGCGGGCGCACTGGTCGGCAAGCGCGTCACGCCGGCCGGCCTGGGCACGATGCGCACCGACAACGGGACCTTCGTCGTGTTGCTGATCGGCGTGATCATCCTCGTCGGCGCGCTGACGTTCTTCCCTGCGCTGCTGCTCGGTCCGGTCGTGCAGGGCCTGACGGGGCACCTCTACTGATGCGCCGCGACATCGTCACCTCGGCCATCGGCATCGTCGTCCTCACGGTCCTGCTCGGGCTCGTCTACCCGCTCGTGATCACCGGCGTCAGCCAAGTCGCTTTTCCTGGCAACGCAAACGGCCAGAAGGTCTACTCGGGCGGCAAGCTCGTCGGCTCGAAGATCATCGGCCAGAGCTTCAAGACGCCGGTGCTCGAAAAGAACGGCAAGCCCAAGGAAGAAGAAGGAGAAGTCGTCACCGAAGCGGTGCCCAAGTACTTCCAGAGCCGCCCCTCGGCGACCGAAGGCGGCGCCTACAACGCCGCGGCGAGCACCTTCTCCAACCGCGGACCCAACGACCGCGCGACCGAGCGGGCCGACGCCGAAAACATCAAGGAATACCTCGAACTGAACAAGCCCTACGACACCTCGCTGACGACGGCGCGCATCCCGGTCGACGCGATCAACACGTCGGCTTCCAACCTCGACCCGGAAATCTCACCGGCCAACGCGCGCATTCAGGCGCATCGCGTGGCAGCCAAGCGCGGCATGTCGCTGACCGCCGTCGAACGCTTGATCTCCGGCTACACCGACGCTCGCGGCCTCGGCTTCTCCGGTGAACCGGGAGTGAACGTGCTCGAGCTGAACCTGGCGCTTGACCGCCTCAGCCAAGGAAAGACCTGATGTCTGCAGAGATACCCGCGACTCACGAGCGCCAGGCGATCTCGCTGTTTGCACCGGAGATCGTCAAGCGAGCTCTGATCGACAGCGTCAAGAAGCTCGACCCGCGCGTGCAGGTCCGCAACCCCGTGATGTTCGTCGTGGAGATCGGCTCGGCCATCACGACCGTCACCTGGCTGATCCAGGCCTTCGGCGGAAAGCCTCTGGGCGGCGGCTCAGAGCCCGCCTGGTACACGTTCACGATCGCGCTCTGGCTGTGGCTGACGGTGATCTTCGCGAACATGGCCGAGGCCTTCGCCGAGGGCCGCGGGCGCGCGCAGGCCGACACGCTGCGCTCGATGCGCAAGGAGACCGTCGCGACGCTGCGTGACGGCTCGTCCAGGGCGGCTGCCGAGCTCACGCGTGGCGATGTCGTGGTCGTCGCGGCCGGCGAGCTGATCCCCGGCGACGGCACGGTGATCGAGGGGATCGCGACGGTCGACGAGTCAGCGATCACCGGCGAGTCGGCACCGGTGATCCGCGAGTCCGGCGGCGACCGGAGTGCCGTCACAGGGGGCACGCGCGTGACCTCCGATGAGATCGTCGTGGAAATCACCCAGGAGCCGGGCCAGTCCTTCCTGG
Source organism: uncultured Solirubrobacteraceae bacterium (assembly GCA_963819435.1). Classification (GTDB taxonomy): domain Bacteria; phylum Actinomycetota; class Thermoleophilia; order Solirubrobacterales; family Solirubrobacteraceae; genus Palsa-744. Next base: position 7,514 of record CAWFWA010000013.1, on the reverse strand, counting down.
ATCGCATGATCGCGCTGGTCGAGGGCGCCTCGCGGCGCAAGACGCCCAACGAGATCGCGCTGAACATCCTGCTCGCTGCGCTCACGCTGATCTTCATGATCGTCGTCGCCACGCTGCGGCCGTTCGGCCTGTTCTCGGGCACGTCGATCTCCGAGACGACGCTGATCGCGCTGCTTGTCGCGCTGATCCCGACGACGATCGGTGCGCTGCTCAGCGCGATCGGCATCGCCGGCATGGATCGTCTGGTCAGGCGCAATGTCCTCGCTCTGTCCGGCCGCGCGGTCGAGGCCTCGGGCGACGTCGACGTGCTGCTACTGGACAAGACCGGCACGATCACGATCGGCAACCGGCTGGCGTCGGAATTCGTGCCGATGCCCGGCGTACAGGAGTCAGAGCTCGCCGAGGCGGCGCAGCTCTCCTCGCTGGCCGACGAGACGCCCGAGGGTCGCTCGATTGTCGTGCTCGCCAAGCAGTACGGCATCCGCGAGCGCGACATGTCGCACGCGAACGCCCAGTTCGTGCCGTTCACTGCACAGACGCGCATGAGCGGTGTCGACTTCGACGACCAGCAGCTGCGCAAGGGCGCCGGCGACGCGATCATCGACTTCGTGCGCCGCGAAGGGGGCAACCCGCCGCCGGAGCTGCAGCTGCAGCTCGACCGCATCGGCAACGAGGGCGGCACGCCGCTGGCGGTCTCTCGCGACAGCCAGGTGCTCGGGGTCGTGTATCTCAAGGACACGGTCAAGGAGGGCATGAAGGCGCGCTTTGACCAGCTGCGCGCGATGGGCATCCGCACAGTGATGGTCACCGGCGACAACCGCCTGACGGCGGGCAAGATCGCCGAGGAGTCCGGCGTCGACGACTTCCTCGCCGAAGCCACGCCCGAGCGCAAGCTCGCGCTGATCCGCGAGCAGCAGGCCGAGGGCCGGCTCGTGGCGATGACCGGCGACGGGACCAACGACGCGCCTGCGCTCGCGCAGGCCGACGTCGGCGTGGCGATGAACACGGGCACCCAGGCCGCGCGCGAGGCGGGCAACATGGTCGATCTGGACTCCAACCCGACGAAGCTGATCGAGATCGTCGAGGTGGGCAAGCAGCTGCTGATCACGCGCGGCGCGCTGACGACCTTCTCGATCGCCAACGACGTGGCCAAGTACTTCGCGATCCTGCCCGCCGTGTTCATCTCCACGTATGCCGCGAGCCCCGGCGCCAAAGGACCGCTGCACGTGCTCAACGTGATGGGACTCGGCAGCCCGCGCTCGGCGATCATCTCGGCGATCATCTTCAACGCGCTGGTGATTCCGCTGCTGATCCCGCTGTCGCTGCGCGGCGTGCGCTACCGGCCGATCGGCGCGAGCGCGCTGCTGCGGCGCAACCTGTGGATCTACGGCCTCGGCGGCCTGATCGCTCCGTTCATCGGGATCAAGCTGATCGACCTGATCGTCCACAATCTCCTAGGTGGATGACGAACGCGGCAAGCTGAAGGTGTTCATCGGCATGGCGCCCGGCGTGGGCAAGACCTACCGGATGCTGCAGGAGGGCGTCGCGGAAGCCGAGAGCGGACGCGACGTGGCGATCGGCTACCTCGAGCCCCACGGCCGCGACGAGACGGTGGCCCAGGCAGGCGGCCTTGAGACGATCCCGCGCCGCGAGGTCGACTATCGCGGCAGGGCGCTGGAGGAGATGGACCTCCCCGCAGTGCTCGCGCGACGCCCCGAGCTGTGCCTGATCGACGAGCTGGCGCACACCAACGCTCCCGGCGTGGAGCACGAGAAGCGCTACGAGGACGTGCGCGACGTGCTCGACGCCGGCATCGACGTGTTCTCGACCGTCAACGTCCAGCACCTGGAGAGCCTCAACGACCAGGTAACCCAGCTCACCGGTGCACTGGTGCGCGAGACGATCCCCGACGAGGTGCTGTCCGCGGCAGACGAGGTCGTGCTGATCGACCTCACGCCCGAGGCGCTGATCGCGCGGCTGCGGGCGGGCAAGGTCTACCGGCCCGAGCGGGTGCCGGCCGCGCTGAACAACTTCTTCAAGATCGAGAACCTGTCCGCGCTGCGCGAGACGGCCCTGCGCCAGGTGGCCGAGGAGGTGGAAGTCAAGCGGCTCATCCACGAGACGAGCCCGATCGTGCGGCGCGACGAGGAGGGCGTCGCGGCCGCACTCCAGGCGCCACCCCAGGCGATCGCCGAGCGCCTGCTCGCTCTGGTCACACTGGCGCCGGACTCCGAGCGCGTGGTGCGGCGCGCGTGGCGCTCGGCACAGCGCCTGGACGCATCGCTCGACGTGCTCGTGGTGCGACCGGCCGGCCGCCCGCCGAGCCCGGAGGACCGCAAGCGCCTGGAGGAGCTGCGCCGGCTCGGCGCGATGCTCGGTGCGGGGCTGCGCGTCTCAGAGGGCGACGACGTTGCCGCGGCCACGGTCGCCGTGGCACGCGAGCTGGGCAGCACCTACCTGCTGATGGGCTCGCCCACCCAACGCCGCGGCCTTGGCCGGTTCGCGGCGCGCTCGGGCGCTGACGGCCCCGATCCGTCGGTGCTCATGCGCCTGCTGCGCGAGCTCCCCGGCGTGGACGTGCGGGTGGTCGCCGACCCCACGCTGCGCGGCGGGCGAACGGGCGAGGGCGGCTGCGCGACAGAGCAATCGGCCGACTAAACGGCGGGTAAGACCGCAGCGTCCGTTGCAGGTCGCGGGCTAAAGGCCGCGTAAGACTGTCAGAGCCGCGAAACCTTGCCCCCTCCAACCTGTTCACGGAGCGTATGAGAGAACTTCGCCCAACCAAGCCCTCCAGCCGCACCCCGCCGACCGGGCGCGCCCTGCTGTGCGCCATCCTGCTCGCGCTGTGCGCGGGGCTCGTGCCGCTTTCAGTCGCCGAGGCCGGCGCCGCGCCGGCCAAGCACGCCGCGCCCCGCAAGTCGCCCAGCGCGCACGCCGCGGCGTCCTTTATGACGGGGCTGGGCGACGAGACGACCGAGATGTTCGGCGACCCCAACTGGAAGCAGCTGCACACGAAAATCGCCCGCTACATCGTGCCCTACGACGCTGCCGTGCACTCCTTTTCGCTGGACAAGGCCAAGCTGTGGATGAAAGCGGCCGAATCGCAGCATGTGCAGATCCTCGTCGCCTTCTACCACTCCGAGTACTCGCCGACGCGGATGCCTAGCGTCGCGCAGTACAAACACGACGTGCAGAAATTCGTGAAGCTGTTCCCGCACGTCAAGCAGTACCAATCGTGGGACGAGGCCAACCGCGGCAACATCCGCGGCGTGCTGGCGAGCCCTTCGGCATCGGCCGCGGCGCAGTACTACCAGGCGCTGTTGCGCGTGTGCAAGGGCTGCACAGTGCTCGGCCTGGACGTGCTCGACGCCAACGACATCTCGCCGACGCTCTCCTACATCTCCGAATTCAAGCGCGAGATCGGCAGGCTGCGCACAGTCATGCCGAAGATCTGGGGCTTGCACAACTACTCCGACATCAACCGCCTGCAGAGCTTTCGCACGCGCGAACTGAGCCGCGCACTGGGCGGTCAGGTGTGGCTGACAGAGACCGGTGGCATCGTGCAGTTCGGCGGCGCCTTCCCCAACCGCAACGGCGCCGGCCTGCGGCGTGCGGCCAAGGTGCTCGGCTACATGTTCAACGTGGCCGGTTCGCAATCGCGCATCAAGCGCCTGTACATCTACGACTGGACGGGCGGCAACGCCCGGACACGCTTCGACGCCGGGCTGACCGACAACCACCACGTTCCCCGCCCGGGCTACGTGGTCGTGTGCAAGAAGCTGCACGGCGCGAAGTGCAACGTCAGGACGAGTAAGCACTGACGGGCGGGCGCGCGCCGTCGGTGCGCGCCTCTGCGTCGCCCGCGCGCGGTGCGTTGCGCAGCAGCCGCGCGGCGCCAAGCGCCAGCAGCCCACCCGCGCAGGCGTACAGCACGAGCCGCGTCAGCGGGTATCTGGCCCCGTCGTGGAGCGTGAGGTTCAGGGCGGTGTGGTCGCCGGCGCCGACGATGCTGAGCAGCCCGCGGTGGTCGATCCCGAGCACGGTCGGCGCGAGCGCCGCGAACAGGCCCCAGGCGAGCAGCGCGAGCGCGCCGGCACCGAGTGAGGCGAGCGTCAAGCGCACGCGCGAGGTCGCAAACGCCGCGAGCACGACGCCGGCACCGGCCGCGAGCAGGAACGGCCAGATGCCGCCCCAGCCGCGCCCCATGCCGTACGCGCTGGCGATCGTCGGCTGGAAGAAGCCCTTGCTGAGAAAGCGCGTCCACACCACGGCCTCGTTCTCGTAGCCGATCAGAGGATGGGTGATCGTGGCGATCACGGTGGTCACGATCGAGGCCGCCGCGAGCGCGATTGTCGGCCCGGGGAAGCGCTTGAAGGCGATGCTCAGTCCGACGGCGAGGAACGGCAGCATCGTCGTGAGGAAGCGCGGGCCCATGAAACCGCCGCCGAAGGGCAGGTAGTAGCCGGAGTTGTAGCCGACGTAGCAGAGGCAGATGCCGCCGATCGTCAGCGCCTCCGCGCGTTTTCCGCGCCGGTACAGCAACACTGTTCCGACGGCGCCGAGGATCAGCACCGGCGAGATCGTCAGCAGGCCGCGCGAATCGAACAGCAGCGTGGCGAGCACCTTCAGGCTCGGCGCGCCGATGCCGAAGAAGCCGTGCTGCTGGCGCGGCACGTCTGAGTAGGCCAGATGCGTCCACGAGTGAAACGCGTAGTGGTTGTAGAGCAGCAGCGGCACGATGCCGACGACGCCGCCGGCGATGTACGCGCCGGCGCGCGTGAGCACACCACGCACGCTCCAGGCATCGCGCCGCGACAGCAGATACAGGCCGAGCACCAGTGCGACGAAGAACAGTGGGTACTCCGAGGCGACCGCGTAGCCCATCGCCAGCCCGGCGACGCCAAGCAGCAAAGGGCTGGGCGGCCCGTCGCGCTCGCGCAGCATCAGCGCGAACGCGCCGAAGCCGAGAAACGCGGTGAAGATGTGTGAGAACAGCAGCGTCGACAGCGGCAGCACCAACGTGCCGAGGCCGAGCGAGACGGCGGCGGCCGCGCCGTATCCGGGCTCGAAGCGCTCCGCGACGCGCCAGACGAGCAGCAGCAGCAGCAGGCCCGGCAGCACGTTGCCCCACAGCCCGATCAGGTAGACCATCTCGTCTTCGCCGTGCATGGCCTGGCGAGCGCGCGCCCACTTTTCTGCGTTGAGGCCTTTCAGCGTGTCGTAGAACGGCAGCGCGAACAACGCCAGGCCGGGCGCGCGCGCCGAGTACCAGTGACCCCTGTAGAAGACCTTGTCGCCGGTGTTCTGCTGGAAGGCGTCGATGTTCGTGCTTTCCACGTTCAGCGAACGGATCAGGTCGTAGTGCGAGGTCTGATTCCAGGAGAAGCTCTGGATCATCGTCGCGTAGGCGATGCCGACGAGCAGGATCGCCACCAGTGCAAGGCGTCGGCGGCTCATCAGTCGTGTCCGTGCAGCGCCTTGGGGCCAGGACCGATCTCATAGATCACCAGCGAGCCGACCTTGCGGCGCGTCATGCCGAGGCCGGCGACCGGCTTGGCGGCAGCCGCCGCTGCGTCGGGCGGCTCAGCCTTGGCATAGCCGACGATGCCCGGCAGCTTGGGCATCGTCAGGTGCAGCACGACGGTGCGGATGCCGTAGTAGCGCAGCTTCTCCACGCTGGCCTTGTCGGGGAACTGGTGGATGCCCCCGCGCAGATCGTCGATCGCGGGGATGTCGAAGGTGCTGTTGCCGATCGGGATCTTGTAGAAGCCGTTGGTCGAGTAGTACTGCCACACGCGATCGGCGGGTCCATCGGTGGGCATGTCCAGCAACGGGCCCGGCAGGCCGATCTCGGCCTTCTGCGGCTGGGGCACGACGGGGTGGGCCATGTGCCCGGCGCCTTCGCCGACGATGCCGATGACGATCACAACGCCGACGATCGCGGTGAGCGTGCTCAGCGAGCGCCGCGCGCCCCATGAGCCGCCATGGCGCGAGGCCATCGCGCCCAGCCTGCCGGCGAGCAGCTGTGCTCCGGCGCCGGCGAGCAGGGCGAGGAACAACGTCGCGAGCGTGAACACGCGCCCGGGCACGCGCACGCCGTCCCAGCCCGGGGCGTAGTTGAACAGCAGCCGGTAGGGATAGCCGTAGCCGGTCAGCCCCAGGCCCAGCGCCAAGACCGCGCATACGGCCACCCCCACGGCCAGGCCGATGCGCAATCGGCGCGTGAAGAAGGGCGCCGCGAGGCCAATCAACGCGAGCAGCAGGATGAAGCCGCCGGGGAACAGCACCTGCTCGTTCTTGGAGTGCACGTGTGCACGCGCCCCGGCTGTCAGCTCGCCCCACACGCGGTTCTCCGAGGACGCCGACAGCCACGCGGCCGGACCGGCGGAATAGACTTTGACTTCCTTGAGCGTGCGCTTTGCGGTGGGGTAGTCGTGGGAGATCTTCAGATACGGGCGCGCCTCATAGATCGCCACGGCGCCGACGAGAAGGATCCCCAGCACCGTCACGGCGGCGAGCTTGCGCGGTAGCGCGGGACGACCTGCGCGCAGCCAGTACACGAAGGCGATCACCGCGAGCACCGCGAGCATGTAGCTGAACTGCAGGCCGAGCGTGAAGCCGAGGCTGATCTGCCACGCCGAGACCAGCCAGCCGGCGACGATCAGGCCGGTGGAGCCTCTTCGGTAGCCGCGCAGCAGCAAAAACAGCGCGAGCGCGATGCCTCCGGAGGAGATCACGTGCAGGTGGCCGGCCTCGGTCACGCGGTAGGGCGCGTAGGCGAACGCGGCTGCGGCGGTGCTCGCGCCGAGCTTGCGCAAGCCGAGCTCGCGCGCCAGCAGGTAGGCGCCGACGAAGCACAGCGACCACGCGAACAGGAACAGCAGGTTGTAGCGGACGAGCGCCGCAACGGTGCCCGATCCGAAGAACCCTGCGGGGCCCGTAGCCGAGCAGCGAGTCCGAGAACGCGAGGCTCAGCGGGTGCGGATAGAAAGCGTTCGCGTCGAACAGGTGCAGCGGGTTGTGCAGCATCGCGTGGCCGACGTAGGCGACCTGCCAGGCGGTGCGCACGGGATCGCCGAGATCGGGCGCGATGCGCGTCGACATGTGCAGCACGAGTGGCCAGCTCGTGAGCACGGCCAGCAGCACGCCGGCGAGAATCACCCAGAGGATCTCCCTGGCACTCAGTTGCGGCGACGGCAGCCAGCGCGAGCGCGTGCCGTCGCCGTCGGCGGTCGAGGCGGCTGACGCGCCGTCGTGTGGCGCGGATTGCCCGCCGGGCAGGGGCTCACGCCCGGCCGGCTGAGATGCGGCGCCCGGGACTGCGGAGGATTCGCCGGCGTACGTGTAGGGGCCCGGGGACCCCTGTGCTCATCGACTGCTCGTGTTCGCGACAGCGGGGATCGGCGGAGCATACGGGAGGCGCCATCCGGACAGCGACGGTGTGGCCGGGCGCTGGAGGCCGTGTATGACATTCCGGCGCACGGTCGGCCGAGGGATGTGCCGGTCGCAGCAGC
>CAWFWA010000012.1:0-61243 GCA_963819435.1 uncultured Solirubrobacteraceae bacterium | reverse complement strand
CACTTCCGCGCCGGCCTCGAGCATCGAGCCGTGCACGCCTTCGATCACGTCCGGGCGGTTGAGGATCAGCGCCTCGTGGCACTTGCCCTCCAGGCCGCCGTAGTCCTCGGCCGTCAGCTCGAACATCTCGAGCGTCGCGCCCATGCCGCCGTCGTAGACGACGACGTGCTCAGAGATTGCTTTCAGGTAGTCGCGAGCCATCGACCAATGCTAGCTAGCCGCACCGTCTGCCCGATTCGGGCAGCGTCCGGCGCCGCGTCGGACGACACGCGTATGCCTTTCCGTGCGCATTCGTAATACGGCCGTCCAGACGCGTTGGCGATCGCCGCGACGGTGTGCACACTGCGCCGCGACGAGGACGCGAATGTGGATGACAACTCCGCTCGTTCGAGGCCTCGCGTCGATACGCCAAGAGCCAGATTCGCGCCGGGGGCGCAAGGCTCCGGCCCGAACCTGACAAGACGGATCTAATAAAGGGGAAAAGCATGTTGCGCGACGTGGCAGTCGAGGCGACCGTCGAGCAGGTTGCGCACGGCACGGTCGAGCCGAGCGCTCAGGGGAAGCACCCGCCGGAGCCGCGCGCCGGAGGTCGAGCACGCGATAGTCGCCGTCGTCGGGCTTGGCTACGTCGGGCTGCCCACGGCGCTCGCGCTGCGCAGCGCCGGGCACAAGATCGTCGGGATCGACACCGCCGCGCAGCGGCTCGACGCGATCCGCGCCGGCGAGGTCGAGCTGCTCGACGACGAACTGCTCGCGCTGAACGAGCACCTCGCCGGCGAAGGCTTCGTGCTGACCGACTCCGCAGCCGCGCTCAACGCCGCCGATCTCGTGCTGATCTGCGTGCCGACGCCCGTCAGCGAGCAGCGCCGGCCCGAACCCGCCGTGCTGATCGAGGCCTGCGCCTCCGTCGTGCGCCACGCGCGCCCCGGCCAGACGATCGTGCTCACGTCGACGAGCTATGTCGGCTCCACGCGCGAGCTGCTCGTCGACCCGCTCGCCGAGCGCGGGCTCGTCGCCGGCGAGGACGTGTTCGTCGCGTTCGCGCCCGAGCGGATCGACCCCGGCGTCGAGGCGCACTCGCAGACGATGACCCCGCGCGTGCTCGGCGGCGTCAGCGAGACGTGCTTCCATCGCGCCGCCGCTGTGCTGCGTCATACCTGCGCGAGTCTGCACCGCGTCTCCTCGCCCGAGGCCGCCGAGATGGTCAAGCTGTACGAGAACACCTTCCGCGCCGTCAACATCGCGCTCGCCTTCGAGGTCGCCGAAGCCTGCCACGGCTATGGGTCTCGATCCGGTCGAGGTGACCGAAGGCGCCGCGACGAAGCCCTACGGCTTCATGGCGCACTACCCCTCGGCCGGCGTCGGCGGCCACTGCATCGGCGTCGACCCGCACTACCTGCTGCACCCGCTGCGCGAGGCCGGCCGCCCGGCGAAGGTCGCCGAGGAGGCCCTGCGCAAGCTCGCCGGGCGCCCGCGTCACATCGTCTGGCGCGCACACGAGATGCTCGTCGAAGCCGGGCAGTCGCTCGCCGGCGCGCGCGTGCTCGTCGTCGGCGCCTCCTACAAGCCCGGCGTCGCCGACGCGCGCGAAGCGCCTGCGCGCGAGATCGTCAAGCGCCTGCGCGGCGAAGGCGCCGATGTCGACTACCACGACCCGCTCGTGCCGAGCCTCGAGATCGACGGCGAGCTGCTGCATGGCGTCAACCCCGACCCGCGCGTCGACGCCTCCGGCTTCGGGCCCGAAGACTACGCGCTCGCGATCGTCGTGACCGTGCATCCCGAGCACGACTACGCCTGGCTGAACCGCTGCCCGGCCGTGCTCGACTGCACCTACCGCACGCCCAGCGGGCGGCGCAGGATGGTGCCGTAGGCATGCTGCTCTCGCGCGTGCTGAAGGCCGTCGCGGCGCTCTACCTCGTCGCGCTGATCGTCTCCGTGATGGCGTACAAGGCCGCCTTCCTCGGGCTGATGTTCCACAACGTGCTGTTCGGCGTCTACAGCGTCTGCGTCGCCGGCTACATCCTCAGCCGCTTCCTCTTCAGCCTGTTCTACCGCTCGAGCCCCGACGCCGGCCTCGAGCCGCGCATCGCGATCGTGATGCCCGGCTACAACGAGGAGGACGCGATCGCGCAGTCGCTCACCTCGCTGCTGAAGCTCGACTATCCCGTCGAGAAGCTGCAGCTGATCGCCGTCAACGATGGCTCCTCGGACGGGACGCTCGCGGAGATGCGGCGCGTCGCCGACAGCGCGCCCGGGCGAGTCAAGGTGATCGACTTCCCCGAGAACCGCGGCAAGCGCGCCGCGATGGCCGCCGGCATCCGCGACAGCGACGCCGAGACGATCGTCTTCGTCGACTCCGACTCCGTCGTCGCGCCCGACGCGCTGCGCAAGCTCGTGCAGCCGTTCGCCGACCCGCGCGTCGGCGCCGTCTGCGGGCACGCCGACGTGCTCAACCTGCGCGACAACTGGCTGACGCGGATGCAGGGCGTGCGCTACTTCGTCGCCTTCCGCGTCGTCAAGGCCGCCGAATCGGTCTTCCACTGCGTGACCTGCTGCTCCGGCTGCTTCTCCGCCTACCGCCGCGAGGCGATCCTCGCGCGGATGGAGTGGTGGGAGAACCAGACCTTCCTCGGCGTCTACTCGACGTTCGGCGACGACCGCTCGCTGACCAACTGCGTGCTGCGCGACTGGCGCGTCGTCTATGAGAAGCGCGCCGTCTCGCACACGATCGTGCCCGATACGTTCCGCGGCTTCCTCAAGCAGCAGACGCGCTGGAAGCGCTCGTGGACGCGCGAGTCGCTGCTCGTCGCGAAATTCATCTGGCGCAAGCACCCCGTCGCCGCGCTTCTTCACCTACCTCTCGATCGTGCTGCCGCTGATCGCGCCGATCGCCGCGCTGCACGCGCTCGTCTGGGGCCCGCTGATCCACGGCGGCACGCTGCCGCTCGTCTACCTCGCCGGGATCTACTCGCTCGCGATGGTCTACTCGCTCTACTACGTGCTCTTCCAGGACGAGTACAGCCTCGTCTGGCTCTACGGCGTGCTGTTCGTCTTCTTCTACCTCGCGATCATGCTGTGGCAGACCTACTACGCGATCGCGACCTGCCGCACGTCCAAATGGGGCACGCGCGGGCGCGACGCCGGCGCTCGCCGGCGGCGAGGTGAGCTGTGACGCAGACGCCGCCGCAGATCACGCGCCCGCGCCGCTCCCGCGCCCGCGCTGACGCTACGTTCAAGCGCATCCTCGCGATGCTCGTGCTTGCCGGCGTCGCTGCTGCCCGTCGTGCTGCTCGGCCCCGGCAGCTGAACGCGCCGCGGCATCTCGCTCGCCAGGCGTGGGCCGCCGCGCGTGCGCTTCGAGCGCCGCCTCGAGCCTGGACGCGCGCATCCTCGCCCGTCCGCGCCGGCCGCCGCGCAGGTCAGCCTCGGCAAGCGTCTACGGCAACTGGCACGCCTTCCCGCAGATCGGCCGCGAAGGCCTCGTGCGCCTCGGGCCCGTCGCGATGAGCGTGCACCGCTTCGGCACGGCAATCGCCCTGCTGCTCGCGCTTGCCGCGCTGCCCGCGAGCTCGCGAGCGCCGCGACGCTGGCCGTGCGCGCCGCGCAGCGTTGCGCGCTCAGACGCGCGATCTGCTCTCCGCGCAGCGTGCGCGCGCGGCTGAGCTGGAAGCCGCCCGCCGCGGCGAGCGCCGCCGTCAGCTATCGCGTGCAGCGCTCCGGGCGCACCGTCGGGCAGACCGCGCACGGCTCGATCGTCCTGCGCGTCACGCCAGGGCGCGCGATGACGTTCTCCGTGAGGCGCGCTGGAGGCGTCGCGCGGCGGCACCGGCTGCTGGTCGAAGCTTCACTCGAAGGTGCCCTTCGCAGAGCCCGGGCGAGTCGTCCGGGCTGAAGATCCTCACGCACGGCGCCGGCAAAGTCACGCTCGCATGGAAGGCCGCCAGCGCGCGGCGACGCGCCCGATCGCCGGCTATCGCGTCGAGCGCGACGCCGCCGTCGTCGGGCAGACGCACTCGCGCAGCTTCGCGCTGAAGCTCAGCGGCGCGCCGTGCGCATCGCGTGACTGTCGCCGCCGTCGACACGCGCGGGCACCTCGGCCCGGCGAGCAGTGCGCTGAGATCGGCCGAAGCGGCAGGCGCTCGCCGGCGCCGCGGCGCGCCGAGCGCGCCGAGCGGCGTCGAGCGCGGCCGAAGTCTCCGAACAGGGCGCGACGATCCTCTGGCTCGCGAGCACGCCCGGCAGCGCGCGGATCGTCGGCTACCGCGTCTACAGGACGGAGCGCTCGTCGGGCAGACGGCCGGCAACTCGATACGCCTCGGCCATCTCAGCTTCCCGCACACCTACTCGATCACGGTCAGCGCGATCGACGCAGGCAAACACGAAAGCGCGCGCAGCGCGCCGCTCAGCCTGAGCTACCACGCACATGCCGCCGAACGGCTCGCCGCTGATCGCCGCCGAACATGTCAGCGACGACCTCCGCGACGCTTTCCTGGCAGGCCGGCAGCGCCAACGGCGGCACGCTCTCGGGTTACCTGCTCTACAAGGACGGCGCGCCCGTCGGGCGTGTTCACGGGCAGACCGCGACCGTCTCGCTCGCCTCCCAGCAGCGAATACATCTTCACCGTGCGCGCGCTCGACTCCTTCGGCTACCTCAGCGCGCCCGCGCCGAACGTCACCGTCGTGACGACGCACACGCCGCCGTCCGCGCCGAGCGGCCGTCGCCGTCTAGCGAAGTGACGAGCCAGTCGGCGCACCTCAGCTGGTCGCCGAGCACCGCCGTCAGCGGCAACATCGTCGGCTACCGCGTGTTCCGCGACGGCGATACCGCTCGGCCAGACGGCCGAGCCGGCATTCACGCTCACGAGCCTCGCGCCGTCGAGCGACTACGCGTTCACCGTCGTCGCCGTCGACTCGCTCGGCGCGATCAGCGAAGCCGACGCCCGCGTCGACGTGCACACGGCCGAACCGACGCCGACGAGCGGCACCGCGCAGGCGTTCCTGCTCGCCTCGACCGACCAGAGCTTCGACGACCTGCAGGCCCACTACCAGCAGATCGGCGTCGTCTACCCGACCTACTTCGAATGCGGCTCCGGCGGCGAAGTCACCGGCAAAGACGACCCGCTCGTGACCGGCTGGGCCGAGGCGCGGCGGATCGAAGTGATGCCGCGGCTGAACTGCCAGAACTCCGCGCGCGAGAACCAGATCCTGAACAACACCGCGACGCGCGCGACGTTCATCGAAAACCTCGCGAGCCTGTGCCGCACGTACGGCTACCAGGGCATCCAAGTCGACTTCGAGGGCGCCGAACCGAGCGAGCGCAACCCGTTCACCGCGTTCATCACGGCGCTCGCCGCAAAGCTCCACTCACAAGGCGAGAAGGTCTCGACGATCGTCACGGCCAAGTACTACAACGTCCCAACGGGCCGCGCTGCGATGTACGACGACGCCGCGCTTTCGGCCGTCTCCGACTACGTCTTCGTGCTCGACTGGGGCATCCACTGGACGACCTCCGTACCCGGCTCGATCGACGAATACCGCGTGGTTCAAGCGCGTCGCCGAATACACCGCGACGATGCCGAACCTGAGCAAGTTCGTGCTCGGCATGCCGATGTACGGGATCGACTGGGCCAACGGCGGCGGCTCCGGCAACCCCGGCACGCCGCTCGAGTACGAAAGACATCGATCGCGCTCGCAGAGCCGTCTTCGGCGCGCTCCCCGAATGGGACGCCACCGCGCTCGAGCCCGCACTTCTCCTACACCGACGGCTCCGGCGTGCACCACGACGTCTGGTACACCGACAAGCAGTCGATCGGCGAGCGCACCGCGCTCGCGCAATCGCTCGGGCTCAAAATCGGCCTCTGGCACCTCGGCAGCGAGGACCAGAGCGTCTGGGAACTGCCGCAGCTCGCCGCCGGCTGATGCGCGCACGCGCTTCGCTCGCCGTCGCGGCGGCGTTGCTGCTCGCCTGCGCGCTCTCGTCGCTCGCGCCGAGCGCGCTCGCGCGCAGCCCCGCACGGCGCGTGCAGGCCTATCTGCTCTCGAGCGCGCCCGACTCGCTGCGCGACCTGCGCGCGCACGCGCGCTCGATCGGCGTCGTCTACCCGACGTACTTCGCAGTGCGCCGAGCACGAGCGGACGCGTGCTCGGCTCCGGCGCGCGCCGCCGTCACCGACTACGCGCGCGAACAGCACATCGCCGTGATGCCGCGCTTCAACTGCCAGGACGGCGCGACCGTCCACGCGATCCTCGACCGAACCCGCGCTGCGCGCCGCGACGCTCGCGCGCCTGCTCGCGATCGCCGCGCGCGAGCGCCTACGCAGGCCTGAACCTCGACTTCGAGAACGACGGCGCCGCGGACCGCGGAGCGCTGACGAGCTTCGTCGCCGCGCTCGCCACGCGGCTGCACGCGATGCACAAGAAGCTCTCGGTTGTCGTCGTCGGTGTCAGCGAAGACGACCCGCAGCGCTCGACCGGCTTCTACGACGATCGCTGCGCTCGCCGCGCTCGCCGACACCGTCTTCGTGCTCGCGTGGGGCGCGCACTGGGAAGGCTCCGCGCCCGGGCCGATCGCGCCGCTCGCGGCCGCCTCCGCGACAGCTGCCTACCTCGCCTCGCTACCGAACGCGTCGCGCTTCGTGCTCGGCGCGCCGATGTACGGGCTCGACTGGGCCGACGGCGGCGGGCCGGCACACCCCGGCGTCGCTTATCAGTACGACGGCATCGTCGCGCTCGCCCACGCCGAGCACGCCGTCGTGCGCCGCGACCCGGCCTCGGCCGAGCTGACCTTCGACTACACCGACGCCGAAGGCGCCGCCGCACGAAGTCTGGTCGATGGACGCGACCGCCGTCGCCGCGCTGCTGCGAATCGCCCATGCGCACGGTCTCGCGACCGGGCTCTGGCGACTCGGCGAGGAGGACCAGCGCGTCTGGTCCTCCTCGCAAATCGCGTCGCGCTAGCAGCAACGCGACCCAACGATTACTTAATAAAAAGCATCTCCGAGTACTTCGGCAGCGGCCACAGGTCGTCCGCCACGAGCTTCTCCAGCCGGTCCGCCACGTCGCGCACGTCGTCCATCGCCGGGATCACCGTGTCGCGCATGTATTCAGCCCCCTTCTGCGCCGAGCTGTCCGGGTGGTTCTCGTCGAGGTTCGCGTCCTCGAGCTTGGCCATCGCGAAGTGGAACTCCTTGACCAGCGGCTCGATCTCGCCGACCAGCTCCTCCAGGCCGGTCGCGCGCAGTTCGTTGAGGTAGCGGATCGCCGCCGGCAGCACCATCGTGCGCGCGATCGACGCGGCCGTCTCGGCCTCGATGTTGAGGTTCATCACGTACTGCTCGGTGTACACGTCGTAGCGCGCCTCGAGCTCGCGCTTGCTCAGCACCTTGTATTTCTTGAACGCGGCGACCGTCGATTTCTCGACGATCCACGGCAGCGCGTCGGGCGTCGTTTTGAGGTTCGCCAGACCGCGCTTCTCGGCTTCCTTGTGCCACGCCTCCGAGTAGCCGTCGCCGTCGAACACGACCCGCTTGTTCGCGTCCCAGGTCTTCTTGACGACCGTCGTGACGGCCTTCTCCAGCGTCGTCGAGCCTTTCAGCGCGGACTTCAGCTTGCCCGCGAGGTCGTCGACGGCTTCGGCGACGATCGTGTTCAGCACGGTGTTCGGGAACGCCGGCGAGGAGTTCGAGCCGAGCGCGCGGAACTCGAACTTGTTGCCCGTGAACGCGAACGGGCTGGTGCGGTTGCGGTCGGCGCCGTGCAACGGCAGCGGCGGCAGAACGGGCGTGCCGAAGCCGAGGAACGAGCCGGGTTTCGACGGCTGCGTTTTGCCCTTCTCGATCGCCGTGAAGACCTTCTCCAGGTCGGTGCCGAGGAAGATCGAGATGATCGCCGGCGGCGCCTCGTTGGCGCCGAGGCGGTGGTCCTGCCCGGCGCTCGCGATCGACGCGCGCAGCAGCTCCTGGTGCTTGTTGACCGCCTGGATCACCGCGCTGCAGAAGAACAGGAACGAGAGGTTCTCCGACGGCGTGTCGCCCGGGTCGAGCAGGTTCATGCCCGTGTCGGTGCCCATCGACCAGTTGTTGTGCTTGCCCGAGCCGTTGACGCCGGCGAACGGCTTCTCGTGCAGCAGGCAGATCAGCCCGTAGCGGCGGGCCGTGTTCTGCATGATCTGCATCGTGATCATCTGGTGGTCGGAGCCGACGTTGGAGTTCTCGAAGATCGGCGCGACCTCGAACTGGTTCGGCGCGACCTCGTTGTGGCGTGTCTTGATCGGCACGCCGAGCTTGGCCAGTTCCAGCTCGACCTCGAGCATGTAGGCGAGCACGCGCTCGGGGATCGAGCCGAAGTAGTGGTCGTCGAGCTCGTGGCCCTTCGGCGGTTTGGCGCCGAACAGCGTGCGGCCGGTCGTCACCAGATCCGGGCGTTCGAAGTAGTACTGCTCGTCGATCAGGAAGTACTCCTGCTCGCAGCCGGTCGTCGTGAACACGTGTTTGGCCTCGTCGATGCCCAGCAGCTCCAGGGCGCCGACGGCCGCACGAGACAGCGCGTCCATCGAGCGCAGCAGCGGGATCTTGTTGTCCAGCGCCTCGCCCGTCCACGAAGTGAACGCGGTCGGAATGCACAGCAGCGTGCCGTTGGGGTTCTCCAGCACGAAAGCCGGCGAGGTCGGGTCCCAGGCGGTGTAGCCGCGAGCCTCGAACGTCGTGCGCGTGCCGCCGCTGGGAAACGAGGAGGCGTCGGGCTCGCCCTGGATCAGCTCCTTGCCCGAGAACTCGGCGATCGCGTCGCCCTCACCGTCGGGGCCGTAGAAGGAGTCGTGCTTCTCCGCCGTCGAGCCCGTCAGCGGCTGAAACCAGTGGGTGTAGTGGGTCGCGCCCTTCTCCATCGCCCACTCCTTCATCGCCTGGGCGACCTGGTCGGCGATCGTCGCGTCGAGCGCCTCGCCGCGCGCGAACGTCGCCTGCAGCGCCCGGTAGACGTGCTTGGGCAGGCGGTGGCGCTGCACGGAGGCCGAGAAGACGTTGGATCCGAAAACCTGGTTTCCCTGGATCGTGAGGTCCGGCGAGCCGAGCGCTCCTCCGTTGGCACTCCACTGCGCGGCGGTGACGTTGTGCTGACGAGTCCTGGGCATGAGCGGAATCGATTCCTCCTGGAAAAAATGCGGGCGAGATAGGCCGTAAAGCCGAACGCAATCGTAGTGCCCAGCGCGCATCCGGACACCACCGCCTGGCGAAACCGGAGCCCCGCGGATTTCGACAGCGGGCCAAACGCGGCCGAAGGGCCGCTGCCCTACGGAGTCGCCGAGAAGGTGCCTTCGACGACCCGTCCGGTTTCCGGATCGACGTGGCGCGACGGAGGCAGCGGAGCGATCTGCGTCGTAAACGAGCGGGTGACAGCACCGCCACCGGTCGGAGGTCCGCCGGCGAGCGTCGCCTTGGCGTTGCCCGCAAGGCCCGCCGACACGGTCAGCCTGACGCTGTGCGTCCCGGCCTTCACCGGCACGACGTGCCAGCTGAATGTGCGCGAGGCCTTGGCCTTCAGCGGGCCGAGCGCCCAGGTGTTCAGGTAGGCCGTCTGACCGCCGCCCGGAGGGCTCACCGCCTGGCTCTGCACCGGCAGTTTGGCGATCGTGCCCGGACCCTGTTCGACGACCCAGATGGGGCGCTTGTTCGCCGCCAGTTCGGGATATTTTTCAACGTAGGAGAAGGAGTCGACCGTGATCGCCAGGACCGGCACCGTGCGGTCGCTTTCGTTCAGCACGCGCACGCGCATTTCGGCCGGCTTGGAGATCGACTGCTTGGCCGGGAAGCTGGCCGCGGAGATGCGCATCGCGTAGCTGCGCTTGGCTTCCCCGTGGGTCTGTTCGTTGCCGCCGCAGCCCGCAGCCACGGCCGCAGCGCACGCGCCAAGGACCAACGCTGAAATCAGTCGCATCCGCCCCCTCACGCTCGGGGACGTTATCAGCGGCCGTTGCGCATCGTCTCGGGCCCGGTACGGTGCGAAACGGTCGGTGCGCTCGCGGTAGCCGCTGGCGCCGGGGGGGCGCATCGCGTACAGTTCATCGAACCACCGCAGGCAACCCGAGGAGGGGTAAGCAGAGATGGTTCGCAGCGTCGCCGAGCGGGCATTCGTCCCGGCACGGCACGTGCTCGAGGAATTCGGGGACATGATGATCCTCACGGGGAGGACGATCTGGTCCGCCCTGCGCCCGCCGTACCCCTATGGCGGCGAGCTCGTCTCCCAGTTCCTCTTCGCGCTGCGGCTGTGTTGGTTTCCGCTGCTCGTCTCGACGGTCTGCATCTGTTACGCCGCGCCGGGCCTGCAGGCGGCCAACTTCCTGACGATCTTCGGCGCGCTCGATCGCCTCGGCGGCTTCTTCGTGCTCGGCGCCGTGCGCGAGATCGGACCGAGCGTGACCGCGATCGTCGTCGCCGGCGTGGCCGGCACGGCGATCACCGCCGACCTCGGCGCGCGCAAGGTGCGCGAGGAGCTCGACGCGCTGCAGGTGCTCGGCGTCGACCCGGTCAAGAACCTCGTCGTCCCGCGCTTCTTGGCGCTGATGGTCGTGACGGGCCTGTTCGACATCTACGCGCTGCTGTTCGGCATCTTCGGCGGGATCATCGCCGAGCTCGTAAACGGCCAGCCGCTAGGCCCGTTCTGGGGCACGCTGTTCGCCAACGCCTCGACGACCGACCTGTGGGGCTCGGTGCTCAAGACGACGATCTACGGCGCGATCATCGCGATCGTCTGCTGTTACAAGGGCATGACCGCCTCCGGCGGCGCCGAGGGCGTCGGGCGCGCGGTCAACGAGGCCGTCGTGCTCGCCTTCACCGCGATCTTCTCCTTTGACTACGTGTTCACGCAGACGCTTGCTGGCCACCCACCCGCAGATCCTGGTGATCAAGTAATGGGCGAGCTGTTTGCGATGCCGCGCGAATGGCTCGCGGCGACCGGCGAAATCGGCAAGTTCACGGGCAGCATCGTCGGCGACGTGTACAGCCTGCGCGTGTTTCGCTTCTTCGGCGAGTCGCTGCGCCAGGCGGGCATCCTGATCGTCGGCTCGACGACGATCATCTGGACGTTGATGTTCATCCTCGGCCTGCAGTGCGGCATCGAGGGCGCCTACTTCACCGCCGCGCAGGGTGCGCCCGCCTACTCGGGCGTGTTCACCGCGTGGTGTGACCTGCGCGAGATCACGCCCTACGCCTTCGGCTACATGATGGCCGCGAAGGTCGGCACGGGCATCGTCGCCGAGCTCGGCGCGATGCGCATCTCCGAGGAGATCGACGCGCTCGAGGTGATGGGCATCAACTCGATGACGTTCCTCTGCGCGACGCGCCTGCTCGCCGCCTGGCTGGTCCTCCCGTTCATGTATCTGGCGGGCATCGGCGCCGCGTTTTTGGCCTCCTACATCGCCGTCGTGCAGCAGATCGGCTACGTATCTTCGGGGGGGTACTTCCTGATCTTCTGGCAATTCCAGAATCCCCCGGATTTCCTCTATAGCGTGATCAAGGCCATGTTCATGGCCACGGCGATCGTGCTCGTGGCCTGTTACTACGGCTACAACGCCAGTGGTGGGCCTGTCGGGGTGGGCAGAGCCACGGCCAAGTCGATGGTGCTCAACCTGGTGCTCGTGCACGTCATCGGCATGCTCGGCACGCAGATCTTCTGGGGCGCCAATCCGCGGGCCCCGATCGGCGGCTGAGATGGCTCGCGAGGACGTACCAGGACCGCACGGCGACGCCGAAGGGCCCGCGGAGTCCTACGAGCCGATCGAGCATCACGCGGCGCCCGGCGAGCCGGGCGGCGAGACGGACTTCGCGGCTACGCACCCGGCCGAGCAGCCTGCGGCCGAGCACACCGGCGGAACGGCCTTCGCCGCACGCGAACGCGAGCGCCAGCGCGAACGCGCCGGCGAGGCGGAATTCGAGTACCACACCGGCACGGTGCGCCCGTCGGAGGCGCCCGACGCGATCGAGTTCATCGACGTGCACAAGTCCTTCGGGCGAAACCACGTGCTGCGCGGGCTGAACATGGGCCTGCCCGAGGACAAGATCTCGATGATCCTCGGACCGTCGGGCACCGGCAAGTCGGTGTGCATCAAGCACATCGTCGGGCTGCTGTATCCCGACCAGGGCGACGTGCTCGTGCACGGCGTCTCGATCCCCAGCCTGGCCGACGCCGAGCTGTTTGAGACGCGCAAGAAGTTCGGCGTGCTCTTCCAGGACGGCGCGCTGTTCGGCTCGCTGAACCTGTGGGACAACGTCGCCTTCCCGCTGCGCCAGCACACCGAGAAGGGCGACGAGGAGATCGCTGAGATCGTCAACCGCCGCATGAGCGAGGTCGGGCTCGGCGGCGAGGGCGAGAAGATGCCCAACCAGCTCTCCGGCGGGATGCGCAAGCGCGCCGGATTCGCGCGCGCGCTGGTGCTCGACCCGGAGATCGTGCTGTTCGACGAGCCCGACTCGGGCCTTGATCCCGTGCGCACCGCCCTGCTGTGCGAGCTGATCAAGGAAATCCACGCCGAGAACGGCGGTTGCTACGTGGTCATCACGCACGACATCATGAGCGCACGCCGCGTCGCCGAGCACATCTCCGTGCTGTGGAAGGGACGCATCGTCGAATCGGGCCCCGCCGAGGATCTGTTCGCCTCGGAAAACCCCTTTGTGCGTCAGTTCCTCGCCGGCGAATCGGCCGGGCCGCTGGGCATGGAGTAGGACCCGGCCGGACGGCGCATCGCGTTCGCACGCAGGTCTAGCCTTCAGCTGTGAACGCATCACGCCTCCTCTCCGCGATCGCCGGCGGTGCTGCCCGCCGCCCGCGCGCGGTGATCGCCGTGGCGATCGTGCTCGGGCTGGCCGGTGCGGGGCTGGCGCTGCGGTTGAAACCGACGGCGGCGACGAGCACGTTCGTGTCGAGCTCCAGCTCGCAGTATGTGACGACGCAGCGCTTCTATCGCAACTTCGGCGAAGAGCCGATCGAGGTGCTCGTCAAAGGCGACCTGCAGCAGCTCGTGCTCAGCGAAGACATCGACCGGCTCGTCGGGCTGGAGGGGTGCCTGTCGGGCAACGTGCCGGCCGCCGCGCTCGGCCGCGAGGGCGGGGCGAACGGACCGTGCGGCCGCCTGGCGCGCGCACACACCGTGAAGGTCGTGTTCGGTCCCGGCACGTTCGTCAACGAGGCGGCCAACCAGATCGACGAACAGCTGGCGCTGCAGAGCAGCCAGGCCCAGGCGCAGGCCAAGCAGGCAGAACGCGTGGTCACGCGCCAGGCGCTGCGCCGCGGGCTCGGCGAAGCTGAGGCAAAGACGCTCGGCAAGCAGGCCGCGAAGATCACGACCGCGCGTTTTCAGGAGGGGCTGGTGACGCTCGCGCTGCAGTACGGGCTGACCTCGCGCCCGAGCCTCGACAACCACGACTTCGTCACGTCGCTGGTGTTCGACTCGACCAAGCGAGCCGGCACGCCCAAGCAGCGCTTCGCCTATCTGTTTCCCAGTCGCGAAGCGGCGCTCGTGTCGGTGCGCATGCGTTCGGGCCTGAGCGAGTCCCAGCGCACGCGCACGATCGAGCTGATCCGCAAAGCCGTGGCGATGCCCCAGTGGCACCTGCAGCACGGCGAGTCCTATTTGGTCACCGGCGAGCCCGTGATCGTCGCCGACCTGACCCACTCGATCACCAACTCGCTGGAGTTGCTGCTCGTCGCCGTGCTGCTGGTGATGGCCGCGACGCTCGGGCTGATCTTCACCGGTCGCCCACGACTGCTGCCGCTTGCGATCGCCGTGCTGGCGGCCGCGCTCACGTTCGGCGCGCTGTCGCTCGCCGGCGCGTCGCTGACGATGGCGACGATCGCCGTGCTGCCGGTGCTCGTCGGGCTGGCGGTGGATTACGCGATCCAGTTTCAGTCGCGCGTGCGCGAGGAGTCTGAGCAGGGCGGTGCGGGCGAGGCGGTCGTGCGCCGAGCTGCCGCGCTCGGCGCGCCGACGATCGCCACCGCCGGTGCGGCCAGCGCGGGCGCGATGCTCGTGCTGGCGCTGTCGCCCGTGCCGATGGTGCGCGGTTTCGGCCTGCTGCTCGTCGTCGGCGTCGTGGTCGCCTTCCTGTGCGCGCTGACGGCCGGCGCGGCGGTCCTGTCGCTCACCGGCTCAGGCGCGGGGGCGGCTGCCCAGACGACGGGCCGGCGCGCCCGCGTGCGCGGGCAACTGCGTCCTGCGGCCGGGAAGCTGGGCGCACGCCTGTCGGCGGCCTCGAGCTCCACGGCGGCCGCCTGGCGCGGTGCCGGTGAACTGCTGCGCGAGAACCCGCTGACGCGCGCGATCGCTCGCGCCGCGCTCGGCGGGTCGCTGCGCCGGCCGGGACGCGTGCTGTGCGTCGGCCTGGCGCTCGCCGCGCTCGGCTGGGGCCTGGACACGCAGACCAAGGTGCAGACCGACATCACCAAGCTCGTGCCGCAGAACCTCAGCTCGCTGGAAGGGCTCAACGCGGTCGAGCGCACCACCGGCGTGGGCGGTGAGATCGACCTGATGGTCAGCTCCAACACCCTGACCAAGCCGGCGACGATCGAATGGATGAGCTCCTATGAGAGCGCCGTGCTCACGCGCTTCGGCTACTCGACCGCGCGCGGCTGCGGGCGCGCGCGTCTGTGCCCGGCCTTCTCGCTGCCCGACCTGTTTGCCCAGCAGGCCGCCGCGACGCCCGCCAAAGGCGCGGCCAAAAGCGCGAAGCTGACCCAGGCGCAGATCGACGGGCTGCTGGCGGCGATTCCCTCCTACTTCTCCCAGGACGTGATCACGCCCGATCGCCGCGTGGCGACACTGGCCTTCGGCATTCGCCTGATGAGCCTCGATCAGCAGCAGCAACTGATCGACCAGATGCGCGCGAGCCTGCACCCGCCCGCCGGGGTCAGCGCGCAGCTCGTCGGGCTGCCCGTGCTCGCGGCCAAGTCGGCCGCCGAGGTCTCCTCGCCGCTGCGCCGCGTCGAGACGCTGCTGGCGAGCCTGGCGGTCGTCGCGCTCGTTCTGCTGGCGGCGTTCCGCGGGGACATCCGCCGCGCGCTCGTGCCGCTCGTGCCGATCGCGCTGGCCAGCGGCTGGTCGGCGTTGATTCTGTTCGCCGTGCGTGTACCGCTGAACCCGATGTCGGTCACGCTGGGGGCGCTCGTGATCGCGATCTCCACCGAGTTCAGCGTGCTGCTCGCCGAGCGCCATCGCCAGGAGCGTTTGGCCGGATATGACACGGTGGGAGCGCTGCGCCGCGCGTATGCGCGCACCGGCGCGGCCGTCGCCGCGTCGGGCGTGACGGCAATCGCCGGCTTCGCCGTGCTCGCGCTGTCGGACATCCGCATGCTGCGCGACTTCGGGCTCGTCACGCTGATCGACCTCACGGTGTCGCTGCTCGGCGTCCTCGTCGCGCTACCGGCGGCCCTGGCGATGTTCGGCGCCCGTACCGTGGATGGCGGCGCGCGCGAGCCGCTCGGTCTGCGCGACCAGCCGCGCGAGCCCGTGCATGAGCCGGCCTGAGATGAGCGGGCCGGCGCCGGCGCCGGCCCGGCGCACGCCGCGCTACGGCGGCTACGTGGGCGTGCTCGTCGTGGTGATCCTCGTGTTGATCACGATCAACACGATCGTCACCAAGCCCAACGGCGTCAAAGGTTTGGCAGCGGGCGAAAGGGTGCCGCCGTTCGCCGTGCCACTGGCGCTGGGCAGCCTCAAGGGCGACGCGGACACGGCACGTGGTGCCAACGAAGGGTCTGCAGGGCGCGTGCCGGCGTGCAACGAGCGCGGCGCGCAGATCCTCAACGTCTGCCAGCTCTATGAAGGCGCGCCGGTGGTGCTCGCGCTGTTCGTCGACGGCGGCTCCTGCGCCGCTGTGCTCGGTGAAATGCAGGCCGTGTCGCGATCCTTCCCCGGGGTGCGCTTTGCCGCGGTGGCGATCAAGAACAGCCGTTCGCAGATCCGCAAGCTGATTCGCACGCGCGGGCTGACCCTGCCGGTCGGCCTGGACAGCGACGGCGCACTGGCGGCTCTGTACAAGGTCGCGACGTGCCCGCAGGTGACCTTCGCCTACCCGGGCGGCGAAGTGCAGAGCAAGGCGCTGCTGTCCAACCCCGGGCGCGCGAAGCTGCGCGCGCGAGTGGCCGCGCTGGTGGCGTCGTCGCGTTCGCGCGGGTGGAAGCCGCCGCGCCCCGCGCAGAGCGGCAGGACGGGGTGAGCTCGCCGCCGACCCCGCCCGAGCGCTCGGCGCCGCCGCAGCGGCCGGCTGATGAAACGACGCCCACGCCTGGATGGTGCGCGCGCGAGGTTGAGCTGGAGCTTCCCGGGTTGCGGCTGCTCAGCACGCAGGTCGAGGTCACGCGCAAGGGCTCGCTGACGGGCGACTCGCCGCACGACGTCGCCGAGCGCCTGCGCGATCTGTCCAACCGCTTTCGCGGCGCGACCGCGGTGGGCGTTCGCCGCGAGCCGATCGCCTCCGCCTACCGCGTGTTCTTTCGCCAGATCGGTCTGGACCCCGAGGTGGTGCGCACGCCGATCGAAGGCGCCGTGCTGCAGCGCATGCTCAAGGGCGGCTTTCTCAGCGGCGGACTACTGGCCGACGTGCTGCTGATCGCGCTGATCGACACGGGCATTCCGCTGTGGGCGCTCGACGCCGAGCGCGTGGACGGACCGCTGGGCATTCGCGCGGCAGCCGAGGCGGAGCGCTTCGGGCGCGCCGGCGACGCGCCCGCGCTGCCCGCGGGACGCTTGGTGGTGGCGGACGCCTCGGCGTCGCTGGCGGTCCTCTTCGGCGAGCTCGCGCCGGACGCGGCGCCGAGCGGGCGCAGCCGGCGCCTGGCGCTGTTTGCCGTGCAGGTGGCGGGCGTGCCCGAGCTGTACGTCGAAGAGGCTCTGTGGATCGCCGCGTCGTCGATGCAGGCGCCCTGAGCGCTGCCGGCGGTTGCGCCGGACTGCTCGCTGCGACTGTCACATTCGTGGTGGCAGCGCTGGTAGAATCGGCCCGTCCGGCACACGAGGAGGAGTCGCAGCGGTGAGCCTGTCCGAGCAGCTGACGATCGATCGCGACGCGGCGGGCGTCGACTTCGTCGACGAGCTGGCCGCACGCAGCTCTCTGCGCGGGCAGATCGCACGCCTGGAGCGCGAGCTGTCGCAGATCGTCGCCGCGGGGTTCCCGCACATCCCGGTCGATGCTGCGCGCGACGCCGCCGGTGAGCGCTTCGGCGGCCCGCGCCTGCTGGGCCTCGCGCAGCTGGAGCGCCAGCGCGACACGCTCGCCGGCCGCGTGCAGGACGTGCGCGCCCTGTCCAACGCACGCGCCCTGCACGAGCGCCGCTCGCACGAGCTGCTGGAACGGATGAAGCTCGAACCGGGGCGCTACAAGTTCGTGCGCCTGCCGGTCCGCGATCTCGGGCAGGGCGGATGCGGGGTCTGGGAGGTGCGCCCGCGTCTCGGCCTGATCGGGATGCTCGCCGGCTGGTGGCAGCTCACGCTGTCGTCAGGCTGTCCGTTACCCAGGGGGTCGCGCTCCACGCGCGGCCCCGCTCGGCAGAGGTCAGCATCGCCGCGAGCGTGCGGCGCTGACGGTCGGTCATCGAGCCGATCGTCTTCTTCTCGGACATCGGGATCTGCGCAAGGAACTTGCGGCAGCGCGTCTGGCCCCAGCGGCGCTGGCTCATCAGCAGATCGGCCACGGCCATGCTCTGCGCCTCCCACGGGCAGGCGAGGATCACCTCGGCGGCATCGATCTCGTCCATCGAGACCTTGCGCTTGAGCTCCGCACGAGCCAGGCGAACCTTGTTGGCGCGCTCCAGTGCGCGCATGTACTGCGGAGCAGGGGCGATTGTCGCTGTCGCGTTCATGTGTGGACTCTCCCCGTCGCAGCGCTGTATGTCGCGCCACGACGTCCGTGCTTGATGGTTGACGAGTGCGCGCGCTGAGAAGCCGTCCGCGTCCACCCAGGGTCAGAGGGCGTGCGACCCTAGAAGAAAGGCAGTCATGAGCTGACTGGTGGGGTGGAAGCGGACGTCACGCAGAGCGCTCCCGCAAGCTATGAGAGGCGGCGCGCCCGGTCAACTGCCATCTCACGGTTCCTACGCTAGAAGCGACCTTTTTTTAGCGGCCCTCGACTTGTGAAAATCCGGACAAGGGCGACGGGCCGGATACCCGATCAGGCGGTCGGTGAAGAACGCCCCGAGGAGTGCTCGCCCGGCCCCGGAAGTGGACCGTGCTCGGACTCGAAGTCAACCTTGACCGCGGCGAACACATCCAGCGCGCGCTGCAGCGTGGCCTCGTCGTGCGTGGCCATCACGCTCGTGCGCAGCAGCGCACCGCCGGGCGGCACCGCGGGGTGCAGCGCCGTGTTGACGAACACTCCGGCGTCGTACAGCGCGCGCCACAGCACGGCGGCCTTCCAGTCGTCGCCCACGAGCACGGGCACGATCGGCGTGACGATCGATGCCTGCGTCGCATCGTCCTGGCCGACGAGCAGCCCGGGGGCGTGGCGCTGGACGCCCGCGTCGAGCGCCAGCGGCTGCGGCGAGACGACCGCGAAGCCGCGCTCTTGCAGCCCGTCGCGCAGCACGCGTGCGTTCTCGAGCACGCGTGCCAGCAGCGGCGGACCGTCGTCTGAGCGCAGCACGCGCAGCGCCGCAGCGGCGGCGCCCACCGCGGCAGGCACCGCGGAGGCGGTGAACAGAAACGCCCGCGAGTACAGCCGCAGGTACTCGATGACCTCGTGCGAGCCGGCGACGAACCCGCCGCAGGACGCCAGCGACTTGGAGAACGTGCCCATGCGCAGGTCGACCCGGTCGGCCACGCCGAGCAGTTCGGCGGTGCCCGCGCCGTGTTGCCCGAGCACGCCGGCGCCGTGCGCCTCGTCGACCATCA
Organism: uncultured Solirubrobacteraceae bacterium; assembly: GCA_963819435.1. GTDB lineage: Bacteria > Actinomycetota > Thermoleophilia > Solirubrobacterales > Solirubrobacteraceae > Palsa-744. The sequence goes on along the minus strand of CAWFWA010000012.1, from coordinate 42,369 downwards.
GGCGGGCGCCGTAGCGCTCGCACAGATCGCAGATCTCCCCCAGCGGGGCGATGTCGCCCTCCATCGAGAACACCCCGTCGACGACCACGAGGATGCCGCCGCCGTCGCCCTGCGCTCGCTGCAGCATCTTCTCCAGCTTGTCCAGCCGGTTGTGGCGAAACGGGCGCAGCTTGGCGCGCGAGAGCAGGCAGCCGTCGAGAATCGAGGCGTGATCGCCGGAGTCGGCGATCACCGTGTCCTGGGGGCCGAGCAGCGTGCCGAGCGTGCCGATGTTCGCCTGGTGTCCGGTTGTGAAGACGATCGCGTCCTCGCAGTCCATCCACTCGGCGATCTCGCGCTCCAGTTGCAGATGCAGGGGGATCGTCCCGTTGAGCAGGCGCGAGCCCGTCAGACCGGTGCCGAAGCGGTGCAGCGCGTCCTCGGCGCCTGCCATCACGCGCTCGTCGCCGGTCAGCCCGAGGTAGTTGTTGGAGCCGAGCATGATCCGCTCGGCGCCCTCCATCTCCACGACGGGCATCGCCGGCGAGGTCAGCACGTGAAAGTAGGGCAGCACGTCGGCTGCGCGCGCCGCGGCCAGCAGCTCGGAACGCTCGTGGTCGCGTACCTTGGCGAAAACGTCCGTGGAGGTGTGCATGTAATGTGCCTCGGCCGTGGGAGTCGAAATCAGATCGGTGTCCGGATCAAGAGATCTGAAGCGCTTCATCGACCTCCCATTTCGCCTTCATGCTAACCACCCGCAGTGGGTGCCACCGCTGAAGCTCGAGCGACGCGTGTTCCTCAACCGCAAGCTGAACGCGTTCTTCAGCCACGGCGAGGCGGAGTACTTCCTGGCTCTGCGCGACGGTCGCGTGGTCGCCCGTGCGAGCGCGCAGGTCAACACCGCGTTCAACGACTACCAAAAGAAGAAGTGGGGCTGGTTCGGCTTCTTCGAGTCCGAGGACGACCAGGAGGCCGTCGAGCTGCTGCTCGATGCCGCCGCCGGGTGGCTGCGTGCGCGCGGCATGGAGCGGATGGTCGGGCCGGCGGACTTCTCGATGAACGACGAGAGCGGCATTCTCGTCGAGGGCTACGAGCTCGTACCGATGGTCCGCCAGCCCTGGCACCCGCCCTACTACCGCGAGCTCGTCGAGCGCACCGGGATGAGCAAGGCGATGGACCTGCTGATGTGGAACCTGGAGGTCACCGGCCGCGACAAAGTGCTGCCCGTGATCTGGGAGCTGGCGGCCAAGGCCGAGAGCGAGCACGGCATTCGCGTGCGCCCGATGCGCCGCTGGCAGCTGCGCAAAGACATGGACTCCTTCGCGGAGGTCTACAACTCGGCGTGGTCTGAGAACTGGGACTTCGTCCCGTACTCCAAGAAGGACCTCGACGCGCTCGCGCAGGAGATGCAGCTCGTCTTCGACAAGCACTGGGCGATGATCGCCGAGAAAGTCGACACCGGCGAGGTCGTCGGGATGGCGATGACCTTCCCGGACATCAATCAGGTGCTCGCGAAGATGAACGGCAAACTGCTGCCGTTCGGCTGGTGGCACTTCCTCAACAAGGGCAGGCTGACCAACCGCGTGCGCGTCGGCTTTCTCGGCGTCAAGCCCGAGTACCAACACACGGGCGTCGCCGCGCGCCTGTACCAGCTGCATTTCGACGCCGCCGAACAGCGCCCGCAGGACGGTGGCGAGATGGGCTGGATCCTCGAGACGAACACTGCGATGAACCGCGGCATGGAAGCGATGGGCGGGCGCGTGGTCAAGCGCTACCGGGTCTACGAGCGCGAGCTCTAGTCGATCTGCACGGCGCTCTACACTCCGCCGATGAGCGCCGAAGCCCAACACCACGCCCCCACGGCGGACGCTGAGGTGGGCGAGCCGCGCGACACGCTGCCCGTGCTCGCGCAGGAGGCGACCGTTGTCGAGGACTACGGCTTTGCGGGAGAGCTCTCGCGCGGACGTGCATCGGCCGCGATCCCGGCCGTGCAGGCAGCGGCGGTGGCGGCCGGTGGTTTCGTCGCCGGCGCTGCGGTCGTCGGCCTGGTCGCACGGCGCCAGCGCCATTCGGCGGCTCTGGCCAAGAGCCGCGGCGCGGGACGCCGTCTGGCGCGCGGCGGGCGCCGCCGCGGAGGCGCAGCAAGCGCGGGCGAGCTCGTGCAGATCGTCGGCAGCCGCTCGCTGCTGGTCGACGTGCACCTGCTCGGCGGGCGCGACTAGCTTTCGGCGAAGCGCATGCCGGAGGTCGAGCAGCGGGTGGAGATCCGTCCGGCGGGTCCCTTTCGCCTGCCGCGGGCGGGCATCGACGGCACGATGCGCCGCCGCGGGGCGATCCTCGAGCGCCTGCTGCATCGCGACGGCGAGCCGGTCGTCGTGCGCGCGGCGCAGACCTCAGCGGACCGCGTGCTGCTCGGCGCGCGCGCTCGCACCCGCGAGGGTGCGGCGCACGGCATCGCGCGCATGCGCTTTGCGCTGGGGGTCGACGAGGACCTGGGGGCGTTCCATCGCCGTTTCGCGCGCGATCCGCTGATCGGGCGATCGGTGCGCAGCCGGCCCTGGCTGCGCGCACACCGCCGCCCCGAGCCGTTTGAGGCGCTCGCGTGGGCGGTCTGCGAGCAGCTGATCGAGTACGAGCGCGCGGCTGCGATCGAGCGGCGGCTGCTGGCTCGGCTCGGGCGCCGCTCGCTCGGTTGGGACGGCGCGGACTCGCTGCGCGACCTGCCGACGCCGGCGCAGCTGGCGGGCACGGCCCCGGCGCTGCTTGAGTCCTTCGATCTGGCCACCTCGCGCGCGCTGACGCTCGTGCGTGCCGCGCGCGAGGTGGCCCAGGGGCGAGTCGACCTGCACGACGAGGCCCACGAGCAGGGCTGGCGCAGGCTGCGTGCGATCCCCGGCATCGGCAGCTGGACGGTCGAGATGCTCGCGCTACAGGGGCAGGGGCGAAACGATCAGGTTCCGGCGGGCGACGTCGGGCTGCTGAAGTCCGTCGGGCGCCTGCTCAGCGGCGGCGACCCGTACGCGCGCGCGCAGGAGCACGAGGTGCGCGAGTTCTTTGCGCCGTATGAGGAGTGGGCCGGCCTCGCGGCGATGCACGTTTGGGCGTGAGCGCCCCGGCGCTAGCGCAGGATGCCCGTGTGCCCGATCGAGTAGCGCCCGGGCTGCGGCCACACGCACAGCCCGTGCGGCCCTTCGCCGACGGCGATCTCGTGCAACAGGCGCCCGGTGGTCGTGGAGATCACGTACACGACGCCGTTGGAGCGCCCTGACAGCCACAGCAGCTTGCCGTCGGCCGACAGCCCGCCCATGTCGGGGGAGCCGCCGCCGGGAATCCACCACTTGGCGACGGGGCGGCGCGTCGCGAAGGAGATCACGCTGATCGAGCCCTCCATGCGGTTGGATGCGTAGAGGAACTTCGCGTTGCGGCTCGGGTAAAGCCCGTGTGTGCCGGCGCCGGTCAGCTCGAAGCGGATCACGCGCAGCGTGCGTGCGTCGATCAGCCACACGCCGTTGAGCGACATGTCGGCGATGTAGAAGGTCCGCCCGTCGGGCGAGAGCTTTACGTCCTGCGGCTTTGCGCCGGGCGCGAGGGGGATCGACTTCACGACGCGCTCGCGAAGCAGATCGACGACGATCGCATTGCCGGAGAACTCGCAGGAGACCAGCGCGTAGCGCCCGCCGGCGGTGTAGTCCATGTGGTCGATGCCGTCGCACTGCGGCGTGAGCAGCGCGTGATGCAGCGCCATCGTGTGCGGGTTGCGGAAGTCCAGCTGCCGGTTGGCCTCGGCGACGACGATCGCCCAGCGCCCGTTCGGCGTGAAGTAGAGGTTGTAGGGATCGAGCGCGCCGATCGGCTTACCGGGACGCCCCGTGCGCGGGTCGATCGGCGTGAGGCTGTTGGAGAGGTCGTTGGTGACGTACAGCGTGCGCAGGTCCCAGGACGGGACGACGTGCTGGGGCAGCGTGCCGACTGCGAAGTGGTCGATCACCTTGAACGTGCGCTGGGAGATCACGTCGACGGTGTTCGAGCGCGTGTTCGGCACGTACACGAGCGCCGGGTCGTGACGCACGACCGGGCTGAGCCGGCCCGGACGGTCGGCGGCGTAGACGTTCGTGGCACTCAGCGGCGGTGGCACGCGTCCGGGCACGGGCACTTCGACCGAGCCGGCGCGGCCGGGTCGCGCGGAGCCTGCGCCCGCGCTGTTGGCGGCGGACGGTCCGCTTGATGAGCTGCCACCGGCGCCACCGCAATCGCTCAGCGCGAGGACCGCCGCGATCACGATCGCCACCGCGAGCACGGCGACGGCACGGCGTCTGGCATAGACGCTCATCGCGCGGGCAGCAGTGTCAGCGCGCGGTCGGACACGCTGCCCGCCGAGTTACGCCCGCCCACCGCGAGGATGTGACCGGCCAGCGAGGTCGCGCCGATGTCCGAGAGCGCTTCGGGCAGACGTCCCGCGCTGTGCACGGCGCCGCTGCGCGGATCGATCGCGAGGATCGAGGAGCGCTGGTCGGACAGGCCTTCGCCGCGGCCGCCGATCACGTAGAACCAGCCGTTCAGCGACGCGCCGGCGGCGTGCGTCGTGGCGCTGGGCAGCTCGCCGATGCGGCGCACCTTTGCGGTTGCCGGGTCAAAGGAGAGGATCGCGCGCTGCGCTGTTTCGCCGGATGTCCCGCCGGCGATGAGCACTTGTCCGCCGACCGCGGCGACGGCCGCATAGCGCAGCGGTAGGGGAATCTTCGCGACGACGTGCGCGCCGCCTGCGGGCGTGAAGGCGACGATCGTGCGCAGCGGAGCGGAGGTCGTGTAGCCGCCGACCACGTACGCGGTGTGGCCGACGGTCGCCGCGGTGATGTCCGAGGCGCCGACGGGCAGCCGGCCCGCGACCTGTACGCCGGAGGCGCCGATGTGGAAGATCGATTCGCTGGTCCCGCTGGGCTCGCCTCCGCCGAACATGTACGTCTGCCCGTCGATCTCCGCGGCGGCGGCGTCGTGCAGGGCGATCGGCAGCTGTGCGACGACGCGCGTGCTCGACCCGTTGATCAGCACGACGCCGGCAACCGAGGAATCGCTCGCGTCCAGGCCGCCGACGGCGATCGCGCCGCCCTGGCCGGTGGTCACCGCGGGCAGCTGCACGGCTGCCGGAAGCGTCGTCGTGCCCGCGACGCGCAGCATGGCGGCCGGGCGTCCGGCGGCGCGTGCGGCCGTGGCCGACGCTGATGAGCTCGCGCGAGTGCTCGCGGACGGCGAGCCGCTCCCGCATGCGCTCAACAGAAGCGCGGGCAGCACGAGAAGGCACGGGCGCGCCGCGCGGATGGCGCGCGGCAGACAGCCTGCCGGCGAGCGGGCGGCCACGAGGTGTGCTGGCGCTCGCCCGCTCATCGACACGACGCCAGGTTCGCCGCGGGGCCTAAACGACGTGTGAGCGGGTGATGAGAACCCGCTTAGGAGCGGCTCCGGTGCGCCGTGAAGCTAGGGCACGAGGACGGCCGCGCCGGTGAAGCGACCGGCGCGCAGGTCGGCAAGCGCCTCGTTGGCGTCGGCGAGCGCGTAGGTGCTCACGCGCGTCTGGACGGGTACGCGCGGGGCGAGCTCGAGGAACTCATATCCGTCGGTGCGCGTGAGGTTGGCCACCGAGCGCAGCACGCGCTCGCGCCACAGCGCGCTGTAGGGAAAGGAGGGGATGTCGGACATGTGGATGCCGGCGCACACGACCGCGGCGCCCGGCGCCACGGCGGCGAGCGCGAGCGGTACGAGCGCTCCGTCGGGGGCGAACACGATCGCCGCATCCAGTGGCTCGGGCGGTAGATCCTGCGAACCGCCCGTCCAGACGGCGCCCAGTTCGCGCGCAAACGACTGCGTCGCCTCGTCGCCGGGGCGTGTGAAGGCGTACACGTCGCGACCTTCAGAGGCGCACACCTGGGCGAGGATGTGCGCGGAGGCGCCGAACCCGTACAGCCCGATCCGCTTGGCCTCGCCGCACATGCGCAGCGCGCGGTAGCCGATCAGCCCCGCACACATCAGCGGCGCCGCCTGCTGGTCGGGGTACCCGGCGGGGATGGGAAAGCAAAAGCGCGTATCGGCGACGGCGTACTCGGCCATGCCGCCGTCGATGTCACAGCCGGTGAAGCGGGCGCGCGGGCACAGGTTCTCGCGCCCGCTGAGGCACCACTCGCATTCGCCGCAGCTCCAACCCAGCCACGGAACGCCCACGCGGTCCCCCTCCCGCGGGGCGGGTGTGCCCGGGGCCGCCGGGCCGGCGCCCTGGCGTTCGCCCGCCGTCTGCGGCGCGGGCTCGCCGACGCCGTGCACCGTGCCGATGATCTGATGGCCGAGCACGCGCGGTGGCGCGGAGATCTCGACCTCGCCGTCGAGCAGGTGCAGGTCGGTGCGGCAGACGCCGCATGCATGCACGCGCAGCAGCAGCTGTCCGGGACCGGGCGAGGGGACCTTGCGCTCGACCGCGCGCAACGCTCGCCCGACGCCGTCGAAGATCATCGCGCGCATGGCGTCAGCCAAAGAACAGCTCCGCGGTCTCATACAGCGACGGGTCCAGCAGCTTCGGCTCGCGCAGCGCCTCGGCGAGCGGCGTGCGCACGATCTGCGTTCCGGAGAGCCCGACCATCGCGCCGAAATGACCGCCGATGGCGGCGTCCATGGCGGCGACGCCGAAGCGAGTGGCGAGCACGCGGTCGAAGGCCACCGGGCTGCCGCCGCGCTGCACGTGGCCGAGGATCGTCACGCGGCTCTCATAGCCGGTCAGGCGTTCCAGCTCGCCCTCGAGCGCGACGCCGATGCCGCCGAGGCGCGCGTGGCCGAAGGCGTCGGTCGCGGCGCCCTCGCGCGTGTGCAGTGTTCCCTCGCGCGCGACTGCGCCCTCGGCGACGACGACGATCGAGAAGTTCGGGCCGCGGTCGTGTCGCGTGCGCAGGTGCGCGGCCACGTCCTGCACGTCGAACGGCTGCTCGGGTACGAGGATCGCGTCGGCGCCGCCGGCGATGCCGGCGTGCGTGGCGATCCAGCCGGAGTGGCGTCCCATCACCTCGAGCACCATCACGCGGTTGTGCGACTCGGCCGTCGTGTGCAGGCGGTCGATCGCGTCGGTGACGATCTGCACGGCCGTCTGAAAGCCGAACGTCACGTCGGTGCCGCCGAGGTCGTTGTCGATCGTCTTGGGCACGCCGACGACGGGCACGCCGGCTTCGTGCAGGCGCAGCGCGACGCCGAGCGTGTCCTCGCCGCCGATTGGGATCAGCGCATCGACCCCGCGCGCCTTCAGCGTCTGGCGAATCGCCGCCGTGCCATCGCGGCCTTCGGCGTAGGGGTTGGTGCGCGAGGTGCCGAGGATCGTCCCGCCGCGCGGCAGGATGCCCGCCGTGCTCGCGAGCGTCAGCTCGACGGCGTCGTCTGCCAGCACGCCCGCCCAGCCGTGGCGGAAGCCGACGGCGCTGTGACTTGGCTCGGCCAGACCACGGCGCACGACCGCGCGAATCACGGCATTCAGGCCGGGACAGTCGCCACCGCCGGTCAGCAATCCGACGCGCATACGCCGAGCTTAGATGCCCTGGCCGGGCAGGAACTCGTTGGTGAAGGGCTGCAGTTCGGCATTGGGGTCGTGCGTGAGCAGTTGATGAGAGAACATCCAGTTGGCAAAGGCAGCCCACTCCTTCGGGCTCTGCCAGCCATACGGCTTACCCGCTTCGCTGGGCACGGTCGCCGGCAGCGTCGTCTTGATCGTGGCCGTCTGCAGCTTGGCTTCCAGCGACGGGTTGGCCTTGACGACGAGCGCCGCGGCGGCGGCCGGGTCGGCGCGCACCTCGTTCTGCCCGCGCGTGAGCGCCTGCAGGAAGGCGCGCAGGTCCTGGCCGCGCTTGCGCGCCTCGTCCTCGCGTACGACGAGCACCAGCTCGTCGTAGGCCGGCACGCCGGCGTGATCGACGGGGATGATCAGCGGGCGCTTGTGCAGCGTCTGCAGCTGCAGGCCCTCGACATTCCAGAACCCGCCGAGCGTCGCGGCGACCTTGCCCGAGAGCATCGCCGGCACGAGGTTGAAGCCGACGTTGACTTCCTTGACGGTCGCGGGGTTCACGCCGGCGCTCGTCAGAGCCGTCTTCAGCTCGGCGGCCTGGTAGGGGATGCCGGCGGTGCCGACGGTCTTGTGTGCGAGATCGGCGACCTTGCTCACGTGGCTTGACGGCAGCGCGATGATCGAGGTGAGCGGGCGCTGCACGAGCGCGCCGATCGATACGAGCTTCAGTCCCTGATCGCGCGCGCTGAGCAGTTCGGGCTCGTAGGAGATCGCCATGTCGGCACGACCGGCGGCGAGCAACTTCAGCGGCGCCGAGGGGTCCGACGGCGCCTGCGGCTGCACGTTCAGGCCGACGGCGCGGAAGTCTCCGTGGGAGATCGCCGAGTACAGCGGCGCGTGGTCGGCGTTGGGGTAGAAGTCGAGCAGCACGGTGAACGGCTTGGCGCCGCCGGGCGAGATCGCGTCGTGCTTGGAGCCGCAGGCGCTGAGCAGGACCAGCGCAGCGAGCGTGAGCGCCAGCGCGCCCGCACGGCGTGTGCTGCTCGCGCGAAAGGCGGGGGAAACTGTCAAGACGTCTCTCCTTGAGTTGGGGCGGCCCACGGCGCCAACGCACGCTCGGCGAGCGTGAGCGCATAGAAGCAGGCGATTGCGAGGGCGAACAACACGAGTGCCGCAGCGTATGCGCGTGGCGTCTGCAGCACGGTGAGGTCGGCGTTGATCTCGTGGCCGAGCCCTGCGTGCGGGCCGCTGGTGACGGTCTGGGACTCGGCTATGTAGGCGCCGATCACGCCGACGGCGAGCGCGATGCGCGCGCCGCTGATCGCCGCGGGCAGCGCCGCCGGCAGCTCGGCGAAGCGAAACGCCTGCCAGCGCGAGGCGTCGAGCGTGCGCAGCAGCTTGAGCTGCTCGCGGTCGATGCGAGCGAGCGCGTCAACCGTCGTCACGAGCACGGGAAAGAAGCAGATCAGCACGATGACGGCGAGCTTGGGCAGCACGCCAAAGCCCCACCAGAACACCAGCAGCGGCGCGAGCACCGCCACGGGCACCGCCTGCGAGCCGACGGCAAGCGGGTAGACGGCGCGGCGCAGGGTGCGCGAGAAGTGGATGAGCACTGCGAGCACGAAGCCGAGCGCGAGCGCGAGCGCGATGCCGAGCACGACCTCCTCTGCGGTCGGCAGGAGGTTTTCGGCGATGAAGCCGGCGTTGTGCCACAGCGACGAGGCGACTTCGTGCGGCGCGGGCAGCACGAACGAGCTCGTCGCTCCGGAGTCCGCGTAGAGCTCCCAGGCGCCGACGAGCATCGCCAGCAGCGCCAGCGGGGCAAGCAGCGCGCTCATCTGTGCTCGGTGGCGTCGAGTGAACCGCTAGCGAGCAGCGCGAGGGCGCGCTCGCGCAGCGCGACGACCGCGGCGTCGGTGCGCGTGCGCGGGCGCGGAGTCTCGATGACGAGCTCGCCGATCACGCGTCCGGGGCGCGGGGAGAGCACGAGCACGCGGTCGGCGAGAACGACCGCCTCCTCGACGTCGTGCGTGACGAGCACCGTCGTGCGCGGCTCGCGCGCGAGCGCACCGGCCAGCCAATCCTGCATTTCCGCGCGCGTGATCGCGTCCAGCGCGCCGAACGGCTCGTCAAGGCACAACACAGGCTTGCCCGCCAGCAGCGTTCGCGCGAAGGCGACGCGCTGGCGCATGCCGCCCGACAGCTCGGCCGGGCGCGCGTGCTCAAAGCCCGCGAGCCCGAGCGCGGCAAACAGTGCCGCCGCTTGGTTTCGTGCCTGCTCGCGCGCGACGTGAGCTATGCGCAACGCGAGCGCCGCGTTGTCGACGGCGCTGAGCCACGGCAGCAGCAGGTCGCGCTGGGGCATCAGCACCGCCGGTTCGCACGCGAGCGTCCCACTTTGCGCCGGCGCAAGCGCGCAGATCAACTCCAGCAGCGTGCTCTTGCCACAGCCGCTCGGGCCGACGAGCGCGAGCAGCTCGCCGCGGCCCACGCACAGCGACACGCCTGCGAGCGCCTGCACGCCACGGCCGCGGCGGTCGGTGAAGGTGTGGCTGACGTCGCGCAGGTCGATCGCGGAAGCGTCTGTCCGTTCGCCGGCCGGCGAACGTGTGAGTGTCGTGATGGTGCTTGGCACTTCGCTCCCTTCGCGGGCATTACCCCACAGGTTCAAAGGGTCGGCGCCGGGGGAATCGCTTCCCGTGCGCCATCTCAGCCGGCCTTCCCGCCAGCCCCCCTGGTGTGTGTTCGCGTGATCTTGATGCTACCGCTCGCAGAGCGGGCGTCAGGCGCTGATGACCGGGCGCGTGAGCGCGCGCACGAAGTCCTCCAGCTGCGACGTGGTCCAGCACTCGAACGCCGTGCAGAACTCCTCATAGGCGGCGATCACCGAGTCGCCGTAGTTCCAGTACAGCCGCGGCTCGGGGTTCAGCCAGAAGGTGCGCCCGGCGCGCGCGGCGATCTGCGCGAAGATGTCCGCACGCGGGTCGCGGCCGTTGGTGCGTGCGTCGCCGAGCACGATGACGGTCGCGCGCGGGTGCAGGTCGTCCTCCACCTGCACGAGGAACTCCGACCAGACGCGCCCGTAGTCGGTGTATCCGGAGATGTCGGCGACGCCGGCGTCGGAACCGATGCGTTCTGAGACGGTCTTGAAGTTGCGCTCGTGCTCGAAGATGTCGGTGACCTCGGAGATGCGCTCGATGAACACGAACGAGCGCATCTTGCGAAACGTGTCGTGTAGCGCGTGCAGCACCGACAGGAAGAACACCGAGGCCGAGGTGACGCTGGTGGAGACGTCGCAGAGCACGTAGATCTCCGGCCGTTTGGGGCGGCGCGGGCGGAACTTCAGCTCGACGGGCACGCCGCCGGTCTGCAGCGACGCGCGCATCGTGCGGCGCACATCGACGTGCGCGTGGCGGCGGTGCCCGCGCATCTGCATGCCCTGCGTCGCCAGGCGCCGGCGCAGCTGCGTGACGACGCGATGCACGGCGGCGAGGTCGGCGAGCGGGCCCGAGGGCAGCGCGCGATCGAGCTCGCCGAGCGGGCGCGCGGGGGGCAGGTTGCCGGTGCGCTCGATCTGCGCGCGCTCCAGCTCGCGGCGCATGAGCGCCTCGAAGCGGCGCAGCGCGTCGCGCGGCAGCCCGTCGTGGCGAGGATCGTCCTCGGGCAGGTCCGGCTGAGGCTCGGCGCGCAGACCGAGCGCGCGGCGGATGCGCTGCACGTCGACGCCGATCACGCCCGAGCCCTCCTGACGTCGCGCGAAGGCGGCGATGGCCATGCGTGCGAGATCGCGCATGGCGCCCTCCGAGCCGTCGCGCAGCGCCGCTGCGATCTCGGCACGCAGCGCTTCGAGCTCCTGCTCAGAGAGCTCGTCGAGCATCGCCTGGTCGTCCTCGCGCACGCCCTCGCGCGAGGCGGCCAGCTCGACGGCGCGAAAGAAGAAGCGCTCGAACACCAGCTCGAAGACGCGCCGGTCCTCCTGGCTCTTGGCGAGCGTCGCGGCGAGCGCCTCGCGAAAGTCCTCCTGGGAGGTCCAGCTGATCTCGCGCAGCACCTCGAAGGCGTCGAGCAGCTCCGAGGTGCCGACCGCTACGCCTTCGCGGCGCAGCTCCTCGCCGAGCTCGAGAATGCGCGCGGGCATTCCCTCCGGAGCGCCGGGGACGCCTGGGGCGGGGGAGCGCTGCTCAGGCGACATCGGCGGGCGATCCGAGCTTGAGCCCGACCCGCTCGGCCACGACGTCCATGTCGGCGCGGTGCTTGACGATCACCGACATCGTTTCGGTGAACGTCTCGGCGTCGATGTCCTGCACGCCGAGCAGCAGCAGCGCGCGTGCCCAGTCGATCGACTCGGCGATCGAGGGCGGCTTCTTCAGGTCCAGCGCGCGCACCATGCCGACGACCTCGACGAGCCGCCGGGCAATCGTCTCGGAGAGCTCCGGCGCGTGCAGGCGGACGATCTCCAGCTCATGCTCGAGCTCGGGGTAGTCCAGCCACAGATACAGGCAGCGGCGCTTGAGCGCCTCGGTCAGCTCGCGCGAGTTGTTGGAGGTGAGCAGCACGATCGGGTGCGTGCGCGACTGCACGCGGCCGAGCTCGGGGATCGAGATCTGAAAGTCCGAGAGCACCTCCAGCAGCATCGCCTCGAACTCCTGGTCGGTCTTGTCGATCTCGTCGATCAGCAGCACGACCGGCTGCTCTGAGGAGATCGCGGTCATCAGCGGGCGCGCGAGCAGGAACTCCTCGCCGAAGATGTCCTCCTGTACGGCGCTCCAGCCGGTGTCGGCCGCCTCGGCCTGGATGCGCAGCAGCTGCTTGCGGTAGTTCCACTCGTACAGCGCCTTGGCCTCGTCCAGGCCCTCATAACACTGCAGACGCACGAGCTCGCGGCCCAGGTAGCGCGAAAGCGCCTTGGCCAGCTCGGTCTTGCCGACGCCGGCCGGACCCTCGACGAGCACCGGCTTGCCCAGCTTGGTCGCCAGGTAGGAGACCAATGCGGTCGACTCGCCCGGCAGGTAGCCCGCCGAACGCAGCCCTGCGGCCACGTCCTGCACGGACGCCGGCGAGGGGTGTGTCGACTCCTGCGCCTCGGACGGTGTGACGGACATCGTCCGCGCAATGATAGGCGCCGGGCTGTCTGAGGTCGTGCCGCGAGCGGCTGCCCCGCGCACCCACTGCGTCAGTCGGGCTCGGTCGGCGAGTCCTCAAAGGACATCTGCTGCGAGGGCCCCGGGGGCGCGGGCGGAAAGCGCGGGCGCCCGCGCGGCGCGGGGCGCTCGCGCGGCGCGGGCGCGCGCGCCTCGCTGCGCTGGGCAGGTCGCGGGCGCGCCGCGACGGGAGTGGTGGCGACGGTCTGCGCACTGCCGCCGGCCTCGGGATCGGGATCGGCCTGCGGGTCGCCGTCGGCAGGGCGGATGACCGTCTCGGCGTCTTCTTCGCGCGGCTCGCGCGCGGGCGGGCTCTCGCGCGGGCGCGTGAGCGGTGGCTGGCCGCGCTCGCCGGCGCGCATGCCCCTGCCGACGAGGGCCATCGCGAGCGCGAGCAGCAGCGCGATGAAGATGCCCCACTCGACGCCGACGGTGGAGGTGATGCGCTGGGTTCCCTGCGGGCTGGGCTTGTCGAGCAGCCGGTAGAAGATCAGTAGTGCGGCCCATCCGCCGGCGAGCGTGACGATCGTGCCGTCGCCGCCTGGGAGGTGGAAGTCGCGTCCCTCGGCGCGCGCGAACAGCATCGCCAGCACGCCGGCGCTGACGAGCAGCACGGCGGCCTCGACGAAGGAGAACGACTGGAAGGCGCTGAGGCTCGCCTGGCTGGTGAGCAGCCGCGTCTGCCCCGCTTTGGCGCTTTCGACGACGGTCTTGCTGTACCAGGGCAGCAGCATCGACACGAACAGTCCGATCGCCGTCAGGGCGGCCCAGCGCTGCTCGCGCGCGAGCACGCGCCATGCCTCTGCCACCCGGTGCATCGCCCGCCTGCCCTCCGCCAGCGTGGTCTGTGAGCGGCTCACCGCACCAGTCTAGGAGTGCGTTGACGGGTGTGGGGAGCTAGCGGTGTGAGACGACGATCGTGCCGGTCGCCGTGGCGAAGTTGCCCGCCGGGTCGGTCGCGCTGAGCGTCACGTTGAACGTGCCGCCGCCGGCCGGCGTGGACCACAACAGCTTGGGCTTGCCGCGGCCGACGTAGGCGCTGTTCGTCCACACGGTGCGCGATCCCTGTCGCACGGTGAGGCGCACGGTGGAGACCTTCGACAGCGACAGCTGCACGCCGGCACGCGTGCCGCCCTTGAGCGTCGTGGTGAGCAGCGAGATGACCGGCGCCGTCTTCTCATAGGTCGTGAATTTCTGGGCGGTCGTGCAGTAGATCTGATCGCCGGCGATGGGAGTGGGCGCCGGCGTGCTCGCTGCGCGGCGCGCGACGGCGCGCGTTTCGTTCTGCGAGGGCGCCGTGCCGCCGGACGGGGTCGTGGGTGTCGTCGTGGCCGGCGTCGTCGTCGTGGTGGTGGTGCTGGTCGTCGTCGGGGGCGGGGCCGGCGCGGGAGCGGGGGCGATGGACATGGGCGGCCCCTTGCGCGTGCGTTCGCACAGGTGCTGCAGGAATTCGGTGAGCAGTTCGTGGTAGTTGAGGTTTGATTCGGTGAACTGGTCGTACATCGACCACGCGCCGGTGTCGTAGTGCGGAGTCTCGGCGCGCGCCTCGGCGTCGCCGGCTTCGAACAGCTTGAGCCCGAGTGGGTCTTTGGTGATCTGTGTGTAGTCGTAGATGCCGATGACGGCCTGGATGAAGCCGTTGAGGATGCGGTCGCTGGGGGCGTAGGTGTACTCGGCGTACTCCGAGCCGGCGGGCGTCTTGACCTGCACGCCGGTCGACGGTGCGGTCTGGAAGATGCCGATGGCCTGCTGCGCGGCGGTCAGCAGCGCGGGTTCCTTAAAGCGCGACCACGAGCGCGCGAGCACCTGCAGCGCGGTGCCCTGTGACAGTCCGCTGGTCCACGGCGGGCGGCCGCCGTCGAACTGGAACATGTACTCCCACGCGATGCCGCCGGCGCGCTTGGTGGCAAGTGGCAGCACTTCGCCGAGCAGCTGGCGCAGGTTGGCGTTTTCGTGACCGGAGAGGAAGTAGCCGTTGCCCTCGCCGAACGTGCCCAGCCACTGGATCTCGATGCCCTGCCCGCCGTAGTACTCCCACACGATCTTGCTCCCGGGGAAGCTGACACGCGTCCCGCTGGAGAGCAGCGGTTCGGTGGTCCACCAGTGGCGGTTGTTTTCCAGCGTGAGGAAGATGACGGGCAGGCGCGAGGCGATGAAGTAGCCGCCGGCGGCCATCGCCTGTACGTTGCTCATGACGGCGCCGAGTTCCGCGCGGCGCGTGCCGCTGAGCCGGGCGAGCGAGCGTTTGGCGGCGAGGTAGGTGTTGGAGTACTGCGTGTACTGGGCGGGCGTGATGGCGGCGCTGCGCTTGAGGCTTGCAAGCGCGCCGGACACGCTCGGTCCGGCGGCCGCGGCGGGGGAGGCGGTTGCCGCGACGAGCGTCAGCGCGCCGAGGGCGAGTGCCCAGAGAAGCTTTGCGCGCACCACGCGCATGCTAGGAACGGGACGCTGCGATGCCGGGTGTGCAGCGGCGGTTGCAGCGCGGGGGCGGCACGGGGAGGCCATGCAGGTGCAAACACGGCCGCGCGGGCGCGAGTTGCGCCCCGGGCCGGCGCGGCGCGCGTCAGTCCAGCTCGACGTCGTCGTCGGGTTCGAGCTCGTCCTCGTCCTCGACGATCTCGTCGTCGCCGGCGCTGAGCAGCTCCTCGCCGCCTGGCGCGTAGGTCACGCGGAACTGCTCGATGAGCTCGTCGCGGCGGTGCTCGTCGACGGGCGCCTCGTCGCCGACGAGCACCCACACGCTCTCGTCGAGGTCCTCGCCCTCGAAGATCTCGTGGTCGACCTCGGGCGAGTCGTCGACAATCACGAGCACCTCGGTCTGCGGGTTGAAGTACGTGCCGGGTCGGATTACCAACTCGTCGAGGGCGAAGCGGCGGGGGTCGCTCATGGCGGCTTTTATACCTGACTGGAAGGCGCGCGTGTGGCCGGCGTGTTGCCGCGCGCGCTCGCGCGATGCGTGCGGCGGGTGCCGGGCGCTACGGCTGCAGCTCGGCGAGCGTGCGCGTGATCTCCTGCTCGACGTCGAGCGGCTCCAGTCCCTTGCGTTCGCGGCGTTCGTTTCGCGCGATGACGAGCTGGCGCACCTCGGTCGTCAGGCCGGGGTCCTGGCCGGCGGGCTGCATCGTCGCGAGTAGCTTGGCGACCTCGGCGTCGATGTCCAGTGCAGGCTCGCCGCGGCCGACCATGCGTGCGCTGCGCGCGTTGAGCATCTGGCGGATCTCCATCTCCTGCTCGGCCGACGAGCCGAACGAGGCGCCGTCGGCAGGGGGCGGTGAGCCGTACGGGTCGCTCTCGCCGGTCAGACCGCCGTCGCCGATGTGGTCGAACATGCTGCCGCGGCTGAAGAGGAACACGAGCGACATGACGACCGACACCGCCACGGCGCCGAAGACGACGATCGGGAAGGCGCTCTGCAACACGAAGGCGCTCGGCGTCACCCCGTGATTGTTGCCGATCGCTGCGCGCTTCGCTACCCTGGCTGGTCGGGGGTTGACTGACCAGTCAATCATTTGTCATTTCGCCAGCCTATTAGGGGGATTCACCGAGAAATGGTCGATTTCACGCTCACCGACGAGCAGAAGAACCTGCGCGAGATGGCGCACGACTTCGCGGTCAAGGAGATACGCCCGGTCGCCTGGGAGTACGACAAGGACGGCACGTGGCCGCAGGACATCATCGAGAAGGCCTGGGAGGTCGGCTTGATGAACTCGCACATCGACGAGGCCTACGGCGGCGCCGGCGCCGGCTATCTCGACGGCTGCCTGATCGAGGAGGAGCTCTCGTGGGGCTGCTCGGGCATCCAGACGTCGCTCGGCTGCAACGGGCTGGCGAGCGCGCCGATCGCGCTGGGCGGCTCGGAGGAGATCAAGAAGAAGTACCTGGGGATGCTCACCGAAGCGCCGAAGCTCGCCTCCTTCTGCCTGACCGAGCCCGACGCCGGCTCAGACGTCTCGGGCATGCGCACGACGGCCGTGAAGAAAGGCGACAAGTACGTCATCAACGGCTCGAAGTGCTTCATCACAAACGGCGGCTACGCCGACTACTACACGGTCTACGCGAAGACCGACAAGGAGGCCGGCCACCGCGGCATCTCGGCGTTCGTCGTCGAGCGCGACTGGGGCGTGGTTGTCGACAAGAAGGAGGACAAGCTCGGCCAGCGCGCGTCGAACACCGCGACGATCTCCTTCAACGACGTGGAGGTCCCGGCTGAGAACCTGCTCGGCGAGGAGAACCAGGGCTTCAAGCTCGCGATGATGACGCTCGACCGCACCCGCCCCGGCGTGGCGGCGATGGCCACGGGCATCGCCCGCGCGGCATTTGAGTTCGCGACCGACTACTCGCGCGAACGCGTGCAGTTCGGCGTGCCGATCGCGATGCACCAGGCGATCCAGTTCATCATTGCCGACATGGCCACCGAGATCGAGGCGGCGCGGCTGTTGACGTGGAAGTCCGCGGCGATGCTCGACGCGGGCGAACGCAACACGCTGATCTCCTCGCACGCCAAGCGCTTCGCAGCCGACACGGCGATGAAGACCGCGACCGAAGCCGTGCAGGTCTACGGCGGCTACGGCTTCATCAAGGAGTACCCGGTGGAGAAGCTGTTCCGCGACGCCAAGATCATGCAGCTGTACGAGGGCACCTCACAGATCCAGCGCCTGGTGATCGCGCGCGAAACGCTGCTGCCGCGGCGCGTGGAGGAGCCGGCCGAGGTCGGCGGCGTGGAAACGGTCGCCGTCTAGCCGTCGGGCGCGGCGGGACCGCTTCTCTTATTGATGGATTGATTTGTCGGTCAGCGCCGTCGCCAAAGCGCGACGGCGCTGCACCGCTCAGTGGATCAGCAGCGGTGCGCCGTAGGCTGAGACGACGCCGCCGGGCGCGACCTTCACGAGCACGCGATAGGCGCCTTTGCGCACCCGCACCACGCGGCTGAACTGCCCGCTGATCGAGTTCAGCGGCTTGACCACCGTGCCACCGGCGAGAATGCCGTGGCCCTGGGCGATGCGCAGCACGCCCACCTGCGCTCCGATCACGCCGGGCGTCACCGTGCCAAACACGCGTGCAAAGCCGCGGCGCCTGGTGCGCGCCACATGGCTGATCACCTTCACTGCGACGTTCTCGCTCGCCACCGGGCTGATCACGGGCGTGTTGGTCGTCGTGAACACGCGGAACTGAGTCGACTGTTCCTGATTGAGCATGACGAATTTGAATTCGCCGTTGGCGAGTGTGAGGCTGGGGTTGCCGACCGACTGAAAGCCCCCGGTGTAGGGGAACGGGTTGGCCTGCAGCACGACCGCGCGATTGGCGTTGCCGGTCCCCGACAGGGTCCCCTGGACGGTCACGGCGCCGCCGAAGGTCACCGGGTTGGGCGAGGCGAGGATCTGCAGCGACAGCGGAACCTTGGTCGTCAGCAGCGTGCGGTCAGAGCCCGTCGCGACGCCCGAGCCGTTGACGGCCACGAGGCGGTAGTGGTAGACGGTGATCGGCAGCAGGCCGGTGATCGCAAGTTTGACGTTGACTGCGCTCTTGCCCGACGGCACATCGGAGATCGCGGTCTGGCTGCCATAGGCCCTGGTCGGGCCGTACTGGAAGTAGTAGGAGGTGTTCTCTTCGTTGGGGTTGACCGAGCCGGTCAGTCCCGCCGTCGCGTAGCTGATTTCGCGCGGGTTGCCGGTCGTCGCCTTGGGCGCGCCGGCGGCCTGTGCCGCGCCGGGCAGTGCCAGTAGCGCGACGAGCGCGACGCCCGCCGCCAGACGCCCGCGCAGCGCGCTGCGCGAGATGGTGGCGGCGCGCCGCGGCGCCCTGCCTGTGGTCGACCTGCTCGAAAGCCTCTTCATGTCTGCCTCCATACCCGGATCGGACTCGCCCATTCACCCCACCGAACCCGGTTGGGAGTCGATAGATGCGCTCGCACGGCCGCGAACGCTACGCTCCGGCAACCCTAGCCAGCAGAGGAGACACAAAAGACATGTTCGTGTTCAAAGCCGCCGTCGTGGGCGCCGGGACGATGGGTGGACAGATCGCCCAGACGATCGCCGCCGCGGGAATTCCCGTGGTGCTCAAGGACATCGACGACGCGCTCGTGCAGGCGGGCCTCGACGAGGCCCGCAACGTGACTACAGGCCAGATCGGCAAACTTGCCGAGAAGGGCAAGATCACCGCCGAGCAGGCGGCCGAGCAGATCGAGCAGATCGTCGGGCGCATCCAGGGCACGACCTCATACGCCCCCTTCGGCGACGTCGACTTCGTGATCGAGGCGGTTCCCGAGCGGATGGAGATCAAGCAGGCCGTGTTCGCCGAGCTCGACGCCTCCACGCCCGGCCACGCGGTGCTGGCGTCGAACACCTCCTCGCTGTCGATCACCGAGATCGCCGAAGCCACGCTGCGCCCCGACAAGGTCGTCGGCTTTCACTACTTCTACCCGGCGTCGATCATGCCGCTGATCGAGATCGTCGAAGGGGAGGAGACCTCCGCCGAGACGCTAGCCGCGGCGGTCACGTTCGCGCAGGCGATTCGCAAGCAGCCGATCACCTGTGCGGAGGTTCCAGGCTTCGTCGTCAACCGCATCCTCAACTCCTCCAGCGCCGAGGTCTGGCGCGAGCAGGAGGAGAAGGGTCTGTCGATCAAGAAGATCGACGAAGGGCTCGGCTCGGCCGGCATCCTGCCGCTCGGCCCGTACACGCTGATCAACCTGCTCGGCCTGGACACCGTTCTGCACGTCGCCGAACACCTGATCGAGTCCTACGGCGAGGAACGCTTCTACGTGCCCAAGGGCATGCAGAAGCTGGTCGCCGACGGCAAACTCGGCGCGAAGACCGGCGGCGACGGCTTCTATGACCCGCAGGGCAACCCGAACCTGTCCGGCGACGCCGAGCCGGACATCGACGAGCTCGTCGAGCTGCTCTCGCTGAAGACCTTCCTGGAGGCCTGCCTGGTGCTCGAGGAGGGCGTCGCCAGCCACCGCGACATCGACTTCGGCATGATGGCCGGCGCCGGACTGGACCCGCGCCGCGGGCTGCTGCCGCCGTTCATGCGCGCCGACTCCGAAGGGCCTCGACTCGGTCCTCGAGCGCATGGAGAACGCCCAGGAGCGCTACGGCGAGCGCTTCACGCCGCCGACGATCCTGCGCCGCCTGGTCGCACAGGGGCGCCTCGGGCAGAAGAGCGGACAGGGCTTCTACGCCTACCCGCAGCCCGACGCCGAGCAGCCGGCAGAGGTGATCAAGCTGGAGACGCGCGAGGACGGCGTGGCGATCGCCTGGCTGGCCAACGGGCAGATGAACTCGATCTCCCCGCAGGTTGCCGGCGACCTGGAGAAGGTCTGGGCGCAGGCCAAGCAGTCCGGCGTGCGCGCGCTGGTGATCGCCTCGTCCAACCCGTTCCTCTACTCCGCCGGCGCCGACATCAAGGCGTTCACGACGATGGACGCGGCGGCCGGCGAGACACTGATCCACGAGACGCACGCGCTGTTCAAAGAGCTCGGCAGCGACGGCATCGCGACGATCGCGGCCGTCAACGGGCTGGCCTTCGGCGGGGGCTGCGAGCTGGCGATGGCATGCGACGTGCGCATCGCCGCGCGCTCGGCGCTGTTCGGCCAGCCGGAGATCAAGCTGGGGATCATCCCCGGCTTCGGCGGCACGCAGCGCCTGCCGCGACTGGTCGGCTCCAACAAGGCGCTGGAGATGAACCTCGTCGGCGATCCGCTGCTCGCAGACGAAGCGTTCGAGTTCGGCCTCGTCAACCGCGTCGTCGAGGACCACGAACTGCTCGACACGGCGCTGTCGTGGGCGCGCAAGCTCGCGCAGGCGGCGCCGCTGGCGCTCGCGCAGATCAAGAGCGTGTCCGGCGCCGGCGACCTCGACAAGGGCATCGAGGACGAGAAGCGCGCGTTCGCCGACGTGTTCGCCAGCGACGACGCCAAGGAGGGCATCGCCGCCTTCCTCGGCAAACGCGCTGCGCGCTTTCAGGGGCGATGAGCGTGGCGAAGCGTCCCGGTGAGTCGTCTTGACGACTGCATGTGCGGTGCAGACGATCGATGAGGTCAGTTCTCGGCGCAGTGGCGATCACGTTGGCGCTGGCGGGATGCGGCGCTCGATCCCGCGTCGCTCAGCTGAAGCCACTCACGCGCAACGAGGCAGGCAAGCTGCTCAAGAGCATGTCGCCTGGGTGCGACACGCCGGGCCATGTCTTGATCCGCTACATATCGCCGATCGTGCACGGTGAGGGGAGCGAAGACTCGTGGTGCGTCGCACCCACGCAGGCGTATCGCGTGGTTCGCCGTGACCTCCACTGCTCGGCGGGACTGCACGTGATTGTCGATCTCCAGCGACACCTGGCCAAGCGCGTGAGCTCAAACTGACCCAAGAGCCTCGGCTACAGGACGTCACAGCCAGCGATCGCCTGGCCGAGCTCGTGCGCAACGCGCGCTCGGTCGTCGCGCTGACCGGCGCGGGCATCTCGGTGCCCTCGGGCATCCCGGACTTCCGCACGCCGCGCACGGGGCTGTGGCAGAACGTCGACCCGATGGAGGTCGCGCACATCGACGCGTTTCGCAGCGATCCGGTGCGCTTCTGGAGCTTCTATGGAGAGCGCTTCGCGACGCTCGGAGATAAGCGGCCCAACGGCGCACACGACGCGCTCGTCGAGCTGGAGCGGCGCGGGCTGCTCGACGCGGTGATCACGCAGAACGTCGACACGCTGCACCGCAAGGCCGGCACGCGCGAGCTCGTCGAGGTGCACGGCAGCATCGCCAGCTGCTCGTGCCCGGACTGCGCCGGGCGCGTGCCGCTGCAGCAGGCACGCGAGCGCCTGGCCGCCGATGTCGAGGGCGTGCCGCGCTGCGAGTCCTGCGGCGGGCCGATCAAGCCCGACGTCGTGCTGTTCGGCGAGATGCTGCCCGCGCCCGCGCTGCTGCGCGCGCGGGCGTTGTGCGAAGGCGCCGACGTGCTGCTGTGCATCGGCTCCTCGCTTGAAGTGCACCCGGTCGCCGCCCTGCCGCTGCTCACGCGCGAAAACGGCGGAGCGCTGGCGATCCTCACGCAGGGCCCGACGCCGCTGGACGACATCGCCGACGTGCGCTGCAGCGGCGACGTCGTCGCCGAGCTGCAGGGCCTGCTCGCCGCGCTCGGCGACTGACCGCGCCCGCGCGCCGGTTCGCGCGTGCAGGCGACCGTCAGCCGGCCAGCGTGGCGACCGTCAGCAGGTACTCGACACGCACGCGCATGCTGCCGTCGTCGGCTTCGTTGTTGGCGACGTACAGCTCGATCAGCTCTGCGCGCAGCTCCTCCCAGCGGCCCTGCGGCTCGAGCGCCGCCTTGGCCATGATCGTCGGGCCGAGCACGCGTTCGTTGTACTCGAACCACTTCTGCGGCGACTCGGCTTCGAAGATCACGTCGCGACGCTCGAAGGCGAGCTCTGCGCCGCTGTCGGCGAACAGCGAGCGAACGTGGTCCTCGTCGCCCCACATGACCGGCTGCTTGAACTCCGGCGGTGGGGGCGGCATGTAGGAGCCGACCGTCTTGAACATGCGGCCGTTGATGCCCTCCGGCGTCCACGCCGCGACGACGATGCGCGCGCCCGGCCTTGCCACCCTGACGAGCTGCGCGGCGGCGACGTCGTGGCGCGGGGCGAACATCACGCCGAAGCAGGACGTCACGCGATCAAACGATCGATCATCAAAAGGCAGTTCCTCTGCGTCCCCCTCGACGAACTCGATCTGCACGCCCGCCTCGGCGGCCCGCTCGCGTGCAAACTCCAAGAGCTTCGGCGTGAGGTCCAGCCCGGTCACGTTCGCCCCCGCCTGTGCGGCGGGGATCGCCACGTTGCCGCTGCCCGTCGCCACGTCGAGCAGGCTGTCGCCTGCCCCCGCCTGTGCGCGCTCGGCGACCAGCTCGCCGACCGACGCGATCGTGCGCGCCAGGTCGGGGTAGTCGCCGGCCGTCCACATCATCTTCTGCCCCTGCTTGATGCCGCTCACGTCGATGCTCATCGCAGCTTCCTCCTCATCGGTTGACTGTCGCGCGCTCGGCCTTCAGCAGGTCTCGCGCGGGCTCGATCCGCCAGCGCTCGGCCACCGCCGACAGCTCCTCGTCGAGCTGCCACCGATCGGCGACCGGCTCGCCGGTGTATTCCGGGCTCGCGCCCTTCAGGACCATCGACCCGCTGTTGTCGCCGATCTCGCGCAGCTGCGCCACCTCCTCGGCGCTCAGCGGCGACGGCGCGCTGACCGCGGCCAACTCGGCGCGCTTGGCCTCGACCGCGCGCGCATCCTCGCCGCTCTCCTGGATCAGCGTCGGCGCGACGCAGCGCACGGGCGCATGCGCGAGGTTCCAGGCGCACGCGAGCTGCAGCATCGTCAGCCCGTGGCGCTCGGCATACGGGCGCATCAGCGCGAGCTTCTCGCGCCCGCTCTGTACCCAGCCCTCCGGGCGGAACTTGCGGTGGTCGTACTCGGCGAAGCGGTGGCCCGGCAGCACGTCGTCGAAGAACAGCCCGCCGTAGTCGACCACGCGCGTGATCAGCTGCACATCGTGCTCCTGCGCCGCGGCGAGCGTCAGCTCGCCCGGCCACGGCTCCAGCGGGTTGAGGATGATCATCGCCCAGTCGATCAGCTCGCCGAAGCGCTCCAGGCAGTCGATCAGGTCCAGCGTGAAGCCGTTGGCCGGTCCCGGCGCGACGCCCAGGCGGCGCGTCAGGCCCGCCTCGCGCACGGCCTGCATGCCCTGCCACACCGCCGGGCTGGTGTAGCCCGTGCGGTCGGGGTTGTGCAGCAGCAGCACGTCGAAGCTGTCGACACCGCAGCGCTGCAGGCTGCGCTCGGTGGCCATGCGGATGTAGTCGCCGTAGGAGTCCTCGCCGCGCAGGCGCGCGTCGGTGAAGCGCGGAAAGCCCTTGGCGCCCTCGCGCTCGCCCTCGTAGAAGTCGTGTCCGATCGCACCGACCAGGCAGTAGTCCTCACGCGCGAGGCCCGCCAGCGCTCGGCCGAGCGCTGCGTCGGCTTCGCCCGCGCCGTATGCATCCGCCGTGATCACCGTGTCGATGCCGTCGCCCGGTTTCAGCAGCGACTGCAGGCGCGCCTCGGCAAGGGGCTCGCCGAAGTGCATGAAGCGCCCGCCGCCCCACGTGCCGATGGCTGTCGTCGTCGGGTCCACGCTCAGCTTCACCTTAAACCCCGGCGCCGTGCGCGCGCGGAGCGTCGCTTCCAGGCGTCCGAGCGCGTGGCGCAGCAGCTGCTCGTCGAGCTCCTCGGCCGGCGGTGCCTCGCCGTCGCGGTGCGTCTCGAGGCCTGCATCCTGTGCGCCCGCGCCGGCCTGCTGTGCGCCGACGCTCGCCAGCGCCGCGCGTGCCTGCGCATCGACCCCCGCGTGCAGCTTGTCCAGCTCGTCGATGCGGATCGCCAGGTCTTCGCGACGCTCGCCCGGCAGCTGCGCAAGCGCTGCCGCGTAGGCCGAGCGCAGCTCGATCGCCGCGTGCGCCTGGCGCCCGCCGTCGAGGTCTGCTCGCGCACGCAACACCAGCTCCTCGCACAGCAGCGTCGTGCCGCGGCCGCCGAGCAGCTCGGCCATGCGCTCGAGCGGGCGCAGCGCGGCGGCGCGATCGCCGATGCGCTTGCGGCGCACGCCCTCCGGGCCGCGCCACTGAAGCTCGCGTGCCTGCAGCCACAGCCCGTCGGCGACCTGCTCGCCCTCACCCCACCCGGCACGGATCACCAGAGCCTGGTCGGGCGAGATCTCGTTGACGTGCGCGTCGGCCGCGGCGATGCGGTGGAAGTGCAGCACGCGGTTCAGCGCCGACGCCGCCGACGCGATCTCGCGCTCGCCGTCGAGGTCGGCCAGCCACGCGTTTGCCTGGCGCTCGGCCGATACCGA
This sequence comes from uncultured Solirubrobacteraceae bacterium, assembly GCA_963819435.1. GTDB lineage: Bacteria > Actinomycetota > Thermoleophilia > Solirubrobacterales > Solirubrobacteraceae > Palsa-744. Next base: position 17,857 of record CAWFWA010000012.1, on the reverse strand, counting down.
AACCGGGTCGACGAGCGTCGCGCGCGCCGTCACCACAGGCGTCGGCTCGGGCAGTGGCGGCGCCGGGCGCCGGCGGGACTTCGAGCGCGTCGCCGCGCTGAGCAACTGGCCGCGAGCGGGCGCTCGCCGCGGTGCGCCGAGCGTGCCGAGAACGATCACGCGCTCGGGATCGTCGCCCTCCTTCGCGCGCATCAGATAGCGCCCGTCCGGGGGTCCCAGCTCCCACGGAAACTCGAACTGCACGAACAGGAAAAAACGATCAGGCATGTCTGCACCGTATTCTTCCTCGTCGGTGGCGACCTACCAGCCGCCGCGGGCCAGCGAGCCCGCCCACCTCGAGACCAGGAGCGCAAGCATGTCCGATGCGAGCAACGTCGCCAAGAGCCTGCGCGACCGGTTGAGCGAGAACACGGAGGAGCGGTTGGGGAAAGCACTTTCCGACCTGCTTGAAAACCCCCTGATCACGGGGGCTATCGGCCGGGCGTTCGACGCCCGGGAGAAGGCTTCTCAAGCACAGGAGGTTGCAATGGGTGCACTGAACATTCCGTCGGCTGCCGACATCGAACGGCTGACGCGGCGGCTGCGGTCCGTCTCACATCGGCTGGAGGGCATCGAGGACGGCGTCCATCGTCTCGACCGCGCGCTGTCACCGAGCGCCGTCGAGTCGCGGCTGTCGGCGATCGAGGACCAGCTCGGCAGGCTGACCAGCAAACTGCGTCCCCAGGCCGCCGCGCCGGCACGTGCCGCCGCCGCCGCAAAACCGACGCGCAGCAAATCGACGAAAGCCAAACCGGCCAAAGCCAAAGCGAAAGCGACGAAAGCCAAAGCTAAAGCCAAACCGGCCAAAGCGAAAGCAGCCGCGAAAGCCAAAACCACGCGCACGAAAACGGCCGCCAAAAAAACCGCGCGCAAAGCCAAAGCCGCGGGCAAAGCGCAGGTCAAAGCAGCGAAAAAAACTGCCAAAAAAGCTGTGCGCAAAGCGAAAGCCGCGGGCAAAGCTCAGGTCAAAGCAGCGAGCAAAGCGAAATCCGCCGCCACGCGCAGCAAAGCCGCCAGCAAAGCCGGCAAAGCCCAAACGCGCGACGGCCAAACCGGCCAAAGCCAAACGCAGCAAACGCTGACGCGCGGGGGTGGCGACGGACCGGCCGGCTCGGCGGGTCCGTCGCTACCGAGCGAACGCGTCCAGCGCGACGGCGCCCATCCGCTCGGCGGCCGTGCGTAGTGCGTCGGCGTCGATGCGCGTACGCGCGCCGTGCTCGTCGAACGTGTCGGTCACCGTCAGCAGGCAGCGCGACCGGCACGTCGTGAGTGGCGCCGAGCGCGAACAGCGTGGCGGCCTCCATCTCGATCGCCAGCGCGTCGCTCGGGTGCTCGCGCGGCGAGCCCTCGTCGTAGAACAGGTCGACGCTGACGATCGCCCCGCTGCGCGCCGCCGGCGCGCAGCGCTTGAGCGCCCCGGTCAGCGCGGCGTCGGCGCGCACGCGCGGCGCCGCGGCGATCGCACGCGATGTTCCGTCGGCGCACACCGACTCGCCCGCGATCACCAGCTCGCCGAGCGCGAGCTCGCTCGACAGCGCTCCGCACGTGCCCACGCGAATCGCCCGGCGTGCGCCCAGCGAGATCAGCTCGCTGAACACGATCGCCGCGGACGGCCCGCCCATGCCCGTCGCCTGGATCGTCAGCGGCTGCTCGTCGGCCACGGCGTCGCCGGTGTATCCCCACAGGCCGCGGTTGTGGTTGAACATCAGCGGCTCGCGCAGCAGCAGCTGCGCAAGCGCGAGCGCGCGTCCGGGGTCGCCGGGCAGCAGCACGCGCTCGGCCAGAGGCGGCGGTCGGATGCAGGTGAATCGCCTGCGCGTGCACGGCGTGGCTGTCGGACATCGGCCGCGACTTTAGACTGCGTCCAATGGGAAAGCCCTTCGCCTCGCGCCAGAGTGGCTGAGCCCGTAGAGGATCCGCACGCCGAGTCGCCCGAGCCGACGCTCGGCCAGGTCGCCGCGGGCGCGGGCGTTTCGCCGGCGACCGTCAAACGGTGGATCGCCAAGGGTCTCGTGCCGGGCTTCGAGGGCCGCTGGACGCCCGCCGCCACCGCCTACGTGCGCGTGATCGCACGCCTGCGAGCGCGCGGGCACACGCTCGCGCAGATCAAGCGCGCCAGCGACAACGGCCAGCTCGCGGTCGGACCGATCGAGAACCTGCTCGTTGGCTCCGAGCCGCGCTACACGCTGCGCGAAGTCGCCCGCGAGACGGGCCTGGAAGAAGCGCTGATCGAGCGCATCCTCACGGCGATGGGTCTGGGCGCGCAGTCCGCCACGCTGATGTCCGAGGAGGACATGCAGATGATGAAGTACGTCGCGACGATGCTCGAGGCGGGGCTGCCGTCGGTCGCCTTCCTGCAGCTCGCGCGCGTGTACGGGCAGTCGATCGCGCAGATCGCCGAAGCGGAGGTGCGCCTGATCCATCTGTACGTGCACGAGCCGATGATGCGCGCGGGCATGCCGAACGTGGAGATCGCCGAGGAGATGGAGGGTCTCGCGCGCGAGCTGATCCCGTTCGTCGTGCCGCTGCTGCGCTACGTGCACGACCGCCTGCTCGGCGACTTCGTCGAGCAGGACGTGATCGGCCACATGGAGACAGACCTCGCCGAGAGCTCCTCCGAGGAGGGGCGCGTGCGCGTGGCGATCGTGTTCGCCGATCTCGCCGGCTACGCGCGCCTGACGGTCGAGCGCGGCGACGAGGAGGCGCTGGCGGCGGTCGAGCGCTTCGTCGTGGCCGTCGAGCAGACGCTGCCTGCCGACGCGCGCGTGATCAAGACGCTCGGCGACGAGGTGATGGTCGTCGGACCCGACGCCGTTGGCCTGGCGCGCTGGGCAGTGGGGTTGGGCGCGGCGATCGCGCCCGGCGACCCGCCGCCGCGCATCGGCATGCATTACGGCGACGCGCTGTACCGCGACGGCGACTACTACGGTCGCGAGATCAACCAGGCAGCGCGCGTCGTCGCGCGCGCCGGCGGCGGCGAGGTGCTCGTCACGCGGCCGGTCGTCGATGTCGCGGCCGGCGTCGACGGCGTCTCCTTCGAGCGCATCGGCGAGGTCGGGCTGAAGGGCTTCTCCGAGCTGACCGAGCTGTTCATCGCCTCTGACCGGGCAGGGTAGGGCCGGGCGATGAGCGTCGCGCAGGTCCGCGAGGCGGTGCGCGCCGCAGGGCTGCTCGACGATCGGGGGACCGTCGTGGCGATGCTGTCCGGCGGTCGCGACTCGGTGTGCCTGCTCGACGTGCTCGTCGCGCTCTGCACCGCCGAGCGGGTGACCGCGCTGCACGTCAACTACGGCCTGCGCGAGGACGCCGGCGCCGACGAGCGCCACTGCGTGGAGCTGTGCGGGCAGCTCGGCGTGCAGCTGTCGGTCGTCCACGCGCAGCGCGCACCGGCGCCTGACGCCACGAGCGGGGGTGCGAACAGCGCCGGGCGGCAAGCGCCGGGCGGCGAGGGGGGCAACCTGCAGGCGTGGGCGCGCGACGTGCGCTACGCGGCGGCGCAGGCCGCGGCCGACCGGGCGAGCGGCGGCGGGCGCGACGCGTGCATCGCCACCGGCCACACCGCCTCAGACCAGGTCGAGACGATCCTCTACCGCCTGGCCGCGTCGCCGGGGCGCCGGGCGCTGCTGGGCATGCGTGGCGTGGAAGGCCGGCTGATCCGCCCCCTGCTCGGCCTCACGCGCGAGCAGACGGCCGCCTACTGCGAACAGCGCGGTCTGCGCTGGCGTGAGGATGTGAGCAACGACGACGAGCGCTTTGCGCGGGCGCGCGTTCGCAACACGCTCGTGCCGGCGCTGCGCGCGGTGCATCCGGCGGCGGAGTCCAACGTGCTGCGCACGGCGCTGCTGCTGCGCGAGGAGACCGAGCTGCTGGAGGCGCTCGTCGACGCCGAGCTGGCGGGCGCACGCGAGATCGCGCTGACGCGTCTGGGCGAGCTGCCGGCGGCACTCGCGCGCATGATCGTCGTGCGCCTCGCCGAGGAGGCCGCCGGGACCTACGTGCCGCAGGCCGGCGAGCGCGTCGAGGAGCTGCTCGCGCTCGCCGCGCGTGGCGGTCCAGCCGAGCTGCACGTCGGCGCCGGCGCAGGCGCGGTGCTCGACGGCGGCGTGCTGCGCATGCGCCGCCTGGCGCCGCGCGATACGCGCGACAAGCGTCAGGTGCCGGCGCCGCAGCCCGATGCCGTCGAGCCGCCGCCGGGCGACGACTAGACTTGGCCGGTGGCGAGTCCCGTGCGAGCCCCAGAGCAATCGGCGATCGGCGAGGTGCTCGTCAGCGCTGAGGAAGTACAGCGCCGCGTCGCCGAGCTCGGCGAGCAGATCTCGCGCGACTACGCCGGACGCTCGCTGCTGCTGATCGGCGTGCTCAAGGGCGCGGTGTTCTTCTTGAGCGACCTGATGCGCTTCATCGACATCCCCGTCGAGGTCGACTTCATGGCGGTCGCCTCCTACGGCTCGGCGACCGACTCTTCGGGGGTCGTGCGCATCCTCAAGGATCTCGACGCGGCGATCGAAGACCGCGACGTGCTGATCGTCGAGGACATCGTCGACTCTGGGCTGACCCTGCAGTACCTGATGCGCAACCTCGGCTCGCGCAACCCGCGCACGCTGGAGGTGTGCGCGCTGCTGACCAAGCCCGAGCGGCGCAAGGTCGACCTGCCCACCCGCTACGTCGGTTTCGAGATTCCCAATCGCTTCGTCGTGGGCTACGGTCTGGACTATGCCGAGCGCCACCGCAACCTGCCGTTCGTGGCCGTGCTGGAGCGGTAGATACCGCGATCTGACACGCCCGGTGCAGGGCCGTCAACCGCCGGAAAACACACCGCCCCATGGTAGGCTTGGGACCTGGTGACCACCACTTCAGCCGGCGCCAGAGCACTCAGGATTAACCAATGAGCCGTTTCTTCAAGAGCGCCGCGTTCCCAATCCTCATTGTCGTGGTGCTGGCTTTTCTCGCGGTCAAACTGGTCAACCCGGGCTCGAGCGTGCACCGCTCGCACAGCTACCAGACGCTCGTCTCCAAAGAGCTTCCCCAGGGCGAAGTCAAATCGGTCGAGTTCAAGAACAAGGGCAAGTCGCTCGAAGTCAAGCTGAAGAACAAAGAAACCTATGAAGTCGGCTACATCGATCAGGCCGCTCCGGAACTGATCAAGGAACTTCGCACCGCCGGGGTCTCCTACAACGTCGAATCGGAAAAGAGCAGCGCGCTTCTCAGCCTGCTCACGTACATCATCCCGTTCGTCCTGTTCTTCGGCTTCTGGATCTTCTTGATGAACCAGGTCCAGGGCGGCGGCTCGAAAGTCATGTCGTTCGGCAAGTCGCGCGCCAAGCGCCTGTCGGCTGACTCGCCGAAGATCACCTTCCGCGACGTCGCCGGGGTCGACGAGGCCGTCGAGGAGCTGCACGAGATCAAGGAATTCCTCGAGAATCCGAAGAAGTTCCAGGCGCTCGGCGCGAGGATTCCCACGGGTGTGCTGCTGTACGGGCCGCCGGGCACCGGCAAGACGCTGCTCGCGCGCGCAGTCGCCGGCGAGGCTGGCGTGCCGTTCTTCTCGATCTCGGGCTCTGACTTCGTGGAGATGTTCGTCGGCGTCGGCGCATCGCGCGTTCGCGACCTGTTCGAGCAGGCCAAGCAGAACAGCCCCTGCATCATCTTCATGGATGAGATCGACGCCGTCGGCCGTCACCGCGGCGCAGGTCTCGGCGGCGGTCACGACGAGCGCGAGCAGACGCTCAACCAGCTGCTCGTCGAGATGGACGGCTTCGAGGCGAAGGACAACATCATCATGATCGCGGCCACCAACCGGCCCGACATCCTCGACCCCGCGCTGCTGCGCCCGGGCCGCTTCGACCGCCAGATCGCCGTAGATCGTCCCGACCGCAAGGGCCGCGCGAAGATCCTCGAGGTGCACACGCGCGGCAAGCCGCTGGCGAAGGTCATCGACATCGACGCGCTGGCCGGGCAGACCCCCGGCTTCACCGGCGCGGACCTGTCGAACCTGATCAACGAGGCGGCGCTGCTGTCGGCACGAACCGGCAAGCGCGAGATCGGCCAGGACGAGCTCGAGGAGGGGATCATGCGCGTGATCGCCGGCCCCGAGAAGAAGACGCGCGTGATGAGCGAGAAGGAGCGCCTGATCACGGCCTACCACGAGATGGGCCACGCGATCGTCGGGCACTTCCTCGAGCACTCCGACCCCGTGCACAAGATCTCTGTGATCTCGCGCGGCCAGGCGCTCGGCTACACGATCTCGATGCCCCAGGAGGACCGCTTCCTGACGACGCGCGCCGAGCTGAAGGACACGATGGCGATGACGCTCGGCGGCCGCGCCGCGGAGGAACTCGTGTTCTCGGAGATCACGACGGGCGCTTCCAACGACATCGAGAAGGTCACGGCGACGGCCAAGCAGATGGTGATGCGCTTCGGCATGTCAGAGAAGCTCGGCCCGCGCGTGTTCGGCCACGACCACGGCCAGCCGTTCCTCGGCCGCGAGTTCTCCACCGAGCCCGACTACTCCGATGAAATCGCGCGCGAGATCGACGACGAGGTGAGGCGCATCATCGAGATGGCCCACCAGCGCGCGCGCGACATCCTCACCGAGCACCACACCGAGCTGACGAAGATCTCCGAGATCCTCGTCAAGCGCGAGACGATCGAGAAGGAAGAGTTCCTCGCGCTGCTCGCCGGCAAGAGCGAAGAGGAGGTGTTCGGCCCCGAGGAGCAGGCCGAGCCCGAGCTGCCGGCGCCGCCCGTCCCGGCCGACCGCGCCGAGCGCGAAGCCCCGCGCACGATCCCGCGTCCGGGTCTCGCCGGCGGCACCGCCGAGGCGCGCGGGCACGACCCGGAGCGACCCAACCTCACCTAGATGACCGATCCCGCGGGCTTCCGCCTGATGGGAATCGTCAACGTGACGCCGGATTCGTTCTCCGACGGCGGCAGCTTCCTGGACACGAGTGCGGCGGTCGAGCACGCGCGATCGCTGGTCGGCGAGGGTGCACAGATCGTCGACGTCGGCGGAGAATCGACGCGCCCGGGGGCCGCGCCGGTGGCCGAGCAGGAGGAGCTGCGCCGCGTACAGCCGGTCGTCGAGCGCTTGGCGGCGACGGAGTGGGGCCGCGACCGGCCGCAGATCTCGATCGACACGTCCAAGGCACGCGTGGCTCGCGCGGCCCTGGAGGCGGGGGCGAGCCTCGTCAACGACGTGAGCGCGCTGCGCGGCGATGCGCAGATGGCGTCGCTGATCGCCGAGAGCGGCGCCGACTGCTGTCTGGTGCACATGCTCGGCGAGCCCGGCACGATGCACCACGCGCCGCGCTATGACGACGTCGTCGATGACGTCAAGGCGTTCCTCACAGAGCGCCTGCAGTTCGCGGTGGACCGGGGCATCGAGGAGGATCGCGTACTGCTGGACCCGGGGATCGGCTTCGGCAAGACGATCGAGCACAACCTCGCGCTTCTGCGGCGGCTGGATGAGATCGTCGCGCTCGGGCGCCCGGTCGCGGTCGGCACCTCGCGCAAGTCCTTTCTCGGGCGTATCGCAGGCGACGCTGGTGGCCCTCGCCGCCTGGCGGGAACGATCGCGACGAACGTGCTCGCGCTGGAGCGCGGCGCGAGCGTTTTTCGCGTGCACGAGGTGGCGCCCGCCCGCGAGGCGCTGGAGGTGGCTGCTGCTACGTTGGGCGCCAGATGGACGAAGAGCCCCAGGGCGACGATCCCGACGAGCTAGACGACGACGCCGGCGACTCAGAGCGCGAGGAGGCCGGCGAGGCGGTCACGGTGGAGATCACCGGGCTGTCGCTGTACACGCATCACGGAGTCTCAGAGGCCGAGCGCGAGGTCGGCCAGCGGTTGGTCCTGGACCTTCGCCTGGACATCGGCGAGAGCGACGCGACGGTCACCGATGCGATCGAGGACACCGTCGACTACGGCGAGGTCTGCCAGCTCGTCGCGCTGGTCGCGCAGCAGCGCTCGCACAAGACGCTCGAGCGCCTGTGCAGCACGATCGCCAACCGCCTGCTCGCCGACTACGACCTGGAAGGCGTGTGGGTCAAGGCGACCAAGCCCGAGCCGCCGATCGCGCTGACCGTCGACGAGGTATCCGTCGAGGTGTGGCGCGAGGCCGAGGGGTAGTGTTCGCGGCGATGCAGCACCCGCCCCGAGGCACCTCGACATGAGCACGGCCGAGCGCTACCGCGCGGCGGTCGAGCGCAGAGACCTGGCGGCCGTGGGCGAGCTGATGTCGCAGGAGATCGTCTTCCACAGCCCGGTGACCTTTCATCCGTTCCTCGGGCGCGAGACCGTCACGGCGCTGCTGGAGCAGGTCATCCAGGTGTTCGAGGGCTTCCGTTTCACCGACGAGCTGATGATGGACGGCGCGCACGCGCTGATCTTCCGCGCCACCGTCTCCGGCACCGATCGCGAGATCGAGGGCATCGACCTGCTGCGCTTCGACGACGACGGGCTGATCGCCGACTTCACCGTCATGCTGCGCCCGCTGTCGGCGCTCGTTCCGTTCGCCCAGGCGATGGCCGAGCGCGCTCAGGCTGCCGGGCTGCAGACCACGCGCGCCTAGCGCACGGGGCGTTGGCGCGGTGACTGCGCGCACGGGACTGCTCGGACTGGGCTGCAACGTCGGCGAGCGACGCGCGCAGCTGCAGGCGGCCGTGGACGCGCTGCCGCGGGTTGGGGTGACGGTGCTGGCGAGCTCCTCGACCTACGACACCGACCCGGTGGGTGAGGTACTCGATCAGCCGAGCTTTCTCAATGCGTGCGTGCGCGTGCACACCGAGCACGGCGCGCTGGAGCTGCTCGACGCGGTCAAGGCGCTGGAGCGCGAGCTGGGCAGGGGTGGGGGAGGCGTTCGTCACGGGCCGCGCACGATCGACATCGACGTGCTGCTGCTCGGCGACATCGAGCTGCACGACGAGCGCCTGACGCTGCCGCACGAGCAGCTGCTCAGCCGTCGCTTCGTGCTGATCCCCGCGCTGGAGCTGGACTTTCAGTGCGCCGTGCCCGACGGACGGCGTCTGTCGGACGCGCTGGCGGCGCTGGCGCTGGACGAAGGCGTGCGCTGGGCCGGCCCGCCGCTCGATCTGTCCGCGACGGGCGAGCGCTGAGCAGCCGCGCAGACGCCCGCTAGGAGGCGACCGAGCGGTGGTCGTCCCAGCTGGCGAGTGCCAGCAGCGTCGAGCCACTGACACCGCGTCCGCTGACGACGCACATGCGACCGTCGCGCAGCCACGTGACGACGGCGACGCCGTTGACGGTGAGCACGCGGTAGGGGGTGCCGTCGCGCATCGACACGACGCCGCCGCTCATCTGCCCGCGGCCGTCGCCGGCGACGATCGCGTAGCCGACCCGCTGGCCGCGGTGGTTGGCGTAGAAGACGGTCGTGGCCGCGCGCCCGTCGACGGTGTCCCTGCGCGACCCCGTCGAGCGCCAGCCGAAGTGCCCGCCCCAGTAGGGGAAGCGCACGCCCTCCACAGCGGCGGTCAGCTGGCGGCGGTTGGACGAGCTCTCGCCCGGCGCCGGCGCAGTCGCCTGGCGCAGCGTCAGCGCCGACGCGTCGCGCACGCTGAGCGTCGATGAACCGCCGCCGCTGAGCACGGCGATCGCCAGTACGAGGATCACTGCGGCGATCGCGCCGCCGGCGGCAAGCCGCGGGGCGAGGCTGAACGAGCGCGCCGGGCGATCGCCGCGGGAGGCGCCGACGCGCGCGCCTGGGCGCTTGCCCGCGTCGGCGATCATCGACTCGATCTGCCGGTGCAGCGACTCGGGGGCGGGCAGGTCGATCGCGCGGATCTGCTCGATCAGCTCGGATTCGGTCGTGGGGCGTGGCTCGGTCATGGGCTTTCCCTTCCCTCAACGACTCCGCCGGTACGCATTTCTTCCCGCGAGGACCGGGCGATCTCACCGCGCGCGGCGCCGCCGCCGAGCGCCCGCGAAGCGCCGCCCGCAGCGGCCTCATCCGGGGCGTCGGCGAGCTGCTTGGCAACCTGCTTGCGCGCACGGAAAAGGCGCGTGGTGATCGTCGCCTCGCGCACTTTCAGCGCACGCGCGGCTTCGCGGTATGAGAGCCCGAGAACGTCGACCGCGACGAGCGCCATGCGGAAGTCCTCCGGCAGCGCGGCGATCGTCTCATAGACCTCCTGCACCTCGAGTGCCTGCTCGGGACGCCCCATCGGCTTGGGGTCTGCGGCCACGACGTCGTCGAGCGTGGCGACGGTCACCGGGCGGCGTCCGGCGGTGCGCCTACTCGTCAGGAACGTGTTGCGCAGCACGCGCATCAGATAGAAGAGATCGTCGTCACCGTGGATCACGCGCGGGCGCGAGAGCACTCTGGCGAAGGTCTCCTGCACGAGGTCCTCGGCGTCCTCGCGCGAGCCGCACAGCCCCCACGCGGCGCGGTACAGCCGATCGACGTGCTCGCTGAGTGATTGAGGGTCGAGGATGCGCATGGCTCGATTCGATCGCGTGGGCGCGACGATAAGGGCGACTGTACCGCCGCGCGCCAACGGCGTGCCCAGGCACCGCCGGCGGGCGATGGCGCGACGGTGCGTGTCGCCCAGCGTGCGCCGGGTGTCGCTCGCCTGCGATCAGGCGGCTGACGCGACGCCGCCGGCGAACCACTCGGCGGGCAACACGCCCGCGGGGACTTCGCCGACGCTCGGCGGGAAGTAGCGCACGAGCCCCGCGCACGGGCGTCCTTCGATCAGCGGGCGCATCTCGGCGATCGTCAGCAGCAGCCGGATCGTGCTGCCGATCTGCAGGTCGGCAGCGTTGGGCCGCTCGCCCCCGAGCAGGCCGTCTGCGATCCAGCCGTCGATGCGATCCAGCTGGCCGGGCAGAGCCGCGATGTCGTCGCGCGCCGCGTCGTCGCGGGCCTTGTTCTTCAGCGCCATCAGCCGCGCGGTCAGCGGCAGCGCCGGACGCATCAGCCACACCGGCAGTGGCAGCTTTGCGTCGCCGGCATAGCTGACCATCGCCGCGGGATCGCGCAGGAAGGCCACGTCGAGCACGCGCCGCGGGACGCTCTGCAAAACCTCGTCGCCCCAGCGCTCGGCGTCGAGCACCTGGGCGTAGGTGGCGCTTCCCGCCGCGGGCAGCAAGGGCGGCTCGGGGACGAGCTCGTCCAGGCGGCGCATGATCGCGCGCGAGCCGACCAGCCGCTCGCCGTCCAGGCGCAAGCCCGGCACGGTGGCGCCGCCGTAGCGCAGCGGCCCGACGATCACCTGGCTCATCGGCAGCAGGTCGACGCGCTCGTAGGCGATCGACTTGAGCTTCAGCGCGACCTCGACGGCGTCGCACGGGTGCGAGCCGGGCAGCACGTAGAGCTTGGGGGCGGTCGCTGCCATGGCCTGGCCGAGCATAATGGTCGCCGATGCTGCTCGTCGTCGATGTGGGGAACACGCAAACGCATTTCGGCATGTTCCGCGACGAGGAACTGGTCGAGCACTGGCGTTTCGCGACGGTGCGCCAGTCCACCGCCGACCAGCTGGGCGCCGCGCTGCGCAACCTGATGGAGCTGCGCGGCTACGGCTTCGGCGACCTGCAGGCGTCGATCGTCTCCTCGACGGTGCCCCAGCTGGAGCCCGAGTGGACGGCCATGGCAAGCCGCTATCTGCGCCACGAGATGCTGGCTGTCGGGCCGGGTACGAAGACGGGAATGGCGATTCGCTATGACAACCCGCGCGAGATCGGCGCCGACCGGCTGGTCAACGCCGTGGCGATCCGCGAGCGCTTCGACGGCTCGGCCGTGTGCGTCGACTTCGGCACGGCCACGACGTTCGACGTCGTCTCGCGCGACGGCGAGTACGTCGGCGGCGCGCTGATGACCGGCATCGAGATCTCCCTGGAGGCGCTGTCAGAGCGCGGCGCGCGGCTGCCGAAGGTCGAGCTGGCGCCGCCGAAGAGCGTGATCGCCAAGAACACGATCGACGCGATCCGCTCGGGCGTGGTGTTCGGCTATGCCGGTGCGATCGACGCAATCCTGCGCCGTGTGTATGCCGAGCTCGGCGAACGTCCCGACGTCGTCGCCACCGGCGGTCTCGCCGGGCTGGTCGTGCCATACACCGAGGAGTTGCACGACGTCGACGACCTGCTCACGCTCACCGGGCTGCGGCTGCTGTCGGAACGCAACTCCTGACGCCCCATAATTGCGCGATGGACCGTGCCGGGACATCGCACGATCGCCTGAACGAGCCGTGGATGCTCGGGGAGCTGCGCGTGCCCAACCGCGTGCTGCTGGCGCCGCTGGCGGGGATCGGAAACTGGTTCGTGCGCCTGCAGGCCAAGCGCTACGGAGCGGGCATGGCGGTGTCGGAGATGGTCTCCACGCACGCGATCCACTACGGCAACGAGAAGACGTGCACGGAGATGCTGCGCATCGATCCGCGTGAGCGCGACGGCGGCCCGGTGTCGATCCAGCTGTTCGGCGAAGACCCGGCGATGATGCGCGAGGCGGCGGCGCACGTCGCGGGCGTGGGCGCCGACGCGATCGACATCAACATGGGCTGCCCGGTCGCGAAGGTCGTAAAGACCGGCGCCGGCGCCGCGCTGCTCGCCCAGCCCGACCGCGCTGTCGCCGTGGCTAGAGCCGCCGTCGAGGGCGCGACAGCCGACGGGCGCACGCTGCCGGTGACGGTGAAGCTGCGCTCGGGCCTGCGCGCCGGCGACACGAGCGGCTTCGATCTGGCCCACCGCCTGGTCACGGAGGCAGGCGTGGCGGCGATCGGCTTTCACCCACGCTCGGCGGCAGTGCAGCACAAGGGCGTTCCCGACTACGCGCTGGCGGCGCGCCTGGTGGCATCGCTGGACGCTCCGGTCATCCTCACGGGCGGGCTCGCCGACGCGGCACGTGTGCGCCAGGCGCTGGCGAGCACCGGCGCGAGCGCCGTGATGCTCGCCCGTGGCGCGCTGGGCAACCCCTGGCTGTTCGCCGAGCTGGTGGCCGGGCGCGAAGGCGATCCCTGCGGTGCCGAGGTGGTCGAGGAGCTGAGCTGGACGATCGATCGCGCGGTCGAGCACCTCGGTGAGGCGCGCGCCACGCGCTATCTGCGCAAGTTCTACCCGTGGTATGTCGTGCGCCTGAAGCTCGACGCGCACGACGCCAAGCGTCTGCAGATGTCGCTGCAGCAATCGGAGACGCTGGAGCAGGTGCGCGAGCTGCTGCAGCCGCGTGCCGAAGGGCTCGCACTGGCCGTTTAAGGGCCTGTAGCGGGGCCTCACGCCCCCGCTATACTGCTGCGCTCCCTGGGGGCCGTCAGCCACGACTTTGCCGCTTGACAGCGGGGGTTTTGGCCGCTGGCGGCCCGACACGAATCCGCGATTGAGGGTCACATGCCGAAGGACGTCATCCTCACCCCCGAAGGGCTGAAGAAGCTCAAGGACGAACTGGACCTGCTCTCCACGGCCAAGCGCCGTGAGGTTGCCGAGCGGATCAAGGAGGCGCGCGAGTTCGGGGACATCTCGGAGAACTCCGAGTACGACGACGCCAAGAACGAGCAGGCGATGCTCGAGAGCCGTATCGCACAGCTGCAGGAGAAGCTGCGCATGGCGACGGTGATCGAGACCAAGGACCTGTCGACGGACATCGTGCAGATCGGCTCGGTCGTGCACGTCAAAGACGAAAAGACCGGCAAGTCGGTCAAGTACACGATCGTCGGCTCCGCCGAGGCCAAGCCGGAGGAGCAGAAGCTCTCCAACGAGTCGCCGGTCGGCCGCGCGCTGATCGGACGCAAGCGCAACGAGACGGTCGCCGTGAAGGTGCCGCGCGGCCCCGCGCGCAAGCTGAAGATCACCAAGATCGACGTCGGCCTCAAGTAGGCTCGCCGCCATGAGCGGATCCCCCGACGACGCCTCGCCCGGCGAGTCGGCAAGACACGGCCTGCCCGAGCTGATGGCCGAGCGCCGCGCCAAGGCGGCGCGCCTGCGCGACGCCGACGCGGACTCGTTTCCGTACACCTACGCGGGCGTGGAGCCGATCGCCGCGGTGCTCGGCGCATACGAGCACCTCCAGCCGGGCGAGGAGACCGAGGAGCAGCATCGCGTGGCCGGGCGTCTGGCGGCGCGACGCGGCTCGGGCGGCGCGGCGTTCCTGGATCTGATCGACCGCACGGGCAAGCTGCAGCTGCACGCGCGGCGCGACGTGCTCGGCGATGAGGCGTTCGAGCGGCTGACGTCCCTGGACATCGGCGATCTGCTGGGGGCCGACGGCGCGGCGCTGCGCTCCAAGCGCGGCGAGATATCGCTGCGCGTGGACGCCTTCGCGGTGCTCGCCAAGGCGCTGCGCCCGCCGCCGGACAAACACGGCGGGCTGAGCGACGTCGAGACGCGCTACCGCCGGCGCGAGCTCGACCTGATCGCCAGCGAGGATGCGCGGCGCCTGTTCATCGACCGCGCGAAGATCATCGCTGCGGTGCGCGGCTACCTCGACGGGCAGGGCTTCGTGGAGGTCGAGACGCCGGTGCTGCAGCCGCTGTACGGCGGCGCCCTGGCACGCCCGTTCACGACGCACCACAACGCGCTGGAGCGCACGCTGTACCTGCGCATCGCAACCGAGCTGTATCTCAAGCGCCTGCTCGTCGGCGGCCTGGAGCGCGTGTACGAGCTGGGCAAGGACTTTCGCAACGAGGGCGTGTCGACCAAGCACAACCCGGAGTTCACGATGGTCGAGTTCTACGAGGCCTACACCGATTACGAGGGCGTCGCGCTTCGCCTGGAAGAGCTCGTGCGCGCGGCGGTCGTGGCGATCGGCTACTCGGGCGAGATCGACTTCGCGAGCTCCTGGCGGCGGGTGAGCTTCGTGGCGGCGATTGCCGAGGCGACGGGGATCGACCTGCAGAGCGTGCGCAGCGCCGATGCGCTGCGCGCCGCGATCGCCGAGCGCGAACTGCAGGTCCGCACCGAGGGAGCGACGTGGGCGCAGATGACCGACGACCTGCTGTCGAAGTTCGTCGAGCCGGAGCTCGTGCAGCCGACGTTCGTGCTCGACTACCCGGTCGAGCTGTCGCCGTTCGCGCGCGAGCACCGCAGCGTTCCCGGACTGGTCGAGCGCTGGGAGGCGTTCGCGGGCGGCATGGAGATCGCCAACGCGTTTTCCGAGCTCAACGACGCCGACGCACAGCGCGAGCGCTTCGAGGCCCAGCGCGCGGCCGCCGAGGGCGGCGACGAGGAGGCACAGCCCTACGACGAGCTGTTCGTGCAGGCGCTCGAGCAGGGCATGCCGCCCGCCGGCGGTGTGGGCGTCGGCATCGACCGCCTGGTGATGCTGCTGACCGGTCGCGACTCGATCCGCGAGGTCGTGCTGTTCCCCGCGATGCGCGACTGAGCGCCGGCTCGGCCGAGTCGTCCGCCGCGCGTTCAGAGCTCAAGCCGGCGGTCCCCGCTGACGATTGACCCCTCACGAGGCCGGGTAGGCGGTTGGTAGACTGCCCTCAAGGCCTGGACCCCCACCAGACAGGCCCGAGACCAGACCACATAGCTCTCTTGAGGCGCCGTCCTCGCAGGAAGGAATCAACAATGTTCGAGCGATTTACAGAACGGGCCCGCCAGGTGGTCGTTCTCGCGCAGGAGGAGGCGCGAACGCTCAAGCACAACTACATCGGTACCGAGCACATCCTGCTCGGGCTGTTGCGCGAGGAGGAGGGTCTGGCCGCCCGCGTGCTGGAGAGCCTTGACATCACCGTCGAGCGTGTGCGCGCGCAGGTCGTGCGCATCGTCGGCTCCGGTGAGGAGGTCACCTCCGGGCAGATCCCGTTCACGCCGCGCGCCAAGAAGGTGCTCGAGCTGGCACTGCGCGAGGCGTTGAGCCTCGGCCACAACTACATCGGCACCGAGCACATCCTGCTCGGCCTCGTACGCGAGAACGAGGGCGTCGCCGCGCGCATCCTGCTCGACTTCGACGCCGACTCGGAGAAGATTCGCAACGAGGTCATCCGCATGCTCTCCGGTCCCGGCGGTCGCCGTCAGGGACAGTCCGGCGGTTCGGGCTCGGGCGCGGGCTCGGCGCCCGGCGAGGGCAAGAAGTCCTCCAAGCTGCTCGACCAGTTCGGGCGCAACCTGACCAAGCTCGCCGCGGAAGGCAAGCTCGACCCGTGCGTCGGGCGCGAGACGGAGATCGAGCGGATCATGCAGATCCTCTCGCGGCGCACGAAGAACAACCCGGTGCTCGTGGGTGAGCCGGGCGTCGGCAAGACGGCGGTGGTCGAGGGCCTGGCCCAGCGCATCACCAGCTCCGACGTGCCCGAGCTGCTGCGCAACAAGCAGATCTACACGCTCGACCTGGCGGCGCTGGTCGCCGGCTCGAAGTACCGCGGTGAGTTCGAGGAGCGCCTGAAGAAGGTGATGAAGGAGATCACCCAGCGCGGCGACATCATCCTGTTCATCGACGAGCTCCACAACCTCGTGGGCGCCGGTGCGGCCGAGGGTGCGATCGACGCGGCCTCGATCCTCAAGCCGGCGCTGGCGCGCGGCGAGCTGCAGACGATCGGCGCGACGACGCTGGAGGAGTACCGCAAGTACCTCGAGCGCGACTCGGCGCTGGAGCGCCGCTTCCAGCAGATCCGCGTCGATGAGCCGACGGTCGACCAGACGGTGGAAATCCTCAAGGGCCTGCGCGACCGCTATGAACAGCACCACAAGGTGCAGATCACCGACGAGGCGCTGCGCGCCGCCGGCGAACTTGCCAGCCGCTACATCTCAGACCGTTTCCTGCCCGACAAGGCGATCGACCTGATCGACGAGGCGGCCTCGCGCATGCGCATCAAGTCGATGACGTCACCGCCGGCCAACCGCGAGCTCGAGGGCGAGGTCGAGACGACCCGTCGCGAGAAGGAGGCGGCGATCGAGGCGCAGGAGTTCGAGAAGGCCGCCGCGCTGCGCGACACCGAGCGCAAGCTGACGAACAAGAAACGCGAGCTCGAGCAGGAGTGGGAATCGGGCGAGACCGGCGATCGTCCCTCGATCGGCGAAGAGGAGATCGCGGACATCGTGTCGATGTGGACCGGTATCCCGGTGTTCAAGCTGACCGAGGCCGAGACGCAGAAGCTGATGCGCATGGAGGACGAACTGCACAAGCGCGTGATCGGCCAGCACCCGGCGATCGAGGTCATCTCCAAGGCGATCAGGCGCTCGCGCGCCGGCCTGAAGGACCCCAAGCGCCCGACCGGATCGTTCATCTTCCTCGGTCCCTCCGGCGTGGGCAAGACCGAGCTGGCGCGCACGCTGGCCGAGTTCCTGTTCGGCGACGACGACGCGATGATCCGCATCGACATGTCCGAGTACATGGAGAAGCACGCGGTCTCGCGCCTGGTCGGCTCGCCTCCGGGCTACATCGGCTATGACGAGGGCGGCCAGCTGACCGAGGCAGTGCGGCGCAAGCCCTACAGCGTTCTGCTGCTCGACGAGATCGAGAAGGCGCACCCGGACGTCTTCAACATCCTGCTGCAGATCCTCGAGGACGGTCGCCTGACCGATGCTCAGGGACGCACGGTGGACTTCCGTCACGCGATCGTGATCATGACGTCGAACATCGGCGCCGCGGAGATCGCGCGCAACACGCCGCTGGGCTTCGCCGTCTCCGAGGACGAGACGGGGATCACCTACGACGACATGAAGGGCCGCATCATGGGCGAGCTGAAGAAGGTCTTCCGCCCCGAGTTCCTCAACCGCATCGACGACGTGATCGTCTTCCACAAGCTGCAGAAGGAGGAGATCAAGCAGATCGTCGAGCTGCTGCTGCTGCGCATCCGCGAGTCGATGGCCGAGCGCGAGCTGCAGCTGGAGCTCACCGGCGAGGCCAAGGATCTGCTCGTGGAGAAGGGCT
>CAWFWA010000011.1:0-68351 GCA_963819435.1 uncultured Solirubrobacteraceae bacterium | reverse complement strand
GTCGATGGGCGCCCGTCCACTACGCCGCGCGATCCAGCGCTACATCGAGGACCCGCTTGCCGACTTCGTGCTGCGCGAGCAGCTCACACCCGGCGCCACCGTGGTGATCGACCCCAAGCCCGAGGGCGAGGAGGGCGACGAGGTCCGTCTGACGATCGTCAAGCCGAAGAAGCAGAAGACACCCGTAGGCGTTGGCGCCGAAGGCGGCTCTCCCGAGGAGCTGACCGAGGGTGAGAACGCCGCTGACGAGGACCCAGCGAGCGAGCCCGCCGGCGAGTAGCGCCGGGCGACATCGAAGGTAGCCCCGGCGCGAGTGGTGCAGCTCTGGGTGTCGGCGGGCGGAATCACGTTGGCCCAGCGGCGTGCGATGCTCCTCTTCATGCAGAGGCCTGCCTGGATCGCACTGGGGATGACGGCCGCGGCGCTGGCCTTCGCCTCGCCGGCGCTCGCGAGGCCTTCCAAAGCTCTGACCGAAGTCGTCTCGAGCACGCCCGCGACGCCTCCCGCTGCTTCGCCGCAAGCCGTCTCGGGTTCTTCCTGCACCGCCGGCGCACGCACGCTCGCGCCCCCCGGCGAGCGGGTATACCCGGAGACGGGCAACGGCGGCTACACGAGTGTGCACACCGACGTGGACCTCCGCTACAGCGCCGCCGCTGACAGGTTCCTCCCTGGCAACCACGTGGCGCTCACGGCGAGCGCAACGCAGTGCCTGTCAAGCCTGACGCTCGATCTCGAGCCGACCGCGCTGGGCAACGGCCACCCGGAACTGTCGGTCGTGTCGGTAACGGTCGACGGCAGCCCGGCCGCGTTCTCCTTCGTGCAGCCCACCTACCCCGGCGATCCCCTCGGTCCCGAAGATCCCGACCCGCGCGCTCACGAGGCCTCGCAGACCGTTCCCGTGGGTGGCCCGCAGGACAATCCTCTGCCGCCCGCCTGCAGTCCAGAACTGCGCTTTGAAGGCGCTCCGCCCGACTCGCGGGACGGTACTCCGTGCCCGGCCGACAAGCTGCTGATCACCCCTCGCCATCCGATCCCCGCGTCTGCGACCTTTCTCGTGGACGTCGCCTACACCGGCCGCCCTGGCGTGCACAAAGACGCCGACGGAGAAGCGGAGGGTTGGTTCCGCGCGCCGGGCGGAGCGCTCGTGGCGACCGAGCCGATCGGCGCAAGAGCCTGGATGCCGCTCAACGACTATCCCACGGCGAAGCCCACATACAGCTTCCACGAGACCGTCGAAGCGGGCAAGGTGGCGATTGCCAACGGCGTCCTGCAGGGCGCCACGCGCAATTCACCCGACTCCGACTTCCCGGCCGGCTCGGAGACCTGGAACTGGGAATCGCTCGCGCCGGTTGCGAGCTATCTGGTCCAGAGCAGCATCGGCAACTACTCACTGAGCTCGCACGTCGGCGCCGAGGGCGTGACCTATTACCAGGCCCAGGACGAAGGGATCCCGGCTGCCGACCGCGCTCGCAACGCCGCGGTTCTCGACCAGCAGGAAGAAGTCACCGCCTTCGAGAGCCGGTTCAACGGGCCCTATCCATTCGTCTCGGACGGCGCGATCGTGGGCTCTCCCTCGGTGGCCTTCGAGGAGGAGATGCAGACAATGATCTCCTTCAACGAAGGCGTCGTCGAACTGCCGATCCTGTGGCACGAGAACATGCACCAGTGGTGGGGCGACAACGTCAGCGAGGCCAGCTACGAGATGACGTTCTTCAAGGAGGGTCTCGCGGAATGGATGGAAAGCTATGTGTTCCCGGCGCGCGCTCTCAAGGGTCGTGAATTCGAGCAGGCGCTGATCGCGACATTCGACCACGCCTACGCGAACGGCGGCAGCTACTGGACAATCGCGCCCTCGCGGCCCTACGCCTACACGCTGTTCGATGGGCCCCCCACCTACGAACGCCCGGCCGCGGCCTACGAGGCGCTGCGAAGGATCCTTGGGCCTCGCGGCTTCGATGGCGTGCTGCAAGCGGTTCAAGGCGACTTCCGCGGTGCCAACATCTCAGAGCCCCAGCTCGAGGCTGCCTTTGCACAAGCGCTGCCGAACCAGAGTGGGGGCTGCCGCGCGCGTCTGGCGCAGTTCTTTGGCGAATGGTTCGACACGGCCTACGCGCTCGGCGGCGGCTCGCAGCGCCCGCAGATCACCGGTCCCGGGCTCGACGGCACGAACTTCTACGGCGCCGCCGGCGGCTGCCGCCGCCACGGCTGAAGGCCCGCTCCCGGCGCGCCGGCGAACGCGGGGGCCGTCCTCGCCCGGCCGTACTGTGTGAGCGGATGTCTCGAGCAACCGTCCACACCGCCGCCGTTTCGCGCGACGCGTGATCTCGTTGAGTGCCCGCTAAGTCTCTTCACGTCTGCTCGGAGTGCGGCGCGCAGGAGTTCAAGTGGCACGGCCGATGCCCGACGTGTGCTGCGTGGAACACGCTCGTCGAGCAAGCGCCGCCGGTGGAGCAGGCCGGATCGCGCCGGCGCGGTGGCAACGGGCGTCCTCGCCGCCCAACGCTCGCGGCCAAGCCGCTGCGTGAGGTCGGCGCCACGCCGCTGGAGCGCATGTCCACGGGCATCGGCGAGCTCGACCGCGTGCTCGGCGGCGGCCTGGTGCCAGGATCGCTGGTGTTGCTGGGCGGCTCGCCGGGGATCGGCAAGTCGACGCTCACGAACATGGCGCTTGGGAACCTGCAGGAGGCCGGGCATCGCACGCTGTATGTCAGCGGCGAGGAGTCCGCGGGGCAGGTCAGGCTGCGCGCGGAGCGCCTGGGCCCGGGCGCGCTGCGCGTGCCGATCCTCGCGGAGACCGATCTGGACACGGTGCTCGACACGATCGCCGCGGAAGGGCCGGCGGCCTGCGTGATCGACTCGGTGCAGACGCTCAACTCCGGCGAGCTGAGCAGCGCACCGGGATCGGTCGGACAGGTTCGCGAGGTGGCGGGCCAGATCATGGAACTGGCCAAGGCGCGCGGGACGGCGGTGATTCTCGTCGGGCACGTCACCAAGGAGGGCGCGCTGGCCGGTCCGCGCGTGCTCGAGCATCTCGTCGACTGCGTGCTGCAGTTCGAGGGCGAGCGCGAGCGGCCATATCGCGAGCTGCGCGCGCTGAAGAACCGCTTCGGCTCGACCAACGAGGCGGGGCTGTTCGAGATGCGCCAGGGCGGGCTCGTGGAGGTGCTCGACGCCTCTGCGCGCTTCGTAGCCGAGGCCACACGGGCGCCCGGCAGCGTCGTGCTGGCGGCGATGGAGGGCTCGCGCCCGCTGCTCGTGGAGGTCCAGGCGCTGGTCGCGCCGTCCGAGCTCGAGCAGCCGCGGCGCGTCGTCTCAGGGCTGGATCGCAACCGCCTGGCGCTCGTGCTGGCGATCCTCGGACGTCACGGGCGCATCGGCACGGGCGGATCGGATGTGTTCGTCAACGTGGTCGGCGGAGTGCGCGTCGACGAGCCCGGCTGCGATCTGGCGGTCGCCCTGGCCGTCGCGAGCGCCAGCCGCGGAGTGCCGCTGCAGGGCACGCCGCGTGCGTGCTTCGGCGAGCTGGGGCTGACGGGTGAGCTGCGCTGGGTGGGCCACCCGGAGCGGCGCCTGGAAGAGGCGGCCAAGCATGGCTGCGGCGAGGTGATCGCGCCGCTTGACAGCGGCAGCGGCGCATGTGAGGCGGCGACGCTGCGCGATGCATTGGCGCTGGCGTTGCCGACTGGCTCAGGGCGCCTGGCGCAGGCCGTCGCGTAGCGTTCTGGCCGCCCGGCCAGGAGGCGCTAAAGCAACGCTAAATGCCCTAGAATGAGGGATTGTGGCTCTGCGATCCGGCGAAGATTTCTATACGGAAGTAAGGCCGGAGCCGGGGTTGATGAAGGCACTGGAGATGATCGCTCCGGGCAGCGCGCTGCGGGAGGGTATTGACAGCATCGTGCACGCGCGCACCGGCGGGCTGATCGTGATCGGCGAGCCGGAAGACCTCAGCTTTCTCAACTCGGGAGGGCTGAAGCTGGAGATCGACTACACGCCGGCGTTCCTCTACCAGGTCGCGAAGATGGACGGCGCGATCATCCTCAACGCGAGCGCGACGAAGATCACCATGGCGAACGTCCAGCTGATGCCCGATCCGACGATCCTCTCGCACGAGACGGGTACCCGCCACCGCACGGCCGAGCGCGTGTCCAAGCAGACCGACGCGCTGGTGATCGCGATCTCCCAGCGGCGCGAGGTCGTGTCGCTGTACGTCGACGGCGCCAAGTACATCCTCGAGGACATCCCGGTGGTGCTCGCCAAGGCCAACCAGGCTCTGGCGACGCTCGACAAGTACCGCACGCGCCTGGACCAGGTCGCCACGCGCCTGACGGCGCTGGAGTTCGAGGGCGGCGCGACGCTGCACGACGTGCTCACCGTGCTGCAGCGCTCGGAGCTGGTGACGCGCATGGCGGTGGAGATCGAGCGCTACATCGTCGAGCTGGGTAGCGAGGGACGCCTGATCGAGATGCAGCTGGAGGAGACGACCGTCGGCACGGCCGCCGAAAAGGCGGCGCTGGTGCGCGACTACCTGTTCGAGTACTCAGACGAGGCGTTCGCGGCAGGCCTCGAGGAGATCGGCCGGCTGGCCCATCAGGATCTGCTCGACTTCGGCCGCCTGGCGGAGCTGCTCGGCTATGACCGCAAGCTCAACACGCTCGACTACCCCGTCACGCCGCGCGGCTACCGCGTGCTCGGACGCATCCCCCGCCTGCCGAAGCTGGTGGTCGCCGAGATCGTCAGCGAGTTCGGAGGCCTCGACGAGCTGCTCGCGGCCACCGACGCCGAACTGGAGGCGGTCGAGGGAGTGGGGGAGATCAGGGCGAAGGACATCCGCGAGGGCCTGCGCCGCTTGCAGGAGATCAACCTCGTGGACCGCTACCTGCAGACTTGAAGACGGGCCGGCCTATGTGGCCGGCCGAAACAAAGGAGAACACCATTCCGCCACAAGCAATTCAAGAGGACGCGCTGGAGGACGAGCTCGAGGTCACTCGCGAAGTCGAGTTCATCGAGTTCGAGCTCGGCGATCATGTCGTCTACCCCCATCACGGTGCCGGCAAGGTGCTGAAGAAGGAGGAGATGGAGATGCTCGGCGAACGGCGTGAGTACCTCACGATCAAGATCCTCCACAACGACATGACGGTCAGGGTCCCGACCGAGAACGCCGCGCTGGCGGGCTTGCGCCGGGTCATCGACGAGGAAACCGTCAAGAAGGTCCTGGACGTGCTTCGCGACGAGGTCTCGGAGATGCCCAAGAACTGGAACCGGCGCTTCAAGCACAACCGCGACAAGATCAAGACCGGCGACATCTACGAGCTGGCGGAGGTCGTGCGCAACCTGTCGCTGCGCGAGAGCGAGAAGGGACTGTCGACGGGTGAGAAGCAGATGTTCACGCGGACGAAGAAGATCCTTGCCTCTGAGCTGATGTACGCGCTCGACAAGGACGAGGAAGAGGCCGAGAACTACCTCGACGAGCTGCTCGCCGACTCGGCCACGAGTCAGATGGCCGGAGCCGCGGCCGAGTAACGGCTCTCGCGCACGTTCCAGCGCCGGCGACGGTTTGCCGGGGCGTGCGCGAGGTCTCAGAGCATGGCCATCGCCCTGATCGTGGCGGCGGGCTCAGGCGAGCGCCTGGGCGCCGGCCGCCCCAAGGCGCTCATTCGGGTCGCCGGGCGCCCGATGCTGCGGTGGAGCCTGGAAGCGCTCCGTGCGGCGCCGTCCGTCGAGCACATCGTGATTGCCGTCCCGCCGACGGCCCAGCTGATCGAGACGCGGCCGTCCCCGGACGACGCCCAGAGCGAGGGGGAGGCGCGGGAGGAGCCGCCTCAGGACTGGTTTCAGTCGTCCTACGTGCACGGCGGAACATCTCGCTCGGACTCCGTCCGCCGCGCGCTCGCCGCCGCCGCCGACGGGGACCCGGTGCTCGTCCACGACGCCGCCCGGCCCCTGCTCACCGCCGAGCTCGCAGAGTCAGTGATCGCCGCGCTGGCGGTCGATTCCGAAGCAGACGCGGCGATCGCCGCGGCGCCCGTTACCGACACGATCAAGCGCGCCGGTCGCGAGGGGGGCGCCGTGCGCGAGACGCTCGACCGCGACGAGCTCTGGTCGGTGCAGACGCCGCAGGTGTTCCGTCGTGCCGCGCTCGAGCGAGCGCTCGACGTGGACGACGAGACCCTCGCCCGCGCGACCGACGATGCGTGGCTGATCGAGCGCACCGGCGGTCGGGTGATCGTCGTCCCCAGCCTCGTGGAGAACCTCAAGGTGACCACGCCGCTGGACCTGGAGGTTGCCGCGCTGCTGCTCGGCAGGCGCTCGACCGGCGCCTCGTGAATCCTGCTTGAATCGCAGCCGACCCGCCAGTGCTCACCGACTACCACCTTCACCTGCGCCCAGACGACCTCGACGCCAGCGCGGACGAGTACTTCACGACGGACAACTTCCAGCGCTACCGTGCGGCCGCCGATGAGCGCGGCATCGCCGAGCTGGGCGTCTCCGAGCACGTCTACCGCTTCGAGCAGGCGCTCGACATCTGGCAGCACCCCTTCTGGGTGCCCTTCGCGCGCGACGACCTCGACGCCTACTGCACGTTCGTGCGCGAGCAGACCGATCTGCGCCTGGGCATCGAGGCGGACTTCGTGCCGGGGGCGGAGGATCGTACGGCGAACCTGCTGGCGGCGCGCGACTTCGACTACGTGGTCGGCTCGGTGCACTTCATCCGCGAGGGAGCCGTCGACATGGACGACTACAGCGTGTGGGACTCCGGGCGCAGCGTCGAGCAGATCTGGCAGCGCTACTTCCAGATGATCGGCGAGGCCGCGCGCAGCGGCCTGTTTGATGTGCTCGCGCATCCCGACCTCGTCAAGGTTTGGGGCGGCGAGCGCCCGCTGCCCGAAGGCGACCTGCGCCGCTACTACGAGCTGGCGATCGACGGCATCGCCGACTCGGGCGTCGCCGTGGAGGTGTCCACAGCGGGGCTGCGCAAGCGCGTCAAAGAGCTCTATCCGTCGCGCGCGTTCCTGGAGATGTGCCTGGAGGCGGGTGCGCCGATCGCGCTGTCCAGCGACGCACACCGCCCGCAGGACATCGGCGCCGACTACGACCGCGCGCTCGAGCTGCTCGACGAGCTCGGCGTCGGCGAGCTGTGCGTTTTCGAGCGGCGCCAGCGGCGCCTGGAGCCGATCGGCCGATGAGCGCGCTCACCGGCATCGGCTTCGATTCCCATCGCCTGGCCGACGGACGCCGTTTGGTCATCGGCGGCGTCGAGATCGCCCACGAGCGCGGCCTTGAGGGCCACTCCGACGCCGATGTGCTCACGCATGCCGTGATCGATGCGCTGCTCGGTGCTGCGGGCCTCGGCGACATTGGAGAGCACTTTCCCGACACCGACGAGCGCTGGCGCGACGCCGACTCCATGCAGCTGCTCGCGCACGTCGTCGAGCTGCTGCGCGACGCGGGCATGGAGATCGTCAACGTCGATTGCACGCTGATCATGGAGGCGCCCAAGCTCGGGCCGCAGCGCGCGCGCATTCGCGAGTCGCTCGCCGCGGCGCTCGGCCTGGACTCAAAGCGTGTGAACGTCAAGGCGAGCACCGGCGAGCGCATCGGTTTCGTCGGCCGCGGCGAGGGTGTCGCGGCACTCGCGATAGCCGGCCTGCGCGCGCACGGCGATCGCTCCTGACAGCGCGCTCACCTCCGCGACAGCGGGCGAGCGCTAGGGTTGCCGCGCGATGCGCCCCGTCCACATCCACGATACGCGCAGCGGCCAGCTGCAGCCGCTGGCGCCCGCCGATCCGGCTCGCGTGGGCGTCTACGCGTGCGGCCCGACCGTGTACAGCCGCATCCACATCGGCAACGCGCGGCCCTTCGTCGTGTTCAGCCTGCTCAAGCGCTTTCTCGCCCACGAGGGCTATGGCGTACAGCTCGTGATCAACGTCACCGACGTGAACGACAAGATCTACGATGCGGCGCGCGCGCTGGGGAGCGACAGCGCCGGGCTGGCCGCCGAGATGACCGCGCTGTATCGCGCCGACACCGACGCGCTCGGGCTCGGCCGCCCCGACCACGAGCCGCTGGCCTCAGAGACGATCGGACCGATCGTCGAGCACATCGAAGCGCTGGTGCAGCGCGGCCACGCCTACGCCGCCGAGGGAGACGTGTACTTCCGCGTGCGCTCTGACGAGGACTACGGCTCGCTCTCGCACCGCCGCCCCGACGACATGGACCAGGGCGAGGACGTCGAGGGTGCCCAGCGCAAGGAGGACCCGCTCGACTTCGCCCTGTGGAAGGGCCACAAGGAGGACGAGGACACCGTCTGGGATTCGCCCTGGGGCCCAGGCCGGCCCGGTTGGCACATCGAGTGCTCGGCGATGGCCGAGCAGCTGCTCGGCGTCGGTTTCGACATCCACGGCGGCGGCTCTGACCTCGTGTTTCCCCACCACGAGAACGAGGCGGCGCAGACGCGCGCCGCGCGCGGCGCGGAGCTGACCAAGCTGTGGATGCACAACGGCATGATCCAGTTCACCGGCGAGAAGATGGCCAAGTCCGTCGGCAACATCGCACTGCTGCACGAGGTGATCGCGCAGTACGGCGCCGAGGCCGTCGTGATGTATCTCGTCTCTGGGCACTACCGCCAGCCGCTGGCCTTCTCAGACTCGGTGCTCGAGCAGGCGCAGACCAACGTCAGCCGCATCCGCGAGTTCGGCCGCAGGCTCGGGCGCGGGCCAACGGCCTACCGCCGCGATGAGGACGAAGAGCGCATGGAGGGCCTGCGCGAGTCGTTCTTTGAGGCGCTCGCGGATGACTTCAACACGCCGCTGGCGCTCGCGAGCCTGTACGAGTGGATTCGCGGCGCCGGCCATCTGGGCGTGAGCGGCGACGAACATCTCGCCGAGATGCTCGCGGTGATCGGGCTGGACAGCCTGCTCGCCGCCGACGCGGAGGCGCCCAAGGACGTGCGCACGCTGGCCCAGCAGCGCGAGCAGGCGCGCGAGGAGCGCGACTTCGCCGCCGCCGACCGCCTGCGCGAGGAGATCGCGGCGCTCGGCTGGGTCGTGCGCGACGTGTCGGGCGGCTTCGAGCTGCTGCCGCAGTGATCCTCTACGGCCGCAACGCCGTCCACGAGGCCCTGCGCGGCAAGCGCGCCGCGAACGTCACCGGTGCGTGGGCGACCGCTTCGACCGCGCGCGAGCCGTGGCTGGCGCGCGTGAAGCCGCGCATCGCCACGAGCGAGGAGATCGAAAGCCGCTGCGGATCGAGCTCCCACCAGGGCATCTGCGCCGACGCGGGCGACTATCCCTATGCCGACGCCGACGCCCTGCTCGGGGGCTCGCAGCCGTTGATCGTTGCGCTCGACCAGATCCAGGACCCGCAGAACCTCGGCTCGATCTGTCGCACCGCTGAGGGCGCCGGCGCGGCCGGCGTCGTGATCCCCGAACGTCGCGCCGCAGAGGTCACACCCTCGGTCTGCAAGGCATCCGCCGGCGCCGTCGAGCACCTGGCCGTGGCCCGCGTGCGCAACGTCGCCGACTTCCTCGCCGACGCGCGCCGCGCTGACTGTTGGTGCTACGGCGCCAGCGGCCACGACGAGCGCGCGGTCGCCTACGACACGCCCGAATACGCAGGTGCGGGCGTCGTGCTGGTGCTCGGTAGCGAGGGCAGCGGACTGCGCCCGCGCGTGGCCAAGGCCTGCGACGCGCTGATCTCGCTGCCCCAGCACGGGCGCATCGATTCGCTCGGCGTGAGCGCTGCCGCGGCGGCGATTTTGTATGAGATCTTGCAGCAGCGCGAAAGTCGTCTTGACAACTCTCCATAACTGTGCGAGGCTCGCGCCGACATAACGCTGTACCTAAGGTTGAAGAAGCCTTGGGAATACATAGCTTTGGCGCCAGGGGAGGAGTGCGCCACTGAGCAAATTAGGCCCTGCCGTCCTGGCGGGGCACTAGAAAGGATCTGCTCGTGGCCCGAATCTCCCGGAACCCTCAATCTGAACCTAAGGTCGATGATGGTCATCTGATCGCCCTCGCGAAGCTCGGCGATCGTTATGCCTATGACCGGCTCGTCAGGCGCTACCACGGTTTCGTGCGTCTGAAGGCCTCCTCGTACTTTCTCGCCGGCGGCGACTCCGACGACCTCATCCAAGAGGGGCTCGTCGGCCTTTACAAGGCGATTCGTGACTTTCGCACCGACCGCGAGTCGAGCTTTCGCAACTTCGCCGAGCTGTGCATCACGCGGCAGATCATCACGGCCGTAAAGACGGCCACTCGCAACAAGCACACGCCGCTGAACCAGTATGTGTCGTTCTCCTCGACGCCCGCCGGCGCGGGCGACGACGTACCGACGCTCGACCAGATCCTGCCCGGCTCGACCGTGCACGATCCCGTCAACCAGGTGATCTCCTCAGAGGAGCTGCGCTCGCTCGTCGGCTGCCTGTCGAGCGCCCTGTCAGAGCTCGAGAGCCGCGTGCTGTCGCTGTATCTCGACGGCTACTCCTACGAGCAGGTCGGTGAGCGCCTGTCATGCGACACGAAGACCGTTGACAACGCGCTGCAGCGCGTCAAGCGCAAGGTGGGCGCGCACCTGGAGGCCCGCGCCGTAGCCGCGTGAGCCGCGGCGGCCCCCCGCAGGGGTAGGGCCGCCGCAAACGTCACGCTGTCATCCCTCTTACAGCTTGCCTTCGCTGGGCAGCCGGGAGTTACCCGGCGCTTCGGGTGCGAGCGCCGACGCCGTGGTCGGCGTGATCGTCAGTTCAGACGCTTCACCCACGGCGCCCTGATTGCCCGGATCGCCGGGGATCTTCACGCGCAGGCGGGCGGTGCCCGGTGTGCGGAAGGCGTGCACGATCGAGAAAGGCGCCGCTTCGGTCGGGTTGCTCGGCGCCGACACCGTGCCGACGTCGATCACGCTCCAGCCGAGTTTCAGATTGCCCTGGCGCTCCAGGTAGACGACGTGCCCGACGAGCGCCGGCAGCACGGCTCCGGAGAACGTCACCGGCTGGCCCGCGACGACCGTGCCGACGATCGGCGAGACGCTCAGCGCGTATTTGACGCCTTGGAACAGCACCGCCGACTGCGTGCTCGCGGTGGCGACCTTGTAGGCCGTGTTCTTCAGCGGCGTCTGTTTGGCGAATTCGTAGGCGCCTTTTTCTCCTGTCATACCGCTCGCGACCGGTGCGAACGGTCCGCCACTGCCACGGGTACGCGCGAGCAGCGTCACGGGGGTTTTCGCCGCTGCAGCAGCGACGATGCCCTTGATCGTGACCGGCTGGTCAAACGGCACCGGGTCGTTGCTCGTTTCGATCGTCAGTGCCGGGTTCTGCGCCTGGGAGATCTCATACGAGACAGGCGACGTCGCGTTGGGAGCGTTGACCTTGCGCGGGTGTACCACCACGCGGATGTTCGCCTCGCCCGCCACCTGGAAGTGGTGCACGATCGCGTACTTGCCGTGGCTGTCGACGAAGCTGCGGCCGATCGGGCGCCAGTCTTCGGGGCCCGTCGCGTTCTCGCTCTGCAGCGTCACGACCGCTCCGGCGTCTGCTTCGCTGACTTCGCCGGCGAACGTCACGGCGTTCTGCCGGCGTAGGCCGTGGCCGCCGGCCGTGAACAGCTGCGCGCCGTCTGGCGGCGTGGGCGCAGACGAGGTGATCGGCGCGAAGACCCTGATCGTGTGGTGCGCGCTCTGCGCGCCTTCGGCGACCGCGTAGAAGGTGCTGTTGGTCGTCAGCGCCGGCGTGACCGCCTGAAACGCTCCACCGACTTCCGTCGTTGGCGTGGCCAATGCTGCAAAGCTCGACTTCGGCGCCGATTGCTGCAGCAGCGTGACCACGTGACCGGCGGGCGGCACCGACTTGGGGCACACGAGCGCCCCCTTGATCGTCACCGCTTCCCCGTTGGCGACGGGCGCTTTGGGGGTTTCCAGCCGGACGTGGCAGGGGCGGGTCGCGTGCGCATGCGCGCCGGCGGGACGTGCCGAGGCGCCCGCGGGTGCCAGCGCGAACAGTGC
The DNA here is from genome assembly GCA_963819435.1 of uncultured Solirubrobacteraceae bacterium. Lineage (GTDB taxonomy): Bacteria > Actinomycetota > Thermoleophilia > Solirubrobacterales > Solirubrobacteraceae > Palsa-744. The sequence continues at coordinate 56,360 of CAWFWA010000011.1, read as the reverse complement.
CGCGGCGGCAGTCAAAAGCAGGACAAGCTTGGTTGGACGCATCTGTGGGCCTCCTTCGAGGGACGATTCAGGGCAGCTGCACGGCCGAGTCCGCGGGCTTCCAGCGGTTCGGCCAACTGCACCACGTAACCCGTCGCATGCCGCTTCGATGCGGTCGCCGCGATGGGCTACGACGTCCGGCCATGGCTGGCTGAGCACGGCAGTGCGACCGGCGAAAAAGTTGCGTTTGGAGACGATTTAAACGGGTAAACCGTCTGGGTTGATTTGTAAAGACGCGGGATTCCGGGGACCGGGGAAAGTTCGAGGGAGACATGAGGGGGATGAGGGCCATCCGGCTGCACGTCGTGGCATCGCTGTTGCTCGTCTGCGCCGTCGCGGCACTGTGCGCGACGGCGGCTGATGCCGCCGAAGGTCCGGCGAGCGGCTCGCCGCCGTCGATCTCCGGCCTGGCGCGTGACGGTCAGCGCCTGAAACTGAGCAAAGGTTCCTGGAGCGGCGCGAAGCCGATTTCCTACACCTATCGGTGGTCGCGCTGCGACGCCTCCGGCGCCTCCTGCTCTGACATCGCCTCCACCGACAAGTCCTTCTACAAGCTCGGCCACGAAGACGTCGGCCACACGCTGCGCGCGACCGTCACCGCGATCAACGCCGAAGGCCAGACGAGCACAACGACGCCGCAGAGCGAACTCGTTGCGCCCGCCGCGCTGGGTAAACGCAAGTCCCCGAGCATCTCTGGCAGCCCGCAGGACGGACAGCTGCTGACCGTCGGCAACGGCACCTGGAAGGGCACGCCGCCGCAGTCCTACGCCTACCAATGGCAGTCGTGCGCCAAAGGTGCAGCCTGCGCGGACATCCCTGGTGCGACGAGCAGCACCTACCGCGCCACGACCACGCAGATCGGCCGCAGGCTACGCGCCGTCGTCACCGCCACCAACTCGCTCGGCCAGGCCTCCGCCGCCTCCAAGGCCAGCAAGCCGATCGCCGCCGGAGCGCCCGTCGACATCGCCGCCCCGGCGATCAGCGGCAACCTGCAGGAAGGCCAGACACTCACCGCCGCCGCCGGCCAATGGGTCGGTACCGGCCCGATCTCCTTCGCCTACCAATGGCTGCGCTGCTCGATCACCGGCGGTAGCTGCGTAGAAATTGCGGGCGCGACGAGCTCCACCTACACGCCGGGCGTCTCCGACCTCGCCGGCAACCTCGCCGTCGTCGTCACTGCGACCAATGCCCAGGGCGCCGCAGCCGCGACCTCGCCCGAAACACAGGCGATCCTCGGCATCCTGCCTACCAACACGCTGCTGCCGAGCATCTCCGGCCTGCTGCAGGACGGCTCGCTGCTCAGCGTCGCCAGCGGCAGCTGGTCTGGCTCTGAACCGATCTCCTACGCCTATCAGTGGCAGCTGTGCAACGCACTCGGCAAAGCCTGCGAAGAACTCAAAGGCGCCACCGGCTCGACGCTCAAACTCGACCCCTCAGAGATCGGCAAGACACTCGCCGTCCTCGTCACCGCGACAAACGCCGCCGGTTCGACCTCGGCCACCAGCTCGGTCACCAGCCTGATCGAAGGCATCCTGCCGAAAAACACCGCGCTGCCGAGCATCTCCGGCCTGCTGCAGGACGGCTCGCTGCTCAGCGTCGCCAGCGGCAGCTGGTCTGGCTCTGAACCGATCTCCTACGCCTATCAGTGGCAGCTGTGCAACGCACTCGGCAAAGCCTGCGAAGAACTCAAAGGCGCCACCGGCTCGACGCTCAAACTCGACCCCTCAGAGATCGGCAAGACACTCGCCGTCCTCGTCACCGCGACAAACGCCGCCGGTTCGACCTCGGCCACCAGCTCGGTCACCAGCCTGATCGAAGGCATCCTGCCGAAAAACACCGCGCTGCCGAGCATCTCCGGCCTGCTGCAGGACGGCTCGCTGCTCAGCGTCGCCAGCGGCAGCTGGTCTGGCTCTGAACCGATCTCCTACGCCTATCAGTGGCAGCTGTGCAACGCACTCGGCAAAGCCTGCGAAGAACTCAAAGGCGCCACCGGCTCGACGCTCAAACTCGACCCCTCAGAGATCGGCAAGACACTCGCCGTCCTCGTCACCGCGACAAACGCCGCCGGTTCGACCTCGGCCACCAGCTCGGTCACCAGCCTGATCGAAGGCATCCTGCCGAAAAACACCGCGCTGCCGAGCATCTCCGGCCTGCTGCAGGACGGCTCGCTGCTCAGCGTCGCCAGCGGCAGCTGGTCTGGCTCTGAACCGATCTCCTACGCCTATCAGTGGCAGCTGTGCAACGCACTCGGCAAAGCCTGCGAAGAACTCAAAGGCGCCACCGGCTCGACGCTCAAACTCGACCCCTCAGAGATCGGCAAGACACTCGCCGTCCTCGTCACCGCGACAAACGCCGCCGGTTCGACCTCGGCCACCAGCTCGGTCACCAGCCTGATCGAAGGCATCCTGCCGAAAAACACCGCGCTGCCGAGCATCTCCGGCCTGCTGAAAATCGGCCAGCTACTGAGCGTGACGAGCGGGACCTGGACCGGCAGCGAACCGATCGCCTACAGCTATCAGTGGCAGTTGTGTCTTCTTGGCAGCTGCAGCGATATCGCCAAAGCGACGAATCAGACATTCCTGATCAGCGGGCTGAGCCTCGGGAGTGCGCTACGGGCGGTGGTGACCGCCAAAAACGCGGCGGGCTCCACTTCGGCGATCTCCGCGATCTCTGGTCCTCTCGGGCTCTAGGCGCCAGCGAGAGCTAAGCGCCGGGCGCGCCGTCGCGCCGGCTCCAGCGTGTGGCCCACTCGTCGACCGGCGCGAGCGCCGAGAGCAGACGGCGTCCTTCCTCGGTCAGCTGATAGCCGCTGGGCTCGCGCGTGGCGACGATGCCCGCCTCGCGCAGTTCGCGCAGGCGATCGTTGAGCACGCTCGAGGAGACGTTGCCGCAGCTCACCTGCAGGTCGCGGAAGCTGCTCGCGGGCTCCTCGCGCAACTCCCACAGGATGCGCAGCACCCAGCGGCGGCCGAGCAGGTCGAGCAGCGCCATGACCGGGCGCCCGGTGCGCGATCCGCGCACGGGACGGCCCGGGAGCGCCAGGCGCGGCGCGCGCTTCATGTGCGGTGCTCGGCGAGGAACGTGTGCAGGCGCGCATTGTATGGCTCGCCGGTCGCCGGAATCGTGTGGCCACGCCCGGCGATCGTCTCGCGGCGGGCGCCCAGCCGTGCGGCGAGCGCGTCGCAGACGGCCTCGAACACGGGCGAGTGCCCGCCGGAGACGACGAGCTTTGAAAACGGCGCCGCGCGCAGCTGCTCGAGCGGCGGCTCGGCCTCCCATGGCGGGCGTTCGCGCATGCACAGACGCGCGCCCGTCAACAGCTCGCCGCCCAGCTCGTCGGGGGTGTCGTGCGTCGAGCCGACGCCGCCGCGAAATGCGCGCAGGAAGTCCAGCGGCGCGAAGTCATCTGCGTGTGCGTAGAGCAGCTCGCCCGCGGCGATTTGCGCGTCAACCGCAGGATCGCCGGCGGCCACTCGCATGCAGCCCGGCTCGGAGACCGTCAGTGAGCGCACTGCGAGCGGTCGCAGCGCCGCTGCGTACAGCGCGATGACCGCGCCGTAGGAGTGACCGACGAGGTGTGCGCCGTCGCCCAACAGCTCAGCGATCAGCGGCGCCTCGGCCTCAAAGTCGCCGCGCGCCAACGGCGGGCTCGCCGCGAATCCCGGCCGGTTGGGCAGCACGAGCGTCCAGCGGTCGCCCAGCTCCAGCTGGTGTCGCCACGTGCGCTGCGCGCCCACGACGCTGCCGTGCACGAACACCACGCGCGGGCCCTCGCCGTGCCGAAGGACGTCGAGCTCGCTCGCGCGCATCGCGCCCGGCTAACGACGCTCTGACCCGAGCGTCAACTGCGACAGCGACGCGCCCCCGTCTACGGCGATCGTCTGCCCGTTCACCTGCGCCGCACCGTCGGTGCACAGAAACGCGACCGCGGCGGCGATCTCCGCCGGCTCCACCATCCGTCCCGACGGCAGCGAGCTCGTCGCGCGCTCGCGCACATCCGCGGGCATCGCCAGCACCTGCTCGGTCGCCACCAGCCCAGGCAAGATCGCGTTGACTGTGATGTTGCGCGCCGCGTTCTCACCGGCCAGCGTGCGCACCATGCCGAGCTGCCCGGCCTTCGACGCGGCATACGCGACCTGTCCTGGCAGCCCGCCGATTGCCGCCACGCTGGAGATCACCACGATCCGCCCGAAGCTGCGATCGCGCATCCCGCCCAGGCACGTCTGCACCGTGCGAAAGGCGCCCGTCAGGTTGACGTCGATGTCGCGCTGCCACTGCTCAGCGCTCATGCGGTGAGCCGGCGCGATGGTCGTCGTCAGGCCCGCGTTGGCCACGCAGACATCGATGTCGCCCAGTGGCGGAAAGTCGTCACGTGCGACGTCGAGCGCGATGTCGCAACCGTCGCGCAGATCCAGCGTGACGACGTCCAGCCCGTCGGCCGCCAGGCGCTGCGCGATCGCTGCGCCGATCCCGCGCGACGCGCCCGTGACGAGCGCTCTGCGCGCCTGGGTCACAATGGGTCCCCGTTGATCATCGAAGGAGGAGACGATGACAGACCGCTGGTTTTCCGAGCAGGAGCTGGCGCAGCTCTCGCGCCCGACGATGGACCGCGCGGTCGAGGCCATCGACGCCGGCGATCTCGACCAGGCGCGGCGGCTGTGCACGGAGATGAAGCACGAGTGGCAGATGCTGCACGATCTGATGGCCTCCGGCGTGCTCGATCTCGTGTCGTTCATCCAGCAGCGCCTGGGCGACGACGGCGTCGAGCAGGCGTGGACGGAGAGCATGGGCCGCGGCTGGCGACGCCACCACGACGCGATCGTCGCGCTGGACCGGCGCGAGCTCGTCGAGCTGCTCGCGGCAACTTGGCGCGCGCACTCCTGCTCGGGCGTGGGCCCCAACCCGGGAAGCTTCACGATCACCGAGGACGACGAGAAGGTCACTTTCACGATGAACCCGTGCGGCTCCGGTCAGCGCCTGGTTCGCAACGGTGCCTACGAGGGCCTGCCTGACGGCGGCGGTACGCGCGAAGCGCACGACTGGTCGTTCGGGCGCAAGGGATTCCCGCTGTACTGCACGCACTGCAGCTTCATGAACGAGTCCATGCCGATCCAGTGGTCGGGCTATCCGCTGTATCCGTCCGAGCCACCGGAGGACTACTCCTCGGATCCGTGCACTTGGTACTGGTACAAGGACCCCGACGACATCCCAGAGCGCCACTGGCAGCGTTACGGTGCGACCAAGCCGGTTACGGGGTGATCACGTTGTCCGGATTCGGCTGCTCGCCCGGCGGCGCCTGGCTGTAGTCGCCGAACGGTCCGTCGCGCAGCGCCACCACGCTGCCGACCCCCTCGCGCTCGGCCAGCTCGATGAACTCCTTCGCGTCGGGCGTGTTGCGCATCAGCCCGTCGAGGATCGGCCCCAGCGCCTGTGTCGAGGCCAGGCCCATGTTCTCGTAGGCCTGGTTGACGATCAGCTTCATCGCGCTGAGCTGCGACAGCGGAATCGCGGCGAGCTGCTCGGTCCGCTCGCGCACCTCCTGCTCCAGGCGCGCGAACGGTACAGCCGCGTTGATCAGCCCCGCGTCGACCGCCTGCACGCCCGACAGCGGCTTGCCCGTGAGCGCGTGTTCCTTGGCCTTCGTCAGGCCGAGGCGGTACAGCCACATCCCCGTCAGGTAGCAGCCCCACATGCGCGAGTAGGAGGTGCCGATGCGCGCGTCCTCGCTCGCGATCACCAGATCCGCGCACAGCGCCATATCCGAGCCGCCGCCCACGCACCACCCGTGGACCTGCGCAATCACCGGCTTGGGCGAACGCCACAGCGCCATGAACTTCGGCACCGCGCCCATACTCGGCGCTGTCGCCGCCACGAAGTCCTTGCCCGGATCCCACTCGCCGTCGGTCGTCAGATGCTCGTCCCAGTGGTGAAATCCGCCGGCGAAGTCAAAGCCCGCGCAGAAGGAGCGCCCGGCGCCGCGCAGCACGATCACCTTGACCTGCGCGTCGGCGACCGCCGCATGCACCGCCGCCTCGATCTCGTCGGGCATCGGTGGCACGATCGTGTTCAGCCGCTGCGGCCGGTTCAGCGTGATCGTCGCGATCGCGCCGTCGACCGCATACAGCAGCGTCTCATAGGACATCTGGCCTCCTCGGAGTAGAACGGTCCCTGGCGGGCAATAGAACGTCTGGAGATGTCATCTCGAGCCCTGCAGGGCGATGCTATTGGGCATTTGCCCGGCGCCGGACCTTCGCGGGCAGTCCAAGGTGCCAAGCGCCTTTTTGGACGTGGGTCGAACGACTTTCGACCAGCGCCCGTCCACAATCCGAGCATGTCTCAGACCGCGCCAGCTGAGCTGCACGCGCCCCCGCGCGAGCTTTCCGCCCCGCCGGGCCTGGCTCCCGGCGCGACGCCCGGGGCGTGGGGAGCGCCCGCCGCTGCCGAGGCGCGCGGCGAGGCCGACGTGCCGTTCGACGAGGGCGCCGTCACCGGCGCGCGCGCCACCGAGCCCGACCGCCGGTTGCGCGGAGTGCTCAACGCACTCGACCTCAGCGAGCTGTGCGAAGCGGTGGCTCGCGACGCGGGCGAGCGCGGCGTCTGCTTCGGGGGTGCGGAGGAGTCGCAGGAGTTCCGCATCGACCCGATCCCCCGGCTGATCGACGCGGCGCGGTGGGACCAGCTGTCGGCGGGCGTCGCCCAGCGCGTTCGCGCGCTCGAGCTGTTCGTGCGCGATGCCTACGGCGAGCGGCGCATCGTGCGCGACGGCGTCGTCCCCGAGCGCGCCATCACCGGCGCCAACCACCACGAGCCACTGCTCGACGGGATCGGCGAGCGCGTCGGCTCGTGGATCAGCGTCGCCGGCCTGGACATCGTGCGTGACAGCGACGGCACCTTCAAGGTGCTCGAGGACAACCTGCGCACGCCCTCCGGCATCGCCTACGCGATCGCCACGCGCGAGGTGCTCGCGGCGCACCTGCCGCGCCCGGGCGGCCTGCGCGTGCGCCCGCTCGACGACGCCTTCGAGGTGCTCGGGCGCGCGTTGATCGCCGCTGCGCCCGAACGCGCCGGCGAGGAGCCGTTCGTCGTGCTGCTCAGCGACGGGGAGCGCAACTCGGCCTTCTTCGAGCACGCGACCATCGCTCGCGAGCTCGGCCTGCCGCTCGTGCTCGCCGGCGATCTGTCGGTGCGAGGGCAGCGGCTGTATGCACGGCTGCCCGGCGGCGAACGCGCGGTTGATGTCGTCTACCGGCGTACCGACGAGGACCGTCTCTGCGATGACAGCGGCGAGCTGACCGACATCGCGCAGCTGTTGCTGGCGCCCGTGCTCGCGGGCACGCTGGCGTGCGTCAACGCATTCGGCACCGGCGTCGCCGACGACAAGCTGCTGCACGCCTACGTCGAGCAGATGATCCGCTACTACCTCGCAGAGGAGCCGCTGCTCGCATCTGTCCCCACGTATGACCCGGCGCAGCCGCAGGCCCTGGAGATGATCCTCGACCGCATCGATGAGCTCGTGATCAAGCCGCGCAGCGGGCACGGGGGTTACGGGGTCGTCATCGCGCCTCACGCCCGCCCGCAGGACGTCCGCAAGGCGGCCGGCGAACTGGCCGCTGCGCCGGAGCGCTTCGTCGTGCAGGAGACGGTCATGCTCTCGCGCCACCCCACCGTCGTCGACGGGGAGCTGCAGCCGCGGCACATCGACCTGCGCCCATTCGCCATCTGCGCCGGCGGGGACGTCCACGTTTTGCCCGGCGGTCTCACGCGCGTGGCCTTCGACGCCGGCGCGCTGGTCGTCAACTCCTCGCAGAACGGCGGCAGCAAGGACACGTGGGTGCTCGCGCCATGAGCCGCCCGGTGATCGGTGTGACGGTCTCTGAGATCCGCCAGAAGGAACACGTGCAGAGTGTGCTGCACGGCGAGCCCACGCAAACCGAGATGACGCTCGGCCTGTCCTACATGCGAGCCGTCGAGATGGCCGGCGGCCTGCCCGTCGCGCTACCGCCGTTGAGCACCGAGAACGTCGACGCGCTGCTCGACCATCTCTCCGGGCTGTTGCTGACCGGCGGCCCCGACCTCGACCCGTCCAGCTACGGCGCAGCGCCGCATCCGCAGCTCGGCCCGATCGACCCTGTCGTCGATGCATTCGAGCTGGCGCTGTGCCGCCACGCCTACCGCCGGCGCATGCCGATCCTCGGCATCTGCCGCGGCGCGCAACTGCTCAACGTCGCCCGGCAGGGCACGCTGCACCAGCACGTACCCGAGGTCACCAACGGAACCGTCGAGCACCGCCAGGCGGAGAGCGGCACGCACACCAGCCACGAGGTACGCGTCGCACCCGACTCGAGCCTCGCGCAGACGACCGGCGGTGGGCCCGTCAACGTCAACTCATTCCACCACCAGGCGATCGACCGCATCGGCTTTGACCTGCGCGCCGTCGCCTGGTCTGAAGACGGTCTCATCGAGGCGATCGAGGAGCAGGACGGTCGCTTTGTGCTCGGTGTGCAGTGGCACGCCGAGACGCTCGTCGCCGATGCCGAGCAGCTGTCGCTGTTCGAACGGCTCGTCGAGGCCACGCGCCACCCGGGACAGGCCGCGCCGCGCGAACGGATGGGCGACCGCAGCGCCCGTGTGAGCTCGCAGAGCGGCGCGGATCGCGGCGAGCAGGAGGACTTCGGTGCACACGCAGTCTAGGACCGCGCCGGACGCCGAGAGCGCGGCGGGCGGCGCGATTGGCGCGATCGCGTCGCCCGCCGACGCCGGCGCGCTGATGCCCGCTGATGCGCCCCACGCGCCCGGCGCCTGGTCGCGTTGGTCCCCCGCCGCGGAGCGGTCATCGTGGACGATCGGCGTGGAGGAGGAGGTCATGCTGCTGGACCCGCACGGCTGGGCGCTTGCCTCGCACGCAGACGCGGTGATGTCCGGCCTGACCGGCGAGCTCGCGTCGCACACGAGCACCGAGACGCACGGCTCCGCGCTCGAGCTGCGCACCGATCCTCACGACACCGTCGCCGGCGGCCTGGCTCAGCTGGAGGAGCTGCGCGGCGATCTCGCGCGGGAGCTCGAGCAGCGCGATCTGCGCGCCGCCGTCGCCGGCCTGCACCCGTTCACCTTGTGGCAGGACACGCAGATCTCCGAGGGAGATCGCTACCGCTTCCTGTACGGGTCAATGCGCGAGCTCGCGCGTCGCGAGCCCACGTTCGCGCTGCACGTCCACGTTGCCGTGCCGGATCCCGAAAGCGCGCTGCGTGCGATCAACCGGCTGCGCTCGCACCTGCCGCTGCTGCTCGCGCTGTCGGCCAACTCGCCCTTCTGGCAGGGGCGCGAGACCGGCCTCGCCTCGGCCCGCACACCGCTGTTTCAGGCGTTCCCGCGCGTCGGCATCCCGCGCGCGTTCCTCGACTACTCCGACTACGTGTCCACGATCGACCTGCTGCTTCGCTGCGAGGCCTTCCCCGAGCCCACATTCCTGTGGTGGGATGCTCGCCTACAACCGCGCTTCGGCACCATCGAGGTACGCATCATGGATGCGCAGACCACCGTCGCCGACTCCGCCGCGCTCACCGCGCTCGTGCAGTGCCTCGTGCGTCTGGAGGCCACCGAGGGCTCGGGCGTGGACCCGCTCGTCGACCTGCCCGAGGTGCTCGCCGAGAACCGCTTTCTCGCCGCGCGCGATGGCGCAGACGCGAGCCTCATCGACGCGCGCCAAGGGCGCCGGTCGCCGGTGTCTGAGGTGCTCGAGTCGATCCTCGAGCAGTGCGTCCCGCACGCTGAAGACCTAGGCTGCGTAGAGGAGCTGCAGTGGACGCGCAACCTCGCCGCCACCCCGCGCCCCAAGCGCCAGATGGACCTCGCACAGGGCCCCGACAAGCTGCCCGGGCTGGTCGAGGCGTTGTCGGCGCTGTTCTGAGCGCAGCGGAGCGCCCGCCCCGCGGCGCGGCGTGGCTGAGCGCGCGCAGGAACCTAAAGGAGACGCGTATGACTTCGATTGGAGCCAGCGATAGCCATTGTATACACGGCGTAGATACGATGGCTATCGCTCGGTGACGTGGGTGACTGGCAACTCCCCGGGCGGCTGCGGCGGGGCGGCGGTAGTGTTCGCGCACACATGTCCATGTCCGCCGCCGGGGGGTGATCGCGACGCGCGCGCTCGTGCAGAGAGTGTCGCGCGCGAGCGTCGACGTGGGAGAGCGGCGCGTCGCTTCGATCGGCGCGGGCCTGCTGGTACTGCTGGGCATCTCGCGCGAGGATGACGACGCGACGGCCGACCGACTGGCCGACAAGGTGCGAGCGCTGCGCATCTTCGCCGATGCCGACGGGCGCATGAACGAGCCGCTGGGCGAGCGCGAGGTTCTCTGCGTGAGCCAATTCACGCTGTATGGCGACACACGCAAGGGCAACCGCCCGAGCTTCGTGTCGGCGGCGCCGGGCGACCTCGCCGAGCCGTTGTACGAGCGCTTCTGCGCGCGCATCGGCGCGCAGCGAGGCGAGTTCGGCGCGCACATGAGCGTCGAGCTGGTCAATGATGGCCCGGTGACGGTGCTGGTGCAGACATGAGCGCGCGGCCGACGCTGTACGTGATCAGCGGCTCGCACGCGTGCCGCACGGCGATGCTGATGCTCGCGCACAAGCGGCTCGGCTACCGGCTCGTGCGGTTGCCGACGGGCATGCACCCGTTCGCGGTGCGCGCGCTCGGCTTCCCCGGGCACAAGGCGCCGATCCGCAAGGTCGAGGGCAAGACGGGCCGCTCGCTGGCGATGCTCGACCGCCTGGGCACGGTGCCGGCGCTGCGCTTTGGCTCGCAGCGCGTGCAGACCAATCGCGCCATCGCGCGCATTCTCGACGAGGCAGAACCGCGGGCGCCGCTGTTCCCGGCCGACGCGCAGCGCCGCCGAGAAGTGGAAGCGGCGGAGGCGTGGGGGGACGAGGTCTTTCAGATGTCTGCGCGGCGGCTCGGGCTGACCGGCTCGCTGGACGGGCTGGACAACTTCCGCGATCGCGGCAACTCCGGCCGGCTGGGCGCGCTGCTGTCACCGAGCGAGCGCTTGCGCGTGCTCGCAGCACGCGGGGTGACTGCGAACGCCTTCAAGGCTAACGCTCAGGTGGAGGGTAAGCTTGTGCTAGAGCTGCCTGCCCTGCTGGACAGGATCGACGCGTGGCTCGCTGCAGGCGTGCTCGGCGGCGAGCAGCTCAACGCGGCCGACTACATGATCGCTCCGAGCATCGCGCTGATTGCATATCGGCTGGATCTGCGGGGGCAGATCGAAGGCCGCCCGGCGGGCGCGTACGTCGAGCGCGTGCTGCCCGAGCCACCGCTGCCGTCCTAGCCGCCCCGCAGCACCGAGTCGCTAGGCGGTGACCGGCTGGGAGGCGGCGTCGCGCGTGCTCGCGGCCGCCATCGGCTCGGCGAGCGCGCGACCGTGGCGGATCACGTCGGCGGCGCGCTCGGCGACGGCGATCGTCGGTGCGTTGGTGTTGCCGCGCGGCACGACGGGCATCACCGAGGCGTCGACGACGCGCAGGCCCTGCAGGCCGTTGACGCGCAGCTGCTCGTCGACGACGGCGCCCGCGTCCTCGCCCATACGGCAGGTGCCGCAGGGGTGATAGATGGCGAACGTGGTGCGCGCGACGTGCTCGCGCATCGCCTCGTCGCTGTCGCCGGCGGGCACGTTGAAGGGCGTGTCAGCGTAGGGCTTCATCGCCGGCCGGCCGCAGATGTCGAGCAGCAGGCGAACGCCGTCGATCATCCGCTGCATGTCGTCGCCGTCGGAGTAGAAGGCGTTGTGCACGATCGGCTTGGCCGTGGGATCGGCCGAGGCCAGGCGCACGCTGCCCCGGCTGTGCGGCGTGAGCAGGCACGGCGACGCCCACACGCCATGCGCCTCGGGGTCGCTCAACCCCTCGTCGACGATGTGCACGGGCGCCACGTGGAACTGCGTGTCCGGCGCCGGCGATCCGTCGCGCACGCGCGCGAAGCCGCCGGCCTCGGCGAGGTTGGACGCGAACGGGCCGGTCTGCGTCGCTTCGAACTCCTCCAGCGCGGCAGGCTCGAGTGCGAGCAGCAGGCTCTCCGGCTCAGGCGTCGTCCACACGAGCTGTGCGGCGGCGTGATCGGACAGGTTCTGACCGACGGCCGGCTGGTCGAGCAGCAGCTCGATTTCGCGCATCGCGAGGTGCTCGGCTGGGCCGACGCCGGAGAGCATGAGCAGTTGCGGCGAGTTGTAGGCGCCGCCGCAGAGGATCACCTCGCGCTCGGCGCGCAGCTCCTGGGTCTGCCCGAGCTGGCTTGCTTCGACGCCGACCGCCTGTGTGCCCTCGAACAGCACGCGGCGCACGTGCATGTAGGGCAGCACGGTGAGGTTCGCCCGCTCGGCGGCCGGGTGCAGGTAGGCGACCGCGGCGCTCGCGCGCATACCGCCGCGCTGGGTCACCTGGTACATGCCGACGCCATCCTGCTCGTCACCGTTGAAGTCGTCGTTGCGTGCCAACCCCGCCTGCTCACCGGCATCGACGAAGGCGTGCGAGATGCGGTTGTGCGAGCGCTCTTCGCTGACCGGCAGCGGGCCGCCGGCTCCGTGCCACTGCGACGCGCCGCGCTCGTTGTCCTCGGCCTTGATGAAGTAGGGCAGCAGGTCCGCGGCGCCCCAGCCGCTGACGCCCCAGTCGTCGTAGTCACGGCGGTTGCCGCGGATGTAGACCATCGCGTTGATCGAGGAGGAGCCGCCGAGCACGCGCCCGCGCGGCAGCGTTATGCGGCGCCCGCCACACTCGTGCTCGGGCGCGGAGTGGTAATCCCAGTCGACCTCGGTGGCACCGAGCTGCAGGTAGCCGAGCGGCACGTGGATGTTCTCCAGCGTGTCCGGCGGACCGGCCTCGAGCAGCAGCACCTGCACGTCCGGGTCCTCACTGAGACGGTTGGCGAGCACACAGCCTGCCGATCCTGCGCCGACGATCACGTAGTCGTACATTTTTCGCGACCCCCTTCCTCGGCGGCCAACGATACTCCTCCGCACGCCGCCGGGCGCGCGGTCTGCGCCGGCCGAGGCGCGCGCGGGGTGGACGCCCCGCGCGCGGACTTGGCGGGCTACTTGACGTTGGCGCCGGACGCGCTGAGCGCGTACCACGTGCCACCGAACTGCTTGACGCCCACGTATGAGGTTTCGCCGCGTTCGCTGGCGAGCGCATAGCGATAGAGCGGGTGACCTGCGTAGGTCACCTGATGCACGCCTCCGGGAGCGTGATCGTCGACAGCTGCGACGCGCTCACGCCGGCGCCGGCGGTCGGTTTGCCGCTGGTCGTCAGCGCGGGCCACGTCGTCGAGCATTCCCTGTTCGCCATGCAGGTGTTCTTCTTGGCGGTGTCCTTGGAGAAATGAAAGACGGTGAAGCCCGAGGAGTCGACGAGCACCTTGCCGACGCTCGTGTGGCGCACCTGGATCATCTGTGCGCGCGCGGCATGCGCGGATGTGGCTCCGGCCGGCGCGACGACGCTCGCTACTGCGGCGAGTGCGGCGACGACCGTCACGCTCGCGAGAAGTCCGCGGCGAAGAAGTTGGATGCGGTTCATGGCTTGTCCTCCTGTGTTTGCGTTGCGAGCGTGGGGGCGCCCGGGAGCGCGCTACCCGTGCGCTCTCATCGAGTGAAGACGCCGTTGGTCACACAAGCTTCCCGCTCAGTCCCCGGCGAGCGCCTGGCGCTTGATCTGATCGAACTCGGCCTGGTTCAGCGCACCGCGCTCGAGCAGCTCGTGCGCCTTTGCGATCTTTTCCGTCGGGTCGGCCTTGGCGGCCACCGATTGGACGTACTTGTCGAACTGCGACTGCGCGGTCTTCTGCTGCTGTTGCGCGCGCTCGGTAATGCCGTTGTGCTGGGTGATCAGGTAGACGAACGTGCCGAGGTAGGGGAGCACGATGATCAGGATGATCCACAGCACCTTCGTCGCGCCGGTCGTGTCGTGACGGCGGAAGATGTCGCTCAGCACCGTGAACAGGATCATCAGCCAGACGACAAAGGCGAAGAAGACGAGGATCGTCCAGAAGATTTCGAGCAGCGGGTAGCTGGTTGCGAGGGTCATGCGGTCATCTCTTTCGGTCGGGGGAAAGGATCAGCTCGGACATGTGCGCACCCTTCGAGTTGCACCCCGGCGCGCGCCGCCGGGGCGAGCATACGTCAGAGCACCGAGCCGCAACGCGCACATTCGAGCGCGTGCTCGGGCGGGCTCAGCCAGCTCGTCGCGCCGCCGACGCCAGAGCAGGTGCTCCGTTTTGTTCGCAAAGAGCGAGAAAAACGTGCGCTCGGTGTGTGTCGACAACATGAGCGCGACAAGTCTCGCGAGGTAGTGTGCTCTCGTTGCTGGCGCAACACCCGGTCTACGGGCGTTGCGACTGCTCGCCAGGACGGCGGCGCACAGCACTCACTTTCAGCGCGCGCGACAACAGACGTGAGGCGCGCATCAGACGGCCTGAGGCACCCGGGCGTTGATTAGTCACAAAGACGACCGGGTAGGGACGTGGAGCACCAAGCGAGGGATGGCCATGACGACACCGCCACGGAGGAACGTGTTGACGACGCACACAGACAGGCGCCGGCGACGGAGAATCTTTAGCCGGACTGCCACCGTCGTGCTGGCGGCAGCTCTGTTCTTGGGCGTCGGCGGCGTGGCCTCTGCGGCACAGCGCCCCGCTGCCAGCGATCTGCAGCTGGAACCCGGCGTGGGGTCGCTGATGAGTTCCTGGGGTGCGTCAAGCACCGCCGGCCTGAAGGGTTTTCGCGTGCGCTGGCGTCCGCTGAGCGCATCCGGTGGCGCGTGGGGCAAGCCGGTGGACGTCCCGGCGAAGGCGCGCAGCTATGTGATCGCCGGACTTCAGCCGGCCACCTACGAAGTGCTCGTGCGTTCGATCGTCAGCACAACGCACCGCGCCGCGTCCGGGCACAAGAAGACCAGCCTCCTGCTCGGTGGGCTCACGACCGGCGCGGCGACCGCCCTGGCGATCGGTGCGGAATTGCCGACGGAAGCGCCTGGGCTGCCCAAAGAACTTCCCAAAGAAGCCGAACCGCCCGCCGAAAAAGGAAAAGAACAGCCCAAAGAAGCACCGAAAGAACAGCCGAAAGAACAACCGAAAGAACAGCCCAAAGAAGAACCCAAAGAACAGCCCAAAGAAGAACCCAAAGAACAGCCCAAAGAAGAACCCAAAGAACAGCCCAAAGAAGAACCCAAAGAACAGCCCAAAGAAGAACCCAAAGAACAGCCCAAAGAAGAACCCAAAGAACAGCCGAAAGAAAAACACCCGAAAGAAAAAAAACACCCGAAAGAAAAAGAACCGCCGCACGAAGAACCGCCGGTTGAAGAACCGCCGCACGAAGAACCGCCGGTTGAAGAAGAAGCCGGCCCGGCCAACTGTGCTCTGTACGGCTCGCCGAGCGGCAACGACGCCAACAGCGGCACGCAGGGTGCGCCGCTGAAAACCGTGCATGCGCTGCTGGCAAAATTGACGGCCGGACAGACGGGCTGCCTGGCGCAGGGCAGCTACGAAGGCTTCACAGTGCGCCCGGGCGAATCGCACGGCGGCGCGGGAGCGCCGGTGACGATCACCTCCAGCGAACCACAGGCGCCGGCGACGATCGCCGGGCGCGTGGTCACCATGCCCGGCGCCGACTACCTGACCTTCTCGCACCTGAAGTTCACGGACTCGGGCGTGCTGACGCCGAGCGTGACGATCGGCTCGGCGCATTCCACGTGGACCAACGACGACGTGACGGCGCCGCACACGATCTGCTTTGAGACGACCGGCTCCGGCCAATACGGGCCTGCGTCAGACACGTTGATCGAACGCGACCGCGTGCACAACTGCGGACAGCCGTTCAAGTGCGACTCGGGGGAAAAACCGTGCAGCGAACCGCCGAACGACGGCTACTTCATCCACGGCCTCTACGACCTCGGCATACGCACGACAGTGCGCAACAGCTACTTCTACGAAAACAGCTCGAAGGGCATCCTGCTGCGCGGGAGCAAGGGCTCGGTGGTCGAACACAACGTGATCGACGGCAACGGTTCGGGCCTGACGTTCGGCGACCTGCGCCCGGAAAACGACACCGTCCGGTGGAACCTCATCACCAACAGCCGCGGCGTGTGCGGCTCGTGCCTGGAGTACTTCGGGCTGTGGACGTTCGGCGGCATCGGCAGCGGCAACTCGGCGACCAACAACGACCTGTTCGGCTCTGCCTCGGGCAACCTCGGTCCGCACTCCGGCGTGACCGTCGCCGAAAACATCGAAGTCGACCCGAAATACGTCAACGCGGCCCAGCACGACTACACGCTCGCGCCGGACTCGCCGGCGCTTGGCTACGGGCCGCAGTAGCGCCGGCCGAGAGGCGCCCCAAGCTCCAGACGCGGGCCGAGCCGATTGCGCGGGCGAGGTCAGGAGCCGCGCACGCGACGCCGGCCCTCGCGCGCCCGCAGCAGAAAGCCGACGAACAGCAGGCCAAAGACGACGGCGACCGCCGGCGCCCCTTTGACGGCCGAGAGGACCGACACGAGCAGCGAAGCGAGCGCGGCGCAGATGGAGAACACGATGTTCGCGATCCCCTGAGAGTGGCGTATCGGGGAGCTGTGCGGTCGCCCGGCAGCGTGGTCAGCTATCGGGCTTGACTGCGGGCTTGACGGCCGCGATGTGCTCGTCGGTGATCTTGCCGTCGGACGGCACGTGCGGGTGGTGCACGTGGCACAGGCGGTACTGGCCGTGCCGAAAGCGCCCCCGGCGAAAGCAACCCTGGCGGTGGCAGATGAGCATCGAGACGACGCCGCCGATGCCGATGAGGCTGACGGCGGCGACGATCAGCCCGATCCATTCGGCATGTGAGGTGGTGAAGGGCAGGGCAGCGAGCACGACGGCGCTCGATCCTACCGGCGCCGCGCGCATGATGAGAAAACTCCCAGGCGGTTTTGCGCGGTGCGCGTGAGGGTAATCATCGATGTGCAGGGACTTTGTCAACCGCGTAGGAGGATTCAATGGGACTTGTAGAGCTCGTGTTGATCGTGCTTGTCATCGCCGCAATAGCCGGCGGCTTGGGTGTCAGCCCGCTGCTCTGGCTTCTGCTGGTCGTCGCGCTGGTCGTCCTGCTCACCGGAGGCGGCTTTGGTTACCGTCGGGGCGGGCGCGTCTGAGCTTGCCGGAAGTTCGAACCCGCACCCAATCAGAGGAGACTGCATGCCCCTGGGTACTTCGATTTTCCTGATCGCCGTTGGCGCGATCCTGCGCTACGCCGTGACGGCGACCGTCTCCGGCATCTCGATCACGACGGTCGGTTTGATCCTGATGATCGTCGGTGCCGCCGGCGTGTTGCTTTCGCTGCTGTACATGTTCACCGCTCGCTCCAGGGGGGTCGTTCGCGAACAGGTCGTCGCTCGCGATCCGTATGACGAGCCCCGGGTGTAGCGCCCGAGGGCTGCCCGCCGGGCGCGATAAGGCGCCCGGCGTTGTGGGCAATCCCTACAAGCCGGAGAGGGGTCTCGAACCCCTGACCTCCTGTTTACGAGGCGGGGGACCGATTCGCGAAAAGGCCCCAGGGCTACGGCCGATAACGGCTCGTCGACCGACGCGATCGGCCCGGGGCAGACCCTGGCATTCCTCACGATTCCTCAGCATTGAGGCGCCCGGTGGAGGGGCGCGCGCCATTTCGCTTAGCTCATCGCTTCTACACCGTGTGTAGGGGCGCTCGATCGACCCTACTACCGGGTATCGACCTCAATAGCTCTTAGTGGGCCTGCGAGCGAGCACGGGAGCTGGGCGGCAGGGAAGTGATCGCGGGAACCTGCGCGATACTGGCCGGGCGATGTCTGAGGAGTCCACGACCCCCGACCTGGTGGGGCTTGTGCGCATGCAGCTTGAGGCTTTGAATCGCCGTGATCTCGACGGGGTGATGAGCAGCGTCGCCGAAGATGGGGTCTTGGACGGGCGAGCGGACCTCATCGAGGGTCGAGCGGCGATCCGTGGCTTCCTTGATGAGTGGTTCGGGGCCTACGACGAATTGGACTACGAGCTTGAGGAGGTCCGCGACCTCGGCAATGGAATTGTGTTTGCCGTGGTCATTCAGAACGGTCGTCTGGTTGGCAGCGCCGGGCACCTTCGACAACGCGAGGGTTGGGTCTTCGTCTGGGTGCGAGGCTTGATCGCACGCCTTAGGACCTCCGAGGTTGCCGAGGCCCGCGCTGCCGCCGAACGCCTCGCCGAGGAACGGGGATAGGCGCATGTCCCAGGAGAACGTGGAGATCGTGCGAAACGCCTTTCAGGCCTTCAGCGCGGAAGGCATCGGCGCTGCGCTTTCGTTCTGCTCGCCCGATGTCGTCTGGTACCCGACCGATCGCTGGTTGGACGCCTCCGCGTACCGTGGACATGACGGCATGCAAAGGTTCGAAGCGGCCTTTTCGGAGAACTTCGATGACTTCCGCTATGAGGTCCACGACATCCGCGACGCGCAAGATCGCGTTGTCGCGCTTGTTGACATGATCGGGCGGATCAAGCACTCGGGGGCCGAGGTCAGTCAAAGGCTCGGGTTCGTCATCTCGGGCTTTCATGACGGACGGTTCCGTGAGGTTCGCGCCTTCTCGAGTTGGCCTGAAGCCCTCCAAGCCGTGGGGCTGGCGGAGTAGGCGATGTCGCAGGAGAACGTGGAGTTGATCCTCGCCGCACAGGAACCGGATCTCGTTCGGTGGCTTCAGGACGACGACATGTGGAACGCGTTTGCCGCACGTCTGCATCCTGACTTTGAGCATGTGTCCGTGAACCGGGTCGAGGACGCGGTGATTCATCGCGACGCGGAGGCGCTCAGGCGAGGATGGTCGATGTGGGTCGCGCCGTGGGAGAGCTACCGGCAGAACATCGACGAAGCGTTCGACTGCGGAGAGCGGGTTCTCGTGATATCCACTCACTTCGGCCGTAGGCCCGGAAGCAGCCACGAGGTCGAAATGAAAGGGGCCAGCGTCTGGACCATCCGTGACGGCAAGATCCTACGTTTCGAAAGCTACACAGACCCAGCCGAGGCCCTCGCAGCCGTGGGGCTGGCGGAGTAGGCGGCCGCGGCACACGAACGCGCAAGCTGGCGGGCCTGGACTGATCGCGGGCACCTGCGGGATACTGGCCGGGCAATGTCTGGGGAGTCCGGCACGTCCGCCCTGGTCGAACTAGTACGGCATGCGTACGAGGCTTCCAGCCGGGGCGACTACGACGCGATGATGAGCGTCTACGGCCGCGATGCGATCTGGGATATGACGCCTCTTGGCCTCGGCGTCTACGAAGGACATGACGCGATCCGTAGTTTCATCGAAGACTGGATCGGCTCCTTCAAGGAGTTTGAAGTCGAGCCCGAGGAGATACTTGACCTTGGCGGCGGAGTCACCCTGGCGGTGGTCGTTCAAGGCGGCCACCCCGCAGGAAGCGACGGCCGGGTCAAGTGGCGTTACGCGCAGGTGAGCAAATGGGTAGGTGGCGTGGCCGTTCAGAGCACTAACTATCGCGACGTACGACGAGGCCCGTGCGGCCGCCGAACGCCTCGCCGAGGAACGGCGGTAGGCGATGTCGGCGAACCTGGACCTCGTGCACTCGATCTATGCGGACTGGAGCCATGGCGATTTCAGCTCGTCGGAGTGGGCCGATCCGAAGATCGAGTTTGCCTTCGTGGATGGACCGGAACCCGGCAGCTGGTCGGGGCGGCCGGCAATGGCCAAGCGCTACGCAGAGTGGCTCAGCGGCTGGAAGGACTTTCGAGCCGAGCCGGAGAAGCTGATCGTCGTCGACTCGACACGGGTACTTGTCTTCGTGCACAACAGCGGGCGCGGGCGGGTGAGCGACCTGGAGATAGATCAGCGCTCTGTCGCGAATCTGTTTGAGATCAACGGCGGCAAGGTGGTGCGGTTCGCTCTCTACTGGGACCGCGGTCGCGCTCTGGAAGACACGGGCCTGGCGGAGTAGGCGATGTCGTCCCAAGCCGTGACCGGGAGTTGCCTTTGTGGTGGTGTCCGCTTTGAGATCACAGCTCCCTTCCGGCGCGCGAACTACTGCCACTGCTCCCGCTGTCGCAAGCACTCCGGCTCGAACGCGTCCGCTCAGGGGCGGGTGGCCCGTGACGCGTTCCGCCTTCTCGCCGGGGAGGAGTTGCTCGTGGTGTTCCGCCAGGCCGATGGCGGGATGGTGAAGGTCTTCTGCCGCGTCTGCGGATCAGCGCTGTTCGGAGGTAGGTGGCCGGACGGCCCTGAGGTGTCGGTGAGATTGGGGGCACTCGACGATGATCCCGGGATCGCGCCGCAGTACCGATCTCACGTCGCCTCGGCCGCTGCCTGGGACTCCATGTGCGACGACGGGCTTCCACGCTACGACGAGGGACCGCCTCCGCGCCCCTCGTCGGAGTCGCCCGTCACCGGCGCTCAAAGCCGTTGGGGGCTCGCGGAGGCAGCCCATTCGCCGAGGCTGCAGCGGCGATCGCCTTCTGTCGGCTCGGCAAGGCTGGGCAGGAGCCTCTACCGTGCCGGACGCCACATTCGCTGCGCCGTACATTTGCTTCGCTGCTGTTCGCGGTCGGGGAGGCCCCGCCATATGTGATGGCGCAGCTCGGGCGCACGACGGCGAATCTCACGCTTTCGCCTGTATGCCCGACACATGGACCGCCGCGACGGCGAGCAGGACCGTCTCAAGGCCCTTGTAGATGGCGGGATCATGAACGGAAAAGGCACCGGCGCCGAATCAACTCGTCCCAACAGCGCGCCGGCGGATGTCGCAGTCGCCGGCCAAACCGCGAAGGAATAAGGCTGAAACTGCCAAGCCGGA
Source organism: uncultured Solirubrobacteraceae bacterium (assembly GCA_963819435.1). GTDB lineage: Bacteria > Actinomycetota > Thermoleophilia > Solirubrobacterales > Solirubrobacteraceae > Palsa-744. The sequence continues at coordinate 35,506 of CAWFWA010000011.1, read as the reverse complement.
GAGGGGTCTCGAACCCCTGACCTCCTGTTTACAAGACAGGTGCTCTACCAGCTGAGCTACTCCGGCCCGAGCGGCTGAAAACCGTCGGTCTGCCAACTGTAACGGCGCTGTCTCGGGCGGTGTATTGGGGGTATGGAGCAGCACCGCACAGACCAGCGCGAGCCGGCAGGCGCCGACCGGCGGGAGGGGACTCGAAGCACGCCGGACGCGGGCCTCGACGGCTTTCGCGAGCGCTCGCTGCAGCGCGGCGTGAACCCGTTCGTCTACTGGACGCTTCGCTCGATCCTCGTGCCGGCGTTTCTCGTGTACTGCCGCATGCAGCGCATCGGCCGCGAGCGGCTGCCCAAGACGGGGCCCGCTGCTGCTGGCGTCCAACCACCGCAGCTTCATGGACCCCTTCTTGATCGGCATGCTCGTGCGCCGCCCCGTCTACTACATGGCCAAGCGCGAGCTGTTCGAGAAGCCCTGGCAGGCATGGATCCTCAACGCGCTCGGCGCCTTCCCCGTCGATCGCGGCACCGGCGATGTCGCAGCGATGGACACCGCACGCGCGATCCTGGCGCGCGGCGACTGCGTGGTCGTGTTCCCCGAGGGCACGCGCGTACGGCGCGGTCCGCTGCGCCCGCCCAAGCGCGGCATCGGGCGCCTGGCTCTGGAAACCGGAGCGCCGGTCGCGCCGGTCGCGGTGTTCGGCACCGAACACGTCAGGCGTGGCTGGCGAATCCGCCCGCGCAAGATCCGCGTGCGCGCCGGGCGTCCGATGCAGTTCCCCACGAGCGGCAGCTCCTCACGCGCTCTGGCCGAGGGCGTCACCGAGCGCATCTGGGCATGCGTGAGCCTGCAATGGGAGTGGTTCGGGGAGAGCGTGCGCCCGATCAGGCTCCGCAGGCGCCGAGCGCGAACGCCAAGCGCGCCGAGCCGGCCCGCCGCGAACGCGAGCGCCTCTCCGACCCGCTCGCCGGAGCGGCGCGCGAGAAGGAGCCGCGGGCGGCCTGAGCCGCTTGCGCCGCTGCGAAGCCGACCGGACTGGGCCGTGCGATCGAGGGATAGGGTGTGCGATGAGTGACCGAGCCAGCCAGCCAGAAGTCAAAGGCGCAGCTCGACGCGGAGTTCTCGGACCTGTATCGCGCGCATCTGCGCGACGTGTACAGCTACGCCTACTACCGCGTCGGCGACCATCACGACGCCGAGGACCTGACCGAGCAGACGTTCCTGCAGGCCTATCGCCATTTCGAGCGCGCCCAACGGGAGTCCAACGGCCGGCCGCTGCGCCCGTGGCTGATCCGCATCGCGCACAACCTCGCGGCGAACCTCTACCGCGACCGCTCGCGCAAGCCCGCGACGCCGATCGACGAGTCGAGCAACCTGACGGCGCTGCACACGACCGAGCAGCTGGTCGAGGGGCGCGACGAGCTGGCTCGCGTGCTCGACGGCGTGCAGCGGCTGCCCGACGATCGGCGCGAGGCACTGATCATGCGCTTTGCGCTCGGCATGGACAACCGCGAGATCGCACGCGCGATGGATCGCTCCGACGGCGCCACCAAGGTGCTCATACACCGTGCGATCAAACAGCTCGAGGAACTCGTCGGGGACCCGCGCAAGGGGACTGTCGATGAGTGAGGCGCTGCCCAACTTCGAGGGGCTGCTGCGCGAAGCGCTCGCGCCGGTCGAGCCGCCCGAGGATCTCGTCGAGCGCCTCGAGGGCACGCTGACGACGATCACCGAGCTGGCCGCCGACGAGCTGGAGGCGTGGGAGCTCTCGGCGATGCGCGATCCGCGCAACTGGGTGCGCCCGGCCGCGGCGATCGTCGCCGGCGGCGCGGCCGGGACGGCGCTCGTGCTCCTGCGCGCGCGCCGGCGTCGAGCAGACGACGACGGGGCCGCTCGGGCTGCGTCTGCCGGCGCTGGAGCGTGGCGCCGCGCAGCGCACGCTGAAGGACCTCGGGCGAGAGACGCGCAAGCTGTTCGGCGAGCGCTGAGCTCACACGCTGCCCGCCCGGCGGCGCGCCGGCCAAGCTAGGCTCTGCCCAGCAAATGGCCACTTGCTATCGCCATCCCTCGCGCGAGACGGGGGTCTCCTGTTCGAACTGTGGCCGTCCGATCTGTCCCGATTGCATGACGACCACGCCGGTCGGCATGCGCTGCCCGGAGTGCGCGAAACAGGGCACGAAGGTCATGCGCCTGCGCGACATGGCCGCTGCCCCGCGCGTGACCTACGCGCTGATCGCCATCAACGTCGTGGCGTTTCTCTCCGAGCAGGGCCAGTTCACGATCAGCGGCAGCGGGATCTACGGGAAGGTGATCAACGAAGGCTTTCTCGATCGCGAAGCCATCCACATCGGCCATCAGTACTGGCGGCTGGTCACCGCGGGCTTCCTGCACGAGAACTTCCTGCACATCGGCTTCAACATGTATCTGCTGTACCTGCTCGGGCGGATGCTCGAGCCGGCGATCGGCTCGGTGCGCTTCGCCGCCGTCTACTTCACCGCCCTGCTGTGCGGCTCCTTCGGCGCGCTGCTGGCAACGGCCGGGCCGAGCCTCGGCGCTTCGGGCGCCGTGTTCGGGCTGATGGGCGCGATGGTCGTCGAGCTGCGCGCGCGGCGACTGAGCGTGATGGAGTCGGGCATCGGCGGGCTGATCGTGATCAACCTGATCTTCAGCTTCGCGCTCGCGAACATCTCCGTCGGCGCGCACATCGGCGGGCTGATCGGCGGCGCGCTCGCCGGCCTGGCGCTGCGCTCCGCCGGCGACCGCTACAAGGCATTCGGCCTGCTCGCGTGCGTGGCGCTCTCCGCGGTCGCCGTCGCCGCGCGCGCTCGCCGTCTCCGGGCGTGTCCGGCTCGGGCTTTGCCTGAGCGCCTCAGCTGACGCCGGCGAGCTCGACCGCGCGCGCCTGGCTCGGCGCGGGCGGGTCGGCAAAGCGCTCGGGATGCAGGATCTGCGCGAGCAGCTCCAGGCCGTCGATCAGGCGCGGGCCCGGCCGCGAGAAGTACGCCGAAGCGTTCACCGCGACGATGCGTCGGGCCCCCACTGCGCTCAGCCGCCCGGCGAACGTGCGCGCCTCCTGCGCGGCGCGCTCGGCGTCATAGCCGCACGGCATTACCACGAGGACCTCCGGCTCGGCGGCGGCGAGCTGCTCCCAGGAGACCACCTCGGAGCGTTCGCCGGGCAGGCCGAGCACGTCCACGCCGCCGGCGATCTCGATCATCTGCGGCGTCCAGTGGCCGGCCACGTACACCGGGTCCAGCCACTCCAGCGCCGCCACGCGTACGCGTGGCTGGGCGCGCACGGTCAGCTTCACGCGGTCGATGCGCCCGGCGATCTCGCCGACCAGCTCGACCCCGCGGTCGCGGCGATCGGTCGCCTCGGCCAGCGTTCGCACGTCGCCGAGCGTCTCGCCGATCGTCTTCGGGTCCAGCGCGATCACGCGCGGTCTGCTCGGCAGCTGCTTGGCGATCTGCGCGACCTCCTCGTAGGACACGGCGCACACCGGGCACAGCTCCTGCGTGACGATCAGCTCCGGCGCGCTGCGCTCGAGAGCTTGGCGGTCGAGCTCGTAGATCGCCTCGCCCTGCAGCGTGCGCTCGTGCACCGCCGCGTCGATCTCGCCGGCGCTCAGGCCGCCCGGCAGAACGTCGCGTGTGATCTGCGGAAGCTTGGCGGCCGGCGGCGGGTGGTCGCACTCGTGCGTCACCGCCACCACCTCCTCGCCCAGGCCGAGCGCGAACAGCAGCTCGGTCGCGTGCGGGACCAGGCTGACGATGCGCATGCTCGGACTCTACGCCGCGCGCGCGGCGCGTCCAGGCGCCCGCGCCGATCGCTCGGCGTGGCCGGGCGCCCGCGGTATGCTCGCCCGAGCGGATGGCACTACTCAGCGAGGCGCAGATCGAGCAGCACCTGCACGGCTCGCAGTGGCGGCGCGAGGGCGATGTGATCGTGCGCGATCTGCAGCTCGCCGACTTCGCCGCCGCGATCGCGCTGGTGGACCGCATCGCCGAGGCGGCCGAGGCGGCCAACCACCACCCGGACATCCTCGTGCACGGCTACAACAAGCTGCGCCTGACGCTCTCCACGCACTCCGAGGGCGGCCTCACCGAGGCCGATTTCGCACTCGCCGCGCGGCTCGACGCGCTTTCCTGAACGGGCAGTCAGCAGTTGCCGCGCACCCACTTCCGACGCAGCGCCTTGCTAGATTTGGCGGGTCGGCAAACGATGAACGACGACGAAGAACTTCCCCGAAGTAACGCGGCCCCGTTGGGCCGGATGAGCGGACGTCGCCGAGCGCGCCGCCGCAGCGATGCAGGGCGTGCACGCGCCCGGCAGGTGCTCGCCGCCGCGTGAATGCGCTGAAGATCATCCTCGCGGCCCTGCTGGTCGCGATCAACGCGTTCTTCGTGATCGCCGAGTACGCGCTGGTGCGCTCGCGCCGCACGGTGCTCGAGCAGATGCGCGACGAGGGCGTCAAGGGCGCGCGGCTGGCACTGGCGCAGCTGTCGAACATCAACGAGTACATCTCGGCGGTGCAGATCGGCGTGACGCTCACCTCGATCGGCATCGGCGCGCTCGGCGAGCCCGCATTGGCCAACGTCCTCAAAGGCGCGCTCGGCACGGCGCTGGCGCACGGCGCCGCGGTGGCGATCTCGGCGATCGTCGCCTTCTTGATCATCTCCAGCGCGCAGCTGGTCGCCGGCGAGATGGTCCCGAAGTTCTACGCGATCGACCGAGCCGAGGCCGTCGCACGCCGCGTCGCCGCGCCGTTGCAGGCGTTCAGCGTGCTGTTTCACCCGCTGATCGTCGCCCTCACCGCCGTCGCCGATCGCATCCTGCGCGTGCTCGGCGTCGACATGAGCGAGGAACGCCGCGGCGGCTCGCCCGACGAGCTCAAGCGCCTGATCGCCGAGTCGCACGCCGGCGGGCACATCGACCTCGGCGAGGCCGGCATGCTCACGGGTGTCTTTCACCTGCACGAGCAGGAGGCACGCCAGGTGATGACGCCGATTCCCGCGGTCGTCACCGTCGACGCCTCCCAGGACGTCGAAACGGCGCTGCGGCTGTGCGTCTCCAGCGGCCACACACGGCTCGTTGTGACCGAGGCCGACGACCGCGACCGCGTGCGCGGCATCGTGCACTCCAACACGCTCGTGCAGCAGCTGATGGAGGATGGGCCGCACGCGCCGATCGAGCCGCTCGTGCACGACGCGCCGATCGTGCCCGAGACCAAGCCGCTCGACGACCTGCTCGCCGACCTGCAGCGCCAGCGCGCGTCGATGGCGGTCGTCGTCGACGAGTACGGGCGCGTCGTCGGCATCGTCACCGTCGAGGACATCATCGAGGAGGTCGTCGGCGAGATCACCGACGAGACGGACCCCGCCGGTGGCGAGGTGCGCAAGCTGGCCAATGGCGACTGGTTCGTGCGCGGCCACGTCGCCGTCACCGACCTCGAGGACTACGACCTGCATCTGCCCGTCGACACCGACGCCTACAACTCGATCGGCGGGCTCGTGTTCGCCGAGCTCGGGCGCCTGCCCAGGCGCGGCGACACGATCAATGCCAACGGCTTCTCCATTCGCGTCGAGTCGGTGCGCGACAACCGCATCGAGGCGGTGCGCATCCGCGAGCGCCGGCCGGTGCAGAGCGGCGAGAGCCGCGGCGACGGCGACGGCTGACGCGCGCCGCGCGGCGCGCGGTCCGGTGTCGGTGAGTCGGCCGTTAAACACGTCCGGCCCGCGGGGGGAGCGGACCGGAACGCGTTGCACTGGGAGGAGGCGGGTGTGCAGTGCGACTTGATGTCGCTATGACCAGTATCGCCGACAGCATGAACGCCAGCTAAAAGTAGTCTGAGCGGATTCTCACAAGCCAATTCGCGCCGCGAGAGACCTCAGTATTCGAGAAACCCGCGGCCGCTCTTTCGGCCCAGCGCCTGTTCGCCGATCAGCTGCTGCAGGCGCGCGGGGATCTGCTCGCCGATCGTCTCGCCGATCGCCTTGGACACGTCGAGCCCGACGAGATCCAGCAGCGCCAGCGGCCCCATCGGATGTCCGGCGCCGAGCCGCATGCACGTGTCGATGTCCTCGGCCGCCATGCCCGTCTCTTCCTGCAGCCTCACGGCGCTGAACAGATACGGGAACAGCAGCCGGTTGACGACGAAGCCGGACACGTCTGGCACCTCGACGGGCGTCTTGTCGAAGTCGCCGCAGAGCGACAGTGCGCGCTCGCGAGTCTCGACGCTCGCGGCCTGCGGGAAGATCAGCTCGACCAGCTTCATTCTCGTTACCGGATTGAAGACGTGCAGTCCGAGGAAGCGGTCGGCTCGCCCGCTCGCCTCGGCGAGGCGCTCGATCGACAGCGAGGAGGTAGTGCTGGCGAGGATCGCGTTCTCGTTGAGGAGCGCGTTCAGCTCGCTCAGTACGCCGGCCTTGACGTCGTGGTCCTCGACGACGGCCTCGACGACGAATTCCTCCTGCGCCAGCTCGTGCGGGTCGGTGACGATCTGCACGAGCTCGGGATCCACGTCTCCGCCGAGCCGCGCGATCGTCTTCTCGACAGTCGCGCGCGCCCTTTCGGCTGAGCTCGTCGAGCGCGCCAGCAGCTGGACCGGGCCGTGGTGCGCGGCCGTCGCCGCGAGGCCGCAGGCGATCGCGCCGCTGCCGACGATTGCAAGATGCTTGCTCGGGGCCTCTGAATGCTCGCTCACGTCAGGCTGCTCCTCGGTCCTGGAAGTTGACTGACCAGTCAATCTACTGTTGGCGTGCCCGCGGTAGAGTATGTGCTGCAGGGGCCGGGCACCATTCACGAGCGCTCCGAACCGTCGCGAGCGCCCCCGCGCTGCACCATATAAACGCCGCGAAACACGCCGTAGGAGGCTGACCCAAATGAGGCAAGCAGAGGGCCGCGAGGTCGTCATCGTCGAGGCTGTGCGCACGCCGATCGGCCGTGGGCACAAGGAGAAGGGCTACTACAAGGACACCCATCCGAACGCGCTGCTCGGCAAGACATACACCGAGGTCATCTCGCGCGCCGGCATCGATCCCGCGGAGGTCGAGGACGTCGTCGCCGGCTGCGTGCAGCAGTTCGGCGAGCAGGGTTTCAACATCGCGCGCAACGCATGGCTGCAGGAGGGTCTGCCGATCGAGACGCCCGGCACGACGATCGACCGCCAGTGCGGATCGGCCCAGCAGGCCGTCAACTTCTCCGCGGCGCTGATCGCCGCGGGCGTGCACGATGCGATGATCGGCTCGGGTGTCGAGCACATGGGGCACCTGCCATTCGCCGCAGGCATGAAGACGCAGGAGGACTTCGGCTACGCGTTCACGCCGGAGCTGATGGCAAAGCACAACATCGTCGGCCAGGGCCTCGGCGCGGAGATGATCGCCGACCAGTGGGAGATCTCACGCTCAGAGCTCGACGAGCTCGCCGTTCGCTCGCATCGCCTCGCCCAGCAGGCAACCGAGGAGGGGCGTTTTGAGCGCGAGATCGTGCCGATGACCGTCGACGGCCAGGAGATCGTCACCGACCAGGGGATCCGCCCGGACACCAGCCTGGAGACGCTCTCCCAGCTCAAGCCGGCGTTCAAGCCCGACGGCAAGATCACCGCGGGCAACGCCTCGCAGATCTCCGACGGCGCCGCCGCGGTGCTGTTGATGTCTGCCGAGAAGGCCAAGGAGCTCGGCCTGACGCCGCGCGCGCGCATCGTCGACCAGACGACCGTCGGCTGCGACCCCGTGAAAATGCTCGAGGGGCCGATTCCGGCGACGCGCAAGATCCTCGACCGCAACGGCATGAGCATCGACGACATCGACCTGTTCGAGATCAACGAGGCGTTCGCGCCTGTCGTCGCCGCCTGGCGCCGCGAGCACAACCCCGACATGGACCGCGTCAACGTCAACGGCGGAGCGATGGCCCTCGGCCACCCGCTCGGCTCGACCGGCGCACGCCTGATCACGACGCTGCTGCACGAGCTCGAGCGCTCCGACAAGGAGATCGGCTTCGTGACGATGTGCTGCGGCGGCGGTCTGGGCACCGGCACGCTGATCCAGCGCGTCTGAGTCGCATCTGAAATCTCAATCTCCCTGCTGTTCCGGGCGGCGCATGCGCCGCCCGGCGGAGGGGCGCATGCGCCCCTCCGAGCCAGGCCGCATGCGGCCTGGCCCACCGTCTGATTGGAGGTGAGCTCAGCCGGTCGGCCCGCCGCCGGTCCAGTTCACGGCGACGGGGGGGAGGGTCAGCAGCGCCGTCCACGTTGCGGCTTCTGCGACGCCGGTCACGGGCAGGCTGCGCGAGGCCTGGAAGGCGCGCAGGTTGGCGGTCGTCTGCGCGCCGAACAGTCCCGTTACTTCCTGCGCCGGGATGGCGCTGGCCAGATGCTCCTGCAGCCACAGCACCTGGTCGCCTTTTGAGGAATTGCTGAGCGCCGGGTAGCCGGTGTTGGGCGTCACGCTGGTCAGCGGTGCCAGTGGCGCGGCGAGTGCACTCCAGCCGGCGGCCGGTGTCTCCTGCCAGTCCCAGTAGGAGAGCCCGGTGGCGCCGTAGTCGGCCGCCTCCTCGCGGAAGCGCAGCACGTCGGAGCTGCTCACGCCGCCGTAGGTCTGACCGAGCGGGAAGATCGGGCGTGCGTAGATGCGGTTGTTGATGAACGTGTTCGCGTACACGGTGTCCACCGACACGCCGATGTCCTTCCAGTACATCTGCGGCGCGTTGTACTGCGCACCGTTGGGCCCGAGGAACACCGAGAAGGGCAGCGAGGGGTGGTAGTTGACGTACGGGAACGACGCCAGGCCGAGCGGGTAGGCGGTGCCGATCTTCGCGCGCAGGTCGTTGATGTAGGTCTGCGCCGCCGCGTAGTGGCCCTCGTACTCGGCCTCCGCGTCGATCACCAGGCAGTCCGCGCCGTTGGCCACGGCCTGCGCGCCGAGGTTCGCCTCGCCGGCCGGGTTGGTGCCGTACACGTACTGCCACGCGCACGCTCTCAGGCCGGCGGCGTGCAGTTCGGCAACGAGCTGTGCGGAGAACTGGCTCCAATAGTTGCTCGAGCCGTCGGAGCTCTTGATGAACAGCGTGCTCACGCCCGCCGCGTGCGCCTGAGCGACGATCGACGCGACGTTGCCGCCGTTGGACTTGCTCACGTACCAGATCCACATCCCCTGCCCGTCAAACGGCGAGCCGCTGACCGCCCCGACCGCCGCGGGCGCGGGGGCCGGCGTCTTGACCACCGGCGGATGCAGCGCGTGGCGGTAGATGTAGATCGGCCCGTAGGAGCTCGAGTGCCGCGCGTTGCTGAGCAGCACGATGATGTGCCCGGAGTGCGCGTTGCTCGGCACCGTGAGGATCAGCCCGGCGTTCGTCTGGCGCAGGTGCGCCACCGGCGAGGAGGAGTTGATGCGAGCGCCGGGCGAGCGCGGGAAGCCCACGCTCATGCCGGCGACCAGGCCCTTGCCGGCGAACAGCAACGTGCCGCGCGTGGAGACCTGGCGCGGGTTGGCGCTGCAGCGGGCCTTGGGCACGCACGCGACGCTCATGATGCGCACGGTCGTGACGTGCAGGCTGGAAGCGGCCCGCGTCGGCACGGGCGCTGGGCTTGCGCCGCCCGTGGCGGCAGCATGCGCGCGCGCCGCCGCAGAGGAGCCCGCGGGCACCGCTGCGAACGCGCTCAGGCAAGCGAGCATCGCCGCCGCGAGGGTCACCGCAAGGTGCCTGCGTTGGTACTTCCTGCGCCGCGTTTTGGCGGTTGTGCTCGCCAAGGTAATTCCCCTTCCAGCGGGCGACCTGCTGCTCCCGATTGCGCGGCGTCCGAGGTTAGCCGCTCTGAACTGGCAAACCGAGCAGCGCGACGGAAGTTGCGTCAGCCCCAGCGAAAGCCGGCCTCCGACGGCGCCGCCGCCAGCGGGCTGGCCGGCAGATCGGTCGGCGTGTCGGGCAGGTTGAAGCCGCTCGGCGCGACGTCGTTGGGCGCATCGGCGTGAAACAGCGATGCGAGGTACTGGATCTGCTCGCGCCCCACGCCCAGCTCGAACTGACCGCCGCCGTAGTTGCCGATGTGATTGGCCGCGCAGTAGTCGTATGCGTCGAGCAGCTTGCGCAGTCCGCCCACGCGCGACGGCTTGATGTTGACCATGCGCGGCGGGTAGGGCAGCGCGACGATGTCCTCGATCGAGTGGATCGGCGCATCCCAGGAGAAGCGCTCGCGGTGAGTGGCGAGGATCTCCTCGGTCTGCGGCGTCAGCTTCGGGTCCTCGATCCACGCCTGTGGAAATGCGCGCACCACGCGCTCGTACAGCACCGGGTCGGCCGGCTGATCGACGATCGAGCCCTCGTACAGCCCCTTGAAGTCGACCGAGTCCACGGCGCCGGTCTCGCGCAGCTGCGCGATCAGTGCCTCGTCCCACGAGCTCGTCGGGTCGAGCTTGAAGTGCAGTCCCGGATACATCGCCAGCCTGCGGCTGAGCGGATCGATCGTCGGCGGCTCGCCGAGGCGCAGCGAGACGACGAAGCGCACAGGCTGCGCATCGCGCCCCAGCGCGGCGTGCAGGGTCGTGTCGGCCTGGCGCAGCGCGAGGTCCAGCGCGGCGGACTCATAGGCCCACGTGCGGTAATTCTGGGAGACCTCGCGCTGCGGCGGCTGCTCGAACAGCGACAGCGAGGCCAGATGCTCGGAGAAGGAGGCCAGCGTGTAGCGCCCCGACAGCTCCAGCAGCGGGCCGGCGTCCTGCATGATCTCGTGGTCGACCGCCTCATACGTGACGTCCTCGCCGACGCCTTCCTCACCGCCCCCGCGCAGCGCGATGACGGTGCTCTTGCGTTCGAAGTCGCTGGACACCTGCGCGACCAGGCCGTGCAGCGAGTAGCCGGCGATCTCGACCGGCAGCCCGGCCAGGCGCTCCCACGTGCTCATCCGCCCGCCTCGCTCTCCAGGCGGCTGACGAGCTCGTCCAGGCGCAGCTCCTCCAGCGCATCGCCGACCGCGCCGAGCTCGCTCGCGCAGTACTCGATCAGGCCCTTGCCCTCGCGCACGAGCGCCAGCGTCTCGTTGAGGCTCGCCTCGCCGGAGTCCAGGCGGCGGATGATCTCCTCGACGCGCGCCGCGGCCTGCTCATAGCTCGGCGGTTGCGGCGCGTGGCTGTCGGGATCGCTCACGGTTTTCCGCTCGCTCACGGTTCGCGCACCCGCGCCGGCACCGATCCGTCGGCGAAGCGCAAGCGAAGATCCTCCGCTGCGCGCGCCCGCACGGCGCTGGTCAGCGGCTCTCCGTCGGCCGACTCGACGAGCGCATAGCCGCGCTCGAGCGTCCGCTGCGGGTCGTGCGCGGCCAGTGCGAGCGCCAGGCGCTGCAGCTCGCGCGGGCGGCGCCGGCGGCAGTCCAGCAGCGCGGCGTCGCCCTTGCGTGCGATCACCAGCGCCCGGCGCTGGTTGATCTGGCGCTCGGCCTCCGCGCGCCTGCGCGAGCCGGCGCGGATCTCGCGCAACTGCTGGTGCAGGCGCGTACGCTCGCGGTCCAGATGCGCGCCCGGCGCGCGCGACAGGCTCGCCAGCAGCCGCGCGCGCGACAGCACCGCCTGGCGCCCATGCTCGCGCAGGCGCTCGGCGGCGCCGGGAAGCTTCGCGCGCGCCGTCAATGCGCGCCGTGCGTGTGTCTGCAGGCGCGTGGCGGCCTGCGCCTGCGCCGCGCGCGCCTGACCGCAGTCGATGCCAACGGCCGCCTCGGCGGCGTGCGTGGGCGTCGAGCAGCTCACGGCGGCGACGTCGTCCAGCAGCGTGCGGTCGGTGTGATGGCCGACGGACGCGATCACCGGCACGCTCAGCAGTGCGATCGTGCGGCACAGCGTCTCGTCGCAGAAGCACAGCAGGTCGGCGAGCGAGCCGCCGCCGCGCGCGACGATCACCACGTCGACCTGTGCGAATGCGGTCAGGTCGCCCAGCGCGCGCGCGATCGCCGGCGCGGCGTGGCGATCCTGTACCGGCGCAAAGCCCCACACCAGACGCCCCGACCAGCCGCGGCGCGCGAGTGCCGCGCGAACGTCGTCGCGGGCCTTGCCCTGCTCGGCGGTGATCACGCCGATGCAGCGCGGCACGGTCGCCAGCTTCAGGCGCTTCTGCGGCTCCAGCAGGCCCTCGGCGTCGAGCTGCTTGCGCAGGCGGTCGATGCGCGCCAGCAGGTCGCCCTCGCCGGCCACGCGCAGGTCGGCCACGGCGAATGAGAAGCTCGGGGAGGACGTGGCGCTGCCGGGGTAGTAGTCACAGCCACCGGCCACCACAACCTGCATGCCCTCGCTCGGCGCGGCGCCCGCGCGCGCGACCATCCGATCCCAGTCCTCGCGCCACGCGGCACACGGCAGCGCGCCGCCGGCGTCGCGCAGCTCGAAGTACACGCGGGCGCGCGACGGGCGCAGGTTGACCAGCTCGCCGACCACCTGCACGCGCGTGAACTCGCGCAGCCGATTGCGCAGCTTCGCGGCGTACTCGCCCACGGGGAACGGTCCCGCGAGTGCGCTGTCGGGGATACCCGCCTGGTCGTGTACGGCTGTCCGCTGCGCCTGCGCAACGCCTGCGCTCAGGTCCTGCTGACGCGTGGGCTCGGCCGCGCCGAGCGCAGGCTGCAAGGGGCTCGTCCTGGCCATCAGCGCCCAGCATAGGCGGTACGATCGACGTCAAATGCGCGGCAGCGGACACCGGCCCGACGGCGGATAGGGCGAGCGCCGTGGCAAATCGCAACAGCGGAGGCCGCGGGCGCTCGCGTAAGCGCAACCGGCCGCGCACGAGCGCCTCCGCCGCGAACGTTGCTGCATCCGCCGGCACCGTGGCCCGGGCCGACGAGCCTCAGCGGCCGGTCGCTCGGTCCTCGGGCCCCCGCGCGGAAACCCGCACGCGCTCGCGACCGTCTGAGCGCAACTCGCGCGCCGGCTTCAAAGACCCGCAGTCGCTCGGCGAGCGCCCGCAGGCACCTTGGCATCCGATCCCCGTTTCCGAGCTGCTGATCCTGATCGGCGCGATCGCCACGGTCATCGGCGCGAGCAAACTCAACGGAGGCTCCACCGCAGGCGTCGCGACGCTCGTCGCCGGCATTGCCGCGGTGCTGATCGGGACGATCGAGTTCTCGCTACGCGAGCACCGCAGCGGCTATCGCTCGCACACGATCCTGCTCGCCCTGCTGCCGACCGTGGTCATGTACACGGGAACGCTGCTGATCGTCTCGGCCGTCGTCTCGCCCGTGCCGGTCGCGCTGAAGATCGCCCCGCTCGCGCTGGCGCTGCCGCTGTTCGCGCTGCTCTACAAAGCGCTGCGCGCGCGCTTCGCAGACGCCCGTCGCCAGCGCGTGTTCGCAGGCGGCCGCTAGCCGACGGCCGTGTCGTCGAGCGACGGCAGTGAGTGCTCGCCCGGAGGGCCCGTCTGCCCGCGGATCTCGCCCGCGAAGCCCAGTTGCTGCAGCCGCGCGATCTCGCGCTCGCCCTCGACGCGCGCCGGATGCCCATCGGGCAGCCCGGCGATCAGTTTTGCGATGCGTTCGCGCAGCTGCAGCGCGAAGTGTGGCGTCGAGGCGCCCATCAGGCGACGAACGTCCTCGACCGACACCTCGCCGGTGCGCTCCTTGGAGGTCGTTCGTGGATCCTCGGCTTGGCTCAAGTCAAACTCACGTGCGGGCGCGTCATTCTGCGGTGGCGACGGACTGTTCTGCCGCTGAGGACTGACGCGGCGCGATCTCCAGAACGGTGTCGAGTTCGGCCTGCGCGAGCACCGAGATCGCCTGTTCGTCACCTATCAGCCAGCCGTGATTGTAGACCTCGCGCACGGGCGGGGCGGCCGCCGTGTAGCCCGGCTCGATGTCGCTCAGGTACTGCGTCAGCGCCGCCGGCACCGATGCGCTGTGATCGAGCAGCAGCAGCGGGCCGTAGTCGCCATGGGCGGCCAGCGGGGCCGCCGCGGGCGCGTCCAGCGGGCGCGAGACGTTTGCGAACACGAGCCCATGGCCGGCTTCGTGGATGCCCCAGCCGAAGGAGCCGTGCGAGAAGCGCGATATGGAAATCGCGTTCTCGACCGCGTCGCCGCTCGCCCCGGCGCTCGTCGATTCGCCTCCTCCGGCACTCCCAGCGACGTGCACGACCGCACCGAGCGGTGCCAGTTCGGCATACGTGCGTTTGCTGAGCGTCGTCGGCGCGATCACATAGATCGTCGGACGGCGCAGAGCCTTCAGCGCCGCAATCGTGGCCGCGGGCACGCGCGCGTGTTCGACGAACAGGATCGGCGCACCGCTCTCGGCCGACAGAGCCGCCGCGGGCATCTGCAGAGCGGGCGGGGCGTCGGAGGCCACCACGAGCACCTGACGCGCCTTCGCGCCACGAACCGTGTCGCCCAGCTTCTGCACGGCCACCGCAGCAGCGGCGGGTTCGGCGCCGGCCGCAAGCGATTGTGGGCGCAGGCCGTCGGGCAGCGCCGCGCCGGTGCCGATGCGGATCACCTGTGCTCCACCCAGCGCGCTGGCCCCGATCGGGCGCATCGCGTGCAGCGCCTGTTCGGTCGCATCGGGCAGCGAGTCGCCGTCGGCGAACAGCAGCGGCGCGCCCAGCGGCGCGCCGGCCAGCGACGACGCCGCCAGCGCGGCGGGCCAGTTGCGCTGGTTGACCAGCACGACCGCCTGCGGGCGTGTCGCCGGGGTGAAACCGGGGAACACCGCGCGCGCAACCGCGGCGGCGTCGTCAGCCGGTTCGGAGCCGCCGAGTCGCGTCGTGTTCTTGGTGGACACACCGACGACGCCCTGCGCGCCGGCCACGGTGCTCGTTTCGCCCGAGCGCTGCGAAGCGCCCGAGCCGCTGCCCTTGCCGCAGCCGGCCAGCGTCGCGGCGGCCAGCGCCCCGGTCACCGCGAGCGCGGCGAACAGCCGAAGCGAGGGTACGCGCATGGGCGGGGACACTAGCGGGCGTGTCGGAGCGCCCGGTGGGCAGCGCCGCAGGCTGTTTCGCGCGGTTTGCAGCCGAGCGCGTCGCGAGCAGCTTTGCGTAGGTTTGCAATCCGCCCGATTGGGTAGATACGGCGATTATCCTGGGAGTTTGCAGGCCAAACATGCATACCGACGAACAGATGCTGCAACTGTCATTGCACTCTGTTAGTCTGCCGCGCCAAGAACGCCGAGTCCCTGACCAGATGTCAGAGACCGGGGGACCCAAGTTGTTTTGGGGCGAATCACACGGAGTGACCGTGAGAAGCGCAGGCTCTTTCAGCGCTAGCCCGTCAGCTAACCCCGGAGGCCGACGAAAGAGGTTGTTGTCTTGCGGGTGCGAACCCTCAGCAGTTTTCTAAGCAGCTTGACGATCCTGGCCATCGCGGCCACCCCGGCCTTCTCCGACACCACGGGCGGGGCCGCTGCAGGCACCACGGCCCCGACGGCCACGACCCCGGCGACGCCGGCGGCTCCCGCACCGACGGTGCATCTCTCGCCGATCACTTCGAAGTCTCGCCACCTCAGCTACAAAGGCCCGATCTACCAGAAGACGGCAACGGGCGAAGTCGTGCCCTATGTCGCCGCTGCACCGGCCGCCCAGCTGACCAGCGCGACCGGCGGCAGTCCCGTCAGCGGCGCCACGGCGACGACCGCCGACACCCAGCCTCAGCTGCTCGTGCCCGGCTCGCTGGCCCGCTACGTCAATGGGCTTGCCGCCGCGCCGATGAACGCACCGGCCTCCGTCCAGCAGGTGATCTGGGCCGGCAACGAAATCATCGGCCTGCCGTACATCTTCGGCGGCGGTCACGCCTCCTTCACCTCACCGGGCTATGACTGCTCGGGAACGGTGTCCTACGCGCTGCACGGCGCGAACCTCGTCACGGCTCCCGAGGATTCCTCGGAATTCATGGCGTGGGGCTCGCACGGCGCCGGCCGCTGGATCGCCGTGTTCGGCAACTCCGGACACGCCTACATGGACGTCGCCGGGCTGCGCCTGGACACGAGCGCGGCCGACGACCCGTCCAACCAGCAGGGTCCTCGCTGGCGCCCGCTGCGCATCGAAAACGGTGGCTTCACCGTGCGCCACCCGCTCGGGCTCTGAGCGGTCCTCGCTCCGTCCGCAGTCGGCTAGGCTTGAGAGAGCCGGCCGATCTGCGATCGGCTGCCCCAGAAAGCAATAGGAGGATCAGATGGCCGGTCTGACCGGGCGCATGTCAACCGTCGTGAAGGCGAAGGTCTCGAAACTTCTGGACCGCGCAGAAGACCCTGCCGAGACGCTGGACTACAGCTACTCAAAGCAGGTCGAACAGCTGCAGAACGTCAAGAAGGGCATCGCTGATGTGGTCACGGCCAAGAAGCGTCTGCAGATGCAGGAAAAGACGCTGCAGCAGAGCGTCGTCAAGCTCGACACGCAGGCCCGCCAGGCGCTGTCCGCGGGCAACGAGGAGCTCGCGCGCACCGCGCTGGAACGCAAGAACGTCGCGCAGACCGAGCTGCAGGGACTGGACACGCAGGTCACAGAACTCGAAGACCAGCAGCAGAAGCTGACCGACTCCGAGCAGAAACTGCGCGCGAAGATCGAGGCCTTCCGCACCAAGAAGGAGGTCATCAAGGCGCAGTACTCCGCCGCCGAGGCGCAGGTGCGCATCTCCGAGGCGGCGACCGGCGTGGGCGAGCAGATGGCCGACGTCGGCCTGGCGATGCAGCGTGCGGTCGACAAGACCGAAAACATGAAAGCGCGTGCCGACGCGGTGTCCGAGCTGGAAGCGGCGGGCACGTTCGACGACGTCACCCAGCTCGGCTCCGGCGAAGACGACATCGACCGACAGCTCAAGCAGCTCTCCAGCCAGCCCGAGGTCGACGACGAGCTGGCGAAGATGAAGAGCGAACTCGGTCCCGGCGGCGCGGCGGACGCGCCGCAGATCGCCTCGGGCGGCGCCGCCGAGGCCGCCAAGCCCGGCGAGGGCGGTCAAGCATGATCGTGCGCATCTCCGGCGAGGACCAGTACCGGCTCGCCGACGATCAGACCGCCGGGCTCAACGAGCTGGACAACGCGGTCGTCGCGGCCTGCGAGGGCGGCGACGAGCAGAGCTACACGCGAACGTTCGCCGAACTGCTCGAGTACGTGCGCTCACACGGCGAGCGCGTGGGCGACGACGAGCTCGCCGGCTCGGACCTGATCCTCCCGCCGGCCGACCTCAGCTTCGCCGAGGCCGGCGAGGCGTTCAACGGCGAGGGGTTGATCCCCGACTGACTGGCGTGGCATGTCCGACGAGCTGAAGGTGGTCGCGACCGCGCGCAATGAACCGGATGCGGCGATCGTGCTCGGCAGGCTCGAAGAAGCCGGTATTCGCTGCACGGCGAAACCGCCGCTGGGCGCGCTGAAAGGCGCGGCAAGGGGGCGCAGGATCTATGTACGCGAAGCTGACCTGCAGCGCGCGCGAGTCGTGATGGGGGAAAACGAAGTGCCTTTCGACGAAGCGGAACTCGCGCGCCTGAGCGAAGAGGCGGGCCGCAAGGCAAAGGAGCGTGCACGCAGCGAGCGCTCGGCTCAGCCGGAAGATTAGATCGGGATTCCCCACAGCGGGAACCAGCGCTCCAGTTCCGGCTCCAAGGGCATTTCCGAACCGATCTGCGCCTTCAGCTGCAGCTCGCGCTCGGTCGAGCGCTCCTGCGCGTCGCCGGGTGCCGGCACGAACGGGTACCAGTAGCCGCGCTTGTAGTTGTAGATGAGATACACGCGTCGCTTCTGTGCGTCGACGAAGGCGAACACGGCGCACAGCAGGCGCTCGCCGTAGCCGGCCGTCTCGATCGAGCTCGATACGGCGTTGATGCCGACGGCGAGGTCTTCGACGCTCGGCGCGCCGTCGGGGTTGCGCAGGATCATCCAGCGGTAGCCGTAGCTGTCGTCCTGCGTGGCGACCGTCGTGGCGCTGTCGCCGCCGGTCGCCGTGACGACTTCTTCCATGTCCTTGAGCGTCGATTCGAAGTCGCTGGTGGCCAGCGACTGGAAGACGATCGCAGCGCTGCCGGAGGGGTCGATCTGATGCTCGGACTGCAGGCCGACGTAGGCGGTGGAGATCGCGAACAGGCGGTCCGGGGCCGGGCCCTTGACCTCGTGGCGGCCGGTGAGGATGTCGCGCAGGCCCACGGTCAGGCGACGCCCTGCAGCTGCGACTCCAGGCGCTCCAGCGCGGCGAGGCGCTGCTCCAGCGGCGGATGGTCGGCAAACAGGTTCATCAGTGACTTCTTGGCGCGCGCGGGAATGATGAAGAAGGCGCTCATGCTTTCGGCCTTGCGCAGGTCCTGCGCCGGCTCGCGTTCGATCGTGCCGCTGATCTTCAGCAGCGCCGAGGCGAGCGCGCTGGGCCGCCCGGTGAGCACCGCCGAGCCGCGGTCGGCGGCGAACTCGCGGTAGCGCGAGAGCGTGCGCAGCAGCACGAAGGAGACGGCGTACACAACGACAGAGACGAGGATCACGATCATGATGTCCTCCTCCTCTTCGTTGTTGCCGTAGCCGCCGCCGAAGAACAGCGCGAACTGGGCGATGATCGAGGCGAGCGTCGCGAAGAAGCTGGCGAGCGTCATCACCATCACATCCCGGTTGATCACATGGCTCAGCTCGTGCGCCATCACGCCTTCGAGCTCGGCGGGGGAGAGCATGTCGAGGATGCCGCGCGTCGCGCACACGGTCGCGGACTTCTGCGAGCGGCCCAAAGCGCAGGCGTTGGGCATCGAGGTCTCCATCACGCACACGCGCGGTTTGGGCAGGTCGGCCTGCACGCACAGGCGGTCGATGATGCCGTGCAGCTCGGGCTCTTCCTCGGGTGAGACCTCTTTGAGCCCCAGCGAGGCCATCGCCAGTTTGTCCGAGCCGAACAGCTGCACGACCAGCAGCACGACGGCGACGACGATGATCAGCCCGGCGGCCGCCCCGGCCGCGAACAGCACGCCGACGAACACCGCGTAGAGCAGGCCGAGCAGGAACAGCGTGAGCAGCATGCGCGCCTGCAGGCCTGAGTCCTTGCCGAAGTTCTGACGTCCGGGAGCCATGCGTGGATTGTCGCAGAAGCACATACGTCTGCCCTAAAGTGCGCGCGAGGAACACGATGCCCAGCGAGCCGCCGCCATGAAACCCGAGATCGAAGTCCTGGGCATCTCGATCAAGACGTTCGGCGTCGCCTTCGCGGTCGGCTTCATCGCTTGTGGGGCGGTCGTCGCGCGACGCCTGCGCGAGCTCGGCAGACCTGTCGACTGGGCCTATGAGATCACCTTCGCCGCGCTCGTCGGCGGTGTGGTCGGCGCGCGCCTGTACTACCTGATCGAAAAATACGACACCGTCAAACACGATCTGCTGGGCAGCGTCTTCTCCGGGTCGGGGCTGGTCTGGTACGGCGGCGCGATCGGCGGCGCGATCGGCGTGGTGGCGTGGATGCGCTGGCGCAAAGTGCTCGAACTGCGCATGTTCGACATGTGCGCCACGGCGCTAGCGCTCGGCTACGCGATCGGTCGCATCGGCTGCCAGGTGTCCGGAGACGGCGATTATGGGATCCACTCGACGCTGCCATGGGCGATGGGCTATCCGCACGGCACGCTGCCGACGCCGCCCGGCGTGAGGGTGCAGCCGACGCCGATCTACGAGACCGTCGCGATGTGCCTGCTCGCGTATGGCCTGTGGCAGATCCGCGACCGCGTGCGCCCGGGCGTCGTGTTCGCGCTGTATCTGCTGCTGAGCGGCTTCGAGCGCTTCCTCGTCGAGTTCATCAGGCGCAACAGCGAGGTCTTCGCGGGCCTGACCCAGCCGCAGCTCGAGAGCGTCGCGCTGATGCTCATCGGCGCGGTGTGGCTGGCGCTGATGGTGCGTCGCGGCGGTGGCGGCGCCGCGCTGCGCGCTGCGCCCGCCTGACGCCCGCGCGAGCGTCCCGGCACCCTCGCGCGCGATAATCCGCCACATGGCCACGCAGACGACCTTCTCCGACGTGTTCCCGCTGGGCAGCCGCCTCAACGAGCGCGGTCGCCTGGAGGTGGGCGGTTGCGACACGATCGAGCTGGCGCGCGAGTTCGGCACGCCCGCCTACGTCGTCGCCGAGGACGACCTGCGCGCGCGGGCACGCGCCTTCGTCGCGGCCGCGCACAGCGAGGGCCACGACGACCTGCACGTGGTGTTCGCCTCCAAGGCCTTCCCGTGCAGCGCAGTACTCGCGCTGTTCGCGCAGGAGGGGCTGTGGTGCGATGTGGCCTCCGGTGGCGAGCTGCACCTCGCGCTCAACGCCGGCTTTGCGCCGGAGCACATCGTGTTGCACGGAAACGCCAAGTCCGAGCAGGAGCTGCGCATGGCGCTGGAACGCGGCGTCGGCCTGATCGTGCTCGACAACCTCGACGAGATCGATCGGCTGCAGCGGCTGATCGGCGCGGGCGCGGGCTCGGCACCGGGCGATCAGCAGGTGCTCGTGCGCGTCACTCCGGACGTGCGCGGGGAGACCCACGAGAAGATCTCCACCGGTCAGGCTGACTCCAAGTTCGGCTTCTCGGTCGAGCAGGCGGGTGAGGCCTTCGCGCGCGTGCAGCGCGCAGACGGGCTCTCGCTGCAGGGCCTGCACGCGCACATTGGCTCGCAGCTGCTCGGGCTGGATCCGTTTCGCGCCGAGGTTGCCGAGCTGGCCAAGCTCGGCGACTTCGCGGTGTGGGATCTGGGCGGCGGGCTGGGCGTTCGCTACACCAGCGATCAGCCGCCGCCGCCGACGATCGAGGACTACGTGGGCGCGCTCGTCGGCGCAGCCCATGCCCACGAAGCGGGTGCGCAGCGACGCCTGCTGATCGAGCCGGGCCGCGCGCTTTGCGCGAACGCCGCGGTCACCCTCTACACCGTGGAGAGCGTCAAGCAGAACGTATCGCGCTGGGTGGCCGTCGACGGCGGCATGTCCGACAACCTGCGCCCGATGCTCTACGGAGCCCAGTATGAGGCTCACGTAGCCGACCGCTTCGATGGCTCGACAGCTTGCCGTCTGGCCGGCAAGCACTGCGAGTCGGGCGACGTGATCGTTCAAGACGCGCTGCTGGACGACCCCAGGCCAGGCGACGTGGTGGTCACGCCGGCGACCGGCGCATACGGCTTTGCGATGGCCAACAACTACAACGGCGTCGCACGCCCGCCGGTGATCTTCTGCCGCGACGGCGACGCGCGCGTCGTGGTTCGCCGCGACACCTTCGACGATCTGACGGCACGCGATGTCGGCTGACGCGCAGGGCGGCGAGCTCGCCCCCTTCAAGGTCGGGCTGCTGGGCCACGGGACGGTCGGCGCGGCGTTCGCCGCGCTGCTGGACGAGCGCGCCGGGGAGATCGAGCGCTTCAACGGGCGCCGGCCGGTGATCTGCGGGGTGCTCACGCGCTCGCGCGGCGACTTCGAGCAGATCCTCGCCGACTCCGACCTGCTCGTCGAGGTGATCGGCGGCGTGGAACCTGCGCGTGACTACCTGCTGCGCGCGATGCGCGCAGGGCGCCACGTGGTCAGCGCCAACAAGCAGCTGCTCTCCCAGCACGGCGAGGAGCTGTTCGACACGGCGCGCGAGCACGACGTAAGGCTGCGCTTCGAGGCGGCTGTTGCGGGGGCCGTGCCGGTCGTGCGCGTGCTCGAGGAATCGCTCTCTGCCACGCCGATCGAGCGTATCCACGGGATCGTCAACGGCACGACGAACTTCATCCTCTCCGAGATGGCCGGTGGCTCGACCTACGAGCAGGCGCTGGCGGAGGCCCAGCGCGTGGGCTATGCCGAGGCCGATCCCTCCGATGACGTCTCGGGCCGCGACGCCGCGGCGAAGATGGCGATCCTCGCGCGCCTGGCCTTCGGCTCGCCGGTGCACCTGGACGACGTGCCCTACGAAGGCATCGAGCACCTGCACGGCGACGACCTGGAGTATGCGCGCGAGCTCGGGCTCGGGCTCAAGCTCGTCGGTACGGCCGAGCGCCGCGACGGCGGGCTGTCGGTGCGCGTGCACCCGACGTTCCTCTACTCGGGCCATCCGCTGGCGGCGATCTCCGGGCCGTTCAACGCGGTGACGGTCGAGTCCGAGACGATCACCGAGCTGACGATGTCGGGCCCGGGTGCGGGTGGCAGGCAGACGGCAAGCGCGGTGCTCGGCGACGTGGTGAGCGTGATGACCGGCGGCGCGCGCCCGCCCGCGCCGCCGCTGCGCCTGGAGCTGATCGAGGACGTCTCCAGCGCCTTTTACCTGCACTTCGACATGACCGACCAGCCGGGCGTTCTCGCTACGGTGACGAAGGTGCTCGGCGAGCACGGCGTGTCGATCAAGTCGGTCGTGCAGCGCGGGATGGGCGAGCACGCGCGGTTGGTGATGGTCACTCACCCGGTGCTCGAGTCCAGCCTGCGCGAGGCGATGCGCCAGGTCGGCGAGTACGACTTCGTGCGTGCCGAGCCGCGCATGATTCGCGTAATCGAAGAGGAGTTCGTGTGAGCCAGACGCCCCCCGTCTCAGAGCTACCGCCGGTGCCGCTGCCGCTCGTCGAAGGCGCCGCCTTCTCCGGCACGCACGTGCCGCTGATCGAGCGCTACCACGAGCGCCTGCCGTTCGAGCCCGGCGACAAACTGGTCAGCCTGCAGGAGGGCTCGACGCCGCTGCTGCGCGCGCCGGTGCTCTCGCAGATGGTCGGCGCGACGGTGCGCCTGAAGCTCGAGGGCGCCAACCCGACCGGCTCTTTCAAGGATCGCGGCATGACGTGCGCGCTCTCGGCGGCGGTGCGCGACGGCGCCAAGGCGGTGATCTGCGCCTCGACCGGCAACACGGCCGCGAGCGCAGCCGCGTATGCCGCGCGCGCGGGGATCACCTGCGCGGTGATCGTTCCCGAGGGCAAGATCGCGCAGGGCAAGATGGCGCAGACGCTCGTGCACGGCGCGCGCGTGATCTCGCTGGCGGGCAACTTCGATCAGGCGCTGACGCTGGTGCGCGAGCTGACGGCCAACAACCCGATCGTGCTCGTCAACTCGGTCAACGAATACCGGATCGAAGGCCAGAAGACGGCGGCGTTCGAGATCCACGAGGCGCTCGCCGGGGGGCTGGACGCCCTGTGCATCCCGGTGGGCAACGCCGGCAACATCACCTCCTACTGGCGTGGCTTTCGCGAGATGGGCGCGGCGCCCAAGCTGTTCGGCTTCCAGGCCGAGGGGGCGGCGCCGCTGGTCGAGGGCAGGGTGATCGAGCACCCGGAAACGGTGGCCAGCGCGATCAGGATCGGCAACCCGGTGCGCTGGGAGGACGCGATGGCCGCGGCGACCGACTCGCGCGGGGCGATTCGCGTCGTCTCAGACGGGGAGATCCTCACGGCCTACCGCCTGCTGGCCTCGCGCGAAGGCATGTTCTGCGAGCCCGCTTCGGCCGCGTCGGTCGCCGGGCTGCTGAAGTACGGCGCGGGCGACGCCGAGCAGATCGTCTGCGTGCTCACGGGGCGTGGCCTGAAGGATCCCGAGACGGCGATCGCCAACAACGACGGGCGGGTGATCCAGTGCGTGGCCGAGAGCGCGGCGATCGAGGAAGCGGTCTTGGGTGATCCGTAGACGCGTAGTGCGGGTTCCCGGGTCCTCGGCGAACCTCGGACCGGGCTTTGACTGCATGGCGGCCGCGGTGTCGCTGAAGCTCGAGCTGGAGGTGACAGAGACGGGCAGCTTCGCGGTCGAATCCGAGCTGCCGATCGCCAAGGGTCGCGAGAACCTCTGTGTACGGGCGTTCGAGCACCTGCATCCGGCCGACGACTTCACGTTCAAGATCGGCTCGGAGATCCCGCTGTCGGGCGGCCTGGGGTCGAGCGCCGCGGCGATCGTCGCGGGGACAATGGCGGCAGACCATCTTTTTGAGATGGATGTCGATCTGTTCGCTGCGTGCGCCGAGCTGGAGGGGCATCCCGACAATGTGGCCGCGTCGCTGCAGGGCGGCTTCGTCGTGTGCGCCGACGGGCAGGTGACGCGCTTTGAGCCGCCGACCGGGCTGGAGGCGCTGGCGGTCGTGCCGCAGGAGGCGGTGCGCACGAGCGCCGCGCGTGCGGCGCTGGCCGACGAGGTGCCGCTGGCGGACGCGGTATTCAACGTCGCGCATGCGGCGCTGCTGACGCTCGGCCTGGCGCTTGGCGACTGGGACATGCTCGGTCGCGGCCTGCAGGACCGCCTGCACCAGCAGCAGCGCTCGCATCTGTTCCCGCGCTCCTATGACCTGGCGCTGCGCGCACGCGAGCTCGGCGCGCTCGGCGCGACGATCTCCGGCGCCGGCCCGACGGTGCTGGTGTGGTGTTTCTATGAGCAGACAGGCGCCGTGGCGGAGGCGCTGCGCGGTGAGATCGACGGATGGGCGACGCTGCTGCGGGCTCCCTTCGAGCCGCAGGGCGCCTACGTGTCTGAGCTCTAGCGCAGCTGGGCCAGACGCTCGCCCGCGGCGGTCAGGCCGGGCAGGCGCTGCAGGACTTCGGCGGCGACGTCGAGGTAGTCGGCGCCGAGGTCGGGCCGGTGGTCGAGGATCGAGCGCGCGCGCTCGGCTGACTCGGCGTAGGCGATCGAGGAGCGCACGACGGTGTCGAACACGCGATCGCCGAAGCGTTCCTTCAGCGAGGCGAGCGCCTCGCGCGAGTGCACGGTGCGCATGTCGGCGAGGTTCAGCAGCACGCCGAGCAGCGACAGCTCCGCGTTGAGCCCGTCGCGTGCCAGCTCGACGACCTCCATCGCCTGCTCGACGCCCTGCAGAGCGAAGTACTGCGCCTCGGCGGTCACCAGCGCGTGATCGGCGGCGACCAGCGCGTTGACGGTGAGCAGGCCCAAGGAGGGCGGGCAGTCGATGACGATCAGGTCGTAGTCATCCGGGGCCTTGGCAAGCGCGCGGCGCAGCGTCAGCTCGCGGCCCATCTTGCCGCCGAGCATCAGCTCGGCTTCGGCGAGCGTGAGGTTGGCGGGGATCAGGTCTTCGTGGATCGCATCGGCCGTCTTGGCGCGCCCGGCGAGCACGTCGGCGATCGTCGGCTCGGCGTCCGGCGGAACGTCGAAGTAGTCCGACAGATTGCCCTGCGGGTCGAGATCGACGGCGAGCGTGCGTAGCCCGCTGCGGCGGAAAGCATCGGTGAGCGTGCGGACGGTCGTGGTCTTGCCGGTGCCGCCCTTCTGAGAGAGCACGGCGATCGTGTCGGCCATCACGCGATACTACGTGCCAGCGCGAGGATGCGCAGAGCCGTCGTGGCGACACGCCCGCCCGCCGCCTGCCAGAGGGCGGACGTGCGACAGGGGACGCTGCGCCTCGTCAGTCGGCGCGTTGGAGGGTGGCGCGTTCTTTGTCCTCAGCAGCGCCCGTGGTGGGCCTGGGTGAGACGACCAGGAAGTTCAGGCGGTAGCGCCCGACGATGATCTCGTCACCGTCGTTCACGAGTTGTCCCTCGATGCGCTCTCCATTGACGAACACCCCGTTGAGGCTGCGGTCGTCGAGCACGCGCACGCCGTCGGGCTGGCGCACGATCAGTGCGTGGCGGCGCGAGACCGTCGGGTCATCGAAGCGCACGTCCGCCGCCAGGCTGCGGCCGATGCGCGTCCACTCTCGCGCCAGCGCGACCGTGTGCAGCTCGCCGCCCTCTTCGAAGCACAGGTACTCGCCCGGCTGCTGAACGTGTGCCCGCGCGCTCGCCAGCAGTGCGGCGCGGTCGCGCGGCGCGGGCTCGGACAGAAGGCCCTCGTGGCGTGAGGTCTCCTGAGCTTCGGATGCTCCCTCCGCGCTGAACAGCGACGCGCGCACGAAGTCGCTGCCGCCGCAGCTCGGACAGTCGCTGAGCGTGTCCAGGCCGCTCAAAGTGAGCACGTAACCGCAGTTGCGACAACAGAACGAACCTGCACCGACCGAGACTCCCGTACCGACTAGATCCATCTGCTCCTCCTTCTTGCCCAGGCGCTCCGTCGCGGTGCTCCCCGTCGAAAGAAAGATCGTGGCGATCATAACAAGTTGTCCTGGAGGGCTAGTCCAGGAAACCCGCATTTTCCGTACAGGAGCACGCCGGCGTTCTCTGTGGGCCGGTTTGAACTGTCACCTTCGTACCCCGCCACGGCGCAGCACAAACCGCTCCGCGAGCCTGCGACCAAGGGCAGGAGGACCCGACCGCGCGGCGAAATCAGGACTCGTCATGGCTTCTGCGATCGAGCACGGCGAGCAACTGGAGCGCCATCTGCTGCGTCGCGGCCTGGGCGCGCTGGAGGCCGATCGCGACTGCTGTGCAGACTGCGGGCGCACGCCGCTCACCGGAGAGCACGTGCACCTGTACGACGGCGCCGGCGGCGGTCTGGTGTGCGAGCTGTGCCGCACGCTGCGCCGCGAGGCGCCCGTCGCCAGCGAGATCGTGCGCCACTGCGAGCACGGCCACACGGTCCGGCTGACCGCCCGCGCGGCCTGACTGCGCGCCGCGCCGGCCGGGCGCACTTTAGACTGAGCGGTCGCAATGGACCCCGTGACCGTCTCGACGATCATCTCCGCTCCGCGTGAGCAGGTGTTCGACTACCTGCAGGACATCGCCAACCACAGCGAGTTCACCGATCACTTCATGGTCGACTGGCATCTCACGCGCATCGACTCCGTCGGGCGTGGGGCGGGCGCGCGCTTCCGCGTCAAGGCGCCGGGAAACCGCTTCAGCTGGGGCGACGCGACGTTCATCGAGGTGCAGCGACCGCACCGCATCGTCGAGGCCGGCCGTACCGGCAAGAACAACCGCGTCCGTACGCTCGGCGTGTATGACCTCGCGCCGGCGGCGTCGGGCACCACGCGCGTGCGCTTCACGCTGCAGACGATGCCCGCGACGCTGTCCGACCGGCTGCTGGAGTCGCTGGGCGCGCGCGGCTGGCTCAAGCGCAAGAACGGCCGCGCGATGCGCCGGCTGCGCTCGATCATCGAGCGCGGCGAGGATCGCGGAAGCCGCGTGACGGTCGCCGCCGGATAGACTGCCGCGTCGCATGTCCAGCCGCCTGCGCAAGCTCACGCTCCTGGCACTCGTCCTGCTCGCCGCGAGCGTGCTGACGGCGTGCGGTGAGTCCCACACGAAGGTCAAAGGCGGCACCTACGCCGGCGAGTCGGGCGCCAACGCCCCGTATCTCGACGTCGGCCCGCTGGTCTACGAGGTGCAGCTCTCGCGCCAGCTCAACCCGTACTCGGTCGAGGACTCCGCCTACCTGCAGGGCCTTTCGGCTTCCGAGCGCAAGCTCGAACCCGGCCAGGAGTGGTTCGGCGTGTTCCTGCAGGTCTACAACAACGGCTCGCACACGCTTCCCGCCGCCTCGGACATAACGATCACCGACACGCAGGAAAACCACTACATCCCGATCGTTCCCGGCGCGACCAACCAGTTTGCCTACCGCGCGGGCAACGTCGCGGCCAACGGCCGCCTGCCGGTGCTCGACTCGATCGCCTCCGACGGGCCCACGCAGGGCGCGCTGATGCTGTTCAAGATCCAGACCGTCTCGCTGGACAATCGCCCGCTCACGCTGTCGATCGTCAACCCGGACGACGCGGCCGAGAAAGCGTCGGCCGAGCTCGACGTCTAGCGGCTGGCCTTCAGCCCCGCTTCGAGCACCTGGCGCGCGACGGGTGCTGCGGTGTCGCCGCCCGCGCCGTCTTTGACCAGCAGCACGCCGACGACGATGCGCGGCTTCAGCGCCGGGGCGAAGGAGGCAAACCACGCATCGGTGTTGCTCGCTTGGCTGTCGGCGCCCACGCAACCCGTGGAGCCCGATTCCTTTGCGGAGGATTCGGCGGATTCCGATTCTGAGGAGGAAGGCGTGCACTGGCTCTTCAGTTCGGCCGTGCCGGTCTTGCCGGCGACGGTCACGCCGGGGATCGCAGCGGAGGTGCCCGTGCCCCCGCGCACGACGCCGATCATCAGCCGCCGCACGGTGTGCGCGACCGCCGCGCCGGTGACGCGCGGCCCGGGCGACAGGCGGTCGGGCGTGAACGTGGGGCGCGGGCGCACGCCGCCGTCGGCGATCGTCGCGGCGACGATCGCCATCTGCAGCGCGCTGGCCTGCACCTGCCCTTGGCCGATCGCGCTCGAGCCGACATCGAGTTCGCCCTGGATGCTCGAGGCGGCCGGCAGGGTACTTTCGGCGGCGCCCTCGATGCCCGGCGCGTGGTTGAAGCCGAAGCGTTCGGCCATTGCCACCAGGCGCGGCGCGCCGAGCTTGACGCCCAGCGGCGCGAACACCGAGTTACACGACACGGCAAACGCCAGCGCGAGCGAGCCGCCACATTCCTCGCCGTTGGCGTTGCTCAGCTTGACCCCGTCGAGCGTTGCGTAGGTCGCGTAGGGGAACTGCGTCTTCGGCGTGGCCACGTGCGCGTCCAGCACGCCGGTCAGCGTGACCATCTTGAACGTCGAGCCAGGCGGCTGCACGCTGTCGATGCCGATGCCTGAGACCGCGAGAACCTGTCCGCTGGGCGCAAGCGCGACCACGCCGCCGAGCTGTGAGCCGAGCGCTTGCACGCTTGCGCGCTGCACGGCCGGCGAGATGCTCGTGCGCAGCGGGGGCGAGGCGTGCGGCGTGGCGCTGGCGATGATCCGGTTCCCCTCCAGCAACTCTCCGCCGGGGGTGCCGCGCAGGCCGGCGTCGAGCGCGAGCTCGAGGCCGCTGGTGCCGACGTCGGCGTCTGAAGGCACGCCTTCCATTTCCAGCGCGATGCGCCGCGAGCTGGGGATCGGGCCGACTTCGCCGACCAGCGCGCCCGCCGTTTCGCCGAGCGGCGAACTGCGCGGGCCGGCCTGCGTGGCTTCGCCCTCGGCCAGCACCGAGCCGTCGCGTGCGAGCAGCGACGCGCGCGCCGGCAGCGTCGTGCGGCGGCTGAGCGTCTCGCCGGCGCGCAGGCCGGGGAAGGCGAGCGAGCGCGACCAGGCGATCGCGTCGCCGCCTTCCGCGTCGCTGATGACCGGCACGCGCACGTTCAGCTTGAGCGTGCCGAACAGCCGCGTGGCGACGAGCACCGGCACGCTGACCTCCCCACCGCCGGCGCTGTGCGGCCTGCCGGTCGCGCGCAGCTTCGTCGCGGTGGCCGTGCGCAGCGCTTCGTGGTAGGCGTTGGCGAACTCGTCGGCATTGACCGCACGCCGCGACGCCGAGTCGATGTCCGCGTACATGGACGCGTAGTCGTTGCGGGCCCACGCGGCGACGAAGCGCTGCGCCAGCGAGTCGCCCGAGGATTCGCCGCCGCTGGCGCCGACGATCGCGCCGATTGCGAAGGCGACGGCCGCCAATGCGATGACCGGGCGCGCCCGGCGCATGCGCAGCGTCTGCTCGTCAGTCAGGGCGCGGTAGAACATGGCGGGTGACGGGGCTCGACTGGATCATCGTCGCGTTCGCGGCAATCCTCGCCGGTTTCGGCTTCCGGCGGGGGTTCATCGTGGGGGTGCTGTCGTTCGCGGGGTTTGCCATAGGGGCATTCATCGGAACTCGCCTGGCTCCTCTACTGCTGCAGGAAGGCTCGTCCTCGCCGTACGCGCCCGCGCTCGGGCTGATCGGCGCGCTGCTGGCGGGCGCGATCCTCGCCAGCGGCATGGAGGGGCTCGGCTTTCGCGTGCGCCGGGCGGTGATGCTGCCGGGAATCGGCGCGCTCGACGGCCTGCTCGGTGCGCTGCTCGGCGCCGCGCTCGCGCTCGGGGTCGTGTGGATCGTCGCCGCCGTCGTCGCGCAGACGCCCAACCAGAACGATCTGCGCAGCGACATCCAGCGTTCGGCGATCCTGCGCGAGCTCAACGTGCTGCTGCCGCCCTCGGGGCCGATCCTCAACGCGCTCGCACGCCTGGATCCGCTGCCGTCGATCGCCGGCCCCTCGCCCGACGTCTCACCGCCGCCGCCGCGCATCGCGCGCGCCCCCGCGATCAAGGCGGCCTCGCGCAGCGTCGTGCGTGTGCTCGGCACCGCCTGCGGGCTCGCGATCGAGGGCTCCGGCTGGGTCGCCGAGCCGAACCTGATCGTCACCAACGCGCACGTGGTCGCCGGCGAGAGCGACACGACCGTGCAGGTTCGCGGGCGCTCGCCGAGCCTGCCCGCGCGGCCCGTCGCGTTTGACCCGACCGACGACGTCGCCGTTCTGAGCGTTCCCGGGCTGGGGCTGCCCGCGCTCAGCTTTGCCAGGGATCCGTCGGCCGGCGAAGCCGGAGCGATCCTCGGCTATCCGCAGAACGGCCCGTTCGACGTGCGCCCGGCGCGCATCGGGCGCACGCAGGACGTGCTCACCGACGACGCCTATGGGCGCGGCCCGGTGCGCCGCCTGCTCACGCCGTTGCGCGGGCTCGTGCGCCCGGGCAACTCCGGCGGCCCGCTCGTCGGCACGGATGGCTCGGTGCTCACAACCGTGTTCGCCGGCACCGTGGGCGGGCGCGAGCGCGGCGGTTACGGCGTGGCCAACACGACCGTCCAGCAGGTGCTCGCGCTGGCTCGCGTGCGCGCCGCGGCGGGTGCCGGCGTCTCCACGCAGGGGTGCGCCGCCGGCTGAGCCGGGGACGGGTGCGTGACAGCGCTGTGCGCGTGCGGCGATCGAGGTAGCTTTTGCCGATGGTGCTCAAGCGGGCGACGATGGCTGGGATCACGGCGATCGTGACGGTCAACGTGTGGACCGGCTGTCCGCTGCTCGCGCTGTGGGTCGGCTCGCGCGCGGTCGGACGCGATGATCTGAGCATGGGCGCGGTGGTCGTCGTGCTCGCCGTGCTCGCGCTGTTGGAGGGCGCGATGCTGCTCTTGCTGGCCTGGCTGTCGAGCGTCTATGACGAGCTGATCGGGCTGCGCCGCAGCGAACCGGAAGTGACTTGGATCAGGCGCCTGTGTGCGCCGCCGCAGGCGGCCGGCGCGCGGCGCACGCTGGCGGTCACCTCGGTCGAGGGCGTCGTCGTGATCAACGTGTACGTGGCCGTCGTGACCGCGGTCGCCTGGTACATCTGCTCGCTGCTGTGAGCTCAGCCGCCGGCGCCTGCCGGGCGCGGCGTGGGCCGCGCGCGCCGCGCTCGTGTTGACGGGGCTGCCTTCGCTGCCTTGGCTGGCCTGGGCTTGGCCTCGGTCTTCGTCTTCACCGGCGCGCGTGCCGGCGGCCTCGCCTGTCGCTTTGCGCCGGCGGCGCCCGCGCGCTGGCGTTCGACGTGCTCGTCGATGGCGGCCTGCACGATCGTCAGGCGGCGAATCAGCGTGGCGCGGACGTGTGCCAGCTCCTCGGCGGTGAGCAGCGCCGGACCGAATCCGCGTCGCGAGCGCACGGCGGTGGGGGCGATGCCGGGATTCTCGGCTTCCAGCTCGGCGACCGTGCGCTCGAGTGCTGCGATCTGCTCGCGCAGGGCGCGGCGGCGGGCCGCCTGCGACAGCTCGGCCGCCTGCTCGTCGCTCGGCGCGGGCGGCTCGGCGGCGACGTAGAGGGCGGCGGCGACCGCGCGCGGGTCGGTGCCGGTCGCCCGCGCGCTGCGCGCGGCGGCTTCGGCGATCGAGCCTGCGCCCGCGCCGGGCGCCGGCGTGGACGCGACGAACGTGCCGCGGCCCTGCTGGCTTTCGATCAGCCCCTCGCGCTCGAGTCGCTGGTAGACGGCGCGCACGGTGTTCAGGTTCACGCCGACCGCGTCGGCCATCTCGCGCAGACCCGGCAGGCGCTGACCGGGCTCGAACTCGCCCTCGCCGATGCGCGTGCGCAGCGCCCACGCGAGCTGCACGCCGAGCGGCACCTCGGCGTCGCGGTCGATCGTGAGCGCCGCGAGCTGCCGATCGAGCGGCTCGTCGTGGGGAGCGGTGAAACGCCGTCCGGACATGCCAACGATGCTAACGAGTGGGAGACGCTATTTACAGAGTGCTAGTAAACTATTACTATATATGACTATGGGGGCCAGCTCGACGACCCGGCCGCGCGCGCTGAGCGAACCCGCGCGCCTGCAACGGGCGCTCGGTCCGTTCCGCCGCGCGCTGGAGGAATTCGGCGACGTCGTGCTGCTGACCGGCAGGACGATCGTCTCGGCCGTGCGCCCGCCGTATCCCTACGGCGGCGAGCTCGTCTCGCAGTTTCTGTTCGCGCTGCGGCTGGTGTGGTTTCCGCTGCTGATCACGACGGTCGCGATCAGCTACGGCGCGCCGGGGCTGCAGGCGGCCAACTTCCTCACCCTGTTCGGCGCGCTCGACCGTCTCGGCGGCTTCTTCATCCTCGCCGCGATCCGTGAAATCGGCCCGCTGATCACGTCGATCGTTGTCGCCGGTATCGCCGGTACGGCGATCACCGCCGACCTCGGCGCGCGCAAGGTGCGCGAGGAGCTCGACGCGCTGCAGGTGCTCGGCGTCGACCCCGTGAAGAACCTTGTCGTGCCGCGCTTTCTCGCGCTGATGGTGATCACGGGGCTGTTCGACATCTACGCGCTGCTGTTCGGCATCTTCGGCGGCATCGCCGCGGAGCTCGTCAACGGCCAGCCGCTCGGCCCGTTCTGGGGCACGCTGTTCGCCAACGCCTCGACGACCGACCTCTGGGGCTCGGTGCTCAAGTCCACCTGCTTCGGGGCGATCATCGCGATCGTCTGCTGTTACAAGGGCATGACCGCCTCCGGCGGCGCCGAGGGCGTCGGGCGCGCGGTCAACGAAGCCGTCGTCGTCGCCTTCCTCGGCATCGGCGCGTTCAACTACGTGTTCACGCAGACGCTGCTCGCAACGCATCCGCAGATCCTCGTGATCAAGTGATGAACGAGCGCCAGGCGACACCGGGGGAGTGGCTGGCGAGCACCGGTGAGATCGTGCGCTTCAGCGGCGCCATCCTGCGCGACGTGTGGAGCCTGCGCGTGCTGCGCTTCTTCGGCGAGACGCTGCGCCAGGCGGGCATCCTGATCGTCGGCTCGACGCTCGTCATCTGGTCGCTGGTGTTCCTCATGGGGCTTGGCGTGTGCGGCATCGGCGGCGCCTACTTCACGCTCTCCACCGGCGCGCCCGCCTACGCCGGCGTGTTCTCGGCTTGGTGTGACCTGCGCGAGGCGGTGCCTTACGCCTTTGGCTACATGATGGCTGCGAAGGTCGGCACGGGCATCGTCGCCGAGCTCGGAGCGATGCGCATCTCCGAGGAGGTCGATGCGCTCGAGGTGATGGGCATCGACTCGATGCTGTTCCTCTGCGCCACGCGCCTGCTCGCCGCGTGGATCGTGCTGCCGTTCATGTACATAGCCGGCATCGGCGTCGCCTTCCTGGGCTCCTACCTCGGCGTCGTCGAGCAGCTCGGCTTCGTGTCCTCCGGCGGCTATCTGCTGATCTTCTGGCAGTTTCAGAACGCGCCCGACCTGCTGTTCAGCGTGATCAAGGGGATGAGCATGGCGACCGTCATCGTGCTCGTCGCCTGTTACTACGGCTACAACGCCAGCGGCGGCCCGGTCGGCGTGGGCACCGCGACGGCCAAGTCGATGGTGCTCAACCTCGTGTTCGTGACGCTGATCGGCATGCTCGGCACGCAGGTCTTCTGGGGCGCCAACCCGCGCGCGCCGATCGGCGGCTAGCACCCTCCGCTACGCTGACCGCCATGTCCAAGACGCTCGTGATCGCCGAGAAGCCCTCCGTGGGGACCGATCTCGCGCGCGTTCTGAAGGGACCGTTCAAGAAGGGCGAGGGCGTGCTGGAGGGCCCCGACCACGTGATCACGTGGGCCGTCGGGCACCTCGTTCAGCTCGCCGAACCGGACGAGTACGACGCCAAATTCAAGCGCTGGCGCATGGAAGACCTGCCGATCGTCCCCGACCGCTTCAAGCTGGTCGTGCGCGACGAGCGCTCGCGCAAGCAGATGTCCGTCGTCACCAAACAGATCGGGCGCGACGACATCGATGAGGTCGTCAACGCCTGCGACGCCGGTCGCGAGGGCGAGCTGATCTTCGCCTATCTGTACGAGAAGGCCAAAGGCAAGAAGCCGGTCAACCGGCTGTGGCTGAAATCGATGACCAGCGCGGCGATGAAGGAGGCGTTCACCGCGCTGCGCCCGTCTGACGAGTTCGCGCGCCTGGAGCAGGCGGCGCGCTCGCGCTCGGAGGCCGACTGGATCGTCGGCATGAACGCCACGCGCGCCGCGACCATCCGCCTGCGCAGCTCCTTCGACGGCGCGGTCTCGCTGGGCCGCGTGCAGACGCCGACGCTGGCGCTGATCGCGCGCCGCGAGGAGGAGATCAAAGCCTTCGTGTCCGAGCCCTACTGGCTCGTCGACGCGGCCTTCGAGGCCGACGGCGCGCGCAAGTACGAGGGCCGCTACCACGCGGGCGCCAAGCCGCGCATCGCCACCGAGGACGAGGCCGCGGCGATCGTCGCCGCGTGCGAGGGCAAGCCCGGCAAGATCACCAAGCTGGAGAAGAAAGAGCAGCGCGAGAAAGCGCCGATGCTCTACGACCTCACGACGCTGCAGCGCGAGGCCAACAACCGCTACGGCTTCTCCGCCAAACGCACGCTCGGCGCAGCGCAGCGCTGCTATGAGGAGCACAAGGCGCTGACCTACCCGCGCACCAACTCGCGCTACCTGCCCAGCGACATGGTCGCCGAGATCAAGCCGATCGCCGAGCTCGTCGGCGCCCAGCCGGAGTACCGCGCGGGCGCCGAGTACGTCGCCGGCCTGGACCTGCTGCCGCTGGCGCGCGTGGTCAACGACGAGAAGGTCACAGACCACCACGCGATCATCCCCACGCGCTCCGAGCACAACCTCGAAAAAATGAGCTCCGACGACCGGCGCATCTACGACATGGTCACGCGCCGCTTCCTCGCCGTGTTCCACCCCGAGGCCGTGTTCGAGAACACGCGCGTGGAGACGACGATCGGCGAGGGCGAGGACGGGCACGTCTTCCGCACCCGCGGCAAGCTGCTGATCGTGCCCGGCTGGCGCGGCGTCTACGACGAGGTCGCCGCGGCCGACGCGCGCCCGCCGAAAGGCGAGGAGGACGAGGGCGCCGACCAGCAGCTGCCCAAGCTCGAGGCAGACGAGATCGTCGAGCTCAAGAAGATCGCCAGCGACCGCAAGGAAACCAAACCGCCGCGGCGCTACTCCGACGCCTCGCTGCTCGGCGCGATGGAGACGGCGGGCAAGCTCGTCGAGGACGAAGAGCTGCGCGAGGCGATGAAGGAGTCGGGCATCGGCACGCCGGCCACGCGCGCGGCGATCATCGAGCGTCTGATCACCGTCGGCTACGTCGAGCGCGACGCACGCGCCCTGGTCGCCACCGAGAAGGGGCTGAACGTGGTCCGCCTGCTCGACGCGCACATGCTCACCTCCCCCGAACTGACCGGCAGCTGGGAGCACCGTCTCGGCAAGATCGAGCGCGGCGAGGACTCGCGCGAGAAGTTCATGGGCGACATCGCCGGCTTTGCGCAGGAGACCGTCAAGCAGCTCGACGAGACGCTCAAGGACGTGCGCATCCCGCGCGCCAAGCTCGGGCCATGCCCGGTGTGCGGCCACGAGATCTCCGAGAACCGCAAGGGCTACTCCTGCTGGGCGCGCGAGGACCCCGGCTGCGGCTTTGTCATCTGGAAGTCCAAAGCCGGCAAGACGCTGACCGTGCCGATTGCGCGCGAACTGATCAAGACCGGCTACACCGAG